>NZ_LASZ01000011.1 GCF_001014645.1 Luteimonas sp. FCS-9 | reverse complement strand
CGCTAGGGCGATAGCGATCGACCGGCACGCCCATCCCCAGCGCCTCGTGTGGGCGCTGCTGGTTGTAGATGGCCCGCCAGCCATCGAAAGCGCGTTGCGCCTGGGCGAGGTCGATCAGGGGCGTGTGCTGCAGCACTTCGACCTTCAGCGTGCGGTGGAAGCGTTCGTCCTTGCCTTGTGTCTGTGGATGAAACGGCCGCGAATGGCCGACGCGGATTCCTTGCCGCATCAGCCATAGATCGAGTCGGGTGTAGTGGGCGCCATCGGTGCCCCAGGGCGCGCCGTTGTCCATGGTCATCCGCAGCGGCACGCCGTAGCGCCGGAAGGCCGTGGTCAGGTGCCCGATGACGGTATCGCGCGTCTCCTCGCCGCAGGCCTGCAGGACCAAGGCGTAGCGGGAATGGTCATCGAGTACGGTCAGCGGATGACATCGGCCCCGATGCATCGGGACATAGCCCTTGAAGTCCATCTGCCACAGATCGTTGGGCGCCGGGTGCTCGAAGCGCTGCCAAGGCTGGGCTGCCTGGGAGGCGGCAGGCGAGATCAGACCGTGGCGGCGCAGGACGGCATGCACGGTGCTGACGGCTGGCATCGCATGGCCCAGCACCTCCAGCCGACGCGCCAGCTTGCGCGCGCCCCAGGCCGGATGCTGCGTCCGCAACCCCACGATCAAGGCCTCGACCTGCGGCGCGCAGTGCAGCGGCGTGGCATGGGGCCGGCGAGAGCGATCCGATAGCGGCTCACCCGACCGTGCACGCGCCCGCCATTTGTAGCCCGTCGTGGGGCTGATCCCGAATCGGCGACACAACTGCCGAAGGTTGGCGCCATCCCGCAGCGCCAACCGGGTGAACTCCTCACGCAACGTCATCGTCGACACCTCCTGCCACGGCATCGCGCGCTCCTGTCGGACCGAAATGCCGAGCTTGAATGTGTCCACCATGTCCCCGAACACCCGTCCACCATGTGTCCGGTCTATACAGCGGGGGAGGGTTGGGTGGGGGCCGCAGTTCGCGGCGTCGTCGGCGATGCATGCGCGGGCGGGTCAGGTCCGCGTACGACGCACACGACCTCGCTCAGCACGCGCCGCGTGCCGGTCGGCGCGTGGCCCAGAGGATCAGCGCGAGCAGAGCGACCTGCACCGGCAGGCGCAGCCACAGCGCCCACAGCGGCACGTCGAACAGCTCGGGCCGCTGCAGCATGTAGATGTGCGCGGGCGTCACCGCGAGGGTCAGCAGGCACAGGCCGATCCCCGCCGCGCGGCGCGTACGATGCCACAGCAGGCCGACGGCGCCGAGGAGTTCGAACACGCCGCTGACCAGCACCGCGGCGCGCGGCCACGGGATCCACGGCGGCACGATCCGCATCTCGAGGTCGGTCAGCGCGAAATGCGCGATGCCGCCGACGAAGAACCAGACGAACACGACCGCGAGGCCGGCGATCCGGGCACGGCCCAGCGGCGCCAGCCCGAGCACGTGGCGTATTGCATGCACCGATCGTGTCACGTTGCGGCTCCATGGCGAGGCATGTCGAGCCTGGCAGGCGTGGCGCGATGCGGGCGTCGGTGTCGGTGTCGGTGCAACGTCTGAACCGGGTGCAACTGCCGGGCGACTGAACCTGTAGGAGCGCGCTCGCGCGCGATGGGGCATTTGCCGGGAACGCCTGTTCGCGCGCGAGCGCGCTCCTACAGATCATCCGCCGCGGGTCGAGCGGCCGGCGTCAGCGCATGGCCGCGGTCTCGCGCGTCGGCAGGGATTGCGGCCAGCCGCCGGCGAGGGCGCGGTAGAGCGCGACGGCGCCGGTCGCGGTGCGGGTCCGGCCCGCGGCGAACGCGTCCTCGGCCTGCAGCTGCGTGCGCTCGGCGTCGAGCACGTCGAGCAGCCCGGTGGCGCCGGCCTCGAAGCGCATGCGGGCCAGCCGGGCGGCGCGGGCGCTGTCGCGGGCGGCGCGTTCGAGCTCGACGTCTTCGTCGTGGGCGCGGTCGAAGCGCGCGAGCGCGTTGCCCGTGTCCTCGAGCGCGCGCAGCACGGTCTGCTGGTAGCGCGCGAGTTCGAGCGCGGCGTCGGCGTCGGCCGCGGCGATGCGGGCGCGCACGCGGCCGATGTCGAGGAACGACCAGTCGATGCCGAGCGCGACGAGCCGGGTCTCGCTGTCGCGGCCGAACAGCGCGTCGACGTCGCCGGCCTGGCTGCCGATCAGGCCGCCGAGCGTGAGCCGCGGGAACAGGTCGGCGGTCGCGACGCCGACGCGCGCGGTCGCGGCGTGCAGCCGGTGCTCGGCGGCCGAGACGTCGGGGCGCAGTCGCAGCACGTCGGCCGGCGTGCCGGGATCGATCGCGCGCGGCACCGCGGGCAGCGCGCGCGCGGTCGCCAGGGCATCGCGCAATGCATCGGGCGTGCGGCCGGTCAGCACCGCGATGCGATGGAGTGCGACCGCGATCTCGGCCTCCAGCGCCGGGATCCGCGACGCGGTCGAGGCGGCCTGCGCCGAGGCGCGCGCGCTGTCGAAGTCGCTGTCCTGCCCGGCGTTGCGGCGGGCCTCGACCAGCGCCAGCGTGTGCTGCTGGTTGCCGGCGTTCTCGGTCGCCACGCGCAGCCGTTCCTGCAGGCCGCGCAGGTCGAGGTAGGCGGTCGCGACCTCGCCGACGATCGCCACCTGCAGCGCGCGCAGGTCGTCGGCGCTCGCGGCCGCCTCGGCGCGGCCGGCCTCGACTCCGCGGCGCACGCGGCCGAACAGGTCGAGTTCCCAGCTCGCGCCGATGCCGGCCTCGAACGCGTCCGTGTCGCGCGCGCCCCGCGGCACGCCCGGCGCCTGGTCGGCGCTGGCGCGGCTGCTGGCGGCCCGGCCGCTGGCGTCGATCGTCGGCAGCTGGTCGAAGCGCGCGCCGCGCAGCAGCGCGTTGGCGCGGTCGAAGCGGGCGAGCGCGATGCGCAGGTCGTGGTTGGCGACCAGCGCGTCGTCGACCAGCGCGGCGAGCTGCGGATCGCCGAAGGCCTGCCAGAACGCGCCGTCGGCCGGCGCAGGCGCGGGGGCCGGCGCATCCGGCGCGAGTTGGCCCGCGCCGAACGTCTCGGGCACCGCCATCGACGGCCGCACGTGGTCCGGCCCGACGGCGCAGGCGGCGAGCAGCGCCGCGGCCAATGTCGCGATCAGTGGACGGGTCACCACGGCAGCGACTCGTCCAGGTAGAAGTAGCCGCCGGTCGGGCCGTCGTCGTCGATCAGCGCGAGCCGCACGCTGGTCTTCGCGCCGTCGACGACCTCGAGCTCGCCGTTCTGCTCGTCGCCGGCCTTGTTCATGTCGGTGCGCACGTAGCCGGGGTGGATCGTGTTGACCTTGATGCCGGCGTCCTTGAGCACGTGCGCCAGGTGCACGGTCCACGCGTTCACCGCGCTCTTGGACACGTTGTAGGCCGGCACGCCCTTCATGTCGTAGATGAACGACGCCGGGTCCTGGTGCTGGCTGATCGAGCCGAGCAGGCTCGACACGTTGACGATGCGGCCCGATGCCGACTTGTGCAGCAGCGGCAGCAGCGCCTGCGTGGTCGCGATCAGGCCGAACACGTTGGTCTCGAACGTCGTGCGCCAGGTCTCGAGCGACTGGCCGGCCGCGCCCTTGGCCGGGTCGTCGACGACGATGCCGGCATTGTTGACGAGGATGTCGAGACGGCCGTGGCGGGCCTCGATCGTCTTCGCGGCCTCGGCGATGCTGGCCGCGTCGGTGACGTCGAGCGCGATCGCCTCGACCGGCAGGCCCTCGGCCTGCAACTTGAGCGCGGCCGCGACGGCGCGGTCGCGGTCGCGGCCGGCCAGCAGCGTGTGCACGCCGGCGGTGGCGAGCTGGCGCACGGTCTCCAGGCCGATGCCGCGGGTGGCGCCGGTGACCAGGGCGATGCGGGAATCGGAAACGGACATGGGGGAACTCCTTGCGGGGGAATCAGGAATGGGCCGGCGCGACGTGCGCCGTCGGGGCATCGGCCGGTGCATGCGACACCAGCGGACGGTTGGCGAGCTTGCGCAGCGCGACGTAGAACACCGGGGTCAGGAACAGGCCGAACAGGGTCACGCCGACCATGCCGGCGAACACGGTGATGCCGGTGACCGCGCGGACTTCGGCGCCGGCGCCGCTGCCGAGCATCAGCGGCACGACGCCGGCGATGAACGCGATCGAGGTCATGACGATCGGGCGCAGGCGCAGACGGCACGCTTCCAGAGCAGCGTCGACGATGCCCTTGCCCTGCAGTTCCAGCTCGCGGGCGAATTCGACGATCAGGATCGCGTTCTTGCACGCCAAGCCCATCAGCACGACCAGGCCGACCTGCACGAACACGTTGTTGTCGCCGCCGGTCAGCCACACGCCGAACAGCGCCGAGAGGATCGTCATCGGCACGATCAGGATCACCGCCAGCGGCAGCGTCCAGCTCTCGTAGAGCGCGGCCAGCACCAGGAACGCCAGCAGCACCGCGAGCGGGAAGACGATCAGCGCGGCGTTGCCCTGGGTCGACTGCTGGTAGCTCAGGTCGGTCCACTCGATCGTCATGCCCGGCGGCAGCACCTTGCCTGCGATGTCGGCGACCGCGGCCATCGCCTGGGCCGACGACAGCACGCGCGGGTCCGACTCGCCGGCCAGGTCCGCGGCCGGGTAGCCGTTGTAGCGCAGCACCGGGTCGGGCCCGTAGGTCTGGCGGATGTCGACGACCGAACCGATCGGCACCATCTCGCCGCGCTCGTTGCGCGTGCGCAGGTTGGCGATGTCCTCGACGCTGTCGCGGAAGCCGCCGTCGGCCTGGGCGATGACCTGCCAGGTACGCCCGAACTGGTTGAAGTCGTTGACGTAGGCCGAGCCCAGGTAGGTCTGCAGCGTGTCGAACAGCTCGGTCAGCGGCACCCCCTGCGCCTTGGCCTTGTCGCGGTCGACGATGGCGTCGAGCTGCGGCACGTTGGCCTGGTAGCTGGTGATCGGGTAGCCCATGCCGGGCGTCTGCGCGATCGTGCCGGTCAGCGCGTTGACCGCGTCCTGCAGCGCGCCGTAGCCGAGCCCGCCGCGGTCCTGGACGAACATCGAGTAGCCCGAGCCGTTGCCCAGGCCCAGGATCGGCGGGGGCATCATCGAGAACGCGAAGCCCTCGCGCAGCCCGGCGATCTTGCCGTTGATCTCGGCGTTGATCTCCGCCGCCGAACGGCCGCGCGCGCTGGCCGGTTCGAGCGTGATGAAGGCCACGCCGGTGTTGGGCGTGTTGGTGAACTGCAGCGCGTTGAGGCCCGGGAACGCGATCGCGTGCGAGACGCCCTCGGTCTCCATCGCCAGGTCGGTGACCTTGCGCAGCAGCGCGTCCGAACGCGCGATCGACGCGCCCTCGGGCAGCTTCACGCCGGCGATCAGGTACAGCTTGTCCTGCACCGGGATGAAGCCCGGCGGCACCGTCTTGAACAGCAGGCCGGTGGCCAGCAGCAGGCCGGCGTAGACCACGAACACCAGGCCGCGGCGGCCGAGGATGCGGCCGACGCCGCGCTCGTAGCGCGTCGCGCTCGCGCCGAAGAACCGGTTGAACGGGCGGAACACCCAGCCGAACGCGCGCTCGATGCCGCGCGAGAGGCGGTCCTTCGGCGCGCCGTGCGGCTGCAGCAGGCGCGCGGCCAGCGCCGGCGACAGCGTGAGCGAGTTGATCGCCGAGATCACCGTCGAGATCGCGATGGTGACCGCGAACTGCTTGTAGAACTGGCCGGTCACGCCGTCGAGGAACGCCATCGGCACGAACACCGCGCACAGCACCAGCGAGATCGCGACGATCGGGCCGGACACCTCGCGCATCGCCTGGTGCGCGGCCGCGAGCGGGGCGAGACCCTGTTCGATGTTGCGCTCGACGTTCTCGACCACGACGATCGCGTCGTCGACGACGATGCCGATCGCCAGCACCAGGCCGAACAGCGTGAGCGTGTTGATCGAAAAGCCCAGCAGGTGCAGCACCGCGAACGTGCCGACGATCGACACCGGCACCGCGAGCAACGGGATGATCGACGCGCGCCAGGTCTGCAGGAACAGGATCACCACCAGCACCACCAGCGCGACCGCTTCGAGCAGCGTGGTCACCACGGCCTTGATCGAGTCGCGCACGAAGCTGGTCGTGTCGTAGACGGCTTCGTACTTCACGCCTTCGGGGAAGCGGGCCGACAGGTCGTCGAGCGTGGCGATGACCGAATCGCGGATCTCCAGCGCGTTCGCGCCCGGCGCCTGGAAGATGCCGATGCCCACCGCGGTCTTGCCGTCGAGCTGGGCGCGCAGCGTGTAGTCGCCTGCGCCCAGTTCCAGCCGGGCGACGTCGGCCAGCCGCACGATGGTGCCGTCGTCGCCGCGCTTGAGCACGATGTCGCCGAACTCGTCGACGTCGCGCAGCCGGCCCTGGGCGTTGATGAGGGTCAGGAAGTCGCTGTTGCCGGGCATCGGCTCGGCGCCGAGCTGGCCGGCCGAGACCTGCACGTTCTGCTCGCGCATCGCGCGCACCACGTCGCCGGCGGTGAGGCCGCGCGCGGCGATGCGCTCGGGGTCGAGCCAGGCGCGCATCGCGTAGTCGCCGCCGCCGAAGATCTGCGCATCGCCCACGCCCTCGATCCGGGCCAGCGCGTCCTTGACGTTGAGCCGCGCGTAGTTGCGCAGGTACAGCGTGTCGTAGCGCGCGTCGGGCGAGGTCAGGTGCACGACCATCAGGAAGGTCGGCGACTGCTTCTGCGTCGTCACGCCCTGCCGGCGCACGTCCTCGGGCAGTCGCGAGAGCGCCTGCGCCACGCGGTTCTGTACGCGCACCGCGGCATCGTCGGCATCGGTGCCGGGACGGAAGGTCACGGTCGTGACGAGCACGCCGTCGGAACCGGCGACCGACTTGACGTACATCATGTCCTCGACGCCGTTGATCGCCTCCTCGAGCGGCGTGGCGACGGTCTCGGCGATGACCTTGGGGTTCGCGCCGGGGTAGACCGTGCGCACGACCACCGACGGCGGCACGACCTCGGGGTACTCGCCGATCGGCAGCGAGGGGATCGCGATCAGCCCGGCGGCGAAGATCACGATCGACAGCACCGCCGCGAAGATCGGCCTGTCGATGAAGAAGCGGGAGAAGTCCACGGGAGCATCCTTGTGGGCGGCCTGCGGGCCGCAGGGGAAAACGGGAAAAGTGCGCCCGTCATTCCCGCCTGCGCGGGAACGACGGTGGGTCCGGTCGCGGGAAAGCCCCGCGTCAGCGCGTCGCGACGGCCTCGTCGGCCGGCTTGCCGCCGCGCATCGCGGCCTCGACCGGCGAGACCGGCATGCCCGGCGCGAAGACCTTCTGCACGCCGTCGACGAGCACCCGGTCGCCGGCCGCCAGGCCCGACTCGACCACGCGCAGGCCGTCGACCATGCGGCCGGGCACGATGTCGCGGCGCTGGGCGGTGTTGCCTTCGCCGAGCACGTAGACGTACTTGCGGTCCTGGTCGGTCAGCACGGCCTTGTCGTCGATCAGCACCGCCTCGCGCGCCGTCGCGCCCTCAAGCTGCACGCGGGCGAACAGGCCCGGGGTGAAGCGGCGATCGGGATTGGGCAGCACGGCGCGGGCGCGCACGGTGCCGGTCGCCGGATCGACCTGGTTGTCGAGGAAGTCGACCGTGCCGGCATGCGGGTGGCCGGTCTCGTCGGCCAGGCCCACGCGCACCGCGTTGTGGCCGGCGGTGCGCGCACCCGAGCGGGCCATCGCCTGGTGCCGCAGGAACGTGCGCTCGTCGGTCTCGAAGTAGACATGCACCGGGTCCTGCGAGACGACCGTCGTCAGCAGCGAGGCGTCGGCCTGGGCGAGGTTGCCAGTGGTCAGCAGCGCACGCCCGGCGCGGCCGTCGACCGGCGCGCGGACCTGGGTGAACGCCAGGTCCAGCTTCGCGGTCTCGACCGCGGCCTGCGCGGCGCGCACCGCGGCCTCGGCCTCGGCGCGCCCGGCGCTGCGGGCCTCGAAATCGTCGCGCGAGATCGCGCTGGCCTCGATCAGCGACTGCGCGCGATCGTGCCGCGTGGTCGCCAGCTGCGCTTCGGCGCGGGCGCGGGCGAGCTCGGCCTCGGCGCGCTGCAGTGCGGCGCGGTACGGGCGCGGGTCGATGACGAACAGCAGGTCGCCCCGCTTCACCTCGTCGCCCTCGGCGTAGGCCACGCGCTCGACATGGCCGCTCACGCGCGGGCGCAGTTCGACGCTCTCGACCGCGGCGATCCGGCCGGTGGCATCGTTCCAGTCCTTCACCGGCTCGGCGAGCACGGCGGCGACGCCGACCTCGGGCGGTGGCGGCGGCCCGGCCGATTCGGCGCGGCTGTCGCAGCCGGCCACGGCGACGGCGATCGCGGCCGCCAGCAGCGGGACGGCCAGGGCGCGTCGGGCGCGGGCGTGGGTCGGGGTGGGGGTCATGAGCGGAACTCCTGGGGGGATCGGGAACGGGCCGCGATGCGCTGCAGCAGCGCCTGCGCGGCGGTGTCGTGGGGCGATGCGGGGACGCACGGCGGCGGCGCGAGGTCGATGTCGTCGGACAGGCCCGGCGGGCGCACCGGGCCGTCGGACGGGAAGCGCAGCAGCGCGGCGTCGGGGCGCAGGCGGCCGTCGACCATGCGCAGCGCGTAGTCGGCGATCGCGTCGGCGTCTGGCCACTGCGCGCAGGCGTGCGCGGCGTTGTGCGCCGTGCGCACCGGCGAGTCGATCGCCAGCATCTGCACGCGGACCGGCAGCGTGCGCGCCTCCTCGTGCAGCACGCGGGCGAGCATCCGCAGCGCGGCCGCGCCGATCGAGCGGTGGCCATAGCCCGACCATGGCTGCTCGGCGCCGGGGCCGCCGACGAGCACGTAGGCGCCACCGGGCACCGGTGCGAGCAACGGCAACAGGTGCCGCGCGGCCGCCAGGTGCGGCAGCAGGTCCTCGTCGAGCCGCCGGCGCAGGAAGTCGGCCGGCGCGTCGAGCAGCCGGTGGGCGGACGCGATGCCGCGGATCGCGGCGACCACTGCGCCGGGTCGCGGCCCGGCCAGCGCCGCGACCCGGGCCGCGAGCGCGGCGGCATCGGCATCGCTGGACAGCGTCGCGGCCAGCGGCAGCACGTTCGCGCCGTGGCGTTCGCGCAGCGCGGCCAGCGCAGCGTCGTCGCGGGCCACCGCGATCGTCCGTCGGCCGTCGGCCGTCGCGCGGGCGACCAGGCGCGCGCCGATCGTGCCGGTCGCACCGAGCACGAGCAGTGGCGACATTGTCCCGGTCATGGGATTTTGTCTCCCGAAAACCGGGATTCGACCGTCGTGGGGAGAGGTGCGATGGCCGAGGGCGTGCCCAGCCAGGCCCATACCCGGCGCCAGTCGAACCCACCGCCACGGGCCCGCCGGGGGGCGGCGATGCGGGCGCTAGACGACTGATTCGGCGGGATTTCCAGGCGACGCCGGGACGCGGCCGTGCGACCGGGAAGCGGGACGGCACGCGCGCTGGGAACGGAACGGTCGAGGGACACCGGCGGACTCCGGTCGGGGGAGGCCGCAAACGATAGGCGTCGATCCCGGACTTGATTAGTCCCGATTCGAGGGAATAATTGTCCCTCGAACGGGCCAATCGCGTCCGTCCCCGCCAGGAGCACGCAGATGGCCCACGATCTCAACGACACGCTGATCTTCGTCAAGGTGGTCGAGCAGGGCAGCTTCATCGCCGCGGCCAATGCGCTCGGCCTGCCCAAGACCACCGTCAGCCGCAAGGTGCAGGAGCTCGAGCAGCGGCTGGGCGCGCGGCTGCTGCACCGGACCACGCGCCGCCTGGGCCTGACCGAGGCCGGCGCGGTCTACCACGAGCACTGCCAGCGCATCGCGCGCGGACTCGAGGAGGCCGAGGCCGCGGTCGGCCAGTTGCAGGGCGGCCCGCGTGGCTGGCTGCGCTTCACCGTGCCCTACTCGATCGGCATCACCTGGATCGCGCCGCTGCTCGGCGATTTCCAGGCGCAGTACCCGGAAATCCTGCTCGACATGCACATGGGCAACGAGCAGCTCGACCTGATCGCCGGCGAGGCCGATCTCGCGCTGCGCGTGGGCACCCTGCCCGACTCGAACTTCGTCGCGCGCAAGCTCGGCAGCCTGCGCACCCAGGTCTTCGCCAGCCCGGCCTACATCGAGAAGCACGGCGAGCCGCTGCATCCCGACGACCTGCAGCACCACCGCACGCTGGTGATGCGCAAGAGCCGCAACCCGCACAACGGCCGCTTCGTGTGGTCGCTGACCGACGGCCAGGCGCTGCGCGAGTTCCCGGTCAACCCGCAGCTGGTGGGCAACGACCCGGCCGCGCTCAACTGGGCGCTGATCAAGGGCGAAGGCCTGATGCTGACCGGCGACGTGATGGCCAAGGCGTTCGTCGAGGCCGGCATGGTGCAGCGCGTGCTCGCCGGCTGGACCGGGCCGGAGGTCGACTTCAACGCGGTGTTCGCCGGCGGCCGGCTGGTCTCGCCGAAGGTGCGCGCGTTCGTCGACTTCCTGATCGAGCGGCTGAACTTCGACGCCGACCACATGCAGACGCTGTGCATGGTCCAGAAGCAGGCGATGGAGGCTAAGGCTGCCGGCGACGTCGCGCTGGCGCAGCTGGAGAAGGCCTCGCGTCGCGCCACCGCGCAGGCGCCCGATCTCGCCCGCGCCGAGCCCGCGACCACGCAGGCGTAGCCGCTGCGGCTCCGTCGCCGCGCGCCACGGGCGCGGCGTCCTAGCGTTCCGAGTGCCCGCCGCCGGTGCCGTCGCGGCCGGCGAACAGGTCCGGGCGGATCAGCTCGACGAACGCGCGCGCCTGCGGCGAGAGCAGTTTGCCCTTGCGCACCACGACGCCGTAGCTGCGCGCGGGGAACCACTCCGAGACCGGGCGCGTCGCCAGCCGCGCGCCGTCGCCGGCGTCCAGGCAGATCGCGCTGACGATCGAGATGCCCATGCCCATCGCGACGTACTGCTTGATGACCTCCCAGCCGCCGACCTCCAGCGCGACGGTGTAGGGCACGCGCGCCTGCTGGAACACCTGGTCGACGAGCCGGTAGGTGATCTGCCGCTTCGGCGGCAGGATCAGCCCGTAGCGCCCGATCTCTTCGAGCGTGAGCCGCTTCGCGCGCGCCAGCGCATGGTCGGGCGGCGTGAGCAGGATCGGCTCGAAGCGGTAGACCGGCGCGTAGTCGAGATCCGGCGGCACGTCGACCATCGAGCCGACCACAAGGTCGACCGCGTCGCTGCGCAGCAGGTCGGTGCCGTCGGCGGTGATCGCGTCCTGCAGCGTCAGCCGCACGTCGGGGTGCTGGCGGCGGAACACGTCGACGATCTTGGGCAGCAGGTAGAGGATCGTCGAGCTGTTCGCCGCGACCGTGAGCGCGCCGGCATCCAGGCCGCCGACCTCGCGGCGGAACGCCGCCGGCAATCCATCGATGCCTTCGACCAGCGGCAGCGCCAGGCCGTAGAGCACCTCGCCTGCGCGCGTGGGCACCAAGCGCCGGCCGCTGCGTTCGAGCAGCGGGACGCCCAGCTCGCGTTCGAGCGCCTGCAACTGCAGCGAGATCGCCGGCTGGCTGACGTAGAGCGCTTCGGCAGCGCGCGAGACCGAGCCCAGCCGGGTCGTCTGGCAGAACGCGCGCAGCGGCTTGAGCCGGTCGCTCTTGTACGGAAAGCGCAATGCTGGCGGGGACTTGCGAGCCATCATCTAGTGACTATAAGCCTGGCTGATAGTAGCCATTGACAGAACTCGTTTGTCAAATACCCCGCTGCGGAGGACGGTCTGCTGCACCGCATCAGCGCCCTTCCCGGGCGAAAGGACCCCCGATGAACGCCGTCGTCAAACCGCACCCGCCTTCTTCCGGCCCCATGCTCCGGCTGCCTACGGGGACCCCGGCCGATCTGCTCGGCGACGATGCCCGCGCGTTCCTGGCCGACCTGCACCTGCGGTTCGAGCCCCGGCGCCAGACGCTGCTCGACGCGCGCCGCGTCCGCCAGGCCGCGTTCGACGCCGGCGCCCTGCCCGGCTTCCGCGCCGACACCCGTGGCATCCGCGAATCGGCCTGGCAGGTGGCGCCGGCGCCGGCCGCGCTGCGCGACCGCCGCGTCGAGATCACCGGCCCGGTCGACCCGAAGATGGTCATCAACGCGCTGAACGCCGGCGCCCGCTGCTACATGGCCGACTTCGAGGATTCGACCTCGCCGACCTGGGCCAACCTGCTGACCGGCCAGCGCGCGCTGCGCGAGGCGGTCGCCGGCACCCTGGTCTTCGAGGGCAACGGCAAGCGCTACGCGCTGCTGCCCGAGGACCGGCAGGCGGTGCTGATCGTGCGCCCGCGCGGTTGGCACCTCGACGAGAAGCACGCCTGCGTCGACGGCACGCCGATGTCGGCCGCGCTGTTCGACGCGGGACTGTTCGCGTTCCACAACGCCCACGCGCTGGCCGCCCGCGACCGTGGCCCCTACCTCTACCTGCCCAAGCTCGAGTCGATGGAGGAGGCGCAGCTGTGGGAGGACGTGCTGGCGCACACCGAGCGCGCGCTGGGCCTGCCGGCCGGGCAGATCCGGGTCACGGTGCTGATCGAGACGCTGCCGGCCGCGTTCGAGATGGACGAGATCCTGCACGCACTGCGCGGGCGCATCGCCGGCCTCAACTGCGGGCGCTGGGACTACATCTTCTCCTACATCAAGACCTTCCGCCGCCACCGCGACCGCGTGCTGCCCGAGCGCGGGCAGGTGACGATGGACCAGCCGTTCCTGACCGCCTACTCCGAACTGCTGATCCAGACCTGCCATCGTCGTGGCGCGCACGCGATGGGGGGCATGGCCGCGCAGATCCCGGTGCCGGGCGACCCGGTCGCCCACGAGGCGGCGATGGACCGGGTGCGCGCCGACAAGCTGCGCGAGGTCACCGCCGGCCACGACGGCACCTGGGTCGCGCATCCGGCGCTGATCCCGATCGCGCAGGCGGTGTTCGACACGCGCATGCGCGGCCCGCACCAGCACGCGATGACGCGCGACGACGTGCTGGTCGAGCGCGACGACCTGATCGCCCCGCCGCTGGGCACGATCACGCATGCGGGCTTTGCCGGCAACGTCGAGGTCTGCGTGCGCTATCTCGCCGCCTGGCTCGACGGCAACGGCTGCGTGCCGATCCACGGGATGATGGAGGACGCGGCGACCGCCGAGATCGCCCGCGCGCAGCTGTGGCAATGGCTGCACCACGCCGATGCCGGCGATGGCGGTGCGCCCGGCACGCCGCTGCACCTCGACGACGGCACCGCGATCGACGACGCGCTGTTCGACCGCGTGCTGCTGTCGCTGCCTTCGCGCCTGGCCCGCCAGCCGATCCCCGGCGCCGCCCGCGTGCCCGAGGCCATCGCGATGCTCGAAGTGCTGACGCTGCGCGACACGCTCGCGGACTTCCTGACGCTACCGGCGTACGAGCGCCTCGACTGACCCGGCAAACGCGGGCCCGGCCGCGATGGGCGTGACCGCCGTCCGCTTCCCGGCCGTGGGCTGCACGGCCGCAAACGAACGAAATCCCGAATCCGACTTGGAGGACACCGCCATGACCACCCGCCAGCATCAGATCGACGCCCTGCAGCACGAATGGACCACCGACCCGCGCTGGGCCGGCATCCGGCGACCCTACGCCGCGGCCGACGTCGTGCGCCTGCGCGGCAGCGTGCGGCCGGAGCACACGCTGGCGCGCCGCGGCGCCGAGCGGTTGTGGGCGCTCGTCAACGGCGAGGCGCGGAAGGGCTACGTCAACGCGTTCGGCGCGATCAGCGCCGGCCAGGCGATGCAGCAGGCCAAGGCCGGGCTCGAAGCGGTGTACCTGTCGGGCTGGCAGGTCGCCGCCGACGGCAACACCTCCGAGACCATGTATCCCGACCAGTCGCTGTACGCCTACGACTCGGTGCCGGCGATGGTGCGCCGGATCAACAACACCTTCCAGCGCGCCGATGAGATCCAGTGGAAGAACATCGTCGACGGCAAGCTCGACGCGCGCGAGGCGATCGACTTCTTCCTCCCGATCGTCGCCGACGCCGAGGCCGGCTTCGGCGGCGTGCTCAACGCCTACGAACTGATGAAGCACATGATCGTCGCCGGCGCGGCCGGCGTGCACTTCGAGGACCAGCTGGCCGCGGTCAAGAAATGCGGCCACATGGGCGGCAAGGTGCTGGTGCCCACGCAGGAGGCGGTGCAGAAGCTCGTCGCCGCGCGCCTGGCCGCCGACGTGCTCGGCGTGCCGTCGATCGTGCTCGCGCGGACCGATGCCGAGGCCGCGACGCTGCTGACCTCCGACGTCGACGCCAACGATGCGCCGTTCGTCACCGGCGAGCGCACCGCGGAGGGCTTCTACAAGGTCCGCAACGGCCTGGAGCAGGCGATCAGCCGCGGCGTGGCGTACGCGCCCTACGCCGACATGGTGTGGTGCGAGACCGGCACGCCGGACCTGGGCTTTGCGCGCGAGTTCGCCCAGGCCGTGCAGGCCGCCTCGCCCGGCAAGCTGCTGGCCTACAACTGCTCGCCGAGCTTCAACTGGAAGCAGAACCTCGACGACCGCCGGATCGCCTCGTTCCAGGACGAACTCTCGGCGCTGGGCTACAAGTTCCAGTTCATCACCCTGGCCGGCATCCACATCAACTGGTTCAACAGCTTCCGCTTCGCGCACGACTACGCGCGCGGCGAGGGCATGAAGCACTACGTCGAGCAGGTGCAGGCGCGCGAGTTCGCCGCCCGCGAGCAGGGCTACACCTTCGTGTCCCACCAGCAGGAGGTCGGCGCCGGCTACTTCGACGACGTGACCACCGTGATCCAGGGCGGCGCGTCCAGCGTGACCGCGCTGACCGGCTCGACGGAGGAGGCGCAGTTTCACGGCACCCGGGCGGCCTGAGTCGCGCATCATCGCGCTGCAGCATCCAATGCGACGCGCGTAAGATTGGATATGCGACGGCGGTCGCTGTTCGCGATGTCACGCTCGCTGCCGTCGTGGCATCGCAGCGCGTGGACTTGTAGTTTCGGGGTGAAGTCCAGAGAATCGACTGGTGTCAGCGGTTCGGAATGCCGCGACGCGAGGTTGCGGTATCTCGGTTCCAAGGACCACTGGCACGTGGTAGTTCGACTCTTCACTCACAGGAAAGGAGTAGATGTCATGAACGACTTGAATCACGGCGAATACGAGTTCGACCAGGCCTCCGAGTGGCGCGAGTACGCCGGCGCGGACAACCCGGCAGGGGCCCTGTTCCTCGGCGGCGAGTACGCCGAGGCGGACATCGCCGGCGGCGACGTCTCGCTGACCGTCTTCAACTGTACGAACTGCGCCGACTGCACGGGATCGATCACGATCGTCTGCCGTTGATCGATGAAGCCTGCAACGACCGCAGGCGATTTCGGTGAAACGCTGGGCTGCCTGACCGTCGAGGCCATCGACGATCTGGCAGCCCGGCTCGCATCGATCGCCGAACTCGCCCAGAGCGAGCGTTCCCTCATTCTTCGTGGCGCCCAGGCCAGCCTGCTTGCGGTGCTGGACGGCAAGTTGAGCCGCTTGCTGCTGCTGGAGCTCAATGCAGCTCGCGTCAACGGGCAGTTGACCGGCGAGACCGGCAGCGAACGATGGCAGGCATTCCTCGTGCAGGCCGCCACACTCGATTTCTGGCGATCGCTGTCCCGTCACTATCCGACGCTGCTGTCGCGCGTGCAGGCGATCGTGCGCAACCGCTGCGCGAGCATCGCCGAGTTCGCCCATCGGTTCGCGGCCGATCGCGTCATGCTCGATGCCTTCCACGGCGCACCGCTGGGCGAATTGCAGGCGCTGACGCTGAGCGCGGGCGACAGCCATCGGGGCGGCAAGGCCGTGATGCTCGTGCATTGCGAGCACGGCAGCATCGTCTACAAGCCGCGATCGGTCGCGATCGACTGCGCGCTGGGCGCGTTCGTCGACGCGGTCATGGCCCAAGGCGCGATGCAGCGACACATCGGGGTGCCGCGCGCCCTCGACCGGGGCGAGCACGGCTGGACCGAATTCGTCGCGCATCGCCACGTGGACGATGACGCGCAACTGCCGGGCTTCTACCGCGGCATCGGGCAATGGCTCGCGCTGATGCGCCTGCTCGGGGGCTGCGACCTGCATGCCGAGAACCTGATCGCGCATGGTGCGTGCCCGGTCATCATCGACTGCGAGACCCTGTTCGCGCCGCGGCTCAAGCCGGTCGTTTCGGGCATGGGGCAGGCATTCGACCTCGCTTCGGAACGCATCAGCGGCAGCGTGATGAACATCGGGCTGCTTCCCAATCGAGGAAGTGGCCTGGGCTGGCGCGGCGTCGATGTGTCCGGGGTCGGCGCGCTGCCGGGCCAGCAGCCGTTAGTGCCGCAGTCGCGCATCGTCCAGTCGGGCTCGGACGATGCGCGCATGGGCACGGTCATGGCGCAGGCGCGGCCCGCGCAGAACCATCCCAGCGAACGGCCGTCCCTGGGCTTGCACTGGCCATCGATCGTGCAGGGATTCGACGACACCACGCAGATGCTGCAGCGGCTGGACGCGGCGGGCGCGCTGGCGCCTCAGCTCGAACGGTTCGCGCCGTGCCCGATCCGCGTCGTGCCCCGGTCGACCGAAGCCTATGCGGAGCTCGGGCGCATGCTCTGGCATCCGGTGTCGCTGCACAAGCAGGTCGAGGCCGAGCACCGCGCGCACGAGCTGCTCGCGAAGATGGCCGACCAGAAGGCGCTCGCACCCAGCGACGATGCGGTGATCGCGGCCGAGATCGCCGACCTCCTCGAGGGCGACATCCCGTTCTTCGCCACGACGCCGGGCCACGGCCAGCTGCAGGGGCCCAGGGGCACGACGTGGCTCGCGCCCCGCGACCTGGTCGCCGCGTCGCTGCAGCACTGGCGGCAGGCCGATTGGGGGCTGGAACGCGAGGTCATCAAGTCCACGCTGGTCAGCGCCTACGAGAGCGATGTCTGGTCGGAGCCGGTGGTCGCGTTGCGCGTGGACACGCCGCGCCTCGACGATCTCGAATCGCGCCGGCGCCGCCAGGCGGCACGCATGATGGCGTTGCTGATGGACTCCAGCCTTCGCGGCGAGGACGGGAGCGTGGCGTGGATCGCGTCGGTGCTGGGGCCGGCCGGGCGGACCGTGCAGCCGCTGGGACAGGACCTGTACGGCGGGATCTCCGGCATCGCACTGCTCGCCGCGGCGTACCAGCGGGAGATGCGCGCCGGGCGCGCGGACGTCGTGCCCGGCGTCGACGCCCTGCTGTCGGATCTGCTGGCGACCATGCGGCTGGCCGAAACGCAGTCATTCCTGCGGCGCGGCCGCGTCAAGCAGCCACGCCCACCGGCGCTGGGCGGCTACATCGGGCTCGGTTCGCAGGTCTGGACCTGGCTGATGCTCGAGCGCTGGGGTGTGGTGCAGGGTGAAGGCCTGGCGCACGCGTGCAGGCTCGCGGACCTGGTGCCCGAGGCCGCAGCGGCAGACGATGTCGGCGACGTGCTGAGCGGCAAGGCGGGCGCGATCGTGCCGCTGATCCTGCTGGCGGACGCCAGCGGCGATACCCGCTATCTCGACATGGCCGTCGACCTGGGCGACCGTCTGTGCGACTCGGCGCGGCGCGAGGATGGCGTGGCGTACTGGACGCACGACCGCTGGCCGCAAGGCATGGGCGGATTCGCCCACGGCGTCACCGGTATCGGCTGGGCGTTGTCCAGGCTGGCCGGCGCCAGCGGCCACGCGCGGTTCGAGGAGACCTCGTTGCAGGCGGCCGCGTTCGAGGAGCGGCTGTACCGCCCCGAGACAGGGAACTGGCTGGACCTGCGCATGCTCGAGGGCGCCCAGGCGCCGGCCGCGTGGTGCCATGGCGCGGTTGGCAT
The DNA here is from genome assembly GCF_001014645.1 of Luteimonas sp. FCS-9. Taxonomy (GTDB): domain Bacteria; phylum Pseudomonadota; class Gammaproteobacteria; order Xanthomonadales; family Xanthomonadaceae; genus Luteimonas. Next base: position 119,606 of record NZ_LASZ01000011.1, on the reverse strand, counting down.
CGGCCTGGCCCTGGCCGATCGTCATCGCGATCTCGACGCGCCGCCGGTCCGCGCCCGGATCGCCGCTGCGGCGGACACCGCATGGCGACACGGCGTCGGCCTCAACCACGGCATCTGCCATGGCGACATGGGGGCCTGGGAGTTGCTGGACCTGGCGGTTCGCGCCGGGCTCGGTCCGCGGGGGCTCGACGATCGGGCGTTGCTGGCCGCGATCCTCGCTAGCCTGGAGCAGCATGGTCCGGTGTGCGGCCTGGCCGGCACGGCGTACGCCCCCGGCCTGATGGGCGGCCTGAGTGGCGTCGTCTACCAGCTACTGCGCGCGCATCCGGACTGCGGGCTGCCGTCGGTCATGGTGATGGGGGACGCGCCAGCCGCGAAGGGCACGTAGGAAGGTCGATGCGGCACGGCGCGCGTCGCCGCCGGACCGGCGATGCACTACATTGGTGCGATGCTTGCCGCCGTCCCGCCCTCCCCCGTCTTCGATGCGCTGGCCACGCCGCTGGTGTGGACCGGCGCCGACGGTCGCATTCGCGACTGCAACCTGGCGTTCGCGCGCTGGCTGGGGGTGGGCCGGCGCCGGCTGGTCGAGCAGCCGCTGGCGGCGCTGGAGGTCGAGGGCGAGACGCTGCGGCACGCGCTGCGCCAGCCCGGCGACGAGAGCGACGCACCGCTGCGGCTGCGGCGCCTGGCGTTGGCGTTTCTCGGCGGCGAGCCGCGGTTCGCCGATGCCTGGGTGTCGCGCGGCGGCGATGGCGGGGTGTTGCTGGAAGCGCACCCGGTCGACGAGTTCCCCGGCGCCGATCCCGCACTGGCGATGCCGCTGGCGCTGTCGGCGGCGCTGCGCGGGCTGGCGCACGAACTGCGCAATCCGCTGGCCGGACTCAAGGGCGCGGCGCAGCTGCTGGCGCGCCGCGCCGGTGATGGCGAGATGCGCGAACTGGTCGCGCTGGTCGAGTCGGAAGTCGGGCGGCTCGGCGCGCTCGTCGACCAGCTGCTCTCGCCGCAGGCGCCGCAGCCGCACCGGCCGTTGAACATCCACGGCGTGCTCGAGCACGTGCTGCGGCTGGCCGAGGCCGACGCCGGCTGGGCGGTGCGGATGATCCGCGACTACGACCCCAGTCTGCCCGAGCTGTCGGGCGATGCCGACCGGCTGACGCAGGCGATCTGGAACCTGGTGCGCAACGCGATCCAGGCCGGCGCGGCGAACGTCACGCTGCGCACCCGGGCAGCGCTGGCGGTGCGCATCGGCGACGAGGTGCATGCGATGGCATTGCGGCTCGAGGTCGTCGACGACGGCCGCGGCGTGCCCGGGGATCTCGTCGAGCAGATCTTCCTGCCGCTGGTGTCGGGCCGCGCGGACGGCAGCGGTCTGGGCCTGGCGCTGGCGCAGCAGGTCGCGCGCGAGCACCGCGGCGCGCTCGTCTACCGCTCGCGCCCCGGGCATACCGTGTTCACGCTGCAGTTGCCGTTCCCGCCGCTCGACGCCGCGACCGCCGTTCCTGGCGATACACAGACGGGCGCGGACGCCGCCCGGGAGGCCGCACGCCCATGACGCCCGCACCCCGCATCTGGGTCGTCGACGACGACCGCGCGGTCCGCTTCGTGCTCGCCACCGCGCTCAGCGAGGCCGGCTACGACGTGGCCGGCTTCGACGGCGCGCAGGCGGTGCGCGAGGCGCTGGCGCGGCGGCCGGCGCCCGATCTGCTGTTCACCGACGTGCGCATGCCCGGCGACAGCGGACTGCAACTGCTCGAATCGCTCAAGCAGGCGCACCCGCAGTTGCCGGTCGTGGTGATGTCGGCCTACACCGACGTCGCCAGCACCGCCGGCGCCTTCCGCGGCGGCGCGCAGGAATTCCTGTCCAAGCCGTTCGATCTCGACGAGGCGGTCGCGCTGGCCGCGCGCGTGCTCGGCGACCGCGAGCCGGCCCCGGCCGTGCCCCGGGAGGAGGATGCGACCGGGGCCGATGCGCTCGTCGGCGACACACCGCAGATGCGGCAGCTGTTCCGCGCGATCGGCCGGCTGGCGCAGGCCCCGGTCTCGGTGCTGGTGACCGGCGAGACCGGCACCGGCAAGGAACTGGTCGCGCGCGCGCTGCACCGCGAGTCGCCGCGCGCGCGGCGGCCGTTCGTCGCGCTCAACACCGCGGCGATCCCGGCCGAGCTGCTCGAGAGCGAGCTGTTCGGCCACGAGGCCGGCGCGTTCACCGGCGCGTCGCGGCGCTATGTCGGGCGCTTCGAGCAGGCCGATGGCGGCACGCTGTTCCTCGACGAGATCGGCGACATGCCCGCCTCGCTGCAGACGCGGCTGCTGCGCGTGCTTGCCGAGGACGAGTTCTTCCGCGTCGGCGGTCGCGAGCTGATCCGGGTCGACGTGCGCGTGATCGCGGCGACCCACCAGGACCTGGAGGCGCTGGTCGCGCAGGGCCGCTTCCGCGCCGACCTGCTGCATCGCCTCGATGTGGTGCGGCTGCGCCTGCCGCCGCTGCGCGAGCGACGCGACGACGTGCCCCGCCTGGCCGAGCGGTTCCTGCAGGCGGCCGCGGCGAAGCTCGACGCGCCGCCCAAGCGCCTGGGGCGCGGCGCGCTGCTGCGCCTGCGCGAGCACGACTGGCCGGGCAACGTGCGCGAGCTGCAGAACCTGTGCTGGCGGCTGGCCGCGCTGGCGCCCGCCGACCTGGTCGCGCCGCAGGATCTCGACGGCCTGCTGCCGGCGCGCCCGGAGGCGGTACGGCCGGACGCGTCGGTCCCGGCCGCGCCCGAGGACTGGGAGACCGCGTTGCGTGCCTGGGCCGATGCGCGGTTGCGTGCCGGCGATGCCGACCTGCACGCACAGGCGCGCGAGCGCCTGGACCGTGCGCTGCTGGAGACCGCGCTGGCGCAGACCGGCGGGCGCCGCGCCGAGGCCGCGGTGCGCCTGGGCGTGGGTCGCAACACGCTGACCCGCAAGCTCGGCGCGCGCGGCCGCCGCGGCTGACGTGGCGGGCCGCGTCCCGCCTTCATCCGCACTGAACCCCCGATCGATAAGGTGCCTTCCGATGCTTCGACCGTTCCGCCCCGCGTTGTCCCTGCTCGCCGCCGCGCTGGTCGTGGGCTGCGCCAGCGCGCCGCGCCAGGCACCCGCGCCCGCGGCCGCCACCACGCCGCCGTTGGCCAGCACCGGCACCGCGCGCGGCGCGGTCGCCAACCTCGCCTCGGCCTCGGGCACGCTGGTCAGCGGCCGACTGGTGCTCAGTCCTGCCGACGGCGGCGTGCGCGTGCGCGGCGAGGTCGGCGGCCTGGTCCGCAACGGCACCCACAACCTGCGCCTGCATGCGCGCGGCGACTGCAGCGCGGTCGACGCCGCCAGCGCGGGACCCGAATACGACGTGCAGCGTGGCGCGCCGTCGCGGCTGCCCGACTCGGGCGAGCGCGGGCGCATCGTCGCCGACGGTCAGGGCGTCGCCACCATCGACCTGCTGCTGCCCGGCGCGGTGCTGGGTGGCGGCGCGCCCAACGACATCGGCGGGCGCGCGCTGCTGGTGCTCGGCGCGACGCCCGGCGCGATCGGCGCGCGCGTGGCCTGCGGGATCGTCCGGATCGAGTAGCGCCGCGTCCGTCGTCCCGTTTTCCGGCGCCTTGCGCGCCATTCCGACCCGAAGAAGGAGCGTTCCCCATGTCCCAGACCCGTCATCTCGCGCCCGCCGTCGCCGTGCTCGCGCTCGCGCTGGTCGCGTGCGGCAACGCCGGCACGACCGCCGACGGCGATGCCGCGGCCGAGGCCGATCGCGCCGCGCCGCCCGCGACCGGCGCGCCGGCGACGCCGGCTCCCGATGCGGCCGCTGCGGGCGCCAGCGTCGAACTCTCGCCGACCCAGGGCAACCAGACCGCGGGCACCCTGCGCTTTGCGGCGGTCGACGGGCGCATCCAGGTCACCGGCACCGTGACCGGCCTGCCGCCGGGCGGCACGCACGGCTTCCATGTCCACGAGACCGGCGACTGCAGCGCGCCCGACGCCATCAGCGCCGGCGGCCATTTCAACCCCGCCAGCAGCGACCACGGCCGGGTGGGCCAGGGTGCCCACCACGCCGGCGACAGCGACAACATCGTCGCGGGCACCGACGGCACCGCGCCGGTCGAGGGCTGGCTGGAAGGCGCGACGCTCGGCGACGGCGCGGCGACCGACATCGTCGGCAAGGCCGTCATCGTCCACGCGGACGCCGACGACTACGTCACCCAGCCGACCGGCAACGCCGGCGATCGGCTGGCGTGTGGTGTGATCCGGTCCTGACGGACTGCGCCGGTCTGCCCGCGGGGCCGTTGCGCCTTCGTGGGTGGATCGGGATGGGGGACTGGGGAGAGCCCGTGCCCCCGCCCGGCGCGCGGTGCGCGCCGACCTCCCCCGCGGGCGGGGGGGGTGGTGTCGCGCGTTGGCGGTTCGAGGCTGGATCGGCCGCGCGGCGCGCTGACAGTCCGAGAGTGGGTCAGGCCAGTGCGGTGCGCGGGTCCTGGCCGGGGGCGACGTGGCCGAACTCGACCGGCACGCCGTGGGCCTGCAGCACGGCGGCGAACTGGCGCTGTCGGGCCTCGTGCATCGCCAGGCCGTGCGCGAGCCGGTCCTGGTCCTGTTCGCCGGCCGCGCAGCGGCGGCGCCAGTCGTCAGGCGACAGCAGCGCCATGCGCACTTCGCCGCCGACGTGCCGCAGCAGCGGTTCGGGTGGGGCGTCGAGCCAGACCTCCGACGCCGGCGCGAGCAGCGCGGTCTCCAGCAGGTCCCACAGCGGCTCCAGGCCCTGGTTGCGGTACTGCAGCGCGGTCATCGCCAGCAGGTCGTGCAGGGTCAGGTAGCGGGCGTGCTCGATGCGCGCGCCGAACGCCTCCTGCGCCTGCAGTGCGGTGTCGGCCTGCGCCATGCCCAGGTCGAGCAGCATCGACTCCATGTGCGCCGACACCGCCTCGGTGGCGGCAGGCTCGCCGACGAACAGGTACGGCAGCACGCGCAGCCGGCCGCCCGACAGCTGCGGGTCGGCGCGGAACGGCAGCGGCGTCTCGCCCTTGTCGTCGGCACCGAACGCGATGATCCGCGGTCCCTGACCGGCGCGCGGCGCGCGGGCACGCAGTTCCGCCAGCCGGCGGTGCACCGGCCAGCCGGGCCGCAGCAGCTCGGCCGGGTCGAAATGCGCGGCGGCGAACACCAGGTCCAGGTCGCGCGCGCCGGGGACCAGCGCGCCGAGGTCGCGGCCCAGCAGCGTCGCCAATGCGCCGGCCGCCTGCTGGCCGAGGGCATCGCGCGCGGGCACCGAGTCGTCGCTCAGTTCCAGGGCCAGGACACCGAGGACCTGGGGCGCGGCATCGTGCCGGGAAATGTCGGGATCTGCGGTCATTGGCCGTCCACGCGGGCAGGGATACACTCGTTCACATTATGCCCGTCCCGTGTCGTGGACAGTCTCACGCAAGCCCCCGCGAGGAAATTCCGATGCTGCTAGGTCGTCCCGTCGCCGTGCTCGGTGGCGTCCGCATCCCGTTCTGCCGCCAGAACACCGCGTATGCCGACGTCGGCAACCTGGGCATGTCGGTGCGCACGCTCGGCGCCCTGGTCGAGGCATTCGGCCTGCACGGCCAGCAGTTGGGCGAAGTGGCGATGGGTGCGGTGATCAAGCACTCGAGCGACTGGAACCTCGGTCGCGAGGCCGCGCTGTCGTCGGGCCTCTCGGCGCTGACGCCCGGGATCACGCTGCAGCGCGCCTGCGGCACGTCGCTGGACTCGATCATCACCGTCGGCAACAAGATCGCGACCGGTCAGATCGAATCGGGCATCGGCGGCGGCTCGGACACCACGTCCGACGTGCCGATCGTCTACGGCCGCACGCTGCGCCGCCGGCTGCTGTCGGCCAACGCGGCCAAGACCACGAAGGACCGGCTCTCCGCGTTCCGCGGCTTCCGCCCGCGCGAGCTCAAGCCCGATTTCCCGGGCGTGGCCGAGCCGCGTACCGGCAAGTCGATGGGCGAGCACTGCGAGGACATGGCCAAGGAGTGGAGCATCTCGCGCGACTCGCAGGACGAGCTCGCGGTCGCGTCCCATCACAAGCTCGCCGCGGCCTACGAGCGCGGGTTCTTCGACGACCTGGTCGTGAGCTTCCGGGGCGTCGCGCGCGACAACATCCTGCGGCCCGACACCTCGATCGAGAAGCTGGCCACGCTCAAGCCGGCGTTCGACCGGACCTCGGGCCGCGGCACGCTGACCGCGGCCAACTCGACCCCGCTGACCGACGGCGCGGCCGCGTGCCTGCTCGCCAGCGACGAATGGGCCGCCGCGCACGGCCACGAGGTGCTGTGCCACATCCGCGACGCGCACGTGGCCGCGGTCGACTTCGTGCACGGCGAGGGCCTGCTGATGGCGCCGACGGTCGCGGTCGCGCAGATGCTCGCGCGCAACGGCCTGACGCTGCAGGACTTCGACATCTACGAGATCCACGAGGCGTTCGCGGCGCAGGTGCTGTGCACGCTGCGCGCGTGGGAGAGCGCGGACTACTGCCGCACCCGGCTGGGGCTCGACGCGCCGTTGGGCCGCATCGACCCGCAGAAGATCAATCCGCTCGGCTCATCGCTGGCCACCGGCCATCCGTTCGCGGCGACCGGCGCGCGCATCGTCGCCACGACCGCCAAGCAGCTCGTCGAGCGCGGTGGCGGCCGCGCGCTGATCTCGATCTGCACCGCCGGCGGCATGGGCGTGGTCGCGATCCTCGAGCGCTGAGTCTCCTCTTTCCAGGTCCCCGTCCATGTCCGGATCCCGTATCGCCGCGCGCCGCCTCGGCCCGCTCGCGGCCGCCCTCCTCGTGCTCGCCGGCTGCAGCGAGGCGCCCGTGCCCGCCCGCGGTCCGGAGGTCGTTTCCGCGCCGCCGCCGCCCGAGGCGCTGCCCGGATGCGACGCGGTCGGCGCCGCGCTCGGCGATCTGGTTGCCGGCCTCGAGCCGGTCGATCCGGCCGGCGCCCGCGAGGACACGCCCGACGCCTACAGCCTGAGCTGCACATGGCGCGCGTCCGACGGCGCAGCGTTCGGCGCGATCGTGATCGTCGACCATCAGCCGCTGACCGAAGCCGACATGCCCCGGGCCGGGCTCTACGTCGACGACCCGCGGGTCGCCGCACTGGGCGGCTTCATCGCCTATCCCGACGGCCGGCTCGACGGGGCCGAGGCATTGGGCCCGGTCGGGCCGCAGGTCATCGTCGGACCGGTCACGGTGACGCTAGCCTCGAACGCGCGCGGTGCGGTCGCCCAGGTCACGCTCGACCGCGCCATCGACGGCGCGGTGGCGGTGCATCGACTGATGCGCTGAGCGGCTGCGGCACGAGCGCCTGGCGACATCGCGCCGCTCGCACAGCAGGACGGCATGGTCCCGCGCTGCGGTGCGCGTCCGGTCGCGGCCGCCGCGACCGCGCCTCAGGGGCGCGGTGTCAAGTCGTCGGGATCGCGCAGGTGCGGCAGGCCGTGGTCGTCGCGATGCTCGGCCGCGACCGTCGGCGGCACCGGCGGCGCAGAGGGCAGCGCGACGATCGGCTCGTTGCGGGCGGCGCGCAGCGCGTTGGCGTAGCACAGGCGCGCGTTGCGCTCGTCGCCCTCGGCCGCGTAGCCGTCGCCGAGCTGGACCCAGGCCTCGCTGCCGGCGCCCTGCTCGACCGCGCGCTGCAGCAGCTCGCGTCCGCGCGTCCAGTCGCGGCGCGCATGGTGCAGCCGCGCCAGGCCCAGCATCGTCGCCGGGCTCGACGGATGCGCCTGCAGCCAGCGCTCCAGGCGCGCGCGCCGGTGCTCGGGGTCGCCGACCTCGAGCGCCGCGTAGCGGGCGGCCAGCTGTTCGTCCCAGCGCGCGTCGAGCGCGGTCTCCAGGCTGCGCAGCGCGGCGTCGTGCCAGCCCAGCGCGAACGCGCGGTCGACGTAGGCGAGCACGACCGGGGTCTCGGTGCGCAGCGCCTTGGGCAGCGCTTCCCAGCGTTCGGCGAGCACGTTGGCATCGGCGGCTTCGCGCAGCGACGCCGCGGCCCAGCGCACCTCGCGCACGGCGAGCTGCGCTTCGGGCAGCGCGTGCTGGCGCCGCAGCGCGCCCAGCAGGCCGTAGGCCTCGGCGGCGTGCCCGGTCTGCGCCCAGGCGTCGGCCCGCAGCGCCAGGCCGCGCGGCGGCAGCGGCTGCGCGGCCGGAGCGTCGAGCGCGGTCAGCGCGTCGATCGGGCGTTCGTCGCGCAGGGCGATCTCGGCCAGCGCGATCGCACGGGTGGCAGGGTGCCGGTCGCCGAGGCCGTCGAGATGGGCGCGGGCGGCGGCCGCGTCGCCGCGGGCGATCGCGGCCTGCGCCGCGGCCAGGCGCGCGGCCGGCTCGTAGTGTGGGTTCTCGTTCGCCGACTGCTCGAGCAGCTTCTCGGCGCGCGTGTAATGGCCCTGGTGCAGCGCATCGAGCCCTTCGCCGATGCGGCTCTGCGCGCGCGTCTCGCGGTAGCGGCCCCAGCTGCGGAACGGCAGCAGGATCAGGCTCACGACCAGCCAGAACAGCACCAGTGCGCCCAGCGCCATCGCGATCGCGTTGACCAGCGTGGTGCTGCGGTCGATGCCGCCGTGGCGGACCAGGACATAGCCCGGGTCGCTCGACAGCAGCAGCTGCGCGGCCAGCGCGCCGAGCAGGGCGATGACGATCCAGACCAGCAACGCGCGAAGCAGGGACATGACGAGGTTTCCGTAGAGGCGACGCGAAGAATCGCTACCGTGCCTGACAGCGCCGTGACGAGCCCGTCGTCGGCGGAAGCGCCATTCAGGATACCGGCAACGCGTCGTGTCGGGCCGGTCGCGCGGCCGCCAGCAGCGATGCCGGGCGCGCGTCGCATGCGACCCGGACGTCGTCGAAACCCAGGTCCCGCGCCAGCGACCCGAGGCGTGCGCTGGCGGCCAGCACCTGCGCCCGGTGCAGGCGCGCGAGGACCGGCCCAGGCAGGCAGGCCAGCATCGAGGTCAGCGCCTCGCCGCTGCTGACCGGCAGCAGCCAGGGCGCGGGCAGCGCCTGCAGCACCGCCAGCCGGCGCGTGGACGGGCGGACCGGCACGCGCGCGTAGACGTCGGCGCGCCGCAGTCCCGCACCGGCGGCCTCGAGCGTGGCCGCGATCACGCCGCGCCCGCCCGGGGCGGTGACCAGGCCGACGCTGCGGCCGGCGAGCCGGGATGCCGGCAGCAGCGCCAGCAGGCCTTCGCTGTCCATGCGCGTCGGCGCGCGCACCCGGGCGATGCCCTGCGCCGCCAGCGCCGCCGCGGTGCCGGCACCGACCGCGAGCCAGTCCTGGCCGTCGCGGCGTTCCAGGCGCTGCAGCGCCGCGGCCGCGGCGACCGCCGGCGGGCTGGTGAAGATCGCGACGTCGGCCCCGAGCGCGGCCCGCAGCGCGGCCCGGACGGCGGGGCCGTCGCGCTGGACGATGCGCCAGGGCGACAGCGCGAACGTGCGCGCGCCCAGCTGCGCGGCCGCGCGCCGCAGTGCGACGTGGGCCCCGACCGGGCGCAGCGAGATGACGTAGTATCCCGCCAGAAGCGAGGAAGCCGGCGCGGCATGCATGCGCGCAGCTTGGTGGCTGCCGGGGTACGGCGCAAGCCGGACGACTCTCCCCCCGACAGGACACCCGATGCAACACGAAGATCCGCTGCGCAGGCTCGCGGCGCACTACGCCTCGATGCCGCCGGTCGCCGCGATGCGCATCGACATCGCCGGTTTCGACGGCGAACGCCTGCGTCTGCGCGCGCCGCTCGCCGACCACGTCAACGACAAGGGCTCGGCCTTCGGCGGCAGCCTGGTCTCGCTGATGACGCTCGCCGGCTGGGGGCTGACCACGCTGCGCACCGAGGCCGCCGGGCTCGACGCCGAGGTCTATGTCGCCGATTCGCAGATCCGCTACCGCGCGCCGCTGTGCGACGACCTGCAGGCCGAGGCCGTGCTGTCGGACGGCGACTGGGACACCTTCGTGCGCACGCTGCGCACCCGGGGCCGCGCGCGCGTGCAACTGGCCGCGCAGGTCGTGCTGCCCGACGGCGCGGTGGCGACCGGGATGCAGGCGCGCTACGCGGCGATCCTGCGCCCGCCCTCGGGCAGCTGACGCGCCGCGGCTGAACGCCGCGCCGGCGGTCCGGACCGGGCCTCTTGCGCGGCATCGCCATGCCGGGAAAAAATCCGCGCCCCGCCCTCCTCTCCCGCCCGGTCGCGCCATGCCGCATCCGTGTCTGTCCTGTGGTGCCTGCTGTGCGCATTTCCGCATCGGTTTCCACTGGAGCGAGGCCGATCCCGACCTCGGCGGGCGGGTGCCTGCGGCGCTGACCGAGCCGCTGCGCACCCACGAGCGCGCGATGCGCGGCACGTCCTGCGCGCAGCCGCGCTGCATCGCGCTCGATGCCGACATCGGCCGCTACTCGCGCTGCACGATCCATCCGATGCGCCCGTCGGTCTGCGCCGCGGTGCCGGCCTCGCTGGAGTCGGGCGAGCGCAGCGGCCAGTGCGACCGCGCCCGCGCCGCGCACGGGCTGCCGCTGCTGACGGTCGCCGACTGGCGCTGGCGCGACGGCGCGGCCAACGACGACGAACCCGACGACAACGGCCACAGTCCGACCACGCCGACGGTGCCGCCGATCGCGGCATGACCCGCGATCGGCGTCAGGTGCCCAGCGGATGCCGGTCGAGGAACCCGCGGATCCGCGGCACGAGCACCGCGTACCGGTCCTCGAGCACGTAGTGGCCGGCATCGTCGAACGCCTCGACCTCGGCCTGCGGCAGCGCGCTGCGGAAACCCTCGAGGAAATGCCGGTCGAACACGAAGTCGCGCAGGCCCCAGCCGATGAACGCCGGCCGGTCGGCGTATCCGGGCAGGGCCCGGCCGGCGGCCTCGAGCAGCGGCCAGGCACGGTCGCCCGGCCCCAGCGGGATGTCCTGCATGAAGCGCACCGTGGAGATGCGATTGCGCCAGCTGTCGTACGGCGCGACGTAGGCGCGGCGCACCGCGCGCGGCATGCGCCGCTCGACGCCCAGCCACGAGGCGCCGGCCGAGAACGCGTTGAAGCCGCGGATGATCCACTCGCCGACCGTGTAGTCGCGGCCCAGCGCGATCTGCCACGGCATCGGCTTGGCGGCTGGCAGCGGGAACGCGGCGGTGTTGGTGATCACCAGGCGCCGGACCTGCGCCTGGTGCGCGAGCGCCCAGCCGAAGCCGATCATCCCGCCCCAGTCGTGCACGGCCAGCGTCAGCGGCCCGTCGATGCCCAGGTGCGCGAGCAGGGTACCGACGTCCTCGACCCGCGAGGCCAGGGTGTAGTCGTAGCGCGGGGAGGCGCCGGGACCGTCGTCGGGCTTGTCCGACAGGCCCATGCCGACGTGGTCGGGCACGATGCAGCGGTAGCGGTCGCGCAGGCCACGCACCAGGTGGCGCCAGTAGTAGCTCCAGGACGGGTTGCCGTGGAGCATGAGCACGATCTCGCCGTCACGCGGGCCCTCGTCGAGATAGTGCATGCGCACGCCGGGCCGCACCTCCAGGTGGTGGCTGGCGAAGTCGTAGTCGGGGAGCTGCACGATGGTCCGGGTCCGGCGCTGGCGATGGGCGCGCCATTGTAGGCGTCGCGGGGTCGGGGCCGGCCAGGAGTGGCTTCCACCTGAACGCAATGTCGGAATCCAACAGAAGCCCGAGAAACAGCCCGGTATGCTTTTTCGATGAATGCGAACGTGTCCCAGCTCCGCGCCGCCCGGCCGGTCGACGCACGCCAGATCCTGCGGCGCGACACCGCGGACCTGCACGCGCGCGTGGATGCGTTTTTCGCCGACGGGCTGCGGACCGCGTCCGATTATGCGCGCTACCTTGTCGGCATGCACCGCTTCGCAGCCGACCACGAGATCGCAATCGGCGCGCTGCCGCGGCAATCGTTCTGGCTGGCCCGCGACCTGCAGACGCTGGGCCTGGCGCCGCTGCCGCCCGGCGGCATCTGCACGCCGGTGGCCAATGCCGACGAGCGCCTGGGCTGGGAGTACGTCATGGCCGGCAGCAGCATGGGCGCGCGCCATCTGGTGCGGCATGCGCGCGCGCTCGGCCACGACGAGGACACCGGTGCGCGGTTCCTCGCCCGGCACGCCGTCGACGGCGAATGGGACCGCGTGCTCGAGCGTCTGGCCGCCTGCCCGCCCGATGACGCCCCATTGATGGCCCGCCTGCAGCGCGGCGCACGCGATGCGTTCGTGCTGGTGCGATCCTGCTTCGAGCGCAGCTTCGAGGCCCATCCCGTCTTCGATCCGGAGTCCGACGCATGAACGCCGTCCTCGATCGCGCGCTGCAGGTCTGCGCCAACGAACCGATCCACCTGTCCGGCGCGATCCAGCCGCACGGTTATCTGATCAGCTGCCAGCTGCCCGACTGGACCATCCACCACGTCTCGGCCAACATCGAGACGCTGATGGGCGCGACCCCGGAGGAAATGCTGCGGCATTCGCTGCGCGAGTTCCTCACCGACGACCTGATCCAGGCGATCGCCGAGACCATCGGCTTCGGCGAGCCGGGCGCGCCGCCGCAGCGCGCGGCGGTGGGCAATATCGGCCCGATGGCGCACCTGTGCGACGTCAGCGTGCATGTCGTCGACGGCCTGGTGCACATCGAGATCGAGCCGCAGCCGCGCAGCGCCGCCGAGCGTTCGCCGACCGTCGTCGCGCAGACGATGATCGCGCGCGTGGCCGGCAGCGAGGACATCGGCGATTTCCACCAGCGCGTCGCCGAGCAGGTGCGGCTGCTGACCGGCTACGACCGGGTGATGGTCTATCGCTTCCGCCACGACGATGCCGGCGAGGTGATCGCCGAATCGCGCGATTCGGCGCTGACCTCGTACCTGGGGCTGCGCTATCCCGCGTCCGACATCCCGGTGCAGGCGCGCACGCTGTACCTGCGCAACCGCATCCGGGTGATCCCCGACGCGACCTACGTGCCGGTGCCGATCCTGCCCGACCGCGACGCCCGCGGCGCGCCGCTCGACCTGGCGCAGATGGCGCTGCGCAGCGTCTCGCCAGTGCACCTGGAGTACCTCGCCAACATGGGCGTGGTCGCGTCGATGTCGATCTCGATCGTGTCCGGCGGCCGCCTGTGGGGCCTGATCGCCTGTCACCACCGTACCGTGCGCAACGTCCCGCCAGGCGTGCGCGCGGCGGCCGACCTGTTCGGCCTGTTCGTGTCGATGCGCGTGGCCGCGCGCGAGCAGCAGCAGGCCCTGGCGCTGGAGGAGAGCGCGCGCGGCGTGCGCGACACGCTCGCGCTGCGGCTCGACAACGCGATCGAGCCGCGGCTGGCGCTCGTCGGCGAGCTCGACCTGCTGCGTCGGGCGGTCGAGTGCGACGGCGTCGGCCTGCTGCAGGCCGGCCACTGGCACAGCGCCGGCCGCACCCCCGACCAGAGCCGGGTGCCCGGGCTGCTCGACTGGATCCGCCGGATCGATTCGGGGACCGGACCGGTCGGGACGGACGTGGCGTCGGACTGGAGCCGCGATCCGGGCGAGGCCGACGGCATCGCCGGCGTGCTCGCGCTGCCGCTTGACCCGTCGCGCGAGGAATGGCTGTTCTTCTTCCGTTGCGAGGAGGTGCAGGACGTGCGCTGGGCCGGCCGCCCGGACGAACCGTTCCTGATCGACGAGGACGGCGACCGCATCGGCCCGCGGGCCAGCTTCACCGCCTGGCACGAGACCGTGCGCGGCACCGGCCTCCCGTGGTCGGACGCCGACCGCCGGATCGTCGGCCGGCTGCAGATGATGCTGCGCGAGCGCTATCGCCACAGCGCGCTGCATGCCGAGGTCGGCGATCTGCGCGCCTACCGCGCGCGCCTGGACGTGCGCGAGCAGCGCACGCGGCTGATGCAGTTGTCCGAACTGCTCGACGGCCTGGTGCATGTCAGCCCGCAGGACGCCGCGCAGCTGGCGGCGCGCATCAACGGGCTGGAAGCGGAGCTGCAGTCGCTGATCGGCCCGGTGCACGCCACCCAAGACTGAGCACAGGCGACGCGTCGGCCGGCGACCGGCCCGGCGGGTCGCCTACCAGACCACCTCGGCCATCGAGCAGTTCAGGCCCGAGCCGATGCCCAGCAGCGCGACGCGGTTGCCCTTTTTCAGGCGACCCATCTCGCGCAGCTTGCTGAGCACGATCGGCACCGAGGCCGGGCCGATGTTGCCGTGCTCGCCGAAGATCGTGTGGACCTTCTTCGGATCGATGCCGAACGCCTGCACGAACGAGGCGGTGTGCACCTTGCTGACCTGGTGGATCACGAACTCGTCGAGCTCGTCGACGACCCAGCCCAGCGCCTCGCGCGCGGCGACGAAGGTCTTCTGCGCGAGCTTCATGCCTTCGAGCAGCAGCATCCGCGTGTCGGTGACCATGCGGTCGAGGTTGCCGCGGCACAGGGTGTTCCACTCGGTCGCCGAGCGGGTCACGCCGCCCTTGTAGCGCGGCGCGTCGGGCACCAGGTCGGCGCGCGCGAGCACCATCGCCGCCGAACCGCAGCCCAGCGTCAGCGTGGCCAGCTCGTTGCGGAAGTCCTCTTCGGTCGCGTCGGGGTGCAGCAGACGCTCCATGGTCTTCTCGTAGGCGAGGTTGGCGGTCTCGCCGTCGACGATCAGCGCGTAGTCGATCTCGCCCAGCTCGATCATGCGGCTGGCCACGTCCATGCCGTTGACGAACGCCAGGCACGCATTGGCCAGGTCGTAGTTCTGGCAGGTGTCGCCGACGCCGAGGTTGCCGCCGACGATGCTCGCCGTGGACGGCTCGAGATAGTCGCGGCTGACCGAGGTGTTGACCAGCAGGCCCAGCTGCGTGGCGTCGATGCCGGCGTCGTCGAGCGCCTTGCGCCCGGCCATTGTCGCCGCGTCGGAGGCCAGCGTGTCGTCGTCCCACAGGTGGCGCGCGTGGATGCCGGCGATGTCCTTGAGGACGTCGGTCCTGATGCCGAGGCGGTCGAGGGTCGGCTTCAGCCGGGCGTTGATGTCGTCGCTGGTCAGGCGGCGCGGCGCATCGACATGGGCGAGGCCGGCGATGGCGACGTTTTCAAAGAGCATGGGCTGGGCGCCGGATGTGGCAAAGGGAGCCGCATAGGGTAACCGCTTCGCCGGGGCGACGCATGTTGCAGGCGCGCTGCCGGCCGCGCCGTGGCGGCCGACGGCGTGGCCCGGGGCGACCGCCGTGCCGGGTGGACGGCGCGCCGGCGCCGCATTCAGCGTCCGCAGCGCCAGGCGGCGAACCGCTGGCTGCCGCCGGCCGGTTCGCCGAGCGGGCTGATGGTGTCGGCCGACAGGCCCGGCGCTTCGTTGCGCGCCAGCGTTTCCAGCTCCTCGCGCACGCGCAGTGCGTTGCGCTCGACGAACGCGATGCTGTGCTTGACCGAGACCTCGACCTCGCCGCGCTTCTCGCAGTTGCCCGGCGCCGCGTTGACCACGCGCACCGCGCTCGCGCCGGGTGCCATGTGCACCCAGGTGCAGCCGGCGGCGGACAGGGACAGCAGCAGGACCAGCAGGGGCTTGCGCATGGGCACTCCGGACGATCGGGGAAGGACGCGGTGCCCGCCATTGTGGCGGGCACGGGCTGAGCGGGCGATCACCGGTCCACCGGCCTGCCGTCGGTGTCGAGCACGCGGACTTCGCCCAGGTCGAGCGCGCGCACCGGCGCCTCGATCTTCGACAGGTCGCCGACGACGACCCAGGTCAGCGCCGACGGGTCGATCGTGCGCGCCGCGCCGGCGAGGTCTGCGACCGTCATCGACTCGACCTCGGCCTTGCGCTGGAACACGTAGTCGTCCGGCCGGCCGAAACGCACGTTGCCGCCGATCGTCGACATCACCGACCACGCGGTCTCGTACGCGCCGGGCAGGCTCAGCGTCTGGATCGCCTTGGCGCGCGCCAGCTCGGCCTCGGTGGCCGGACGCCCGCCGCCGGCCAGGTCGGCCAGCTCGCGGCGGATCTCGGCCATCGCCTCGGCGGTCTTGTCGATCTGCACCGGCGCCGAGGCCATCCAGGGGCGCTGCCCCAGCGTGCCGGTCGCCGAGCTGCGTGCGCCGTACGACCAGTGCTTGTCCTCGCGCAGGTTCATGTTCAAGCGCGCGGTGAAGTCGCCGCCGACGACGGTGTTGAGCATGTCGAAGCGGGTCGAGGCCGGGTCGTTGGTCGGCGGGATCACCTGGGCGGCGAAGATGTTGGCCTGCACCGCGCCGGGCTGGTCGATCAGGAAAACCCGCGGCGCGCCCGGACGGGCGACCTCCGGCACGGTGATCGGGGCGGGCGCGCTACCGGCACCGCGCCAGTCGCCGAAGTGCTTCTCCAGCAGCGGCACGATCTCCTCGAGCGTGGTGTCGCCCACGACGATCAGCGTCGCGCCCTCCGGGCGCACCCAGTCGCGGTGGAACGCCACCAGGTCCTCGCGCGTGAGCCTGGCGATCGAGGCCTCGTCGCCGCTGCCGGTGAACGGGATCGCGTACGGGTGCCCCGCGCCGTAGACCAGCGGCGGCAGCACGCGCATCGCCACGCTCGACGGGCGCGCCTTCTCCTGGCCGATGCCGGCGATCCAGCTGGCGCGGATGCGCTCGATCTCCTTGGGTTCGAAGTTCGGCCGGCGCACCATGTCCGCGAACAGCGCCAGCGACGCGTCCAGGTGCTCCTTGAGCGCGGACACGTAGGCGTTGCTGCCATCGGGCGAGGCGCCAGCGCCCAGGCTCGCGCCCAGCGATTCGACGCGGTCGGCGAAGTCCAGCGCGCCCAGCCCGCCGGCGCCTTCGTCGAGCACGCTCATCGTGAAGCTGGCGGTGCCCGGCGTGCGTCCCTGGTCGGCGGTGTAGCCGCCGCCGAACTCGTAGCTCAGCTGCACCACCGGGATCTCGGGGCGACGGGCGAGGATCACCTGGGTGCCGTTGGCGAGCGTCGCGCGCTGCTGCTCGGGGAACTTCAGTTCGGGGAACGACGCGGTCCGGGGCACGCCCCGGCTGCGGTCGACGTCCGTGCGCGTGGTGCGGTACTTCGGATCGGGCACCGGCGGCGTGAACGGCGCCGGCGTGACCGCGGGTTCCTCGGCCAGCGGCGTGCGCGCGCCCGGTACCACGGTGATGGTGTGGCTGCCGACGTCGAGCCACTTCGCGCCGGCCGCCTTGACGTCGTCGATGGTGGTCGCGGCGACGTTCGCCAGCGCCTCGCGGAAGCAGCCCGGGTCGCCGTCGTAGACGGTGCATTCGGCCAGCGCATCGGCCTTGCCGCCGAATCCGCCGATGCGCTCGATGCCGCGCACGAAACCGGCGCGGAACGAGGTCTTAGCGCGCTCGAGCTCCTCGGCCGTGGGGCCCTGCTCGATCAGGCGCTGCAGTTCCTCCTCGATCGCCGCTTCCACCTTGGCCGGGTCCACGCCCTGCCTGACGGTCGCCATGACGATGAAGTTCGAGCCCAGCTGCGAGCCGTAGGCGCCGGCACTGATGTTGTCGACCAGGCGGTCGTCGTGCAGCAGGCGCTTGTCGAGGCGGGATGCCTTGGCGCCGCCGAGCACGTTGCCCAGCACCTGCAGGTGGTCGATGTCGGTCGTGCCCAGTTCGGCGACGTTCCAGGCGCGGTAGATGCGCACCTGCGGCACCTGGTCCTCCATCGTCTCGCGGGTGTCGGCGCTGCGTCTGGCCACGTCGACGGCGGGCTGGGCCATCGTCGGCCCGGCCGGGATGTCGCCGAAGTAGCGCGCGACCTTGTCCTTCGCGGTCGCCACGTCGATGTCGCCGGCCAGCACCAGCACCGCGTTGTTGGGGCCGTACCAGGTGCGGAACCACTGCTTGACGTCGTCGAGCGAGGCCGCGTCGAGGTCGTTCATCGAGCCGATGACGCCGTGGTGGTACGGGTGGCCCTCGGGGTACAGCGCGCGCGTGAGCTTGTCCCACACCTGGCCGTAGGGCTGGTTCTCGCCCTGGCGCTTCTCGTTCTGCACCACGCCGCGCTGCTCGTCGAGCGCGGCCTGGTCGATCGCACCGAGCAGATGGCCCATGCGGTCGGATTCCATCCACAGCGCCATGTCGAGCGCGGTGGTCGGCACGTTCTGGAAGTAGTTCGTGCGGTCGGTGTTGGTGGTGCCGTTCTGGTCGGTCACGCCGACCTGCTTGAAGGGCTCGAAGAACTCGCCATCGTGGTGTTCGCTGCCCTGGAACATCAGGTGCTCGAACAGGTGCGCAAAACCGCTGCGGCCGGCCGGCTCGTCCTTGCTGCCGACGTGGTACCAGATGTTGACCGCGACGATCGGCGCCTTGCGGTCGGTGTGCACCACGACGCGCAGCCCGTTGGGTAGGGTGAAGGTCTCGTAGGGGATGTCGACGCCGACGCCGACGGCGGCCGGTGTGCGCACCTGCGCCGGGGCCGAAGGTGCGAAGCCGGCGCCCGCCAGGGCGAGGCCGGTGGCCAGCGCCAGCAGCGCCATGCGCGGACGGGACGGCGACGAGGCGGAGCGTGCGGGAGTCGTGGACATGCCGATCCTTGGAGTTCGGGCGGAGTTGGGCCCGCATCGTAGCCACCCCGACGGCCATCCGGCACGGGCCGCAGGTCATGGTCGCCCGGTCGGGATCGTGTGCGGTCCCTGTGTAGGCGCGCGCTCGCGCGCGAAGGGCTTTACCGGCAATGCCCTTTCGCGCGCCTACAGGACGCTGGCGGCCTCATCCGCCGCTCCATCCCGGCGCGCTAGCATCGGGACACTTTCGCTCCCGAGACGCCCCCGATGACCCACTGGACCCTGGTGACCGGCGCGAACCGCGGCCTCGGCCTGGAATTCGTACGCCAGCGGCTGGCCGCCGGCGCGCCGGTCGTGGCCACGTGCCGGCAGCCGGGGCGCGCGACCGCGCTCAACGCGCTGGCCGGCGACCACCCCGGCCAGCTGAAGGTGTTGCCGCTGGATGCGATCGACCCGCGCTCGCGCGCCGAGCTGGTGCGCGAGCTGCCGCTGGCGATCGGCGAGGATGGGCGGATCGACCTGCTGGTCAACAACGCCGGGGTGCTGCACGGCGGCGAGCGCTTCGGGCACCTGGACGGCGACACGCTCGAGCACAGCCTGCGCACCAACGCGGTCGCGCCGCTGCTGCTGACCCAGGCGCTGGCGCCGCGGCTCGCCGAGGGCGCGCGCGTGGCGAACCTGTCGTCGCAGCTCGGCTCGATCGCCGGCACGTCGCGCTTCGGCACGCCCAGCTACGCGATCAGCAAGGCCGCGCTGAACATGGCGACCGTCCAGCTGGCGCATGCGCTGCGCGAGCGCGGCATCGTCGTCGTCGCGCTGCACCCGGGCTGGGTGCGCACCGACATGGGCGGCGAGCAGGCGAGCGAGGCCCCGGACGACGCGGTTGCCGGCCTGCTGCGGGTCGTCGACGGCCTGGCGGCGGACGACAGTGGCCGGTTCCTCGACTGGACCGGCGCGTCGCTGCCCTGGTAGAGCCGCGAGCACGGACAATGGCGGCCCGCGTCCCGGCCCCCGCCCCATGTTCGACGTCATCCTGCACACCCCCGAGATCCCGCCCAATACCGGCAACGCCATCCGGCTGTGCGCCAACACCGGCGCGCGGCTGCACTTGGTCCGGCCGCTGGGCTTCGACCTCGACGACCGCAACCTGCGCCGTGCCGGGCTCGACTACCACGAGTACGCGACGCTGCAGGTGCACGACACGCTCGACGCCGCGCTGGCGGCGATCGCGCCGCGGCGGCTGTTCGCGTTGAGCACCCGCAATGCCGTGCGCTACGACGCGCCGGCGTTCGCGCCCGGCGATGCGTTCCTGTTCGGCAGCGAGACCCGGGGCCTGCCGGACGACGTGCTGGCGGCCGTTCCCGACGGGCGCCGCCTGCGGCTGCCGATGCGGCCGGGCAACCGCAGCCTCAACCTGTCCAATGCGGTGGCCGTGGTGGTATTCGAGGCCTGGCGCCAGCAAGGCTTCGACGGCGGGGCATAACGGACTGAATGCGGGGCGAAAAGTTCCTGTACCGCCAAGTTCAATATTCAGCGAGGGTTCCAGGCTTCCGGCCGAGGATGCGACGACCGGCCCGGGTGGTCGTGCTTCCCCTCCCCTCGAAGCGCCATCCCCTCCCAGCCACCCGGGCCGGCCCCTTTCCGATGCGCATGCGCGTCGGTGCGTGACCTACAAGCATCCAAGAAACAGCTGTCCCGTTCCCGAGAGAGAGAGTTCCCCCCAATGAAGCGCATCCTGTCGATCGCGGCCCTGGCCGCCGCCCTGCCGTTCGCCGCCAACGCGGCCGAGGGTTTGTCCTACACCTATATCGAAGGCGGCTATTCGGCCAGCAAGGCCGACATCGCCCCGGTCAACCGCGACGTCGATTCCGACGGCTGGTCGATCCGCGGCGCCGCCGCGTTCCACCCCAACTTCCACGCTTTCGGCGACTACACCCGCGAGAGCATCGACAACGTGCACCGCGACCGCGACCAGTGGCGCCTGGGCCTGGGCTACAACCACGAGCTGTCGCCCAACACCGACCTGCTGACCCGCGTCGCCTACCAGAGCATCGATTTCGGCCAGGGGCTGGACGCCGATGGTTACGCGGTCGAAGTGGGCGCGCGCAGCGCGCTGCTGCCGGCACTCGAAGGCTATGCGCTGGTCGGCTACGAGGATTACGACCGCGGCATCGACAGCGAGTTCTACGGTCGCCTCGGCGCGCAGTGGAAGTTCAACCCGAACGTCGGCGTCGCCGGCGACGTCAAGCTCATCAAGGGTGGCGACGTGCAGTGGTTCGTCGGCCCGCGGCTGAGCTGGTAGGTCCCCCGCGGCATCCGGTCCGCGCTCCCCCGGCGCGTCCCCTCTCTCCCACTGGATGTCGCACCGATCCGGCCGGAAACGGCCGGGTTTTTTGTTGCGCGCCGGTACGGGCGATGCGCGCGTTCGCGCAAGCTGCCGACATCTCTCCCGTAGGAGCGCGCTCGCGCGCGAAATGGCATTCCCGAGACCGCCCATCGCGCGCAAGCGCGCGCCTACGGGTGCGGTGTGCGGAAGAGCCTGATTACTGGGGCCCGCGAACGCGATCGAGCGGCCGGGCGCCGCGTTGATGCACCCTGCGATCCGCAGGGGATGCCTGTCAGAACAGCGCCCCGGTGTACTCGGGCTTGCGCTCGCGGGCCATCAGCCGGGCGAGGCCTTCGGCAGGGCTGATCTCGCCGTGCAGCACGGCCTGGACGTTGCTCGAGATCGGCAATTCGATCTCGTGACGGTTCGCCAGCCGCATGACCTCATCGGCGGTCTGCACCGATTCGACCACCTGGCCGATCGCGCGCACCGCGTCCTCGAGTCGTTCGCCGCGGCCCAGCGCCAGGCCCAGCCGGCGGTTGCGCGACAGGTCGCCCGAACACGTCAGCACCAGGTCGCCGAGGCCGGCCAGGCCCATCAGCGTCTCCGGCCGGCCGCCGATCGCGCGGTTGAGCCGCAGCATCTCGTTGAGGCCGCGCGTGATCAGGCCGGTGCGGGCGTTGAGGCCCAGCTCCATGCCGTCGGCCGCGCCGGTGGCGACGGCCAGCACGTTCTTCATCGCGCCGCCGAGCTCGGCGCCGCGCATGTCGGTGCCGGTGTAGGCGCGAAAGCTCGGCCCGTGCAGCACGTCGGCGACGCTGCGGGCGAAATCCTCGTCCTCGGACTGCACGGTCACCGCGGTCGGCAGTCCGGAGGCGACTTCCTTGGCGAACGACGGCCCGGTGACCACGGCCAGCGGCACGTCGTCGCCGACCAGTGCGCCGGCGACCTCGTGCAGGAACCGGCCCGACCCGGGCTCGAAGCCCTTGGTCGCCCACGAGATGCCGACGCCGGCCGGGCGCAGCGGCGCCAGCTCGGCCAGCGTCTCGCGGAATGCGTGCGAAGGCACCACGACGAGGATCAGCCCGGCGCCGTCGAGTGCGCGGGCGAGGTCGGTGGTCGCCCGCAGGCCGTCCGGCAACGGGATGCCGGGCAGGTAGCGCGGATTCTCGTGGCGCTGGTCGATCGCCTCGACCGTCGCCGCGTCACGGCCCCACAGCGTGGTGGGATGGCCGTTGCGGGCGATCAGCGAGGCGAGCGCGGTCCCCCAGGAGCCCGCGCCCAGCACCGCGACGGCAGTCGCGCGGTCGGTCACGCTCAGGCGTTGCCGATCTGGTCGGTCGTCGGCTGGCCGGCGGCCTGCTGGCTGCCGCGCTGACGCAGGCCCTCGGCGTAGAGCGCGTCGAAGTTGATCGGCTGCAGCAGGAACGGCGGGAAGCCGCCGGCCTGGATCAGGTCGCCGATCAGCTGGCGGGCGTAGGGGTAGAGCACGTTCGGGCACTGCGTGCCCAGCAGCGCGTCGAGGGTGTTGCCGTCGAAGCCGGACAGGCCGAACACGCCGGCCTGCTTGACCTCGGCGACGTAGACGGTGTTGTTGTCGCCTTCGCCGACCGTGCAGGTCAGCGTGATCGCCAGCACGACCTCGTAGGCGTTGTCGCCCACGCGCTGCACGCTCTGGTTGAGGTTCATGTTGAGCTGCGGCTGGGCCTGCTCGTTGAAGATCTGCGGGGCCTTGGGCGACTCGAACGAGACGTCCTTGACGTAGATCTTCTCGACGCTGAACTGCGCGCCGGCCGGCTGCGCCGGAGTTGCGCCATTGGCGCCGTTGTTGGCCTGTTCTTCGGACATGGGATCGACTCCAGCGATGAGGGTGATGAGGCGGATCGCCAATTATGGCACCTGCGGATGGCGGCCGGCCTTCAGCCGCGGCCCTTGACCAGCGGCAGGTCGGCCTGCTGCCAGCCGGCGATGCCGCCGTCGAGCACGTAGACGTTCTGGAAGCCGGCCTTCTTCAGGCGCTTGGCGGCATCGCCGGCGGTGCCGCCGGTCTTGCACACCAGCACGACCGGCAGCGCCTTGGCCGCCGAGAGCTGCTTGCTCTCCGGATCGAACTGGCTCATCTGCACGTTCTTCGCGCCGGGGATGTGGCCCTTGCCGAAGTCGGCGCTCGGGCGCAGGTCGACGACCAGCGCGTTGTCGCGGTTCACCAGCGCGGTCAGCTCCGCCGGCCGCAGGGCCTTGAACCCGCGGAACAACCGCGAGATCTCGTTGAAGACGATCGCCACCGTCAGCACGGCGAGGATCAGCGACAGCATCTGGTTTCGGCCCAGGAAGGCCAGCAGTTCTTCGAAGTTCACGACACGATTCGCGCAGCGTCAGCGGGCGGCGATTGTCGCACACCGCGCCGGGCGCACCACCGGCCGCCGCGATCGGCGGCCGGGCCGGGCGGGGCGGCGGGGCCGGGGCGAGCGACCGCGCGGTACGGCGCGGCTATTCGCCGGCCCAGAAGTCGGGCAGGCCGCTGACGTTCCACCAGGTGCCGGCCGCGGCGTCCCAACGCCAGCGCTCGGTGTGGCGCAGCGTGCGTTCGGCCATCGAGTGGCGGTTGACCACGCGGACCTCGATCTCGCGCAGCGCCTCGGCCGGGTCGGCCTGGGCGCCGAGCTCGCGGTAGCCGGTGACCTGCAACTGGGCGTAGCGGGCGAATGCGAGCTCGCCCATCGGCCGCTCGGCGCGCACCTCCGGGTCGACCAGCTGCCAGGCGCCCTCGACGTCGTTCCAGCGGATCGCGCTCGACCAGGCGACCTGCGCCCGTTCGAGCGCGCTGCGCTGCTTGCCGCTGCTGGCGCAGCCGCCGGCCGCGAACAACAGCGTCACGAGCAGGACCAGCAGCGGCAGGGCGGGGCGGCGGATCGCGCGCATCGGCGTTTCCAGGCGACGGGACTGCGCGCATCGTAGCCGCAACGCCTGCCGGCCGGGCGCGGTGCGCCGGTATCCTGTCGGCGATGACGCACCCTGCCGACCCCCGTCCCGCCGCCGAGGCGGTCAACATCGCCGCCGCGCTGCCGCGCCTGGCGCGCGAACGCCCGGCGCAGATCGCGCTGCGCTGCCCCGGCCCCGACGGGGGCTACAGCGATGCGCATGCGCTCAGCTACGCCGCGCTCGACGCGCGCAGCGACGCGGTCGCCGCGGGCCTGGCCGCGCGCGGCATCGTCCGCGGCACCCGCACGGTGCTGATGGTGCGGCCGAGCCCCGAGTTCTTCCTGCTGATGTTCGCGCTGTTCAAGGCCGGCGCGGTGCCGGTGCTGGTCGATCCGGGCATCGACCGGCGCGCGCTGCGCCAGTGCCTGGACGAGGCGCGCGCGCAGGCCTTCGTCGGCATCCCGCTGGCGCACGCGGCGCGCGTGCTGCTGGGCTGGGCGCGCTCGGCGACGGTGCGCATCACCACCGGCCGCCGCGCCCTGCTGGCCGAAGCGACGCTGGCCCAGGTCGAGCGCGACGGGGCCGGCGCCGGGCCGCAACTCGCGGCGACGGCCGCCGACGAGGTCGCCGCGATCCTGTTCACCAGCGGCTCGACCGGCGTGCCCAAGGGCGTGGTCTACCGGCACCGCCACTTCGTCGCGCAGATCGCGATGCTGCGCGACGCGTTCGGCATCCCGGCCGGCGGCGTCGATCTGCCGACGTTCCCGCCGTTCGCGCTGTTCGACCCGGCGCTGGGCCTGACCTCGATCGTCCCGGACATGGACCCGACCCGCCCGGCGAGCGCCGACCCGCGCAAGCTGCATGCGGCCATCGCGCGCTTCGGCGTCGACCAGCTGTTCGGATCGCCGGCGCTGATGCGCGTGCTCGCCGAGCACGGCGCGCCGCTGCCGGGCGTGCGGCGGGTGACCTCGGCCGGCGCGCCGGTGCCGCCGGACGTCGTGGCGACGATGCTCGGTCTGCTGCCGCCCGAGGCCTCGCTGTGGACGCCCTACGGCGCCACCGAGTGCCTGCCGGTCGCGGTCGTCGAAGGCCGCGAACTGCTGGCGCTGCGCACACGCACCGAGCAGGGCGCGGGGACCTGCGTCGGCCGGCCGGTGCCGCCCAACGAGGTGCGCATCATCCGCGTCGACGATGCCGCGATCGCCGAATGGTCCGACGCGCTGCAGGTGCAGGGCGGGCAGGTCGGCGAGATCACCGTCGCCGGGCCCACCGCGACCGACATGTACTTCGGCCGCGAGGCGCAGACCCGGCTGGCGAAGATCGCCGAGACCCGGCCCGACGGCAGCGTGCGCATCGTCCACCGCATGGGCGACCTGGGCTATTTCGACGGCGGGGGCCGGCTGTGGTTCTGCGGCCGCAAGGGCCATCGCGTCGTCACCGCGACCGGCACGCTGTGCACCGAGCAGGTCGAGCCGGTGTTCAACGTGCATCCCGACGTCGCGCGCACCGCGCTGGTCGGCGTCGGGCCCGCCGGCCACCAGGCGCCGGTGCTGTGCGTGGAGCTGCGCCCGGGCGTGGGCAAGGCCGAACACCCGCGCATCGCCGACGAGCTGCGGCACATCGGCGCCGGTTTCGTGCACACCGCCGGCATCGCGACGGTGCTGTTCCATCCGCGCTTCCCGGTCGACATCCGCCACAACGCCAAGATCGGCCGCGAGACGCTGGCCGCGTGGGCCGCCACACGTGTCTGAGCCGGCTGCCGCGTCGCCTGCGCACTATCGTCTCGACGACCTGCGCATCGACGTGGCCCGGCAGCGCGTGGTGCGCGACGACGGCCAGGCGCTGGACGTGTCGGGGCTCAGCTTCCGGCTGCTGCACTACCTGCTGGCGCAGGGGACGCGGGTTGTCGGTTTCGACGAACTGATCGCGCAGGTCTGGGCGCCGGCGATCGTCGGCGAGGACACCGTCACCCAGCGCGTGCGCCTGCTGCGCCAGGCGCTCGGCGACGACGGGCGCCGCGCGCGCTACCTGCGCTCGGTGCGCGGCCGCGGCTACCAACTGTGCAGCGTGCCGTGCGCGGACGACCCGTCGTCGGTGCGCGTGGCCCGCTGGAAGACACCGGCCGCCGTCGCGGCGCTGGCGCTGCTGCCCGCGCTGGCGGCGATCGCGTGGTGGGCCTGGCCGCGGACCGCCGCGCCGGACGCGCCCCTGCTGCAACGCGCCGACTACTACGCCGGCATCGGCCAGCGCGAGAACAACGCACGCGCGCTCGCGCTGTATCGCCAGCGGCTGCACGAGGCCCCTGACGACGTGCGGGCGCTGGTCGGCCTGGCCCGCGCGCATGCCGCGCGGCTGTGCCTGTACGGCGGCGGCATCGACGATGCCGATCGCGCGCAGGCGCTGGCCGAGGCGGCGATCGCGCGGCAACCGCGCCTGGCGGCCGCGCACGCGGCGCTGGCCTACGCGCACGACTGCCGTGGCAAGGTGGACGTCGCGCTCGCCGGCTATGAGCATGCGCTGATCCTCGACCCCGGCGCCGACGCCAGCCGCGTACCTGTACGCGCGCCAGGGGCGCCTAGCCGAATCGCTGGCCGCCAATCTCGCCGTGCGTCGCCCCGACGCGGTGCGCTTCCTGGCGCTGCAGCTCGCCTCCGACCTCGACCTGCTCGGCTACGCCGCCGCGGCCGAGGCGCGCTACCGGCGCAGCTTCCAGCTCTATCCCGACAACGTGTTCTCCAACCTCGCCTGGCCGAGCTTCCTGTTCCGGCACGGGCGCAGCGGCGAGGCGCAGGCGGCGCTGGACGAAGCGCTCGCGCGCGGTACCGACCATGCGGGACTGCACCTGCTGGCCGCCGAGCTGGCATTGGGGCGGGGCGATGTCGAGGCCGCGCGGCGCGCGGCGCAACGTGCGCGTGCCCTCAAGCCGCATGCCAGCCTGCCGGCGACGGTCGCGTGGATCGCCGGCGCCGCGCCGCGGCCGTCGGTCCCGGCGCTGCGCGCACGCATCGCCCGGCTGCGTGCGGGGCTGGCGGCCGGCGGCGACCCGGTCGACGGGCTCGATGCCGCATTGCTGGCGTCGCTGGCGGGCGACCGCGCCGCGGCGCTCGATGCGCTCGACGCCGCGGTGGCGGCCGGCCATCGCGATGCGCACTACCTGCGGGTCTCCCCGCTGTTCGCGGACCTGCGCGGCGAGCCCGGCTTTGCCGCGGCGCTGGCCCGGATCGATGCGGCGGTCGCGGCCGACCGCGCGCAGGTGCGCATGGCTGGCGCGCTGCCGCCCGACGCGCTCGCAGTCACGGCAGCGCGCTGAGGATGTAGTCCGACAGCAGCGCGCGCGTCTGCTCGTGCATGCCGGGCCGGTTGTAGCGGGTCCGGGTCACGACCACGACCAGGCGTTCCTCGGGCACGACGAACACGGCGTTGCCGCCATTGCCCGACATCGTCCACGCGTGCAGCCGGCGGCCGTCGACGGCGAACGGAAAGCGCCACAGCTGGTAGCCGTAGTCGGCCTCGAACGGCGTGCGAGCGCGCACCTGCGTCATCGCGTCGATCCAGCGCGCCGACAGCACGCGGCGACCCTGCCAGCGCCCACCGTCGACGAGCAGCTGGCCCAGCCGGGCGAGGTCCCGGCTGCGGTACTCGGTGCCGCCCCCGCCCATGCCGGTGCCTTCCGATGCGCGCTTCCAGACCGCGTCCACGATCCCCAGCGGCCGCTCCAGCGCCTCGCCCGCGAAATCCGCCAGCGGCATGCCGCTGGCCCGCTCGACGATGGCGCCCAGCAGTAGGCTGTTGGCCGTGCAGTAGGCGAAGGCGCGCCCGTGCGGACTGTCGGCCGGCCGCGCCTGCCACGGCGCGTAGCCGCGTTCGGGCAGGTCGAGCGCGAAGCCGGTCCAGTCCGCGCTCAGGTACATGCGCTCCTCGTGGCCCGCCGAGAACGCGTTGTTGTCGTCGCATTCCCAGGCCGCGCTCATCGTCAGCAGGTCCTCGACGGTGATCGCGTCCTTGAACGCGCCCGGGTGCGCCGGCCGGCGGTCGCGGAAGAAGCCCAGCACCGGCGCATCGACGCCGGCGACCAGGCCGCGGTCGACCGCCGCGCCCACCAGCAGCGCGGTCACGCTCTTGGTCAGCGAGCGGGTGTCGTGCCGCGTGGCGCGGTCGGCGCCGCCGAAGTAGGCCTCGTGGACCAGCGCACCGTGGTGCACGACCAGCACGCTGGTGGTGTCGGGCGCGGCGCCGTCGGCGATCGCGGCGTCCAGCGCGGCGAGCCGGGCCGTGTCCCAGCCCAGGCGGGCGGGATCGGCGACCGGCCAGCCATCGTCGAGGGCGGGCGGCGGCGTGGCCCCAGTGGCCAATGGGCAGAGCAGGACGGCGAGCAGGGCGAGGCGGGGCAGGGCGGGCATCGGGACACTCCGTTCGGGGAGCGGCCAGCCCACCACGGCGCCGGATGAAGTGCCTGGTCTGCGGATGAAGTTTGCTGAAGCCGTTGTGGATCAAGGTGCTGCGCCGGGCCGCGTCGCCAGGCCGGCGGGCGCCCGCTATCGTGTGCGCTCCCCACAGCGCGGAGCGCGACATGCAGATCCTGGTCACCGGCGGCGGCGGGTTCCTCGGGCAGGCCCTGTGCCGCGGCCTGGTCGCGCGCGGCCATGCGGTCGCCAGCTTCAACCGCGGCCACTATCCCGAGCTCGAGGCGCTGGGCGTGCGCCAGATCCGCGGCGATCTCGCCGACCGCGAGGCCGTGCGCGCGGCGGCGGCCGGCATGGACGCGATCTTCCACAACGCCGCCAAGGCCGGTGCGTGGGGGGCCTACGAGCGCTACCACCAGGCGAACGTCGTCGGCACGCAGCACGTGCTCGACGCCTGCCGCGCGCACGGCATCGGCCGGCTGGTGTACACGTCCACGCCGAGCGTCACGCATCGCGCGACCCATCCGGTCCAGGGCGGCACGGCCGACACCGTGCCCTACGGCGAGGGCTTCAAGGCGCCGTACGCGGCGACCAAGGCGATCGCCGAACGCGCCGTGCTGGCCGCCAACGGCCCGGACCTGGCGACGGTCGCGCTGCGCCCGCGGCTGATCTGGGGCCCGGGCGACCAGCAGCTGCTGCCGCGCCTGGTCGAACGCGCGCGCGCGGGCCGGCTGCGCTTCGTCGGCGACGGCGAGAACCGCATCGACACCACCTACATCGACAACGCCGCGCAGGCGCACTTCGACGCCTTTGCGCACCTGGCGCCGGGCGCGGCCTGCGCCGGACGCGCGTATTTCATCAGCAACGGCGAACCGACAACGGTGCGCTGGATCATCAACGCGCTGCTCGAGGCGGCCGGCGCGCCGCAGGTGCACGGCACGATCCCGTTCCGCGCGGCGTACGCGGCCGGCGCTGTGTGCGAGACGCTGTGGCCGCTGCTGCGCCTGTCGGGCGAGCCGCCGATGACGCGCTTCCTCGCCGAGCAGCTGAGCACCACGCACTGGTACGACATGGCACCGGCGACGCGCGACTTCGGATACCGCCCCACGGTCACCCTTCACGAGGGTCTCATCCGGCTGAAAGAATCGTGGAAATCCCATCCAGCCATCACCTGATCGCGACCTGACCGGGCATACGGTGAGCCCCGCAGCCGCTACTGGCCGAAGCCAAACAGGAGACCACCCATGCTCAGATATGCCGTCATCTTCCTCGTCGTCGCCATCATCGCCGGTGTCCTCGGCTTCAGCGGCGTGGCCGGTGCCGCCACCAATATCGCCTGGATCCTGTTCGTCGTGTTCCTGATCCTGGCCGTCATCTCGATGCTGCGCGGACGAGGGGTCTGACGACCCGCCCGCATCATCGTGGGATGATCCGGAAAGGCCCGCCATCGGCGGGCCTTTTCGTTGCGTCGCGCGACGTCTGCGATGTCGGCCCGACGCTACAATCGCGCCCATGGCCGACCTTCCGTTTTCCCCGCTCTCCCTGCTCAAGCCGATCGCCGGCCGCGCGCTGGAGACCGCGCTCAACCGCGCGATCGCGCTCGATGCCGACACCTGCTCCGCACTGCGCGACCTCGACGGCCAGCAGATCGCGCTGACGTTGAGCGCGCCGGCGCTGGCGCTGTCGCTGCGCGTGGACGGCGACCGCCTGCGCGTGGGGCCGGTCGATCCGTCGGTGGAGGCCGACCTGTCGGTGCGCACGACGCTGGCCGGCGCGCTCGGCCAGCTGCCGTTCCTGCGGCGAGGCGACGCGCCGCCGATCGGCCAGGTCCGCGTGTCCGGCGATGCCGAACTCGCGCGCCGGCTGCAGCGCCTGGCCGCGGGCTTCGATCCTGACTGGCAGCGCCCGTTCGTCGCGGTGCTCGGCGAGGTCGTCGGCGTGCAGGTCGCCAATGCGTTCGCCACGGCGCTGCGCCAGGCCCAGGATGTGGGCCGCAACCTGGCCCAGAGCGCGGCCGAGTACGTGACCGAGGAATCGCGCGACGTGGTGCCGCGCGCCGAACTCGACGCCTTCCACGACGACGTCGACGGGCTGCGCGACGATGTCGAGCGGCTCGCGGTGCGGGTGGCCCGGCTCGGCCGCGGGACCGCCGCATGAAGGGTCTGCTGCGCGCCTCGCGCATCGGCCGGGTGCTGCTGCGCTACCGGCTCGACGATCTGCTCGACGGCACGCCCGCCGAGCGCTGGCTGCGGCTGGCCCGCCCGTTCGTGCCGCGGGCTTCGGCCGCGATCGCGGCGCAGTCGCGCGGTGCCCGGCTGCGGCTGGCGCTGCAGGAGCTGGGACCGATCTTCGTCAAGTTCGGGCAGATCCTCTCGACCCGCCGCGACATCGTGCCGCCGGACATCGTCGACGACCTGGCGCTGCTGCAGGACCGGGTGGCGCCGTTCGACGGCGCACTGGCGCAGGGCATCGTCAAGCGCGAGCTGGCGATGCCGATCGCGCAGGCGTTCGCTGCGTTCGATCCGGTGCCGCTGGCGTCGGCGTCGATCGCGCAGGTGCACGCCGCGATGCTGCCCGCGACCGCCGACGGCCCGCCGCGCGAGGTTGTGGTCAAGGTGCTGCGCCCGGGCATCGAGAAGCAGATCGCCGCCGACGTGGCATTGCTGCGCAACCTCGCCGCACTGGTCGAGCGCACGCATCCCAACGCCGACAAGATCCGTCCGCGCGAGGTCGTGGCCGAGATCGAGAACACGCTCGCCGCCGAACTCGACCTCCAGCGCGAAGGGGCCAACGCCTCGGTGCTGCGTCGCTTCTGGATGCAGTCGAGCGACCTGTACGTGCCGGCGCCGGTCTGGGAGCGGACCGCCCAGCGCGTGCTCACGCTCGAGCGCGTCTACGGCATCCCCAGCGACGACATCGCCGCGCTCGACGCAGCCGGCATCGACCGTTCCGCGCTCGCCGCCAAGGGCGTGCGGGTGTTCTATACCCAGGTGTTCCGGGACAACTTCTTCCACGCCGATGCCCACGCAGGCAACATCTGGGTCGATCCCACGCGCACGACCAACCCGCGCTTCATCGCGCTCGACTTCGGCATCATGGGCCAGCTCTCGCGCGAGGATCAGTACTATCTCGCCGAGAACTTCATGGCGATCTTCCGCCGCGACTATCGCCGCATCGCCGAACTGCACGTGCAGGCGGGCTGGATGCCGGCACACCTGCGCATCGACGAGCTCGAGGCGGCGGTGCGCGCGGTCTGCGAGCCGTACTTTACCCGGCCGCTGTCGGAGATCTCGCTGGGCGAGGTGTTGGGCAAGCTGTTCCGCACTGCGCAGCGCTACGAACTGACGCTGCAGCCGCAGCTGATCCTGCTGCAGAAGACGCTGCTGAGCATTGAGGGCATCGGCCGGCTGCTCGATCCGAAGATCGACATCTGGGCGGTCGCGCGCCCGGTGCTCGAGCGCATCCTCGTCGAGCGCTACAGCCCGCCGCGGCTGATGCGCGAGTTCCGCGACCGCCTGCCCGAACTGGTCACGCGCGCGCCGGAGATGCCGCAGCTGCTGCACGCCTGGCTCAAACAACAGGTCGAGGGCCGGCACGAACTGCGCATGCGCTCCGACGACCTGGCGCTGCTGACCGCAACGATGCAGGGCATGCAGCGCCGCGTGGTGGCCGCGATCCTCGGCGTGGGCCTGCTGATCGTCGCGGCCGTGCTCTACGCGCTCGAGGCCGGTGGCCCGCGCGTCGGCGGCCTGCCGGTCGCGACCTGGGTCGCGGGCATCGGCGGCGTCTGGGCGCTGCTCGCCGCCTGGCCGCGGCGCGGGCGCGTGCTGCGCTGACGCAGCGGCGCTACGACAACCCGAAGAACGCGGCCGCGGTGGCCGTGGTCGCCCGCGCGGTCGCCTCGGACGTCTCGCCGCGGTCGCGTGCGAGCTCGGCGACGATGTGCGGCAGGAACGCCGGTTCGTTGCGGCGGTCCTTTGGCATCGGGTCGAGCGTGCGCGGCAGCAGGTAGGGCGCGTCGGTCTCGACCATCAGCCGGTGCGCGGGGATGCTGGGCACCAGTTCGCGCAGGTGGCGGCCGCGACGTTCGTCGCACAGCCAGCCGGTGATGCCGATGTGCCAGTCGCGGTCGAGGCAGTCGAACAGCTCGCGGCGGCCGGCGGTGAAGCAGTGCACGACCGCCGGCCCGATCCGGCCCTCGAAGTCCTTCATGATCGCGACGAAGTCGTCGTGCGCATCGCGCTGGTGCAGGAACAGCGGCTTGGGCGTGCCGGCGGCGGCGAGGTCGGCCGCGATCTGCAGCTGGCGCTCGAACGCACGGCGCTGCGCCGGCCGCGGCGAGAAGTCGCGGAAGTAGTCGAGCCCGCATTCGCCGACGGCTACCACCTCGGCATGGGCGTGCAGCGCGCGCAGCTCGGCGTCGCATTCCTCGGTGTATTCGGCCGCGTGGTGCGGATGCACGCCGGCGGTCGCGTACAGCACGCCGGGATGCCGCAGCGCGAGTGCGAGCGCCTTGGGCGAGTGTTCGCGGCTGGCGCCGGTGACGATCATCCGGGTCACGCCGGCCTCGCGCGCACGGGCCAGCACGGCGTCGCGGTCGCGGTCGAAACTGTCGTGGGTGAGGTTGGCGCCGATGTCGATCAGCTGCATGGACGGGCGTGCGGGACGAAGGGCGTGCATTGTAGACGCCGCTTGTTTCCGCCTCGCAATCCGCCTGCAGGAGCGCGCTTGCGCGCGAACGGGTGACCGGGAACGCCATTCGCGCGCAAGCGCTTCTGCAGGCGATCTCAGTTCGCCAGCTGGCAGATGGCCGGCCGGCGGCTCTCGAACAGCGCGCGCGTCGCCCACTCGGGATGGTCGACGAACGGGTTGCGGTTGCCCTGGAAGCTGTAGACGACCTCGTTGCGCGCGCGCTCGGCCGCGTCCGGCGGATCGGCCTGGTGCCAGGCGAGCAGCGTCGACAGCAGACCCATGTACGCCGGCGAGGCCGACGTGCCGACGATGCGGCTGCGGTCGTCGGTCAGTTCCAGGTCGGGCTCGGACTGGCCGGTCGACGGGTGCGCGCCGCCCTCGTAGCGGATCGCCATGTACAGCACCGCGCGCGCCATGTCGCCCTTGCGGTGGCGCCAGACCTGGAAGCCGGCGTTGTCGGTCCAGTTCGAGTTGCCCGGGAACGTGCCGGTGCCGCCGCCGACGCCGTTGTTGGCCTCGGTGGCGCGCTCGCTGCAGTTGGCCTGCGCGCCGCAGTCGGCGAACGGCTTGTTGCCGCGCGCGGCGTTGTGGTCGGTGTCGGTGAGGTAGGGCATGTGCGCGTCGGTATGCGGCGCGTTGGGCAGGCCCTTGTCGCCGCTCGCCCCCGGGAAGCCCAGCGACTTGGGCCAGGTGTGCTCGCGGTTGTAGGTCAGCCCGCTGCCGGTGCCCGCACGGCCCGACACCTTGGCGTAGCTGCGGTTGCGGTAGGCGTCGAGGATGCGGCCCGGATCGTTGGGGTCCTCGTCGGCGATCTCCAGGATCGTCCAGGTGCTGGTGCCGCTGCCGCTGTAGGGATACGAGGTGTGGCCGCGGATCGTCTCGTGCAGCGAGCAGCGCAGTTGCTCGGCGCTGCTGGCGTTGACGCGGGCGTAGTAGTCGCCGCCGCCGTCGGAGCCGCCGCCGCCCGCGGCGACGGTGAACGCGACCGTGGCGTCGGCCGCCGGATGCAGTCCGTCGGCATCGCGGATTGCCGAGGCGCGGATCGTCAGCGTGCATTGTTCGCCGCCGTGCAGCGCGGTGCCGGTCGACAACGCGAAGGTCGTGCCGCTGTTCGCGTGGTCGAGCGCGATCGCGCCCGATCTGGCGCACTGCAGCGCGAACGCGCCGGACGACAGCGTGACCGTTTCGCTGAAGTCCACCGACAGGTCGCCGGCCGCCGGGAAATCGCCGGCACCGGCCGCCGGCGTGGTCGCGACCACCGCCGGCGGCGCGCCCGTTCCGCCGCCGGCGCCGCCGAAGGTCTGGCCGGCGTTGCAGGCGCCGAGCGTCTGCGGCGCCGACGGCGCCCAGTCGAAGTCGTCGGCGGTGACGCCGCTGCCGGTCAGCTGCAGCGAGGTGCCGACCGGCGCCGACACGCTCTCGGAGACCGGCAGGTTGCGGCTGGCCTGGCCGGCGGCCGGGCCGTTGGCGGCGACGATCGTGCCCTCGTAGCTGAGGAACTGCACGACGTTGCCGGCCGCGTCGACGAGCGCGATGCCGTCGTTGGCGCCGTTCTGCAGGCCGTCGCGCGGGAAGGTCACCGTCGCGATCGACACCGCCGCGCCGCAGCTGCGCGGCTGGCCGGCGGGCACGGCCACGTTGGCATAGGTCGTCGCCGCATTCGGCGCGTTGCTGCCGTTGTAGAGCCACAGCCGGTAGCCGGCGAGGTTCTCGCCGGCGGTGGCGACGATCTCCACCGCCTCGCCGACGTCGGCGCCGGCGTTGTCGTAGTGCAGTTCGTTGACGAACACCTCGGCATGCGCGGCCGGTGCGGCGAGCAGGGCGAGCAGCCACGCGACGGTGCGGGCGGGACGGGCAGGACGAGGGGACATGGCGGTTCCGGGCACGGGGACGCGCCGACCTTAAGCGGCGCGGATGACGGTTGCCACCCGGGAAGACCCTTGGCCGGTTCGCATCCGCGCGCCTGCAGCCGGGCCGGCGATCCGGCCGTGACCGTCGGGCGCGACGGCCGTCGCGCCTATCGCCTCGCCGACCGGCCCGCTAGCCTGTGCGCCGTGACGACCGCCGCCGCCCCCGATTTCCCGATCGCCCCGCTGCTGCCCGACGTCCTCGCCAGCCTCGCCGCGCATCCGCGGCTGGTGCTCGAGGCGCCGCCGGGCGCGGGCAAGACCACGCAGGTGCCGCTGGCGCTGCTCGACGCGCCGTGGCTCGCCGGGCGGCGCATCGTGATGCTCGAGCCGCGTCGGGTCGCGGCGCGCTCGGCCGCGACGTTCATGGCCCGCCAGCTCGGCGAGGAGGTCGGCGGCACGGTCGGCTACCGCATCCGCTTCGAGCGCCGGGTGTCGGCGCGCACGCGCATCGAGGTCGTCACCGAGGGCATCCTGACCCGGATGCTGCAGGACGATCCCGAGCTTGGCGGCGACGGGCCGGGCGGCGTCGGTGCGCTGCTGTTCGACGAGTTCCACGAGCGGCACCTCGCCGGCGACCTGGGCTTGGCGCTGGCGCGCGAGGTGCAGGCCGGGCTGCGCGAGGACCTGCGCATCGTCGTGATGTCGGCCACGCTCGATGGCGCGCGCATCGCGCAGTGGCTGGACGCCCCGCGGCTGTCGAGCGCCGGGCGCAGCTTCCCGGTCGAGGTCGCGCACGCGCCGCCGCGCCGCGACGAGGCGCTCGAGCCGCAGGTGCGTCGCGTGCTCGCCGATGCACTCGCCGCGCATCCGGGCGATGCGCTGGTGTTCCTGCCCGGCCAGCGCGAGATCGCGCGCGTGCAGGCGCTGCTGGCGGCCGACGCCGAGGGCCCGCGCGCCGGCGATGCGCCCGAGGTGCTCGCGCTGCACGGCGAGCTGCCGGTCGAGGCGCAGGCGCACGTGCTGCAGCCCGCCGCCGACGGTCGGCGCCGGGTGGTGCTGGCGACCAACGTCGCCGAGAGCAGCGTCACGCTGCCGGGCGTGCGCATCGTCGTCGACAGCGGACTGGCGCGCGAGCCGCGCTTCGATCCCAACAGCGGGTTCTCGCGGCTGGACGTGGTGACGATCGGCCAGGCGTCGGCCGACCAGCGCGCCGGCCGCGCCGGCCGCGTCGCGCCGGGCGTGGCGCTGCGGCTGTGGCCCGAATCGCAGCGGCTCGAACCGCAGCGCCGCCCGGAGATCGCGCAGGTCGAGCTGGCGGCGCTCGCC
This sequence comes from Luteimonas sp. FCS-9, assembly GCF_001014645.1. Taxonomy (GTDB): domain Bacteria; phylum Pseudomonadota; class Gammaproteobacteria; order Xanthomonadales; family Xanthomonadaceae; genus Luteimonas. Next base: position 83,624 of record NZ_LASZ01000011.1, on the reverse strand, counting down.
CTCGAACTGGCGGCCTGGGGCGACAACGCGCTCGCGTTCCCCGACGCGCCACCGGCCGGCGCGCTGGCCGCCGCCCGCGACCTGCTGCGCCGGCTCGGCGCGCTCGATGCGGGCGATGCGATCACGCCGGCCGGCCGGCGCATGCTCGCGCTGGGCACCCATCCGCGGCTGGCCGCGATGCTGCTGGCGGCCGACACCCCGCCGGCGCGCGCGCTGGCCTGCGACCTGTGCGCGCTGGTCGAGGCGCGCGACCCGATGCGCGGCGGCGCGCGCTCGGACGCGCTGGCGGTGCGCTGGCAGGCATTGGCTGCGTTCCGCGCCGGGCGCGTGCCGGCCGATGCGGCGCGCTCGGCGCTGGCCGCGATCGATACGGCGGCCCGGCAATGGCGGCGACGTCTGCGGGTCGACGCCGCGCCGCCGTCGAGCGTGCCGGCGCATGCGCTCGGCGATCTGCTGGTGCACGCATTTCCGGACCGGATCGGCCATCGCCACGCGCGCGACGCCCGGCGCTACGGCCTGAGCAACGGCCGCATGGCCCGGCTGTTCGACGACAGCGCGCTGCTCGGCGAGCCGTGGATCGTCGCCAGCGACCTGCGTTTCGAGGCCCGCGACGCGCTGCTGCTGCGCGGCGCGCCGGTCGACGAGGCGCAGCTGCGCCGGGCCTGGCCCGGACGCTTCGTCGTCGCCGACGAGACCCACTGGGACGCCGGCCGGCGCGCGCTGGTGGGCATGCGCGTGCAGCGCTTCGACGGCATCGTGCTCGACGCACGGCCCAACGGCCGGGTCGATCCGGCGCAGGCCGCGCGTGCGCTCAGCGACGCGGTCGGCGAGCTCGGGCTCGAGGCGCTGCCCTGGCGCGACGGCCTGCGCCAGTGGCAGGCGCGCGTCGAGGGCCTGCGGGCGTGGATGCCCGAGCTCGGCCTGTCGGACCTGTCGGACGCCGCGCTGTTGGCCACCCGCGAGGCCTGGCTGGCGCCGGCGTTCGCCGGCTGCACGCGGCTCGACGCGCTGGACGCGGACGCGTTCGCGCAGGCGCTGCAGGGCCGGCTCGACTGGCCGCAGCGCCAGCAGCTCGACCGGCTGGCGCCGGTGCGGATCGCGGTGCCGTCCGGCCAGGCGCGCGCGATCGACTACGGCCTCGAGGTCGACGGCACGCCGCGGCCGCCGGTGCTCGCGGTCAAGCTGCAGGAGCTGTTCGGACTGGCCGAGACGCCGACGATCGCCGACGGCCGCGTGCCGCTGACGATCCACCTGCTGTCGCCGGCCGGGCGGCCGCTGCAGGTGACCCGCGACCTGCAGGGGTTCTGGGAACGCACGTATCCCGAGGTGCGGAAGGAGATGAAGGGGCGGTATCCGAAGCATCCGTGGCCAGAAGACCCCTGGAACGCCCCCGCGACCCATCGCGCGAAGCCGAGGGGCACCTAGCGGCCGCGGGATCCGGACCCGTGGCGACGGTGCGGCATGGCCGCAACTGCCGGGTCTGCATGGCGCGGCCAGAAGACCCTTGGAACGCCCCCGCGACCCATCGCGCGAAGCCGAGAGGCACCTAGGCCGCGGGGGCCACACGGGCCGTGCAGCCCCGGTCCGCAACGCCGGTTGAACGCCGCCGGGCGCCGCCCATCCGATCACACCGGATCGACGGTGGCGGTCGCAGACTGGCCGCATTTCCCCCGTCCCATTCCAGGAGTCCACGATGAGCAAGTTCGAAGCGCTGTCCGACAAGGCCGTGTCGTTGGTCGGCCAGGCAGGTGACAGCCTGCGCCACGCGATTCCGGGCACGGCGGAGAAGTGGCTCAAGACCGGCCTGACGGTCGGCGCGGCGCGCACCGGTGCCAAGGTGGCCGGCGGGTTCCTGCGACGCAACCCGGCGATCGTGGCGGCCAGTGCCATCGGCCTGGGGCTGGTCTGGGTCGCGGCGCGGCAGTACCGCAAGAAGCAGGCGAACGGCGCGATCCAGGGCAACTCGCGCAGGATCGAGGCCGGCAATGCGGCCGCGCGTGAGCGTTCGGCCGCCGCCTCGCGCGGTCGGGCCACCGCCGGAGGCGCCGACGAAGGCTGAGTCCGCAGCCCGGCGTCGCACCGACGGCGTCGTTTTTGCGGAGGCTCCCGACGCGGCCGGCCCCTTCCCGGGACCGGCCGCGTCGTTCGTATACCGGCCCTGCGCGGCGATGCGCACGCGTCGGCTGGCGGCCGCCGCCGTTTCAGCCGGGGTCCAAGCGAGGCGGGGCGCCGCGCAGGTATCCTCGCGCCTCGTCCCCCTCGATGCCGTCGTCATGCGTCCACGCCCGCCGTCGTTTCCCGTCCCGCGCCGTGCGCCACGGCTGACGTTCGCCCTGTGCGCCGTGGCGATGCTGGCGACCGCGTGCGGGCGCGACACCATCAGGCCCACGCCCGCGGTTCCCCCGCAGGCGACCGCCGCACCGGCGACGAAGACGCCGCCGGTGCGGATCGGGCTGGCGCTGGGCGGTGGCGCGGCCAAGGGTTTCGCGCACATCGGCGTGATCAAGATGCTCGAGGCCAACGGTATCAAGGCCGACGTCGTCGCCGGCACCAGCGCCGGCAGCGTCGTCGGCGCGCTCTACGCCAGCGGCATGGATCCGTTCCGCATGCAGGAACGCGCAGTCGCGCTCGACGAATCGAGCATCCGCGACGTGCGCCTGTTCTCCGGCGGCCTGGTACAGGGCGTCGCGCTGCAGGACTACGTCAACCGCGAGGTCGGCAACCGCACGATCGACCGCATGCCGATCCCGTTCGCGGCGGTCGCCACGCGCCTGGAGACCGGCGATCGCATCGTGTTCGTGCGCGGCAACACCGGGCAGGCGGTGCGCGCGTCGAGCAGCGTACCGGGCGTGTTCGAGCCGGTGAAGATCGGCGACCGCCACTACGTCGACGGCGGCGTCGTGAGCCCGGTGCCGGTGGACGCGGCCCGCCAGCTCGGCGCCGACCTGGTGATCGCGGTCGACATCTCCAGCAAGGCCAGCGGCAGCACGCCCGGCAGCATGCTGGGCATCGTCAACCAGTCGATCGCGATCATGGGCCAGAACCTCGGGCGCCAGGAGCTGGCGCGGGCGGACGTGGTGATCCGGCCGCAGGTCAACGACATCGGACCGGCGAGCTTCGAGCAGCGCAACGCGGCGATCCTGCAGGGCGAGCGGGCCGCGCTCGCGGCGATGCCGCGCATCCGCGAGAAGCTCGCAGAACGCCAGCGCGCCCAGGCCGCGGCCCGTGCGCCCGCCAAGCCGGTCGAACCCGAACCGGTGGACATCGACTGCGGCGACAGCTGGGTGCGCCGGCTCAATCCGTTCGCCAAGGAGCGCGCCTGCTGACCGCTGGGTGCCGGTTCGCCGTCGCGGCCTCGAGGCGCCGGGCGGTCGTGGGCGTCTCGCGCCCCGGGCGCCGGCTGCGGGCTGCCGCGGTGCGATGACGCAGGTCGCGTGGCCTCCGGGCACGGCGACGATGCCTGCCGCCTCGATCGCCTCGGGTTGCCCTCCGTTCACCGGAAGCCGACGCGGCGTTCACCAGACTGCGTGTGGCCCGGTTCCGGCGATGCCGCCACCCGTCATCGCCCCGGCAGGGGATCGATCCTGCTGCACCGTCGCACGACCGTGCGATCTCCTCGCCGCCGCGCCTTCCGCCACGGGCGGCGCCCGACCGCGCTGCCGGTGCCATCGACGCGATGCGGGCCGCCCGCATCCCTGCGAGGAGAGACGCCCATGCAACCCAACACGCTCGCCCGGCAACTCGAACTGAGCCTGGGCCATTACCTGCCGACCGTCCTGGGCGCGATCGCTGTCCTGGTGGTCGGCCTGATCGTCGCGCTGTTCGTACGCGGCCTGATCCGCAGCGGCCTGACCCGCCTGCGCCTCAACGAACGCGTCAACGCGCAGACCGCCTCGCAGATCGACATCGTGCGGGTGGCCGCATCGATCGGGTTCTGGTTCGTCATCATCATCGCGTTGATCGGCGTGTTCAGCGTGCTGCGCTTCGACGGCCTCTACGGGCCGTTCTCGGCGCTCGTGGCCGAGGTCATGCTCTACCTGCCCAGGATCATCCTCGCCGGCGTGCTCGCGCTGGTCGCCTGGCTGCTGGCGACGGTGCTGCGCGCGGGCATCAACCGGTTGATGGCGGCCGGGCGGTGGGACGAGAAACTGTCCGAGTCGGCCGGCGTGCGACCGATCTCGGCCGTGCTCGGCGACGTCGTCTACTGGCTGGTGCTGCTGTTGTTCCTGCCGGCGATCGTCGGCGCGCTGCGCGTCGAGGGGCTGATGGCGCCGCTGTCGCAGATGACCGCGCAGGTCACTTCGATGCTGCCCAACGTCTTCGCCGCGGTCGTGATCGGACTGGTCGGCTGGCTCGTCGCCAAGGTGCTCCGCGGCCTGGTGACCAACCTGCTGGCCGCAACCGGCATCGACCGCTTCAGCAACCGCGAGCAGGTGACCGAGGGCGTGCGCCTGTCGCAGCTGGGCGGCACGCTGGCCTTCATCCTGGTCATCGTGCCGACGCTGATCGCCGCGCTCGATGCGCTCGCGATCCGCGCGATCTCCGAGCCGGCCGGCGAGATGCTCGGGCTGTTCCTGACCGCGGTGCCCAACATCCTGGCCGCGGCGCTGATCCTGATCGTCGCCTGGTTCCTGGGCCGGTTCGTCGCCGGCCTGCTGACCCGCCTGCTGGAGAACCTCGGGTTCGACCGGCTGCCCGCGCGCCTGGGGCTGGGCGACGCGTTCGGCACGACGCCGGCCACGCCCGCGCCGGTGGACGCGGCGCTGGCGACGGCCGACCCGATCGCCGCGGCTGGCGCGCCCGGGCCGGGGCGGCCGATCGACACCACGCCGATCCCGCCGGTCTCGCCGGTGACCGTGCCGCGGGCCGGCGACGGCCTGTCCGCCTTCGTGGGCCGTGTCGCCCTGTTCTTCATCCTGCTGTTCGCGACCGTCGAGGCCGCGCACCGGCTGGGCTTCAGCGGCGTGCGCGACCTGCTGGCGACGTTCATCGCCTTCGGCGGCGACATCCTGCTCGGCGGCGTGATCCTGGTCGTGGGCTACTGGCTGGCCGACCTCGCCGCGCGCGCGATCCAGCGTGCCAATCCCGGCCACGCCGTCGGGCTGTCGCGCATCGCCCGCGTCGCGATCCTGGGCCTGGTGATCGCGATGGGCCTGCGCGCGATGGGCATCGCCGACGACATCGTCAACCTCGCGTTCGGCCTGGTGCTGGGCGCGGTGGCGGTCGCCGTCGCGCTGGCCTTCGGCCTCGGCGGACGCGAGGCGGCCGGCAAGGTCGCCGACCGTTGGGCCCGGGCGTACCTGGACCGCCGCGACGACGGCCCGCTGCCCTAGGCGTCCTTCACCGCGCTGCGCGCGATGCGCCCCATCGGATGCGTCGGCGTGGCGCGCGCCCGTCGCCGCGGCATGCCACGTGCCGGCGCCGGTCACGGCGCCGGCCCGGACGCAGCAGGCCGGGGCGGGCCCGGCGGTTCGTCGTCGCGCACCCGCAGGAAGCGCGCGAACCGCGGCAGCCCGGTGCTGGTGACGCCGGTATGGCGATAGGTCACCCAACTGCCGATCGCGGGCGGGTCGGCACGCTGCGCATCGCGCAGGCCGCTGCCGATGCGGAAGCGCCGGCCGTCGGAATGCTCGACGACGAGCGCGCCCACCATGCCGGCGTACTTGCCCCGGCCCGGGGTGTGGCCGACGACCCGCGCCTCGGCGTCGTCGAACGGCTTGAGCTTGCGCAGCGAAGGGCTGCGGCCGCCACCGTAGCGGGCGTCGCGGTGATGCAGCATCAGGCCTTCGCCGCCGCCGGCGACGACGTCCGCCAGCCGCGCGTCGAGCGCGGCCCGTGACGCCAGCCGCGCCTGCACGACGGCATCGAGCTGCGGATGCGCGGTATCGGCGACCAGCCGCCGCATCGCCGCGACGCGTGCGGAGAACGGACCGGGATGGGCGGGCAGGTCGAACACCATGAACCGCAGGGCGTGCCAGCGCGGGTCAGACGGATCGGCGCCGCGCACCAGCGCGCTCGCGTCCTCGAACCGGCCGCGCGCGATCCACAGTTCGCCGTCCATCGGCACCGCGGGCCAGCCGTGCGTGAACGCGTCCGGCGCCGCGATGCGATGGCCGCCGCGCGTCCACAGCGCCCGGCCGTCCCAGCGCCCGCGCACACCGTCGAGCTTCTCGCTGACGTAGTAGGCGCCGACATCGATCTCGCCGTGCAGCTCGGTCGCGAGCATGAGGTTGCCGGGTGCGGGCTGCGCCGGGGCGGTACCCGGCAGGCAGCCGGCGCACAGCAGAATCAGGACGGACAGGCGGATCGGCAACGGCATCGGAATGCTCCGGCAACGGCGTGCCGCCAGCATCGGTCCGGCCGTGGGGCGCGGGCATCGGCCGGGCGGCCGCGCGCGTGTCGGCATCGGCCGCGTCGCGGGGTCGGCGACCGGCCATCGGCAAGTGCGCTGCCGGTGCCGGGCTGTCCGTCGGCGGCGATTCGCGGTCAACACGCTGCGCCCGGGCCCGCGTGTCGCGCCCGGCAGGCCTCAGAACGGCAGCGTCAGATCCGGTTCGACCGCGAGCAGGCGCTCGCGGAACAGCTGCTGGATCCGCGCCAGGGCCGGCGCGTCGTCGGCATCGAAGCGCAGCACCAGCACCGGGGTCGTGTTCGACGCACGCACCAGGCCCCAGCCATCGGGCCAGTCCGCGCGCAAGCCATCGATCGTCGACAGCCGGGCGCCGTCGAACGCGGCCTGCGCCAGGAATCGGGCCACGAACGCATGCGGATCGCCGCCGGGCACCTCGACCTTGAGCTCGGGTGTCGACACGCCGGCCGGCAGTGCGTCGAGCGTGGCGGTCGGATCGGCATGCAGCGCGAGGATCTCCAGCAACCGCGCCGCGGCGTAGATGCCGTCGTCGAAGCCGAACCAGCGCTCGGCGAAGAAGAAGTGGCCGCTCATCTCGCCGGCCAGCTCGGCGCCGGTCTCGCGCATCTTGGCCTTGATCAGCGAGTGGCCCGTCTTCCACATCAACGGGCTGCCGCCATGGCGCAGCACGTGGCCGGTCAGCCGCCCGGTGCATTTGACGTCGTGGACGATCATCGCGCCGGGGTTGCGTTCGAGCAGGTCGGCCGCGAACAGCATCAGCAGGCGGTCGGCATCGATCGTCGCACCGGTCGCGGTGATCACGCCCAGCCGGTCGCCGTCGCCGTCGAACGCGACGCCCAGGTCGGCGCCGACGCGCTGCACGGCATCGATGAGGTCGGCCAGGTTGCGCGGTTCGCTCGGGTCGGGATGGTGGTGCGGGAAGGTGCCGTCGATCTCGCAGTGCAGCGCGACCACGTCGGCGCCGATCGCCTCGAGCACGCGCGGGCCCAACTCGCCCGCCGCGCCATTGCCGGCGTCGACGACGACCTTCAGCGGCCGTGCGATCTGGATGTCGTCGGCGATGCGCCGGACGTAGTCGTCGGCCACGTCGCGTTCGACCAGGCCGCCCGGCACCGGCGCGGCGTACAGCCGGTCGGCGGCGATGCGCGCGTGCAGGTCGGCGATCGCCTCGCCCGACAGCGTGTCGCCGCCGACGACGATCTTGAAGCCGTTGTACTCGGGCGGGTTGTGGCTGCCGGTGACCGACACGCAGCATCCGGTGCGCAGGTGGTAGGCGGCGAAGTAGGTCAACGGCGTCGGCACCAGGCCGATGTCGACCACGTTGCGCCCGCTCGCGCGCAGCCCCGCGACGAGGCCGGCGATGAGCTCGGGGCCCGACAGCCGGCCGTCGCGACCGACGACGATCTCGTCGAGGTCGCGCTCGTGCATCAGCGTGCCGATCGCGCGACCGATGCGTTCGGCGGCGCCGGCATCGAGCGAGCGCCCGACGATGCCGCGGATGTCGTAGGCTCGGAAGATGCCGGCATCCAGCCCGGGCGGTGCCGGGCGTGGCGCAGCGGTCCGTGCGGGCGTCGGTGCGTCGCGGTCGTTGCGGTCCGCAGCCAGCGATTGGGCCAGCGTCGGCGCGGCGTCGGGCTCGGCGCCGGCGTCCTGCGTCCATCGTCGCCGTGGCAGCGCCCAGGCGGCCCAGGCCAGCGCCAGCAGCGCGATCGCGAGCGCGAACAGCGGCAGCGCCCGGAGCCCGAACGGGGGCGCGCCGACGTGCGGCGCGGCCGCGACGATCCGCAATTGCGTGCCGGGCACCGGTCGGCCCAGGCGCTCGGCGACGTTCGACAGCGCGGCCTCGCCGCGCGCCAGGATCGTGTGGCTGCCCTGGCGCAGCGCGACGTAGGTCGCCGGGTCGACCTCCGCGGCCGCCAGGCCCGCGGTCGCATGGTCGAGCGGAAGCTCGACGATCGCCACGCCCGCCAGCCGCTCGCCCGCGCGCGCCGGCGCGGTGACCAGCACCCGCGGCCCGGGCGGGCCACCGGCGACCGTCAGCACCGGCGCGCCGGCGGCGAGCGCGCCCTCGAGCGCTGCCAGCCGGCCGAAGCGGCCGTCGCCGAGCGCGTCGTACTCGCTGCGCAGGTCGCGCGGCACCACCGCGGCGGCGGTCGCGCCCGGCCAGCCGTCGCCGAGGGACGTGCCTGCGGCGGTGAGGTCGCCGGCGGCGAGCGCGCGCTGCACCGGTGCGCTGGCCAGGCGCTCGCCCATGCGCCGCAGCTCGGCCTGCAGCGCCTGCGACGTCGCATCGACCGCCGCGTCGCGTGCCTGCTCGACGCTGGCGCCGCGCTGTCCGGCCTGCAGCTGCCGCACCCCGTGCCAGGCGCACCACAGGGCCAGCAGCGCCAGCACGGCGGCCAGCGCCGGGGCCGCGGGCCGCAGCTGCGCCATCAGTTCGCGTGTCCGCTGCGGATCCTTCTCGCGCATCGCCTACCCCTATCAGCGCACGCCCGAATGCCCGAATCCCCCGGCCCCGCGCGCGGTGTCCACGAACGTATCCACCACGTTGAGCGTGGCGCGCACGACCGGCAGCAGCACCAGCTGCGCGATCCGGTCGCCCGGCTCGATGGTGAAGGCATCCTTGCCGCGATGCCAGACGCTGATCATCAGCGGCCCCTGGTAGTCGGCGTCGATCAGGCCGGTGCCGTTGCCCAGCACGATGCCGTGCTTGTGGCCCAGCCCCGAGCGCGGCAGCACGACCGCGCACAGGCCCGGATCGCCGATGTGGATCGCCAGGCCCGAGGGCACCAGCGCGACATCGCCGGGCAGCAGCGCCAGCGGCTCGTCGAGCGCGGCGCGCAGGTCGAGGCCGGCGCTGCCCTCGGTGGCGTAGGCGGGCAGCGGCCACTGCTGCCCGAAACGGGCATCGAGCACGCGGACGTCGAGGATGTGGCTCATGGCGGCTCCGGAACGAGGCGTTGGGCGATCAGCGCGACCAGCTCGGCCGCGATCGCGGTCTTGGGGCCGGGCCCGAACCGGCGCTGGCCGGCCGCGTCGTGCACCAGCAGTGTGTTGTCGTCGCCCTCGAACCCGCTGCCGGCGATGCCGACGCGGTTGGCCGCGACCAGGTCGACGCGCTTGGCGGCGAGCTTATGGCGGGCGTTGCCGTCGACGTCGTCGGTCTCGGCGGCGAAGCCGACGACCAGCCGCGGGCGGCGCGCATCGGCGGCGAGCTCGGCGAGGATGTCGCGCGTGCGCACCAGGTGCAGCGTCAGGCCATCTTCGCCGGGGCGCTTCTTGATCTTCGAGGGCGCGACCTGGGCCGGGGTGAAGTCGGCGACCGCGGCCGCGCCCACGTAGACGTCGGCCGGCAACGCGTCGAACACCGCCGCGTGCATCTGTGCGGCCGAGCGTACGTCCACGCGCGCCACGCCGTCGGGCGTGGGCAGGTGCACCGGGCCGGCGACCAGCAGCACGTCGGCGCCGGCGCGCGCTGCCGCGGCAGCGACCGCGAAGCCCATCTTGCCGCTGCTGCGATTGCCCAGGAACCGCACCGGGTCGAGGTCCTCGTAGGTCGGACCGGCGCTCACGACCATGCGACGGCCGGCGAGGGACGCGCTCATGCCGGCAGCGCCGCGACGATCGCCGCCGGCTCGGCGAGCCGGCCGGGGCCCGATTCGCCCTCGGCCAGCGGGCCGTCGTCCGGGCCCACGACCTGCGCGCCGCGCTCGCGCAGCAGCGCGAGGTTGGCCTGCGTGGCCGGGTGCAGCCACATGCGGTGGTTCATCGCCGGGCACACGGTCAGCGGCGCGGTCGTCGCCAGGCACAGCGTGGTCACCAGATTGTCGGCGAAGCCGTGGGCGAGCTTGGCCAGGGTGTTCGCGGTCGCCGGCGCCACGACCACGCGCGTGGCCCAGCGCGCCAGTTCGATATGCCCCATCGCGGCCTCGGCGCTGGGATCCCACAGCGTGGTGCGCACCGGCTCGCCGGACACCGCCTGGAACGTCGCGGCCGAGACGAACCGCTGCGCGCCGTCGGTCATCGCCACGCGTACCTGGGCCCCGGCATCGCGCAGCCGCCGGACGAGATCGGCCGCCTTGTAGGCGGCGATGCCGCCGCACACGCACAGCAGGATGCGCTGCCCATGCAGCGAGGTCGACGCGCCAGCCATGCTCGGGGAAGCCCTACCGGAAAATCGAACGACAGCTTACCCGAAGCCGCGTGGGCCGCCGGCTGCGCGCGTCGTCGCCGGGACGCTGCAATACAGGTCCCGCCGGCACCGGCGGCCTGCCTCCCCGGAACGCCCCTCGTCGCGTCCGCCGCCGGTGCCGGCTTCCACACGGAAGCGACCATGCACATATCGAAATGGCCCAAGAGCGAGCGACCGCGCGAAAAACTCTTTGCGCGCGGCGCCGGTGCCCTGTCGGACGCGGAGTTGCTGGCGATCTTCCTGGGCTCGGGCCTGCGCGGCATGGACGCAGTGGCGACCGGCCGCCGTCTGCTCAAGGACCACGGCTCGCTGCGCGCGCTGCTCGAACGCGGGCCGCAAGGGCTCGCGCAACTGCCGGGCCTGGGGATGGCGCGCGCCAGTTGCCTGAGCGCCGCGCTCGAAGTGGGCAACCGGGTGCTGGCCCAGACCCTCGAACGCGGCGAGACGATCACCGATCCCGGCACCGCCGGTCGCTACTTCACCCAGCGCCTGCGCGGCCTGCCCCACGAAGTCTTCGCCGTGCTCTACCTCGACGCCCGGCACCGTGCGCTGGCGTTCGAGGAAGTGTTCCAGGGCACGATCGACAACGCCGAGGTGTATCCGCGTGAACTCGCACGGCGCGCGCTCGCGCACAACGCCGCGGCCATCATCGTCGGCCACAACCATCCCAGCGGCAGCAACCGCCCGAGCGGCGCCGACCGCACGGTGACCAGCACAATCCGCCAGGCGCTGTCGCTGGTCGACGTGCGCGTGCTCGACCACTTCGTCATCGGCGATGGCGAGGCGGTGTCGCTGGCCGCGACCGGCTGGATGTGAGGCCGGTGCCATGCGCGCGACCGCGTCCGCCCGACACGGCAGGCTCGCGATCCGCAGGCCGCGCTTGCACAATGGCGCGATGCCCGTTCCCGATCTCCCGTCCACCGCGGCCTGCCCCTGCGGCCGCCGCCTGTCCTTCGCCGAATGCTGCGGCGTCTTCCATGCCGGCACGCCGGCGCCCGATGCCGAAACGCTGATGCGCGCGCGCTACAGCGCCTACGTCCGCCACGATGCCGACTACCTGTGGGCGAGCTGGCATCCGCGCACGCGGCCCGCCGATCTCGACCTCACCGGCCCGCAGCCGGTCTGGCTGGGCCTGGACGTGCTCGCGTCCGATGCGCTCGGCGACGACCGCGCCGAAGTCGAGTTCGTCGCGCGCTACCGCGTGGGCGGCGGCAGTGCGGTGCGCATGCGCGAACGCAGTCGTTTCGTGCGCGAGGACGGCCACTGGTACTACGTCGACGGCGACGTGGCATAAGGCCGGACCCGGCGCGTGGTGCTCGCCGTCGCGTGCCGCGTCGCCGCACCGCTGGCCGCTGAGCCACGCATGAAACCGATGCCGGTGCGACGCCCGCAGCGCGCCTGCGCTCGTGCACAGTGGCATCGCCGTCCCGTCCAGGAGCCCCGCCGATGAAGACCCGTCTCCGTACTGCCATGGTGTTCGCGCTGCTGGGCGCCGTCGGCGCCGTCTCGGCGGCCGCACCGCCGCCTCCGGCCGATGCCGCCGCGTTCGCGCGCTGCCTGGCCGGGATCCGCGGCGATGCGGCCAGGCAGGGCATTCCCGGCGAGGCCTTCGACCGCCTGACCGCCGACCTGCAGCCGGACATGAGCGTGCTGCCGCTGCTCGACGCCCAGCCCGAGTTCACCACGCCGCTGTGGGACTACCTGGCCGGGCTGGTGGACGAGCAGCGCGTGACCGATGGCCGCGCGATGCTGGCCGAGCACCGCGACCTGCTGGCGCGGGTGGCCGCGCAGCACGGCGTCGATGCCGAGACGGTCGTCGCGGTCTGGGGCGTGGAGAGCGACTACGGCCGTATCTCGGGCAAGCGACCGCTGCGCGTGTCGCTGGCGACGCTGGCCTGCAACGGCCGCCGCCAGCCGTTCTTCCGCGGCGAATTCCTCGCGCTGCTCAAGTTGTTGCACGCCGGCGACCTGCGCGATCCCGGCCTGACCGGGTCCTGGGCCGGCGCGTTCGGCCACACCCAGTTCATGCCGAGCACCTACGCGCGCATCGCCGTGGACTTCGACGGCGACGGGCGCCGCGACCTGGTCGACAGCATCCCCGACGCGCTGGCCTCGACGGCGCACTACCTCGCGCGCGCCGGCTGGCGGACCGGCCAGCCCTGGGGCTACGAGGTCAGGCTGCCGGCCGGATTCGCGATCGCGCAGGCCGGGCGCACGAACCGACGGCCGGTGTCCGACTGGGCCGCGCGCGGCATCGTGCGCGTCGACGGCGGCGCATTGCCGGCCGGCGACACGCGCGCCGCGGTGATCGCGCCCACCGGCGCGACGGGGCCGGCGTTCCTGGTGCTGCGCAACTACGACGCCATCTACTCGTACAACGCGGCCGAGAGCTACGCGCTGGCGATCGCGCTGCTGGCCGACCGGCTGCGCGGCGGCACGGGGCTCGTCGCGGCATGGCCGACCGACGATCCGGGCCTCTCGCGCGCCCAGCGCCGGGAACTGCAGACGCTGCTGGTGGCGCGCGGCCACGACATCGGCGAGGTCGACGGCATGATCGGCACCGCGACGCGACGCGCGATCCAGGCCGAGCAGCGCCGGCTGGGGCTGTCGCCCGACGACGGTCGTGCGGGGCGCCGCATCCTCGACGCACTGCAGGCCGGGCGCTAGCGTCTCCGCCGGGCGTTCCGGTCACTCGGTGCGACGATAGCGCCCGTCGAAGTCCGCAGCGTCGCTGCACAGCGCGAAGTCGGTCGCGACGAGCGCATCGCCGCCGTCGAAGCGGACGGTCACCGTCGCGGGCGCGCGCTGCAGGTCGGCGGCGGTCACCGACATCGTCTCGCCCTCGAACGGCAGCACGTCGGCCGCGATGCCCCCGTCCTGCAACGGGCCGCGCGCATGCAGCTCGCAGTCGGCGGCCGCACCCGCGCCGTCGACCGCCGCGCCGCCGCCGCGCAGGATCACGTCCCACTGTGCGCCGTCCGCGGCCGGTCCCAGTTCGAGCTCGGCGGTGTGCAGGCCCTGCAGCGCGTAGCGCCCGGACCGCTTTGGTGTCGCTGCCGTCGCACCCGGATCGGCGTCGCCGGCACGCGCATCCGCCGGCGCCGGGGGCGCGACGCCTGACCCGGCTGGCTGCTGCGGAGCGGCCTGGGCGTAGACGGCGACCGCGAGCGCCGCGCAGGCGGCCATCGGGAGGAGGGCTCGACGCATCGGGATGGCTCCATCGGCTGTCATCGGGCCGGCACGATAGCCGGCGCGCCGTCGTCGCCGCATCAGCGCCGGACTCGCGGACGTGTCGGACCTGCGCACCTGCCGTGGCGCGGCCTGGACGCGAAACCGTGACCGGAGTCGCGCTGCGGCGCACCCGACCTGGGGTCGGCACCAGCTGACCCGCGGGCGCCGAGGGGCCAGCATCGGGGCATGTCCGATCCGGGAGACATCCGATGAGCGATGGCAGCGACGGCGTCGGCGGCGCCGGCAGTGGGAACGGCGCAGGCGGGCTCGACGGCGGCGCGGCCGCCAGCGATGCGCTCGGCGCCGCGGCCGATGCGCTCGGTGCGGCGGTCGATGCGCTCGGCGAGGCGATCGGCAACGCGCTCGGCACCGCGACCGATGCGCTGGGCCTCGACAACGCGCTCGACGGCCTGGCCGGCGCGCTCGGCATCGATGCCAAGGACCTGCAGGGCATCGTCGGGGCCGCAGTGGTCGGCATGCTCACCGGCGGCCTGCCCGGCGCGGTCGTGGGCGTGGTGAACGGGCTGGTCGGCGGCAGCCTCGGCGAGGTCGCACGCGACGCGATCGCCGAGAACGTGCCGGCGGCGATGCAGCCGCTGGCGAACCTGGCAGTGGACCAGCTGACCCGTGGGATCCCCGGTGCCGGCGCCTCGGTGCAGGACGCACTGGCCGGCCTGGCCAGCGGCGCGCTGACCAACGGCCGTGCGCCGGACATCGGCGACATCGGCGCGATCGCGCGTTCGCTCAGCGACGTGCGCGCCGCGGCAGGCGAGGTGATGGGCGGCATCGCCCGCGGCGACTTCGGCAGCGCGGCCGATGCGGTGTCCGCGCTCGACCGCGATTTCGGCGGCGCGCTGGCGCAGGCGCGCGATGTCGCGGCGGGCGTCGCCGGTTCGCTGGCCCAGGGCCAGACGGCCTATGCCAGCGGCGGCCACGGCCGCTTCGGCGATGCGGTCGAGCAGCTGGCCGTCGATGTCGGCCGGCTGGTCGCCAGCCGCCGCTGAGCCCGGCGCGCGTCGGAGGACGCAGGGCCGCAGGCGCCGGCCTTGCACCGGTATCGCGGCCCTGCGATCGTCGGGCCGGTCATCCGAACGAGTCACGACCCATGCGCACCCTGTGGATCCTGGCAGCGGCACTGCCGCTCGCCGCCTGCGGCACGACGGACTATCGCGACACCAACGCCGCAGTCGATGCCGACCCGTTGTGCGCCAGCCGGCCCGACCGGCCGGGCGAGCCGGTGTCGCGCGATTGCGAACGCTACAGCGAGGGACGCTGGAGCAGCCGGCCCGAGCCGCAACCGGTCGACTTCCGCAAGCGCGACGATCGCTGACCGCGATCGCCGCGCCGCGGCGTTAGCCGCAGCGGAATCCGGTGATCCGGCCCTCGGCGTCGAGGTCGATGTTCAACCGGTCCTCGCGGAAATCCAGCGTCACCGCGTCGCCCGGGCCGATCGCGCGGTGCTGCCGGGCGCCGGCGTCCTGCCTGGCCTTCTCGTAGAGCGCCTCGCTGCCGGGCTGGCCGATCAGGCCCTGGACGGCCTCGGTATCGCAGGGCGTGACCCCGGCGACGCTTTCGGCCGGGGGGTCGCCGGCTGCCGCCTCGGTCTCGATCGCACTGCCGGCACCGGTGTCGGCGTCGGCGACGTCGGCCGCGGGCGGTTCCTCCTCGAAGCCCTCGTCGTGCGCGGGTGTGCAGGCGGCCAACGCGAACGCCGGCACCAGCAGGGCGGCCAGCAGGGGCCGGGGCAGCGGAACGCGGATGCGTCGGGACATGGAAAACTCCTGTCGGGGGACCGTCGTCCACTGTATCCGGTGGCAGGGGCTCCGGCCAGTTGCGGCATGATGGCCCGACCCCACGTCCGGATCCTGCCGATGCCCCGAAGCGCCGCCCCCCTCGCCATCCTGTCCCTCGCCCTGGCGCTGTCGCTCGCCGGCCCGCCCGCGCAGGCGCAGACCGCGCCGGTCGCTGCCGCACCGGCCGCCGCCGCCGACGTGCCCGGTGGCGGCATCGTCGCGGACAATCTCGCGCGCCATCTGTCGGTGCTGGCTTCGGACGAGTTCGAGGGCCGCGCGCCGACCACCGAGGGCGAGCGCAGGACGATCGCCTACCTCACCGAGCAGTTCGCGCAGGCCGGGCTGTCGGCGGGCGGCGACGACGGCGGCTGGACCCAGGCGGTCGAACTCGGGCGCAGCGCGATCGCCGGCCCGGTCGAGGCACGGCTGCGCGTCGGCGGCCAGGCACGGGCGCTGGCGAACGGCGACGACATCGCGGTCGAGACCCTGCGTTCGGGCGGGCGCGTGGACCTTGCCGACCTGCCGGTCGTGTTCGCCGGCTACGGCATCACCGCGCCCGAGCTCGACTGGGACGACTACGCCGGCCTCGACGTCGCCGGCAAGCTGGTCGTGGTGCTGATCAACGACCCGGACTTCGAGACCGAGGCGCCGGGCCGCTTCGGCGGGCGCGCGCTGACCTGGTACGGCCGCTGGACCTACAAGTACGAGGAGGCCGCGCGGCGCGGTGCGGCGGGCGTGTTGATCGTCCACGAGACCGAACCGGCGTCGTACCCGTGGGCGACGGTGCGCAACGGCCGCGCCGGCCCGCAGTACGACATCGTCCGCGCCGATGCCCAGGCCCATCACCTGCCGATGCGTGGCTGGATGCAGCACGAGGTCGCGGTGCGGCTGTTCGCCGATGCCGGGCTCGACTTCGAGGCCGAGAAGCGGCGCGCGCAGCAGCCCGGTTTCCGCGGCGGCGCGCTCGGCGACGCGCGCCTGGACATCGCCTTCGACGTGCGCCGCGAACGCGTGACCAGCCATAACGTCGTCGGCGTGTTGCCGGGCGCGTCGCGGCCCGACGAGACGGTGGTGCTGTCGGGCCACTGGGACAGCTTCGGCATCGGTCAGCCCGACGCGAGCGGCGATGCGATCATCAACGGCGCGGTCGACAACGCGACCGCGATCGCGTCGCTGATCGAACTGGCGCGCGTGTTCGCCGCCGGGCCGCGCCCGGCGCGCACGCTGCAGTTCATCGCGCTGACCGCCGAGGAGAACGGGCTGCTCGGCGCGACGTACTACGCGGCCAATCCGCTGCGTCCGCTCGAGACCACGGCTGCGGTGCTGAACATGGAGATGTGGAGCCCGGACGGCGAGACCCGCGACATTTCGTCTTGGGGCAACGGCCGCGTGTCGCTCGAGCGCGACCTCGTCGCCGCGGCCGCAGTCGACGGCCGCACGTGGTCGCCCGACCCGAACCTCGAGGCCGGGCTGTTCTACCGCGCCGACCATTTCGCGTTCGCCCAGGCCGGCGTGCCGGCGCTGACGATCGGTCCGGGCATGGACCAGCTCGACGGCGGCGTGGACGGCGGCAAGGCGGCGCGCGCGGACTATTTTGCGCATCGCTACCACCAGCCCGGTGACGCGTTCGATGCGAGCTGGGACATGGCGGGGCCGACCGCCGACACGCGCACGGTCTACCGCCTGGCGGCAGCGCTCGCGAACTCGGCCGACTGGCCGCAGTGGGACGCCGACAGCGAATTCCGCGCGCGGCGGGTCGTCAGCGACGATGCACGGGGCGCAGCCTCGCGCTGACGGTGTGTCGGTGCCCCCTGCGCGCGTAGCGCCTCGAACGCGTTGCCTGGCCGGGCTGAGACCGGCATCGCGCGTCCTGCGCGTCGCCGAATTGGGGAGAAGACCAACAAAAAGCCGCCCGTGACAGCACGGGCGGCAAGACCGGTTGGAGAGAGAGCGCGCCTGCTGCGCGTCGAACCGGATCAGGCGGGACCGGCGATCAGATCTCGGTCGTCGAATCCTGGTTGTCGGTCGGTGGGGTAGCCGGCGGTGTCGTGGTCGGATCGGTCGGCGGCTGCATCGTGGGATCGGTCGGTGGCGGCATCGTCGGGTCGACCGGATCGGTCGGTGGCATCGTCGGATCGGTCGGCGGCGGCGTCATAGGATCGCTGGGCGGCGGCGTCTGCGACTCCATCGGTGGCGGTGCGGTGGCCGGGTCGGTCGGCGCCGGGCCAGTGGCCGGGGTGTCCGCGTCGTTGCTGCACGCGGTGAACGCGAAGGCCATGGCGGCCGCAAGCGGTAGGGCGATGCGACGCATGGGGAGCTCCTGTGTCGGTCGGAAGTGACACGTCCAGTCTTCCGCGCCGCGCGTGGGCGCCGCGTCGTGGTTTGCGTGGAATTGCGTTAGTTGCCGGCAATGGGCCATGTCGGGTTCAGCGTCGGCGGCCGGATTTTCCTCGGGCGTCTGCCCGTTCCCATTCAACGTCGCTCGGGCGCGCGGTCCCGCGCCGGGTCAAATAGTGTACTTGCCGGTTCAAATATGGATACGATAGCCGGCGCAGGCCACACCTCGCAGCCACGATGCCCGCCGATTCCGACACGCCCGCCCCGACTCCGACGCCAGGCGCCACCCGCGTGCGGCGCCTCGGCATCGCCATGGCGGCCGTTGCGGTCGTGCTCGTCGCGGCTTGGGGCGCGTTCGCGCTGGTCTACCAGGCTCCCTCGCCCTGGCGATGGCCGCTGCTGGCGGCCTGGCTCGCGGTGGCGGTCGCGGTGCTGGCCTCGCTGCGACCCGGCCGGGCCCGCGGTCCCGGACGCATCGCGCCGGCGGTCGGCGGCATCGCGCTGCTGATGCTGCTGGGCTGGTGGCAGACGTTGACGCCGTCGCACGCGCGGCTGTGGGCCGACGACGTCGCCCGGCTGCTCGAGGCCGACGTCGACGGCAGCCGGGTCACGCTGCGCAACGTCCGCGACTTCGACTGGCGCAGCGACGACGACTACTCCGTGCGCTGGGAGACCCGGGCCTACGATCTCGACCGCCTGGTGTCGGCCGACCTGATCCTGTCGTACTGGATGGGCCCGCACATCGCGCACACGCTGGTCTCGTTCGGCTTCGACGACGGCCGGCAGCTGGTGTTCTCGCTGGAGATCCGCAAGGAACGCGACGAGGCGTTCTCGGCCGTGGGCGGCTTCTTCCGGGAGTTCGAGACCGTGCTGGTGGCCGCCGACGAGCACGACATCGTGCGCGTGCGCAGCAACGTGCGCGGCGAGGACGTCTATCTCTACCGGCTCGACGTGCCGCCGGCGCAACTGCGCGAGGTGTTCCTGGGCTACCTCGACGAGGCGGCGCGCATCCGGCGGCAGCCACGGTTCTACAACACGCTGACCAGCAACTGCACGACGATCGTGTTCGAACTGGCGCGGCGCATCGCGCCCACGCTGCCGCTCGACTACCGGCTGCTGCTGTCGGGCCATTTCGACGGCTACGCCTACGACCACGAGGGCCTGGTGCCGGGCTACGACCTGGCCACGCTGCGCGCGGCCGGTCGCATCACCGCGCGCGCCCGTGCCTTCGACGGGCCGGCGGCCGAGTTTCCGCACGCGATCCGGCGTGGCGTGCCCGGCGTCGCGACGGCCGGGGCTGCGCCATGAGCGGGCGTCTCCACGGCTGGGCGTGGCGCGCGGTCGTCGCCGCGTTGCTGGTGGCCGGGCTCGGCGGCTGCGCGATCCTGCGCGAGTTCGGCCCGTCGGTTGCCGTCGCGCCGATGACGCCCGGCGAGACCATCGCGCTGCAGCGCGGCGACATCCTGACGACCGGTCGCCTCAGCGCCGCGACCGCGCAGACGATCCGCGTCGCCGGGCTCGATGCCGACGCCTGCGCGCAGCCGTCGGTCGACTGCATCCGCGCGCTGCCGGATGTGGACGGCATCGCCGACGAGCGGCGGCTGTCGGCGATGTCGGAACTGTGGCTGCAGCAGGCGCTGGCACTGCCGCGCCCGGAAGCCGGCGCGGCCGTCGATCCGGCGACCGCGGACGCCCGCCTGCAGGCGCTGCTCGAGGCCGCGCGCCACGCCTACGCCTACCTGTTCCACACCGCCCGCACGCCCGGCGAGCGCGCGTTCGAGGACCGCCAGACCCAGGTCCGCGACTGGTACAACCAGGCGGTGCAGGAAGCGTCGACGCAGCTGTTCGACACCCGCATCCGCAGCGCGTCGCCGGCCGGCGATCCCGCCGACACCGGCCCGGTCGAGGCCGCCGGCTGGACGCTGCACCTCGACATGGCCGGCGTGCGCCTGCCCGAGGGCACGACGATGCCGCAGGAACTGCTGCCGGCGTCGTCGCTGGCGTTCCAGGGCCTGCGCAGCATCTACCGGCGCGACGGCTTCGGCGCCGAACTGGTCGCGGTGATGGCCGACGATCCGGTCGCGGTCGTCGCGCCGGTGGTGCCCGACGCCGGCGACGCGCCGGCCAGGCGGCGGCCGCCGCCGGCGTGGAGCGAGATGCCCTCGCCGAGCCTGACGGTGCTGTTCCGCTTCCCGGGCGAGGACGCGGCGGCGGTGCTGGCCATGCGCGAGGTGCAGGTCAGCGCGCACGATCCCTATGTCGAGGACACGATCGCGCTGCGCGGCCAGGCCGTGCCGCTGGCGGCGAACTTCAGCGCCGGCTACGGGCTGTGGCTGGCGCGCTCGGGCTTCGCGGTGCAGTCGCTGCGCACGCTGCTGGGCCGCGAGCGCGGCATCGAGCGCCCGCACCTGTACCTGATGCAGCCCTACGACCCGCAGCGCAGGATCGTGCTGATGCTTCACGGCCTAGCGAGCAGCCCGGAGGCCTGGGTCAACGTCGCCAACGAGATCATGGGCGACGAGGCGCTGCGGCAGAACTACCAGGTCTGGCAGGTCTACTACCCGACCAACATGCCGATCGCGTTGAACCAGGCGGAGATCCGCCGGCTGGTGCTCGAGACGCTGGCGCACTTCGATCCGGGCGGGCAGGCGCCGGCCTCGCGCGACATCGTGCTGGTCGGCCACAGCATGGGCGGGGTGATCGCGCGGCTGCTGGTGTCCTCGTCGGGCGATGCGCTGTGGAACGCGGTCACCGAGTCGCGCGAACTCGATCCGGCGCGGCTGGCGCGGATCCGCCCGCGGCTCGAGCCGATGCTGCGCTTCGAGCCGCTGCCGCAGGTCGGGCGCGCGGTGTTCATCGCCGCCCCGCACCGCGGCACCGAGGTCGCCGGGAGCCGGCTCGGGCGCTGGATGTCGCGGCTGGTTCGGTTGCCGCTGACGCTGCTCGAGGGCTTCGGCGACGTGATCCAGGCGCTGGCCGGCGACGACGCCCGCGGGCGCGACGCGCGTTCGCCAAACAGCATCGACAACCTGTCCCAGGACGATCCGTTCGTGCGCGCAGCCGCGCAACTGCCGATCGCGCCCGCGGTGCGGCTGCATTCGATCGTGGCCCGGCGCAGCGGCGAGGGCGCGCTGGCCGACAGCGACGACGGCCTGGTGCCCTACCGCAGCGCCCATCTGCCCGGCGCGCTGTCGGAGAAGGTCATCGTCTCGGGCCACAGCGTGCAGGAGACCGCGCCGGCGATCCTGGAGATCCGGCGCATCCTGCACGAGGACCTGGCCGGTCGCACGGACGCCGCGCCCGCGCAGCCCGCCCGCGAGGCGGTCGCGGAGCCGGGCCGGTGAGCCCGCCGCCGGTGCCGGACGCGCCGATCGTCGTCGACGCCTTCGTCAGCTTCACGCTGGCGATCCTGCTGCTGTTCGTCGGCAAGGGACTGGCGAGCCGGGTGGGGGCGCTGCGCCGCTACGGTATTCCCGAGCCGGTCGTCGGCGGCGTGCTGTGCGCGGCCGTGGTCTGCGTCCTCTACTACGCGGTCGGGCTGCGCGTGGCGTTCGAGCTCGGCGCGCGCGACCTGCTGCTGCTGTACTTCTTTGCCGCGCTGGGCCTGAACTCGAACGTGCGCGCACTGTTCTCGGGCGGCCGGCTGCTGCTGGTGCTGGTGCTGCTCGCGTCGGGATTCATGGTGCTGCAGAACGGAGTCGGCATGGCGCTGGCAGCAGCGTTCGGCATGGATCCGCGCGCCGGGCTGATGGTCGGTTCGGTGGCGCTGACCGGCGGCGTCGGCACGACGCTGGCCTGGACGCCGCATTTCGTCGACACGCTGGGCATCGCGGGCGCCGGCGAACTGGGCATGGCGGCGAACATGATCGGCCTGATCGCCGCCTGCGTGATCGGTGGCCCGATCGCCGGCTGGCTGATCCGGCGCCACCCGGTGATGCCGTCGGCCGACGCGGCACTGGAGGTCGGCGCGCTCTACGGCGACGCCTCCCGCGCCCAGCTCGACTACTACGGCGTGCTGCTGGCGATGTTCTGGCTCAACGTGGCGCTGATGCTGGGCCAGGGCATCGCCGGCGTCATCGCCGCGACCGGCCTCAACCTGCCGGCCTTCGTCGGCTGCCTGCTTGCGGGGATCGCGCTGCGCGCGCTCGGCGACCTGTTCGCGCCGGACGGCGGCCGGCTGTGGCGATTCGAGGCGATGCGGCCGGGCATCGCGCTGATCTCCGACATCAGCCTGGGGTTGTTCCTGACGATGGCGTTGATGGGCCTGCAGCTGTGGGCGCTGCAGCCCATGCTCGGATTCGTGGCCACGGCGATGGCGCTGCAGATCGCGCTGGTCGTCGCGTTCACGGTGCTGGTGGTGTTCCGCGCCGCGGGCCGTGACTACGAGGCCGCGGTGATCTGCTCGGCATTCGGCGGCATCACGCTCGGCTCGACCGCCACTGCGGTGGCGAACATGAGCGCGGTGACCCGGGAGTATGGCGCGGCGCCCCGGGCCTTCCTGGTCGTGCCACTGGTCTGCGGTTTCTTCATCGACCTGGTCAACGCGCTGGTCATCGGGCTGATGGCCCGCTGAGTCACGCCGCCAATTCCCGCCGCCAATTACTGTACTATCCGGTTCAGTCACTCCGGCTGCGTTCAGCCGCGTTCCGCCATCGTTTACGGGTTTTTAACCTCGGTCGCCCGCGTGTCCCTCGATCCCGCCTCCGACATCGCCGTCCGCCTCGACCGGGTCCGCCTCGACCGCGGCGGCCGCACCGTGCTCGCGGACATCGACCTGACGGTGCCGCGCGGCAGCGTGACCGCGGTGCTCGGGCCGTCGGGCAGCGGCAAGTCGACGCTGCTCTCGGCACTGACCGGCGAGCTGGTCCCCGCGGCCGGCACCGTCGAGGTGTTCGGGCGGCCGGTGCCGCAGCGCCAGCGCGCGCTGCTGGAGATGCGCAAGGGCATCGGCGTGCTGCTGCAGGGCAACGGCCTGCTGACCGACCTGACCGCGGCCGAGAACATCGCGCTGCCGCTGCGACTGCACACCGATCTGCCGAAGGCGGTGATCGCCCGGCTGGTCGACATGAAGCTGCAGGCCGTGGGCCTGCGCGCGGCCGCCGATCTGTATCCGCGCGAGCTCTCGGGCGGCATGGCGCGCCGCGTCGCGCTGGCCCGCGCGCTTGCGCTCGACCCGCCGCTGATGATCTACGACGAGCCGCTGACCGGGCTGGACCCGATCGCCTCGGGCGTGATCATGAGCCTGATCGCGCGGCTCAACGCCAGCCTCGGCCTGACCAGCATCCTGGTTACCCACCACGTCCACGAGACGCTGCCGGTCGCCGACCGCGCGGTGGTCATCGCCAACGGCCGGATCGTGTTCGCCGGCACGCCGGCCGAACTCGAGGCCTCGCAGGACCCGCTGGTGCGGCAGTTCCTGGGCGGCGAGCCCGACGGGCCGATCGCGTTCGACCGTGGCGACCTCGACCGTCCGGAGGCCGCATGATCCATTTGCCGTTCGGAGGCGCGATCTTGGTCGCGATGGGCTTCACTGGGAACGCGTCTCGCGCGCGAGCGCGCTCCTACAGGGGCGTTGTGCGATGACCGCCGCGATCCGCTCGCTCGGCCGTGCCGGGCTGTT
This sequence comes from Luteimonas sp. FCS-9, assembly GCF_001014645.1. Lineage (GTDB taxonomy): Bacteria > Pseudomonadota > Gammaproteobacteria > Xanthomonadales > Xanthomonadaceae > Luteimonas. The sequence continues at coordinate 60,081 of NZ_LASZ01000011.1, read as the reverse complement.
CTCGCTGTCGGTGCTGCGCGCGTCGCGGCCCACCGCGGACTTCTTCGCCGAGCTGCTGCGCGAGATCTACAAGATCGGCGGGCGCTCGCTGCCGATCATCGCCGTGGGCGGCGCGTTCGTCGGCCTGTCGCTGACGCTGCTGGGCTACCGCGCGCTGGAGACCTACGGCGCCAGCAACCAGGTCAGCGTGCTGATCGGCCTGGGTCTGTACCGGGAACTGGCGCCGGTGTTGACCGCGCTGCTGTTCGTCGGCCGCGCCGGCAGCTCGATCGCCGCCGAACTCGGCCTGATGCGCGCGACCGACCAGATCACCGCGCTCGGCCTGATGGCGATCGACCCGGTCGCCAAGGCGGTCGCGCCCCGGTTCTGGGCGGCGGTGCTGTGCGTACCGCTGCTGACCGCGTTCTTCTGCAGCCTGGCGCTGTCGGCGAGCTGGTTCCAGGCCGTGCAGGTGCTGGGCATCGACAACGGCATGTTCTGGCAGACGATGCAGGACGCGGTCGACTTCCGCGGCGATTTCCTGACCGCGTTCCTGAAGTCGGCGGTGTTCGGCGGCACCGCCGCGCTGGTCGCGTCCTACGTCGGCTTCCACGCCGAGCCGACGATCGAGGGCACCTCGGTCGCCACGACCCGCGCGGTGGTCAATGCCTCGCTGCTGGTGCTGATGTTCAATTTCGTGATGTCCGCGTTCCTGTTCCGTTGATGTCCGCGGCCTGAATTCGGTTCTTTCCTTCACCGCCGCGCAGGCGGCCCGCTGCAAAGGTGACACCCATGACAAGCGCCCGTGGTCCCCGTCTCGAATTCGCCGTCGGCGCGTTCCTGCTGCTGGCGCTCGGCTCGCTGCTGGTGCTGGCGATCGCGTCGACCAACGGCCAGTTCGGCTTCAGCCGCGGCGGCACGTACGCGCTGACCGCGCGCTTCAGCAACCTCGGCCAGCTGCGCCCCAACGCGCCGGTGAAGATCGGCGGCGTGACCATCGGCCGGGTCGCGAAGATCGACCTGGATCCGGTCAAGTTCGACTCGATCGCGACCTTGGCGATCGAGGACCGCTACGCCGAGATTCCGGCCGACACCTCGGCCGCGATCCTCACCGGCGGCCTGCTCGGCGAGAGCTACATCGGCCTGTCGCCCGGCGGCGACCTCGAATCGCTGCAGCCCGGCGAGGAGATCGCGTTCACGTCGCCGGCGGTGGACCTGATCCAGATGGTCGGCAAGTACATGTTCAGCGGTGGCGGCGGCGACGCTGCGCCGCCGGCGGATGGCCCGCCCGATGCCGCGTCCCCCGACGCGCCCCCCAGTGACGAAGGAGTCTTCCCATGATCCACATGCCCCTGATCCGCCGCGCACTGCCGCTGGCCCTGGCCGCCGTGCTGGCGGTGCCTGCCGCCGCTGCGCTCGCCCAGGCCCGCCCGGCTGCCGCCCCCGCCGCGACCGCCCAGGCCGGCTCGCCCAGCCAGCTGGTGCTGGCCAACAGCGAGCGCGTGCTCACGACGCTCGAGACCCGCCGCGCCGAGTTCACCCGTGACCGCGGTGCGCTGCAGCGCTTCATCACCGGCGAGTTCGACACGATGTTCGACCGCGACTACGCCGCGCGCCAGGTGCTCGGGCGGCACGGTCGCGGCGCGTCCGATGCCGACGTGAAGGCGTTCGGCGATGCGCTGGCCGAGAACCTGATGCGCCGCTACGGCTCGTCGCTGCTGGACTTCAACACCCAGCTGCGCGTGCGCATCAAGTCAGAGGCGCCGCTGCCGCGCGGCCTGGGCGTGCGGGTGTCCAGCGAGCTGCTGCGCAGCGGCGGCGAGCCGGTCCCGGTCGACTACCTGATGCGCCAGAGCGGTGGCACCTGGAAGGTGTTCGACGTCATGGTCGAGGGCGTGTCGTTCGTGCGCACGTTCCGCGAGCAGTTCGATCCCGAGTTGCAGCGCAAGCCGATCCAGCAGGTCGCGCGCGAACTGCGCGCCGGGCAGATCCAGGCCGACGCCGGCCGATGAGCGCGTCCGCCGCGGCTTCGGTCCGTCGCGACGGCGACGCGCTGGCGTTCGCCGGCGCGCTGTCGGCCGCGACGGTGCCGGCGCTGTGGTCGCGCGCGCAACCGCTGCGCGCCGGCGCCCGACGGCTCGACCTCACGTCGGTGACCGCGGTCGACAGCGCCGGGCTGGCGCTGCTGGCCGAACTCGCCGACGGCGGCGCGCTGACGGTCGATGGCACGCCCCCGGGCCTGGCCGAGCTGCGCAGCGCCTACCGGCTGACGCCGGCGCTGGGCTACGTGCGCGCGTGATGCGTGGCGATCCGAACGGGCGGGTGTATCGTCGGCCCTGCCGACGCGATCGGTCCCGTCCGGCCGACGCTTGCGTCGCGCCCCTGACGCCGGATCCCCGGGGGTCCGGCGATGCCGCCGCGGCGACCCGGGCCCCGCAGCGTTTCCTGCCCCACCGGCGCCCCCACCGGACTTCCACGATGTCGAACCCGCTCCGCTCCTCCCGCCAGATCCTGCCGCTGCTGGCTGCCGCCCTGCTCGCCGCCTGCGCCGGCACCGGTGCCCCGCGCGACCGTGTGCCCTCGCCGGTCGCCGCCGGCGCGCCCGCGCCGATCGAGGTGCCGGGCGCCGCCCAGGCCGATGCGGCCGAGCGGCCCGCCGCGCCCGACGCCGCCGCCGTGGTCGAGGCCTTCGACGATGCCGCGCGCATCGCCGGCGACGCCACGCCCGCGGAGGGCACTCCGGTCGCGGGCGTCACCGGCGACGGCATGCCGGCCACCGGGGCGCCGACCCAGGCCGAACTCGACTACGCCGCGCTCTACGGCGAGCCGGTCTACGATCCGGTCGCCGATCCCACGTTGCCGGCCGCCGCGCAGATGCCGCGCAGCTACGATCCATGGGAACCGTTCAACCGCAAGGTCTTCGCGTTCAACAGCGCCGTCGACCGCGGTGTCGCCAAGCCGCTGGCCAAGGCCTACGCCAAGATCGTGCCGCGCCCGGTGCGGCTGGGCGTGAGCAATTTCTTCAGCAACCTCGGCCAGCCGGTCACCGCGCTCAATGCGCTGCTGCAGGGTCGGCCGAAGGATGCCGGCCAGTCGCTCGGCCGCTTCGTCGTCAACAGCACGCTGGGTATCGGCGGCATCTTCGATCCGGCCACCGATGCCGAGATCCCGCACCGCGACGCCGACTTCGGCCAGACGCTGGGCGTGTGGGGCTGGCGCAATTCGCGCTACGTCGAGTTGCCGTTGTTCGGCCCGCGCACGCTGCGCGACGGCTTCGGCATGGTCGGCGACGCGCCGCTGTCGCCGCTGCGCCAGCTCGACGACGACACCTGGCGCTACGGCCTGCAGGGCCTGCAGCTGGTCGACCTGCGCACGCGGCTGTTCGTCGTCGACAGCATGCGCGAAGGCGCGACCGACGAGTACGCGCTGATCCGCGATGCGTGGATGCAGCGGCGCGCCTACCAGATCGAGTCGGTGCGCCGGCACCGCGGCGACGAGGACGACCTGCCGGACTACCTCTACGAGGACGACGCGATGCCGACCGTGCCGGTCGATGCGATCCCGGTCGTGCCCGGCATCTCCAACCCCTGACGGGGCATCGCCCGCGCCTTGCGGCGCGGGCGTCGGCGGGGCCGCCGCGCCGCATGCGGGCGGGGACGGCCGGCTCAGTCCGCCAGCGCGGCTTCGACCGCCGCGCGCAGCCGCGGATCGTCGGCCGCCACGTCCGGTGCGAAGCGGTCGACGACGCGGCCGTCGCGGTCGATCAGGAACTTCTCGAAGTTCCACAGCACGCCCGGCGCCGGATTGGGCGTCATGCCGTGGCCGCGCAGGCGCTCGCGCATCGGCCCGTCGCCGGTCGCCTCGGGCCGCGCCGCGGTCAGCGCGGCGTACAGCGGATGCGCATCGGGCCCGGTGACCGCGATCTTGGAGAACAGCGGGAAGCCCACGTCGTAGTTGAGCGTGCAGAACTGCTGGATCTCCGCATCGCTCCCCGGCTCCTGGCCGGCGAAGTCGTTGGCCGGGAAGCCGAGGATCTCCAGGCCCGCCGCGCGCTTCTCGCGGTACAGCGCCTCCAGGCCCGCGTACTGCGGCGTCAGTCCGCACTTCGATGCCACGTTGACGACCAGCAGCACCTTGCCGGCGTACGTGCCGAGCGTCGTGGTGTCACCGTCGATGGTGGTCAGCGGGATGTCGGTCAGCGGTGCGGTCATGGCGGCGTCCGGTCGAGGAGGGAGCCGCGATCATGCCACCCCGGCGCGGCCGCCTGCGGCGATCCGCGCCGTGCCGGTCGCCGCGCCTTCAGTCGCGTCCGGCATCCGCGCCGTCGTCGAGCGCGTCGCCCAGCAGCGCCTGCGCATCCGGGCCGGGCAGCGATTCGACGCCGCGCAGCTGGCGCTCGATCGCGCGCGTGCGCACGCCGGCCGCCTTGATGCTGTTCTGCACGGTGTCGAGCTGGCTGGTCGCCTTCTCCAGCACCGTCGCGAACTTGCCGAACTCGGTCTTCACCGCGCCCAGCACCTGCCAGACCTCGCTCGAGCGTTTCTCGATCGCCAGCGTGCGGAAGCCCATCTGCAGGCTGTTGAGCAAGGCGGTGATCGTCGTCGGCCCGGCGACGACGATGCGGTGCTCGCGCTGCAGCAGATCGACCAGGCCGGCGCGGCGGATGACCTCCGCGTACAGCCCTTCGGTGGGCAGGAACATCACCGCGAAATCGGTGGTGTGCGGCGGGCACACGTACTTGTCGCAGATCGATTTCGCCTGCACCCGGATCGCGCGCTCGAGCTGTGCGACCGAGGTCTTCACGGCCTCCGCGTCGCCCTGTTCCTGCGCGTCGAGCAGGCGCTCGTAGTCTTCGCGCGGGAACTTCGCGTCGACCGGCAGCCACACCGTCGCGTCGGCGTCCCCGCGCCCCGGCAGGCGGATCGCGAAGTCCACCGCCTCCGCGCCACCCGGCTTGACCCGCACGCCGCGGCCGTACTGCTCCTGCGTCAGCGTCTGCTCGAGGATGTTCTCCAGCTGCACCTCGCCCCAGCCGCCGCGGTTCTTGACGTTGCTCAGCACGCGCTTGAGATCGCCCACGCCGGTCGCCAGCTGCTGCATCTCGCCCAGGCCGCGCTGCACCTGCTCGAGCCGCTCGGACACCAGCTTGAACGAGGCGCCCAGGCGCGCCTCGAGCGTGGTCTGCAGCTTCTCGTCGACGGTCGCGCGCATCTGTTCGAGCTTGGCGGCGTTGTCGGCCTGCAACGCGCGCAGCTGCTGCTCGAGCGTGGCGCGCATCTCGCCGATGCGCTGCTCGTTGCGCTGGGTCAGTTCGTTCAGGCGCGCACCCAGCGCATCGGCGAACCGCTGCTGCTGGTCCGCGCCCTCGGTGCGGGCCTTGCGCGCGTCCTCGCCCAGCGCCGCGCGCAGCACGTCGAGGCGTTCGTCGGTGGTGCGGGTGAACGCGTCGGGCCGCGCATCGGTGCGCACGGTGAACTCGTCCAGGCGCTGGTCGGTGCGCGCGGCGACGGCCTGCAGCTGCGCGCCGAACGCGTCGATGCGCTGCGCCTGCGCCGCGGCGAATCCGTCGAGCTGCTGGCGCAGTTCGGTGCGGCCCGCGCGCTGCTCCTCGCGCAGCGCCCGTTCCAGCGCCTCGCCGCCCGCGTCGGATCGGCGCGACAGCAGCACCACGAGCAGGCCCGTCGCGACCACGACGAGGACGAGGATCAACACGAGCAGCGCGACGGGCAGGTTCATCGGTGCAAGTGTAGCCAGCGCCGTCTCATGCGGTGCGTCGATCCATGTCGTTGGCCGGCGTTACGAAGGGCCACGCCTCTGCGATCATGGCGCCCCCTTTCCCTGCGCACTCCACGATGCTCCGATCCCTGCTCGCGCCGCTGCTGGCGATCGCCGCGATCGCGCCGCTGCCGGCGTCTGCGGCGACGACGATCGTCTCGCCCGATCCACTGCCCGATGACGGCCGTCCGACGGTGTTCCTGGCCGGCAGCATCGAGATGGGCCGCGCCGGCGACTGGCAGCAGCAGGTGCAGGACGCACTCGCGGACCTGGACGTGGTGCTGCTCAATCCGCGCCGCGCGGACTGGAACCCGGCCTGGCGGCCCGAGGCGGACGAGCCGGAGTTCCGGCGCCAGGTGGAATGGGAGCTCGAGGCGCTCGAGCGGGCGGACCTGGTGCTGATGTACTTCGCGCCGGGCACGCAGAGCCCGATCACGTTGCTGGAATTCGGCCTGTACGCCCGCTCGGGCAAGCTGCTGCTGGCGGCGCCGGCCGGCTACTTCCGCAAGGGCAATCTCGACATCACCGCCGAACGCTACGGGGTGCCGCGCGTGGAGACGCTGCCGGCGCTGATCGAGGCGGTGCGCACGCGGCTGGCCGCGGCGCGACCGACGCCGTAGCGCCGGTCGCGGCGGAAGTCACGCGGCCCGGGGCACCGGCGCGTTCGCGGCGATGATGCCGGCTTGGCGCAGGTCGTCCCAGACGCCGCCGGGAATCGCGACCGACATCGACGCGACGTTCTCCTGCACCTGCCGCGCATTGCGCGCGCCGGGCACGATCGCCGAGACGACCTCCGGCGCATTGGCGAACTGCAGCGCGACGGTACGCAGGTCGACGCCGTGCCGGCGCACGATCTCCTCGGCTTTCGCCCGCTTTTGCTCGGCATCGGCAGGCACGGGTTGCGCCCCGTACAGGTAGCGATCGCGGCCGGCCAGGAAGCCGGCCAGTAGCGGCGAACCCACGATGACCGAGATGTCCTTGGCCGCGAGCTTGGGGAACGTCTCGTCGAGCGCGCGTTGGTGGTCGAGCAGGGAGTACTGGCAGGCGAGCAGGAAGATGTCCGGATCACTGACCTCGATCGCGCGCAGCGCCGGCTCGGGCGTGTTGACGCCCATGCCCCAGGCCTTGATCAGGCCTTCCTCGCGCATCTTCGTCAGCTCGACGAACGCGCCGGTGCGCGCCTGCTCGAAGTACTCGGTCCAGCGGTCCTTCATGTCGCCGTTGTCGGGCGACAGGTCGTGGATCAGCACGATGTCGATCGCATCGATGCCGAGGCGCTGCAGGCTGTCCTCGATCGAGCGGCGGGTGCCCGCCGCACTGTAGTCGTAGCGGTAGTCGAACGGCGGCGGGTCCTTCCAGCTGACCTTCGGCGTCTGCCGGGTCGCGCTCAGCAGCCGGCCGACCTTGGTCGAGATCGCGTATTCCTCGCGCGGCTGCTGCCCGAGGAAGTGCCCGAAACGGCGCTCCGAGCGGCCCAGCCCGTACCACGGCGAGGTGTCGAACAGCCGCATGCCGCCATCCCACGCGGCCTGCAGCGTCGCCTGCGCGTCGTCCTCGGCGACGACGGCCCAGTTGTTGCCCAGCGGCGCGCCGCCCAGGCCCACGCGAGAGACCGGGCGGTAGCGGCGTCCGCCGCGGGGATTGGTCGGCAGCGCGGCGCGGCCGCGCGGGCCCTGCGTGGGCAGGACATCGCCCGGTGTCGTCTGGGCGTGGGCCATCATCGGGGCGGCGGCGAGCGTGGCGGCGCCGAGCGCGGCGGCCGAGAGAAAGGTGCGGCGTGAGTGCATGGGGCGTCTCCCTGGGTCGAGGGGATGCGCACCCGCCGTCCCGGACGGCGTCGATGCGCGGGTCGGACCACTGTGCCAGCCGCCGGCGCCAGGCGCCGTGAACCGCCATCGGCGCGCCCGGTCATTGCAGCCGCAGCGGCAGCTCGCGCGCGGCGGTGTTGCCGCTCGCGTCGCGCACGACCGCGCGCAGCACGTAGTCGCCAGCCGGCAGCGTCGCCGGGTCCCACAGCGCCGGCTCGAGGCGGCCGTCGCGCACGATGTTGTTGACTGCATAGCGGAAGCGCGTGCGCGCCGCGCCGTGCACGGTGATGCCGCTGTCGGCCGCGTAGGCCACGCGCACCGCCTCGCGATGCGGCGGCATGCGGTCGAAGTCGATCGTCATCGCCGGGGTCTCGAAGCCGGGCAGCGGCGTGCCGTCGGCGGCCAGCAGCTGCCAGCCCAGCGCGTGCAGGCCCAGGCGCCGCCGCGGCAGGTTGCCGTCGACCTGGTCCCAGGCCTCGACGACGATCTGCACGCCGCCGCCCTCGCGCGACACGCGCAGCCGCCCGTCCTCGCGTTCGGTCATCGGCCGGTCGCCCGCGTCGAGCAGGGCGAGGTCGTCGATGCGCGGCGCGACGGTGTCGACGAAATTGCGGAAGCGCAGCCCGATCGCGTTGCGCTGGTAGCCGGGCGGGCCGACCATCAGGTGCACGTGCGCCTGCGCGTTGATCGTGCCGATCGGCTCGCCTGCGCGCAGCCGCGTGCCGCGCGCGATGCGCACGCGCGCGGTGCGTCCGTCGTCGCCGGCGATCAACTCGAATCGTGGATCGAGCGCCTCGCCGCGCGGTGTGCGGCCGACGCGCATGTGCATGTAGGTCAGCTCGTCGAGGACCAGGTGCTCGGCCTGGTCGCCGAACGCGGCCGCGGCGAACGGACTGGCGATCTTGGCGTCGGCGATCGCCAGCACCGGCGTGCCGACATCGCCGCGCACGTCGAACCCCGCATGCAGGTGATTGCGCGACTCGCCCCGGAAGTTGCCGCGCACCTCGCCGAGCGTGCCGACGACCTCGTGCCAGCCGTCCTGCGGCGCCAGCGGCCAGCGGCCGCCAGTGTCGGGCAGCGCGATGTCGGGCGCCGGGCCGACGGCGGCATTGGCGAGGTTCTGCTTGGTGCGTTGCGGGCGGACCTGCACGATGCGGTGGACGCGATGCGCGGCGGCGTCGGCGACCCACAGCCGGCCGGCGCGGTCGAACGCGAGCCCGGCCGGCCGCGCCAGGCGCTGTGCCATGTCGCGGCCGGTCAGGACGTGCGCGTGGCCGTCGGGCGCGATCTGCAGCACGCGCCCGCGCGCGAGTTCGCCGACGTAGACCCGGCCCTGGGCATCGATCGCGACCGAGACCGGCGCCGACGGGGCGGCGTCGGGGTCGTCGCCATGCAGCGCGGGCGTCGTCGTGGTGCCGTCAGGCGCGATGCGGCGCAGCGCGTGGTTGCCGGTATCGGCGACCCACACGATGCCGTCGGCACCGACCGCGACGCCGCTTGGTGTGTCGAAGCGCGCCTGCGCGCCGGGGCCGTCCGCGAAGCCCGGCCGCCCGTCGCCGGCCAGCGTGCGCACCCGGCCGTGCTCGATCACGCGGATGCGGTCGTTGAAGCCGTCGGCGACGAACACCCGACCCGTCGCGTCGACCGCGATACCGGTTGGTGCGTGGAAGCGCGCCTGTGCGACCGGGCCGTCGGCGAAACCGGGGGCGCCGGTGCCGGCGAGCGTCGTCACCGTGCCGTCGGGCGCGACTGCGCGGATCGCATGGTTGCCGGTGTCGGCGACCAGCAGCGTGCCCGCGGCGTCGATCGCCAGGCCCGAGGGCGTGTGGAAGCGCGCCAGGCCGCCGAACCCGTCGACGAAGCCTTCCGCGCCGCCGGCGAACGTGCCGACGTGGCCGCCCGGGTCCAGGCGCCGGATGCAGTTGCACGGCCCGCCTTCGGCGACGAAGGCCGCGCCATCGGCGGCGACCGCGATGCCGTAGGGATCGTCGAAGCGCGCGTGCGCGCGATCGCCGTCGACCGGGCCGCGGTGGCCGTCGCCGGCCGCCAGCTCGATGCGCGCGGGCAGTCCCGCGGGCAGCGGGCCCAGCGGCGGCGGCCCGCGGTCGCGCCAGTCCCAGGCCAGGCTCAGCGCCAGTGCGGCGAGCGTCAGCGCCGCCACACCCCACAGCGCCCGGCGCGCGCCGGGCCGCAGCCGGCGGCGGATCATGCCTTCGTCGGAGCGCGCTCGCGCGCGATGGCGCGTTCGCGGCGAGACCTGATCGCGCCCGCGTCCACGAGGCGCCGCATCAGTCGAGCACGCGGCAGAACACGGCCTTGAGGTACCGCGATTCCTGCACGTTCGCCAGGAACGGATGGTCGGCGCCGGCACCGGCGACCTTGAGCACCTGGATCGTGCGGCCGGCGTAGAACGCCGCGCGGCGCAGCATGTCCAGGAACTGCTCCTCGCTGACCAGGCCCGTGCACGAGAACGTGGCCAGCAGACCGCCCGGCTTCACCACGCCCAGCGCCAGCTTGTTCATGTCCAGGTACTTCTTCAGCGCCGGGATCACCTGGTCGCGGTCGCGGGTCATCTTGGCTGGGTCGAGCACGACCACGTCGTAGGCGTCGCCGGCGTTCGCCGCGTCGCGCAGCCACGGGAAGATGTCGGCCTGCACGAAGCGGATGCGCACGTCGTTGAGGCGCGCGTTGCCCTTGGCGATCTCGATCACGTCCTCGTCGATGTCGACGCCGACGACCTCGCTGGCGCCGCGCACGGCGGCGTACACGCCGAAGCCGCCGGTGTTGCAGCACAGGTCGAGCATGCGCTTGCCGGCGACCTGGCGGCTGAGCCATTCGCGGTTCTCGCGCTGGTCGGCGAAGAAGCCGGTCTTGTGCGCGCCGGCCGGATCGGCGCGGAAGCGCACGCCGTGCTCGGTGATGATCGCAGGCTCGGCCGGCGTGCTGCCGCGGAAGTCGAAGCTCTCCTGCTTCTGCACGTGCTCGTCGGCGAAGCTGTGGAAGCGGCAGCCGGGGAACTGCTCGCGCAACGCCTCGAAGATCCACTCGCGATGACGGAACGCGCCGGCGCTGAAGAACTCGACCACCAGCAGGTCGCCGTAGCGGTCGACGACCAGGCCGCTGATGCCGTCGCCTTCGCTGTGCACCACGCGCCAGGCGTCGGACACCGCGTCCAGGCCGAGCACCTCGCGGCGCAGTGCGACCGCGTCGGCGATCTTGCGCGAGAACCAGCCGGCGTCGACCGGCACGTCGGGGTGGGTTTCGAGGATGCGCACGGCGATGCGCGAGTGGCCGTTGTAGAAGCCGCGGCCGATCCACTCGCCGTCGACGCCGACGACCTCGACGATGCTGCCCGGCTTGGGCCGCTGCGCGGGCTTGTCGACGAGGCGCTGGAAGATCCAGGGATGACTCGAACGCCAGGCGTTCTTGAGGCGGACGACGGGATTGGGGGTGCTGTTCATCGCGGCATTCTACGCGGTCGCCGCGCGGCGACCGGCGCTGGCGCGCGACGACGCGAAGGCCGCGGACCCGGCGCTCAGCGCTGCAGCGCGGCCGCCGGCACCACCAGCTCGGTCGACAGCGCGAGGTGGTCGGAGAACGCCGCCGGCAGCGCCTGCATGTTCGCGCACTGCAGCGAGCGCGTGGCCAGGATGTGGTCGATCGCGCGCTGCGGCCGCCAGCTGGGGAAGGTGTGCACCGCGCACGCCGGCGGCTGCAGGCCGGTGCCGCGGTAGAGCACGTCCATCTCCGGGCGGTCCCAGGTGCAGTTGAAATCGCCCATCAGCACGGCGTTGGGATAGTCGTGCAGCACCTCGGAAATGAAGGCCAGCTGCGAGCGGCGCGACTGCGCGCCCAGCGACAGGTGCGCGACCGCGACCACCAGGCCCTCGGTGCCCTCGCCGAACCGGCTCAGCAGCACGCCGCGCCCGCCGATGCGGCCGGGCAGGGCGTGGTTGAGGACCTCGACCGGCTCGAGCCGGCTCAGCAGCCCGTTGGCGCTGGAGGCGACCGCGCCGACGCGGCGGTTGGGCTGGTGGCTCCAGAACGCGAAGCCGCCGCGCTCGGCGAGGTAGTGGGTCTGGTTGGTGAAGCCCGAGCGCCAACTGCCGGGGTCGGCCTCCTGCAGGCCGACGATGTCGTGCCGGCCGGCCAGCGCCGCGATCGCATCGAGCGCGGTGCGCTTGCCGGCCGGCAGCACGTGCGACCAGCTGCGGGTCGCGTAGTCGCTGTAGCGGCGCGTGCTAGAGCCGGCCTGGATGTTGGCGCTGAGCAGCCGCAGGCGCTGCGGTGCGGGCTCGGGAACGGACGCGGGCGTGGGGTCGGGCTGCGGCATCGGCCCTAGCGTGCGGCACGTTCCGTTGCGATCAGGTGATCGGCGATGCGCAGCACGTCCTCGAGCGAGCGGCCGCCGATCACGCGGTACTTGCCGTCGACGATGAGCGTCGGCGTGGAGTCGACGCCGCTGCGCATCGCGAACTGGCGCGCCCGGCCCAGGTTGGCGTTGACCGCGAAGCTCTGCATCGTGCTGCGGAAACGCTGCGGGTCCACGCCCAGGCCGCCGTAGAACGCCACGATGCTGTCGGCGTCGGCATTCTGGCGCAGCTTGCGCTCGATGTGGATCGCGTTGAACGTGGCGTCGTGGGTGCGCGACAGCGTGCCCATCGCCTCGGAGGCGTAGAACGCGCGCGGGAACTGGTCGCGGTCGTCGAACACCGCCGGGACGGCGACGAAGTGCACGTCGGCGGGCAACTTGGCCTTCCACGCGTTGACCAGCGGCTCGAACGCCGCGCAGTGGCCGCACCAGTAGGCGAACACCTCGGCGACCTCGATCGTGCCGGTGGACTGGGCGAACGGCTGGCCGTTCTCGATCACCACGTAGTCGGTGCCGGCGACCGGAGCCGGACCCTCGGGCGCGCGGACCGGGTTGTCGGCGGCGGGTGCGGCGGCCTGCGCATCGTCGCCGGCGGGCGGCGCATCGGTCGCGGCGGGCGCGGGCGCCTGGCCGTCGGTCGGTGCGGCCGGGGCCGTCGCCGGCGGCGGGGCGTCGGGCGCGGCAGCCGGATCGGGCTGCTGTCCGCAGGCGGCGATCAGGACGGGCGCGAGCAGCACCAGCAGGGAATGGCGGATCTTCATGGAGGGTCTCTCGGCAGGTGGGCGGTCAGGTCGGGGCCACGGCGACCGCCGGCTCAGGGCCGGACGCGTTCCCGGGCGATGAGCTGGTCGGCGATCGCCAGCGTGTCCTCGAGGGTACGCGCCTGGACACGGTAGCGGCCATTGATGATGAGCGTCGGCGTGCCCTGCAGGCCACTGCGCAGCGCGAACGCGCGCGCCGCGTTCAGGCGCTCTTCGGTCGCCGGGCTGGTCATCGCGGTCTTGAACGCCGCCTGCGACGGCGCGCCGTTCGCGGCGTAGAACGCGGCCAGCGCATCGACGTCCACGCCGCCGCGCGGCAGCCGGCCGGTCTTGTGGACCGCGTCGAACACCGCGGCGTGCGTGCGCCGGTCGATGCCCAGCGCCTGCGCGGCGAAGAAGCCGCGGGCGAACACGTCGCCGGCCGTGAACACCGCCGGCAGATACGAAAAGCGCACGTCGCGCGGCTGCCGGGCGAGCCAGGCGTCGACCATCGGCTGGAAGTGGAAGCAGTGGATGCAGCCGTAGGAGAACACCTCGACGACCTCGACGTGGCCGTCGAGCGGCTGCCACGGCGTGCCGCCGTCGATCGCGACGTAGTCGACGTTCTCCACCGGCGCGCGCGTCTGCGCGGCGGCGGGCAGCGCGGCCGACAGCGCGAGCAGCGCGCAGGCCAGCCAGCGGGCGAAGCGGGAAGCGGAGGCGGCAGGCATGGCGGCGTGGACTCCAGGAACGGCGCGGCGCGGGCCGGCCGGGGATGCGGGGGCGGACACACGAACGCCGGCGCGGGGGACCCGGCCGGCGTTGCGGACGATACGGGATCGGGCCGGCCCGTGCATGGGCCGCGCCGCGATGGCGGCGCTCACTCGGTCGCGGGCGCCGGCTCGGCGGGCGCGTCGGCCGGTGCGTCGGTGGCGGGGGCCTCGGCGGCCGGCTCGGCGCCCTGCAGCGCCTCGTCGGCGGTCTCGTCGGTCGGCGGCACCGGCTGCTCGGCCGGCGGCGTGGCCGGAGCGGGCATCGCGGCGGCCTGGGCCTCGATCGCGGCCAGCATCTCCGGGTCCGGGCGACGGTGCAGGCCCTGCATGTAGCTGGCCAGCGCCTCGATCTCCTGGTCGGTCAGCGACCTGGCCACCGTCGCCATGATGTCGAACATGTGGCGGTCGGCCTCGGTGGTCTCGCCGGCGCGGTAGGCCTGCAGGCGGGCCGAGCTGTACCAGGCCTGCTGGCCGCCGACGTGCGGGTAGGCCGGGCCGGGGTTGCCGCCGCCTGCCGGGCCGTGGCAGGCCATGCAGGCCGGGATGCCGCGCGTGGCGTCGCCGCTGCGGAACAGCGTCTGGCCGACCTCGTAGAACTTCATGCCGTCGTAGGGGCCGCCCTCGACGACCGCGTCGTCGGCGATGCCCGCGCCGCTGGTCTGCAGCGCGTAGTGCGCGCCCAGGTCGCGCATGTCCTGCGCGCTGAGCATCGCCGCGAACGGCTGCATGATCGGGCTGATCCGCTCGCCGCTCTTGAACAGCGCCAGCTGGCGGGCGATGTAGCGCTCGCCCTGGCCGGCGATGCGCGGGTAGACCGTCGGTGCGGCGTCGGCGTTGCCGTCCACGCCGTGGCACGCGGCGCAGGTGCCGGCCAGCTGGCCGCCCTTCTGCGCATCGCCCGGGCGCGCCTTGGCCAGCGCGGCGACCGCGTTGACGTCGGGGTGGGTGTCGAGGTCGGCGGTCTCCACCTCGGGGGCATCGGGCAGCGGCGCCACGGTGGACTGGGCGAACGCGACGGCGCCGACCACGAGGGCGGCAAGGCCGGCGATACCAAAGACGCGAGCGTGGCGCATGGCTGGGCTCCGAGAATTCTCGACGCTGCGGCCGGCGGAATGCGGCTCGCGATGGCCGAAATTATGTGTGGCCGGCCGGAAGCGGTCAAACCGCGACCGGACGCCGCAGGGGCGGTGTGCCAAGCTATGCCGATGTCCAATCCCTTCGACCGCGCCGAGTACCTGCTCGCCGCGCACGTCCCGCGCCAGTTGCCGCCCGACGACGGCTTCGAGGTCGCGTTCGCCGGCCGCTCCAACGCCGGCAAGTCCAGTGCGCTCAACGCGCTGTGCCGGCAGAACGCGCTCGCGCGCGTGTCCAAGACCCCGGGCCGCACGCAGCAGCTGGTCTATTTCGCGCTGCCGCCGCACGAGCGCCGCTTCCTGGTCGACCTGCCCGGCTACGGCTACGCCAAGGTGCCGCGCGATCTGCAGGCGCACTGGCAGGCCTTCATCGCGCAGTACTTCGCCCAGCGCCAGGCGTTGCGCGGGCTGGTCGTGGTGATGGACATCCGCCATCCGCTCAAGGACTACGACCGGCAGATGATCGAGTTCGCGGTCGGCAACGGTACGCCCGCGCACGCGCTGCTGACCAAGGCCGACAAGCTCGGCCGGGGCGCCGCGGGCAACGCGCTGCAGGCCGTGCGCCGCGAACTGCAGGCCAGCCATGGCGAGCAGGTCAGCGTGCAGACGTTCTCGTCCGAATCGAAGGCCGGCGTCGACGAGTTGCGCGGCGTCGTCGCGCGCTGGATGGAGATCGGGCCGCCCGGGCGCACGGCCGCGGCCGCCGGCTGATACGTCGCACGCCCGCGGTCTGGGTGCGGCGACGCATCGGACCGGATGGGGCTATCGCGGCGCCGTGGACCGCGCCGCACCGGTGCGCGGCATCGCCTCGAGTTCGTCGATCACGTGCCTGGGCGCACGCAGGCGGATCTGCACGGGAAACGATTCCTGCACCACGACGTCCTCGACGACGCCGCGCCGCTGCAGGTCGCGGACCCGCTCGAGCACCGGGTCGGGCGATTCGGCGCTGCCGGCGATCGTCGCCGCCTCGAGCGGCGCGCGGTCGGCGGACGTGTGCTGGGGCGTGGCGCCGCAGGCGGCCAGCAGCAGCGGGGCGGCGATGGCGGCGAGCAACGATCTCATTCGGACCTCCGGGGGATGTCGTGGCTGGCAGCCACGGCGCCCGGACCCGGGCGCCATGGCGGAGTGTCGACCTTGCGTTCGCGACGCCGGTCAGGGGTTGGCGGAGATCCAGTTCTGCAGCGTGTTCTGCACCGCGGTCGTCAGCCGGGTGCCGCAGTTCTGCGTGGACGAGCCGGTCGTGTGCACGCCGCGCACGACGTAGCCGCTGTCGTAGATGCCGCTGCCGCTGTTGCCACCGCTGGTGTCGATCGTATAGCAGAGCCGGAACGAGCCGCTGGGGTTCACCGTGCCCGAGTGCCGCCACATCGTGCCGAACGGCTTGTCGCCCGGATAGCCGGTGATCGTGTGCGTGCCGCCCGCGTACGTGCCCCAGGCCGCGTACCCGCCGTGCGCGGGCTCGCTGAGCACGATCAGCGCGTAGTCGTAGTTGCTGCTGCCGCCGTTGTGCCACTCGGCCGGCGCGAGCACGCGCGCCCAGCTCCTCGTGCCCCAGGGCTGGGTACTGCCGTTCTGGGCCACCGTGAAGTTCAGCGCCGAGTACCAGGTGCCCGCGCCGTTGGACACGCAGTGGCCGGCCGTCAGCACGTGCTTGGGCCCGATCAGCGTGCCGCTGCAGCCGGTCGCGATGCGGCCGATGTTGTAGAACGGCGCAACGGTGGTGTTGGTCACCTGCACGCGGTCGTCGGTACCGATGACGGTCTTGGGCGAAGCCTGCGGCAGGTCCTGCGCCCGGGGCAGGGAGGGCGGCAGGCCGGGGATCGTGGCCGGCGCGCGTCCCAGCACCTCGAGCGCCTCGATCGCCTGCTCGAACAGCGCGACGTCGCGCGGGTCCATCGTCGAGACGTACTGGTCGCCATTGGGCGTCGCCATGACCACGCTCAGCCCGGCGGCCTTCTGGTGCAGCGTGGGCGCGCGGTCGGGCGTGCCGGTGTACACGCCGGTCACGACGTCCTCTCCATGGATGAAGCGGGCCTTCTGGCCCAGCTTCTCGAACTTCAGCGGCTCGGCGGCGGCCGTGCCCACGGCCGCCATGCCCAGCGCGATCGTCAAACCCATTGCGGTCACATGCTTCATCGGAAGAACTCCCTGTGGTCGATGGATGGGGGATGCGCCGGAAGGTCGTGTCGCGGCATCCGGCCCGCCCGGCGGTGCGGTCCGGCATGCGTGGTGCGCGCGCCGCGGCGCAGGCACGGGCCGGCGGCGCAGGTGCGCAGGGAACGAGAGATCAAGAGGGCGATGGGCCCGAACACCTCCATGTGCTGCGTTCAAGCGGCGGGCGGCGTCCTGCCGGTGCGCGCCGGGGCGCGGTGCGACGGGAGCCGTGGCGATCGTCGAGCGGCCACTATGGCCACAAACCCGGCCCCGGGATGTGACTCGGATCACGGATGATCGGGCGCGGCAGGCGCTGCCGCACATTCATGTGCGGGCGGCCCCACTTCGGGTGGGCAGCAGCCTGCCGGCCGGAAGCCGCTCTTCCCTCGGTCAAGGCCGCTTCGCGGTCCGGCCACGCGAAGCACGCGTGGCGTTCGCATGGATGCGCGGCAGGGCCGCGCACGCCATCCATGCTCACCCTGCCTTGACTCGGGCGCGCGCCATGGCGCGGCCACCGGCCATCAGTCCGCTGCCGGGGACGTCGGAGCGATGCCTTCGGGCAGAACACTGAATCGGCTGCTGCGGTCGCTGGAAGAATCCGTGATCCTTTCGGTGTCGGTGCGACGCGGCTCCGAGGCTGGGCGCCCTTACGCGTGCAGCAGAAGCAAGATGCGGGGCGCGACTTTGCGCTAACGCGGCACCGGCGCGAACTCGACCGGCGCCCAGGCGTGGCCGTCGCCGTCGCGGCGCACGTGGCCCAGGCCCGGGAAGGGCAGGTGCGCGCCGGCGACCCACCAGCCGCGGGTCGCCGCTTCGGCCAGCAGCCGGCGCCGGCTCGCGATCGCCGCCGCGGGGTCGCTGTCGGCTTCGTAGCTGGCCTCGGGTCGCGCGAACTGCACCGCGTGGTAGTGGACGATGTCGCCCCAGACCAGCAGTTGCGCGTCGGCGCCGCCGTCGATCAGCCACGACACGTGGCCGGGCGTGTGCCCGCGCGAATCGAGCGCGCGTACGCCGGCGGGCAGCGCGTCGCCGGGCGAGAACCGCCGCAGCCGGCCGCGCGCCGCGTACGGCGCGGCCGCGCGCTGCGCCATCGCGAACGCCGGCCGCACCATCTCCGGCGCATCGGCCGCGTGCGCCGGGTCCAGCCACCAGGCCGCGTCGGCAGCCGACAGCCATAGCGTCGCGTTGGCGAACGCCGGCGCCCCGTCGGCCGCGAGCACGCCGCACATGTGGTCGGGGTGGGCGTGGGTCAGCAGCACGTCGTCGATCGAGGCCGGGTCGATGCCGGCGGCGGCGAGATTGCGCGGCACCTGGCCGAGCGCGTCGCCGAAGCACTGTGCAGTGCCGGCATCGACCAGCAGCCGGCGACCGTCGCGCTCGACGAGATAGGCGTTGACCGCGGTCTGCAGGCCGTCGGCGCTTTCGGGCACGTAGCGCCCGTCGAGCAGCCGGGCGACCTGGCCGGGGGCCAGGCCGTGCAGTTGCTGGCGCGGCAACGCGACCACGCCGTCGAACAGCGCGGTGACCCGCAGCGTGCCGATGTCGTGGCGCTGGAAGCCGGGCACCTGGGCATCGGCGGCACCGGCGGCGGAAACGGACGACAGCGGGGCGATCGCCAGCAGGGCAGGCAGGGGCAGCGCGCGCAGCGCGGACGCAGGGAGGATCATGCGGCGGGTCCGGGAGGAAGGAATCCGCATGCTGCGCCCGGGCCGCCGCGCGGTTCGCGCAGAAGGGTGCGCGAATCGCTCAATCGCGTGCGGCGCGTGCGACGTCGAGCGGTCGCCCGCCACGAAATATCGACCCGACCCGACCCGACGCGTGCCCGACGTTCGAGGCCGGCTACCGCGCGTCGTTCCCGGGCGCGGTCCCGGCGTTGCCGATCTCGCCCGGGTCGAAGCCGTAGCGGGTGCGGAAGCGCGCCGCCAGGCTGCGGACCGAGCGGTAGCCCACGCGCGCGGCCACCGTCTTGAGCGGCAGCGTCGTGGTGTAGAGCAGCGTCATCGCGTGCGCCAGTCGCGCCTCGGCGACCAGCGTGCGCAGCGACGTGCGCTCGGCCGCCAGCCTGCGTCGCAGCGTCGCACCGCTCAGGCCGAGCTGGTCCTCCAGGTCGCGCGATCGCCAGTCGCGTGCCGGATCGGCCGCCACGCGTTTGCGCACCGTCTCGGCCAGGCTGGGCACCGGCGGCAGCAGCAGGCTGCCGTGGCCCTGCCGGCACAGCGTCACAACGAGCGCGGCCAGCGCGGGCCGCGCCTCGGTGTAGCGGCCGTCGGCCAGCGCGCGGCGCCAGTCGAGCAGCGTCCGTGCGTGGTCGATCGCCGGCAGCCGCGCCAGTTCCGGCCCCGCGGCCGGCAGCGGTTCGTTCCACAGCGCACGCGCGGCGGCCAGCGCTTCCTCGCACAGCGGGATCACGATCGTCAGGTAGCGGCCGGTCCGCGCGTCGGGCACGTTGATCGCGTCGATCCGACAGGCGCGGGTGACCAGGAACGCATCGCCGGGGGCGAACGTCAGCGCCTGTGTCGCGGTGCGCACGACCTTGCGTCCCTGCAGCAGGATGGCCAGTTGCGGCCGCTCGATCGTGACCGAGCGCGCGCCGCGCTCGCGCCGCGCCGCGATGCAGGCGTAGCCCTCGGCGCGCGTGCAGTCGGCGAGCGAGGCCAGCGCGGCCAGCAGGCCGTCGGGTTCGGGCGGGGCGGCGTCCATCGCCGGGGATGCTACCGCCGAGCACGCCCCACCGGCGGAATTCTGCGACCCGATCCGCTCAACGATGGCCGCGGATGCAACCGGTATAGTGCGCGCATTCCGCGGCTGGCCTGCGGCCGTCCCGCCTTCCCGCCGAGCGTCTTCCTTGTCCAGCCCCAGCCACGTCGCCGACACGCCCATCACCGACCGCGACACCCTGGTCGAGGTGCTGGCCTCGGGCGAGAAGCCGCCGGCCGACTGGCGCATTGGCACCGAGCACGAGAAATTCGGCTTCCGGCTGTCGGACCTGCGGCCGCCGACCTTCGACGGCCCGCAGGGCATCGAGGCGCTGCTGACCGGGCTCACCCGGTTCGGCTGGGCGCCGGTCGACGAGAACGGCCGCACCGTCGCCCTGCTCAAGGACGGCGCGTCGGTGACGCTCGAGCCGGCCGGGCAGCTGGAGCTGTCGGGTGCGCCGCTGGTCGACATCCACGCCACCTGCAGCGAGGTGCACGCGCATCTGCACGAAGTGCGCGCGGTCGCCGAGGAACTGGGCCTGGGCTTTCTGGGCATGGGCTTCCAGCCCAAGTGGCGCCGCGACGAGATGCCGTGGATGCCCAAGGGCCGCTACCGGATCATGCGCGACTACATGCCCAGGGTCGGCACGCTCGGCCTGGACATGATGACCCGCACCTGCACGGTGCAGGTCAACCTGGACTACGCGTCCGAAGCGGACATGGTCAAGAAGTTCCGGGTGTCGCTGGCGCTGCAGCCGGTGGCGACCGCGCTGTTCGCCGACTCGCCGTTCACCGAAGGCAGGCCCAACGGCTTCCTCAGCTACCGCTCGCACATCTGGACCGACACCGACGCCGACCGCACCGGCATGCTCGATTTCGTGTTCGAGGACGGCTTCGGCTACGAGCGCTACGTCGACTACCTGCTCGACGTGCCGATGTACTTCTCCTATCGCGGAGGGGTCTACCACGACGCCAGCGGCCAGAGCTTCCGCGACTTCCTGCGCGGCGCGCTGCCGGCGCTGCCGGGCCAGTTGCCGACGCTGCGCGACTGGTCCGATCACATGACCACCGCGTTCCCCGAGGTGCGGCTCAAGAAGTACCTGGAGATGCGCGGCGCCGACGGCGGGCCCTGGGGCCGGTTGTGCGCGCTACCCGCGTTCTGGGTGGGCCTGCTCTACGACGCCGCCGCGCTCGACGCGGCGTGGGACCTGGTGCGCGACCTGACGATGGCCGAGCGCAACGCGCTGCGCGACGCCGTGCCGCGGCACGGACTCGCGACCCCGCTGCGCGGCGGCACGCTGCGCGGGCTGGCGATCGAGGCGCTGAAGATCTCCGCCGCCGGCCTGCAGCGCCGCGCCCGCGTCAACGGCGACGGCCAGGACGAGCGCGTGTTCCTGGACACACTGATCGAGATCGCCGAATCGGGCCAGACCCCGGCCGAGCACAAGCTCGCGCTCTACCACGGGCCCTGGCAGGGCGACATCGACCGCGTGTTCCGCGAATTCGCGTACTGACGCATCGGCCGGTGGACCCGCGGCGTCTCCCGCCGCGCCCTGCGCTTGTGTAAGTTGTCGGGATGACCCCCGACGCTTCCGCCGATCCCGCCCTGCCGCTGCGCGAAGTCGACTTCGCCAGCACCGACACCCTGCTTCGCGACGACGTCCGCCGGCTCGGCGCGATGGTCGGCGACATGCTCGCCGAGCAGGTCTCGCCGGCACTGCGCGAGCGCGTCGAGGCGGTCCGCCGCGCGGCGATCGCGCGGCGCGAGGCCGGCAGTCCGGTCGACGCGCTCGCCGAGGGCCTCTCGCGCGTGCCCACCGCCGACGCCGAGGCGCTGGTGCGCGCGTTCGCCGCGTACTTCGGCGCGGTCAACCTCGCCGAGCGCGTGCACCGGATCCGCCGCCGCCGCGACTACCAGCGCGCCAGCGACGCGCCGCAGCCCGGCGGGCTGGAGGCCGCGGTGCGTGCGCTGCACGACGACGGCGTGACCCTCGACGACCTGCAGGCGTGCCTGGCCCGGCTGCACGTCGAGCCGGTGTTCACCGCGCATCCCACCGAGGCGGTGCGCCGCGTGCTGCTGGAGAAGGAGCGCACGATCGTCGAGCGGCTGATCGCCGACATCGACCGCGAGCGCACCCCGACCGAGCGCCGCGCCGACGATGCGCGGATCGTGCTCGCGCTCGCGTCGGCCTGGCAGACCTCCGAGTCGCCGGCGCGCAAGCCCACCGTCGCCGACGAAGTGGATCACGTCGGCTTCTATCTTGCCAACGTGCTCTACCGCGTGCTGCCGGTGTTCTACGAGGCGCTGGGCGATGCGATCGAGCGCGTCTACGGCGCGCGCCCCGCGCTGCCGCAGGTGCTGCGCTTCGGCACCTGGGTCGGCGGCGACATGGACGGCAACCCCAACGTCAACGCCGACACCATGCGCGCCGCGCTCGGCGCCCAGCGCGCGCAGGCGCTCGCGCAGTACCGCCGCGACCTGCGCGGCCTGGGCAACGTGCTGACCCAGACCCTGGGCCGGGCGACGATCGACGAGGCGGTGCTCGCGCGGGTCGACGACTACCGCCGGCGCCTGCCCGACGCCGAGGCCGCGCTCAACCCGCGCCACGCCGACATGCCCTACCGGCGCCTGCTCGACCTGATGGACGCGCGCCTGGCCGCGACCGCGGCCGAGCATCGCGCCGGCTACGCCGACGCCGGCGGCTTCATCGGCGACCTCGAACTGATCGATGCCAGCCTGCGCGCGCATCGCGGCGAGCACGCCGGCCGGTTCGCGCTCGAGCGCCTGCTGTGGCGTGCGCGCACGTTCGGCTTCCACCTCGCCACGCTCGATCTGCGCCAGGACTCGGCGGTGCACGACGAGGTGCTCGGACGCATCGACGGCGGCGACTGGGCCGCGCGCGACATCGCGGCGCGTGTCGAACGCCTGCACGCGCTGCTCGACGCGCCGCCGCGGCCGCCGGCCGGCGACGAGGGCGACGTCGTCGCCTCGACGCTCGCGGTGTTCCGCGCGGTCGTCGACCTGCGCCGCAGCCACGGCGAGGCCGCGACCGGCCTGTACATCATCTCGATGGCGCGCAGCGCCGCCGACGCGCTCGCGGTGCTGGCGCTGGCGCGCATCGCCGGCTGCGTCGAGGACAGCGAGGTGCCGCTGGACGTGGCCCCGCTGTTCGAGACCGTCGACGACCTGCAGGCCGCGCCGCAGGTCATGCGCGCGCTGTTCGACGACCCGCGCTACCGCGCGCACCTGGCCGCGCGCGGCGACCGCCAGACGGTGATGCTCGGCTACTCGGACAGCGCCAAGGACGGCGGCCTGCTGGCCTCGCGCTGGGCGCTGCAGCGCACCCAGGTCGAACTGACCGCGCTGGCCCGCGCGGCCGGCGTGCGCATCGCGTTCTTCCACGGCCGCGGCGGTTCGGTCAGCCGCGGCGGCGGCAAGACCGGCCGCGCGATCCATGCCGCGCCGCGCGGCTCGGTCGATGGCGTGCTGCGCGTGACCGAGCAGGGCGAGGTGATCCACCGCAAGTACGGCATCCGCGCGCTGGCGCTGCGCAACCTCGAGCAGACCACCGCCGCGGTGCTGCAGGCCACGCTGCGCCCGCGCCCGGCCGACCCGCGCGAGGACGGTTGGCGCGCGTTGGCCGGCGAACTGGCCGAGGCCTCGCGCGCGCACTACCGCGCGCTGGTGCACGAGCGCGCCGAGTTCCCCGACTACTTCCGCGCCGCGACCCCGATCGACGTCATCGAACGGCTGCAGATCGGCTCGCGGCCCTCGCGCCGCCGCGATGGCGGCATCGCCAACCTCCGCGCCATCCCCTGGGTCTTCGCCTGGGCGCAGAACCGCTCCGGCCTGACCGGCTGGTACGGCCTGGGCACCGCGCTCGCGCAGGGCATCGAGCGCCCCGGCCAGGACGCGATGACCGAGATGGCGCGCGACTGGCCGTTCTTCCGCGCCGCGCTCGACGACGTCGAGATGCTGCTAGCCAAGGGCGACATCGATATCTTCGAGCGCTACTCGCAGCTCGCCGGCGACGCGCATGCGGCGTTCTTCCCCGGCATCGAGGCCGAGTTCCGCCGCACCCGCGACGCGATCCTGCTGCTCAAGGGCCAGGACGCGCTGTTGGCCGACGACTATCGCCTGCAGCTGTCGATCCGCCTGCGCAATCCCTACGTCGATCCGATCAGCCTGCTGCAGGTCGAGCTGCTGCGCCGCTGGCGCGCCGCCGACCGCGAGGACGACGACCTGCTGCGCGCGCTGGTCTCGACCGTCAACGGCATCGCCGCGGGCATCCAGAACACCGGGTGAGTCGCGCGTCCGTGGGCGATCACCGCGCGCGGCCGACCGGCGGGCAGCCGTCGCGTGCGTGGCGCCCATTCTCGTCCAGCGTCAGCGTGCAGCCGGCGAACCGGCCGCCGCTGGCACCGACGGCGGTCAGCGGATAGCCGTCGGCCCCGGGGTAGAAGAACGCGAAGTCCGCCGGCCGTGACGCCGGCAGGAACCCGGACCAGGCCTGGGTCTCGCGGATCGGGAACTGCAGCGTGCGCCGCCGGTGATCCTCCACCAGCGCCGACCACGCCTGCAGGTCGTCCTGCGCGATCCGGAGCCTGCGGTCGAGGACGTGGCGGTCGTACGCGGCGAGCGCCAGGCCCGCGAGCAGCACGGCGAGCCCGATCGCGATTGCCGCGCGCATCCGGTGCGCGCCCTGGCCGTCCTGCATGCCGTCCCCCTTCGGCGCCGATCCCCGTCGGCATCGCGCGCGTCGTCCGCACTGGGCCGATGACAACATAAAGTTTCCGATGTGTAAATCGGAGGTTTCCTTTTGCGGCGAGGGCCTACGGGACAATCGATCGCGCCTTCGACAGGCGCGTCGGACGCGGTTCCCGCAGCGATCCGGCTCCGGTCACGGCGGAGGGCGGGCTCCGCGACGGCGAGACGATGTCCGCGCCAGCACACGATTTCTCCCGGCGCCTGCACTGGGCGCTGGACAACGCGCGGTTCCAGGGCGGGCGCGGGCGGACCGGCGCTCTCGCGGCGCGCTATGCAGTGTCCCGCCAGACCGCCCGCAAATGGCTCGGCGGCCTCGCGTTGCCCGAGCTGGCGCGCATGATCGAGATGGCGACCGAGCTGCGCGTGAGCTTCGACTGGCTGGCCACCGGCCGCGGCGAGCCCGGCCTGCGGCAAGTCTCCGAGGGCCCGCCCCCGGCCTACGGCCCGCCCCTGTCCGAACACGAGACCAAGCTGCTCTACGCGCTGCGCCAGCTGCCGCCGCGCCAGCAGCAGGCGGTCATCGACCTGGTCGAGGGTCTGGCGGGGTAGGGCATCCGCGCGAACGGCGCGGCTTTGGATCACAGATAGCGCGACCAGCGTAGCGTGGCGACCGCAGGCGTTTCGGTGGTGTCTCCGCCACCGCAATCGGAACCCATGCACGGCGGATCCGCGTCGGGGTCGTAGCCAGCCGCGCCGCCGGTGAGATCGATCGTCGTACTGCCGCCGAAGCGGGCCGGCGTCGTATCTCCCCTCCGCTGGCCGGCCGATACGACGCGGCCGCTGATCGTCGTGCTGCCGCCCGTGGTGAGGACGTTGCCGGCCGTGACCGCGCCGTCGACGCGGGACGAAGCACCGATCGAAATGTCGCCCCCGATGTAGTCGCGGGTACCCGGCGCGGTGCCGCCGGCGATGTAGCCGGTATTGCCCAGCGCGTTCGCGCGCAGGCTGCGCGCCTCCAGATCGCAGAGATTGAGCGGAACCAGCGTGGCGAAGTCCGGATTGACCCCCAGGCTGGTGCCGGCAGGTGTGGCATTGGTGCACACCGCGGCGTAGCCCGCGTAGTTCGGCGACAGCGTGCGGTGCCCTCCCGCGGTCGAGATGTTGCCGGCCGCCAAGAACGTCGCGACGTAGGTGCCGTTGCCGAGCGACAGATCGCCGTCGAACCAGGCGATGCCGCGCGCCATCGAGGTGCCGTTGACTGTCCAGGTCGTCCCCGACCGGCTGAAGCATCCATTCTGCGGCGAAAAACCCTGGCAGATCGTCGCGACCGGGCGCGTGCACGTCTGCCCCGACATGTGCTCCGGGCGGCACAGCCAATCGGGATAGGTGTTGTAGTTCGCGACGCGGTTTCCGAGCACGTACTGACCATCGGGGATGCCGCTGACGTTGGCCACCGTGACGCGGATCCTGGTGTCGATCCATTCGAATACGTAATTGGCGGCCGCCCGGAGCGGGTAGACATCCACGACCAGCGGCGACAGCGCGATCTCGCCCACCCGCTCGACGACCGGGCGCGCGACCGCGGGGATGTCGACCGTATACCCCGGCTGCACGGTGACGCGCACGTTGCCGTTCCACTGCTCGGTCTTGTACAGCGGCCCGCCGATCGTGCCGCCCCCGACGCTTTGCCAGGCCGAGACGGTCAGCGAGCCGCGACCGTTGATCGTGCCGATGCTGCCCGACCCCTGCAGATAGGTGTGACCACCGCTGCGCACCTGCGTCGCCGAACCGCTGCCGGTCAGGAACACGTCGGCGCTGGTGACGATCGAGTCGATCGTGCCGTAACTCTGATGCCGGACCGGGCCGCCAGCCTGCACGGTGCTCGCGCCGCCGCCGCCGACCGTCACGGTACCGCCGGCGACGATTGCTGCGCGCTGGCCGCCGGCATAGTTGACGTTGCCGCCTGCACGCAGGTTCGAGGCGCCGCCGCCGGTTCCGCTCCAGGTGATGTCGCCTTCGGTGATCGCGGTGGTGATCGTCACGCCCCCGCCGGTGACGACGATCCCGCCGACGGCCTCGACGACGGCGCCGCTGCCGCCGGCGAACGTCACGACACCGTTGGAGCGGATGCTCAGCGGATTGGCGCCGCCCTCGATGCGGACATTGCCGCGCGCGAAAATCTGCGAGACCGAGGCGCTGCCGGTCAAGGTGACGTCGCCATTGGCGTAGACGGTGTTGACCTTGATGCCGCTGCCGATCCGCACGTTGCCGGTCGCACGCAGGGTGTTGATGCCATCGATGCTGGCATTGTCCAGATTGACGTTGCCCTGGACGTTGAAGTTCGCGTTCTGGCCGCCCAGCACCTTGATGCCGCCGGTCATGTCGAGATCCCGACGCAACTCGACGACGCCGAGCGTCCCGCCACCGCCGCCGCCGCCGCCCGGCGCGGCCGTCGTGGTGGCCGGCTGCACTTCGTAGACGGCCTCGACCGTCGATGTCGTCCGCACCCGCGCGCCGTCGGGATCGGCTTCCCCCGAGAAGCCGGTGACGTGCGCCGTGACCTGGTAGGTGCCGCCCGTCGTCTCGGGCTCGCAGACGCGGACGATCGCCGCACGCTCCACGCCGATCCGCGCCAGCGCCTGGCCGGACAGCCCACCGGCCGCATGGCCCCCGTACTCCCAGCACAGCCGTGATTCCCCGCCGGTGCCGGGAATCTCCACACGGACACCGCCGCCGGCGTCCTGCGTCATCGGCCCGTAGAACTCGTCGACCGTCAGGGCCTCCACAAGGCCGCGCACCACCTCGACCCCGCGCCACGCGGCGCCCTGCGCTGCCGTCGTCGAATGGGTCGTGAGCTGCCGCTGTTGGCTGCCCTGCAATGCATACACCGTGGCCAGCGCGGCCACCGACACCGCCAGCCCGACCATCAGCAGAATCAGGATCGTGGCGACGCCCCGCTGTCGCGCGTCTGTGGACGAACGTGTCATGGGGTCCCGTCCGCCGCGGCGACGACGATGTTGGGCAGGCAGCTGGCGAACAGCGTCCGGCCGCCGGCGACGAGCATGAGGCGTGCAACGCCCGGGAAGGCGGCATCGACCTGTTGCTGTGCATACGGAAGCGTGCAGCCGTTCCCCTTGTCGAGCGAGATCTCGAACTGCGGCGCCGACAACGTCGTGCCGCCGGTGTCGTCATCGATCGCCTCGCCGCTGCGATCGGTCCAGGCCCGATCGTAGGCTGCCAGCAATTGCCGCTGCCACGCGCTGTCGTGCTCGACGGCGGCGCTGGTGCAGACGCGCGGCAGCAGCAACTCCAGCGTCGACCTTCCGGCGGCGTCCACCGGGGAGGTCTGGACCCGCAACCCCGCGCACTTGTCGACCGTATCGCCTGGCGGCCGGTAGCGCCACACCACTTGGGCGAGCCCGTCGTCGGGCAGGCTGCGGACCGACAGCGTGTCCTCCGGCGTACCCGATGCGGCCAGGCCATAGCCGGCCTGCTGCAGCTCGATCTGCGCGGCGAGCAGACCCGAGCCCACCTGTCCATCGCGTTGCGCCTCGCGCGATGCGGTCCCCGACACGTCCACCACCAGCCGGTAGATCGCGAGCATGGCCGCGATCGTCAGCAGGGCGATCAGCACGCCGACCATCATGCCGATCAGGGTCTGCCCGCGGCAGCGGCGGGGCGGGGCGAGGGGGACGGTCATGGCGTGCCTGCGCATCCTGTCCCAGCGGATTGGCAGGTGCCCACGACCAGTGCGGTGCCGTCGCCACCGGCGGGTGTGGCGACCTGGAGCTCGGTCGCCGGCACCCGGACGACGATCTCGCGAGGCAATGACACGACCTTCGACACGCTGCCCGCGGACAGGGCGACCGTCAGCGTCGCCGTGGACGCCGACGTGCATTGGATGTCGGGCGTCAGCGTGCGCCCCGGCAGCGACAGTGTCGGGGCGGCGGCCGCCGCGTCCGGGCACAGGCCCAGCCCCTCGATCTGCAGCCGCTGCCGCACCGCCTCGACGGCGAGGTTCTCCACCTTCGCCTCGTACTGTGTGGCCAGGATGCGGGAGACGACATACGCCATGCCGGCGCCGATCACCGCGGTGAGCGCTACGCCCACAAGCGCTTCGAGCAGAACGTCGCCCCGCTCGCGATGGGGCTTCCGATCAGAGCAGCGGTGCATCGATGCCTCCCTGCTGCCCGGCGGTCACCGTGATTGTCGCGGCCGTCGTGCAGGCGCGTCCCAGGTCGGGCGCCAGCTGCGTGCGGCCGCGGCTGTCGTACGCGGCGCAGCGAAACGCCGCGCCGTCGGCCGCCAGCGCGAGGTCCCCGGGGCTGGTGATCTGTGCGCGCCATGGCACGTCCGCATCACCTGCGGCATCGAGGGGGCACGAACTCGCCGTCCATTGCCGGTCGTGGTCGCGCTGCACCACGCAGAGCATCGCCGTTTCGCCGTCGTACAGCACGGCAGCGGTCGCCAGTGGCGTGCCGGTCGCATCGGTGGTCGGAAGACCGTACGGATTGCGCATCGCCAGTGCGCGTGCCTGGCCGACCGCTTCGATGAGGCTGCTGCGTGCACGGATCTCGCGCGTCCCATCCACCCAGTTCCGGGTGAACGGCAGCGCTGCCAGCGCGAGCAGGGCCATGACCGCGATCGTGACCATCAGTTCGATCAGCGTGAATCCGCCCTGTGCCGTCCGATCGGCATCGGTGCCGTGCCGACGCGGCGCGGTCGCTACCACGCCACATCCCCGAACGCCGCGCATCCGGCGGTCGCGGTCCTGACGTTGGCCGCATTGATCGCCAACGTACAGCCGGACAGCCGACCGGTGCCGGTCGCGGTCAGGGTGTAGCCGGGTTTGGGCGCATACGCGAAGCCGAAGTCGGCACTCTTCGAGGCAGGCGCCCAGCCGGGGAAGACCGTGCGCAGCTCGTCGGTCGTCTTGGCCGTGCCCTGGGGATACGCCAGCCGTCTCTGGCGGTGGCTCTCGGCGTTGGCGGCCAGCGCCTGGAGGTCGGCCTGCGCCGTCCGGACCTTGCTCCGCTGGACGTAGCGCGTGTAATTGGGAAACGCGATGGCGGCCAGAACCGCGACGATCGCGACCACGACCATCAGTTCGATCAGCGTGAAACCCCGTTGTCCGTTCATCGATCAGCCCCTGTCCCGTGCGCGCGCGCACGAGTGTCGAGCACAGGGTAGAGGACGCTGGGTGAAGCGTTCGTGGCTGAACCCGGATGTTCCGACTGAACAGACGCGTCGCCAGGAGAGCGGACCGGGCTCGGGAGACGCAGGCATAGAAGCGCACGACCGCTCCAGTGCGTTATACTCCACCCCAGTACCCGAGGAGCCCGGCCGTGCCCCATTCGCCCCAGGAGAAGAAGCGCGTGCTCGCCCGCGTGCGCCGCATGCGCGGGCAGCTCGACGCGCTCGAGCGCGCGCTCGAGGCCGGGGCGGACTGCGCGCCGGTGCTCCAGCAGCTCGCCGCGGTCCGCGGCGCGGTCAACGGCCTGATGGCCGGCGTGCTCGAAAGCCACCTGCGCGAGGAACTCGCCGAGGCCAGCGCCGATCGCAGGCAGGCCTCGATCGACGACGCCATCGCGCTGGTCCGGTCCTACCTGCGCTGAGCGGCCCGGCCGCCGGCGCGTCGCCATCCACGTTCCAGGAGTCATCGCCATGAAATCCCGTGCTGCCGTCGCCTTCGCCCCCGGGCAACCGCTGAAGATCGTCGAGATCGACGTCGCGCCGCCCAAGGCCGGCGAGGTGCTGGTGAAGATCACCCATACCGGCGTCTGCCACACCGACGCGTTCACGCTGTCGGGCGACGATCCGGAAGGGTTGTTCCCCGCGGTGCTCGGCCACGAGGGCGCGGGCATCGTCGTCGAGGTGGGCGAGGGCGTGACGTCCGTCAAGCCGGGCGACCACGTGATCCCGCTCTACACCGCCGAGTGCGGGCAGTGCCTGTTCTGCAAGTCGGGCAAGACCAACCTGTGCGTCGCCGTGCGCGCGACGCAGGGCAAGGGTGTGATGCCCGACGGCACCACGCGCTTTTCATACAACGGCGAGCCGATCTACCACTACATGGGCTGCTCGACGTTCAGCGAGTACACCGTCGTCGCCGAGGTCTCGCTGGCGAAGATCAATCCCGACGCCAACCCCGAGCACGTCTGCCTGCTTGGCTGCGGCGTGACCACCGGCATCGGCGCGGTGCACAACACCGCCAAGGTGCAGGCGGGCGACAGCGTGGCCGTGTTCGGCCTGGGCGGCATCGGTCTGGCGGTGATCCAGGGCGCGCGCCAGGCGAAGGCCGGTCGCATCATCGCGGTGGACACCAACCCGTCGAAGTTCGAGTTGGCGCGCGAGTTCGGCGCCACCGACTGTGTGAACCCGAAGGACTTCGACCAGCCGATCCAGCAGGTGATCGTCGAGATGACCGGTTGGGGCGTGGACCATTCGTTCGAGTGCATCGGCAACGTCAACGTGATGCGCGCCGCGCTCGAGTGCGCGCACCGCGGCTGGGGCCAGAGCGTGATCATCGGCGTCGCCGGCGCCGGCCAGGAGGTCGCCACGCGCCCGTTCCAGCTGGTCACGGGCCGCAAGTGGCTCGGCACCGCGTTCGGCGGGGTCAAGGGCCGCTCGCAGCTGCCGGGCATGGTCGAGGACGCGATGAAGGGCGAGATCGAGCTGGCGCCGTTCGTGACCCACACGATGGACCTGGACGCGATCAACGAGGCCTTCGACCTGATGCACGAAGGCAAGTCGATCCGCTCGGTGGTCCACTACTGAGCCCGGGCGTGGGCTGGTTCGGCGCCCTGCGTGGGCCGCGTGAGGTCGATCCGCGCGCGGCCCTGGTCGAGCCGATCGAGCAGGCGCTGCGCGCGCTGGGCTGGGTCGACGGCGAGGTGGGTGCGCCGCGCGCGGTGGCGTCACCGTTCGGCATCGACGAGATGCCGTTCGAGCACTGGTTGGCGCAGGTGTTCCTGCCGCGCCTGCACGAGGCACGTGCCGGTGGCCAATGGCCACCGCGCAGTGACGTGGCGGTGGCCGCCTATCGCAATCTCGACGGCCAGCCCGATGCCCAACCGCTGCTGCGTCTTCTCTCGCAGCTGGATGAACTGATCAATACACGGGCCGGCTAAAGGCCGGCGTGCAGGAGCGCCTCATGAAACGCATCGAACACCGCGCCAGCTTCGGCGGCTGGCAGGACGTCTACGAACACGCCTCGGACACGCTCGGCTGCACGATGCGGTTCGCGGTCTATCTGCCGCCGCAGGCGGAACAGGAACAACTGCCGGTGCTGTACTGGCTCAGCGGGCTGACCTGCAACGAGCAGAACTTCATCACCAAGGCCGGCGCGCAGCGCTATGCGGCCGAGCATGGCGTCATCGTCGTCGCGCCCGACACCAGCCCGCGCGGCGAGGGCGTGGCCGATGCCGAGGGCTACGACCTCGGCCAAGGCGCGGGCTTCTACATCGATGCGACGCAGGCGCCGTGGTCGACGCACTACCGCATGCATGACTATGTCGCGCGCGAACTGCCTGCGCTGATCGAAGCGCATTTCCCGGTCACCGACGCACGCGCGATCAGCGGGCATTCGATGGGCGGCCACGGTGCGCTGGTGATCGCGCTCAAGCACCCGGGGCGCTACCGCAGCGTGTCGGCGTTCTCG
Source organism: Luteimonas sp. FCS-9 (assembly GCF_001014645.1). Classification (GTDB taxonomy): domain Bacteria; phylum Pseudomonadota; class Gammaproteobacteria; order Xanthomonadales; family Xanthomonadaceae; genus Luteimonas. Next base: position 28,286 of record NZ_LASZ01000011.1, on the reverse strand, counting down.
CCGATCGTCGCGCCCAGCCAGGTGCCGTGGGGCGAGAAAGCCTTCTCGGCCTATCTGGGCGACGACCGCAGCACCTGGCAGGCCTGGGACGCGACCGCGCTGGTGGCCACCGCGCGCGAGCGCCTGCCGCTGCTGATCGACCAGGGCGCGGCCGACGAGTTCCTCGACGGCCAACTGCGCCCGCAACTGCTGCAGGCTGCGTGCGACGCCGCCGGCCATCCGCTGACGCTGCGCCTGCATCCGGGCCACGACCACAGCTACTACTTCATCGCCAGCTTCATCGGCGAGCACATCGCCCACCATGCCCGCGCGCTGCGCGGCTGAAGTCCCGGTGTCGTCGGCGGGGCCGCGCGCGGTCGCCCCCACCCCAGCCCTCCCCCGCGGGCGGGGGAGGGAGCGAAGCGCGCGCACTTTGGGGGAGCGCTCGATTGGGCGCGGAGACTGGATGGCGTGCGCGTTGCTCGCGTGTACTGCCCTCCCCCGCATGCGGGGGAGGGTTGGGTGGGGGCAGCTACCGGTCGTCGCTGACCAGCAGCGAGCGACGCAGGCGTTCGGCGTCCTCGTGCGTCTCGGTCGAGACCTGGAAGCTGCCGGAGAAGGGGCCGGCGATGTTCGCGGCGATCAGCAGGCGGTCGTTCGCGACCAGGCCCAGCGTCCGGCCGACATGGTCGGCGGTCAGCGCCTGGAGCCGCGCGGCGCCCGGTGCGGCGAGCTCGAAGGCGACCGCGGGCCGGTCGCCGCCGACCACGGTGCGGATCGAGCGGATGTCGGTGCCGGGGATCGTGTCGACGTGGCGCAGGTGGACCGTGCGGCCGTCGTCGGTGGTCCAGGCGCGGGGCGCATCGCTGCCGGGCGCCTCGTCGCGCGCGGGTTCGAGATGCAGTTCGAGGTCGGCGTAGCGCTCGGAGACGGCCGGTCCGGCGGGCGTACCCCCGCAACCGGGCAGCGCGAGAACGGCGCACAGGACGAGCAGGGCGGACAGCGGATGCGATCGCGGCATGGGCAGGACCGGGTCGGGGCGTCGCACCATCGTACCCGGCGCGTTCACGGCACCCGCGCGCAGACCCAGGCGTCGACCCGGGCGACGCCGAGACGGCGCAGGGCCAGCGCCGCCGCGTGCAGCGTCGCGCCGGTGGTCATGACGTCGTCGACCAACGCGACGTGCGCAGGCAGCGGGCCGCGTGCCGTCGCGGCGAAGGCGCCGCGGACGTTGCGGCGCCGCGCCGGTGCGTCGAGGCGGGATTGTGGCGCCGTCGCGCGCCGCCGCCGGAGCAGGTCGGTGCGCAGCGGCAGGCCCAGTGCGCGGGCGAGCGGGCGTGTGAGTTCGAGCGCCTGGTCGTAGCCGCGGGTACGCAGCCGCGCCGGGTGCAGCGGCACCGGCACCAGCGCGTCGGGCCGGGGCCGCGATGCCAGTGCTCGCGCCATCGACGCCGACAGCAGGGCGCCGGCGGCCAGGTCGCGGTGGAACTTCAGCCGCGGCAGCAGGCGATCGACCGGGAAGCCGTAGACGAACGCCGCGTGCGCCGCGTCGAGCGGCGGCGGGCGGCGCAGGCAGGCGCCGCACAGCGCGTCGCCGGCCGGCAGCGGGACCGCGCAGCGCGCGCAGGCCGGGCCGGCCCACGGCAGCGCCGCCGCACAGGCCGCGCACAGCGCGCGGCCGTCGTCGCCGCGTTCCCCGCACACCAGGCAACGCGCCGCGAACAGCCGTCGCAGCCAGCACCGGGGCCCGCGCTCGTCAACCGGCGGGCCGGTCGTCAGGTTGACAGCCTGCGTCATGCTTTCCAGACTGCCGGCCCTGTCCCGCCGCGACCGTCGGAAAACCGCCATGTCAGTTGTCAGCCACGCCCGCGATGCCGCCGGCCAGCCCGCCCTGCGTCACGACTGGAGCCGTTCGGAGGTCGAGGCGCTGTTCGCGCTGCCACTGACCGAACTGCTGTTCCGCGCCGCGCAGGTGCATCGCCAGCACTTCGATCCGGCCGAGGTCCAGGTCAGCACGCTGCTGTCGGTCAAGACCGGCGGCTGCCCGGAGGACTGCGCCTACTGCCCGCAGGCGCAGCGCTATCACACCGGCGTCGACGCGACGAAGCTGATGGCCACCGAGGCGGTGCTCGAGAAGGCGCGCCAGGCCAAGGCCGCCGGCGCGACCCGCTTCTGCATGGGCGCGGCGTGGCGCTCGCCCAAGGACCGCGACATCCCGAAGGTCGCGGCGATGATCCGCGAGGTCAAGGCGCTGGGCCTGGAGACCTGCGCCACGCTGGGCATGCTCAGCGGCGAGCAGGCGCGCGCGCTCAAGGACGCGGGCCTGGACTACTACAACCACAACATCGACACCGATCCCGAGTATTACGACGCGATCATCCGCACGCGCGACCTGCAGGACCGCTTCGACACCCTCGAGCACGTGCGCGAGGCGGGCCTGAAGACCTGCTGCGGCGGCATCGTCGGCATGGGCGAGAGCGGCCGCCAGCGCGCCGGCCTGCTGCGCACGCTGGCCAACCTGCCGGCGCATCCCGATTCGGTGCCGATCAACCGGCTGGTGCAGGTCGAGGGCACGCCGCTGCACGGCACCGCGCAGATCGACCCGTTCGACTTCGTGCGCACGATCGCGGTCGCGCGGATCCTGATGCCGCGCTCGATGGTGCGGCTGTCGGCCGGCCGCCAGGACATGAGCGACGAGCTGCAGGCGATGTGCTTCCTGGCCGGCGCGAACTCGATCTTCTACGGCGAGCAGTTGCTGACCACCGGCAACCCGGACACCGAGCGCGACCTCGCGCTGTTCGCGCGCCTGGGCCTGCGGCCGATGCAGGTGATGGTCGATGCCGCCGACCACGACCATCCGGGCACCGTGCACGCCGACATCATCGAACTGCCGCAGCACCCAGCGAGCTGCGCGGCATGACGCCGGCGCGCGCGGACGCGGGCGGCGATGTCGCCTGAGCGGCCCGACCTGCGCGAACGCGCGCGCGGGCGCAGTCGGCGCGTGACGCCCGCCACGCGCGCCGGCGGCGGCGCACCGTCGCGCGCCGCGACGGCGTGCGCTGCGAGGTCGACGGCCGCTGGCTGCTGAACTTCTGCGGCAACGACTACCTCGGCCTGGCCCAGCATCCCGGCGTGTCGGCGGCGCTGCGCGACGCGGCCAGCGATGACGGCGTCGGCAGCGGCGGCTCGCACCTGGTCTGCGGCCATCACGCCCGCCACGTCGCGCTCGAGCGCGAGGTCGCCGACTGGCTGGAGGTGCCGGCCGCGCTGCTGCTGGGCAGCGGGTTCTCGGCCAATCTCGCGGTGCTGCCGGCGCTGCTGGGCGACGGCGACGCCTGCGTGCAGGACCGGCTCAACCACGCCAGCCTGATCGATGCCGCGCGACTGGCCGGCTGCCGGCTGCGGCGCTACCCGCACGGCGATGCCCAGGGCGCGGCGCGCCAACTGCAGGGGCTGCCCGGCGGCGCGGCGCTGGTCGCCACCGACGGTGTCTTCAGCATGGACGGCGACGTCGCCCCGCTGCGCGACCTGGCCGCGGTCGCGCAGGCGCAGCGCGCGCTGCTGTACGTCGACGATGCGCACGGCATCGGCGTCTGCGGGCCCGAGGGCCGCGGCAGCGTCGCCCAGGCCGGGCTCGGCGTCGACGCGGTGCCGCTGCAATTGCTGACGCTGGGCAAGGCGCTTGGCGGCTACGGCGCGGTCGTGGCCGGCGATGCCGACCTCGTCGCGCATCTGGCCGAGACCGCGCGGCCCTACGTCTACACCACCGCGCTGCCGCCGGCGCAGGCCGCCGCGACGCTGGCCGCCGTGCGGCTCGCGCGCCACGAACACTGGCGCCGCGACCGGCTCGGTGCGCTGGTGCAGCGCTTCCGCGAACGCGCCGCGCGCGCGGGCCTGGACCTGATGCCGTCCGACACACCGATCCAGCCGATGCGCTGCGGCGACAATGCGACCGCGCTCGCGCTGTCCGACGCCCTCGACGCGGCCGGCTTCTGGGTCGCGGCGATCCGCCCGCCGACCGTGCCCGAGGGCCAGGCACGGCTGCGCATCACGCTCGCCGCGACGCACGCCGACGCGCAGGTCGACGCGCTGGTCGACGCGCTCGCCGCCGCGCGCGATGCGCTGGCACCGGTTTCGTCCGCGATTCCGGCATGAGCGCGCAGCCCCACGACGCCCGCCGCGCCCTGCTGGCGGTGGCGATCGCACTCGCCTCGGCGCTGTTCTTCACGCTGACCTACGTGCTCAACCGCGCCAGCGCCAGCGGCGGCGGTCACTGGGCGTGGACGGCGTGCCTGCGCTACTTCATCACGCTGCCGCTGCTGCTGCCGCTGATGCCCTGGCAGGGCGGCACCGCGCCGGTGCTGCGCGCGATCGCCGCGCACCCGTGGGCGTGGCTGCGCTGCAGCGCGATCGGCTTCCTGTTGTTCTACTGCATGCTGTCGTTCGCTGCGTCCAGCGGGCCGGCGTGGCTGGTCGCCGGCAGTTTCCAGTTCACGGTGATCGCGGGCATGTTGTGCGCGCCGCTGCTCTACCGCGACGCGCGCCGCCGGGTGCCGCCGGCCGCGCTGGCGGTGGCTGCGGCGATCCTGGCCGGCGTGCTGCTGATGCAGTTCGGCCAGGGCGGCCCGGGCCTGGACGCCGCGGGCTGGCTCGCGCTGGCCTGCGTGCTGACCGCGGCGGTTGCCTACCCGCTCGGCAACCGCCTGCTGCTGCTGCACCTGGAGCGCACCGGCGAAGACCTCAACGCGACCCAGCGCGTGTTCGGCCTGACGCTGGCCAGCCAGCCGCTGTGGCTGGTCGTGGCCGCGTTCGCGTGGCACCAGGCCGGCGCGCCGTCGCTGCCGCAGGTGTGGCTGGCGGCGGGCGTGGCGCTGAGCGCCGGTGTGATCGCGACGATCCTGTTCTTCCAGGCCACCGGCATGGTCCGGCACAACCCGGTCGCGCTGGGCGCGGCCGAGGCGATGCAGGCCGCCGAGTTGCTGTTCGCCGCGCTGCTGGGTGCGCTGTTTCTGCACGAGGCCTGGCCGCAGGGCCGCGCGCTGCTCGGCGCGCTGGTGGTCACCGGTGGCATCGTCGCGTTCGCGCTGCTGGTCGCGCGGCCGGCCGCCGCCAGCCCGCGCCGCACGCGGGCGCTGCGCGGAGACAAGGGCGCATGACCGAAGAAGGCACACCGACGATGCACGACACGCTCCCCGCAACCGCGCTGCCCGATGACGGCAGCGGTCTCCACATCGAGATTTGCGGCGCGGGCCCGCCGCTGGTGCTGCTGCACGGCTGGGCGATGCACGGCGGCGTGTTCGCGCCGCTGGTCGCGCGCCTGCGTGCGCATCGCACGGTGTACTGCGTGGACCTGCCGGGCCATGGCCTGAGCCGCGACAGCGCGGTGCCGCTGGCGCTCGCGCCGGTGGTCGACGCGCTCGCGGCCCGGTTGCCGCCGGCGCCGTGGCTGGGTTGGTCGCTCGGCGGGCTGTTCGCGCTGCAGGCTGCGGCGACCCGCCCGGAGACCGCCACCGCGCTGGCGATGCTGTGCGCGAATCCGCGCTTCGTGCGCGGCGGCGACTGGGTGCACGGCATGGCGCCGGAGATCTTCCGCGACTTCGCCCGCGGCCTGCGCGACGACTACCGCGGCACGCTCGACCGCTTCATCGCACTGGAAGCCTTCGGCTCGGACGATGCGCGCGGCGAACTGCGCGCCCTGCGCGCCGAGGTCTTCGCGCGCGGCGAGCCGGCCGCGCACGCGCTCGCCGACGGCCTCCAACTGCTGCAGACCGTCGACCTGCGCGCCGTGCTGCCCGCACTCGGCGTGCCCAGCCTGTGGCTGGCCGGGCGCCGCGACCGCCTGGTCGACCCGCGCGCGATGCACGCGGCCGCGGCGCTGGCGCCGGACGCGCAGGCGGCCACGATCGATCATGCCGGCCACGCCCCGTTCCTGACCCATGCCGATGCGGTGGCCGAACGGCTGCTGGCGTGGCTCCCATAATCCGCGGCCCGTCGCGACGCACGCACCACCAACCCCCACTGCCCAGATGACCCGCATCTTCGACCGCACCCACGTCCGCCGCGCGTTCTCGCGCGCCTCGTCTAGCTACGCCGGCGCCGCGGCGCTGCAGCGACAGGTCGAGGCGCACCTGCTCGAATCGCTGGACTACCTCGACGACCGCGTGCCCGACTGCGTGCTCGACGTCGGCAGCGGTCCGGCGCACGCCGCGCTGGCGATGCGCGCGCGCTGGCCCAAGTCGCGCATCGTGGCGGTCGACCTCGCGCTGCCGATGCTGCAGCAGGCGCCGGTGCGCGCCGGCTGGCGCGACCGGCTCGGGCTGCAGCGGCCGGTCGACCGGGTCTGCGCCGACCTGCGCGCGCTGCCGTTCGCCGACGACAGCGTCGACGTGCTGTTCTGCAACCTGTCGCTGCAATGGGTCGAGGACCTGGCGGCCGCGTTCGCGGGCTTTCGCCGGGTGCTGCGCCCCGACGGCCTGCTGCTGTGCTCGACGTTCGGGCCGCAGACGCTGATCGAATTGCGCGAGGCCTTCGGCCAGGCCGACGACGTGCCTCACGTCAGCCCGTTCGCGTCGATCGCCGAGTTCGGCGACGCGCTGATGCAGGCCGGCTTCCGCAATCCGGTGCTCGACCGCGAGGTCGCGGTGCACCACCATCCCGACATGGCCGCGCTGATGCGCGAGCTGCGCGCGGTCGGCGCGACCAACGCGCTGGCCGGCCGCCGCCGCGCGCTGACCGGGCGCGCGCGCTTCGCCGCTGCGGCCGCGCACTATGAGCAGTTCCGCGAACCCGAGGGGCTGCCGGCGAGCTGGGAGTGGATCACCGCGATGGCCTGGTCGCCGCCGCCCGGCGCGCCGATCCGCGACGGCGGCGAGGAGCTCGCCCGATTCCCGGCCGGCGCGATCCCGATCCGGCGCCGCGATCGCTGAGACACGCGTCCCCGGTGCCCGCCAGCGGGCCCGGATCCACACATCGACCGCGCATCGTGGCCCGGCGTCGTCTACGCTATGCCGCAGTGCAGCATCGAATCCGGACCCCGTGACCGCGTCGTCTACAGAATCCATCCGAGCGGACGAGGCCGAAGCGGCCGCCGCCGTGGCCGTCGCCGCGCCGGCGCCGCTGCCGCAGCGGCACACCGTGGTCGAGGACATCCAGGGGCTGGTCCTCGCCAGCCTGGTCAGTGCGCTGGGCATGTCGATCCTGGCGACCGGTGGGCTGATGGTCGGCGGCGTGGCCGGCGTGTCGCTGCTGGCGCACTACGCCACCGGCTGGAACTTCGGCCTGCTGTTCGTGCTGATCAACCTGCCGTTCTACTGGATCGCGGTGCGGCGCATGGGCTGGGAGTTCACACTCAAGACGTTCCTGGCGGTCGGCGTGACCGGCGGCGTCGCCGACGTGATCCCGCGCATGGCCCCGTTCGAATCGATGACGCCGCTGTTCTCGGCGGTGTTCGGCGGTGCGCTGGTCGGCATGGGCATCCTGTCGTTCATCCGCCACCGCGCGAGCCTGGGCGGGGTGGGCATCGTCGTGGTCTGGCTGCAGCGCAGCCGCGGCTGGAGCGCGGGCAAGCTGCAACTGGGCTTCGACGCGGTGCTGATGCTGGTCTCGCTGACCGTGCTGCCGCCGTCGAAGGTGCTGTACTCGGCGCTCGGCGTGCTGGTGCTCAACCTGGTGCTGCTGTTCAACCACCGGCCCGGTCGCTACATGGGCGCCTGAGGCGCGCGCTCAGCCCGCGGCACTGGCACGCGCCGGTGCAGGCGCCTAGGCTCCATACGGCTCCCTCGATGGATGTGGAGATGCGCATGAGCATGTCGAGAATCCCCACCTGCGCTGCGATCCTGATCGCCGGACTGTCGGGCTGCGCCAGTACCGAGCCGTCGTTCGCCGTGCCGATCGACTGTCAGCATCCGATGCCGCCGGCGCCCAATGCGCCCTGGGCCTCCGGGTCCGCTCGCAGCATGCCCGACGACTGCCTCGGGCGGATCGACGACACCCGTCTCTCCACGCCCTAGGCGTTCAGCCGGCGCTGCCTAGACTCTGCGCGACCGGCCGCCATGGCCACAGGAACCGTCGATGCGCCGGAATGTCCTCGCTCCCCTGTTGTGTTTCGCGTTGGCCGCGCCTGGCTTGGCGGCCGCGCAGCACTACGAGATCGACCTGTCGCAGATCGATACGGCCGCGGTGCTGTCGACCGGCGGCGACGTGCTGCGGCGGGCGACGCCCGAGGCCATCGACGCGCTGTTCCAGGCCGTGCTGCACGCCTCGCGAGAACCGGCCGAGGCGCGCGCGCTGTGCGCGCTGTTCGAGCCCGATGCCACGCGCGACCTCGCCGCGTTCCAGCGCACCGTGGACCGACTCGGTCCGGCAAGCCGCAATCGCTTCGCCAGCGCCTTCACCAACGTCGCGCTGACCGGCCTGCAGGGCCAGCCGCAGGCCTTCGACCCGGCCGCCGCGCAGCAGGTGCTGCGCGGCGCGGCGGTGACCGCGACGCTGCTGCACGACGGCTTCATGCTCGGGCTTACCTCGACCGGCACCGACGAGGCCAGCCGTACAGCGCGCTGCCGCGCTTTCCGGCAGATGGTCGACGTGCTCAAGGACCAGCCGCAGCCCCAGCGCGTGCTCGCGACCCGCTGGCTGCTGGCCGAAGGCCTGACCCTGGTCGCCGACGGCCAGCCCCCGGCGCGGTGATCCGTGCTCAGCCCACCTGGGCGATCCAGTCCTCGAGGTTGTAATAGTTCGTGACCCGCGCGATGCGCCCGTCGCGGATGTCGAAGAACGCGCCGCCCGGCAGCACGTAGGCCTGGCCGCGCGCCGGCGGCAGGCCGTCGTCGTCGGCCAGGTACCGGCCGTGCACGACGTATTCGGCCGCCGCCCGCGCGCCGTCGGCACCGGCCATCGCGACGATGTCGCGCAGCTGCTCGTGATAGCTGCGGTCCATGCGCCGCAGGAACGCCGCGAACGCCTCGCGTCCGGTCTCGCGCGCGCCCTGGTTGAGGTCGTGCACGACGTCGTCGGTCAGCAGCGCGAGCATCGCGTCCCGGTCGCCGGCGTTGAACGCGGCGTAGTAGGCCTCGACCAGTGCGAGGGCGGCGGTGCGGGCGGCGTCGGTCATGACGGGAACTCCTGGACGATCGACTCGTAGAGGTCGCGATGGAAGAAGTACACCTCGCGCAGCAGGAACTCGCGCTGCGTGCGGAAGGTGCGGAAGCGGGTCGAAGGCGTCGGCGAGCCGACCGCGTCGATGCCCAGCCGGCGGCTCGCGCGCAGTGCGCGCGCCATGTGCAGCGGGTCGCTGACGACGATGATCCGGTGCAGGTCGTGCTCGCGCATCAGCCGCTGCGCCTCGACCAGGTTCTCGACCGTGGTGCGCGAGCGCGACTCGATCAGGATCGCCGAGGCCGGGATGTCGCGGCGCAGCGCGTAGCGGCGCGCGACCTGGGCCTCGGAGAACCGCGCCTTCGCGCCGCCGTAGCCGCCGGTGAAGATCAGCACCGGCGCATGGCCGGCGCGGTAGAGATCCAGGCCGTGGTCGATGCGCGCCTCGAACACCGGCGAGGGCACCGCGTCGTAGGCCGCCGCGCCCAGCACGACGATCGCGTCGGCCGGGCCGGCGTCGTCGCGGCTGCCCACGTGCACGATCCAGCCCGCGACCCCGGCCAGCCAGGCGACCAGCGCCAGCAGGCTCCACATGCACAGCCGCAGCAACGGGCGGCGTCGACCGCGCCGTCGCGTCATCGCCGGCCCCGCACGGTCAGGGCTGCCATGGCAGGCGGTCCGGATCGACGTTGCCGCCGCTGAGCAAGATGCCCACGCGGCGGCCGGCGAAGCGCGCCGGCGCGCCCAGCACCGCGGCCAGCGCGATCGCCGACGACGGCTCGACCAACTGCTTGGTGTGCACCGCGATCCGGCGGGCCGCGGCGACCGTGTCGGCATCGTCGACGGCCAGCACCTCGACCGGCGTCCCGTGTGCAGCGCCATGGCGCGAGAGGATCTCGAAGTTCGGCGCGCCCAGCAGCCCGCGCAGGCCGTCGCAGACGGTGTCGGGCACGAGGTCGTGCACGCGCGCGCCCTGGCGCAGCGAGCGCAGCGTGTCGTCGGCGCCGCGCGGCTCGGCCAGCACCAGTCGGGTCTGCGGCGCGGCATGCGCGATCGCCAGCGCGGTGCCGGCCGCGAGCCCACCTCCCCCGACCGGCACGACCAGGTCGTCGAGCGGCCCGGCCACGTGCAGCAGTTCGAGCGCAGCCGTGCCCTGGCCGGCGATCACCTGCGCATCGGCATAGGGGTGCACGAGCGTCGCGCCGGTCTGCGCACGCACCTGCTCGCAGGTGCGTTCACGGTCGGCCAGCGTCGCCGCGCAGCGGTGCAGCACCGCGCCGTAGCTGGCGATCGCCGCGAGCTTGGCCGCGACCGCGCCCTCGGGCACCACGACGTGGCAGGCGATGCCCCGCAGGTGCGCGGCCAGTGCGAGCGCCGCGCCGTGATTGCCGGACGAATGCGTGACCACCCCGCGCGCGGCGGCGTCCGCGTCCAGCGCCATGACCGTGTTGCAGGCGCCGCGGAACTTGAACGCGCCCGCGCGCTGCAGGTGCTCGGCCTTGAACTGCAGGCTGCACCCGGCCGCCGCATCGATCACGCGGCTGCGCAGGACCGGCGTGACGTGAGCGTACGGCGCGAGCCGGGCGGCCGCGGCGAGCAGGTCGCCGGCGTCGGGCAGGGGGAGGGCGGGACTCATCCGGACAGCGTAGCCGAGCGGCCGCCCGGATTCACGACGGACGATGACCGCGCGCCGCGCGGCCCGGCACGCTTAAGGGCCGATTCAATGGGCGCGGCCGAAGCTGGATCCCTCATCGATCGGGGGTGGACCGCCATGATCCGCAAGGGACTGATCCTCGTCGCCTGTCTGACCCTTGCCGGCTGCGCGAGCTACGGCTACCGGGGCGGCAGCGGCGACTACTACTACGGCTCGCCCGGCACGGTGTACCGCAGCTACGGCGCGCCCTACGGCAGCGTCGGCTACGGCCGCTATTCGGGGTGGTACGGCGGCGGCGGTTACGGGGCTCCGTACTACCGCTACGGGTCGCCGTACTACGGCTACGGCGGCGGCTACTACCGCCCGCCGCCGGTGATCGTGCGCCCGGTCGTGCCCGGTCGCCCGGGCCACGGCCATGGCCGGCCCGGCCATCGTCCGCCGCACGGCGACTGGCGCCCGGACCGTCCCGGCCGGCCCGGCAGCGGCCGTCCGGGTTGGGGCGACGGTCGGCCCGGCGTCGGCCGACCCGACCGCCCGGGCCGGCCCGACGTCGATCGTCCGGGGCGTCCCGGCGGGAACTGGAGCGGTCGCCCCGGTGGTGGCGACGGCCAGCGTCCGGGCTACCGCCCGCCGCAGGCCCGTCCGCCCGTGGCGCGCCCGCCGCAGAGCCGTCCTCCGCAGAGCCGCCCACCGCGCACCGACGCACCGCGGCCGGCGCCGCGGGAGCGCGCCGGCTACCGCCGTCCGGACCAGCGCGTGCCCTGACGGGCCGGATCCGGGTCCCGCGCCTGCGAGGCGGGCGCGGCCGCATTCGTGAACCCCGGCCCATTCCGGTGATGTCGATGCACTTGGGGCTTGCGCCTTTCGCATTCCCGGGCGAAGCTTGGCCCGCCTGACCGATTGCGTCGGTTTCCGACGAAAAGGTCATACGACTGTCGACGCCCGGCTGGGGACTCTCGGATCCCCCCTGTTCCGCCCTCCGCCGGGCGTCGGCTCTTCTTCTCGGCCGCGCGATCGCGCCTGCCGGACGGCGAGCCAAAAAAAGGGGCCGGATGTCCCCCGACATCCGGCCCCGCGCTTCCCCGGGGTGTGCATGGCCGGCCCTGTTCCAATCTCCAGCCGCGCCCCCCTTTCAGACGCTTGCCGTCCCGGGTGCAGCCGTAACGTACGCAGAAACCGTGCCAAGGGCGTCCGGCTCGCCCGCGCCGGCCGACCTGCCCGATAATCCGCCGATGCCCAACGACTTCCACAGCTACGACGTCATCGTCGTCGGCGGCGGCCACGCCGGTACCGAGGCTGCGCTCGCGTCCGCGCGTGCCGGCGCCCGCACCCTGCTGCTGACCCACAACGTCGAGACGATCGGCGTGATGAGCTGCAACCCCGCGATCGGCGGCATCGGCAAGGGCCACCTCGTGCGCGAGATCGATGCGCTGGGCGGCGTCATGGCGCGCGCCGCGGACGCGGCCGGCATCCAGTGGCGGCGCCTCAATGCGTCCAAGGGCCCGGCGGTCCGCGCGACCCGCTGCCAGGCCGACCGCAACCTCTATCGCGCGTTCGTGCGCCGCGCCGTCGAGGCGCAGCCGAACCTGACGATCTTCCAGTCGGCGGTCGACGATCTCGTCATCGAGGGCGATGCGGTCCGGGGTGTCGTCACCCAGGCCGGCCTGCGCTTCGACGCGCCGGCCGTGGTGCTGACCGCGGGCACGTTCCTCGGTGGCCGCATCCATGTCGGCGAAGCGCAGTCGGCCGGCGGCCGCGCGGGCGACCCGCCAGCGACGACGCTGGCGGCGAAGCTGCGCGAGCGTCCGTTCGCCGTCGACCGGCTCAAGACCGGGACCCCGCCGCGCATCGACGGCCGCACGCTCGATTACACCGCGATGGCGATCCAGCCCGGCGACGATCCCCGCCCGGTGTTCTCGTTCCTCGGTTCCCAGGCCGACCATCCGCGGCAGGTGCCGTGCTGGATCACCCGCACCACCGAGCGCACGCACGCCATCATCCGCGGCGCGCTGCACCGCTCGCCGATGTACTCGGGGCAGATCGAGGGCATCGGCCCGCGCTACTGCCCGTCGATCGAGGACAAGGTGGTGCGCTTCGCCGACAAGGACAGCCACCAGATCTTCGTCGAGCCCGAGGGCCTGGACGTCGCCGAGATCTACCCCAATGGCATCTCGACCTCGCTGCCGTTCGACGTGCAACTGGAGGTCGTGCGCAGCATCGTCGGCTTCGAGAACGCGCACATCACCCGCGCCGGCTACGCGATCGAGTACGACTTCTTCGATCCCCGCGGACTGCGGGCGTCGCTGGAGACGCGCGCGGTGGCCGGGCTGTTCTTCGCCGGCCAGATCAACGGCACCACCGGCTACGAGGAAGCCGCCGCGCAGGGCCTGGTCGCCGGCCTCAACGCCGCGCGTCGCGTGCGCGGCCTCGAGGCCTGGACCCCGCGGCGCGACCAGGCCTACATCGGCGTGCTGATCGACGACCTGATCACGCACGGCACGAAGGAGCCCTACCGCATGTTCACCAGCCGCGCCGAGTACCGGCTGCAGCTGCGCGAGGACAACGCCGACCTGCGCCTGACCGGCATCGGTCGAGACCTGGGCCTGGTCGACGACGCGCGCATGCGACGCTTCGAGGCCAGGCGCGAGGGCATCGAGCGCGAGACCGCGCGCCTGCGCGGGCTGTGGGCCTCGCCGCACAACGCGCTCGGGCGGGCGGCCGTCGAGACGCTGGGCATCGAACTGCGCCGGGAGAGCAACGCGATCGACCTGCTGCGCCGCCCCGGGCTCGACTACGCGGCGCTGATGCGCGTGGATGGCATCGGGCCGGGCGTCGCGGATGCGGAGGTCGCCGAGCAGGTCGAGATCGACGCGACGTATTCGGGTTACCTGGAGCGCCAGCGTGTGGAGATCGCGCGCCAGCAACGCCAGGAGGGTACGGCGATCCCCGACGGCTTCGACTATGCGGGCGTGCGCGGGCTGTCGGCCGAGATCGTGCAGAAGCTCGGCCAGGTGCGGCCGCTGACCGTCGGCCAGGCCCAGCGCATCCCCGGCATGACCCCGGCGGCGATCTCGCTGCTGCTGGTGCACCTCGAGCGCGCGCGGCGCGGGCGCGTGGCCGGCGCGGCGTAACGGCGCGTGCAAGTCACCTCCCCCGCCTGCGGGGGAGGTCGACGCCGCAGGCGTCGGGTGGGGGCACGGGCCTGGCGCGGGCGCTGTCGCGATCGCCTCCCTCGCTTGCGTTCCCGCGATCCGTCGCCACCTTGGATCGATGCATCTGGACATGCCCGAAGCCCCCGAGGACTCGCCCGCGCAACGGGCGCGCGACCGGCGGCGGCTGTCGCGTGCGGCGCAGGCCAGCGTGGGCTTCGTGTTGCTGCTGGTCATCGCCTTCGGCATCCAGGCGATGGTCGACTGGCGCGCGCTGGCGGTGCGTCCCGGTGACTGGGCGGGCCTGGCCGGCCTGCTCGCCGCGCCGCTGCTGCACGGCTCGCCCGGTCACCTGATCGCCAACGCCAGCGCGCTGCTGGTGCTCGGCACGCTGGCGCTGGCGGTGTATCCGAAGGCCACGCTGCGCGGCCTGCCGCTGATGTGGCTGGGTTCGGGGCTGGGCGCCTGGCTGCTCGGCGATCCGGGCTCGCATCACCTCGGCGCCAGCGGCGTGACCCACGGCCTGATGTTCCTGGTGTTCGTGCTCGGCCTGCTGCGCCGCGACCGGCCGTCGGTCGCCGCGGGCATGATCGCCTTCCTGTTCTACGGCGGCATGCTGCTGACGATCCTGCCGCAGGAGCCGGGCGTATCGTGGCAGTCGCACCTGGGCGGCGCACTGGGCGGCGTGCTCGCTGCGTTCTGGTTCCGCCGCGCCGATCCGCAGCCGCCGCGCCGGCGCTACAGCTGGGAGATCGAAGAGGCCGAGGCCGAGCATGCCGCGCGCCTGCAGGCCGAGACCCTCGAGCCGCCCGCCCCGCACGACGTGCCGGTGCTGTGGCAGCGCCCGCCGGCCGACGACACGCGCGGTGTCGTGCTGCCGTTCCCGGCGCGTCCCCGGCCGCGTGACGGCGAGCAAGACGACACGCCGCCCGCGTCGCGCTAGGCGCGCCACCGTACGGCCAGCGCTCGTCAATCGGTTTCGGGCGGGTCTCCGTGCTCGAGCCAATATGCGGTCGTTTCGGGATCCGCATGCACGAAAGCGACGCGAAGCCCGAACAGCTTGCCGACGCTCTCGAGCGTCTCGATCGTCGGGTTTCCCTTGCCGCTCTCGATACGCTTGAGCGTGAGCAGACTCATGCCGCGATGCTTGGCGAACTGCACCTGGGTCAAGCCGCTGATCTTGCGCATGCGCTTGACGGCTTGCGCAAGCTCGAGGCGACCGTAGGCGATGTCGGTCGCCAGCGCGTCCCTGAGCCTGCGGACGGTCTGGCTGTCAGGGCGTCGGCGTTGCATGGGGGCTAATGGCCTGAAGCTTTGCGATCTGAAACGCGATCGTGGTCTCGCACGCCTCGACGATATCGGTATCGGCATCCCGCATGCGCAGTTCCTGGGCGAGTCTGGGCAGCTGCGTTTCGCCGAAGGTCCTGAGCGCGATGGCGACGTCCACTTTGACGTCGTCGTGCAGCGACAACCGTTCCAGGATCACGTTCCAGTCGTCGGTCACTCCGCCCTCGGGCAGACGCCAGTCGCAGGTGCGGGTGATCAGTTCGCGATCGAGATACATCGGGCCGATGTCGTACAGCGGCGTCAGTTGCACGGTCCCGTCCGGACATTGCTGCACGGAGGTGTTGCGAAGATGGTTGTCCGGGTTGCGCAGCGCCCGGTTGAGCACGTCCCGGCACAGGAATTCCGCGACGGCCCGGGCCGGATTCGATGCCACGTCCGCCAATCGTTCGGTGAGCGCGAAGAGCGAAGCGTTGCGGCTGAAGCCCGGGAGCCCGGCAAGTGCCGCCATCGTCTCATGATGGAGACGATGGACGACGCCATCGGTGCCGACCTGTCGGTCGAAACGGCGCAGGAACAGCACCCGTCCTTGCACACGGGCGCTTCGATCGTACGCAGGCCGCAGGCATCGGCGGCCTGCAGATAGATGGCCTCGTGGCGGAGAATCCGCTGATCGCTGGGGTCCTGGCCTCGCGGCAGCTTGATGATCCAGTGTTCACGCGCGCGCGCATCCGGCAGCGCCACATCGGGGTACCAACGCCCGTCCTCGTCCTGCGTCAGCAGGAACTTCGGGGCTACCCCCTGCACACCGGGTGTGCCGGCCGCGAGCATGTTGTGCAACGCGAGCTGCGCAAGGAATGCATCGGTTCGATCGCTCATGTCCCGCGTCGTGAAGCCGTCCGCCGGAATGCCGCCGGTCTGCCGCTGGTAGAACGTGACTGCGGTATCGAGACGAAGACGGCCAATGGGTGCAAACGCACCGTGCTGGGCCAGGAACAGGTCCTGTGTTGCGTTCTGGTCCGATACTCCGAGCAGGCCGGCCAGGTGCGCGCGACCGCGGCCTTGCGGAACCAGGTCCCACAGGAAGGCCAAAGGCGTCTCCGGAGCGCCCGACCACGTGTGGATCTCCATGCTGACCGGCAGCGAAAGTGCCACGGGGGGCGCGTGCTCAAGCGGGCCGAAGACATAGTCGGGCAGATACTCGAAACGCACGGATCGTCCGTTCACGGCAATCCGCGCCGCACGGTGCCACGTGCCGTTGGCGTAGAGCTCGATCCATTCTCTGATACTGGGATACTAAAGTAGATTGTTCAAGCAGAAAGACATAAAAATTAGACCACTAAAGTGATCCTAATCGGGCTTACGCCAGCTGTTCGCACAGGACGCCCCGATCGATGGTCTTCCAGTCCGCGATGCGCATCGACCGCCCCGGTAGGTCGCGCCGGGTGCTGCGCCGGACGCTTTCAGCAGTGGGCTGGAGCGCACGCCGGGAGCAGAAGGCGGCGCGCGATGGCATGGCGTTCGCGCCCGGGGTGCAGTGCCTGCCGGACGCGACGACATGACTCCGATCCTCCACGGATGCTCTGCCGAGTGCTCGCTGCGGACGGCGTCGTCAGGCGGCGCGCTACCATGCGCGACCCCCTTGAGACCGGACATCGCCGATGCAGGGCGCGCCCACGGACAACCTCTACGCCCCGCCGACCGCGCACGTCGCGCCCGCGCCGGCGGTCGCCGGCGATGCGCAGCCGTTCTACGTCGTCTCGGCGACGAAGTTCTGCGTGCTGTTCTTCGTCACGTTCGGCATGTACGTGCTCTATTGGTTCTACGCCCATTGGCGCCACTGGCGGCGCGTCGGCGGCGAGACGATCTGGCCGGTCGCGCGCGCGGTGTTCTCGGTGTTCTTCGCGCACGCGCTGGCCCGACGCATCGACGACCGCCTGCGCGCGATCGGCATCGTGCGCGCCTGGTCGCCTGCGCTGGCGGCCACCGTCTACGTGGTGTTCCAGATCGGCAGCACGGTGACCTCGCGCATGGCCGACCGCGAGATCGGCTCGCCGGTCACCGACGTGGTCTCGCTGCTGGCGCTGGTGCCGATCGCGTGGTCGATGCTGGCGATGCAGCGCGCCGCGAACGCGGCCTGCGGCGATCCGGCCGGCGCGGGCAACCGGCGCTTCACCTGGGCCAACTGGCTGTGGATCGCGCTGTTCGGGCTGCTGTGGCTGCTGATCGGCGTGGCGATCGCGCTGTCGCTGTTCGAAATGACCATGCTGCTGTGACGACGGTCGAGACGTCGCCGCACGCTTGGCGTTGAGCGGCGTACACGCGCCCGACGATCCCGACGCGCCGCCGCAGGCGCAGGTGCGCGACCCACTGGCGGGCGATGCGTTCTACGTGGTCTCGCCGTCTACCACATCGCCTGGATCGTGCTCGGCGCCTGCACGGTGACCGCGGCGATCGTCGTCGTGTTCGGCCTGCGGGCCGGTTGAGCGTCAGCGTCGCGCCGCCAGCCGCAGCCCGCGCGGGGTGAGCGCGCGTTCGGCGAGTTCGAACACGCCCTGCACCGCCAGCGCCAGCACCGCCGCGGGCACCGCGCCTTCGAGGATCAGGCCCAGGTCGTCGAGCCGGATGCCGGTGAGGATCGGCTGGCCGTAGCCGCCGGCGCCGATCAGCGCGCCGAGCGTCGCGGTGCCGACGTTGATCACCGCCGCGGTCTTGATGCCCGCCAGGATCGTGCGCAGCGCCAGCGGCAGTTCAACGCGCAGCAGCCGCGTCGCCGGCGGCAGGCCGATCGCCGCCGCGGTCTCGCGCAGCTCGCGCGGGATGCCGGTGAGCCCGGCGTGCGTGTTGCGCACGATCGGCAGCAGGCTGTAGAGGAACAGCGCGGCGATCGCCGGCCCCGCGCCGATGCCGAACAGCGGGATCATGAAGACGAACACCGCCAGCGACGGCAGCGTCTGCAGCACGCCGGTCAGCGCCAGCACGGCCTGGCCCAGCCGCGGCCGTCGTGCGGCAAGCACGCCCAGCGGCAGCGCGACCAGCAATGCCGCGCCGAGCGAGATGCCGACCAGCGCCAGGTGCTCGCCGGTGCGCCGGGCGATGCGCGTCGCACGCCCATCGCCTTCGCTCGGCGCGACACCCAGCCAGTCGGCCGCGACCGTCGCCTCGCGGTCGCCGTCGAGCTTCACCCGCGCGTTGAGCCGCTGCATCGTCGCCGCGTCGATCCGGCCCGCGAGCCCCTGCAGCGCGGCCAGCACCGCCGGCGCGCGTGCGCCCAGGTCCGTGCGGTAGAGGTAGACCGCCGCGTACGAGGGGAAATAGCCGCGGTCGTCGTCGAGCACGACCAGGTCGTAGTGCGGGATCTCGGCATCGGTCGCGTACAGGTCGGTGGCGTCGATCGCGCCGCTGGCCAGCGCGCGGTAGGCGAGATCGTGGTCGAGACCGTCGGGCCGCTGCGGCAGCGCGTAGGCCGCACGCAGGCCCGGCCAGCCGTCGCCGCGCGACATGAACTCGTTGCTCAGGCCCAGTCGCAGCCGCGGATGCGCGGCCAGGTCCGACAGCCGCGCAATGCCCAGCGCCTCGGCCTGCGCGCGGCGCATGCCGATCGCGTAGCTGTTGTCGAAGCCCAGCGGCGCGGTCATCGCCAGCCCGCGTTCGGCCAGTGCGGCCTCCAGCGCCGGGCGCTGCGCGCGCGGCATCCGCAGCAGTTCGTCGGCCAGCGTGCCGGTGTACTCGGCGTAGGCGTCGATCTCGCCTTCCAGCAGTGCGCGCCACAGGATCCGGCTGCCGCCGAGCTGGCGTCGATGCGTCGCGTCGGCACCGGCCTGCTGCGCGGCCAGCGTCGCGATCTCGCCCAGCACCACGCCCTCGGTGAAGTTCTTCGAGCCGATGGTCGCGGTCTGCGCGGCGGCGATCGCCGGCAGCAACAGGCCCAGCAGCAGCGTCAGCGCCGCGCGCAAGGCGCTCATCGCACCGCCTCGTCGACGCTGCGCTGGGCGCGCATGAAGGCCCGCACGAAGTCGTCGGCCGGCGCGTCGAGCAGCGCGCGCGGCGGGCCCTGCTGCACGATGCGTCCGGCGCGCAGCAGCACCACGGTGTCGGCGAACCACACCGCCTCGGCGATGTCGTGGGTGACCAGCACCACGGTCTTGCCCAGGCGCGCGAACAGCGCACGCATCTGCGCCTGCAGGTCGTGGCGCACGATCGGGTCGAGCGCGCCCAGCGGCTCGTCGAGCAGCAGTACGTCGGGGTCGAGCATCAGCGCGCGGATCAGGCCCACGCGCTGGCGCTGCCCGCCCGACAGCTCGGCCGGATAGCGCCGCAGCGCATCGGCCGGCAGCTGGCACAGCGCCGCGAGCTCGGCCGTGCGCGCCTGGATCCGCGCGCGCGACCAGCCCAGCGTGCGCGCCAGCAGCGCGACGTTGCCGGCGGCGTCGAGATGCGGGAATAGCCCGCCCTCCTGGATCACATAGCCGATCCGCCGACGCAGCGCCGGCAGCGCGTCGCGGCGCAGCGGCGCGCCGTCGAAGCGGACCTCGCCCGCGTCGGGCCATTCCAGGCCCACCAGCATCCGCAGCAGCGTCGACTTGCCCGCGCCGCTTGGCCCGATCAGCGCGGTCGTCGCGCCCGGCGCGATGCGCAGGTCGACGCCGTCGAGCGCGGCGGCCGGCCCGTAGCGTCGGTGCACCTGGTGCAGGTCGTACATCGCAGCAGCCTAACCGGTCCGGCGTGCAGGCCCCGCGGCCGCCCCGGTGGCCTGTGCTACGGTCCCGCGTCGCCCGCCCGGACCCGCACCATGCCCCGTCTCGTGCTGCTCGCCTGCCTGCTCGCGCTGCTGCCCGGCTGCGGGCGCGACCCAGCCCCGGCGCCCGCCGAGGCGATGCCGGCCACCGCGGCGGTCGCGAACGACACGCCGGCCGGCCGCCGCATCGAGGACGACGTGCGCACGCTCGCGCACGACCGCATGGAAGGCCGCTTCACCGGCAGCGCCGGCTACGCGCTGGCCGCCGACCACGTCGCCGCGCGCTTTGCCGCGATCGGTCTGGTCCCGGCCGGCGACGACGGCGGCTGGCGGCAGCGCGTGCCGCTGCTGCGCGCGCGCGTCGAACGCGACGGTGCCCGGCTCGAGGTCCGGCGCGGCGGCCGCAGCATCGCGCTGCGCCCGTTCGAGCAGTTCCTGCCGCTGCCCGACTTCGCCAGAGGGCGCAGCGACGCGACCGCGCCGGCGGTCTTCGTCGGCCAGGCGATCGATGCGCCCGAGCTCGACCACGACGACTTCCGCGGCGTCGACCTGCGCGGGCGCATCGCGGTCGCGCTCGGCGGCGCGCCCGACCGCTTTCCCGGCACCCAGTACGCGCACCACGCCAGCCTGCGGACCAAGGCCGAGGCGGTCGCCGCGCGCGGCGCGATCGCGCTGGTGCTGGTGCACACCGCCGCCGACGAGGCCGGCACGCCCTGGGCGCGCACGGTCGAGCGCGGGCTGCAGCCGGCGATGCGGCTGCGCGGCGACGACGGCCGCGCGTTCGACGGCG
The DNA here is from genome assembly GCF_001014645.1 of Luteimonas sp. FCS-9. Classification (GTDB taxonomy): domain Bacteria; phylum Pseudomonadota; class Gammaproteobacteria; order Xanthomonadales; family Xanthomonadaceae; genus Luteimonas. The sequence goes on along the minus strand of NZ_LASZ01000011.1, from coordinate 7,599 downwards.
GACCGGCGCTGCAAGCGGCCGCGATCGTGTCCGCGGCCGCCGCCGACCTGGTGTTCGCCGACGGTCCCCGCACCGCCGCGCAACTGGCCGACGCCGCGCGCGCCGGTACTGCGACGCCGTTCGCGCTGCCCGGCACGCTGACGCTGGCCGCGCGCACCCGCATCGACACGCTCGACGCGCACAACGTCGTCGGTCGGCTGCCGGGCCGCGATCCGGTGCTGGCGGGCGAGAGCGTCGTGCACACCGCGCACCTCGACCACCTGGGGCGGGGCGCCGACGGCGAGGGCATCCACAACGGCGCGCTCGACAACGCGCTGGGCGTGGCGATCATGCTCGAAGCCGCGCACGAGCTCGCGCGCAACGGCCGCGCGCCGCGGCGCTCGACGGTGTTCGCCGCGGTGACAGGCGAGGAGCAGGGCCTGCTCGGCGCGACCTGGCTGGCGCGCCGGCCGCCGCCGGCCGTGGGACGCGCGGTCGCCAACCTCAACATCGACATGCCGATCCTCACCGCGCCCACGCGCGACGTCGTGGCGATCGGCGTCGAGCATTCGAGCCTGAAGGCCGCCGCCGAGCGCGCCACGGCCGAGGTCGGCGTCGCGCTGTCGCCCGACCCGTTCCCCGAGGAAGCGGCGTTCGTGCGCAGCGACCAGTACGCCTTCGTGCGCGCGGGCGTGCCGGCGCTGTACCTCGACGGCGGCGTCGCGCCGGCCAGCGCGGGCCAAGCCCCGCGCGTGGCGGCCACGTGGTTCCTGCGCAACTGCTACCACCGCCCCTGCGACCGCGCCGACCTGCCGATCCAGTACGGCGACGCCGCCCGCCTGGCCCGCGTGAGCGCGGCGATCACGCGCATCGTCGGCGACGACGACGCGGCCCCGCGCTGGAACGACGGCGACGTCTTCGGCACGCGCTTCGCGACATCGGGTGGGGATGAAGAATGAGGTGCCACACCGTCGCCTGCTCCTGCCAAGCGCCATGGCTCCGGATGGGCATCGGCTTGCCGCCCGGAAGCCGCTCTTCCCTCGGTCAGGGCATCCTGCCCTGACTCGGGCGCGCGCCATCCCTGGCGCGCTTGACGCGGCCACCGGCCGTCAATCCGCTGCCGCAGACGTGGCGATGGTGCCTTCGGTGTTTGGCGTCCGAACGACCGCCTGCCTCCGTTGCATGCGGAGGGGAAGGCGCATCGGAATCGGTCGGCGACCGCATCACCTCCCCCGCCTGCGGGGGAGGTCGGCGCCATCGGCGACGGGAGGGGGCAGCGCAGAATTCAGTCGCGCGCGCGCGACGGGGCGTCGTCGTTGGCGGCGGCCGGCAGCGGGCGCTCGGCGGTGACTTCCGGCAGTTCGATGATGAAGCGCGCGCCGCCGCCCTCGCGGTCCTCGTACCACAGCTGTCCGCCGAGGTTGACGATGATCTGCTTGGCCAGCGACAGCCCCAGTCCGCTGGAGCGCCCGTCGTCCTTGCCCGCGTGCGCCAGCCGCTGGAACGGTCGGAACAGCGCGTGCTGCAGGTCGCGCGCGATGCCCGGCCCGCGGTCCTCGATCAGCAGCTGCCAGAACCCCGGCCCGCCGCCGCGCAGCGAGATGTCGACGTTGCTCGTCGGCGCGTACTTGATCGCGTTGGTGATCAGGTTCTCCGCTACCTGGCGCAGCACCAGCATGTCGACCGCGACCACCGGCGAGGCCGACGGCAGCCGCGTCTGCAGCGCCACGCCCCGATCCTCGAACTGCAGCGCGTAGCGGTCGACCAGCCAGTCGACGACCTCGCGCAGCGCGGTGGTGTTGCCGGCCGTCTCGCTCTTGCGCGACGTGTCCTGGGTCTCGAGGTAGCGCCGGATGTAGCCCAGCGCATCCTCCGCGCTGTCGTGGATCATCCGGTGGTAGCGCGGCACGCGCTCGGGCTTGGTCTCGCCCTTGATCAGCATGTCGCTGGCGAACCAGATGCTCGACAGCGGGTTCTTCAGGTCGTGCGCCACCAGGTTCACCAGCTCCTGGCGCTCGCGCGCGATGCGCTCGAGCCGGTCGCGGGTCTGCTTGAGTCCGACGTGCGCGTTGACGCGCGCCAGCAGTTCCTCGGGCATGAACGGCTTGGTGACGTAGTCCACCGCGCCCGCGTCGAACGCGCGCAGCAGCAGGTCGCGATCCTGCGCGACGGTCAGGAACACCACCGGCAGCCGCAGCAGTTCGGGAATCTGCTTGATCTCGCCCAGCAGCGTGAAGCCGTCCATGTTCGGCATCAGCATGTCGAGCAGCAGCAGGTCCGGCCGCAGGTCGGCCAGCAGCGCCAGCGCCTCGGCGCCGTCGGCGGCGGTCGTGACCTCGTAGCCATGCCGGCTCAGCAGCGAACTGACCACGCGCAGATTCGCCGGCTGATCGTCGACGACGAGGATACGGCCGCTGACGGGAGTGGAGTAGGGCATGGAGCTCCGGGGGAAGCCTGGCAGGCGGCGCGCGGATCGGCGCCAAATCGGCGCAGACGTTAACAGAAATGCACGCCGCGTGAGGGACGCCCGAATGTCCCCCGGTTTCCCGTTCAGCCGGTCTCGGCCCGCCATTGGCCGGGTGCGAGCCCGTCCAGCCGCCAGCGCCCGATCGCGACCCGCACCAGCCGCAGCGTCGGCAGCCCGACCGCCGCGGTCATCCGCCGGACCTGCCGGTTGCGCCCTTCGCGGATCGTCAGTTCCAGCCACGCGTCGGGCACCGTCTTGCGCACCCGCACCGGCGGGTCGCGCGGCCACAGTGCCGGCGGCGGGTCGAGCAGCGCCACCTGCGCCGGGCGCGTCGGGCCGTCGTTGAGCGTCACGCCGTCGCGCAGCGCCTGCAGCTGCGCCGGCGTCGGCGCGCCCTCGACCTGCACCCGGTAGGTCTTGGGCAGCTTGTGCCGCGGATCGGTGATCCGGTGCGCCAGCGCCCCGTCGTCGGTCAGCAACAGCAGGCCCTCGCTGTCGTGGTCCAGCCGCCCGGCCGGATAGACCCCTGCCGGCAGCCCGAACCCCGCCAGCGTCGCCCGCGGCGGCGTGCTGCGGTCGGTGAACTGGCACAGCACGGCGAAGGGCTTGTTGAGGGCGATCAGCACGGGGATTCGGGATTCGGGATTGGGGATTCGGAACGGCACGCGGGCGACGCAGGCTGCGGGACGGCGCGGTTGCGAATCCCGAATCCCGATGGCCCGCGCCGGCCCGTCAGGGCTTCACGAAGCGCAACGTCATCCGGTCGCTTTCGCCGATCGCGGCATAGCGGGCGGCATCGCCCGGCTCGTGGCGGTTGGACGGGGGCAGGGTCCACACGCCGTTGGGATGGTCGCGCGTGTCGCGGGGATTGGCGTTGACCTCGCTGCTGCCGTCGACCCGGAAGCCGGCTGCCTGCGCCAGCGCGATCACCTGGGCCTGGCCGACGTAGCCGCTGCGGTCGTCGGCGGGCACGTCGGTGCGCGCGCGGTGCTCGACGACGCCGAGTACGCCGCCCGGGCGCAGCACCTCGTGGAAGGCCTTGAACATCGCCTCGGCCTGGCCGCTGCTGCGCCAGTTGTGGACGTTGCGGAACGTCAGCACCACGTCGGCCGAACCGGCCGGGCCCAGCCGCGGCGCCGCCGGGTCGTAGGCCACGATGCGGGCCTGGTCGAAGTGCGCCGGGTCGCGCTCGAAGCGCGCCTGCAGGCCATCGTGCTGGGCCTGCTGGTAGTCGCGTCCGCGCCCGGCGGGCACCGCCGCCGGGTCGACGACCGCCGCGACGTAGCGGCCGGTGTCGCGCAGGTACGGCGCCAGGATCTCGGTGTACCACGCGCCGCTGCCGGGCGTGATCTCGATCACCGTCTGGCCGGGACGCACGCCGAAGAAGCGCAGCGTCTCGCGTGGGTGGCGGGCGCCGTCGCGCGCGGCGTTCTCGGGCGTGCGCCAGTCGCCGGCGATCGCCGCATCCAGGCGCGCGACGTTGGCCGCGTCGAGGTCGGCCGAGGTGTCGGCCCGGGTCTGCGGGCCGCCGCAGGCGGTCAGCGCGAGCAGGGCGGCGGCGCACAACGACAAGCTGCGTTGCATGGGCGGAACTCCGGTGGCGAGGTCGCGCAAGCGTGCCACAAGCCGCGCTGCCGCGCGCCGGGCCTGCCGCCGCACCGGCTTGCGCGCGCGGCCGGAACACTGCTTTGCGGCGCGTCCACGCGCACGGCGCCGCCTGCTGCCTATGCTGGTGGCTTCTTCGTCTGCAGGGGATCTTCGACCATGGCCGAACGCGAACTCGGAACCTCGGGACTGCGCATCTCGCCGCTGGCGTTCGGCGGCAACGTGTTCGGCTGGAGCGCCGACGAGGCGACCTCGTTCGCGCTGCTCGACGAGTGCGTCGCGCTGGGCATCGACCTGGTCGACACCGCCGACGTCTACTCGGCCTGGGCCGACGGCAATGCCGGCGGCGAATCGGAGACGCTGATCGGCAAGTGGCTGCAGCGCAGCGGCAAGCGCGACGCGGTGACCATCGCCACCAAGGTCGCCAAGTGGTCGCAGCGCCCCGGCCTGTCGCCGGCGAACATCCAGGCCGCGTGCGAGGACTCGCTGCGTCGGCTGGGCACCGACGTCATCGACCTCTACCAGGCCCACGAGGACGACCCCTCGGTGCCGCTGGAAGACACGCTCGGCGCATTCTCGCGGCTGATCGAACAGGGCAAGGTGCGCGCGATCGGCGCGTCCAACTACACCGCCCCGCGGCTGGCCGAGGCGCTGGAGGTCTCGCGCCGGCACGGCCTGCCGCGCTACGAGACGCTGCAGCCGCAGTACAACCTCTATGACCGCGCCGGCTACGAACGCGAGCTCGAGCCGCTGGTGCGCGCGCACGGCCTGGGCGTGATCGGCTATTACTCGCTGGCCAGCGGCTTTCTCAGCGGCAAGTACCGCAGCGAGGCCGACGCTGCCAAGTCCAGCGCGCGCGGTGCCCAGGTGGTCAAGCAGTACCTCAACCCGCGCGGCAAGCGCATCCTCGGCGCGCTCGACGACGTCGCCTGCCGCCACGCCGCGACCGTCGCCCAGGTCGCGCTGGCGTGGTTGATCGCGCGGCCCGGCATCACCGCCCCGATCGTCAGCGCCACCGGCATCGCCCAGCTGCGCGAGCTGGCCGCCGCGCGCACGCTGCTGCTGTCGAAGGCCGACATCGCCGCGCTCGACGGCGCCAGCGCCGGATGAGCATCGCCGCGCGCGGCTTCGACACGCTGCCGCGCGTGCCCGCCGGCGCCCCGCTCGATGCCGCGCCCCTCGTCGCGGTCGAATCCGTGCCTCCGGCCCGACCCGCAGGGCCCGCTGCGTGCCGTTTCGACGGCGCCGTGCACGGCGTTGCGGTATCCCTGTCCGTCACCGTCCATAGGTCTGTCCCGATGAGCGATCCCGTCACCACCCGCATCGTCCTCGCGTCCCGGCCCACGGGCGCGCCGACCGTCGACAATTTCCGCGTCGAACGCGCCCCGCTGCCGGCGCCGCGCAACGGCCAGGTGCTGCTGCGCAACCGCTGGTTGTCGCTTGACCCTTACATGCGCGGCCGCATGAACGCCGGCCGTTCGTACGCCGCGCCGGTCGAGATCGGCGAGGTCATGGACGGCGGCACCGTCTCCGAAGTGGTCGAGTCGCTGCATCCGGCCTGGTCGCCGGGCGACCTCGTGCTCGCGCACGCCGGCTGGCAGACCCATGCCGTGGTCGACGGCGAGGGTCTGCGCCGCAAGCTCGACCCGGGCGGCCCCGCGCCGTCGCTCGCGCTGGGCGTCTACGGCATGCCCGGGTTCACCGCGTACGCCGGCCTGCGCGAGATCGGCAAGCCCGCGCACGGCGAGACGCTGGTCGTCGCCGCGGCCAGCGGCCCGGTCGGCGCGACCGTCGGGCAGATCGCCAAGCTGCAGGGCGCGCGCGTGGTCGGCATCGCCGGCGGCCCCGACAAGGTCGCGCACGTGCGCGACGAGCTCGGCTTCGACGTCGCGCTCGACCACCGCGCCGACGACTTCGCCGCGCAGTTGCAGGCCGCGTGCCCCGACGGCATCGACGTCTACTTCGAGAACGTCGGCGGCAAGGTGCTCGACGCCGTGCTGCCGCTGCTCAACGACTTCGCTCGCGTGCCGGTCTGCGGCCTCGTCGCGCACTACAACGACAGCGCCCCGCCGCCCGGCCCCGATCGCCTCTCGCAGCTGATGAGCCTGATCCTGACCCGCCACCTGACCGTGCGCGGCTTCATCCAGCGCGACTTCATCGCGCTCTATCCCGAGTTCCTGCGCGAGATGGGCGCCTGGCTGCGCGACGGCCGCATCCGCTGGCGCGAGGACGTCGTCGAAGGCCTGGAAAACGCTCCCGAGGCCTTCATCGGCATGCTCGAAGGCCGCAACTTCGGCAAGCTCGTCGTGAAGCTCGCCGACTGAGGCTGCGTCCGACTGTTCCACGCCGCGCGTCCTGCGCCTCCCGCCTCCCGCCTCCCGCCTCCCGCCCCGGCGTTGCGTTGTCCTCTTCCGCGCGCCGCCGTTCTCCCTCCCCCGCGTGCGGGGGAGGGCCGGGGAGGGGGCAGACGCTCGCGCTGAAGCCTGTTTCCAAAACCAAAAACCCAGGACGTGATGTCCTGGGTTTCATGCGATCAACGGCGGGCCCCCACCCCAACCCTCCCCCGCAGTGTATAGACCGGACACATGGTGGACGGGTGTTCGGGGACATGGTGGACACATTCAAGCTCGGCATTTCGGTCCGACAGGAGCGCGCGATGCCGTGGCAGGAGGTGTCGACGATGACGTTGCGTGAGGAGTTCACCCGGTTGGCGCTGCGGGATGGCGCCAACCTTCGGCAGTTGTGTCGCCGATTCGGGATCAGCCCCACGACGGGCTACAAATGGCGGGCGCGTGCACGGTCGGGTGAGCCGCTATCGGATCGCTCTCGCCGGCCCCATGCCACGCCGCTGCACTGCGCGCCGCAGGTCGAGGCCTTGATCGTGGGGTTGCGGACGCAGCATCCGGCCTGGGGCGCGCGCAAGCTGGCGCGTCGGCTGGAGGTGCTGGGCCATGCGATGCCAGCCGTCAGCACCGTGCATGCCGTCCTGCGCCGCCACGGTCTGATCTCGCCTGCCGCCTCCCAGGCAGCCCAGCCTTGGCAGCGCTTCGAGCACCCGGCGCCCAACGATCTGTGGCAGATGGACTTCAAGGGCTATGTCCCGATGCATCGGGGCCGATGTCATCCGCTGACCGTACTCGATGACCATTCCCGCTACGCCTTGGTCCTGCAGGCCTGCGGCGAGGAGACGCGCGATACCGTCATCGGGCACCTGACCACGGCCTTCCGGCGCTACGGCGTGCCGCTGCGGATGACCATGGACAACGGCGCGCCCTGGGGCACCGATGGCGCCCACTACACCCGACTCGATCTATGGCTGATGCGGCAAGGAATCCGCGTCGGCCATTCGCGGCCGTTTCATCCACAGACACAAGGCAAGGACGAACGCTTCCACCGCACGCTGAAGGTCGAAGTGCTGCAGCACACGCCCCTGATCGACCTCGCCCAGGCGCAACGCGCTTTCGATGGCTGGCGGGCCATCTACAACCAGCAGCGCCCACACGAGGCGCTGGGGATGGGCGTGCCGGTCGATCGCTATCGCCCTAGCG
>NZ_LASZ01000010.1 GCF_001014645.1 Luteimonas sp. FCS-9 | reverse complement strand
CAGCGCTTCGGCCTGCACGACCTCAAGCGCAAGGGCGGCTCCGACACGCCCGGCACGTTCGCCGAGAAGCAGCAGGCGCTCGGGCTCACCGAGCAGATGATGAAGACCTACGACAAGTCGGTGCCGGAGGTGGCGCCATCAGCCTGAAGTATCGGTCAGCTAGCTACCGTCACTCCAAGCACGGTGTTTCGAACAGGCGGAAGAGGAGCCGATCCATTCTGCCTCGATAGGTCCAACCTGAGTTCCTGCAGCTCAGCCTCAATATCGTTTAGCGCTTCGGAAACCGCCGTATTCGGCCCCGATCGCCGCAGCGCGTCTTCGAATTTAGTCCGCTCCGAGAGCAAGGTCGCAATCTGAGACTCGATGAGACTCATAATTCGAAGCGTACTCCGTCGATACGCCACATTCTCCGGAGAGTTCAGCTCTAGGAGTTCTTCCATATGTAAGCCGCTATCAGACAGAGCCTTGATCTCTCCGCTAGCGGCTTCAAATTTGAGATGGCGAGACATGACGTCATCGCAAGGGTTCACAAACATCGGTTCTGCAGGCGTAGCAGGCCAATAGTTTCCCTTGCGCGAGTTGCAGCCCGCACAACAGTAGTAGAGATTGCTGTACTCGTTGAGCAGCGCGGCAAATCGGCTGTCTGCCTTAGGCCGGAAGTGGTCGACCCCGAAGTTCAGATTAGGCGCAGAAGAGTCCGGCTGGCGGCAGTAAACGCACGTCCGCTGAAACTCTCGACGCACAAACTTCTTGTACGTCTGATAGCGCTTGAATTTTTTGGGTTTGTAAGAGCGAACATGTCGCTCCTGCGGGTAGCGAAAGACCTTCACTTAACAGACTTGAGCAACTCTGCGCGTGCTGCGGAATTCGCACGACTTCGCGCAACAATACTTGCCGAGTTCTCAAGCGCGTTGAGCTGACCCTCGGTAACTCGCGGGGACTCCCGCGCAAGTTTCTGCTCGACCATTTCTATCCGTCGAAGAACCTCGGACGAAGGCTTAGGACTGTTTCGAACCATTCGAAGAAGGGCTATGCGGCGGTTGCCGAGATGCTCCGCTGAACTGGCAGACAGCCTTCCAGCACTGACTGGCTTAGCCTTTTCCCCTATGGCCATGACCATGGGAGTGAATTCAGGAGCGCCGCTAGAACTGTCTCGGACCACAAGTGCTGATCCCATGAAATTATCGGACCGAGCAGGGCTGCCATCACCGATAAATCCGCTATACAAAAACGGCTTCCACGCTTTCGGCGCTCGACGTTCCTGTGCCGGCGTCACCCATGCGGTAACGGGGCTCATGTCCATGCTGTCCATAGCACTCACTTGGTTGCGGAGAGCTGTTCGCGGGCCTTGGGACCAAGGCACCAATCGAAAAGATTAAAGGCTTGCGCGTGAATATCATCGAGCGCCGCGGCAGTGTCTTGTACGGCTACTTCATTCCGATACACGTCAAAATCGAACACATATGTCATGTACTGGTTCTCGGCGCCGGATTGGTCCTCATTGAACCGAAGGCCGTGCTGCAGCAAGCAGCCGCCCCCATCAACAGCCGACGCAATGCGACCACTGTAGTCAGAAACCACTGCAAATGCGTCCGACTGTAGTGGCCCGACAAGGGCGTCGTTTACCCACCCCTCCGCCGGATCGCCATGCACGTCGATCGCGTTGATATATCGGAGGCCGACTCTCGTCCACACGTCAGACTCGATGATCTCCTCGACTGCCGAGACCAATTGCAATACACGGCGCCGCAGATCGGCATAGCCGTCGTAACCTGAGTTCTCGATCGAAACCGAGCTGTGCTTTATCGTCGCCAGCCAACCGCTTTTCGTGGCACGGAAGATATGGGACTTGTGGTCCTCCGCCGTACCTAAACCTAAGTTGACCGTAACCTCTTGGCTTACCTCAAGGCGTGGATAGGTCTTTCGGAGAGCCTTCACAACCGACGATGGCGGTTTGGAAGTCACGAGATCAATCAGGGTAGGAAAGCGAAGCTCACAAACCAACTGCCGAACAAGTCCGCGCTCGAACCTATCTACATTGTCCGAGCGAAATTTCAGCAGCTCGTTCGCGCCAGGCTGTTCGATCGGCGGCATAGGCGGTCTACTCCGGCACGCTCCCCGATGAGCGGCCACTTAGCCGGGAATGCTAACCGAATTCGCCAACGGAGCGTGCGTCTTGCACCGCAATTACGGAGATCATTACGGAGGCAGGCAGAAGCTAGTTGCTAAGTGCTTGATTATAATGGTGGGTCGTGATGGATTCGAACCATCGACCAGCGGATTAAAAGTCCGATGCTCTACCGACTGAGCTAACGACCCATCGACGGGCGGCGGGCCGCCCGGTCATCGTGTCCGGGCCGTCGATGCGGCGGGACACGGCCGCCTTTCGGCGGCGCCGGCGCAGGCCGGAGGCGCATTGTACCGGACCGGGGCCGTCGTCTGCAGCGACTGCGCGGCCGGTTGCGCCCCTACGCGCGGGGGCCGCCGACGAGCTCGCGCCCCTGGTCGGTCAGGTCGATGTCGCCGTCCTCGGCCAGCACGGCATAGCCGGCGCGCACGGCCCAGTCGGTCTCGCCCTCGGTGATCGGCGTGGTGGCCTCGATGTCGCGCAGGATCCGCAGCTGGTCGTCGGTCAGGGGCATCGGTGGTGTCCGCGTGTGGAGTCCGTGCCCACGGTACGGATGCGCCGTGACAGGCACGTCGCGGTGCACATCCGCGCGTTACGCGTGGAAGCCGACGGACGGCCTCGACAGCGACGCCAGGTGAGGCAGGAGTTGGCTGCTCGTCCGCATCGCCAATCCTGCCAGCGGCGAGCGATGCGGGACGCCGCGCGCCCGGCAAGTGGCCGGAAACGGCCGCGACGCGACCGCCGGCTCAGCCGGCGACGGTCGGCACGTAGTGCGTCGGATCGGCCGCGCCCGCGGCGGCGAAGCCGTCGGCGCGGAGGCGACAGGCGTCGCAGTGGCCGCAGGCGCGGCCCTGCGCGTCGGCGCGGTAGCAAGAGACGGTCAGCCCGAAGTCCACGCCCAGGCGCAGGCCCTCGCGGACGATGTCGGCCTTGCTCATGTGCTGCAGCGGTGCGTGGACGCGGATACCGGCGCCCTCGACGCCCGCCTTGGTCGCCAGGTTGGCCAGCCGCTCGAACGCCGCGACGAACTCCGGCCGGCAGTCCGGATAGCCGGAGTAGTCGACCGCGTTGACGCCGCAGAACAGGTCGGCGGCGCCGATCACTTCCGCCCAGCCCAGGGCCAGCGACAGCATGATCGTGTTGCGGGCCGGCACGTAGGTGACCGGGATGCCCGCGCTGCCGGCCTCGGGGACCTCGATGTCGTCGGTCAGCGCAGAACCGCCGAACGCGCGCAGGTCGACGTCGACGGTCTTGTGCGCGACCGCGCCCAGCGCCGCCGCGACGCGCGCGGCGGCGTCGAGCTCGGAGGTATGCCGCTGCCCGTAGCGCACGCTCAGCGCATGCACCGCGAAGCCCTGTTCGCGGGCAATGGCGACGACGGCGGCGGAATCCATGCCTCCGGACAACAGGACGACGGCGTTCTTCATGGGGATCGGAATTCGAGCATGGGGAGTCGTGGGACGGGAAAGCCTAGCAGGCGCGGCAACGAGGACCGGGCCTCGCGCGGGACGCCCGGACGATTCGACGGATCCCGTCGCCCGATTCCCGCGCGATGCGCGGCTACCGCCCCGGCTCGTCGTTCCACAGCAACTTGTGAAGCTGCATCTGGAACTTCACCGGCAGGCGGTCGGCGACGATCCAGTCGGCGAGGTCGCGCGCGGAGATCTCGCCCTTGCTCGGCGAGAACAGCACGTCGCAGCGCTGGTGCAGGCCACGCTCGAGGACAAGATCGCGGGCCCATTCGTAGTCGGCGCGCGAGCAGATCACGCACTTGATCTGGTCGTGCGCGGTCAGCAGCGCGAGGTTGTCCCACAGGTTGCGGTGGGCCTCGTCGGAGCCGGGCGTCTTGATGTCGACGACGCGGCTCACGCGCGGATCGACCGCGGACACGTCGAGCGCGCCCGAGGTCTCCAGCGAGACCTGGTAGCCGGCGTCGCACAGACGCTGCAGCAGGCCGATGCAGCGCTTCTGCGCCAGCGGCTCGCCGCCGGTCACGCAGACGTGGCGCACGCCGTGGCGGGCGACCTCGTCGAGGATCGCGTCGATCGTCCACCAGTCGCCGCCGTGGAAGGCATAGGCGGTATCGCAGTAGCTGCAGCGCAGCGGACAGCCGGTCAGGCGGACGAACACCGTGGGCCAGCCCGCGTCGCGGGCCTCGCCCTGCAGCGACAGGAAGATCTCGGTGAGCTTGAGCCGGTCGGCCGCGGATGCGGCGACCGCATCGGGCGCGACGGCGGTCATCGGATCAGCGCAGGCGCGAGAGCTGGATCGCGCGCAGCCGGTCGGCGGCGGTGCGGGCGGCGTCGCTGCCCGGATACTGCTTGCCGACCTCGGCCAGCGTGGCCTCGGCCGCTTCCAGGTTCTTCAGGCCGTACTGCGACAGGCCGACCTTGAGCAGGGCGCCCGGCGCCTTGTCGCTGGTCGGATAGCGTTGCAACAGTGCGCGGAACTGTTCCTCCGCCAGCGCATAGTTCTGCGTGACGTAGTAGCTCTCGCCCAGCCAGTACAGGGCGTTGGGCGCGTAGCTGCCCTGCGGGTACTGGGACAGGAAGGCCTGGAACAGCGTCGCCGATTCGGCATAGTCGCCGTTGCGCAGCGCGGCGAACGCCTGCTCGTAGGCGCCGCGCTCGTCGGCAGGCGCCTGCGCGGGGGCCGACGGTGCGGCCGACGGGGGCGTGCCGGTACCGCCCTGGGCCGGCGCGGGCGCGGTACCGACCGCGCCTGGACCGAGCTCGGGCAGTTCCATGCCGCCTGCGCCGCCGCCCGTACCCTCGAGCCGGTTGAGCCGGCCGTCGATGTCGAGGTACTGGCTGCGGCTGCTGTTCTTGAGTTGTTCGTTCTGCTGCTGCAGTTCCTCGACCTGCGAGCGCAGGGCGACCAGTTCCTGCCGCAGCTGATTGACCTGGTTGAGCAGGTCCATGTTCGCGCTGGTATCCCCGGCGCGGGCCTCGAGCGCGGCGACGCGGTCGGACAGGCTCGCGCGCTGCGCGGATGCGGGCGCGGCGACCACGAGGGTCGCCGCGAACGCAACTGGGAGGACCAGCCAGTGACGCATCGAGCGCATCAGCGGGCGGTGTAGATGATCTCGACGCGACGATTGCGGGCCCAGCAATCCTCGTTCGACTCGGTGCAGACCGGACGCTCTTCGCCGTAGCTCACGACGGCCAGCTGGGCGGCCGAACCGCCATTGGCCTGCAGCGCCGAGGACACGCCGTTGCCGCGACGCTCGCCCAGGCCCTGGTTGTACTCGCGGCTGCCGCGCTCGTCGGCGTGGCCTTCGAGCGAGATGCGGGACGAGGTGCGGTCACGCAGGTACTTGGCGTGGCAGCTGACGATCGCCTGGAACTCCGGACGCAGCGAGTCCTGATCGAGATCGAAGTAGACGACGCGCTGACGCAGGCAGGCGTCGCTGTCGAGGTCGGCCGGCGTGTAGGCACCCGCCGCAGTCGGTGCGGTCGGGGCGACCGTGCCCGTGGACGGACCGGTGTCGACCGGCGCCTCTTCCTTCACCTTCTTGGAGCACGCGACGGCGGCGGTGCAAAGCAGCGCTGCCAGCATCACACGGGTGGTCGTCTTCATCTCGTCGATCCTTGGTTATGTCGAATCAGGGCAGTGAGTATTGTTGTTAAGGACGTGCAGGCAGCGTCAGCGCTGTTCCCGGAACGGACCCCATGCCGGTTCGCGCACATCACCATCGGCGAGGACGAGGCGCTGGCGTACCCGGCCGTCCGAAGAGACCGCGTACAGCACACCCCTACGCCCCTCGCGCGCCGCGTACAGGACCATGCCGGCGTTCGGAGCGAAACTCGGCGATTCGTCGAGCGATCCGGGCGACAGCGTGGACCAGCGGGGCGACCCCAGGCTGCGATCCAGCAGTGCAATACGGTACACGTTGCCCGACCCTTGCGCCACGACGATTTTCTTGCCATCGAAGGAGACCGAGGGGTCGGCGTTGTAGCTGCCCTCGAAGGTCACGCGGGTGGCGTTGCCGCCGCCGACCGGCGCCTGGTAGACCTGCGGGCGACCGCCGCGGTCGGAGATGAAGTACAGGCTGGCACCGTCGTGCGCCCAGACCGGCGAGGTGTCGATCGCGAAGTGGTTGGTGACCTGGGTCAGGGCCTTGCTGCCCAGGTCCATGACGTAGATCTCGGGATTGCCGCTGCGCGAGAGCGACAGCGCCAGGCGGCGGCCGTCGGGCGAGAACGCCGGCGCGCCGTTGATGCCGCGGAAGCTGGAGACCAGCTCGCGGCCGCCGGTCGAGATGTCCTGGATGTAGATCGCCGAGTTGCCGCGCTCGAAGCTCACGTAGGCGATGCGGCGGCCGTCCGGGCTCCAGGCCGGCGACAGCAGCGGCTCGTTGGAGCGCACCACGGTCTGCGGGTTGTGGCCGTCGGAATCGGCGACGACCAGCGCGTAGCGGGCGCTCTGCGCCACCCCGGTCTGGGTCACGTAGGCGATGCGGGTCCAGAACGCGCCGCGCACGCCGGTGATCTTCTCGTAGATCGCGTCGGCCATCTGGTGGGCGACGTCGCGCATGGCGTTGGCGCGGGCGGTCATCGCCAGGCCGAGCATGCGTTCCTGCTTGGCGACGTCGAACAGCTCGTACTCGACCCGGTAGCTGCCGCCGCCCGCGTCGACGACCCGGCCCACGACGAGGAAGTCCTGGCGCAGCGCGCGCCAGGTCGGGTACTGGACCTCGCTGCCGCGGGTCGGGCGCTCGACGATGTCGCGCTCGGGCAGCGAGCGGAACTGGCCGGACCGGTCGAGGTCGGCGCGGATCACCGCAGCCACGTCGGTGTCGGGGGCGGTGCCGCTGCCCTGGTAGGGCATCGGGACGACCGCGATCGGCATCGCCTGCGCGCTGCCGCCGGTGATGTCGATCTCCAGGCCCTGTTGCTGCGCACTGGCCATCATCGGCAGCGCGAGCGCGAACAGGGCGATCAGACAACGGATCAGGATGGGCTTCATCGGGTTACCGGGTCGAAGGAAAAGAATGCGGGGAGCTTGGCCGCTGCGCCGCCGCCCTGGATGAACGGACGAACAATCATCCGCCCTGCGAGGTGAAGGCCTGGACCACGCGGACACCGGACGACGGCACGCGCCGCGCTGTGCCATGCCGGACCGGGCAGCGGGACGGCGCGGCCGCGCGCCGGCCTCAATCCTGCGCAGTGAAGTTGAAGTTGAGCCGGCGGTTGAACACCGGCTCGAAGCCGGCGTACGGCAGCGGCTCGGCGGCGCGGACGGCCGCCTCGACCGAACGCCGGCCCTGGGCGTCGTAGGGACACGAGGGGTCGAACTCGACGTTGATGACCTCGCCGCCCGGCAGCTGGGTGATGTACAGGCGGCAGCGCTGCCCCAGTTGCACGTTGTCGGGCCGGCGCCAGTTGCGGCGCACCGCTTCCTGGATGGCGGCCGCGTACTTGGCGGCCAGCCCGCTGTCGCCGTCCGGGCGGCCCGGCGGCGGGCTGGCGGACGAGGCCGCCGACGCGGCGGACGCGGCCGCGCGATCTGCGGCCTGGCGCGCTTCGCGATCGGCGATCTGCTTGAGCCGCTGCTCGGCCAGGCGCGCCTCGCGCTGGGTCTTCTCGCGCTCGGCGCGCAGCTTCTCCAGTTCCTGGCGGGCGAGTCGGCGCTTCTCCTCGGCCTCCTGCTGCTTCTGCTGCTCGGCCAGCTCGATCTGCGCCTGCCGGCGCTTCTCTTCCTGCTCCTTCTCGCGCGCCTCGGCAGCCTGCGCCTCGCGGCGCACGGCGTCCTGGGACACGGTGTCGGGCTTGGGCACGATCTCCTGCGGCGCCGGCTGGCGGCGCTCGACCGCATCCTCGGGGCGCGGCTCGGGCAGCGGCTGCGGCGGCGCGGCGACCGGCTCGGGATCCGGTTCGGGCAGCGGTTCGACGACGGGCTCCGGGGTCGGCTCGGGCGCCGGTTCCGGCGCGGGTTCGGGCACCGGCTCGGCGACAGGCTCGGGCCGGCTGGCGAGTGCGCGCCGGTCGGCCGCGCTCAGCGCGTCGGGATCGACGACGTCGGCCGAGACCGGCGAGCCGGCGGCCGCGGTCGGGCGCGACGAGGCGCTCCACAGCGCGCCGAGCAGGATCAGCCCGAACAGCAGCACATGGACCAGGATCGCCAGTCCGATCGCCACCGCGTCGTCGGTGCGCGATTCACGCATTCAGTTCGCGCCCTCCTGCGGGCGGCTGATCAGGCTGACCTTGGAGATGCCGGCCTCGTTGATGAGGTCGATGGCGTTCATGATGCGCTGGTAGCTGGCCGCCCCGTCGCCGTTGACGAGGATCGTCGCCTCCGGGTTCCGCGTGTGGATACCGCGCAGCCGCGCGACCAGGTCCTCGCGCGTGACCGAGGTGTTCTGCTGCTCGACCATCAGCGCCAGCTGCCCGTCGGGGTAGACGCTGACGACCACCGGGTCCTTCGGCGTGCCGAGCGACTTGGCGCGCGAATCGGGCAGATTGATGTCGGTGCCCAGGTTCATCAGCGGCGTGGTGACCATGAAGATGATCAGCAGCACCAGCATCACGTCGATGTAGGGCACGACGTTGATTTCGTTCTTGAGCTTGCGCCGCTTCGAACGGCGGAGGGAGATCGACGACATGGCGGGGTCCGGGTTCGTGGACGGTCCAGCGACCGCCCGGCGCGACGGGGATCAGTCGGCGCCGGTCTGACGTTCGAGGATCGAGGAGAACTCGTCGGAGAAGGCCTCGTAGCGCGTGGCGATGCGCTCGACCTTGGTCGCGAAGCGGTTGTAGGCCCACACCGCGGGAATCGCCGCGAACAGGCCCATCGCGGTCGCGATCAGCGCCTCGGAGATGCCCGGCGCGACGGTGGCGATGGTCGCCTCCTTGACGCTGGCCAGGCCGTGGAAGGAGATCATGATGCCCCACACCGTGCCCAGCAGGCCGACGTACGGCGCGATCGAGCCGACGTTGGCCAGGAATTCCAGGTTGCGCTCCAGGCCGTCGAGTTCGCGGGCGCCGGCCACGCGCATGCCGCGCTGCGCGCCTTCGAGCTGGGTACGGCTGTCGATGCCGCGACGCTGGCGCTGGCGCGAGTATTCGCGGTAGCCGGCCTCGAAGATCGCCTCCAGGCCCTCGATCTCACGGTTGCGCTCGGTCGCCGAGCTGTAGAGCTTGCCGATCTCGGCACCCGACCAGAAGCGCTCCTCGAAGCGGTCGGCCTCCTTCTCGGCGCGGTCGAGCATGCGCTTCTTGCGGAAGATGATGACCCACGAGGAAATCGAAGCCAGCAACAGCAGCAGCATCACCAGCTGCACCGGGATCGAGGCGTGCAGGATCAGGTCGAGGATGCTCAGGTCGTTGGGCAGCGGCGCGGTCGCGGCGGCAGCGGCCCCGCTGTTCGCCAGCTCGGTGGCGCCGGCGGCGGTCTCCTCGGGCAGGGCCTGCACCTGGGCGGCGGACTGCAACAGCACGGGCATTGGGCTCATCCAGGATTACTCCGCTGACGTTTCGAGTGACTTGAGTTGTGTGTACAGCGCATCGGGCAGCGCGCGCGGGCGGAAATCGTCCGCCGACAGCGCCGCCACGCGCACCTCGGCATCGACCAGCAGCACGCCGTCGCGGCGGACCTGCTGCGCGAACACCGCGCTCGCGCGCCGGCACTGGCGCAGCGCCACGCCGATCTCGAGCGCGTCGTCGAGCCGCGCGGGGGCGCGGAAGTCGATCCGCATCGCACGCACCGCGAACACCGTGCCGTGCGCATCGCGCAGCGACGCCTGCCCGTGGCCGTGGGCACGTAACCACTCGCTGCGTGCGCGCTCCATGAAGGCGACGTACTGCGCGTGGTAGACCACCCCGCCGGCGTCGGTATCTTCCCAGTAGACGCGTGTCGGCCAACTGAATGCTGGCGATTCGGGATCGGGGATTCGGGATTGGGCGGTCATGAGGTCTGTTTCAAGGTCGGTTACATTGTCCGATGGCGCTCGGGGATCAGAACAACGCGCCCGAATCCCCAACCCCCGATCCCGACTCCCGCGGCCTCGGCGTCAGCCCCAGATGCAGGTACGCCTTGCGCGTGGCCATGCGCCCGCGCGCGGTCCGCACCAGGAAGCCCTGCTGGATCAGGTACGGCTCGATCACGTCCTCGAGCGTGCCGCGTTCCTCGCTGAGCGCGGCGGCCATCGACTCCACGCCAACCGGGCCGCCGTCGAAGTTCTCGATGATCAGCTGCAGCAGGCGTCGGTCGAGTTCGTCGAAGCCTTCCGGATCGACCTTGAGCATCTGCATCGCGGCATGCGCGACCGCGTGGTCGATGCGGCCACCGGCGCGGACCTGGGCGTAGTCGCGCACCCGCCGCAGCAGGCGGTTGGCGATGCGCGGGGTGCCGCGGGCGCGCCGCGCGATCTCGGCCGCGCCGTCGGCCTCGCAGGCCATGCCCAGGATCTGCGCCGAGCGCCGGACGATGCGGGTCAGCTCCTCGGTGCTGTAGAACTCCAGCCGCTGGACGATGCCGAAGCGGTCGCGCAGCGGCGCGGTCAGCAGGCCGGCGCGGGTCGTCGCGCCGATCAGCGTGAACGGCGGCAGGTCGATCTTGATCGAGCGTGCGGCGGGGCCCTCCCCGATCATGATGTCGAGCTGGAAGTCCTCCATCGCCGGGTACAGGACCTCCTCCACGACCGGCGACAGGCGGTGGATCTCGTCGATGAAGAGCACGTCGTGCGGCTGCAGGTTGGTCAGCAGCGCGGCCAGGTCGCCGGCCTTCTCGATCACCGGGCCGGAGGTCACGCGCAGCGCCACGCCCAGCTCGTTGGCGATCACGTGGCTGAGCGTGGTCTTGCCCAGACCCGGAGGCCCGAACACCAGCACGTGGTCGAGCGCCTCGCGGCGCTGCCGGGCGGCCTCGATGTAGATCGCCAGCTGTTCGCGGACCGGCTGCTGGCCGAGGTAGTCGTCCAGCCGCTGCGGCCGGATGCTCGCCTCGACGGCGTCGTCCTCGCGGGTGGCGTCGGCGGCGATGATGCGGTCCTGGGTCATCCGGGCATGATCGCATCATGCCGGCGCCGCGGCACACCCCCTCCCCGCAGGAGCGCCCGCGCGCGCGAAGGGGTGCACCGGGCCAAGCCCCTCGCGCGCCAGCGCGCGCCTACAGCGGCCGCATCGCCTCGGCGGCCAGCGCGAAACCGCGGCGGCCCGCCCGGCAATGCGCGCGGCGGCTCACCCCAGCCCCGTAGGAGCGCGCTCGCGCGCGAAGGCGTCCCCGGCCAAGCCTCATCGCGCGCCAGCGCGCTCCTACAACGGACGCATCGCCTCGGCGGCCAGTGCGAAACCGCGATGGCGGCGCCCCGGCTTCGTAGGAGCGCGCTCGCGCGCGAGGGCGTCCCCGGCCAAGCCCCATCGCGCGCCAGCGCGCGCCTACAGCGGGCGCATCGCCTCGGCGGCGAGCGCGAAGCTGCGGCGGCGGGCCTCGTGGTCGAAGATATTGGCCGTGAGCATCAACTCGTCGGGGCGATGCCGGGCGACGAAATCGGCGATACCCGCACGCACATCGGCCGGATCGCCGACGACCGAGCAGGCCAGCGCCTGGGCGACCATGGCCTTCTCGGCCGGATTCCAGAACGCCTCGATGTCGTCGATCGGCGGGGGGATCAGGCCGGGCGCGCCGCGGCGCAGGCGCACGAAGCTCTGCTGCTGGGTGGTGAACAGCCGCTGGGCCTCGGCCCGGGTGTCGGCGGCGACGACATTGAGCGCGAGCATCGCGTGCGGCTGCTGCAGCCGCTTGGACGGGCGGAAGTCGCGGTGGTACAGGGCGAGCGCCTCGGTCATCGCGGCAGGAGCGAAATGGGAGGCGAAGGCGTATGGCAGGCCGAGCGAGGCGGCCAGCTGCGCGCCGAACAGGCTCGAGCCCAGGATCCAGACCGGCACGTCCATCCCGGCGCCGGGCACGGCCTGCACGGGCTGGCCCGGCTTGGCGGGCTCGAAGTAGCGCAGCAGTTCCATGACGTCGGACGGGAAGGCGTCGGCGCCGGCGTAGTAGCGGCGCAGGGCCTGGGTGGTCGCCTGGTCGGTGCCGGGGGCGCGGCCCAGGCCGAGGTCGATGCGCCCGGGGTGCAGCGAGGCGAGCGTGCCGAACTGTTCGGCGACCTGCAGCGGGGCGTGGTTGGGCAGCATCACGCCGCCGGCGCCGACGCGGATCGTCGAGGTGCCGCCGGCGATGTGGCCGATCAGCACGGCGGTCGCGGCGCTGGCGATGCCGGGCATGTTGTGGTGCTCGGCCAGCCAGTAGCGGCGATAGCCCAGGGCTTCGGCGTGGCGGGCGAGGTCGAGCGAGCGGGCGAACGAGTCGGCGGGCGTCGAGCCTTCGGTGACGGGGGCAAGATCGAGAACGGAATACGGGATCATCGGCGGGCCTGGAGGGGGCATGCCCAGCGAGATGGGGCCGGGACCGGCGAACTCCATGGCGGGCGGGTGGAACGCTGCCGTGCGTTTGCCGTGACGGCCTGCGGGGCGGACACCGCGCCCTGTTCGTGATCTGGCGCGTGCGGAGGGCATGACCGGGGCACGCCGCAACGGTGACGGCTGGGTGACCGCGCGGGCGCCTGCCGGGTACCGCGCCCAGTCGCGGCCCGATATCCGCTTGGTGGTCACGGCACCCGACAGGCGCTGGATACGGATGCAACGGCGGACCGGAGAGCGGTGCAGCGGTGCCCGGTGCGGTATCTGCCGACTGTAGGCGTGGGCGGGATCGCATGTGGGTGGGCGTGATCGGGAACGCCGCACTCGTGGCTGCTGGGGAGACCGCGCGGGCCTGCCGGGTACCGTGCCCAGTCGCGGCCCGATATCCGCTTGGTGGTCACGGCACCCGACAGGCGCTGGATACGGATGCAACGGCGGACCGGAGAGCGGTGCAGCGGTGCGGTATCTGCCGACTGTAGGCGTGGGCGGGATCGCATGTGGGCGGGCGTGATCGGGAACGCCGCACTCGTGGCTGCTGGGGAGACCGCGTGGGCGCCTGCCGGGTACCGTGCCCAGTCGCGGCCCGATATCCGCTTGGTGGTCACGGCACCCGGCAGGCGCTGGATACGGGGCGACGGCGGATCGAAAGGCGGAAGACGCGGTCTGCACGACGTGGCTTTCGTACCGGGTGCTGATCGAGCGAGAGCGGCGGACGGCGATCGATCCCCGGATCGGAAAGGGCGCTTCTTTTCTCTCAGGCCCGGCGCAGGACGAAGTGCTCGAACCGCGCCGCGAGCGCGTCGATGGTGTGCAGGTGCCATTCCTCGGCCGGGTAGTGGGGGCCGCGGCATTGCTGCAGCGACCAGTGGCGCACGCCGCGCGAGGCGAGCGCGTCGGCCAGCCGCAGCAATTCGTCCTCGGGATACAGCCGCGGGTGCCAGGTCGTGCGGCATTCGTAGGCGGTGCCGCTGTCGAGGACGTGGTCGAGCGAGCGCCAGACGCGCTCGCCGCTGCCGGCCACGGCCGTGACCTCGGCGTTGCGCGCCGGCAACGCCTTGATGTCGAGGCCGACCCAGTCGAGCGACGGCAGCAGCGCGGCCAGCCGCACCGGGTACATGCCGCCGGTGTGCAGCGCGGCCTGGAACCCCAGGCCGCGGACGGCGGCGACGGCGTCGCCGAGCGCGGGCTGCAGCGTCGGTTCGCCACCGGAGAACACGACGCCGTCGAGCAGCCCGCGGCGTCGGTGGAGGAAGGCCTCGACCGTCGCCCAGGGGATCTCGGCGTCGCCGCGCGCCGGCAGCAGGTCCGGGTTGTGGCAGTACCCGCAGCGCCAGGGGCAGCCCTGCAGGAACAGCACGGCCGCCAGTCGACCGGGAAAGTCGATCCCGGTCATGGCGGTCATGCCGCCGATGCGGATCACGCGGCGCGCGCCGGGCGTCCGGGCTCGGCGAAGAAGCGACGCTCGGCGTGCTCGCCGCGCTTGCCGATGTTGAAGCTGGACACGGGCCGGTGATAGCCCATCACGCGGGTCCAGACTTCGCAGCGCTGGCGCTCGTCGTCGCGCAGGGTCGGGGGGGCGATGGGGGCGACATTGGACATGCGGAACACTCCTCGGGTGGTGGTGGTGAGCAGCGGAGCGGTCGGCATCGGATGTCGGTGCGCGAGAACCGACGCCGCCCGGATCGACGGCGTCAGACGACCGCGCGGCGCTTCTCGGCCAGGCGTTCCTCGTCGCAGCGCGGGCAGAACGGGTGTTCGCCGGCGAGGTAGCCGTGGGTCGGACAGATCGAGAACGTCGGGGTCACGGTGACGTAGGGCAGCCGGAAGCGGCTCAGCGCGCGCCGTACCAGGTCGCGGCAGGCATCACCGCTCGACAGCCGCTCGCCCATGTACAGGTGCAGCACGGTGCCGCCGGTGTAGCGCGACTGCAGCGCCTCCTGCCGCTCCAGTGCCTCGAAAGGGTCGTCGGTGAAGCCCACCGGCAGCTGCGAGGAATTGGTGTAGTACGGCTGGGCGTCGGTGCCGGCCTGCAGGATGTCCGGCCAGCGGCGGCGGTCCTCCTTGGCGAAGCGGTAGGTCGTGCCCTCGGCAGGCGTGGCCTCGAGGTTGTAGAGGTGGCCGGTCCGTTCCTGGAACTCGACCATGCGTGCGCGGACGTGGTCGAGCAGGCGCACGGCGAACGCGTGGCCCCAGTCGCTGGTCAGGTCGTGGGCGTCGCCGGTGAAGTTGCGGATCATCTCGTTGATGCCGTTCACGCCGAGCGTGGAGAAGTGGTTGCGCAGCGTGCCCAGGTAGCGCCTGGTGTACGGGAACAGGCCATCGTCGATCAGCCGCTGGATCACCTCACGCTTGATCTCCAGGCTGCGCCGGCCCAGTTCGAGCAGTGCGTCGAGCCGTGCGAGCAGCGCCGCCTCGTCGCCCCGGTGCAGGTAGCCCAGCCGTGCGCAGTTGACCGTCACCACACCCAGGCTGCCGGTCTGCTCGGCGCTGCCGAACAGGCCGTTGCCGCGCTTGAGCAGTTCGCGCAGGTCGAGCTGCAGGCGGCAGCACATCGAGCGGATCATCCCCGGGTCGAGTTCGGAGTTGATGAAGTTCTGGAAGTACGGCAGGCCGTACTTGGCGGTCATGTCGAACAGCCGTTGCGCGTTCTCCGAGTCCCACGGGAAGTCGGCGGTGATGTTGTAGGTCGGGATCGGGAACGTGAACACCCGGCCCTTGGCGTCGCCCGCGCTCATGACCTCGATGTAGGCGCGGTTGATCATGTCCATCTCGACCTGCAGGTCGCCGTAGGCGAACGGCATCGGCTCGCCGGCGATCACCGGCACCTGCGTACGCAGGTCCTCCGGGCAGACCCAGTCGAAGGTGAGGTTGGTGAACGGCGTCTGCGTGCCCCAGCGCGAGGGCACGTTGAGGTTGTAGATCAGTTCCTGGATGCACTGGCGCACCTCGTCGTAGGACAGCGCGTCCTTGCGCACGAATGGCGCCATGTAGGTGTCGAACGACGAGAACGCCTGCGCGCCGGCCCATTCGTTCTGCAGCGTGCCCAGGAAGTTGACGATCTGCCCGACCGCCGACGACAGGTGCCGGGGCGGGCCGGCCTCGACCCGGTTGGGCACGCCGTTGAGGCCCTCGTGCAGCAGCGTGCGCAGCGACCAGCCGGCGCAGTAGCCCGACAGCATGTCCAGGTCGTGGATGTGCAGGTCGCCCTCGCGGTGGGCGCGACCGATCTGCGGCGGGTAGACCTGTTCGAGCCAGTAGTTCGCGGTGACCTTGCCGGCGACGTTGAGGATCAGCCCACCCAGCGAGTAGCCCTGGTTGGCATTGGCATTGACCCGCCAGTCCGCCCGGCTCAGGTACTCGTCGATCGAGGCGACCGGATCGATCAGGGCGGGCGCCCGGGTACGTGCCATCGGCATTGCTGAAGCCCTCGACCGCAAGATGTGGTGGAGATTCTGATGGACATCACCAC
Organism: Luteimonas sp. FCS-9; assembly: GCF_001014645.1. GTDB lineage: Bacteria > Pseudomonadota > Gammaproteobacteria > Xanthomonadales > Xanthomonadaceae > Luteimonas. The sequence continues at coordinate 122,423 of NZ_LASZ01000010.1, read as the reverse complement.
ATGTTCGATTGACCTGGGTCAAGCAGCCGCGAGATCGGTCGCCGCCGACATCGCGCGATCAGGCTGGTCCTGCGCGCGCAGGCCGGAGCCGACGCGCACGGCGGCGCGCGGCAGGCGATCAGCCGGCGATCACCACGCGATTGCGGCCACCCGCCTTGGCCAGATAGAGACGGCGGTCGGCCTCGGCCAGCAGCCGGTGCAGGTCGTCGCCGGCGGACGCGGCGCACACGCCGATGCTGACCGTCATGCGCAGATCGCCGCCGCGCACCGGCACCCGCAGGGCCTCGACCCGGGCGCGCAGGCGGTCGAAGTACGCGGCCAGCGCGTCGGGTCCGAGCCCGGGCACCAGCAGGCAGAACTCCTCGCCGCCGAAGCGTGCGATCTGGTCCTGCGGCCGCGCGTGCGCCGAGAGCGCCGCGGCCAGCGCGCGCAGCGCGTGGTCGCCGGTCTCGTGGCCCCAGCTGTCGTTGATGTGCTTGAAGTGGTCGACGTCGAGGATCGCCATCGCCACCGGCAGGCCGCCATCGCGCAGCCCCGGCAGCTGCTGCTCGGCCCGCTCCAGGAAGCACCGGCGGTTGGGCAGGCCGGTCAGGAAGTCGCGCGTCGCCAGGTCCTGCAGGCTGCCGATGAGCTCGAGCTGGTCGACGTTCTGCGAGACGCGGCAGAAGAACTCCTCGCGCGAATACGGCTTGCGCAGGAAATCGTTGGCCCCGTTCTTGAGGAAGCGCGCGACGAGGTCGGCATCCTCGCAGCCCGACACGCCGATCACCGCGACCCGGTCGCGGGCGCGCAGCGCGCGCAGGCGTCGCGTGAGTTCCACGCCCTGCATGCCGGGCATCTCCTGGTCGATCAGCGCCAGGCGGATCGTCGGGTCGGCCTCGAGCGCACGCAGCGCCGCGTCGCCCTCGGCCGCCTGCACGACGCGGTAGCCGAACATCTCCAGCAGCCAGGCGGTGCGCGCGCGCGCCGAGGCCGAGTCGTCGACGACCAGGGCCGAGATGCGCCGGTTGCGCTCGAGCCGCTGCACCAGCCACACGATGTAGTCCAGGCTGCCCGGCGTGCTCTTGAGCACGAAGTCGATCACCTGCCGCCGCAGCAGCCGGTCGCGCAGTTCGCGGTCGTAGACGCCGCTGACCACGACCGTCGCCAGGCCGCGGGCCAGGAAGAAGTCGACCACCGAATCGCGGTCGCCGTCGGCCAGCACCAGGCCGGTCAACACCAGGAACCAGTCGTCGTGCGCGTCCAGCGCCTGCGCGGCTTCGGCCAGCGAGCCGGCCACGGTCACCGGCAGTTCGAGCCGGCTCTCGATCGTGCCGGCGACCACCTGGGTGTAGGCGCGCGAGTTCTCCACCAGCAGCACGCGCTGCGGCAGCGGCGAGGTCGGGATCTTCGGCAGGAGCGCGTGCATGCGGTTCGGCGTCCGGCGGTGCTCCCCACGCCATCGGCCGCGCGCGACCGGACTTGAGGCCCGCGACGCGCGTCGGTCCTCACGGGGCGGCGGCGCGCCCCGCCCCGGCTAGATGCTCACCTGCGAACCGAGCTCGACCAGGCGATTGCCCGGGATGCGGAAGAAGCCGGTCGCCGGCGCGGCGTTGCGGTGCATCAGCGCGAACAGCTTGTCGCGCCACACCGGCATGCCCCGCCGCGGCGAGGCGACCACGGTCTCGCGGCTGGCGAAGTAGGTCGTGTCCATCGGGTCGACGACGATGCCGCCCTCGACGTCGCCGCAGCGCATCAGCGCCACCGGCACGTCCGGCGTTTCCATGAAGCCGAAGCGCACGGTGACCCGGTGGAAGTCGTCGCCGACCGGCTCGATCCGCAGCCGGCGGGCCGGCGCGGCGTACGGCACGGCGAGGGTCTCGACGGTCAGGAACACGTTGCGCTCGTGCAGCACCTTGTTGTGCTTGAGGTTGTGCATCAGCGCCTGCGGCACGACCCCGCGGTCGGCGGTCAGGAACACCGCGGTGCCCGGCACCCGCACCGGCGGGGCGAGCATCAGCCCCGGCAGGAAGGTATCGAGCCGGATGCCTTCCTTCTGGATCTCGTCGTGCAGCAGCTGGCGGCCGCGGCGCCAGGTGCGCAGCAGCGTGAACAGCGTGATGCCCAGTACCAGCGGGAACCATGCGCCCTGCAGGACCTTCGCGCCGTTGGCGATCACGAACGCGATGTCGATCAGGATGAACACCGCGCACGAGGGCAGCACCCAGCGCCGCCACTGCGGCCACAGCGCGCGCGCCACGACCACCAGCAGCAGCGTGTCGATCAGCATCGTCAGCGAGACCGAGATGCCGTAGGCCGCGGCCAGCGCCGAGGACGTCCGGAACGTGAGCACCAACGCGATCACCACGACCGCCATCGCCCAGTTCACGCCGGGGATGTAGATCTGGCCGATCGTGTCGCTGGAGGTGTGGCGCACGTGCATGCGCGGGATGTAGCCCAGCTGCATCGCTTGCCGCGCGACCGAGAAGCCGCCGGTGATGACCGCCTGGGAGGCGATCACCGTCGCCGCGGTCGCCATCACGATCATCGGCCAGCGCGCCCATTCGGGCACGCCGATGTAGAACGGGTTGCGGATCGCGGCCGGGTCCTCGAGCACCAGCGCGCCCTGCCCCAGGTAGTTGAGCATCAGCGCCGGCAGCACGAAGAAGTACCAGGCGTAGCGGATCGGCCGCGCGCCGAAGTGGCCCATGTCGGTGTAGATCGCCTCGCCGCCGGTCACCGCCAGCACCACCGCGCCGAGGATGAACACCCCGCCCCAGCTGTGCTCGACGAAGAACCGTCCCGCCCACCACGGGTTGAGCGCGTGCAGCACCTCGGGCTCGTGCAGGATGTTGAGCACGCCCAGCACCGCCAGCGCCGCGAACCACAGCACCATGATCGGGCCGAACACCCGGCCGACCTTGGCGGTGCCGAAGCGCTGGGTCGCGAACAGGATGCCGAGCACCAGCACGGTGATCGGGATGATCCACGCGTGCAGCCCGGGCGCGACCACTTCCAGGCCCTCGACCGCCGACAGCACCGAGATCGCCGGGGTGATGACCCCGTCGCTGAAGAACAGCGAGGCGCCGAACACGCCGAGCAGGCCGACCAGGTACGCCGACCGGCCGCCCTTGGCCAGGCTGCGCTGGGCCAGCGCCATCAGCGCCATGATGCCGCCCTCGCCGTCGTTGTCGGCGCGCAGGATGATCGTGACGTACTTGTAGGTCACCACCAGCGTCAGCGACCAGAAGATCATCGACAGCACGCCGAGCACGGTGTCGTGGTCGGCGATGAGGCCGTAGTGCGGCGAGAACGCCTCGCGCAGCGTGTACAGCGGGCTGGTGCCGATGTCGCCGAAGACGACGCCGATCGCGCCGGCGATCAGGCCGGCCAGGCCGACCTGGCCGTGCCCATGGCCGGACGGTTGGCTGCGCGGGCCAGGCGCGGCCTGGCGTGTGGAATGGGTCATGACGATGGCCCTGGCGGGCGTGGGGGGCTCAGCGAAGCGCGGACTGTAGCGCTTTGCGGATGATGATTTCCGCCGGGTCGCCGTCACGCGCCGCGGCCTTGGCCATCTTGGCGGCCTCGGCCGGCTTGTAGCCGAGCTGCTGCAGGGCGACCGTCGCCTCCGACAGCGGGTCGGCCGGACCGGTGCCGCCGCCCACGGCCCCGCCCGCGCCGGCGAGGTCGGCGGCGCGGTCGCGCAGCTCGACCACGATCCGCTCGGCGGTCTTCTTGCCGATCCCGGGGATCCGGGTCAGCGCGGTGACGTCGCCGGCCTGCACCAGCTGCGCGAACGCGTCGACGCTGACGCCCGACAGCACCGCCAGCGCGATCTTCGCGCCGATGCCGCTGACCTTCTGCACGTCGCGGAACAGCCGCCGCTCGGACTCGTGCAGGAAGCCGTACAGCGAGACGCTGTCCTCCTTGTGCGCGTAGTGCGTGAACAGCGCGACCTCGCGTCCGACCTCGGGCAGGTCGTAGAACGTGCTCATCGGCGCCTCGAGCTCGTAGCCCACGCCGCCGACGTCGACGACCAGCCACGGCGGGGCCTTGTGCGCAAGCTTGCCGCGGAGTCTTCCGATCATGGGGCGAGGTCTCCAGTGTGCTCGAAGGGGCAGCGGCGCCCGCGCGACGGCTGCGGAATGCCGGGACGTTGCGTCACTTGCGGCTCCAGGCCCGGCGCACGTCGACACCGATGCGCTGCGCGCTCGCGCGGACGTGGGCATGGGTGATCGCGACCGCCAGCGCGTCGGCGGCATCGGCCTGCAGCTTGCCGGTCAACCCGAGCATCAGGCCGACCATGTGCTGGACCTGGCCCTTCTCGGCGCTGCCGCGGCCGACGACCGCGAGCTTGATCTCGCTGGCCGCGTACTCGTGCACCGGCAGGTCGCGCAGCACCACCGCGCCGATCGCCGCCCCGCGCGCCTGGCCGAGCTTGAGCGCCGAGTCGGGATTGCGCGACATGAAGACCCGCTCGATCGCGACCTCGTCGGGGCGGTGCAACTCGACGAGTTCGCCCAGCCCGACCAGCAGCCTGCGCAGCCGCGCCGGGAAGTCGCCCGCCGACAGCAGCGACAGCGGCGCATGGTGCACGTGCACGACCCGCCCGGCCGCATCGACGTCGATGATGCCCACGCCGGTGCGCTGCGAACCGGGATCGATGCCGAGGATGCGGGTCATGGGGTGGCCGGGAATCGGGATCGGGGAATCGGGAATCGCAACAGCGGACGGCTGCGATCGTCGCGCGGACCGGCGACGCGGCCCGGGCGGTTGCCGATGTCCGCCGCTCGCCCGCCGAACGCCATCACGCGCTCTCCCGCAAACGACGCAGGTCCACGGGCGCCGCTTCGCCGGTGCGCCAATCCCGATTCCCGATGCCCGGCGCCATGGGGCGTCATCCGCCCAGCGAGGCCTGGTCCACGTTCGAGTACACGTCCTGTACGTCGTCGAGATCCTCGAGCAGGTCGAGGAGCTTGCGGACCTGCTGGGCGGTCTCGGCATCGACCGCGACGTCGTTGTCGGCGCGGAACGTCAGTTCGGCGTGACCGGGCGCGAGGCCGGCGGCGGCCATCGCCTCGCGCACCGCGGCGAAGTCCTCGGGCGCGGTGACCACGTCGATCGCGCCGTCCTCGGGATAGACCACGACGTCGTCGGCACCGGCCTCGATCGCGACTTCGGTGATCCGTTCCTCGTCGGCGCCGGCGTCGTAGCTCAGCACGCCCAGGCGCTTGAACATGAAGGCGACCGAGCCGTCGGTGCCGAGATTGCCGCCGCACTTGCCGAACGCGTGGCGCACGTCGGCCACGGTGCGGACCTTGTTGTCGGTCAGCGCATCGACGATCACCGCCACGCCGCCGGGCGCGTAGCCCTCGTAGCGGATCTCCTCGTACTCGACGCCCTCCAGCTCGCCGGTCGCCTTCTTGATCGCGCGCTCGACCACGTCCTTGGACATGTTCTGCGCCATGCCCTTGTCGATCGCCGCACGCAGGCGCGGGTTGTTGGCCGGATCGCCGCCACCGGCGCGGGCGGCGACGCCGATCTCGCGGATGATCTTGGTGAAGATCTTGCCGCGCTTGGCGTCGGTCGCGTTCTTGCGGGCCTCGATCGAAGGTCCTCGTCCCATGGTCGTTCTTTTCAGGCGTCGAAGGCGCGATTTTAGCGCGCGAAGCGGCCCTCGCGCAGGAATGCGGCGGTCTGACGCACCGCCGCCGACGAGAACAGCAGGCCGCTGTGGCTGGCCTCGACGACGACGTGGTCGGCCAGTCCCGGCGCCCGGGTCTCGTCCACCGCCACCGTGCCGTCGTGCGCCCCTTCGAACCGCGCGAACAGCGCGCCCAGCCCGCGCGGCACACGGCCGGCGACCATGCCCACCTCGACGCCGGGCGGCCAGCGCGCGCAGCCGGCGAGCAGGATGTCGGCGCTGCGCCCGAAGTACAGCCGCGACATCGGCAGCCGCGACAGCGCAGCGGCCGCGCCGCTGCCGCACAGCGGCGAGCCCAGGCACACCACCCGGCCGACCGCCACGTCCGGCGCCTGCGCCAGCGCCTGCAACGCGACCAGGCCGCCGAGGCTGTGACCGACCAGATGCGCCGGCCCGCCGCGTCGCAGCTGCGCGAGCAGGCCCTCGACCGCGGCGTCCGGCCCGCCGGTGATGCTGGGATAGCCGAAGATCTCCGGCGCGTAGCCCTCGGCCTCGAGTCGCCGCGCGAAGCGCCGCAGTGTCAGGCCGACCATCCAGATGCCGTGCAGCAGCACCACGCGCCGTGGCCCGCCGCTCATGCCGCGGCCCCGCGCAGTCCGGCGGCCTGCCGCCAGGCCCTTGGCGACAGGCCCGCCTGCGCCTTGAACGCCCGCGACAGCGCCGCCTCGCTGCCGTAGCCGACCTCCTCGGCAATGCGCTTGAGCGGGCGACCGCGGCGCAGCGCGCGCTGCGCCAGCGCGATGCGCCAGCCCTGCAGGTAGTGGCCCGGCGTCTGTCCCAGCGCCTCGCGGAAGGCCTGTGCGAACGCGCTGCGCGACATGCCCGCGACCTGGGCCAGCGAGGCCAGCGACCAGTCGCGCGCCGGGGCCTCGTGCAGCGCGACCAGCGCACGCCGCAGCCGCGGATGCGCCATGCCGGCCAGCAGCCCACCGCGCAGCGCGCCCGATTCCATCCGCTCGCGCAGCACCTGCACCAGCAACGCCTCGACCAGCCGGTCGAGCAACACCGCGCGCCCGCAGCGCGCGTCGAAGGCTTCCTCGAACAGCAGCGCGAACAGGCCCGCCGCGCCCGGCACGTCCCCGGCCGGCAGCCACAGCGCGGCCGGCAGTGCGCGCACCAGCGGATTGTCCGCGCCGCCCTCGAAGCGCAGCCGCGCGGCGAACGCCCGCGCGCCGGTCGCGTGCTCGACGCGGCTGCCGGGCAGCGGCTGCGGCACCAGCAGCAGGCCCGGACCGCACATCGCCGGCAACGCAGACATGGCATCGCCGTAGGCGAGCAGCGTGCCGGACGCGACCAGCCACAGCGTGCCGGCGGTGTCGGCATCGGCGCCGGCCGCCGCCGCGTCCACGTCCGCCGTCACCCGGAAACGGTCCAGCAGCACCGCCAACCGATCGACCATCTCAGGACTCCAGGACAAGTTTCTTGGACTTCACATGCCCAAAAGTACCAGCCGAAGGTGCACAGTGTCATCCGTGGCCGGCATTCCGCCGCCCCCGCTTTCCGGAGATCCCGCATGTCCCTCGACACCGTGCTCTACACCGGCACCGCGACCGCCACCGGCGGGCGCGAGGGTCGCGCCGCGTCCGACGACGGCGTGCTCGACGTCGCCCTGTCCACGCCGCGCGAGCTCGGCGGCGCCGGCGGCCCGGGCACCAATCCCGAGCAGTTGTTCGCCGCCGGCTACTCGGCCTGCTTCCTGGGCGCGCTCAAGCTCGTCGCCGGCAAGCAGAAGGTCGCGCTGCCGGCCGAGACCACCGTCACCGGGGAGGTCGGCATCGGCCCGATCCCGGCCGGGTTCGGCATCCAGGCGACGCTGACGGTCCGCGCGCCGGGCGTGCCGCGCGAGCAGCTGCAGGCGCTGGTCGAAGCCGCGCACGAGGTCTGCCCGTACTCGAACGCGACCCGCGGCAACATCGACGTCACGCTGGCCGTCGCCTGAGCGTGCATGCCGGGCGCCCTGGCGGGCGTCCGGCTCAGCCGTCCGCGGGCCGGCGCAGGATGAACTCCCGGTCGCGTACCTGTCCGACCGGGAACAGGTACTCGCCGACCCGGTCGAAGCCGTAGCGCGCATAGAAGCGCTGCGCACCCAGGTTCTCCGACCAGACGCCGACCCACAGCGTGCGCGGGCCGTCGCGCAGCAGCCAGTCGAGCGCGACACGCATCATCCGTGCGCCGTGCCCGCCGCCCTGCAGGCCGCGGACCAGGTACAGCCGCTTGAGCTCGCCGTCGCCGGGCGCGACATCGGCGTGCGGCAGCCCGCAGGGGCCGGCCGCGGCATGGCCGACGGCCTCGCCGTCGCGCTCGAGCAGCCAGACCGCGTAGTCGGGATGGCTCAGCACGATACGCTGCCGCTCGACGGCGTAGGCCTCGTCGAGGAAGGCGTGCAGGTCCGCGCGCGGATACAGGTGCCCGAAGGTCTCGGTGAACGTGCGCCTGGCGAGCGCGGACAACCGCGTGGCGTCGGCCTCGACGCCGCGGCGCAGCACGAAGCCCGGCGCCAGCGCCGCGTCGGAAGAAAGGGAAACGGTCATCGCGCCATTGTCGCGCGATGCCGGGCCGGCCTCCAGCACGGCAACCGGCACCGCGCCTGCGGCGGGCGATGCGGCGGCGTCGCGGCTGCCGCACGCCCCGGGCGGGCTCAGTGCGCGGTGTCGGCCGCCGGTACCGCCTGCACGCCCTGCTGCACGCCGGTCATGTCCGGCAGCCGGTGCGCGATGCCCTTGTGGCAGTCGATGCAGGTCGCCTGCCCGGTCGCCAGGTAGGTGCGGTGGATCTGCGCCGCCCGGCCCGCCTGGCGTGTGAGGTCCATCGAGTCGTAGTCGTGGCAGTTGCGGCACTCGAGCGAATCGTTGGCCTTCAGCCGCGCCCACTCGTGCTCGGCCAGCGTCAGGCGCATGTCGAGGAACTTCTCGCGCGTGTTGATCGTGCCGAAGATCTTGCCCCAGACCTCCTTGGAGGCCTGCATCTTGCGGCCGATCTTGTTGGTCCAGTTGTGCGGCACGTGGCAGTCGGGACACGAGGCGCGCACGCCCGAGCGGTTGTTGTAGTGGATCGTGGTCTTGAGCTCCTCGAACACGTTGTCGCGCATCTCGTGGCAGCCGGTGCAGAACTCCTCGGTGTTGGTGACCTCGAGCGCGGTGTTGAAGCCGCCCCAGAAGATGATGCCGGCGATGAACCCGCCCAGCGTCAGGAACCCCAGGCTCAGGTGCACCGCGGGCGAACGCAGCGTCCTCCAGAACGACCGAATCGTGGTCGCGACCCGCCCGAACGCCTTCATTGCTCCAGCTCCGAGCGCTCGGAGCGCAGCACGCTGTCGATGTCGCGGAAGCCGTTGGCCACCAGCGGCTGCGCGTCGGTCTGCACCACGTGGCACTGCAGGCAGAAGTAGCGTCGCGACGAGACCTGCGCCAGGAACTGGTCGTCACGGTCCATGTAGTGGGTCACGCTGATCTCGGGCGCCTGGAACTGCGCGGCGTTGCTGCGCGCGTGGCACAGCATGCAGCGGTTGGAGTTCTTGTCGACCTGGTAGCCCTCGATGCTGTGCGGCACGGTCGGAGGCTGCATCGGATAGGCGCGGCCGCGGCGACGGTCGAAGTTCTCGACGCGTGCCATCGGCAGCGGCGTGATCTCGGCGGTGATCGGCACGTTGCGGCGCAGGTTGTCGATGTCCTGGGCGGGATTGCCGCGCGCGCCGACCTCCGGCGCCGGCGGCACGATCTCGGGCTTGGGCGCGCGGTCGCCGCAGGCGGCGAGGACGAGCATCAACACGATGGCGAGGATCTTGCGCATGTCAGGCCACTCCCACCGCGGCGACCTTGGCCGCGCATTTCTTGAAATCGGTCTGCTTGGAGATCGGATCGGTCGCGTCGAGCGTGACCTTGTTGATCAGCTGGGCGGCGTCGAACCACGGCACGAAGATCACCCCGCGCGGCATCCGGTTGCGGCCGCGCGTCTCCACGCGGGTGCGCATCGCGCCGCGACGCGACGACACCGAGACCTCGTCGCCGCGCTTGAGGCCGCGCGCGCGCGCATCGTCGGGATGCATGAACACCACCGCCGAGGGGAAGCTGCGGTACAGCTCGGGGATGCGCATCGTCATCGAGCCCGAGTGCCAGTGCTCGAGCACGCGCCCGGTCACCAGCCACAGGTCGTACTCGGCGTCGGGCGACTCGGCCGGCGGCTCGTAGGGCAGCGCCCAGATCACCGCGCGGCCGTCCTTGTTGCCGTAGAACTGGAAGCCCGTGCCCGGCTTGACGTACGGGTCGGCGCCCTCGCGGTAGCGCCAGCGCGTCTCCTTGCCGTCGACCACCGGCCAGCGCAGGCCGCGCTCGCGGTGGTACATGTCGAACGGCGCCAGGTCGTGCGCGTGGCCGCGGCCGAACTCAGCGTATTCCTCGAACAGGCCCTTCTGCACGTAGAAGCCGAACGCGTCGGCCTCCGAATTGGCGTAGCCGGCCTCGATCTGGTCGACGCCGAACGCATCGACCTTGCCGTTGCGGTAGAGCACGTCGAACAGCGTCTTGCCGCGGAACTGCGGGTTCGCCGCCAGGATCTCCTCCGGCCAGCATTCGTCGGTCGTGAAGCGCTTGGAGAACTCCATCAGCTGCCACAGGTCCGAGCGCGCCTCGCCCGGCGCGTGCACCAGCTGGTGCCAGAAGTGCGTGCGGCGCTCGGCGTTGCCGTAGGCGCCCTCCTTCTCCACCCACATCGCCGAGGGCAGGACCAGGTCGGCCGCCTGGCAGGTCACCGTGGGATAGGCGTCCGAGACCACGATGAAGTTGTCGGGATTGCGGTAGCCGGGGTAGCCCTCCTCGAGCATGTTCGCGCCGGCCTGCATGTTGTTGTTGACCTGCACCCAGTACGCGTTGAGCTTGCCGTCGCGCAGCGCACGGTTCTGCTCCACCGCGTGGTAGCCGACCTTGTCCTTGATGATCCCGTGCGGGATCCTCCAGATCTCCTCGGCGTGGTGGCGGTGTTCGGGATTGGTCACCACCATGTCCGCCGGCAGGCGGTGGCTGAACGTGCCGACCTCGCGCGCGGTGCCGCAGGCCGAGGGCTGGCCGGTCAGCGAGAACGGGCTGTTGCCCGGGGTGGCGATCTTCCCGGTCAGCAGGTGGATGTTGTAGACCATGTTGTTGGCCCACGTGCCGCGCGTGTGCTGGTTGAAGCCCATGGTCCAGAACGACATGACCTTGATCTTCGGATCGGCGTACAGCTCGGCCAGCTGCTCGAGCCAGGCGCGTTCCACGCCGGTCATCTCGATCGTGCGCTCGAGCGTGTACGGCGCGACGAAATCGGCGAAGGCCTGGAAGTCGATCGGCGTGCCGCCGTTGGGGTCCTGCGCGTTCTTGGCCGCGACCTCCAGCGGGTGCTCGGGCCGCAGGCCGTAGCCGATGTCGTCGTTGCCGCGCTTGAACGTCGTGTGCTTGTCGACGAAGTCGCGATTGACCCGGCCGGTCTTGATGATGTGGTTGGCGATGAAGTTCAGGATGACCAGGTCGGTCTGCGGCTTGAACACCATCGGGATGTCGGCCAGCTCGAAGCTGCGGTGCTCGTACGTCGAGAGCACGGCGACCTTGACGTGCGGGTGCGTCAAGCGGCGGTCGGTCACGCGCGTCCACAGGATCGGGTGCATCTCGGCCATGTTCGAGCCCCAGAGCACGAACGCGTCGGCGGCCTCGATGTCGTCGTAGCAGCCCATCGGCTCGTCCATGCCGAAGGTGCGCATGAAGCCGGTCACGGCCGAGGCCATGCAGTGGCGCGCGTTGGGGTCGATGTGGTTGCTGCGAAAACCGGCCTTCATCAGCTTGTTGGCCGCGTAGCCCTCCCACACCGTCCACTGGCCGGAGCCGAACATGCCGATGCCGTCGCCGCCCTTGGCCTTGAGCACGGCACGGAACTTCTCGGCCATCACGTCGAAGGCCTCGTCCCAGCTGACCGGGGTGAAGTCGCCGTCCTTCGCGAACACGCCGTTGCGCTTGCGCAGCAGCGGCGTGGTCAGGCGGTCGGCGCCATACATCACCTTCGACAGGAAGTAGCCCTTGACGCAGTTCAGGCCGCGGTTGACCTCGGCGTGCACATCGCCGTGGGTCGCGACCACGCGGCCGTCGCGCACCGCGACGTTGATGCCGCAGCCGGTGCCGCAGTAGCGGCACGGCGCCTTGCTCCACTTGAGCTGGCCGTCGCCCTCGGTCACGGCCTCGGCCAGGTGGGCCGGGATCGGCATGCCGGCCGCGGCGGCGGCGCTGGCGATGGCGGTGTTGCGGATGAACTCGCGGCGGCTGGTCATGCCGTTGCTCCTGTCGTGTCTTCTGTGCGTTCGGTGGCCGGCGCGAGGTCGCGATCGATCGCGGACGTCGGCTCGGCATGGTGGTAGACGAGGTTCACGGCCATCACGCCGGGGACCGCCTGCAGGACGTCGATGCTCGCCATCAGCCCGGCGGTGCCGTCGCTCTCCTGCAGCAGCACGCTGCAGGTGTCTTCCTGCATCGCGAGCTCGAGGCCGACGGTGGTCCCGACCGTGGCGGCCAGCGCGTCCCGCGCCTCGGGACGGTGGCGGACGACCAGACTGGCGACATGCCACTCCTGGCGCGGTTCAGACATGGGAACGCTCCTCGTGGGCCGGCCGCAGCGAAATCGCCGCGGCCGGGCAGCCGGCGACGCAGGCGCCGCAGCCGGTGCAGCGATCCGCCGCCACGACCGGCGCGGGCACGCGCGAGGTCACCGGGAAGCGGATCGCCGATTCGCCGCAGGCATCGCGGCAGCTGGAACACACGATGCCGTGAAGCGTGAGGCAGTCGTCGGCGACGGTCGCCTGCAGCGTCCAGGCCGGCCCGGCGACCGGGCGGAACGCACCGGCCTCGCAGGCGGATACGCAGTCGGTGCAGAACGTGCATTCGCCCTGGCCCGGGTCGAACACCGGCAGGCGCCCCTCGCCCAGCACCAGCACGCGCTCCGGGCAGGCCGCGACGCACGCGCCGCAGGCAGTGCAGGCATCGGCGAACGCGCTTTCGTCGAGCGACCACGGCGGGCGCAGGACGGCGGGGGCGTGCAGGCGGCCGCGCAACAGCGCGCGTCGGCGCGGGTCGGGCGGTCTGGTGGCGGCGGCTACCATGACGAGGGCTGCACTAGTGGGTGGGCGGACCCGTGAAGATCTGCCAGAACCAGACGGAGAACCCGTAGCTGGCGACGATCAGCACCGACAGCACCGGGAACAGCACCACGGTGATGAACAGGAACAGCAGCAGTTCCTTGCGCTTGGCCCGGCGGTCGGCCGCCGGCGCGGCATGGGCGTCCAGGAGGGCAGCCTCCTGCTCGTTGGGCTTCATGGCAGTCCTGTCGGAGGAGGAAATCGTCGCGACCAAGGATACGGGACGACTGTGGACGTTTCGTTGATCGTGATCAACGCGCAGGCGCAACCAGCCGCGCACGGCGCGGCCGGCCATCGGGCGTTCAGCGCGGCGCGCGGACCTGCACGTGCACTTCGGCGAGCTGCGCGTCGGCGATCGGCGACGGCGCATCGGTCATCAGGCACTGCGCGCCGGTGGTCTTGGGGAACGCGATGACGTCGCGGATCGAGTCGGTACCGGCCATCAGCGCGGCGATGCGGTCGATACCGAACGCGATGCCGCCGTGCGGCGGCGCGCCGTACTTCAACGCATCGAGCAGGAAGCCAAACTTGGCCTGGGCCTCCTCGGCGCCGATGCCCAGCAGCTCGAACACCGCCGACTGCATCGAGGACCGGTGGATGCGGATCGAACCGCCGCCGATCTCGTTGCCGTTGAGCACCATGTCGTAGCCACGCGAGACCGCGGTGGCGGCATTGGCGCGCAGGTCGGCCTCGTCGTCGACCGCCGGTGCGGTGAACGGGTGGTGCAGCGCCACGTAGCGCTGCGCCTCATCGTCCCATTCGAACATCGGGAAATCGGTGACCCACAGCGGCCGCCAGCCCTCGGCGACCAGGCCGAAGTCCTTGCCGGCCTTCAGGCGCACCGCGCCCATGAAGTCGCTGACGGTCGAATACTTGCCGGCGCCGAAGAACACCAGGTCGCCGTTGCCGGCACCGACGTGCGACACCAGCGCCGCGAACGCGGCCTCGTCGAAGAACTTCTGGATCGGCGACGACACCTCGCCCGTCTCGGAGATCTTGATGTAGGCCAGGCCCTTGGCGCCGTACTTGCCGGCATGGGTGGCGTAGTCGTCGATCTGCTTGCGGCTCAGCGACGCGCCACCGGGGATGCGCAGCGCGCACACCCGGCCACCGGCGTCGGCGGCCGGGCCGGCGAACACCGCGAAGCCGCAATCCCTGACCAGCTCGGCCACGTCGACCAGTTCCAGGTCGATGCGCAGGTCCGGCTTGTCGGAGCCGTAGCGACGCATCGCCTCGGCCCAGGTCATGCGCGGGAACTGCGCGTCGAGCTCGACGCCGGCGACCTCGCGGAACACGTCGCGGATCATCGCCTCGACCGTGTCCTGCACGTCGCGCTCCGACACCCACGCGAACTCCATGTCCAGCTGGGTGAATTCAAGCTGGCGGTCGGCGCGCAGCGCCTCGTCGCGGAAGCAGCGCGCGATCTGGTAGTAGCGGTCGAAGCCGGCCATCATCAGGATCTGCTTGAACAGCTGCGGCGACTGCGGCAACGCGTAGAACTCGCCCGGGTGCATGCGCGCGGGCACCAGGAAGTCGCGTGCGCCCTCGGGCGTGGCCTTGGTCAGGATCGGCGTCTCGATGTCCTGGAAGCCGCGCGCGTCGAGCCAGTGGCGCAGCGCGCTGACCAGCTTCGTGCGCGTGCGCATGCGGCGCTGCATCTGCGGATGCCGCAGGTCCAGATAGCGGTACTTGAGCCGCGTCTCCTCGCCCGGGTTCTCGTGGTGGTGGAACGGCAGCGGCTCGGCCTTGTTCAGCACCTCGATGGTCTGCGCGACGATCTCGACCTGCCCGGTCGGGATCTTCGCGTTGACCGCGTGCCGGCGCCGGACGGTCCCGGTGATGCGCAGGCAGTCCTCGTAGCCCACCTGCTCGGCGGTCGAGAGCACCGCGGCGTTGCCCGGGCCGGCCGCTCCCGGCGTCCTGCCTCCCGCGGCACTCGCACGTCCATGTGCATCGTCCGACGGTTCGGCGACGACCTGGACGATGCCCTCGTGGTCGCGCAGATCGATGAAGCAGACGCCGCCGAGGTTGCGGGCGACATCGGCCCAGCCGCACAGGGTGACGGTCTGGCCGATCAGCGCCTCGTCGACGAGGCCGCAGAAATGGGTACGCATGGACACTCCGGACACGGAATACACGAAAGACGGACCGCCGGGCGGGCGGAACCCGATAGTGTAATCCGTGTCCGCCGGTCCGCGTGCGCCTGCGCGCGGCGCGGCAGGCCGGGCGGAAGCGTCAGTCGGCCGCGGCAGGCTTAGCGGCGGGCTTGGCGTCCGCCTTCTTCGCGTCGGGCTTGGGTGTGGCGGCCTCGGTCTTGCCCGCTGCCGGCGCGGCCGCGGCGTCGCCGGCCGGCTTCGCGCCGTCGCCGCCGGCCAGGTTGCGCTTCTTGTCGCCGTCCTTCTTGAAGTCGGTCTCGTACCAGCCGCTGCCGGCCAGGCGGAACGCCGGCGCGGTGAGCTGGCGCTTGATCGCCGTCGCGCCGCAGGCCGGGCACGTCTCGGGATCGGGGTCGGAGAGCTTCTGCAGGCGGTCGAAGCTGTGGCCGCAGTCGGCGCACTGGAAGGCGTAGATCGGCATGGCGGAGGACTTGATGGAGGCGTGCTGGAGGATCGGGACCGCGGACATGCGGTCGGCCCCCGGCCGCTTCAAGCCGGCCGGGGACGCGATTGTGCGGGATTTTCGCAGGATGCGGACGGCGCCGTGCCGGTGCGATGCGGCAGCGCCCCGCCATTGGCGCCCGGGGACCGGCCTCAGGTCGCCAGGTGCGGCGCCACCAGTTCGGTGGCCCGGCGCAGCACTGCATCGCGCGCGCCGGCCTGCAGCGGCGAGCCCTGCAGGTACAGCGCCAGCAGCCACGGCACCCCGCCGCCCGGCGGCCAGAGCACCGCGATGTCGTTGCTCACGCCCGCCATGCCTCCCGTCTTGTCCCCGACCCGCCAGCCGGCCGGCATGCCGGCGCGGATCCGAGCATCGCCGGTCCGGTTCTCGATCAACCAGTCGGCCAGCTGCAGCCGAGACGGCCGCGACAGGGCGTCGTCGAGCACGAAGCGCGCGAGGTTGCGTGCCATCGTGTCAGGCGAGGTCGTGCTCGCGCCTTCGGCAATGCCGTCGGTGCGGGTGTCCGCGTCCCCGTGCCGGCGCAGGAACGCCTGCAGGCCCGGCGCGCCGCCCACCAGCGGCAGCAGCAGCCCGACGGCCGGGTTGTCGCTCCACACCATGCTGCCACGGCACAGGTCGCGCACGGTCATGTCCTTGCCGACATGCCGCCCCGTCACCGAGGCGCCCGACCGGATGTCCTGCGCGCGCACCGCAATCCGGTCGTCCAGCGACAGCGCACCGGCATCGGCCTGCGCCAGGACGGCAGCGGACAACGCGAACTTGATCGTGCTGGCGGTCGGGAACGATTCGCGCGCGCGATGGGCCACGACCCGTCTGCGGTCGGGGCCCAGCAGACACAGTCCCAGCCGTCCACCGCTGGCCGCTTCCAGGCTCCCGATATCCCCGGCCGCCTGCAGACTCGCCGGAATATCCGGGCGCGACCGCGCCAACATCGGTGTTGCGGCAGCCAGCAGGGCCGCGCCGCCCGTGGCCTTCAGAAACGCGCGTCTTCCCTTCATCGACTCTTCTCCAGTGGCAGGAGCGATCGAGTGTGGTGCGCGCCCGGACGCCGGACCAGCGCGTTTATCGGAGGCCAGCCCCCATCAAAACTCATGGCTGCCTGCAGCGCCCTGCAGTTTCCGGCCGACCCGTGCGACCATCCATCGATCCCGCTCATCCCTGCGCCCATGTCCCGCCCGCCGTTGCCGCTCAATGCGCTACGCGCCTTCGAGGCGGCCGCGCGCCACCAGAACCTGACCCGCGCCGCGCTCGAGCTGTGCGTGAGCCAGGCCGCGCTCAGCCACCAGATCCGCGGCCTGGAGGACCGGCTCGGCGTCCGGCTGTTCCACCGCCTGCCGCGCGGCGTCGCGCTGACCGACGAGGCCGCGGCGCTCTATCCGGTGCTCAACGACGCCTTCGACCGCATCGCGACAGCGGTGCAGCGCGCGAGCGGCACCGCGACGCGCGAGGTGCTGAGCCTGGGCATCGTCGGCACGTTCGCCACCGGCTGGCTGCTGCCGCGGCTGCCCGCGTTCGAGGCCACCCACCCGCAGGTCGAGCTGCGCCTGCAGACCCACAACAACCGCATCGACCTGGCCAGCGAAGGGCTGGACGCGGCGGTGCGGTTCGGCGACGGCGACTGGCAGGGCCTGGCCTGCACGCCGGTCGTCGACACGCTGTTCGCCCCGGTCTGCGCGCCGACGCTCGCGCGCAGGCTGGCGACGCCGCACGACCTCGACCGCACGACGCTGCTGCGCTCCTACCGCACCGACGAATGGCCGCGCTGGCTGGCGGCGGCGGGCGCCGCCGGCCCGGAGGCGCGCGGGCCGGTGTTCGATTCCTCGCTGGCGCTGGCCGGTGCCGCGGCGGCCGGTGCCGGCGTGGCGCTGCTGCCGCTGGCGATGTTCGAGCGCGAACTGCGCGACGGCCGGCTGGTGCAGCCCTTCGAGACCGGCATCGCGCTCGGTCGCTACTGGTTGACCCGGCTGCGCTCGCGGCCCGAACCGCCGCCGCTCAAGCAGTTCCGGCTCTGGCTGCAGGCGCAGCGGGCGCTCGTGCCGGCACGGGCGCCGTGACCGGTCGCCCGCGGCCGCCTTGCGCGGGCGGTCAGTAGCCCCAGGGCGTCGGCGGGGCGGCGACGGTCTTGGTCAGGTCGAACTCGACCTGGAACTTGCGGCCGCCCGGGCGCGTGAGCTCGTAGACGAAGCGCTGGCCGGGATGGATCTCCATCGCCCAGGTGTTGGTGACCGAATCGGCCAGGCCTTGCTGCTCGAACAGCGCGACAGACTCGGCGTCGACCGGGAATTCCTGGCGCTGGTCGGTGCCTGCGTTCTGGGTCTCGCCGCCGTACATCGTCAACGGATCGTCGCTGCCATCGGGCTTGCGGTGGTCGTGCTTGAGCTGCAGGCCGTGCTCGGTGCGGGTCAGGATCCAGGTGCGCGAATGGTCGTCGCCGACGTGGAACGGGATCCGCAGTTCGCGCGCCTTGTCGCTGCAGCCGCGCACGTGCATCACCAGCTCCTTGCCCTCGAACGGATCGGGCGCGGCGTCGGGCGCGGGTGCCGGCTCGTTGGCGACGATGCGGCCGGCGAACGCCTCGCCGCAGTGGCGGGCGATCGCGGCCAGGAACGCATCGGCGGGCACGCGCTCGCGCGCGGCTTCCTCGGCGGCGGCCGCCGCAGCGGCGTCGGCGGTCGGGTTGGCCGGCGGCGGACGGGTGTCGGCGGGCGGTTCGGTGTTGCCGCAGGCGGCGAGCAGCACGGCGGCGGACAGGGCGGTCGGGATCAGGAGTCGGTTCATCGCGCCACCCTACCCGGCCACGCCGCGCACCGGCAACCCGGGGCGACCCGAGCGGGCCCTCAGGCGTCGTAGAGCGCCAGCAGCTCGGCCTCGGCGGTGTCCAGTTCGCCGCGCAGCGCCGCCTGCCGCTGCCCCAGTTCGGCCACGCGCGGGCCGTCGGTGTAGGTCGCCGGCTCGGCCAGCGCGGCCTCGATCCGCGCCAGTTCGGCCTCGAGCTCGGCGACCCGCGACTCGACCTTCTGCAGCCGGTGCGGATTGACCTTCGCGCGCGGCGCCTGGCGGGCCGGCGGCGCGGGCGCGGCCTCGGCGACCGGGGTGGCCGCAGGCGTGCGCAGCTCGCCGGCGTTGCCGCGCGCGCGCAGCCACGCCGCGTACTCGTCGAGGTCGCCGTCGAACGGCACGACCGCGCCGTCGGCCACCCGCCAGTAGGTGTCGCTGACCAGGCCGATGAGGTGCCGGTCGTGCGAGACCAGCACGATCGCGCCGGGGAAGTCGCTCAGCGCCTCGGCCAACGCCTCGCGCATCTCCAGGTCGAGATGGTTGGTCGGTTCGTCGAGCAGCAGCACGTTGGGCTGCAGCCAGGCGATCAGCGCCAGCGCCAGCCGCGCGCGCTCGCCGCCCGAGAAGCCGTCGATGCTCTCGAACGCGCGGTCGCCGGGGAAGCTCCACTTGCCCAGGAAATCGCGGAACGCCTGGGTGGCGACGTTGGGCGAGAGCTCGCGCAGGTGGTCGATCGGCGAGGTGCCCGCGACCAGCGATTCGACCGTGTGCTGGGCGAAGTAGCCGATCCGCAGATCCGGGTGCGCGTACCGCTCGCCGGCCAGCAGCGGCAGATCGCCGACCAGCGACTTGACCAGCGTCGACTTGCCGGCGCCGTTGGGGCCCAGCAGGCCGATGCGGTCGCCCGCCTCGAGGCCGAAGCCGACGTCGTCGAGAATGACGACGTGGGCCTTCGCCCCGGGATCGGGGATCGGGGATTGGGGATTGGAGACAGCCCGCGCTTCCGAATCCCGATTCGCGAATCCCGGATCCCGCCCCCCCGCGGCATAGCCGCAGACGCCGTCGTTGATCCGCAGCAGCGCGTGCGGCAGCTTCAGCGGCTGCGGGAAGTCGATCCGCACCTCGCGTTCGGCGCGCACCGCCTCGGTGTCGGCGAGCTTGGCCAGGCGCTTGACCCGCGACTGCGCCTGCTTGGCCTTCGCCGCGCTGGCCTTGAAGCGGTCGATGAACTTCTGCAGGTGCGCACGCTCGGCCTGGGTCTTTTCGTGGGTGATCTGCTGCAGGCGCAGCTGCTCGGCGCGCTGGCGCTCGAACGCGGTGAAGTTGCCGGTGTAGAGCTTCGCGCCGCCGCCGTGCAGGTGCAGCGTGTGGGTGCAGACGTTGTCGAGGAACTCGCGGTCGTGGCTGATCAGCAGCAGCGTGCCGGGGTACTTGAGCAGCCACTGCTCCAGCCACAGCACCGCGTCGAGGTCGAGATGGTTGGTCGGCTCGTCGAGCAGCAGCAGGTCGCTGGGCGTCATCAGCGCGCGCGCCAGGTTCAGGCGCACGCGCCAGCCGCCGGAGAACGTCGCGACCGCGCGCTGGTGGGTCTCGGCCGGGAAGCCCAGGCCGTGCAGCAGCTTGCCGGCGCGCGCGGTGGCGTCGTAGGCGCCGAGTTCGGCCATGCGCACGTGCGCCTCGGCGACGGCTTCCCAGTCCTCGGCGGCCATCGCGGCGGCCTCGGCCCGGAGCACCTCGGACACCGCGGCATCGCCGCCGAGCACGAACTCGATCGCCGGATCGGGCAGCGACGGCAGTTCCTGGGCGATGCTCGCCACGCGCACGCGGTTGGGCAGGTCGAGGTCGCCCCGGTCGGCCTCGACCTCGCCGCGCACGGCCGCGAACAGCGAGGACTTGCCGGCCCCGTTGCGGCCGACAACGCCGGCGCGCCAGCCCGAGTGCAGCGTGAGGTCGACGTCGGACAGCAGCAGGCGTTCGCCGCGCCGCAGGGCGAAATTCTTGAAGGAGATCATCCACCGATTTTACAGGACCCCGGCCCCGCGCCCCCGGGATGAATGCGATCGTCCCAAAAAAGGAACAATCGAAACCTATTCCTGGCTGCATTGACGCCTTTGAAACACGCCTGTTAAATCGCCATTAACACCTGCCCTCCCCCGGATCGAGGTCCGCCATGCCCCGCCATCGCCTCACCCTTGCCGTGCTCGCCGCATTGCTGCCGGTCGCCCCCGCCGCGCTCGCGCAGGACGCCGGCCCCCAGACGCGCACCTCCACCCTCGACACGCTGATCGTCACCGGCACACGGGTCAGCGACCGCACGGTCGCCGAGTCGCAGTCGCCGATCGACATCATCACTGCGGAGTCGCTGCAGGCCACCGGTACGACCGAACTGGCGACCGCGCTGGCGCGCGCGCTGCCGTCGCTGAACTTCCCGCGACCTGCGCTGGTCGACGGCTCCTCGGCGATCCGCCCGGCGCAGCTGCGCGGCCTCTCGCCCGACCAGGTGCTGGTGCTGGTCAACGGCAAGCGCCGGCACGCCTCGTCGCTGCTCAACCTCAACGGCACGATCGGCCGCGGCTCGGCCCCGGTCGACCTCAACACGATCCCGGTCTCGGCGATCGAGCGCGTCGAGGTGCTGCGCGACGGCGCCTCGGCGCAGTACGGCTCGGACGCGATCGCCGGCGTGGTCAACATCGTGCTCAAGGGCGCCTCGCAGGGCGGCAGCCTGGCGGTGAACCTGGGCCAGTACTCGGCCGGCGACGGCACCCAGCACCAGATCGCCGGCGACACCGGCCTGGCGCTGGGCGAGCGCGGCTTCCTGCACCTGTCGGCCCAGGTCGGCCAGCAGGAGGCGACCAACCGGGCGCGCCCGTTCGCTGGCACCCCGGGCCCGACCCAGCCCGCGCTCGGCCAGAAGGCGTTCGTGATCGGCGAGCCGGAAGTCGACTTCGGCGCGGTCGGCTTCAACACCGACATCGCGCTGACCGACGCGATCAGCCTCTACGGCTTCGGCACGGCCAGCAACCGCGACGTCACCTCATTCGCGTTCTTCCGCGCCCCGGCCAACCCGACCCAGAACATCCGCAGCATCCACCCCGACGGCTTCCTGCCGGAGATCAACAACATCTCCAAGGACCGCTCGATCGTCGCCGGCCTCAAGGGCCACACCGCGGGCGAGTGGAACTGGGACCTGAGCTACAACTACGGCTACAACCGGTTGGAGTTCTACACCCGCAACTCGCTCAACGCGAGCCTGGGCCCCGACTCGCCGACGTCCTTCTACGACGGCGCGCTGGAGACCACGCAGAACATCGTCAACTTCGACGTCAGCCGGCAGTTCGACTGGGGCCTGGCCTATCCGGTGACGCTGGCCTTCGGCGCCGAGGGCCGCAACGAGAAGTGGAACCAGTCGCCGGGCGAACCGGGCTCGTACATCGATGCGGGTGCCGGCGTGCCCGGCGCAGGGGCCGGCGCGCAGGGCTTCGGCGGGTTCGCGCCCGGCATCGCCGGCGCCTACGACCGCGACAGCCACGCGCTCTACGCGGACCTGGAGG
This sequence comes from Luteimonas sp. FCS-9, assembly GCF_001014645.1. Classification (GTDB taxonomy): domain Bacteria; phylum Pseudomonadota; class Gammaproteobacteria; order Xanthomonadales; family Xanthomonadaceae; genus Luteimonas. The sequence continues at coordinate 100,642 of NZ_LASZ01000010.1, read as the reverse complement.
CCGACTTGACCGAGAAGTTCTCCGGCGGCCTGGCCGCGCGCTGGGAGGACTACGACGATTTCGGCAGCCAGCTGTCGGGCAAGCTGTCGGCGCGCTACGCGTTCACCGACGCGGTCGCGCTGCGCGGCACGGTGTCGAGCGGCTTCCGCGCGCCTTCGCTGGCCCAGCAGTACTTCCAGACCGTGAGCACGGTGTTCCTGCCGGGCATCGCCACGCCGTTCGAGATCCGCACCTTCCCGGCCAGCAGCGCGGTCGCGCAGGCCTTCGGCGCCGAGCCGCTCAGGCCCGAGGAATCGCTGTCCTACAGCCTGGGCCTGGTGCTGCAGCCGGTCGACAACCTCTACGTCACCGTCGATGCGTACCAGATCGACGTCGACGACCGCATCGCGCTGTCGTCGAACCTGACCGGCGATGCGGTGCGCGCGCTGCTCGAGTCGCAGGGCATCACCGGCGTCAACGGCGGGCGCTACTTCACCAACGCCATCGACACCCGCACCCGCGGCGTGGACGTGGTCGGCACCTACCGCTGGGACCTGGCGGCCGGCAGCCTCGACCTGACCGCGGGCTACAACCACTCCAAGACCGAGATCACCCGCATCGCCGACAACCCGGCCGCGCTCGAGGCGATCGGCGTGGATCTGGAGCGCATCGACCGCGTCGAGGCCGGCCGCATCGAGCAGGGCTTCCCGCGCAACAAGCTGCTGCTGGCCAGCACCTGGAACGCCGCCGACTGGGGCTTCTCGCTGTCGACCACACGCTACGGCAGCGTGCGCACCACGCCCAACAACCCGGCGCTGGACCAGAAGTACGGGGCCAAGTGGCTGGTCGACGTCTCGGCGACGTACAAGCCGGGCGACAACTGGGCGCTGACGCTGGGCGCCGACAACGTGCTCAACGAGTACCCGGACGAGAACATCTTCGGCAACTCGACCAACGGGCAGTTCCCGTACAGCAACCTGTCGCCGTTCGGCTTCGGCGGCGCGTTCGGCTACGCGAAGATCGCCTACACCTGGTGACGCGGCGCCCGTGATCGCGGGCGCCACGATGCCCCGGCCCGCCGGGGCATCGTCCCCTAGGCGCGACGGATACCTCACCGTAGGAGCGCGCTTGCGCGCGATGGGGCTTCGACGGGACAACCTCAATCGCGCGCAAGCGCGCTCCTACAGGAGGGATGATCCGGTATCGCGCGCCTGCGGGGGAATAGCCCGATCGCCCGCAAGCGCGTCTGCAGGCAATCCGACCGGCGGACAACCGGACATCGCGCCGCTTGCCCGCGTCACGACGCGTCGGCGACACTGCACGACCGATTTCGCGCCCTTCCCCGATGCCGCACAACACCGACCTGATCAACATCGTCGCCGTCGGCCTGGGCATGGCGTTCGTGTTCGGCGCGCTCGCCAACCGCCTGCGGCTCTCGCCGCTGGTCGGGTATCTGGTCGCCGGCATCCTCGTCGGCCCGTACACGCCCGGCTTCGTCGCCGATCAGGCGCTGGCCGACCAGCTCGCCGAGATCGGCGTGATGCTGCTGATGTTCGGCGTCGGCCTGCATTTCTCGCTCAAGGACCTGCTCGACGTGAAGTCGATCGCGATCCCGGGCGCGTTGACCCAGATCACCGTGGCGACCCTGCTGGGCTGGGGCCTGGCGGCGCTGATGGGCTGGCCGACGGTCCAGGGCATCGTCTTCGGCTTCGCGCTCGCGACCGCCAGCACCGTGGTGCTGCTGCGGGCGATGGAGGAGCGGCGGCTGCTCGACACCACGCGCGGCAAGATCGCGGTCGGCTGGCTGATCGTCGAGGACCTGGCCTGCGTGATCGCCCTGGTGCTGATGCCGGTGCTGGCCGACGTGGTCCACAACAGCGGCGGCGAACAGACGACGGTCGGCTCGGTGCTGCTGAGCGTGGGCTGGACGCTGCTCAAGGTCGCGATGTTCGTCGCGGTGATGCTGCTGGTCGGCCGCCGGGTGATCCCGTGGATCCTCGAGCGCATCGCCGGTACCGGCTCGCGCGAGCTGTTCACGCTGTCGGTGCTGGCGATCGCGCTGGGCGTGGCGTTCGGCTCGGCGGCGATCTTCAGCGTGTCGTTCGCGCTCGGCGCGTTCTTCGCCGGCATGCTGCTCAACGAATCGGAGCTCAGCCACAAGGCCGCGAACGACTCGCTCCCGCTTCGCGACGCGTTCGCGGTGCTGTTCTTCGTGTCGGTCGGCATGCTGTTCGACCCGCGCATCCTGCTGGTGCACCCCTGGCAGGTGCTCGCGACGGCGCTGATCATCATCTTCGGCAAGTCGGCGGCCGCGTTCCTGATCGTGCGTGCGTTCAAGCACCCGACCAGCACGGCGCTGACGATCTCCGCCAGCCTGGCGCAGATCGGCGAATTCGCCTTCATCATCGCCGGGCTCGGCGTGGCGCTGGAGATCCTGCCGCCCGACGGCCGCTCGCTGGTGCTCGCCGGCGCGCTGATCTCGATCATGGCCAACCCGCTGATCTTCGGCCTGCTCGACAGCTGGCAGGCGCGGCGCGCCGCGGCGGCCGCAGCGGCGGCGCCCGAGCCCGCGCAGCCGATCCAGGCGATCCCGGCCGACCTGCGCGGCCACGCGATCCTGGTCGGCTACGGACGCGTCGGCCGCCAGCTGGCCGAGCTGCTGCAGCAACGCGAGGTGCCGCTGGTGATCGTCGAGGACGATCCCGATCTGGTGCGCAAGGCCCGCGACCGCGGCCTGCTCGTGGTCCGCGGCAACGTCGCCTCCGAGCCGGTGATGCGCGACGCCGCACCCGAGCGCGCGGCGCTGGCGATCTTCGCGATCCCGCAGGCACTCGAGGCGGGCGAGGCGATCGAGCGCATGAAGGCCATCAACCCGGGCATCACCGTGCTGGCGCGCGCGCACAGCGACGGCGAGGTGCGCCACCTGCTCGAGCACGGCGCCGACGGCGCGGTGCTGGCCGAGCGCGAACTGGCCTACTCGCTGGCCGAGATGGTCATGTCGACGCCGCCGTTCCGTCCCGTGCGGCCGGGCAGCGAGGCCGCCGCGCCCCCGGCGTCGCAGCCGGGCTGAGCAGGTCGCTGCGCTCAGCGCAGTTCGGCGTCGAGGTACGGCCCCAGCCGGGGCCAGGCGAACGCGAACCCGGACGCCAGCAGCCGCGCCGGCAGCACGCGCTGGCCGTCCACCAGCAGGGTGGCCATCTCGCCCAGGCCCAGCGCGAGTGCGCGCGCCGGCACCGCCAGCAGCGCCGGACGCCGCAAGGCATCGGCCAGCGCGCGGGTGAAGCCGGTGTTGTCGACGGGCTCGGGCGCGGTGAGATTGAACGCGCCGACAGGCGCCTGCGCGTCGCCGCGCAGATGCGCATGCAGCAGCGCGAGCACCGCCGACACCCAGTCCTCGCGCGCGATCCAGCTCAGCATCTGCCGACCGTCGCCGAGTCGCGCGCCGAGGCCGAACCGGAACGGCGGCAGCAGCCGCTGCAGCATGCCGCCGTCGGGATGCAGCACCACGCCGGTCCGCAGCCGCACGACCGGCACCCGGTCCTCGGCGGCGCGCGCCGCCGCTTCCCATTCCTCGCACAGGCGATGCTGGAATTCGTCGTGCGGCGCGCCGTCCTCGTCCAGCGGCGCGTCGCCCTGGGCGCCGTACCAGCCGACCGCCGAACCGCTCAGCAGCACCCGCGGCGGCGCGTGCACCGAACGGATCCAGTCGACGACCACGCGCGTGGGGATCGCCCGGCTGTCGCGCAGCACCTGCTTGCGCGCCGGGCTCCAGCGGCGGTCGGCGATCCCGGCGCCGGCGAGGTTGACGACCGCATCGAAACGGTCGTCCGACCACAGCGCGGCGTAGTCGCGCACCTCGACGCCGGCCGGGGCCGGTGTCGAGGCCCGGCGCGAGAGCCAGGTCACACGCGCGCCGTCGCGCTGCAGCGCGCCGGTCAGCGCGCCGCCGAGAAAACCGCTGCCGCCGGTGATCAGGATGTGCATGCGTGGGCCCCGTCGCGTTGCCCGGATGCTCGCGCGGGGGTGGGGAAGCGGGCGTCAAGGTGGTGGCGAACAGCGCTTCGGCTGGTTGAAGGGCTGGACATTGGGAGGGCCCGTGCCCCCACCCGGCGCGCCAGGGGCGCGCCGACCTCCCCCGCGGGCGGGGGAGGTGTGGGCGACGTGACCACGCCCACGACTGGCGAGTGCGCGTTCCCCGCGCGCGGGGGAGGTGTCCGTATCCGCTCGCGCTGAGACCGCGCGACCGGTGGAGGAAGCGCAGGCAGCGGGCGCGCCGGCGGTGGTCAGGCCTTCGCGAAGCCCAGTTCGCTGCCGGCGGCGTCGACGGCGATCGTGTCGCCGCTGGCGAACTCGCCGGCGAGGATCCTCGAGGCCAGCGGGTTCTCGAGCTGCTGCTGGATCGCGCGCTTGAGCGGGCGGGCGCCGTAGACCGGGTCGAAGCCGACGTTGCCCAGCAGGTCGAACGCCGCGTCTGAGACCTCGATGCGCAGTCCGCGTTCGGCCAGGCGCTTTTCCAGCCCGCGCATCTGGATCTTCGCGATCTCGCGGATCTGGGCCTTGCGCAGCGGGTGGAACACGACGATGTCGTCGAGCCGGTTGATGAACTCGGGCCGGAAGTGCGCCTGCACCACGCCCATCACCGCCGCCTTCATCTGCGTGTAGGCCTCGGCCGAATCGTCGCCGGCGAGCTCCTGGATCTGGTGCGAGCCGAGGTTGGAGGTCATCACGATCACCGCATTGCGGAAGTCGACCGTGCGCCCCTGGCCGTCGGTCAGGCGGCCGTCGTCGAGCACCTGCAGCAGGATGTTGAACACGTCGGGATGCGCCTTCTCGACCTCGTCGAGCAGGATCACGCTGTACGGGCGCCGGCGCACCGCTTCGGTCAGGTAGCCGCCTTCCTCGTAGCCGACGTAGCCCGGAGGCGCGCCGATCAGCCGGGCGACCGAATGCTTCTCCATGAACTCGCTCATGTCGATGCGCACCATCGCGTCCTGGCTGTCGAACAGGAACTCGGCCAGCGCCTTGCACAGCTCGGTCTTGCCGACGCCGGTCGGGCCCAGGAACAGGAACGAGCCGGTCGGCCGGTCGGGATCGGACAGGCCGGCACGCGAGCGGCGCACCGAATCGGACACGACCTTGATCGCCTCCTCCTGGCCGACGACGCGCGCATGCAGCTGCGACTCCATCGCCAGCAGCTTCTCGCGCTCGCCCTCGAGCATCTTGCTGACCGGGATGCCGGTCCAGCGCGCGACGACCTGCGCGATCTCCTCGGCGGTGACCTTGTCCTGCAGCAGCTGGAAGCCCTGGGTCTCGGCCTCCTGCGCGGCCTTGAGCTGCTTTTCCAGCTCCGGGATGCGCCCGTACTGGATCTCGCTCATGCGCGCGTAATCCTGCGTGCGCTGCGCCGATTCGAGGTCGAGCTTGGCGGCCTCGATCTGCTCCTTGATCCTGGTCGCGCCCTGCACCGTGGCCTTCTCGGCCTTCCAGACCTCCTCCAGGTCGTTGTACTCGCGCTCGAGCGTGCCGATCTCGGCCTCGAGGTCGGACAGGCGCTGCTTCGACTCGGCGTCCTTCTCCTTCTTCAGCGCCTCGCGCTGGATCTTGAGCTGGATCAGTCGACGCTCCTTGCGGTCGAGCTCCTCGGGCTTGGAATCGATCTCCATGCGGATGCGGCTGGCCGCCTCGTCCATCAGGTCGATGGCCTTGTCGGGCAGCTGGCGGTCGGCGATGTAGCGGTTGGACAGCGTCGCCGCGGCGACGATCGCCGGGTCGGTGATCTCCACGCCGTGGTGCACGGCATAGCGTTCCTTGAGCCCGCGCAGGATCGCGATCGTGTCCTCGACGCTGGGTTCGCCGACGAACACCTTCTGGAAGCGGCGTTCGAGCGCGGCGTCCTTCTCGACGTACTTGCGGTACTCGTCGAGCGTGGTCGCGCCGATGCAGTGCAGCTCGCCGCGCGCCAGCGCCGGCTTGAGCATGTTGCCCGCGTCCATCGCGCCATCGGCCTTGCCGGCGCCGACCATCGTGTGCAGTTCGTCGATGAACAGGATGATCTGGCCCTCGTTCTTGGCCAGGTCGCCCAGCACGCCCTTCAGGCGCTCCTCGAACTCGCCGCGGTACTTGGCGCCGGCGATCAGCGCGCCCATGTCGAGCGAGAGCACGCGCTTGCCGCGCAGGCCCTCGGGCACCTCGCCGTTGACGATGCGCTGGGCCAGGCCCTCGACGATCGCGGTCTTGCCCACGCCCGGCTCGCCGATCAGCACTGGGTTGTTCTTGGTGCGCCGCTGCAGCACCTGCACCGTACGGCGGATCTCCTCGTCGCGGCCGACGACCGGGTCGAGCTTGCCGCTCTCGGCGCGCGCGGTCAGGTCGATCGTGTACTTCTCCAGCGCCTGGCGCGCATCCTCGGCGTTCTCGTCCTGGACGCTCTCGCCGCCGCGGACCTTCGCGATCGCGGCCTCGAGCCGGGCCTTGTCCGCGCCGGCGGCCTTCAGCGCCTTGCCCGCGTCACCGCCATCGTCGAGCGCAGCGAGCACGAACAGTTCGGACGCGATGAAGGCGTCGCCGCGCTGCTGGGCGAGCTTGTCGGTCACGTTGGGCAGGCGCGAGAGGTCGTTGCCGACCGACAGTTGGCCGGCCTGCCCGGTCACCTTGGGCATGCGCTCGAGCGCCTCGGTCAGCCGCTCGCGCAGCACCGGTACGTTGACACCGGCCTGGCCCAGCAGCGGCCGGGTGCCGCCGCCCTGCTGGTCGAGCAGCGCCAGCAGCAGGTGCGCCGGCTCGATGAAGTTGTGGTCGCGGCCCACGGCCAGCGACTGCGCGTCGGCCAGCGCCTGCTGGAAACGCGAGGTGAGCTTGTCCATCCGCATGACGGGTGTCCTCGAAGGGGGAGGCCGGCGCCTGCCGGCGATGTCCACCAGATGCGGCCGAAGCCGCCGGTTGCAAGCGCCGGCCCGGATGGGGCCGCGTCCTCACCCCGGCCATGCGCGGCCGGGGCCAGGATGGGGGTTTCCCCGCCTGGAGAGACGCCATGCACTACCGCCTCTACTACTGGAACGGCATCCAGGGACGCGGCGAGTTCGTGCGCCTGGCGCTGGAGGACGCCGGCGCCGACTACGTCGATGTGGTCCGCGAGCAGGGCGACGCGGCGATGGATGCGTTCCTGACCGGCCGAGCGATCGGACTGCGCCCGTTCGCCGCCCCGTTCCTGGAGGCCGGCGGGCAGGTCGTCGCCCAGGTCGCGGCGATCCTGCACTTTCTCGGCCCGCGGCTGGACCTGGTGCCCGACGACGCGCCGCGCCAACTGCAGGCGCTGCAACTGCAACTGACGATCGCCGACCTGGTGACCGAGGTCCACGACAGCCACCACCCGATCGCGAGCGCGGCGTACTACGAGGACCAGAAGGACGCGGCCGCCCGCCGTGCGGCCGACCTGCGCCGGCACCGGCTGCCGAAGTTCCTCGGCTACTTCGAGGCCGTGCTCGCGCAGGCCGGCGGCGTGCACGCGCTGGGGCGGCATTCCTATGTCGATCTGTCGCTGTTCCAACTGCTGCGTGGCCTCGACTACGCCTATCCAGACGCGATGGCGTCGCTGTCGCCGACACTGCCCGGGCTGCGCGCGCTCGAGGCGCGGATCGCCGAGCGGCCGAACATCGCCGCCTACCTGGCCTCGACCCGGCGGCTGCCGTTCAACACGCAGGGCATCTTCCGCCACTATCCCGAGCTCGACGGCGCGATCGTGCCTGACGAGGACTGACCGCGGCGCGGATTCACATCCGTTTATCGCCCGACACGCGATCATGCTGCGATGCGCCAATCACCGGAAGCCTCCGCGCCCCCGCCCGATTCCCCCGCCCCGCTCCGCGGGCCGCCCCCGCCACCGGCCGACGACTGGGCCCTGTTCCTCGACGTCGACGGCTGCCTGCTGCCGTTCGCCGAACGTCCCGATGCGGTGTCCGTTCCCCCCGCCCTGCTCGCGCGCCTGGAGGCGCTGCGCACCTCGCTGGACGGCGCGCTCGCGCTGGTCAGCGGCCGCAGCCTCGCGACGCTCGACCAGTTGTTCGCGCCCGAGACGTTCACCGCGGCCGGCCTGCACGGTGTCGAGCGGCGGCGCGCCGACGGCGCCGCGCACGGCGCGCTGCCGCCGGCCGCGCTGGCGGCGATCCGCGACGAGGCCGTCGTCGTCGCGCGCCGCTATCCCGGTGCCGTCGTCGAGGACAAGGGCGCGGCGCTCGGACTGCACTGGCGCGGCGCCCCGCAGGCCGAGGTCGCGCTGCGCGCCTTCGCCCAGGCGATGCTGCCGCGGCTGCCGGGCTACCAGCTCCAGCCCGGCGACCACGTCGTCGAGCTGCGCCCGCAGCACGCCGACAAGGGCAGCGCGATCCTCGCCTTCCTCGACGAGCCGCCATTCGCCGGACGCCGCCCGGTGTTCGCCGGCGACGATCTGACCGACGAGACCGGCTTCGCCGCGGTCAACGCGCGCGGCGGCATCAGCGTGCTGGTCGGCGATCGCACCGCCTCGGCCGCGCGCTTCGCCGTCGCCGACCCGGCCCAGGTCCACCGCTGGCTCGGCGTGCCCGCCCCCCTTCCCACCCCGCCCCCGGAGATCGCCCGATGACGCCAGCCGACGCTTCCACCCTCGACCTGGGCCTCGTCGGCAACGGCAGCTTCGGCGCGCTGTTCGACGCGAAGGCGCGGTTGGTCTGGTCGTGCCTGCCGGCGTTCGACGGCGATCCCGCCTTCTGCGCGCTGCTGTCGCCCAAGACGGGCCACGGCGACTGGTCGATCGAGCTCGACGACTTCGAACGCAGCGAACAGCGCTATATCGAGAACACCGCGATCCTGCGCACCGTGCTGCACGACCGCCATGGCGCATCGATCGAGATCGTCGACTTCGCGCCGCGCTGGCGCCAGCACGGGCGGTTCTACCGCCCGGTCATGCTCGCGCGCCGGATCCGCCTGCTGTCGGGCAGCCCGCGCATCCGCGTGCTGCTGCGCCCGCTCGCCGACTGGGGCGCGCGGACGCCCGAGAGCACCTGGGGCAGCAACCACCAGCGCTTCGTGCTGACGGATTTCGCCTTGCGCGCGACGACCGACATGCCGATCCGGCTGCTGCGCGAGGGCCTGCCGTTCGTGCTCGACCGCGACCTGCACTTCGTGCTCGGTCCCGACGAGACGCTGACCCAGCCGATCGTCGAGTTCGTGCGCGACGCCCTGCACCGCACCACCGACTACTGGCGCGAATGGGTGCGTTATCTGTCGATCCCGCTCGATTTCCAGGAGGCGGTGATCCGCAGCGCAATCACGCTCAAGCTGTGCCAGTACGAGGACAGCGGCGGCATCATCGCCGCGATGACGACCTCGATCCCCGAGGCCCCGGGCACCGCGCGCAACTGGGACTACCGCTACTGCTGGCTGCGCGACGCGGCGTTCGTCGTGCGCACGCTCAACCGGCTGGGCGCGACGCGCACGATGGAGGAGTACATCCGCTACATCTTCAACCTGGCGGTCAGCGACGACGGCGACATGCAGCCGGTCTACGGCATCGACTACGCGCACGAGCTGACCGAAGAGGAGATGCCGGCATTGGCCGGCTACCGCGGCATGGGCCCGGTGCGTCGCGGCAACCTGGCCTACGTGCAGCGCCAGCACGACACCTACGGCAGCGTGGTGCTGGCCTCGGCCCAGCTGTTCTTCGACCGCCGCCTGGAGCATCCGGGCGATGCCGCGACGTTCGCCAAGCTCGAGCCGCTCGGCGACCTGGCATGGAAGCTCTACGACCAGCCCGACGCGGGCCTGTGGGAGTTCCGCGGCAAGGCGCACGTGCACACCTATTCCAGCGTGATGTGCTGGGCGGCCTGCGACCGGCTGGCGCGGATCGCGGTGCAGCTGGGCCTGGAGGCGCGCGCCACGCACTGGCGCAAGCGCGCCGATACGATGCGCGCGCGGATCCTGGCCGAGGCCTGGAACGCCGAGCTCGGTCACTTCGCCGACGCGTTCGGTGGCGACCGGCTCGACGCCTCGCTGCTGCTGCTCGCCGACCTGGGCTTCGTGACGCCCGAGGACCCGCGCTTCGTCGGCACCGTCGACGCGATCGGTCAGACCCTGCGCCACGGCGACGGGCTGTTCCGCTATGTCGTGCCCGACGACTTCGGCGCGCCGGAGACCAGCTTCACGATCTGCACGTTCTGGTACATCGATGCGCTCGCCTCGATCGGCCGCCACCACGAGGCGCGCGCGTTGTTCGAGACGATGCTCGCGCGGCGCAACCATCTCGGCCTGCTGTCGGAGGACATGTCGTTCGAGGACGGCGAGGCCTGGGGCAACTTCCCGCAGACCTATTCGCACGTCGGCCTGATCATGGCGGCGATGCGGCTCTCGCGCTCCTGGCAGGAGGCGGCATGAGCCGCCTGGTCGTCGTCTCCAACCGGGTCGCGCTGCCGGATTCGGACCAGAACGGCGGCCTGGCGACCGCGCTCGACGCCGCGCTCAAGGAGACCGGCGGCCTGTGGTTCGGCTGGAGCGGCAAGGTCGCACGCGCGCACTCGGGCGAGATGCACCGCACCACGCACGAGAACATCGACTACCTGACGATCGACCTGTCGCGCGAGGACTACGAGGGCTACTACAACGGCTTCTCCAACCGCACGCTGTGGCCGCTGCTGCACTTCCGCCTGGACCTGGTCGACTACAACGCGCTGACCCAGGCCGCCTACCGCGGCGTCAACGCGCTGTTCGCCGAGAAGCTGGCCAAGGAGATCCGCGACGAGGACATCGTCTGGGTGCACGACTACCACCTCCTGCCGCTGGCGCAGGAGCTGCGGCGACGCGGCGTGCGCGCGCGCATCGGCTTCTTCCTGCACGTGCCGTTCCCGTCGGCCGACATCGTCGCCGGCCTGCCGCACCACGAGAAGACCTTCGGCGCGCTGGCGGCCTACGACCTGGTCGGCTTCCAGACCGAGCGCGACCTCGAGCGTTTCCAGGACTACATCCGCCTGTTCCGTGGCGGCAGCGTGCCCGGGCGCGGCACGCTGCGCGACCACGACGGGCGCAGCTTCCAGGCCGAGGCGTTCCCGATCGGCATCGACGCCACGGCGATCGCGACGCTGGCGGCCAATTCCGCGCGCAACGCGGCCGTGCGGCGGATGCAGGCCAGCCTGACCGGCCGCGCACTGGCGATCGGCGTCGACCGGCTCGACTACTCCAAGGGCCTGCCCGAGCGCTTCCGCGCGTTCGAACGCGTCCTCGACAAGCACACCGACCTGCGCGGCCAGTTGACCTACCTGCAGATCGCGCCGGTCTCGCGCGGCGGCGTCGCGAGCTACCGCGCGCTGCGCCGCGAGCTCGAGCAGTACGCCGGCCACATCAACGGCGCCCATGCCGACCCCGACTGGACGCCGGTGCGCTACGTCAACCGCACCTATCCGCATGCGACGCTGGCCGGCTTCTACCGGCTGGCACGCATCGGCCTGGTCACGCCGCTGCGCGACGGCATGAACCTGGTCGCCAAGGAGTACGTGGCCTCGCAGGATCCCGACGATCCGGGCGCGCTGGTGCTGTCGATCTTCGCCGGCGCGGCGCGCGAGCTTGACGGTGCACTGCTGATCAACCCCTTCGACAGCGACGGCGTCGCCGATGCGATCGCCGCCGCACTGAAGATGCCGCAGGACGAGCGCCGGGAGCGCTGGCAGTCGATGATGCAACGCATCTCCAGCTACGACATCCACGCCTGGCGGCGCGATTTCCTCGGCCGGCTCGGGCAGACCCGCTAGGCCGGGTCAGAGCGGTGCGGGCTGGATGATCTCGACCCAGTAGCCGTCGGGATCCTTGATGAAGGCGATCGACTTCATGCTGCCGTCGCTCAGCCGCTTCTGGAACGGCACGTCCAGCGCCTCGAAGCGCGCGCAGGCCGCGCGGATGTCGGGCACGCTGACGCAGATGTGGCCGAAGCCGCGCGGGTCACTGTTGCCGTCGTGATAGACCGGGCCGTCCTGCGCCTCGGTGCCGTGGTTGTGGGTCAGCTCGAGCACGCCGCGCTGCTGCGCCAGCCACTGGCGGCGCGCCTCGTCGTCGTCGGGGATGGCGCCGGCGTCGTCGACCAGCACCAGGAAGTACAGCGAGAACTTCGCCTCCGGGAAGTCGACCTTGCGCGCCAGCGTGAAGCCCAGCACGCGGGTGTAGAAGTCCAGCGACGCGGCCGGGTCCTTGACCCGCAGCATCGTGTGGTTGAAGACGAACTCGCGCGTGGCGGCATCGCGTGCGGGGGCGACACCGGGGACATCGGCGAACGGGGCGCGGGTCTGTGCGGACATGGCACGGCTCCGGGAAGGCAGGGGGAGCGGCATTATCGACGATCGGGGCGTCCATCGTCCCCGATCGGGCCCGCAACGGTGCGTTCGTGCCGGCCTGCGCGCGTCGCGTCGCGCGCTCAGTCCTGCCGGTTCGCCGGGTGCAGCCAGCCGTGCGCGCGGAACACCGGGCCGACCAGCGGCAGCGCCGCCTCGACTTCGAACGCGCAGCGTCCGTCGACCTCGCGCTCGTTGCCGCGCACCTCCGACAGCAGCCGTGCCGGCAGCGGCAGCACGCCGAACGCGCGCGCGCCAACGACGTTCCAGTAGAGCGTCCCGTCGTGGTGGTGCAGCACGCAGCGCAACTGCAGCGCACCGCGGCGCAGCCGCAGTTGGCCATCGCGGTGCCACAGCCGCCAGCGCGCTTGCACGATCCTCGGCGGCGCGCCCAGCCGGCGGACCCAGATTTCCCCGCGCGGACCGGTCGTGCAGTCGAGCGACAACGCCGCGTCCGTCGCCGCGGCCGGCACACCGGCCAGGCGCGCGCATGCCCGCGCGGCGAGCCCGCCGCTGCGCTCGATCGTCATCGCGCCGGCATGGCGCGCCTGCCCGCGCACGCCGTGCAGCACGCGCAGAGTCTCGGGCAGCCGGAAGAAGGCGGCGCCGAGCAGGGTCTGGAACAGCGTCGGCGCCATCTCGGGTCTCGGGTGGATCGGGCGGCGCAGGATAGCGCCTGCGCACCGCGTGCGATCAGGCCGGATCGATCGTCGCCGGCCGTCGCTGCAGGCCCAGCAGCCCGACCACGACCGCCAGCACCGCGTACGCGGCCGCGAACTGGAACGCGATCGCCTGGCGCAGGCCCTCCAGCTGCCAGGGCAACACCAGCGCGCCGGTCGGGTGCACCGAGTGGATCACGCCGAACAGCGTCGCGACCGCAGCCGCCAGCAGCGTTGCCACGGCGGCGCCCGGGCGCCGGTCGACCAGCGCGACCAGCGCCGTCGCCCACAGCATCGCGGTGATGATGAAGCCGTTGCCGAGCACGACGATCGTCGCCATCTCCGGCAGGCCGTGGCCGGCGTCGACCTGCGCGTACAGCGCGGCCATGCGCCCCGGCTCGATCCACGCCGGATTGCCGAACTTGATGTTGAACAGATAGGCGACGGCCGGCAGGAACGCCAGCGACACCGCGATCGCGTGCTCGCGTCGCGTGCTGTGGAAGGCCTGCACCGTGATGCCGATGCCGACGAACACGATGATCGGGGCCAGCACTGCGACCGGCAGCCACTGCACCAGGCCCGACACCAGGCCCAGCATGCCGCCCAGGCCGACGAACAGGCCGGTCAGCAGCGTGTAGCCGCTGCGCGCGCCCATCTGCTTGTAGGCCGGCTGGCCGATGTAGGGCGTGGTCTGCGCGACCCCGCCGCAGACCCCGGCCACCAGCGTCGACACCGCCTCGACCAGCAGCACGTCGCGCGTGCGGTAGTCGTCGCCGGCCGCGCGTGCGCTCTCGCTGACGTTGATGCCGCCCACCACCATCAGCAGGCCGAACGGCAGCAGTAGCGACAGGTAGGGCAGCGTCGCCGGCAGCCCGTCGACAAAGCCCAGGTTCGGCCACGGCCATGCCGGTGCGGGCCAGGCGACGTCGGGCAAAGCGAAGCCCGGCGACAGGCCGGCCAGCCCCAGACCGTAGTAGAGCGCCAGACCCACCAGCAGCGCGAACGGCACGCCGGGCAGGCGCAGCGGGACCGGCCCGCGCGCGACCAGCACGTACAGCAGCAGCCCGAGCGTGACGAAGCCGGCGACCGGCGCGCGCAGGGTCTCGATCAGCGGCAGGAAGCCGAGCAGCATCAGCGCCGCGCCGCCGATCGAGCCGAGCAGCGCCGCGCGCGGCACGACGCGGGTGATCCAGTCGCCGGCGAACGACAGCACGAGCTTGAGCGCGCCCATCACCACCAGCGACGCCATGCCGAGCTGCCAGGTCGCGATGCCGGCGGCGTCCGCATCCAGGCCCTGCCGGCCGAACGCGAGGAACGCCGGGCCCAGCACCAGCAGCGCCATGCCGATACTCGTCGGCGCGTCCAGGCCCAGCGGCATCGCGGTCACGTCGTCTCTCCCGGTGCGTCGGGCGAGACGGCGCGCCATCCACGTGTACATCAGGTTGCCGACCAGCACGCCGAGCGCCGTGCCCGGGAACATGCGCCCGAACACGATGTCGGCCGGCATGCCGAAGATCCCGACCAGCGCCGCGGCGATGAAGCCCAGGATCGACAGGTTGTCGACGACGAGGCCGAAGAACCCGTTGACGTCGCCGGGGACGAACCAGCGCGCGCCGCGCTGCGCGGCGCCGGGCATCGAGGCCATCGTCGCGCCCCTCAGAACGACACGTCGGCGTGCAGCTGCGAACGCAGCACCGACAGGTGGCCGGTCTCGCGCTTCCACGCCAGCCGGATCGCCTCGATCGACGCCGCGGCTTCGGGCGTGTCGGCATGCAGCACCACCAACTCCTTGGAGCGCAACCGGCTGGGGGTGTCGCTGCCCGGCGGCAGCCACTGGCCGTAAACGTCGACGACGCTCAGGCCGGCGGGAAACCGCGGCGAGACCTCGCGATCGAGGAAATCGAGCCAGCGGCGCTCGGCGGCGGCCGCTTCGTCGGCATCGGCGTCCCAGCGCCCGGTGGCGAAGTACAGCTCGGTGCGCAGCCAGCCGCGGCCGTCCGCCGGCCGCGTCGCATCGCCCTGGTAGGCGGCGGTCGCGACCTGCAGCGGCGCGCCGGCGGGCACGGGCGCGCTCGCACAGGCACCCAGCGACAGTGCGACGAGGATCAGGAGGACGGTGCGCAACGGAGACGGCATGGCGATCGGGGTCGAGGAAGGGAAGAGCGCCATCCTAGGCACCGGCGCGCCCGCGATTGTTGCGGCGCCGCAACACTGTATCGCTTTATGCCGATGGACGCATGGACCGGCGAGCGGGCCTAATGCGACCCTGGCCGTCGCTGCACGCACGGTCACCGGCACCGGGCGTCGCGCGCGTCCCCTCTCCCCGCCCGCGACGGTTCCCGGTGCCACTCCCTTTCCCGTCCCCGCCAGGAGCCCGCATGCGCCGTCCGTTCTTCCGTCGTCCTCCCGCCCCGCTGGCCCTCGCGATCGCGTGCGCGATCTGCATGCCGGCCGCCGCGCAGACGACCGACGCCGACGGAGCCACGCGGCTCGACGCGGTCATCGTCACCGGCACCCGCGCCGCCGACCGCACGGTGCTCGAATCGACCTCGCCGATCGACGTGCTCGATGCCGAGGACCTGCGCCGGGCGGGCGTGGCCGGCGGCGAGCTGGGCAGTGCGCTGCAGACGCTGCTGCCGTCGTTCAACTTCCCGCGCCAGTCCAACTCCGGCGGCGCCGACCACGTGCGCGCCGCGCAGCTGCGCGGCCTCTCGCCCGACCAGGTGCTGGTGCTGATCAACGGCAAGCGCCGGCACACCTCGGCGCTGGTGAGCACCGGTTCGAAGATCGGCCGCGGCACCACGCCGGTGGATTTCAACGCGATCCCGGTCTCGGCGATCGCGCGCATCGAGGTGCTGCGCGACGGCGCCGGCGCGCAGTACGGCTCGGACGCGGTCGCCGGCGTGGTCAACGTGATCCTCGACGACGCGGCCGACGGCGGTGCGTTCGAGGCCAGCTACGGCCTGCACCACACCGACTTGGCGCCGATCGGGCGCACGCTCACCGACGGCCAGACCAGCTTCGCCAGCGCCAAGGTCGGCACCGCGCTCGGCGACGAGGGCTTCCTGCGCGTGGGCCTGGAGGCCCGCAACCGCGAGGCCACCAACCGCGCGGGCTTCGACCAGGTGCCGCCGTGGGACCGGACCGACGCCAACCTCGCGGTGCAGGGCCGGCGCAACTACCATTTGGGCGACGGCGAGTCGCAGGACCTCAACGGCTGGTTCAACACCGAAGTGCCGGTCGGCGAGACGGCGACGCTGTACGGCTTCGGCACCTACCACCAGCGCGACACCGAGGGCGCGAACTACTACCGCTATCCCGACGGCGAGGCGAACTGGCCGCAGGTCTACCCCGACGGCTTCCGGCCGGTCTCGATCGGCGAGAACCTCGACGTCGGCGCGGTCGCGGGCGTGCGCGGGCAGTGGGGCGAGTGGAACGTCGACGCCAGCCTCAACCACGGCCGCAACGAATTCACCTTCCGGCTGCGCGACTCGATCAACGCCTCGCTCGGCCCCGGCAGCCCGACGCGCTTCCGCACCGGCGACTACGCATTCTCGCAGAGCCTGCTCAACCTCGACCTGAGCCGCGGCTTCGAGACGTTCACCGACTACCACACCGTCGCCGCGGGCCTGGAACTGCGCACCGAGCGCTACGAGACCGGCGCCGGCGACCCGGCGAGCTATGCGGTCGGTCCCTACACCGACCGACCGGCCGGGTCGCAGGCGGGCGGCGGGCTGACGCCGCAGGACGAGGCCGACCTCGACCGCGACGTCGCCAGCCTCTACGCCAGCCTGGCCAGCAGCTTCGGCGAGCGCCTGGTGACCGATGTCGCGGTGCGCTACGAGGACTACGATGACTTCGGCGGCGAACTGACCGGGCGGCTTGCCGCGCGCTACGAGTTCGCGCCGGCGTTCGCGCTGCGCGGCGCGCTGTCGAACAATTTCCGCGCGCCGGCGCTGGCGCAGACCGGCTACGAGTCCACCAGCACCGGCTACAGCGCCGCCGGCCAGATCGTGCAGGGCCGGCTGCTGTCGGTGAACAACCCGATCGCGCGCGCGCTGGGCGCGACCGACCTGTCGCCGGAGAAGTCGATCAACGCCAGCCTGGGCTTCACCAGCCGCATCGGCCGGCGCTTCGACGTGGCGCTGGACCTGTTCCAGATCGAGATCGACGACCGCATCGCGCTGTCGGAGGCGATCACCGGCGATGCGCTGACTGCGTTCGTCGACGCCAACTTCGACGTCGCGCGGATCGAGAGCGCGCAGTTCTTCGTCAATGCCGCCGACACCCGCACCCGCGGCGCCGAACTTGTCGCCAACTGGCGCGATGCGCTCGCCGGCGGCCAACTGCACCTGACCGGCGCCTGGAGCTACGCCAAGACCGAGCTGCGCAACGTCGTCGCCACGCCGCAGCAGCTCGCCGCGCTGGACCCGGACTACGTGCTGTTCGGCGTCGAGGAGCGCAACACGCTGACCGACGCCGCGCCGCGCACCCGCGGCCAGTTCACCGCGACCTGGCGCGACGACCGCTGGCACCTGCTCGCGCGCGTGCAGCGCCACGGCAGCGCGAAGCGGGTGTTCAATTTTGGCGGCGGCTATGAGCCCGAGCAGGTCTACGGCGCGGAATGGCAGCTCGACGCCGAGGTCGAGCTGCGCCTGGCCCAGCGCTGGACGCTGGCGGTGGGCGGCCAGAACATCACCGACGAGTACCCGGACCTGTCGAACGAGGACATCTTCTACTTCGGCAACCTGCCCTACGACGTGCTCTCGCCGATCGGCAGCAACGGCGCCTACTGGTACACCCGGGTCCGCTACACGTTCTGAAGGCGCGTCCCGCGGCATCCGCACGCGATGGACTGGCATGTGCCTGATTCCTTGCTGGCGCGTGCCTGATCCTGCTGGCGCGCGTCCGACCTCCTGTAGGAGCGCGCTTGCGCGCGATCGGGCGTCGCCGGGACAGCGTCATCGCGCGCAAGCGCGCTCCTACAGGGGACTGCGTCCTTCAGGGATCCAGCTCACGCGTGCGCCATCCACGCCAGCGTCGCGATCCGGCCGCTGCGGCCGTCGCGGCGATGCGAGAAGAACGCGTCGGATTCGGCGATCGTGTCGCGGTCGCCGCCGTGGATCGCGTCGCTGCGGATCCCCACCGCCTCGAGACGCCGACGCGCGAGCGCGTAGAGATCCACGCGCCAGTGATCGGCTCGCGTGGCGACGAAGGCGGCATCGGCGCCCGGATCGGTGGCCGTGAATGCCTCGCGCACCTCCGCGCCGATCTCGTAGGACGCAGGTCCAGCCGCAGGCCCGAGCCAGACCCGCAGCCGCGATGAGGAGGTCCGCATCGCCGCGACCGTCGCTTCGAGCACGCCCGCGGCCAGGCCGCGCCAGCCCGCGTGCGCGGCCGCGATCTCGCCGCCGTCGTCGGCGGCGAACACCACCGGCAGGCAGTCGGCGGTCAGGATCGCCAGCACGACGCCGGGCACCGCGGTGACGGCCGCGTCGGCCTCGGGCTCGGCGTCGATCGCCGCGGCGCCCGCGGCCGGCGCGTCGAAGCGCAGCACCGTCGTACCGTGCACCTGCCGCAGCCAGTGCGGCGGCGACGGCAGCGCGAGCAGGCGTGCCAGCGCGTCGCGGTTGCCGGCCACGACCGCCGGGTCGTCGCCCGCTGACGTGCGGTGGTTGCCGAGGTTGAAACTGTCGAACGGCGGCGACGAGGCGCCAGCGCCGTGGCGCAGCGTGGTGCCGGCGCGCACGCCCGGCGGCGCGGGCCAGTCGGCGGGCAGCCAGGCGCTCACCGGCGCGCCAGGTCGCCGTGCTCGGCGGCGTCGGCGCGCAAGGTCTTCAGCAGCGCCTGCATGTCGGCCGGCAGCGGCGCGGTGCAGCGCACCGCCTCGCCGGTCGCCGGGTGGCGGAACGCCAGCGTCTCGGCGTGCAGGGCCTGGCGGCGGAAGCCGCGCAGCATCGCGGCGGCCTCCTCCGATGCGCCCTTGGGCAGCTTCAGCGCGCCGCCGTACAGCGGGTCGCCGAGGATCGGATGGCGCAGATGCGCCATGTGTACGCGGATCTGGTGCGTGCGGCCGGTCTCGAGCCGGCATTCGAGCGCGGTGTGCGCGCGGAAGCGCTCGCGCAGCCGGTAATGGGTGACCGCCTCGCGGCCGTCCTCGCGCACGCCCATGCGCAGGCGGTCGCGCGGGTGCCGGTCGATCGGCGCATCGGCCGTGCCGCCCGAGACCAGCGCACCGACCACGACCGCCAGGTACTGGCGGTGCACGTCGCGCGCCGAGAGCTGCTCGACCAGCGCGTTGTGGGCCTCGAGCGTGCGCGCCACGACCATGACCCCCGAGGTGTCCTTGTCGAGCCGGTGGACGATGCCCGCGCGCGGCAGCGCGACCAGCGACGGATCGCGGAACAGCAGCGCGTTGACCAGGGTCCCGTCCGGGTTGCCGGCGCCCGGGTGCACGACCAGGCCGGCCGGCTTGTCGATCACGAAGACCTGGTCGTCCTCGTACAGCACCGACAGCGGAATGTCCTGCGGCAGCGCCTCGGTCTGTGCGTCGAGCACGACGTTCAGGCGGACGGTCTCGCCGCCGACGACCGGGTCGCGCGGGCGCGGCACGGCGCCGTCGAGCAGCACGTCGCCGGCCTTGATCCAGGCGGTCAGCCGGGAGCGCGAGAACTGCGGGAACAGCTCGGCCAGGACCGCGTCGAAACGGCGTCCCGCGGCGGCGTCGGGCACCGTGGCGGTGCGCTGGTCGGAAGGGTCGCTGGGGGCTGGCTGCATTTGGACGGCTCGGATTCAGGCGTGGGCGGCGGGCCCGGGGCCCGGACTGTTATTATCCGCCGTTCGTGCCCCGACCGCTCACCGCCTCCATGACCCCACGCCTTGCATCGACGACCCGCGCCCTGGTGTGCCTGCTGCTGGCCGCGCTGGTCGCCACCGGCTGTTCCCGCGGCAACACCAAGGACGACGAGAACGAGGGCGTGCCGGTCACCGAGCTCTACGACAAGGGCCATGCGTCGATGCGCATGGGCAACTGGAGCAACGCGGCGACGACGTTCCGCCGCTTGGTCGCCCAGTACCCGTACGGCCCGCACACCGAGCAGGCGCTGATCGAGATCGCCTACGCGCAGTACAAGATGGGCAACAACGAAGAGGCGATCTCGAGCATCGACCGCTTCATCCGCACCTATCCCACGCACCGCAACATCGCCTACATGTACTACCTGCGCGGCCTGGTGAATTCCAGCCGCGACACGGTGTTCCTGCAGCGCGTGTGGAGCCTGGACAGCAGCCGGCGCGACCTGGCCTCGCCCAACCAGGCCTACGCCGACTTCAACACCGTCACCGAGCGCTTCCCCAACAGCCGCTACGCCGCCGACGCGCGCCAGCGCATGGTCGCGCTGCGCAACATGTTCGCGCGCCACGAGATCGAGACCGCGCTGTACTACCTGCGCCGCGGCGCGTACGTCGCCGCGACCGAGCGCGCGACCTACCTGCTGGAGACCTATCCGCAGAGCGAGTACCAGAACGACGCCGTCGCGGTGCTCGCGCTCGCCTACGAGGGGCTCGGCAACGAGGCGCTGGCCGCCGACGCGCGCCGGGTCCTGGAGCGCAACGAGCCCGACCACGCCTATCTGACCGGGTCCTGGCCGAACGAGCCCTGGCGCATCCGCCGCCTCAACCCGTTCGCGACCGAGCGCACCGCGATCGACAGCGACCGCGACTGACGACATCCAACGCCGCCCTCCGGGCGGCGTTCTTCGTTCGGGGCCCGGGCGCTTAAACTCCCCGCATGCCCGTCTTCCTCGCCCGCCTGCTGTACCTGCTCGCCACGCTCGTCGGCCTGCTGCCGTCGGCCGTGCAGCGCGCGATCGCCACCGCCGCCGCCGCGCTCGGCCGCGCCGCCGGCAGCCGCGAGAGCCGCGTGACGCTGCGCAACCTCGAACTGGCCTATCCCGAGCTGTCGCCCGACGAACGCGAGGCGCTGCGGCGCGCGGTGCTGCGCACGACGGCGCTGCAGACGCTCGAGACGCTGCGGCTGTGGACCCGCCGCCCGGCGCGCAACCTGCGCGCGATCCGCGAACAGCACGGCGTCGGGCTGTTCGACGCGGAACTCGCGTCGGGCAAGGGCCTGATCGTCGTCGCACCGCACTACGGCAACTGGGAGCTGCTCAACCAGTGGCTGGCCGCGCGCACGCCGATCTCGATCCTCTACCGAGCGCCCGACTCGGCGGTCGGCGAGGCGTTCCTGCGACTGGTCCGCGCGCGCGCCGGCGACGGCGACCGCGTGCGCCAGGTCCGCGCCGAGGGCCCGGCGGTGCGCCAGCTGTGGAAGACCCTGCGCGACGGCGGCGTGACCGGCATCCTGCCCGACCAGCAGCCCAAGGCCGGCGACGGCGAGTTCGCGCCGTTCTTCGGCCTGCCGGCGCTGACGATGACGCTGGTGCCGCGGCTGGCCGAACGCACCGGCGCGACCGTGCTCTACGCCTACTGCGAGCGCATCGGCGACGGTCCGGGCTTCGCGCTGCGGATCGAACCGGCACCCGACGGCATCGCCGATGCCGACGTGCTGCACGCCACCGCCGTGCTCAATGCCGGTGTCGAGCACATCGCCCGCCGCGACCCCGCGCAGTACCAGTGGACCTACAAGCGCTACAAGGCGCGGCCGTCCGGCTCGGGCGACGACAATCCCTACCTCGACCTGGAGCGTCGCCGATGACCGCGCCGAACGACGGCCGAGACGACGCGGCGGCGCAGCCGGTGGCCGAGACCGGGGGCATGCCCGCCGTCGAGACCGACGTCTGGCAGCCGCTTCCGGTCGCCGCGCGCACGCTGTCGACGATCACCGCGCTGGTCGGCACGCTGCTGCCGCTGTCGGTCGCGCTGGTGCCGGCCCTGATCGCGTTCGGCCGCTCGCCCGCCTCGCTGGCCGCGCATGCCGCCGCGCTGGTGCTGCTGCCGGCCTGGACGGTGTGGATCGCGCGGCGGCGCTGGCTGCGCACGCGCTGGCGGCTCGACGACGACGGCCTGGGCATCCGCCGCGGTCACCTGTGGCGCAGCGACGTGCGCGTGCCGGGCACCCGCGTGCAGCACCTGGACATCCGCCGCGGGCCGCTGGAGCGCGCGTTCGGGCTGTCGACGCTGACCGTGCACACCGCCGGCACCCGCAACAGCGCGGTGGCGCTGTCGGGCCTCGAGCACGCCCAGGCCGAGCGCCTGCGCGACGCGCTGGCCGCGCGCGCGGCGCGCGACGACGACCATGACGACGGCTGAGCCGCCGCCGCTGCCGCCGGCGGCGGGCACGGACGCGGGCGACGCCGAGCGTCGGCTGCATCCGGCCTCGTGGCTGTTCGTGCTGTTGC
This sequence comes from Luteimonas sp. FCS-9, assembly GCF_001014645.1. Taxonomy (GTDB): domain Bacteria; phylum Pseudomonadota; class Gammaproteobacteria; order Xanthomonadales; family Xanthomonadaceae; genus Luteimonas. The sequence goes on along the minus strand of NZ_LASZ01000010.1, from coordinate 78,301 downwards.
AGAACCTGCGCCAGTTCATCGTGCCGCTGGTCGTGCTGCTGGTCGCCGGCCGGCGCGCCGACGACGGCCCCGCCTGGCTGCCGCTGATCGGCGTCGGGGCGCTGGTCGCGGTGTCGGTGTGGCAGTACCTGACGTTCCGCTACCGCATCGCCGACGACCGCCTGGTGGTGCGCAGCGGCCTGCTCGAGCGCAGCGTGCGCCAGATCCCGTACTCGCGCATCCACAACGTCGCGATCCACCAGTCGCTGCTGCATCGCCTGGTCGGCGTGGCCGAGGTCCGGCTCGAGTCGGCCGGCGGCACCCGCCCCGAAGCGCAGATGCGCGTGCTGCGCCTGCCCGAGGCGCTGGCGTTGGAGCAGCTGATCCGCGACCGCGGCCGGACCGATGCCGACGCCGGCGCGACGCAGCCGACGCCGGACGCCGCCCCGGGCGACACGCTGCTGGCGCTGTCGACGGCCGAGGTCGTCAAGCTCGGGCTGATCTCCAACCGCGGCATGATCGTCGTCGCCGGCGCGCTGGCACTGGCGTTCCAGGCGCTTCCCGACCGCACCGCCGGCCGTTGGCTCGTCGAGGGCGGGCGCGAGGCGTTCGGCTATGCCAATGCGTTCGCCGCGACCTGGATGGCCAAGGCCCTGGTGGCGGCCGGCGCGGTGGCGCTGGTACTGGTCGCGATCCGCGCATTCTCCGTGCTGCTGGCGCTGGTGCGCTATCACGGCTTCCGGCTGCAGCGGCAGGGCCGCCGGCTGACCGTCGAGCGCGGCCTGCTGAGCCGCTCGCGCAGTTCGGTGCCGCGCCGGCGCATCCAGGCCTGGACGCTGCGCGAGGGCGTGCTGCACCGGCTGTTCGCGCGGCGCACGCTGGAGATCGACACCGCCAGCGCACGCGGCAGCGACGGCCAGGGGCAGCAGGACGGCCGCGGGCTCGATGCGCTGGCGCCGATCGCGACGGCCGCGGCCTGCGACGCGATCGTGCGCGACGTCGCCGCGGTCGCGGCCTGGCCGCCGACGCAGTGGCGGCCGCTGCATCGGCGCGCCTGGCTGCGGCTGGCGCTCGGCGCGTGGCTGCCGACGGCCGCGCTGTGCGTCGTGCTGGGCTGGTTTTTCGGCCGCTGGGGCCTGCTCGGCCTGCTGTGGCTGCCGTGGTCGGCGTTCGTCGCGCACCGCCATGCCGCGCGCGCCGGCTACGCGGTCGACGCGGCGATGGTCGCCGTGCGCGAGGGCTGGTGGCGGCGGCACTGGCGCTTTGCCGAGATCGGCAAGCTGCAGGCGGTGGAACTGCGCCAGTCGCCGCTCGACCGCTGGACCGGGATGGCCTCGCTGTGGCTCGACACCGCCGGCGCGCATCCGCTGGCGCCGCAGCTGCGGTTGCGCTTCGTGCCGCTCGCCGAAGCCGAGCGACTGCACGCGGCGCTGTCGCGCGAGATCGCCCGCCGGCCGCTGCGCTGGTAGCCGTAAGGGCTGGGCGGTTGCGCAAGAAACGAATGAGAATTGATTTCATTTATACTCGTCGGCCGACTTTCGCTTCTGCAGGCCGCCCTTGTCCCCGCGTTCCCCGTTCCGCCCGCTGGCCTGGTGGCTGGCCGTCGCACTCGCCCCGTCCATCGCCTCCGCGGCCGAACCGCCGCAGGCCACCGAGCTCGACGCGGTGCGCGTCGTCGGCCGCGCGCAGGCGCTCTACCGCAGCGACGACGCCGCGGTCGCGACCCGCACCGGCACGCCGCTGTCGCAGGTGCCGGCCTCGGTCCAGGTGCTGCCGCGCGAGCTGATCGACGATCAGGCCGCCTACGAAGTGACCGACCTGTACCGCAGCATCAGCGGCGTGAGCTTCTTCAGCTACGCCGGCGTCACACTGCGCGGATTCCGCCAGGAGAACGTGCTCTACGATGGCCTGCGCGGCGATCCCTACGCCGGCTTCTCGGTGCCGCAGCTGTTCAACATCGAGCGGCTGGAGGTGCTCAAGGGGCCGGCCGGCGCGCTCTACGGCGGCGGCGAGCCCGGCGGGATCATCAACTACGTGACCCGCAAGCCGCAGCGCCGGGCGCTGCGCCGGATCGAACTGGCGGCCGGCAACGCCGCGTTCGCGGCCGGTTCGTTCGAGGCGACCGGCCCGCTGTCGGAGCGCGTGCGCTACCGGGTCGGCGCGCATGCCGACGGCGACGAGGGCGTGCGCTGGAACGCCGACAGCGAGAGCCGGATCGGCGACGCGTCGCTGGCCTTCGACGTCGGCGCCACCGGCGAGCTGACGCTGCAGCTGACCGACATCGAACAGAACCTCGGCGGCAACCGGCTGCGCGGCGTGCCGGTGACCGACGACGGCGTCTTCCTGACCGATCGTCGCTGGAACCACAACGAGGCCACTGATTTCCTCGACATGGACGCGCGCGTGGCGCTGGTGCAGTACCGCGCCTCGCCGTCTGCGGACTGGGACGTGGACCTTTCGGCACGCTGGTTCGAGAACGGCGAGCACCAGATCTACCACGAGCCGATGGGGCTGATCGACCGCGACGGCGACGGCCGCGCCGAATGGATGACCCGGCAGTTGCGCAACCAGATCCGCGACAACGAGGGACTGACCGTCGCCGGCAACGCGGTCTGGCGTTTCTCGACCGGCGCGCTCGGCCACACGCTGCTGTTCGGCGCCGACGGCTACCGCCTGGATGCCGACTTCGCCGCGCAGACCGCCAACAGCGCCGACCTGGCCCGTGGCGCCGGTCCGGTGCCGGGCATCGACCTGCGCGCGCCGGTCTACGGACGCAGCGGGTACTTCGACTACGGACTCGACACCCTGCCCTGGCGCGGCACCCGCACGCGCGGGCTGCGCTACGGCGCCTACGTGCAGGACGAGATCGCGATCACGCCGCGCTGGCAGGTGCTCGCCGGCCTGCGCTGGGACGGCTTCGAGGACGAGGACCGGATCGGCGGCAGCCGGGTCGAGGGCCGCGACCTGAGCTGGCGCCTGGGCAGCACCGTGACGCTGCGCGAGGGCGTCAACGCCTACGCCAACGTCGCCAGCGGCTTCCTGCCGCAGGCCACGGGCAGCCAGGATCCGGCGGCCGGCGGCCCGTTCGACGCCGAGCGCAGCCGGCAGTGGGAGGCCGGACTCAAGACGGCGTTCGCCGATGGCCGCGTCACGCTCGGCACCGCGCTCTACCGCATCGAGCGCAGCAACATCGTGCAGGCCACCGGCGAGGTCGTCGACGGCGTCAACCAGCTCGCGCCGCTGGGCCTGGTGCGCAGCGAGGGCCTGGAGGTCGACCTGCTCGCCGACCTGACCGAGCGCTGGGTGCTCAACGTCGCCTACGCGTACAACGACGCCCGCGTGGTCGACGCCGGCAGCAACGGCATCGTCAACGCCGCCGGCGACCGCTTCGCCAACGCGCCGCGCAACAAGCTCGGGGTGTGGACCCGCTACGACCTGCCCGCCCTGGCCTCGGCGGTCGGCTTCGGCCTGGACCACACCGGCGAGCGCCTGAGCCTGGACGGCCAGCGGGTCAAGCCGTACACGGTGTTCGACCTGAGCTGGCAGACGCACTGGCGACGCTGGAAGTTCCAGGCCAACGTCAAGAACCTGTTCGACAAGGTCTACGCGGCCAGCGGGTTCACCGGGCGCACCGGGCACTTCCCCGGCGAGCCGCGACGGCTGTACCTGCAGGCCGCGTATACGTTCTGAACCGATGCACGCCGACGCGTCCGCCTGCCGCCAGCGCCCGCCCGCCGCCGCCGCGAAGAAGACCGGTGGCCGCCGGCTGTGGTTCGACCTGCACAGCTGGGTCGGGCTCAAGCTGTCGCTGCTGATGGGCTTCGTGTGCCTGACCGGCACGCTGGCGACGGTGTCGCAGGAGATCGACTGGCTGGTGTTCCCCGAGGCGCGGGTGCCGCCGCCCACGCAGCACGCGAGCTGGGGCACGCTGGTCGCCGGGGTGCAGCGCGCCTATCCGGCGTGGACGCTCGAATCGCTGGCTGCGCCGCACGCCTCGCGCTTCGCCGCCCGCGCGGTGATGCGCCTGCCCGACGGCCGGCGCCGCTTCGTCTGGATCGATCCGGGCAGCGGCCGCGTGACCGGCGATACCCCCTGGTTCAACGCCCAGCGGATCCTGCGCAACACCCATCGCCACCTGATGCTGCCGCTGAAGATCGGCGTGCCGCTGGTGGCGGCGCTGTCGATGCCGCTGTTGCTGTCGCTGGTCAGCAGCCTGGTCATCTACAAGCGCTGGTGGCGCGGGTTCGGGACCTGGCCGCGCGGCGACCGGCCGCGGCGACTGTGGGGCGACGTGCACCGGCTGGCCGGTGTCTGGAGCCTGTGGTTCGTCGCGCTGATCGGCCTGACCGGCGGCTGGTACCTGGTCGAATCGCTGGGCGGCGGCGCCGGACCGGCGGCGAAGATCGCGCTGCCCGGCGACGACGCGACCGTGGGCCCGGCCGATCCGGCCGCGATCGACCGCGCGATCGCCGAGGCGGCGCGGCGCTGGCCGCAGCTGCGCATCCGCGGCGTGCACGACGTCTCGTCCTCGGCGCTGCTGGTCGACGGCCAGGCCCAGGCCTGGCTGGTGCGCGACCGCGCGAACGCGATCGGCTTCGACCTGCGCGACGGCACAGTCGCCGGCCTGCGCGACGGCCGCGACATGGGGCTGCACCAGCGCATCGCCGAACTGGCCGACCCGCTGCACTTCGGCACGTTCGGCGGCTGGCCGGTGCGCTGGCTGTGGTGCGCGTTCGGCGCGATGCTGACCGCGCTGTGCGCGACCGGCGTCTACCTCTACGGCCTGCGCGTGGCCGACGCGTTGCGCTCGGCGCAGCGCCGGCGGCCAACATGAGGCCGGCCGGCCCCTGGCGGCTGGCCTGGCGCGGCATGGGCCGCTGGCGCTGGGCCTGGCTGGCGCTGCTCGCGCTGTGGGCCGCGCTGCTGTCGATTGCACTGCGCGGCTGAGGTTCGGCACCCGCGGCCACGCGGCCCCGACATCGGCGCGCCTAGCGTCGCCGATACCGCCCGGCAGCCGCCCCGTCCGGACGTCCCTTCGTCCGGAGCGCCACCCGATGTCGATCCTGATCTGCGGCGGCGCCGGCTACATCGGCAGCCACATGGCCAAATGGCTCCACGCGCGCGGCACTGCGGTCACGATCCTCGACAACCTGTCGACCGGCCACCGCGAGGCCGCGCGCTACGGCCGGCTGGTCGAAGCCGACCTGCTCGAGCCCGCCGCGCTGGACGCAGTGTTCGAGGCCGGGCCGTTCGACGCGGTGATGCACTTCTGCGCGCGTTCGCTGGTGGGCGAGTCGGTGCGCCTGCCGCTCGACTACTACGACAACAACGTCGTCGGCACGCTCAACCTGCTGCGTGCGATGCGGCGCCACGGCGTCGGGCGGCTGGTGTTCTCGTCGACGGCCGCGGTGTTCGGCGAGCCGGTGCGCGACCGGATCGACGAATCCCACCCCACCGCGCCGATCAATCCCTACGGCGCCAGCAAGCTGATGGTCGAGCGCATGCTGCGCGACGTGGCCGACGCGCACGGGCTGCGCTCGGTCGCGTTGCGCTACTTCAACGCCGCCGGCGCCAGCCCCGACGGCGCGATCGGCGAGGGGCACGCGCCCGAGACCCATCTGATCCCCAACGCGATCGCCGCCGCCCGCGGCGACGGAGGCCGCCTGCGCATCTTCGGCGACGACTGGCCCACGCCCGACGGCACCTGCGTGCGCGACTACATCCACGTCGACGACCTGGCCCAGGCGCACTGGCGGGCCCTGGGCTACATGGAAACGCACGCCGGCGCACACGCGTTCAACCTCGGCAACGGCCAGGGCTTCTCGGTGCGCGAGGTCGTGGCGGCCGTCGAGCGCGTCGGCGGCCGCCCGGTACCGGTCGACATCGCCCCGCGCCGGGCCGGCGACCCCGCGGTGCTCGTGGCCGCCAGCGACCTGGCACGCCGCGAACTGGGCTGGCGGCCCGACTACACCCGGCTCGACGACATCGTCGCCACCGCATGGCGCTGGCACGACGGCGCGGGCACCGCCTGACGCCTCAGCGCCGGCGCGCGCGCAGGAAATGACCGAGCATGCCCAGCCCGTGCTCGATGCGCTTGGTCAGCGGGACCGGCGCACGGAACAGCAGCCAGAGGTAGGCGCGCAGCTCCCAGAACGTCGGCGCCGGCTTGGTGCGGAACTCGGCCTTGGCCATGCGCAGCCAGCGCGGCGTGATCCCGGCCTGGCGCCGGTAGAACTCGAGCATGCGCTCGCTGCCGATCACGTGCCGGTACACCCGCAGCGCGAGGGACCGAACGACTTGAGCGCGTTGCTGCCGTGCTCGCGGTGGCCGACCAGCTCTGGCGAGCCGTCGCGCGAGCCGTCGTCGACGATCACGATCTCCAGCGCGGCTTCGGTCTGCGCGACGACACGGTCGCCGACCTGCGCGACGGCCGCGACATGGGGCTGCAAAGCGCATCGCCGAATTGGCCGACCCGCTGCACTTCGGCACGTTCGGCGGCTGGCCGGTGCGCTGGCTGTGGTGCGCGTTCGGCGCGATGCTGACCGCGCTGTGCGCGACCGGCGTCTACCTCTACGGCCTGCGCGCGGCCGACGCGTTGCGCTCGGCGCAGCGCCGGCGGCCGGCATGAGGCCGGCCCCTGGCGGCTGGCCTGGCGCGATATGGGACGCTGGCGTGGGGCGTGGGGCGTGGCTGGCGTTGTGGCTGGCGCTGCTGGCAGACGCCTTGCGGAAGGTGTAACAGACGCCGACCGCGGCACATCAGGCAGGCGCTCGTGTCGGATTCGGCCAGCCATTCTTCAGCTGTGCGTGGCTACGGTGTGCTCGCCCGACACCACATCCCAAGGACCCATCATGTCAGCAAGTCTCCGCACCGCACTTGTACTTGCAGCGCTGTCCCTTGCCGGTACGGGCACCGCTCAGGCGTTTCATGATGACGATCGGTACGGATACGACGATCGCCACGTGTATGACGATCGAGACGAGCGGTGGGCTCGCCGCGAACGTAACGATCGAGACGAGCGTTGGGGACGCGGACGCCGCGACGCGCGTTCCGACCGCTACGGCCCGTCGATCACGGTGTACGAACACGCCGATTTCAAAGGCCGCGTGCAGTCGTTCAGCCAAGGCATTCGCGATATGCGAAGTGTCGGCATGAACGACATGATCAGCTCGGTCGAGGTGCGCGGCGCATGGGAAGTCTGCGAGCACGCAGATTTCCGCGGCCGCTGCGAAATCATCAATCGGGATGTGCGCAATTTCGAACGCATGCGCATGAACGATCAGATCTCGTCACTACGGCCCGTCGAGTCTCGCCGAGGCGGTCGGTAACCCGTCCTCGCCGCCCCCGATCTCACCTCATCGACGCACGGCGTCGGCAATCGCCAGGCATTGCGGTACCAGCGTGTTGCGGAAGCGCGCGTCGCGTTCCAGGAAGCGTCGACGCGCGCCAGCGCCCCGACGTGCCAGCTCGGCGTCGTCGAATGTCAGTGCGCGGGTAACCCCTGCTTCGATCGCAGCGACGTCGACGATGAACCGTTCGACCAGCCCTTCGGGAATGCGCGCGCTCGGCGTGAGCAATACGCCGTCATCGGCCGACACCAACTCGTTCATCGGTGCGCCATCTGTCGTCAGCACGACGGCGCCGACGGACATCGCCTCGTTGAGATAATGCCCGAAGCCTTCCATCTCGGACGGACACAGGTGGAAGAGGCTCGCGTTCTGTAGCTGCCGCAGTTCGTCCGCCCCCAGGTACTCGAGCCGGTGCGAGACATTCGCACGCGCCATCCGCCTGACTGCGGTCTTGGGGTTCTGCACGACCACCAGCTCCGGCCATTCGGGGTGCCGCTCCCAGGCGTCGAGTACCACCTGAGTCCCCTTCGCGCTGCTCCGACCGGCCAGGTGGAAGAATTGACGCACACGGGCGACCCCGGGGTCGAACACATCGTCGCTGGTGAATCCGATCTCGCGCACCTCGCTGCCCAAGGCCGCGAAGGCGTGTGCGCCATGCTGGGTCTTGCACAGCACCGCATCGAATCGCGGCAGAAACTTCTGCCAGGCGGGCTGGAACCACTCGGGATTGGGGATCAGCAGATTGCAATCTGCCAACGACAGGAACCGGTGATACACGCGTTCGAGGAAGATCTGCATATCCACGCGCCGGCCCAGTGCATGCCGGACACGGTGTCCGATCTCCATGCAGCGATCCAGGGCCCGGTTGCCACCATAGGCAACGACCTCCACCGCATGCCCGGCGTCACGGAACAAGGCCGCGACCAGCGCCATATCCCGGCTGAGTCCGACACCGTTGTCGCGGGAAATGATGCGGATGTTCGCCATGCCCTGCCGGTTCACTGAGAATCGAATCGAGACAGGATGCATGATGTGTCCCGGCAATGCGATTCTAGGCAATCGCGCTTACCCCGACGTGCCTGCCCTATGTCCGCCCCCCTTCCTCTCTCCGGCGTCGTCATCACCCGCAACGAGGCCGATCGCATCGGCCGCTGCCTCGACTCGATGCGTGGGCTGTGCGCCGAACTGCTGGTCGTCGACTCGGGCTCGACCGACGACACGGTCGCGGTCGCCACCGCGCACGGCGCGCGCGTGGTGCACCAGGACTGGCTGGGCTACGCCGCGCAGAAGACCTTCGCCAACACGCTGGCCGCGCATGACTGGCTGCTGCTGCTCGATGCCGACGAATGGCTCTCGCCCGGCACCGCCGACGCGATCCGGGCGCTGTTTTCCGACGGGCGCGTCGAGCAGGCCGATGCCTGGCTGCTGACCCGCCGCAACCGGTTCCTCGGCCACCGCCTGCGCGGCGGTGAGCCGATGGAGCGACTGGTGCGCGCGGGCTGGCGCTACCTGCCCTCGCAGGTGCACGAGCGGCCCGACCTCGCGGGCAAGACGGTGCGCGCGCTCGATGCCGACTTCGAGCACGACACCTCGCGCAGCCATGCCGAGCACGTCGCCAAGCTGTCGCGCTACGCGCAGCTGTGGGCGCAGCAGCGCGCCGAGGCCGGCAAGCGCGCCGGCGCGCTCGATGGCCCGCTGCATGCCGCCGCCTACCTGCTCAAGCAGTACCTGCTGCGCGGCGCGTTCGTCGACGGCGCGGCCGGCTGGCGCTTCCACTGCGCCCAGGCCGGCTACGTGCTCGAGAAGTACCGCCGGCTGCGCGCGCTGTCGCGGAACCTGTAGGCGCGCGCTCGCGCGCGACGGGCTTCACCGGGAACGCCCATCGCGCGCAAGCGCGCTCCTACACGGCCCCCGCCGGGACGCGGCCGTGCGTCCGGAGCGGAGCGGTCAGGGCTTCGGTCAGGCCTTCGGCCCGTGCACCAGCCCATGCTCGGTCCACGTCAGCCGCCCGGCCTTCACCGCGTCGCGGATCGCCTGGTTGGCGGCCTTCATCTCCGGCTTGACGTAGCCGCGCGCGTGGTCGAGGTGCACGCACACCGCCGAGAAACGGATCTGCTTGCCGGTCACGCCGGCATTCGCCAGCCGCTCGCCCAGTTCGAGGTCCTCGCCGCCGTAGGTCATGCGCTCGTCGAAACCGTTGACGCGCACCAGGTCGGCCTTCCAGCCCGAGGCGTTGTTGCCGGCCCAGCGCGGCGGCGTCGGCGTGACCGCGTTGAGCAGCCGCTCGCGCCAGCCCGGCCGCGCCCACAGCTTGAGAGAGCGCTTGTTGCGCGGCAGGCCGTTGGCCTTGAGCCAGCCCGGGTCGGCATGCAGCCCGCGGGCGATGACGTCGCGGTCGATCTTCAGGCTCAGGTCCATCGGCAGCTTGCAGTAGCCGCCGCCCAAGTAGCGGCCCGGCTCGCGCAGGCGCAGGTGCTGGGACACGAAGTCGGCGCGCGGCACGCAGTCGCCGTCGGAAAAGATCAGGTAGTCGGACCGCGCCGCCTCGATGCCGCGGTTGAGGATCGTGCATTTGCGGAAGCCCGCGTCCTCGTGCCAGACGTGGCGCAGCGGATAGGGCAGCGTCGGCGCCATCGCCTCGAGCATCTCGCGCGTCGCCGGGCCGGAGCCGTCGTCGGCGACGATCAGCTCGAAATCCGTCCGGTCCTGCTGCGCGTAGCCCCACAGGCAGCGCTGCAGCCAGTCGGTGTTGTTGTACGTGCTGATGATCAGGCTGGCGGCGGGCGTCTGCATGCCGGCGATTCTAGCCGTCCAGGTCAGCGCCGGCGGCGCAGCCGCGCGTAGAAGAAGCCGTCCATGCCGTCCTCGCCGGGCAGGCGCTGGTGGCCGGCGCCGGTGTCGCGGCCGAAGCGCGCGTCGAGCGGCGCCACCGCGAAGTCCGGATGGCGGGCGAGGAAGGCCTCGACCTGCGCGGCATTCTCGCGGCGCAGGATGGAGCAGGTCGCGTACAGCAGCACGCCGCCCGGTGCGACCGTCGGCGCCAGCGCATCGAGCAGGCGCGCCTGCAGCGCGGTCAGCGCCTCGAGGTCGGACGCGCGCCGGTGCAGCAGCACGTCGGGCTGGCGGCGCACGACGCCGGTCGCCGAGCACGGCGCGTCGAGCAGCACCGCGTCGAACGGCGTGCCGTCCCACCAGCGGCCGACCTCGAGCGCATCGACGGCGCGCAGCGTGGCCTGGCCGCCCACGCCCAGGCGTTCGAAGGTCGCGGCGATCCGCGCCACGCGCGGCGCGGCGACGTCGAGCGCGGTCAGCCGCAGCGCCGGATCGCGCTCGAGCAGGTGCGCGCTCTTGCCGCCCGGCGCGGCGCAGGCGTCGAGCACGCGTGCGCCCGGGGCCGGTGCCAGCGCGGCGGCGACCTGCTGCGCGGAGCCGTCCTGCACCGAGAACAGCCCGTCGGCGAAACCGGGCAACGCGGCGACCGCGAACGGCGTGTCGACCCGCAGCGCGTCGGGCAGCGCAGGATGCGCGACCGCCTCGACGCCTGCGTCGGCGAGCGCGGCGATGCAGGCCGCGGGCGTGCTGCGCCGGCGATTGACCCGCAGCCAGGTCGGGGCCTGCGACGCGCTGGCATCGAGGATCGCTTCCCAGGCATCCGGCCAGTCCTCGCGCACCTGCGCCAGCAGCCACGCCGGCCAGCCGTCGCCCGGCGCCGGCGGCGGCAGGCCGTCGCGCTGGGCGCGGCGCAGCAGCGCGTTGACGAGCCCGGCCTGGTGGCTGCGGCCCATCGCGCGCGCGGCGTCGACGGTCGCCGACAGCGCGGCGTGCGCCGGCAGGCCGAGCGGGTCGAGCTGGGCGAAGCCGACATGCAGCAACGCGCGCAGCGCGGCATCGCGCCGCGGCAGCGGGCGCGGCATCCACGCCGCGAGCGCGCGGTCGTAACGGGCGGCCCCGCGCAGCGCGCCGAAGCAGATCGCCTCGAGCAGCGCGCGGTCGCGCGGGTCGGCGAGCGCCGGCAGCGCGGTGGCCAGCGCGGCCTTCAGCGAGGTGCCGCGGTGCGCGACCGCGTCGAGCACCTGCGCGGCCTGCACCCGCACCGCGGCGCCGGGCACGCCCACGTCAGCCCGGCCCCGCCGGCGCGCCGGTCAGCGACTTGAGGTCCTGGCGGGCGTTGAGGTAGTCGGCCGCGGCGACGACCTTGCCGCCGGCGCGCTGCAGCCGCAGCACGCGCAGCGCGCCGTCGCCGCAGGCGATGTCCAGCCCGTCGCGGCCGGCCGTCAGCAGCGTGCCCGGCGCGCGGTCGTGGTCGAGCGCCAGCGCCTGCGCCGCGTGCACGCGCACGCGCTCGCCGGCGAGTTCGGCCTCGGCGACCGGCCAGGGGTCGAACGCGCGCACGGTGTCGGCCAGGACGCGCGCCGGTCGCGTCCAGTCCAGCCGCGCCTCGGCCTTGTCGAGCTTGCGGGCGTAGGTGGCCCCGGCCTCGGCCTGAGCCTCGGGCACCGGGCGGATGCCGGCACGCAACAGCCCCAGGCCGTCGGCCAGGACCTGCGCGCCGAGCTCGGCCAGCCGGTCGTGCAGGCGGCCGCCGGTGTCGTCGGGGGCGATCGGCGTCGACTGCCGCAGCAGCACCGGCCCGGTGTCCAGGCCCTTCTCCATCTGCATCAGGCACACGCCGGTCTGGGCGTCGCCGGCCTGGATCGCGCGCTGGATCGGCGCGGCGCCGCGCCAGCGCGGCAGCAGCGAGGCGTGCACGTTCCAGCAGCCCAGACGCGGGATGTCGAGCACCGCCTGCGGCAGCAGCAGGCCGTAGGCGACGACGATCATCAGGTCGGGCTCGAGCGCGCGCAGCGCGTCGAGCACCTCGGCGCCGCGCAGCCGCTCGGGCTGGCGCACCACCAGCCCGCGGTCGAGCGCCGCCTGCTTGACCGGCGAGGCGGCCAGCGCGCGCCCGCGCCCGGCCGGCCGGTCGGGCTGGGTGTACACGGCCACGACCTCGCGGCGCGCATCGGCGGCGAGCAGCGACGGCACGGCGAAATCCGGGGTTCCGGCGAAGACGAGTCTCATGGGACGGGAATGGGGATTCGGGGTTCGGGAATCGGAACGGCGGGCTCGGAGAACGGGTGACGGATCCGGCGCGCTGCCAATCCCCATCCCGACGTCCTATTCCCGGCCTTTCCGCAGCTTCTCGAGCTTCTTCAGCGCGCGGTCGCGCTTGAGCGGCGAGAGATAGTCGATGAACAGCTTGCCGTCGAGGTGGTCGATCTCGTGCTGCACGCAGGTCGCCAGCAGGCCGTCCACGGTCAGTTCGAACGGCTTGCCGTGGCGGTCGAAGGCCTCGACGACGATGCCGTCGGCGCGGGTCACGTCGGCGAACACACCGGGGATCGACAGGCAACCCTCGGTGTGCACGCGCAGGTCGGCCGAGCGATCGCGGATCGTGGGATTGACGAACACCAGCGGCTGGTCGCGCGTCTCGGTGACGTCGATGACCATGAAGCGCTCGTAGGTGTCGACCTGGGTCGAGGCCAGCCCGATGCCCGGCGCCTCGTACATGGTCTGGAACATGTCGTCGAGCAGCCGCTGGAACGCCGGATCGGCGAAACGCGCGTCGGGCACGGGCGCGGCGACCTTGCGCAGGCCGTTGTCTGGGTATTCGAGGATCGGGAGCAGGGCCATGGATTCGACGGCGTGGGCGGCCGGGGCCGCAGGCGGAGCCGCTCATTGTAACGCGCTGCGCAGTTGCTTCCGTTTCGCGGTTTCAGGCTATATTGCGGCGCTGCAAGGGGAGAAACCCAAGGGGAGCTGTAGATGGCCGGCATGCTTCGACGCCTTTCCGGATCGCTCCGCACGGTGTGTGCCGTCGCGCTGCTGACCGTGACCACGTATGCCGCGGCCCAGCAGCTGCGCGGCGACCATCCCGATACCTACGTCGTGGTGCGCGGCGACACGCTGTGGGACATCGCCGGCCGCTTCCTCGACCGCCCGTGGCTGTGGCCGGAGATCTGGCAGGCCAATCCGCAGATCGCCAACCCGCACCTGATCTATCCCGGCGACGTCATCAGCCTGGCCTACCTGGACCGGGTGACGGCGACGGTGCGCCCGGGCCCGCGCGCGACCGCCCAGGCGCCGGTCGACGCGGTTTCGCTGTCGGACATCGAGCCGTTCCTGAAGAACCGCAGCATCGTCTACGACTTCGACCACCTGCCCTACGTGCTCGGCAGCGAGGGCACGCGGCTGCGCGGCAGCATCGACCGCGACATCTACGTCAAGGGGCTGGAAGGCGCGCTGCCCGGCCAGCGCTACGCGGTGCAGCGGCCGGCGACCGAGTTCTACGGCGCCCGCCGCGCGCGCGACCTGAACTTCCGCGGCAAGCGCGTGGCCGGCGAGAGCCACCTGTGGCGGCAGACGCTGCCGCGCCTGCGCGGCCAGGATGCGTTCCTGGGCGTGGAGATGGTCCAGCTGGGCGTGGGCACCGTGGTCTCGGGGCCCACGACCGATACCGACACCACGACGATCGCCCTCGACGGCGGCGGCTTCGAGGCGCGCCCGGGCGACCGCGTCGTGCCGGTCGACCCGCAGCCCTACGACCTGCAGTTCTTCCCGCATGCGCCGGTCGCCGACGCGATCGCCGCCGACGCGCAGGTGCTCGCGGTCGCCGACACGCTGATCACCGGCGGCCCGCGCGACGTGATCGCGATCTCGGCCGGCCGCGCCTCGGGCGTCGACAACGGCACCGTGTTCTCGATCTGGAACAGCGGCGACCACGTCGTCGACCGCGTCCGCCATCCCAACACCTCGCGCATCGACGCCGCGCCCGACCGCGGCTCGCGGCGCGACCGCCTGCCCGACGAGTACGCCGCGCACGCGATGGTGTTCCGCACCTTCGACCACGTCAGCTATGCGCTGATCATGGAAGGCACCAGGCCGATCCAGGTCGGCGACCGCCTCAAGCACCCCGACGCGACCTACTGAGCGCGGGGCTCGCGCGGCGCGGGCGTTCCCGACGCGTCCGCGGGGCATGCGCCGACGGTCGCCGGCGCGGGGCGCGCCTAGCCTCGCGGAATGCCCGACACCGCCCAGACCGACCTCGACGCCCTGCTGCGCCTCGTCCACGCCGCCGGCCCGCTGGCGCCGCGGCGCCGCCTGCTCGAACGCCATCCCGGCCCGGCCGCCGCGCTGGCCGCCGGCCACGACGCCTGGCGCGAGGCCGGCCTCGACGCGACGCAGCGCGCGGCGCTGCGCGCGCCCGATCCGGCACGCCACCGCTCGCAGGCCTGGCTGGCCGCCGCGCCCGGGCGCCACCTCGTGGGCTGGCACGACCCCGACTACCCGGCCCTGCTGCGGCGCATGTCCGGCCCGCCGCTGGCGCTGTTCGTCGACGGCGACCCGCTGCTGCTGTGGCGTGCGGGGGTCGCCGTGGTCGGCAGCCGGGCCCCGACCGCCGGCGGCCTGGCGAGCGCGACCGGCTTCGCCCGGCGGTTCGCCGCGCAGGGCCTGGCGGTGTTCAGCGGCCTCGCCGGCGGGATCGACGCCGCCGCGCACCTGGGCGCACTCGAGGCTGGCGGCATCACGGTCGCGGTGCTGGGCAGCGGCATCGACGTGCCCTACCCGCGCTGCAATGCCGGCCTGTACGCGCGCATCGCCGCCGAGGGGGCCGTGGTCAGCGAATATCCGCCCGGGACCCCGGCGCGCCGCGCGCAGTTCCCCAGCCGCAACCGCATCGTCGCCGGGCTCGCGCTCGGCACGCTGGTGGTCGAGGCCGCCTACCGGTCGGGCGCGCTGATCACCGCCCGGCTCGCCGGCGAAGCCGGCCGCGAGGTGTTCGCGGTCCCCGGCTCGATCCGCAACCCGATGGCCCGCGGCTGCCACCGCCTGCTGCGCGACGGGGCGATGCTGGTCGAATCCCCCGACGAGGCGGCCGCCGCGCTGGGCCCGGCCGCCGCCGGCCTGGCCGACGCCTTGCGCGGGCGCCTGGCCGCCCCCATCCAGGGCGGGCAGGAGGACGGGGCAACCGCCGTCCCGTCCGCATCGTCCGCCGATCCCGACTACAACCGCTTGTGGCAGGCGCTGGGCCACGACCCAAGCGGTATGGATGAACTGATCGCCCGCACCGGATTGACGGTCGCCCGTGCGTCGGCCATGCTCCTGGCCATGGAGCTGGATGGACGCATCGACGTCGCGCACGGTCGCTATTGCCGAAAGTCCTGAATCACGCGTCCTTGGGGACGCAGGCCGGGGGAAATGAAAGAAAGCATCCTGGATGTCCTGCTCTACCTGTTCGAGCACTACTTCACCGAGGACGCGGACCTGGTCCGCGACCGCGATTCGCTGCAGAGCGGCCTGCTGCAGGCCGGGTTCAGCCCGGCGGAGACCAGCAAGGCCTTCGACTGGCTCGACGCGCTGGCCGACCAGCGCCCGGCCGTTTCCGAGGTCCGCGCGAACGGGCCGACCCGCGTGTACTCCGCGCCCGAGCTCGACCGTCTCGATGTCGAGTGCCGCGGCTTCCTGCTGTTCCTCGAGCAGCACGGCGTGCTCGACGCCGACCAGCGGGAGCTGGTGCTCGACCGCGTGATGGCGCTCGACCAGGACGAGCTCGACCTCGACGACCTGAAATGGGTCGTGCTGATGGTGCTGTTCAACCAGCCAGGCAGCGAGGCGGCTTACGCCTGGATGGAGACGCAGATGTTCGTCGACGAGCCCGAACCGGTGCACTGACCGCAGGGACGACCGCCACGGCCGCGTGCCGCGGCGGCACACGCACCGCACCGATCCGGCCCCGCGACGGGGACGAACCCGCGTCCGGCGGGTTAGCATGAACGCCACGACACCGGCGCGCGGTCGCGCAGGGGCCGGCGGGGCCGTCGCCTGCCGGGTTGCAGGGGCGCAGGGATGAACCGGTTCGCATGCCGCACCACGTCCGCGGGCCGGCCCATCGGGGCCGGCGCCGCCGTGGGCGCGTGCGCGATCGCCTGCCCGACGCGCCCGTACCGCCGCGCCTCCGCTGCCGGCCGTCGCACCGCACCTCCCGCCCCCCACCGCCGCACCCGGCGCCCGCTCCCCGCACAGGATTTCCACCGATGACCGACTGGTACTACGCCGACGCCACGCACACCCGCCAGGGGCCGATCCCGGCCGCCGAGTTGCTGCGCCTGTCCCAAGCGGGCCGCATCGACGACCGGACGCTGGTGTGGCGCGACGGATTGGCCGAGTGGGTCACGCTCGATGCGGTGCGCGGCGAACTCGACGGCGCGGGGGCCACCGCCCCGGCGGCGTCGGAGTGGACGCTCGAGGCGCTGGCACCCACGCCCCCGCCGGGGGCCGACGACGCGCCGCCCGCGCCCGGCGACGCCTGGCGCCCGGTCACCGAAAGCGCCGTCGCCGCGGTCCCCGCAGCGGGCGCGTCGGAGGCTTCGCCGTACGCACCGCCGACCGCACCGCTGGCCCGCGCCGACACCGTGGTGCACGGCGGCGAGGTGGTCTACGCGGGCTTCTGGAAACGCCTGGCGGCCTACTTCATCGACGCCATGGTCGTCGGCATGGCCAGCATGCTGGTCGCCGTCATCGTCGGCGGGTTCATCGGCGGCATCCTGTCCGTCAGCGGCGTGGCCGGGGATCTCGGCTTCGCGCTGATCCAGATCCTCGCCAACCTGCTCTCGCTCGCGGTCACCGCCGTCTACTACGCCTGGTTCCACGCGTCCAACGCGATGGCCACGCCGGGCAAGATGGCCGTCGGCATCAAGGTCGTGCGCACCAGCGGCGAGCGCATCTCGCTGCTGCGCGGCATCGGCCGCTACTTCGCGACGGTGCTCAGCGCGATGATCCTGATGATCGGCTTCCTGATGGCCGGCTTCACCCAGCGCAAGCAGGCGCTGCACGACATGGTCTGCGACACGCTCGTGGTCGACAAATGGGCGTTCACCGACCGGCCCGAGCTGCAGCGGCGCGAGCTCGGCACGGTGACGGTCGTCGTGCTGGCGATCTTCGGCGCGCTGTTCGGCCTGGCCCTGCTCGTCGTCCTGGCGGCCATCGGCTTCGCTGCCATGTGAACCCCCGCACCGCCGGTGCTTGACAGGCCTGCCCGGCCGTGATTCCACTATAAAAGCAACCGACCGCCCGGGGCCCGTCCCCGGGCGGCGTCGTCTTCACACTTTCGGGCCGCCGCGCTGGCGGCGCGCCCACGGATGTCGCCCACCATGGCCAAACACCTCCTCATCGTCGAGTCGCCCGCCAAGGCCAAGACGATCAACAAGTACCTCGGCAAGGACTTCCATGTCCTGGCGTCCTACGGCCACGTGCGCGACCTGATCCCGAAGGAAGGCGCGGTCGACCCGGCGCAGAACTTCGCGATGCGCTACGACCTGATCGACAAGAACGAGAAGCACGTCGAGGCGATCGCCAAGGCGGCCCGGGGTGTCGACGACATCTTCCTGGCGACCGACCCGGACCGCGAAGGCGAGGCGATCAGCTGGCACATCGCCGAGATCCTGAAGGAGCGCGGCCTGCTCGAGGACAAGAACCTGCAGCGCGTGGTGTTCACCGAGATCACGCCGCGCGCGATCAAGGAGGCCATCCAGAAGCCGCGCGCGATCGCGTCCGACCTGGTCGATGCCCAGCAGGCGCGTCGCGCGCTCGACTACCTCGTCGGCTTCAACCTGTCGCCGGTGCTGTGGCGCAAGGTGCAGCGCGGGCTGTCGGCCGGTCGCGTGCAGTCGCCGGCGCTGCGCATGATCGTCGAGCGCGAGGAGGAGATCGAGGCCTTCATCGCGCGCGAGTACTGGTCGATCGAGGCCGCCCTCGCCCACCCCTCGCAGCCGTTCAACGCACGCCTCACCAAGCTCGATGGGCAGAAGTTCGAGCAGTTCACCGTCACCGACGGCGACACCGCCGAGGCCGCACGCGCACGCATCCAGGCCGCCGCCCAGGGTGCGCTGCACGTCACCGACGTCGGCGCCAAGGAGCGCAAGCGTCGCCCGGCCGCGCCGTTCACCACGTCGACGCTGCAGCAGGAAGGCGCACGCAAGCTCGGCTTCACCACGCGCAAGACCATGCAGGTCGCGCAGAAGCTCTACGAGGGCGTGGCGATCGGCGACGAAGGCACGGTCGGCCTGATCACCTACATGCGTACCGACTCGGTGAGCCTGTCGCAGGACGCCCTGGGCGAGATCCGCGACGTCATCGCGCGGGACTACGGCACGTCCTCGCTGCCGGACAAGCCCAACGTCTACACCACCAAGTCCAAGAACGCCCAGGAAGCGCACGAGGCGGTGCGTCCGACGTCCGCGCTGCGCACGCCCGCGCAGGTCGCGCGCTTTCTCACCGACGACGAGCGCCGCCTGTACGAACTGATCTGGAAGCGCGCCGTCGCCTCGCAGATGATCCCGGCCACGCTCAACACCGTGTCGGTCGACCTGGCCGCCGGCAGCGAGCACAGCTTCCGCGCCAGCGGCACCACCGTCGTCGTGCCGGGCTTCCTGGCCGTGTACGAGGAAGGCAAGGACACCAAGGGCAAGGACGACGAGGACGAAGGCCGCAAGCTGCCGCAGATGAAGCCCGGCGACCGCGTGCCGCTGGACCGCATCATCGCCGAGCAGCACTTCACCCAGCCGCCGCCACGCTTCACCGAGGCCGCGCTGGTCAAGGCGCTCGAGGAGTACGGCATCGGCCGGCCGTCGACCTACGCCTCGATCATCCAGACGCTGCTGTTCCGCAAGTACGTCGAGATGGAGGGCCGCAGCTTCCGGCCCAGCGACGTCGGCCGCGCGGTGTCGAAGTTCCTGTCGAGCCACTTCACCCGCTACGTGGACTACGACTTCACCGCGCGGCTGGAGGACGACCTGGACGCGGTCAGCCGCGGCGAGGAGGACTGGATCCCGCTGATGGAGAAGTTCTGGGGCCCGTTCAAGGAACTGGTCGCCGAGAAGACCGAGTCGGTCGACCGCACCGAGGCCACCGGCGCGCGCGAGCTGGGCACCGACCCCAAGACCGGCAAGCCGGTCAGCGTGCGGCTGGGCCGCTTCGGGCCGTACGCGGCGATCGGCAGCACCGCCGAGGACGCCGAGGAGAAGCCCAAGTTCGCGTCGCTGCGTCCCGGCCAGAGCATGCACACGATCACGCTGGAGCAGGCGCTCGAGCTGTTCCTGATGCCGCGCATCCTCGGCGAGGACAAGGGCGAGCAGGTCAGCGTCGGCATCGGCCGCTTCGGGCCGTTCGCCAAGCGCGGCAGCACATACGCCTCGCTGAAGAAGGAGGACGACCCGTACAAGATCGACCTGGCGCGCGCGGTGTTCCTGGTCGAGGAGAAGGAGGAGATCGCGCGCAACCGGATCATCAAGTCCTTCGACGGCAGCGACATCCAGGTGCTCAACGGGCGCTTCGGGCCTTACATCAGCGACGGCAAGCTCAACGGCAAGATCCCGAAGGACCGCGAGCCCGCGTCGCTGACGTTCGACGAGGTGACGAAGCTGCTCGAGGAGACCGGCAAGCCGGTGCGCAAGGGCTTCGGCGCGAAGAAGGCCGCGGCCAAGAAGGTCGCTGCGAAGAAAGCGCCGGCCGAGAAGAAGACCACCGCGAAGAAGGCGCCTGCGAAGAAGGCCGCCAGCAAGACCGCGAAGAAAGCGACCAGGAAGGTCGCCAAGCGGACGGTCGCCGCGCCCGAGCCTGCGAAGTCGCTGCTGACGCCAGCCAAGGTCGCGCCCGGCAAGAAGCGCGTGGTCAAGGCCGCGGCCGACGACGCCGCACCGTTCTGACGCGCCCGCCGCGTCGCGCATGGCCGCCTCCGCGCGCCTGGACACCGCCGCCGCGGCCGCCGTGCTCGCGCGCGGCGGCGTCGTCGCCTACCCGACCGAGGGCGTGTGGGGCCTGGGCTGCGACCCCTTCGACGCCGGCGCGGTCCACCGCCTGCTCGACATCAAGCGGCGGCCGGTCGACAAGGGCGTGATCCTGGTCGCCGGTACGCCCGCGCAGCTCGCCGGCATCGTCGACTGGGCCGGCCTCGACGCCGGGCATCGCGATGCGGTGCTGGGCTCGTGGCCGGGGCCCAATACCTGGATCGTGCCGGCGCTGCCGACGGTGCCCGGCTGGCTGACCGGCGCCCACGCAGGCATCGCGGTGCGGGTCAGCGCGCACCCCGGCGTCGTCGCGCTGTGCGCGGCGTTCGGCGGGCCGCTGGTGTCGACCAGCGCGAACCTGTCGGGCGAGCCGGCGGTGCACGCGGCCGACGCGCTCGACCCGCGGCTGCTGGCCCGCATCGACGGCGTGGCGGCCGGCGAGACCGGCGCGCGGCGCGAGCCGTCGACGATCCGCGACGCCGCGACGGGCCGCGTGCTGCGCGGCTGAAGGCCCACCCACCGCCGGTTCCCGGGCGGCTGCGCCCGCGCCGATGGTTGCATCGGAAACGTCCCGGATCCGCGGCGCGGCGTGTTGCCGCACTGCACAAACTGTGCTCTATTCGGCTGCCCGGCGTGGACGCGTTGCGATGCAGTCCCCCCCGCGCTCCGATCCCCGCGCCGGCCCTGCTCCCTTGACCGGACGGCGATGACGACGATGCGGGACCTCCCCCCGGCTCGGGGTCTTTACGACCCCGCCGACGAACGCGATGCCTGCGGCTTCGGCCTGATCTCACGGATCGGTGGCGCCGGCTCGCGCGAGATCGTCGACGGCGCGCTGCAGGCGCTCGCGCGCATGGCGCACCGCGGCGGCATCGCGGCCGACGGCCTGTCGGGCGACGGTTGCGGCGTGATGCTGGTCGGCGTCGAGGCCTTCGTGCGCACGCTCGCCGCCGAATCCGGGTTCCCGGCCGCCGCCTCGCGCGTTGCGGCCGGCATGGTGTTCCTGCCGCACGACGCGGCGGCCGCCGCGCGATGCCGCGAGGTCCTGTCCACGCGCCTGGGGGCGCTGGGCGTGCGCACCCTGGGCTGGCGCGAGGTGCCGCTCGACACCGCCGCGCTCGGCCGCCTGGCGCTGTCGTCGCGGCCGCGCGTGGAGCAGGTGTTCGTCGAGGCCGACGGCGACGATGCGCCGGCATTCGAGCGCGCGCTGTACCTGGCGCGCCGGCGCGCCGAGCAGGCGCTGCGCGAGGTGGAGGACTTCTACGTCGTCGGCCTGACCCCCGGCCTGCTCGGCTACAAGGGCATGGTGCTGCCGAGCCATCTCACGCAGCTGTTCCCCGACCTCGCACGGCCGGACCTGGCCGCGGTCACGGTGGTGTTCCACCAGCGCTTCTCGACCAACACGCTGCCGCGCTGGCCGCTGGCGCATCCGTTCCGCCGGCTGGCGCACAACGGCGAGATCAACAGCATCGAGGGCAACCGGCGCTGGGCGCAGGCGCGCCGCGGCGTGTGGGCATCGCCCTTGCTCGACATCGGCGAGTTCGACGCGCCGGTCACGATGCACGGCTCCGATTCGCAGACGCTCGACAACATGCTTGAGTGGCTGCTGCTCGGCGGCATGGACCTGCTGCAGGCCATGCGCATCCTGATGCCGCCGGCGACCCAGTCGCTGGAGTACAAGGACGCCGACCTCGCCGCGTTCTACGAGTACTACGCGATCAATTCCGAACCCTGGGACGGTCCGGCCGGTGTGGTGATGTGCGACGGCCGGCACGCGGCCTGCACGCTCGACCGCAACGGCCTGCGCCCGGCGCGCTGGACGCTGTCCAACGACGGCATCTTCGTGATCGCCTCCGAGACCGGCGTGTGGGACGTCGCGCCCGAGCGGGTCAAGGCCAAGGGCAAGCTCGGGCCGGGCGAGATGATCGCGATCGATCTGGCCGCCGGCACGCTGCTCGACAACGACGCGATCGACGCGGTCAACCGCGCGCGCGCGCCGTACAAGCAGTGGCTCAAGCGCGGCATGAGCTACCTGCACACCGAGCTGATCGACCCGGCGCTGGCCGCAGAACCCTTCCCGGCCGACACCCTGCTCGCGTTCCAGAAGCTGTTCCAGCTCACCCGCGAGGAACAGGAATCGGTGCTGCGGCCGCTGGCGCAGACCGAGCAGGAAGGCATCGGCTCGATGGGCGACGACGTGCCGATGGCGGCGATCAGCCAGCGCGTGCGCCCGCTCTACGACGGCTTCCGGCAGGCGTTCGCGCAGGTCACCAACCCGCCGATCGACCCGCTGCGCGAGGGCGGGGTCATGACCCTGGCCACGCAGATCGGGCGCGAGGGCAACCTGTTCCTCGACCGCGCCGAGAACGTGCACCACGTGCTGCTGAACTCGCCCGTGCTCTCGCAGCGCAAGCTGCGGCAGTTGCTCGCGCTGCCGCGCTTCGAGCAGGCCAACCGGCTGCTGCACTTGTACTTCGGGCAGGACGAGACGCTGGAGGCCGCGCTGCGCCGGCTGTGCGCCGAGGCCGAGGCCGCGGTGCGCGAGGGCGTGGAGATCCTGCTGCTGAGCGACCGCTATCCCAGGCGCGGCACCGCGCCGGTGCATGCGCTGCTGGCGACCGGCGCGATCCACCTGCACCTGGTGCGCGCCGGCCTGCGCTGCGACGCGAACCTGGTCGTGGAGACCGGCACCGCGCGCGACCCGCACCACGTCGCCTGCCTGATCGGCTACGGCGCGACCGCGGTCTATCCCTATCTCGCCTACCAGACGCTGCACGCGCTGGGCCGGCGCGGGGTGATCCCGACCCAGGCCGGCGACGAGATGCTGCAGCTGGGCCGCAGCTACCGCCGCGGCGTGCGCAAGGGCCTGCTGAAGATCCTGTCGAAGATGGGCATCGGCAGCATCGCCAGCTACCGCGGCGCGCAGCTGTTCGAGATCGTCGGCCTCGACGCCGAGGTCGTCGCGCTGTGTTTCGAGGGCACGCCGTCCCGCATCGGCGGCGCCGGCTTCGCACGCCTCGAGGCCGACGCCCGGGCGCTCGCCGCGCAGGGCTGGGACGACACCGCGCTGCCCGAGCCCGGCGGCCTGCTGCACTACGTGCACGGCGGCGAGTACCACCAGTTCAATCCCGACGTGGTGCAGGCGCTGCAGCGCGCGGTGGTCACCGGCGCGCGCGAGGACTGGCGCCGCTACTCGGGCTTCGTCGACACCCGGCCGCCGGCCGCGCTGCGCGACCTGCTGCGACCGCGCGCCGCGGCTGCGCCGGTGCCGATTGATGAGGTCGAGCCGGTCTCGGCGATCGTGCGCCGGTTCGACTCGGCGGCGATGAGCCTGGGCGCGCTTTCGCCCGAGGCGCACGAGGCGCTGGCGATCGCGATGAACCGGCTCGGCGGGCGCAGCAACTCCGGCGAGGGCGGCGAGGACCCGGCGCGCTACGGCAGCGAGCGGCGCAGCAAGATCAAGCAGATCGCCTCGGGCCGCTTCGGCGTGACCCCCGAGTACCTGATCAACGCCGAGGTGCTGCAGATCAAGGTCGCCCAGGGCGCCAAGCCCGGCGAAGGCGGCCAGCTACCGGGCAGCAAGGTCGACGCGCTGATCGCGCGGCTGCGTTACGCCAAGCCGGGCATCGGCCTGATCTCGCCGCCGCCGCACCACGACATCTACTCGATCGAGGACCTGGCGCAGCTGATCTTCGACCTGCGCCAGGTCAACCCGCAGGCGCTGATCTCGGTCAAGCTGGTCAGCCACGCGGGGGTCGGCACGATCGCCGCCGGCGTGGTCAAGGCCGGCGCCGACCTGATCACGATCTCCGGCCACGACGGCGGCACCGGCGCCAGCCCGCTGGGCTCGATCCGCTACGCCGGCGCGCCGTGGGAGCTGGGCCTGTCGGAGGCGCGCCAGGCGCTGCAGTTCAACGACATGCGCGACCGCGTGCTGCTGCAGACCGACGGCGGGCTCAAGACCGGCCTGGACGTGGTCAAGGCCGCGCTGCTGGGCGCCGACACGTTCGGCTTCGGCACCGCGCCGATGATCGCGCTGGGCTGCAAGTACCTGCGCATCTGCCACCTCAACAACTGCGCCACCGGCGTGGCGACGCAGGACCCGCGCCTGCGCGAGCACCACTACAAGGGCCTGCCCGAGCGCGTCGAGGCGTTCTTCCGCAACGTCGCCGAGGACGTGCGCGAGCATCTGGCGGCGCTGGGCGCGCGCTCGCTCGACGAGATCGTCGGCCGCACCGATCTGCTCGAGCAGCATCTGCGGCGCACGCGCGACCACGTCGACATCGACCTGTCGATGCTGCTGCGCCGCGATCCCGACAAGCCGCTGGCCTACTGCGGCGCGCCGGCGCTGCAGGCGCCGCCCGACGGCCTGGCCGCCGCGCTCGATGCGCGCGTGTCGAAGGCGATCGAGCGCGGCGACGGCGGCACCCACGACTTCGAGATCCGCAACACCGACCGCAGCATCGGCACGCGCCTGTCGGGCGCGATCGCGCGGGTGCACGGCAACACCGGCATGGCCGACAGGCCGCTGACGCTGCGCCTGCGCGGCACCGCGGGCCAGAGCCTGGGCGCGTTCAACGCCGGCGGCCTGCACCTCGAGCTCGAGGGCGAGGCCAACGACTACGTCGGCAAGGGCATGGCCGGCGGCCGCATCGTGCTGCGCCCGCCGGCCGGCAGCGCGTTCGAGTCGCGGCTCACGCCGATCCTGGGCAACACCTGCCTGTACGGCGCGACCGGGGGCGAGCTGTACGCCGCGGGCCGCGCGGGCGAGCGCTTCGGCGTGCGCAACTCCGGCGCGGTCGCGGTGATCGAAGGCGCCGGCGACCACTGCTGCGAGTACATGACCGGCGGCGCGGTCGCGGTGCTGGGCCGCACCGGCCTGAACTTCGGCGCCGGCTTCACCGGCGGCATCGCCTACGTGCTCGACCTCGACCGCGATTTCGTCGACCGCTACAACCACGAGCTGATCGACATCCTGCGCGTCACCCCCGAAGCCTTCGACAACTACCGCTCGCACCTGCGCGACCTGATCGAGGCCCATGCCCGGCTGACCGGCAGCGCCTGGAGCGCGCGCATCCTCGACGAGTTCCGCGACTTCGTCGGCAAGTTCTGGCTGGTCAAGCCCAAGGCCGCGAGCCTGGCGGCGCTGGCCGAGGACCTGAGGCGCGCCGCGTGAGGACGATCCGCTTCTGTAGGAGCGCGCTTGCGCGCGATCGGGCTTTACCGGTAGAGCTTCTTCGCGCGTCCCCGAACAGGGGATGCCAGCACAAGCGCCGCTCCTACAGGGGAGATTTGCGATGAAACACGACATCTTCCGCTTCCTCGAGGAACCGCGCGAGATGCCGGCGCGGGTGCCGCTGGCGCTGCGCACGGCGGGCGACTGGAACGAGCTCTACGGCGGCTTCGGGCCATCGGAAGCCGAGCACCAGGCCGACCGCTGCCTGGACTGCGGCAACCCGTACTGCGAGGCCAAGTGCCCGGTGCACAACTACATCCCCAACTGGCTCAAGCTGGTGCAGGAAGGGCGCGTGCACGAGGCCGCGGCGCTGTGCCACGAGACCAACCCGCTGCCGGAGATGTGCGGCCGCGTGTGCCCGCAGGACCGGCTGTGCGAGGGCGCGTGCACGCTGGAGGACGGTTTCGGCGCGGTGACGATCGGCGCGGTCGAGAAGTACATCGTCGACACCGCGTTCGCGCAGGGCTGGCGGCCGGACCTGTCGAAGGTCGTGGCCACCGGGCGCCGCGTCGCGGTGATCGGTGCCGGCCCCGCCGGCCTGGCCTGCGCCGACCGGCTGGTGCGCGCGGGCATCGGCGCGGTCGTGTTCGACCGCTACGAGCAGATCGGCGGGCTGCTGCAGTTCGGCATCCCCAGCTTCAAGCTCGACAAGGCGGTCATCGCCCGGCGACGCGAGGTGCTCGAAGGCATGGGCGTGACGTTCCGGCTCGGCGTCGAGGTCGGGCGCGACGTCGCGCTCGCCGCGCTGCTGGAAGACTTCGACGCGGTGTTCCTGGGCACCGGCGCCTACCGCTACACCGATGGCGGCTTGGCCGGCCAGGACCTGCCCGGCGTGCTGCCGGCGCTGCCGTTCCTCGTGCACAACGGCCGCATCGTCACCGGCGGCGACACCTGGGGCCGGCCGATCGCCGGCTGGGAGGACACGCTGACGCTGCCGAAGCTTGCCGGCAAGCGCGTGGTCGTGCTCGGCGGCGGCGACACCGGCATGGACTGCGTGCGCTCGGCCATCCGCCTGGCCGCGGCCAGCGTGACCTGCGCCTATCGCCGGGACGAAGCCAACATGCCCGGCTCGGCGCGCGAGGTCGCCAACGCGCGCGAGGAAGGCGTGCGGTTCCTGTTCAACCGCCAGCCGCTGGCGATCGAGGCCGACGCGGCCGGGCACGCGGCCGGCGTGCGCATGATCGAGACCCGGCTCGGCGAACCGGACGCGAACGGCCGCCGCGCGGCGGTGCCGGTCGCGGGCAGCGAGTCGACGCTCGAGGCCGACGTGGTCATCATCGCATTCGGTTTCTCGCCGGTGGTGCCGGCCTGGCTCGACCCGCACGGCATCGAGGCGCAGGGCACCGGCAACGGCCGCATCCGCGTCGGCGGCGAGCGCCGGCTGCCGTACCAGACCGCGCACGACCGGGTGTTCGCCGGCGGCGACGCGGTGCGCGGCGCCGACCTGGTCGTCACCGCCGTGCAGGAGGGCCGCGACGCGGCCGCAAGCATCGCCCGCATGCTGCGCCGGCAGGCCGGCGGAGAGATCGCGCGGTCGGCGCTCGACGCGATCTGATCGGCCGGGCCCGCACGCCCGGCGACGCGGCCGCGCAGGGGCCCGACGCCACGCCGCAACGAAGAACGGGGCCCGAAGGCCCCGTTGTCCGTTGCGTCGATGCAGCCCGCCTCAGAACTTCAGGCCCAGCTCCACGGTCAGCGTGCGCGGGAAGTAGAAGACCCCGGCGTTGCGGTTGACCGACACGTAGCCGGTGTCGAGCTGGCCGTCCTGGCCGAAGTAGTTGTTGGCGCCGTCCGGACCGCCGTAGACGTAGCTGTCGAAGTTCTTGAAGTTGAACGCGTTGAGCAGGTTGACGCGCGCGGTCAGGCGCGTGTCGCCGGCCAGCACGAACTCCTTGGTCGCCTGCAGGTCCACGGTGCGGTAGCTGAAGATGTCGCCACCGACCAGGAACCTGCCATTGCCCGGCGGCACGAAGCCGACGAGCTGGCAGGTCGAACCGTCCCAGCCGTCCGCGCCGTAGCAGGCCACGGTGTTGATCGGATTGGGGGTCTCGAGCACGAGCTTGGCGCCGTAGGTCACGCCCCACGGCCCGTCGACCGAGGCCGAGGCCGACAGGCGGTGCTTGGGCTGGTTGCTCGACTTCACGAACGGGAAGTACTGCAGCCGCGCCTTGTCGAAGTAGTCGAACTGGCTGTCGTTGTTGCGGCTGTTCTGGCGCGCCTGGGTGTGGGTGTAGGCGATGTTGGCGCCCCAGCCCGATGCCTTCGTGTACGGCTTGTCAGCCGACAGCAGGATCTGCGTGCTGCGCTGCTCGACGCCGTTGTCGCCCAGGATCACGCCGCCGAAGCCGGTCGGCACGCGGTCGGACGCCCCCCACGGCGGGCCACCCGTCTCGCCGAAGAAGTCGCCGTCGGGATAGCGGTTGCCCAATGTGTAGCCGAACCCGTCGCGGGCGAGGATGCGCTGCACGGTGACGTCGGTCAGCCACTCGCCCACCTGGTTGCTCATGCCCAGGCTGAACTGGTCGGTATAGGGCGTCTTGAGGTCGTTGTTGAGCAGGTACGCCTCGGCCGCGTTGCGGGCGCCGCCGATCCCGGCCAGCACCTCCGAGCCGCCCGTGAACGCCGGATCCCACGCCACGCAGGACGGTCCGGAGAGCGTGAGGCACTGGCCGGTCGCCGGATCGGCGAACTCCAGGCGCACCTGCGAGATCGAGCCCTTGTGGCGCTCGAACGCGAGATCGCGGAACAGGTTGCGGTCGTAGGACCGGCCGGCGCCGCCGTGGATCACGTGGCGCTCGTCGGCGCCCAGGTCGTAGGAGAACCCCACGCGCGGGGCCCAGGCGTCCTTGAAGTTCTCGCGGTTGCCGCCGGTGCTGATGTAGTCGAGCGGGTTGATCGCATTGATGCCGCCGTTGATCCAGCGGTCGACCCAGCGCTGGCCGGGGTTCTGCGGATCGGCGGCGTAGAGCGCGTCGACGAACGCCTGCGGCGTCACGTGATCGGTGTAGGCCGGCACGTCCTCGTAGTCCCAGCGCACGCCGAAGTTCAGCATCAGGTGGTCGTTCACCTGCCAGTCGTCCTGGATGTAGAACCCGTACTGCTTGGCCGAGGTCTGCACGACCGGCGTCAGCCCGGGCGTCTCGAACGGCGCGATGAACACCACACGATAGGGCTGCGTGGCGAGTTGGCCGGTCGCCGCGTCGACCTCCCATTCGAACTGCGGATTGACCGCCACGCCGTCGCTCGATTCCAGGTCGATGTCGCGGTAGTTCACGCCCACCTTGATGGTGTGCTCGCCCTTGAATTCGAAGCTGTTGAAGGTCAGGTCGTTCTGCAGCGACCAGCCCTTCTGGCGCTGCGCCTGCTGGCTGAAGCCGCTGGCCGGACCGACCTGCAGCAGCGTGGCTTCCTGCACCGTCGGGATGCGGTTGATGACCTTGTAGCTGATGCCGTTGCCGTAGGAGACCGGCAGCCTGGAATTCTGCGAATCCTGCTGGCTGACGGTCAGCTCGTTGTAGAAGCTCTGGCCGTAGTGCATCCACTTGAGGTTGACGCGCTTGTCCTCGTTGATGCGCGCATCGCCGTGCTCGGGCGTGCTGACGCCGCCGACGTTGCCGACCACGTCCTCGTCGCGGTATTGGCCGCTCAGCTCCAGGCGGTCGTTGTCGCCGATGTCCCAGCTGAGCTTGGCGAAGTACAGGTCCTCCTCGAACGGCAGCGTGGTCGCACCGTAGTAGCTGCGCAGGTTCTCGGGCAGGCGCAGGTAGGCGTCGCCGGATGCCGCGTCGGGCTGCACCGAGCGCGCGTAGACGTTCTCCTTGCCCTCGTAGGCGACGAAGAAGTGCATGCGGTCCTCGACGATCGGACCGCCGAACGCGAAGCCGTATTCCTTGACCTGCGAGTCGTCCTTGTCGGCCTCGTCGGGACGCTTTGCGCGCATGCGCTCGTTGGTGAAGCGGTAGAACATCTCGCCTTCGAACTCGTTGGTGCCCGAGCGCGTGGCCGCGGTGATCGCCGCGCCGCTGACCTGGCCGTACTCGGCCTTGTAGTTGGAGGTGATGACCTTGTACTCGCCGATCGCCAGCTGCGGGAACGGGTTGCCGGGACTCTCGTTCTGGCCGGCGACGCCGCCCTGCTGCACGTAGCTCTTCTGGCTCACGCCGTCGATGTAGAGATTCGACGAGCTGGTGTTGGTCGCGCCGGCGCGCAGCGTCGCGCGCCCCTGGGCGTCGATCTTGAACTGCATGCCCGGCACGGTGTCGGCGAACTCGAGGAAGTTGCGCGTGGCCTGCGGCAGCTGCTGGATCTGGCGCAGCGAGATCGTGTTGCCGACCTCGGGCGTGCGCACTTCGCGCAGCGCCGGCGCGGTGACGGTCACGCCGCCGATGTCGGTGACCTCGCCGCTGGCCGGGGCCTGCGCGGCCGCGCCGACGAGATCGAGCGTCACGGACGAGGCCACCGACACGGTGACGGTCTCGCTCTGGCCGCCGGCCTCGACACGGTAGGTGCCCGGCGGCAGGCCGGCGAGCGTGTAGGCGCCGTTG
Source organism: Luteimonas sp. FCS-9 (assembly GCF_001014645.1). Classification (GTDB taxonomy): domain Bacteria; phylum Pseudomonadota; class Gammaproteobacteria; order Xanthomonadales; family Xanthomonadaceae; genus Luteimonas. The sequence continues at coordinate 48,369 of NZ_LASZ01000010.1, read as the reverse complement.
GCGTTGGTCTGCACGCGGCGCACCGCGCCGGTGGCGACGTTGGTCGCGGTCACCGTGGCGCCGGCCTCGGCACCGGCCTGCGTGGTCACCTGGCCGCGCAGCGTGGCGCTGGTGGACTGTGCGAAGGCGGGCGCGGCGACGGCCAGGCAGCCGGCCAGCGCGCAGGCCAGCAGGGCGGGTTTGGGAGCGTGCGGCGAACGGGTAGCGTTCATGACATCCCCTCCAGGGGCTTTTTCGGTAGTAGGAAAGAACAGGACAGCGACGTGGGACGAGACAGCGGAACGGCGAGTCCGTGCGCAGGCATGCGCCGGTGCGGGACCGGTGCATGCGGAAACGGGAAACGGCCCGGACCATCGGCGGGCCGGCGACCGGACGTGCGCTGCGCGCGGCAGCGGGCGTTGCGGACCGGACGACGCCGACGCGCCAGACTCCAGGACGTCGCGGGAAAGAGCGCCGATGCGTGTCCGCATCCGCTCCAGGCCGGATCGGTCTCCACCGATCGCGCAGGCCACGGGGCGCGCTGGGGCGCGTCGCGGCGAACGCCGGAGACCGCGGCATTCGCCCGCTCGCCGGATCCCGGAAGGCGGACGTGGGTCACGATCCGGCGCGCATCGTAATCCCACCGCACAGGCGCGTCCATCGGCCGGCGGCCCCGCGATCGGGCGCCTGTCGCCCGGCCACGCGCAGTGCGGCGCGCCGCCCGCGGCGGCACGTCCGATCCAGCGATTCGCCGCCCCCTCGGCGCCGCGGCATCCGCTTTTCCACCCCAGCCATCCGCGAGGCCCATTCATGCGTGGCGCGGACGCTAACACCGCATGAAATCGATTACATGCTGCAGCGCAGCAGAGACCGCGCGTCCGCGGGCGGTTTCGCGCGCCGGCACGGCGTCGCATCATGGCGGCATGCGCCTCGTCCCGAGCCTCCTCGTCCTGACCGCATGCGCCGCCGGCGTCTCGTCCCCGGCCGCCGCCCGCGACGACGTCGTCGTGTACCGGTGCACCGATGCGCGCGGGCAGGTCGCGCTGCGCGACTCGCCGTGCACCGACGGCCATCGCCAAGAGGTGCGCACGATGACGCGCCCGGTCGATGCGGTGCCGGCGCCGCGACCGGCGGTGCCGGCGACGACCGCGGCAGCCGCACCCGCGCCCCCGCCTCCGCAGGTCGTCGTGGTCCGCCCGCCGATGCCGATGTACCGCTGCGTGCGTCCGGACGGCAGCCAATACACCAGCGATTCGTCGGAGGGCAATCCGCGCTGGGTGCCGCTGTGGACGATGGGCTACGGACCACCGCGACGGGGGCCGTCGACGCGGATCGGCGTCGAGGCCGGGACCGGCGGCGGCCGGCTGGATGTCGACATCGACGCCCGCAGGCCGGTGCGCGGCGGCTACGGCGGCGCCGGCACCTGGATCCGCGACGACTGCCGGCCACTGCCGCAGGCGGAGGTCTGCAGCCTGCTCGCCGACCGCCGCGAGGAGATCCGGCGCCGGTTCTTCAACGCGCAGCCGAGCGAACGCGCGCGACTTCGCGGCGAGGAGACCGCGATCAACGCCCGCCTCGGCCAGGACTGCGGGCGATGAGCGGGCACGCCACCCGCGCCGCGGCCACGGCGCTGCTGGCGGCGTTCGCCGTCGGCGCGGCCGCCGCCGACACCGTCATCTACCGCTGCACCGATGCCGACGGCGCGGTGACGTTCCAGAACGGCACGCCGTGCGCGGCGGGGCAACAACAGCAGCGCCGGGTCGTCGAGATCGCGGCACCGATGCCCGCCTACGTCGCGCCCACCCGCCCGGCACCCGCAACGACGCCGCGCGCCCCTCGCGACGCGCCGGCCGCCCCGTCCGTCGATCCCTCGGCCATGCTCGCGCCGCCGCCCCCGCTGTACGCCTGCCGCAGCTACGACGGCCACATCGCATGGCGCGAGGAGGCCGCGCCGCCCGCACGCTGCCGGCCGATGCAGACGGTGGGCATCGGCGGCCTGCCCGGCATGGGCGCCGGCCAGGCCTGCGAACGCGTCGAGGACACCTGCGAGGCGGTGGCTGCCGACGCGCTGTGCGAGGCCTGGGACGCCCGGCTGCGCGAGGCGGAATTCCGCTGGCGCTACGCCGACCGCGCCACCGCCGACGCGTTGCGGCAGGCCTACGAACGGCTGCGCGCGCTCCGCGACGGCAGCACCTGCGCGGCCGACGCCACCTGAGCGCCGCCGCAGCACAGCCCGCGGCGCCGGCGCGCCGCCTCGCGCGATACGCCGGGCCTCAGAAGCCGTAGCGCAGGAACCCGCCGTCGACGGCGATGCATTCGCCGGTGATGTAGCCGGCGGCCGGCAGGCACAGGAACGCAACCGCCGCGGCCACTTCCTCCGGCTCGCCGATGCGGCCCATCGGGGTGCGCAACAGCACCTCGTCGAGATAGTCGGGATCGGCCAGCGGCCCGGACGTGCGCCGGGTGCGGATGTACCACGGCGCGACCGCGTTGACGCGCACGCCGTCCTCGGCCCATTCGGCGGCGAGGTTGCGCGTCATCTGGTGCAACGCGGCCTTGCTCATGCCGTAGACCACGCCGGTGCGCACGTGGGTGATGCCCGAGACGCTACCGACGTTGACCACGCTGGAACTGGCGTGGCGGGTGAGCAGCGGGTGCGCCAGGCGGGTGAGTTCGAACGCGCTGAACACGTTGATCTCGAAGATCTCGCGCCACTCGTCCTCGCCGTACTCGGTCGCCGCGCGCGGTACGTTGCCGCCGGCGTTGTTGACGAGGATGTTCAGCCCCTCGCCCTGGTCCTCGACCCAGTCGAGGATCTCGCCGCGCTGCTCTTCGTCGACGACGTCGGCGATCAGCGCACGGACGTCGGCCTGCGGAAACTCTTCCAGCAGTTCCTCGCGCGTGGCCTCGAGTGCGTCGCCATTGCGGCCCACGATCAGCACCGTGGCGCCGAAACCCGCCAGCTCGCGCGCGATCGCCCGCCCGATGCCGGCACTGCCACCGGTGACCAGGGCACGTTGCCCGTCCAGGCGCCAGCGCTGCGGATCCATCGACACGTCCTCGATTCGACTGCGCGTAGGATACCGCCGAGCCTGCCATCGGGGAGACCGCCACGATGCCGACGTTCCGCCGCTTTGCCCCGACCGCGAGCCGCCTCCGTCTGACGATGTGGGTCACGGCGCTGCTGCTCGGCCTCGCCGCCTGCACACCACCGCCCGACGCGCCCACCGAGAAACCCACCGAGCCACGCGCAGCGCCGACACGCTGACGCGAAGGGCGCCCCCATCCCAGCCTTCCCCCGTTCTACGGGGGAAGGAGCGGCGCGGCGCGGCGACTCAGCATCCCGCGATCTCACTCCCCCGCTCGCGAGGAGAGTCGACGCCGGCACCGCCGACATAGCGTGAGGAAGGAGCGGCGCGGCGACTTGGTGCGCCGCGATCTCACCTCCCCCGCCCGCGAGGAGGGCGACGCCGGCTCCGCCGGCGCAGCGTGGGGAAGGAGCGGCGCGGCGACTCAGCTTGTCGCGATCCCACCTCCCCCGCCCGCGGGGGAGGTCGACGCGCAACGCGCGTCGGGTGGGGGCACGGGCCTGTCCCCGCAATCCCTCAGCCGCACCGGCCGGTACACGATGAAGATCACCAGGTCTTCGTCGCCGACCTGGTCGAGCGCATGGCGGTCGCCGTCGCGGGTCAGGATCGCATCGCCCGGGCCGACCTCGCGCACGGTGTCGCCGAGCACCAGTCGCCCGCGGCCCGACAGCACGTAGTAGATCTCGTCCTTGTCGTTGACGTGGTCGCCGATGGTCGCGCCGGGATGCAGCGCGCGCTTGCGGAACACCAGGTCCAGGCCGGTGGCATCGTCGAAGAACGGATACGCCGTGGTCGTGCCGAGCCCGTCGTGCGGGCCGGGCTGTTCGATCGCGATGTGGCGCTCCTGCACGACGACCGATGGCGACACCGCCGCTGCGGCCGGTGCCGGCAATGCCTCGCACTCGGCCGCGGTCACGGGCTTGACCGGCGCCTCGGCATCGATGCCGCGCCAGCCGGCCGCGACGAGGCAGGCGATGGCATCGGCACCGGCCTCGCTGAAATGGGTGCCGTCGGCCTTGCCCTGCGTCAACATGAAATAGGGCTTGGCGCCGTCCTCGCCATGCGCGCGGATCCAGTCGCTGGACGCGGCATCGAGATCGATCAGCGCCACGCCCTCGCGGGTCGCCAGGTCCCGCATTGCCAGCGTGTAGCGGCCATGCGTGTCGAGCAGCGAACGGAAGTCGTAGAGCATTCGGGCGGCCGGGGTGATCAGAACCGGCGTGGCGCCGCGCGTGCGCGCGACCTCCACGAAGCGCCGCAGCAGTTGCGGGTAGTCGGTCGCAGGATCGGTGTAGCGCGCAGTGTCCTCGCGCCTGGCGTCGTTGTGGCCGAACTGGATCAGCAGCACGTCGCCTGCGCCGATCTCGCGGGCGATCGCGTCGAGCCGGCCTTCGTCGATGAAACTGCGCGTGCTGCGCCCGCCCACGGCGTGGTTGCGGACTTCCCAGCCGTCGGCGGTCCAGTCCGGCAGCTTCTGGCCCCAGCCTGCCTGCGGCGCGCGCTCGGGACCGTATGTGGCCGCGGTGGAATCGCCGGCGATGAAGATGCGATGCGCTGCGGGGGGCGCGGCGAGCGCGGTGCCCGCAGCACCCAGGAGCAGCAGCGACAACAGACGTTTCATCGTGAGGGCGCTCCGCCGGAAATCGGGGACGAACCGCAGGCCGCCGCGCCCTGGCGGCGGCCTGCGTCGTGCGTTGGTGTCGCGCGGGGCTTACCGGCCCAGCACGCCCTTGACGTAGGCGACGATGGCCTCGTCCTTGGCGTTGTCGAAGAACGCCTTCTGGAAGCGCTCGCCGCCGACGGCCTGCTTCACGAGTTCCTGGTCGATCGCCTTGAGGCCTTCGACGAAGTCCTTCGACGCGCCCTTCTTGACGTCGGCCAGGATGCCGGCGTTGGTCATCTGCGATTCCTTGCGCTCGGCCGGGTAGCCCTGTCCGCGCTCGCCGTCGAACGCCTTCTCGAAGATGTAGCGGATGTTGATTTCCGCGCCCCAGCCGTAGCCCTTGGCGAACGGCAGCGCCAGCGCGTTGCCGTTGTTGACCTGCGCGAACAGGAAGGCGTCGGTCGGCTCGATGCAGTAGCCGCAGTAGACACCCGGCCAGGCATTGAGCGACATCATCGCGCCCTGGCCCGTGCCGCAGCCGGCGACGACGAAATCGACGGCCTTGGCGTTGAGCAGCAGCGCGGCGCAGATGCCCAGGTGGATGTAGGTCAGGCGGTGGTCGTTGTCGCCGTCCATGCCGACGTTGAAGACCGTGTGGCCGCGATCGGCGGCAACGGTCTGGAGCTGTTCCAGCACGACCGGGTTCTTGGCGGCCTGGCTGAATTCCTGCATCAGTGCGATTTTCATTGCGTGTCTCTCTTGCGTGTTCGAAGGGAAGCGCGGCGGGCCCGCCGTGGCGGACCCGCCGGAAAACGGGCGTGGATCAGCGCGCCAGCCAGCCGCCGTCGACCGGGATCACCGCGCCGTTGACGTAGTCGGAGGCCCGGCTGGCGAGGAACACCGCCGTGCCGCCCAGGTCCGACGGCTCGCCCCAGCGACCGGCCGGGATGCGCTCGAGGATGGCCTGGTTGCGGGCCTCGTCGGCGCGCAGCTGCGCGGTGTTGTCGGTCGCCATGTAGCCGGGGGCGATGGCATTGATGTTGATGCCCTTGCCGGCCCACTCGTTGGCCAGCAGGCGGGTGATGCCGGCGATGCCCGACTTGCTGGCGGTGTAGGACGGCACGCGGATGCCGCCCTGGAACGACAGCATCGAGGCGATGTTGATGATCTTGCCGCCGCCGTTGGCGATGAAGTGGCGGCCCACGGCCTGCGACAGGAAGAACGCCGACTTGATGTTGACGTTCATCACGTCGTCCCAGTCCTGCTCGCTGAAATCGACCGCGTCGGCACGGCGGATCAGGCCGGCGTTGTTGACCAGCACGTCGAGGCGGCCCAAGCCATCGAGCGTCTCGCGCAACACGCGCTCGACCGGCTCGATGCTGATCAGGTTCGCCTCGATGGCGACGAAGCGCCGGCCCAGCGCCTCGACCTTGGCCTGCGTCTCGCTCGGCGGCTGGATGCCGGCCGCGGCGATGTCGGCGCCGGCCTGCGCCAGCGCCAGCGCGATGCCCTGCCCCAGCCCGGTGTTGGCGCCGGTGACCAGCGCGACCTTGCCTTCGAGGCTGAACGGATTCGTCATGGTGGAACTCTCCTGTGGAGCGGTGGCGGGATGCCGCGCGCGGCGCGGCGGAAACGTCACTTGAGCTGGCAGATGTCGAGCACGTGCATGTCGGTGTAGTCGAGGTTCTCGCCGCCCATGGCCCAGATGAAGCAGTAGTTCGAGGTGCCGGCGCCCATGTGGATCGACCACGGCGGCGACACGACCGCCTCGCCGTCGGCGACGACGATGTGGCGCTGCGCGTGCGGCTCGCCCATGAAGTGGTAGACGCGCTCGTCGGCACCCAGGTCGAAGTAGAAGTAGACCTCGCTGCGCCGGTCGTGCAGGTGCGGCGGCATCGTGTTCCAGACGCTGCCGGGCTTGAGGATCGTCAGGCCCAGCAGCAGCTGCGAGGACGCGCACGTCGCCGGCACGATGTACTGGTAGATCGTGCGCTCGTTGCTGGTCGCAAGCGATCCGCGCTCGAGCGGCACCGCGTCGGCGATCGAGATCTTCTTCGTCTCGAAGCGCGCGTGCGCGGGCGTGGACGCCAGATAGAACTTCGCCGGCGTGGCGGCGTCATCGGACGCGAACACGACCTCCGCGCTGCCCATCGGCACGTACAGCCCGTCCCTGGGCGCGAGCGCGTACGCGGTCCCGTCGACGGTTACCGTGCCGGGACCGGCGCCGACGTTGACCACGCCCAGTTCGCGGCGCTCCAGGAACGGCCGTCCCGCCGCCGAGGCCGGCTCGGTCTGCACCGGCAGCGCGACCGACTGCGACACGGGCGCCGCACCGCCGATCACGAAGCGCTCGTAGTGCGTGTAGCTCAGGCGGATCGCGTCGTCGGCGAACAGACCGTCGAGCAGGTACAGATCGCGCAGCGCGTCGTTGTCGATGCCCTGCATCACCCCGGGATGGGTGGCGTGATAGGTCTTCTGGTACATGGCGGCTCCGAGCGGCGGTACGTCGGGAACGGGCATTCTAGGTCTTTCGGTAACCGGTGTCATACCGCGCCGCCGCAAACCGGTTCGGCAGCGCGTCCGATGTCGTGTCTGGGAAGCGTCCGGCCCCGAAAGGCGCGCCGGGCACCGGCCCCGACGCACGCCCCGGGGCGCCGCCGTCACCCGCCCGCGGCATCCGCCCGGGCACGGGATGGCGCCCTAGCCGGGCGGCTGGCAGGAGTCGCGGACCACCAGGTGCGGCCGCACGCTCGCCAGCTGACGCGGCGCGCCTTCGGGCTGCAGCAGCATCGCCGCCGAGATCCGGCCGGTGTCGCGGGTGTCGCGGCGCACCGAGGTCAGCGGCGGCCACAGCCGCGAGGCCAGCGGGCTGTCGTCGTAGCCCACGACCGACAGCTGCCGCGGGATGCTGATGCCGGCGCGCATCGCCACGCGATAGACGCCGGCGGCCATCTCGTCGTTGCCGCAGAAGATCGCCGTCGGGCGCTTCTTCGCGCCCAGCAGCTTCTCGGCCGCGGCCACGCCCGACTCGAACGTGTAGCCCGCCTCGACGATCCGGGCCTTGGGCAGCACCACGCCGCGGCGCTCGAGCCCGGACACGAAGCCGGTCGAGCGCTCGATCGAGGAACGGTAGTCGCGCGGCCCGGTGATCATCGCGATGTCGCGGTGCCCCAGCGACTGCAGGTAGTCGGCGACCTCGGCCGCGCCGTCGTGGTCGTGGGTGACGACCATGCGCTCGGGCGCGTCCATCGACACCGCGGCGATGCGCACGTAGCGGCAGCCGATCTCGGCCAGCATCTCGGCCAGCGCCTGGTCCTCGGACACGCGCGGCACCAGCATCACGCCGTGCAGCTTCTGCTGTTGCACGAAGCGGCGCACGCCGTCGATGTAGTTCGGGCTGCGGCTGTCGCAGGGGTGTACGACCAGCTCGTAGCCCGAGTCGCGCAGCGTGTCGAGCGCGCCGTACTGCATGTTGACGATGAACTGCGCGGTCGGGTTGTCGTAGACCATGCCGATCAGGAACGAGCGCCGGAACGCCAGGCCGCGCGCCAGCGGGTCGGGCACGTAGCCGACCTCGCGCATCAGCGCCTCGACCTTCTCGCGCGTGTCCTGCCGCACCAGAGGCGAGTGGTTGATGATGCGCGAGACGGTCTTCTTCGACACGCCCGCCAGGCGGGCGATGTCGTTGATCGTGGCCGCGCGCTGTGGCGTGGCGCCGCTCCGGGCTGTGGTCTTCTCTGCGGGCATCCGTGGTCCCCCAGGGGCCGGTTGTCGTGCGGTTTCCATTCTAGCGGCAGTTCCGTGGCCCCACCGTGCGCCGCCCGACCGCGTTCAGTCGAGGGCGCGGTAGCGGAAATCGCGGAAATGCACCTTGCCCTCGCCGGCGGCGTAGATCGCCGGTTTCAGCGCCAGGAAGCCGCCGGCGACGTTGTGGTGGTAGCCCGAGACCTCCATCTGCGTGGGGTACTTCTCCCAGCTCCGGCCGTCGGCGCTGGTGTGGAAGGTGACGATGTGCCGGTCGTTGGTGACGCGCAGCCACAGCTTGCCGCCCTTGCCCGGCGGCAGGCCGCCGCTGGGACGCTCCAGACCGTAGCGGTGCATGATCGTGCGTTCGCCGTTGCTGCCCACGCCGACGTACAGGCGGTCGCTGTAGAACAGCAGCGCGCCGCCGACCGCGCCCGGCTCGATCTCCATCTCGACCTCGAACTGGTAGGCCTTGTCGCCGGCGATCGCGGTCAGTGGGGAGGCATCGCGCGGGGTGCGGCCCTTGCCCTGCAGCGTCAGCGTGCCGTCGCCGAACGCCAGGCGTGCGTACTCGTCCGGAGCCGGGTCGAAGAACGACCACTGGTGGCCCAGGCGGCCACCGCGGAAATCGTCCGACAGCGCCATGCCGTGCTCGCCGACCGAGGTCCCGCTGGGCTTGGCCAGCGGCTGGCCGAGGTCGCCGCCCTTGGCCACGAACCAGCCGTCGTCGGTCCATTCGATCGGCTCGAGCAGCGCCTGGCGGCCGAGCGTCCAGTAGCCGTTCTCGTAGCCGTGGTAGATCATCCACCAGCGGTCGTCGGTGCCCTCGATCACCGTCGCGTGGCCGCGCGACCACCACGGCTCGCTGCGGTCGACGGTGCGCACGATCGGGTTGTGCGGCGAGTTCTCCCACGGGCCGTGGATCGAGCGCGAGCGCGCGGTGATCACCATGTGCCCGGTCGGCGGGCCGGCGGTGCCGCCCACCGCGGTGGTCATGTAGTACCAGTCGCCGCGCTTGTGGATCTTCGGACCCTCCTGCGCGTAGGCCTCGACGTCCCAGTCCTTCGGATACTGCCAGCCGTCGTAGACGTGCCTGGGCTCGCCGACGACCGACAGGCCGTCGTCGGACAGCTGCACGTAGTCGCCGCCGCTCAGGAACAGGTAGCGCTTGCCGTCCTCGCCGACCGCGTGGCCCGGGTCGATGTAGCGGCCCAGCCCGATGTCGACCGGCTCGCTCCACGGCCCGCGGATGTCGTCGGCCCAGACCACGTAGTTGCTGCGTTCCGCACCTTCCGTACCGCCGGTGCGCGCCGGGAAGTAGATGTAGTAGCGGCCTTCGTGCTTGACGATGTCCGGCGCCCAGATCGAGCCGACGTTCTTGGTGATCGCATGGCCCAGCGGCTGCCAGTTCACCAGGTCGCGCGAGTGCCAGACCGGCAGGCCGGGATAGGCGTCGAACGAGGACAGCGTGAGGTAGTAGTCGTCGCCGTCCTTGAGCACCGACGGATCGGGACGGTCGCCTGCGAACACCGGGTTGAGGAACGTGCCGTCGCCCAGGTCGGCCTTGCGCTGGTGCTCGATGCCGCGCGCCCAGGCCTGGCTGGCGGGGACGGCGGCGGACGGGACGGGCGGCGCGGCGGCGACGCCTGCGGCAAGGCACAGCCCGGCCGCGCAGACGGCGACCAGGAACGGGGAACGGCGCGAACGCATTCGCTTCTCCTCGGGGGTGGCGTGAACGGGAGGGTGCACGGGACGCGACGCGTCGATGACACCGATGGTCAATCGACCGTAGCAGAGCGCGCCGCTGCGTGCATCCTGCACTGCGGCACGCGCGCCAGACCGTGCTAGCGTGCAGCGCTCCCGCCGCTGCCCCGGAGCCCCGATGCGACTCGGACTCGCCGCCAACCGACGCCACCACGCCGACCGCGATGCCGCGCTGTTCCGCTGGCTCGAGGCCAGCGGCGCGGGCATCCGCGAGCTGGACATCGCCCTGCACGTGGTCGGCCGCACGTTCGACGCGATCGCGCGCCAGCGCGCGCTCGACGGCCACGCGGGGCTGCACCGCTACCCCTACGGCCGCGAGGGCGGGCTGATGAAGCTCGTCGCCGAGGTCGTGGGGCTGGGCGACGGTCGCACGCTCGACGGCGTGGTCTACCTGATCGATCCGGTCGACCCCTCGTCGATCTTCCCCGAGGCGGTCGCGCTCAAGCGCCAGTGCGTGATCCAGGGCAAGCCGTTCCTGTCGACCGTGGCCTCGGCGCGCGACTGGATCGAATGCGAGCGCATCCATGCCCGCCTGCCGCCCGATCCCGGCGCCGACGACCTGCACGCGTTCGAGGCGCAGACCGTCGCGCTGATCGCGCACGACGCGATGAAGCCGCAGATGCTCGACTTCGTCGATCGCCACTTCGAACTGCTGTCGCGCTTCGACGCGCGCGTGGCCACCGGCACCACCGGCCAGCGTCTCAACGAACTGGCCTGGCGCCGGGGCTGGCCGGTCGGCGAGGCGTGGGCGCAGCGTTTCAACAGCGGGCCGCTCGGCGGCGATGCGCAGATCGCCGACCTGGTGCTCGACCGCCGTTGCCGGCGCGCGATCTTCTTCGAGGATCCGCACGTCGCGCGCCAGCACGAGGCCGACATCCAGCTGCTCGAACGCGCGGTCACGACGGTCACCGACGACGTCGCGTGCCTGACCTCGCCGCAGGTCGCCGAGCGCTGGGCCCGGGCCGCCGCGCGCCGCGCCGAGGCGCGGCGGGCGACGTAACGTTCCGGCCCCGGCGGGCAGGCCCGGCGTGTGGTTCCTCAGCCCGCGCGCAGCACCCCCGGCAGCCACAGCGACAGGCCAGGGAACAGCGCCACGATCAACAGCACCACGAGGCCCGCGATCCAGAAGGGCCAGATCGAACGCATGCTCTCGACCACGCTGATCTTGCCGATCGCCGTGCCGATGAACAGTACCGATCCCACTGGCGGCGTCACCAGGCCCAGGCCACCGGCCAGCACCAGCACCAGGCCGAAATGGATCGGATCGATGCCGTAGGCGCGCGCCACCGGCAGGAAGATCGGCGTGCAGATCAGGATCAGCGGCGCCAGGTCCATGAAGGTGCCGAGCAGCAGCAGCACCAGGATGATCATCAGCAGCACGGCCAGCTTGCTGTGCGCGAACGACTGCAGGAAATCGACCGCGGCCGACGGCACCTGCAGGTAGGCGAGCAACCAGCCGAACACCGATGCGGTGGCGATGACGAACAGGATCACCCCGGTGCTGCGCGCCGCGTGCACGATCGTCGCCCGGAACTCGGCCAGGCGCAGCTGGCGGTACAGCACGATCGTCACCAGCAGTGCGTACACCACCGCCACGGCCGCGCTCTCGACCGCGGTGAAGATGCCCATGCGGATGCCGACGAAGATCAGCGCGACCAGGCCCAGGCCCGGCAGCGCCGACACCAGCCGCACCAGCACCGCGCGCCAGCCAGGGAAGATCTCCACGCCGTAGCCGCGCCGGCGGGCGACCAGGTAGCCGGTGAGCATCAGCGCCACCGTCATCAGCAACGCCGGCGCGATGCCGGCCGCGAACAGGTCGGCGATCGACAGCCCGCCGCCGGCCGCGGCCGTGAACAGGATCAGGTTGTGCGACGGCGGCACCAGCAGCGCGACCAGCGCCGCGGTGATGCTGACGTTGACCGCGAAATCGCGGTCGTAGCCGCGCTTGACCATCTGCGGGATCATCGTGCCGCCGACCGCCGACACGTCGGCGATCGCCGAGCCCGACACGCCGCCGAAGAACAGCGACGAGAGCACCGACACCTGGCCCAGGCCGCCGCGCATGCGTCCCACCAACGACGAGGCCAGCGAGATCAGGCGCTCGGAGATGCCGCCGCGCATCATGATCTCGCCGGCGAAGATGAACAGCGGAATGGCGATCAGCGAGGCCGAGCCGATGCCCGCCGATACCTGCTGCACCAGCACGATCGACGGCAGGTCGAGATACAGCAGCGTCGCTAGCGCGGCGGCGGCGAGCGCGAACGCCACCGGCACGCCGAGCATCAGCAGGACGGCGAAGACGAAGAACAGGATCGCGATACCCATCTCAGCGGCCCTCCCCGGCCGGCGCGGCGCGCAGCGCGCCGATGAAGCGGTCGAGCGAGAACAGCGCCATCAGCGCGCCGCCGATCGACAGCGGCAGGTAGTTGATGCTCTGCGGCAGGCGCGCGCCGGCCGCCTTGATGTGCAGGCCGTCGAGCAGCAGCACCGCGCCCCACCAGGCCAGCACCGCGCCGATCGACAGCACGATCAGCGGCACGACCAGATCGACCAGGCGACGGATCGCCGGACGCATGTGGTCCTGCAGCAGGAAGAAACCGAAATGGCGGTTGGTGTGCACGCCGGCGGCCGCGCCCAGGCTCATCGCGATGCTGAGCAGCAACAGCGTGACCGGTTCGGTCCAGCTGGGCGAATCGTTGATCACGTAGCGGGCGAACACCTGCCAGCCCTGCACGACGACCAGCCCGAACAGGGCGATCGCCGCGACGGCAATGACGACGTCGGCGAGTCGGTCGAGCGCGCGCCTGGGGGCGCCATCGGACGAGAGGGTCGTGTCTTCGGACATCGTGGATTCCGTTCTTGGCGGGACGTGTGCGGTCAGGCCGACTGGCGGATGCGCGCGTAGAGGGCCTGGAGCTCGGGCTGGTGCAGGTAGCGTTCGCGCAGCGGCGCGGCGGCGGCACGGAATGCCGTGGTGTCGACATCGTTGAAGGCGATGCCGTAGTCGGCGACGGCCTGTCGCGCCGCGCCTTCCGACGCGTCCCACAGCCGGCGCATCACCGGCACCGACGCACGTGCGGTGTCGATCAGCAGGTCGCGGTCGGCCGGCGCCAGCGATTCGAGCGAGCGGCGCGAGATCAGCAGGATGTCCGGGGCGTACGAATGCTCGCTCTGCGACCAGTAGCGCGCCGCCTCGAAGTGGCGGCTGGAATGGAAGCTGCGCATGTTGTTCTCGGCGCCGTCGATCATGTGCGTCTCCATGCCCGAGAACGTGTCGCCGAGCGACATCGGCGTGGGATTGGCGCCGAGCAGCCGAATCAGATCGATGAACATGTCCGACGAGGCCACGCGCAGCTTCAGGCCGCGCAGGTCGGCGGGCGTGCGGATCGCGTGGCGGGTGTTGTAGAAGCAGCGCGCACCGCTGTCGTAGACCGCAAGGCCGATCAGGTCGCGGGTGCCGAAGCCGTCGAGCACGGTCTGGGCGACGCCGGCGTCGAGCGCATGGCGCATGTGCTCGACCGAATCGAACGCGTAGGGCAGGCACAGCGCGGTGGTCAGCGGGAAGGCGTTGTTGAGCGCACCGGCGTAGACACGGGTGATGTCGATCGCGCCGAAGCGGGCCATGTCGATCGCCTCGGCCTCGCGCCCGAGCTGGCCGGAATGGTACTGGCGCAGGCGCACCCGGCCGCCGGTCGCGCGCTCGAGCGTCTCGCCGATCCACTTCACCGCCTCGACCGTCGGATAGCCGGCGACGTGCACGTCGGTCGCGGTCAGCACGGTCGCGCCGTCGTCGGCGCGCAGCGCGGCCGGGACCAGCGGCGCCGCGCACAGCGCGCCGAGCCCGGCCAGGAAACCGCGACGCGTCGTCATGCGCCGGCCTCCGGCGCATCGGGCGCGGCGGCCTCGACGTCGGCGGCGATCGTGCCATGGCCGTCGAAGACCACTTCGGCGCGCTGCCCGGGCGCGACGTCGTGGATACCGGTGGCATTGCCGGTCGCGATCAGCTCGCCCCGACGCAGCGGCCGGCCGCGCCGCGCCGAGCGCGCCAGTGCGAACGCGAACGCCGCGCGCAGGCCGCCAGGCAGCGTGGTCGCGCCGCCGGTGCCGACCACCGCGCCGTCGACGCGGCTCTCGACCTGCAGCCCGGCTTCGTCCAGGCCGGTCCAGTCCGCGATCTCGCCGCCGACAACCAGGCCGTTGTTGTTGCCGAAGTCGGAGATCACGACGCGCGGGCCGAGGACGTTGATCGTCGCCAGCGGACTGCTGGCGACCTCCAGGCCGACGAACAGCGTCGCCGGATGGGCGGCCGCCTCCTCGGGCGTCCAGTCGAGCTTGTCGGCCGGCGCGTCGGCCTCCAGGCGCAGTACGTATTCGGCCTCGATCGCGCCGAAGCCGCCGGAGAACACCGCGATGCGCGTGGCCGGCCCGGCCTGCTGCAGGTTGCGCCGGAAGATCGGGCCGAGCAGGCGGTCGTCGCCCGAGGCGTCGCGCCGCTCGGCGGCGATGTAGCCGACCTTCCAGCCGACGACCTCGTCGGGCCAGGCCGCGATCGCGGCGTCCTGCACGGCGTAGGCATCGACCAGCGTGTCGGGGATCGGCCCGGGGAAGTCGGGAAGCGAGGCGCCGTTGCGTCGTGCGTGCAGGAACGCGTCGACGATGCCCCGGGTCGTGTCCGCAGGTGCGTCCTGCGCGGTCGGATGCGCGGTGCCGTTGTTCAAACTCGATCTCCTGGCCTGGTCGTTGCTGCGCCGCAGAACGCGGCCGCTGGGGATGTCTTGTAAGGTAAACCGGTGTCATCTTCAATGTGCAGCGCGGCAAAAACGCCGCCCGGCCATCCTGACCAAGGGGGGAGCACCCATGTCGCGCAGCGTCGTCCGCCCGCTTCGGGGTCTGCTGCTGGCGCTGTGCGCGCACGCGGCGCTGACCGCGCCCGCCACCGTTGCGGCGCACGTGCCGACGATCGCGCTGTGGCCGGCGACGCCATCGCCGGGCGGAGGCGACCGCATCACCGAACGCAGCGCCGACCCGACGCGCCCCGACCGGATCGTCGAGGACGTGCGCACGCCGCAGCTCACGGTGCATGCGCCCGCGCGGCCCAACGGTGCGGCGCTGCTGGTCGTGCCCGGCGGCGGCTACGCGCGCGTCGTGCTCGACAAGGAGGGCACGGCGCTGGTGCCGGCGTTCGTGGACGCGGCCGGCGTCACGTTGTTCGTGCTGCGCTACCGGCTGCCCGATCCGCGCCACGTCGAGGGTGCCGACGCGCCGCTCGCCGATGCGCAGCGCGCGATGCGGATCGTCCGCGCCCGCGCGGCCGAGTTCGGCGTCGATCCGGCACGCATCGGGGTGATGGGGTTCTCCGCCGGCGGCCACGTGGCCGCGCGCCTGGCGACCGAACCGGCGCCGGCCTACGCGCCGGTCGACGCGATCGACCGGGTCGACTGGCGGCCGGACTTCGCGCTGCTGGTCTATCCCGTGATCTCGATGCGCGACGGCCTCGCGCACACCGGCTCGCGCGCGCGCCTGCTGGCCGCGAGCCGCGAGCCGGCCGATGTCGCCCTCGCCCGTCTGTCGCCCGAGCGCCATGTCGACGCGCGCACGCCGCCGCTGTTCCTGCTGCATGCGCAGGACGACGCGGCCGTGCCGGTCGGCAACGCGCTGGCGATGCACGCGGCCGCCCTCGAAGCCGGCGTACCCGCGTCGCTGCATGTGTTCCCCACCGGCGGCCACGGCTTCGGCGTGCGCGACGCGCACGGACCGCTGGCGCGCTGGCCCCGCCTCGCCCTCGACTGGATCGACAGCCGCCCCGCCCGCCCATGACCGACGCCCTGACCGACCCCCACCGCCGCCGCTGGCTCCAGGCCGGCGCGCTCGCCGGCGCCTTCGCCGCCCTGCCCGCCGCCCTGGCGGCCAACCCGCGCACGACCGTCGCCCGCGTCGCCGGCGGCCGCATCGGCGGCGCGATCGAGGACGGCGTGCACGTCTTCCGCGGCGTGCGCTACGGCGCCGACACCGCGCCGCGCCGGTTCATGCCCGCTGCCCCCGCGCCGGCCTGGCGCGGCGTACACGACGCGCTAGACTACGGCGCGTCCGCGCCGCAGCGCGGCGGCGACGGCCCCGGCAGCGAGGACTGCCTGTTCCTCAACGTCTGGACGCCCGGGCTGCGCGACGGCGCGCGCCGTCCGGTGCTGGTCTACATCCACGGGGGCGGCTTCACCACAGGCTCGGGCAGCGACCCGCTCTACGACGGCGGCCCGCTGTGCCGCCGCGGCGACGTCGTGGTCGTCACGCTCAATCATCGCCTCAACGCGTTCGGCTACCTGGCGCTGCGCGATCTCGGCGGCCCGGCGCTGGCGCAGTCGGGCAACGTCGGCCAGCTCGACCTGGTGCAGGCGCTGCGGTGGGTCGCGGCGCACGCGGCGGAGTTCGGCGGCGACGCCGGCAACGTCACGCTGTTCGGGCAGTCGGGCGGCGGCGCGAAGATCGCCACGCTGATGGCGATGCCGGCCGCGCGCGGGCTGTTCCACCGCGCGTGGACGATGAGCGGGCAGCAGGTCACCGCGGCCGGCCCGCGGGCCGCCGCTCAGCGCGCCCGGCTGTACCTCGACGCGCTGGGCGTGGCGCCGGCGGACGTCGAACGCCTGCGCACGCTGCCGATGCAGGCGCTGCTCGACGCGCAGCGCACGCGCGACCCCTCGCGCGTGGAGGACAGCAGCCTGTACTTCGGCCCGGTCGTCGACACGGTGACGCTGCCGCGTCATCCGTTCTGGCCCGACGCGCCGTCGCAGTCGGCCGGCATCCCGATGGTGATCGGCAACACCCGCGACGAGACGCGCGCATTCCTCGGCCACGATCCCGCCAATTTCGCGCTGGACTGGGACACGCTGCCCGACCGGCTGCGCACGCAGCAGTTCGTCGATCTCGACCCGGCGGTCGTGATCGCCGAGTACCGGCGGCTGTATCCGGACTACACGCCGTCGGAGGTGTTCTTCGCCGCGACGACCGCGGGCCGGTCGTGGCGCGGCGCGGTCGAGGAGCTGGAGGTGCGCGCCGTGCAGGGCCGCAACACCTGGGCCTACCAGCTGGACTGGTACCCGCACGGCGGCGAGCGGCTGCGCGCCTTCCACACCCTCGACATCCCGCTGGTGTTCGGCACCGTCGATGCGCCGGGGGCGAAGACCGGCACCGATGCGCGCGCCCGTGCGATGGCGACGACGATGCAGGGCGCGCTGCTGGCATTCGCGCGCAGCGGCGACCCGAACCACGCCGGTCTGCCGCGCTGGGCGCCGTATTCGCTCGAACGGCGCGAGACGATGGTGTTCGATGCGCCTTCGCGCCTGATCGACGACCCGCGCGGCGGCGAGCGCCGGCTCTACCGGCAGGCGCCGTTCGTGCAGCGCGGCACGCAGTGACCGCCCGGGCGCGGGCGCCGGCGCAGCGCTAGACCACGCCTCACTCGATCGTCGGGGCCGCCGGCCGCTGGTGGCTGTTCTAGGAGCTGTCGGGCCGCCCCCCTGGGCAACGCCAAGGTCGCCGAGAGGCCGCACGACCCCGACGGCCGCATCCCGCAGGATCGACCCGTTCGTGCGTTGACCTGAGGCAGCGACGCCCGCGCGCCCGGCCCTCGAACGCAGGACGCACGATCGATCTCCCGCGCCGCGGCTGCCTGCCGCGGCCGGCGCTGCGGGTGGTGGCGCAGTGCCGGCCGTCGGGCAGTCCCGTTTCACGGCACCGGCGCGACGTTGTTGAGCCGCGTGACCTCGTCGGCATCGCCGGGCAGCGCCACGCGCACGCGTGCGCCGTCCGGGAGGCGCCCCCCGCCGGGCTGCAGGCGTACGGTCGCGTTGCGGGGCTGCAGATCGCGCGGCGCCGCGAGTGCCGGAATCTCGGCGCGGGCGAGCTCGCGGCCCTGCGCATCCTCGAGGATCGCCACGCCGCCCGGCGCATCGGCATGGCCGAGGCTGTGCACCGTCGCCTCGACCGCGCCGTCGACCACGCGCACGTCGCCGCGGCCGATGCCGAGGTCTGCGCGCATCTCGACCGGCGTGCCGGCTTCGATCCGTTCGAACTCGAACACCTGCGTGGCCCCCGGCGCGAACGCCAGGTCGACCGACGCACTCGATTCGAGCCGGACCTCGCGCGTCTGCCCGCGGCCGTCGATGGTCTCGTCGCCGTTGCGGTCCACGCCGCTGGTGATGCGCCAGCGGCCGGGCGCGACGTTCCAGCCGGTCATCGCCGCGTGCGCGGTGTGCGTGCCGGTGTTGTGGGCGATCACCTTGAAGGCCTCGCGCGAAGGGGCCGAGACCAGCAGTGCGACAGCTTCGGCCTGCGCGTCGTCGGCGAAGCGCCAACTCACGGTGTGGCCGGGATACGTGGTGTTGCGACGCAGGGCCAGACCACCGAGACGCGCGCGCTGCAGGAACTCGCTCGGCGCCTCGACCCGGTCCGACCACCAGTGGCCCTCGGTGTTCATGTACTCGCGCTGCGCCTTGGCCTGGATGCCCTCGGCATGCAGCGCCTCGAGATAGCGCTTGTCGCCGGTCTGCTGCCAGGCGAACACGCTCTGCACGCCGGTCTCGCCCTTGTCGGCCGACTGCAGCAGGCGCTGCCCCCAGTCGCCGCGCCGGTCCAGCGCGTCGACGTAGTTCTCCGCCAGGTTCGACAGCCCGGCCGGGCCGCTGCGCTCGACCCGGTACTCGATCGGCCGCAGGTACTTCGCGTCCTGCGTCCAGCGCCAGGCCGCCCAGAACAGGTGCATCGTGTCGCCGCCGCCCGAGCCGTCGAACAGGTCGCCGCCGCGGCGCTCGCCGGTGGCCCAATTGATCTCGTTGGGCAACTGCCAGGCCCCCTTGTCGTCGGTGTACGCGTGGGCGAGATAACCATCGGCCAATCCGGTGATCATCGACCGGCTGGTCGGGTCTGCATTGAACACGCCGAGCACGAACGCCGGGTGCAGCACCGGGAACGAGTACGGCTTCTGCCACTGCCAGCGCGGCTCGCGGTAGACCTTGCGCCCGCCGAACCAGTTGCTCGAGAACAGCCGATGGCCCTGCGGATTGCGCAGCACGATCTTCTCGTCGAGGTCGCGCACCGTCTCCATGAGCCGGGTCATCGTCAGCGGATCGCCCCAGTTGAGCAGGGCCATCGCGCTGTTGGTATTGATGCCTTCCTCGTAGGCGTGGAGTTCGTCGGTCTCGATCGTCGACAGCCCGCCGGCGAACATGCCGTTGGCGTAGGCCGCGTCGGCCAGCGCGGTCAGCGAGGCGTTGAGCTTGTCGGGCAGCACGCCCATCAGCGCCAGGCCCGGCCACTGCTGCGACAGGTCGCTGTCGTCGGAGATGCCGCCGCCGAAATCGCCGAACGCGACCTGGCGCTCGTCGATCCACCATTGAACGAAGCGCCGCACGGCCTTGAGGTCCTCGAGCTGGCGGAACGCCCACAGCGGCACGCCCGCCGGCGGCTCGGGCTGCACGAACGGCGGCCGGCCCTGGCTGTTGTAGCTCATGTAGGTCCAGTACAGCCGGCCCAGCGCGTGGTCCGGGTCCACGCGCAGCAGATCGCTGATATCGGCGTAGGCGCGCGCGTAGAGCCGCTGGCGCTTGGACGTGGTGTGCTCCTCGACCAGGAAGCCCCAGTTGTCGCGCACCTGGTTGAAGCGGTCGGCGACGTGCTCGGCCAGCGCCTCGGCGCGCGGCTTGTAGACCATGCGGATCTGCGCGCCGTCGAGCGCGGCGGCGTCGAAGCCCGGCGCCGCCGAGGCGATGCTGATCCACAGGCTGTCGTCGGTGAGGATGCGGTCGCGCAGGTCCAGCCACAGCGTGCGCGCCTGCCCGGGACGCACGGAGACCGAGACGTCGATCATGTCGCGCGCCGGCCAGATCGGGTCCTTGACGCGGATGTTGAGCGGGATCGCGCCGGTGCCGTCGACGGTGTGCGTGGCCGGCAGGTCGAGCGCGGGCAGGTCGATCGCGATGCCATCGAGCCCGTCGTACATGTTCTCCCAGCTGTGCGCCCAGCTGCGGATCAGCGGCTGCGCGGCGGGCGCATCGCCGATGCCCGACGGGATCAGCACGTGTACCACCGGCTGCCGCGGTCCGGCGCCGGCAGCCGCCGGTGCCCGCGTGCGGAACGCCGCGCGACCGGGCAGCGCGATGACCGTGCTGCGCTCCTCCGGTGCGAAACGCCCGTCGATGTGCGCGCGCAGGCCGGCCAGGTTCGTGTAGTCGACCTCGGCGTCGCTGCGTACTGTGTAGACCTGCCGGACCGTGCCTTCCGGCTCGGCGGCCTCGCTGACGTGGTAGGCCCAGATCTCCTGGATCGGGGTCTCCTGCGCGACATTCTCGAACCGCAGGTGGCCTCCGCGGCGCACCGGGATGTCGTCGACGCTGCGCACCACGCCCTGCGGGCGCTCGAACAGCGGCTGCAGGGTGTCGGCACCGTCGCCGGCGAGCGCGCGGCCGTAGGCGGCGCCGCGGATCTCGACGCGGTTGACCGGCTCGTCGGGCAGCGTCAGGTCGAGCGCGCGTCCGCCCTCGACGTAGGTGTCCCAGTCGGGCAGCTGGAAGTAGTCGTTGCGCCCGCGCAGCCGCGAGCGGTTGTACACGCCGGGCCACGTGGTCTCGGCGATGCCGTCGGTGGCCTTCCACATCCACTGCTTGAGGTCGCGCGTGTCGGCGAACTCGACCTTGCGGATCGTCGTCGTGGCGGCGGCCAGCAGCGGCGGCGCCGCGCCGTCCTGCCAGCCGTGGCGGAACAGCCAGGCGGCGTGGCGGTCGGCGGGCGCGACCGACGTGGTCGGCGCCGCGAACGCGCGCACGGCCTGGACGCCGGCGGCGTCGAGCATGCGGTCGTGGATGCGGATGTCGTCGAAGTCGCTGCCGCGCAGGAAGTTGTAGCGGCTCTGCACCTGGTGCGGTGCGAGCACGCGCGCGGCCAGCCCGAACTGATCAAGCCCGGCGTCGTAGTCGAAGCCCGCCTGCGCGTTCGCCGGCCGCTCCTCGCGCGCGACCTCGTGCCCGTCCACGTACAGCCGCACGCCCAGCGTCTCGTCCCAGCCGAACGCGATGTGGGTCCAGGCATCGGCGGCCGGCGGTGTTTCCATGCGGAACGACACCCGCGAGCGCGCGAGGTTGGCATCGGTCACGAACGCGTCGAAGCCGTGGCCGTTCCAGTCGATCCGCAGCCAGGCCATGTCCCAGCTCGAATGGTCGGCATAGCCGACGCGGAAGATCACGAACGGTGCCTCGCCGACCGGATCGCGCGACCGCCAGAAGAAGCTCAGCGTGCCCCGCTGGGCGTCGATGTTGCCCGGCGCGTCCCACGACAGCACGCCGTCGTCGTCCCATTCGATCGCCTTGCCGCGCACGCCGTCGTTGACCAGGCGCACCTTGTCCTGGAAGTTGGGCACGGCCTCGCCTGCGGCGACGTCGGCGGCCAGGCCGCGGTCGGCCGAGACGTGGAACAGCAACCGCGGCGCCTGCGCGGCATGCGCGGCGGCGGACAGGCCCAGCGCGCACGCGCACGCCAGGACTCGCATCGACATCTGGTTCAAGCCTTTCCCCTCCCTCGACAGCGATGCGCCGGCCACGGCCGGCGCGCGTTACGGATTGTCGGCCGGCGCCGCGCCCGCCGCACGCGCGCGCCAGGCCGGCAGCGCCTCGTGCAGCAGCGGCGCCGGCCAGGTGCCATACCAGGCATAGCCGGTGCGCCGCTCGGCGGACAGCTGCGCCAGCGACGCGACGACGACGCCGCCCCGGTCGACCAGCAGCGGCCGCTGGCGCGACAGATCGTAGAAGCGCGCCCAGGTCGTCGTGCCCGGCTGCGCGACCAGCCGCACGTCGCGCGGCCGGGCGCCGGCGCGGCCGATCCGCTCGACGGCGGTGTCGGCCAGGCCGTGCTTGGCGAACCACGCGCACGCCGCCTCGATCGCCGCGACGATGCGCGGCGACGGGGCAGGCTGGCGCATCAGCAACCGGACGATGCCCACCGACTCGGCCGTCGCCAGCGACGGCAGCTCGTAGCTGCGCGCGGTCGCCGGCTGCAGCGTCGCCGGGTCGTACTGCGCCGCCCAGATCGTCGGCACGTCGTCGATGCGCACCTGCAGGTCGAGGATCAGCGCGATCGCGCGATCGACCGCGCCCCGCGCGGCCTGCCCGCGCGCCGGCGTCAACGCGGCGAGGTCGCCCTGCCCCTCGGCGATGTCCTGCAGCAGGCCGACTGCACGCGTCATCGCGTAGTCGTTGAACGTCACCTGCGCGCGGTAGCCCGAGGTGTCGGGATGAAACTGCGGCCAGCCGCCGTTGGCGTACTGCGCGGCCAGCAGGTAGTCGACGCCACGCACCGCCGCGTCGCGGTAAGCCGGGTTGCCGGTCCGGCGCCAAGCGCCGGCCAGGTGCGCGATCTCGCGCACCGTCGCGTCGTTGTCGAGCGTCGCGTCGTCCGGACGGTCCGGCCGGTCCAGGGCCGCGCGGTCCCGGTCGTCGAACGGCCGCGCGTAGTCGAGCGCACGCCCGGCCAGCGTCTTCGGCCAGCCGCCCGACGCGGTCTGCACCTGCAGCATGCGCTCGGCCTCGGGGTCGGTCGCCGGATCGTTCGCCGCGGGCGGCGACGCGGTCGCCAGCTGCGCCACGATGGCCAGCGCGGCGGCGAGCAGCAGGCACAGGCGTTTCATTCGAACGGACTCCAGCCCGCGAGCACCTCGGCCGCGTCCGGCACGCGATCGACCGGCCGTCGCCAGGACACGCGGCCCGCGATCGCGGCGCCCGGCCCGTCGTTGCCGATCTCGGAAAAGCGCGCGGTGGCCCGGCGCTCGGGTCGGCCCCAGTCGTGCCAGCCTTCGGCCGGCACCGGCGCCTCCAGCGTGCAGCCGGCGAACAGCACCGCCGCATCCGCCCGCCAAGGCCGGCCCAGGTGGACGCGGCGCACGCCGGGCGCCGCGGTCAGCCGGCAATCCCGGAACACGAAGCCGTGCGCGGCCCCGGCCGGCGTCGAGGCGGCGGTGACGTAGCCGTCGCCGACCGAGTGCAGCGTGCAGCGCTCGAACAGCGCGGTCGCGCCGCCGAACACGTAGTCGACCGTGCCCTCGATGCGGCAGTCGCCGAAGTACGCCAGCGCGCCGCCGGTCCGCAGGTACAGCGTGTCCTGGTGGCCGAGCAGGTGGACGTCGCGGAACGCCGCGCGGGTGCCGTCGACCACCAGCGCCACCGCCTGCCCGACCGGGCCGGCGTCGTTCGCGATCGTCAGTGCTTCGGCGCTGAAATCGTCCGCGCGCACGAACATCGTCGCCGAGCCGTAGGTGCCGAACGGCTGGCCGGTCGCCGGGTCGATGCGGGCCGCGAAATGGCCTTGGACGAGCCGCGTGCGCGTCGCGCCCGCGCCGACCATGCGCAGCGGCGGCGCCCCGGGCGGCACGTCGACGACGCCGCGCCAGGTGCCCGCGCCGATCCGGATCGTCGCCGGCCCGGCCGCCGCGACCGCTGCATCGACCGCGGCCTGCACGTCGCCGAAGCCGCCGTCGCCGACGACGAACACCCGCTCCCCGGCCCCCGCCGTCGCGCAGGCCAGCAGCGCGGCGACGGCCACGATCCCGCCACGTCGCCGCGCCCGCCTCAGCGGCGGACGCAGGCGGCGCGGGGCGGCGTCAGAAGCGATAGCGGGCACCGACGTAGTACTGCCGGCCGGTCACCGTGTAGCGATCGGGCAGCATCAGGTCCGAGTCGACATAGCGGCGGTCGGCGGTGTCGAGCAGGTTGATCGCCTCGAACGTCAGGCTCAGCTTGTCGTTGACGCTGTAGGACATGTTGAAGTCGACGTTGCGCACGCTGTGCTTGCCGGTCACGTCGGCCGTGCCCAGCTGGTTGCCGTCGAGGTCCCAGACGTTCTCGCGGCTGAGGATCTCGCCGATGTAGCCGTCGCGGTAGCTGGTGGACACGCGCGCGCTGAAGCGACCGTCGTCGTAGTACAGCGTCGCGTTGTACGAGTTGGGCGACAGGTTGACCAGCTGGTTCTCGGTCACCGTGGTCACGACCGTGGCATTGCTGTTGGCCGCGGTGCTGAACATGTACTCGATGTCCGAATCGACGTGCGTGTAGTTCATCTGCACGCCGAAGTTGCGCCAGAAGCCCGGCAGGAACGAGAACGGCTGCTGGTAGGTCAGCTCCCAGCCCTTCAGCGGGCCGCCCGGGGTGTTGTAGTAGCTCTGCACGTTGAAGATCGTCTCGGGCGTGAAGCCCGGCGGCAGCAGGTCGAGCGCATAGCCCAGGTCCGACCACGTGCTCAGCAGGCGGGTGCGCTGCACGTAGCTGTCGATGTCCTTGTAGAACACCGCCGCCGACAGCAGCGCGCCCTCGGCGAAGTACCACTCGGCGCTGAGGTCGTAGTTGGTCGAGCGGAACGGGTCGAGCTTGGGGTTGCCGAGGTTGATCGAGAACACCCGGCCGTCGTCGAAGAAGTTGGTCGGCCCGCCGCTGACGCTCGGCGACATGTAGGTCAGCGTCGGCCGGGCCATCGTCTTGGCGGCGCCGAAGCGCAGCACGAAGTTCTCGGTCAGGTCCCACGACAGGTTCAGCGACGGCAGCACGTCGGTGTAGCTGTGGCCGACCGTGGTGCCGACCAGCAGGCGCTCGCCCGCATCGGCGGTCGCGCTGGCGACGCCGAAGAAGCTCTGGCAGTTAGCCTCGCCGCCGGCCGGGCACGGGGCCCAGCCCGACGCGTCGATCTGGGTCTTGACCACGCGCACGCCGACGTTGCCGCGCAGCGCGCGGTCGAGCAGGTCGGTGTTGAAGTCGAGCTGGCCGTAGACCGCCATGCTGCGCTCGGTGACCTCGAAGTTGTTGTTCGACGAGCCGAAGTGGCCGATGCCCGCGAGCCGGTAGTCGCCGCCGGGCACGCCGTTGTCGGCGCCGCTGTAGATGTCGAGCAGGTCGGCGATGCGGTCGAAGTCCGGGATCAGCCACGAGGCGGGCATGCTGCCCGAGAGGTTCTTGCCGAAGCCGTCGAGCGTCGTGCTCAGGTCGCCCAGCGACACGCCGGCGGGCAGCGCCTGCGGCAGGCGCCCGTAGCTGATGTGCCGGTACTCCTCGCTGCGCATCTCGTAGTCCTTCCACGCCAGGCCGGTGCGAAAGGTCAGGCTCGGATTGAGGTCGAAGGCCAGGTCCACCTTCGCCGTGTCGAACACGTTCTCCACGTAGTTCGGATTGAGCCGCACCTCGCTGATGTTGGCACCGCGCGCGGTGCCGTTGGCGTTCACCGGCACCGCGCCGTAGCCCAGCCACGACCAGGCGTCGGCGCTGCTGGTGTCGAACGGGAAGGTCATGCTCGGCATCTGCGGATCGCCGCGCATGTCGAGCACGAAGCCGTCGAGGTTGGCGTTGTCGAAGCTGACCATCGAGAACACCGGACGCGCGTAGTCGGACGAGGAATGCCCGATCGTCGCATCCAGGCGCACCGCGTCGTTGAAGCGGTGCTCGAGCTGCAGGCTGAACTGCTTGAACTCGGTCGATTCCTCGATCTGGCTCGACTCGGTGCGGAAATCGACGTTGTCGAAGACCCCGTAGACCAGCCGGTTGCGGTCGTCGACCTGGGCCTCGCGCACGACGATCTGGGTCTTGCCGCCGAGATTGGCCGCCCGGTGCAGGTTGGCGCCGAGCGAATCCTCGCGCTGGTCCTTGTCGAGCTTGGAGTACATCGCGTCGAAGCTCAGCAGGGTGTCGTCGCTGACCCGGAACTGCAGCGCGCCGGTCACGCCGAGGCGCTCGATCTCGTGCTTGGTGCGGATGTAGCGCGGGTAGCGCGGGATCCAGGCGTTGGTCGCGGTCTCGTAGGCGTCGATGTTCGCCTGCGAGCCCTCGGGACGCGGCAGCCCGGTGCCGCAGTTGGCCGCGTCGACACCCCAGGTGCCATAGCCGTTGTTGCTGCTCGGGTTGCCGAGCTCGCCAGCGGTCGGATTGCGCGGCGTCTGCGGGTCGTAGCCCATGGGCGAGCAGAAGCCGTAGGTGCCGTTGTTGTTGGCGTTGGACTGGTTGGAGTTGCGGTGGTTGCCGTGCTCCCAGCGCACCGGGTTGTAGCCTTCCTCGAAGATCGTGCGCTCGCTGTAGGACGCCGACAGCAGCGCGCCGACGCGGCCGTCCGCCCAGGTGTTGCTGATCAGGCCCGAGACGCGCGGATCGCTCTCCTCCGAGAGCTGGTTGTAGCCCAGCTGCCCGCTGGCCGAGGCGCGGAAGCCGTCGAAGTCGAACGGGCGCGAGCCGCGCAGGTCGACCGTCGAGCCCAGCGAGCCCTCGTCCATCTGCGCCGACTGGGTCTTGTTGACCTTGACCTGGCTGAAGAGCTCGGACGCGAACGTGTTGAAGTCGAACCCGCGCGAACGGTTGACGCCGGCGCTGCCGCTGCCGGCCGTCGCCAGCGCTTCGAGTCCGTTGAGGCGCACGCGGGTGAAGTCCGAGCCCAGGCCGCGCACGGAGATCCGCTGGCCCTCGCCGCCCTCCCGGTCGATCGAGATGCCGGCCACGCGCTGCAGCGATTCGGCGAGGTTCTGGTCGGGGAACTTGCCGATGTCCTCGGCGAAGATCGCATCGACCTGCTCGACGCTGTAGCGCTTCTCGTCGAGCGACTTCTGCAGGCTCTCGCGATAGCCGGTGACCGTCACCGCGGCCATGTCCGACACGTGGCCGGCACCATCGCCGGTCTGCTGGGCGAACGCGGGGGCGGACAGCGCCACGGCGATGCCGGCGGCGAGCAGGGAAACCGGTGTCTTCCGGCGATCGGGCGTGCAGTGCATGGTGGGCTCCTCCCCAGGGCGTGCTCGGACAGGAGGTCGCTCAGCGCGTCCTCCATGCAAATGACACCGATGGTCATTCGAGGGGCCGAACGGTAACAGCGCTGACACGAACGATGCATCTTGCAGCGCAGCAAGACGGCTCGCCGGCGGTCCGTCGCTTGCCGTGTCGATGGCGAGCTCGATGTCGCAGCTTGCCCGGCGACACAACTCGGCCGCAGCTCTGCCCCGATCCCCACAAACGAACGGGGCGGCCCGAAGGCCGCCCCGTCGCATCGCACCGCGATGGATCAGAACTTGTAGCGCAGGCCCATCAGGTACTGCCGGCCGGTCTCGCTGTAGTCGAGCGGCAGGCGCGAGGCCGCACCGATCCAGGTTTCCGAGGGCTCGTTGGTGAGGTTGATGCCTTCCAGGCTCAGTTCGATCTGGTCGCTGATGCGATAGCGCAGCGACGCATCGATCGTCGTGGTCCCTGTCTGCCCATGCACGTCCTCGGTGAAGCCCGCTTCCTGGCCCGGCACCTGGATCAGGTAGTCGTCGCGGTTGGTCGCCGACACGCGTCCCGAGAAGCTCTCGCCCTCGTAGAACAGCGTCGCGTTCCATGACGTCTTCGACGAGCCGAGCAAACGCTCGCGCAACGAGGTCGCGCCGCTCGCCGTCACATACTGGATGTCGGTGTCGACGTAGGTGTAGTTTAGCTGCACGCCGAAGTTGCGCCAGGCACCGGGCAGGAACGTGAAAGGCTGAACATAGTTCGCCTCAAAGCCCTTGAGCGGGCCACCAGGTGTGTTGAGCGGCACGCTGAAGACAAAGTCGTCATTGACAGTCGCCCCCGTTCCTTCGAGCAGGCTGGCCGGCAGCCCGCTCGACGCGTAGCTGCGCACCTCTCGGAATGGTTGGATGGTCGTCTTGAGATCCTTGTAGAACAAGCCCAGACCGAGCATCGCACCTTCGTCGAAATACCATTCGAAGCCCAGATCGGCGGTGTCGGCGCGGATCGGATCGAGTGTCGGGTTGCCACCGCTGACCGTCCGGGCGCCGCCGCTGACATTGACCGTGACGCCCGGCGTCAGCGAGCCCAGCCCCGGCCGCGACATCACGCGTGCGGCGCCGAAGCGGATCAGGAAGTCAGGCGCGATCTCCGCGACGAGGTTCATCGACGGCAGCGTGTCGCTGTATTCGCGCGACACCGTCGAGGCGACCGGCGTGCCGCTGGCGGTCGCGATGCCGGTCGAGGACTGCTTGGTGCGCACGTAGCGCACGCCGAAGTTGCCCGAGAACGGGATGCTGCCCAGGTCGGTCGAGAACTCGCCCTGCAGGTAGATGCCGCGGTCCTGCTCCTCGACGCTGCGGGTGTTGACCGCGCGCTCGGTCAACGCGAAGGTGCCTTGGCCGCTGTAGATGCCGAAGTAGTCG
Source organism: Luteimonas sp. FCS-9 (assembly GCF_001014645.1). Taxonomy (GTDB): domain Bacteria; phylum Pseudomonadota; class Gammaproteobacteria; order Xanthomonadales; family Xanthomonadaceae; genus Luteimonas. Next base: position 20,003 of record NZ_LASZ01000010.1, on the reverse strand, counting down.
GCGATGCGCTCGTAGCTGGGGATCACCCAGCGCCCGGGCGACCCCTCGATACCGCTCAGCCCCCCCGTGCTGGTGAGGTCCGGCGGCACGATCGCGCTGCCGTCGCCGAAGCCGGGAACGGCACCTTCCGAGTTGCGGCGCAATTCGCGGGTCGAGAACGCGTAGTCCTTCGCCTGCACGCCGCCCTTGAGGCGGAACCCGGGGCTGATGTTCCAGTTGAAGTCGAGTTGCGCGCTGTCGAACTCGTTCTCGACGTACTGGGGCCGCAGGCGGATCTCGGCGAGCGTCCAGCCGGTCGGATCCAGCGGATCGATGCCGTAGTTCAGGACCGGCCGGTAGGGATCGCCGCGATAGTCGTAGCTGTACCCGTCGACGTCGACCTTGTCCATGATGATCGTGGTCTGGATCGGGTTCTCGTGCTCCGACTTCGACGTACCGAGCTTGCCCGACAGGGTGAAATTGTCGGTAACGTCGAACTTGCCGTCGAGCGTGAGCTGGGTGAAGACGGTGTTCCACTCGTCGTGGCGGTTCTCCGAGCGGATGTCGACGTTGTCGAACTGGCCGTAGACCAGTGCGCCGCGTCCGTCGACGACGCCGTCGCGGACGATCGTCTGCGGCTTGCCGGTGCCGCTGCGACTGAAGGAGATCGCCTCGATGTACTTCTCGTCGCGCTCGGCGTCGATCTTCGAGTACAGGCCGTCGAGCGAGAACTCCATGCGGTCGTTCGGCTTGAACTGCAGCGAACCGGTGACGCCGGTGCGTGTCTGGTCGTGCTCCATCCGGGTATAGCGCGGGAAGCGGGGATGGAAGACGTTGGCGCCGAGGGCTTCGGTGAACGGCGAGCCGGGCGCGAAGCCGCCGTTGCTCGGTCCATTGGCCCAGCGCCCGGTGCCGCTGCCTTCCTCGATGGCCTGCCGCTCGCTGTAGGCGACCGACAGCAAGGCACCGAAGCGGCCGTCTGCCCAGGTGTTGGCGACCAGGCCGGCGACGCGCGGGTCGGCCTTCGCCGCCATGTCGTTGTAGCTCGCCTGGCCGCTGGCGACGACGGTCAGACCGTCGTAGTCGAACGGGCGTGCGGTCCGCAGGTCGACCGTGGCGCCGAGCGAGCCTTCCTCGACCTCCGCCGACGCGGTCTTGCGCACGATCAGCTGCGAGAACAGGTCGGAGGCGAAGACGTTGAAATCGAAGCCGCGCCCGCGGTTGGAACCGCCGCTCTGGTCGGACGCACCGACGGTCGTCAGCGCCTCCATGCCGTTGATGCGCACGCGGGTGAAGTCCGGCCCCAGGCCGCGCACGGTGATCTGCCGGCCCTCGCCCGCGTCGCGCGCGATCACCACGCCGGGAATGCGCTGCAGCGATTCGGCGAGGTTGAGGTCGGGGAACTTGCCGATGTCCTCGGCGACGATCGCATCGACCACGCCGGCCTCGCCGCGCTTGATGTCGAGCGCCTTCTCCACGCTCGCGCGGTAGCCGACCACTCGCACCGTGTCGAGCTCGGCCGCCTGCTCGCCGGTGCCCGCCGGCTGCTGCGCGAGCGCCGGGAAGGCGGCCGCCTGCAGCGCCAGCGCGATCCCCGTCGCGAGCAAGGTAACCGGTGTCTTTTTCGAATCGACCCACTGCCTCATGTACGTTCCCCTCCCAAGGTACCCGGTACGTGGTATGGCGCGTCTTGACTGCGATGGCGCGCTTGATATGGTGTTGCCGGCGCCGGAATGACACCGCGGGCCAAACGCTATCAGAAGGCCGTTTGCGAAGCATGCTGCGGCGCGACAGACTTTCCCGTTCCGCCGGGCGCCAGGCGCCGGCCCGCACCGAAGGCACCCGCTCCATGGGCAAGCGCATCCTCTGTTTCGGCGAACTGCTGCTGCGCCTGGGCGCCCCCGGGCGCGAACCGCTGCTGCAGACCCGGCAATTGCAGGTCCACGTCGGCGGTGCGGAGGCCAACGTCGCGGTCTCGCTCGCGCGGTTCGGGCACGACAGCGCGTTCGCCGGTACCGTCGCCGACAACGCGCTCGGCGAGGCCGCGCTCGGCGAACTGCGTCGCCATGGCGTCGACGTCTCGCGCGTGCGCCGCGTCGCCGGCCGCATGGGCCTGTACTTCCTGGCGACCGGCGCGGGCCTGCGGCCCAGCGACGTCGTCTACGACCGCGCCGACTCGGCGTTCGCGCGGGCCGCGCCCGACAGCTACGACTGGCAATCCATGCTCGACGGCATCGACTGCCTGCACGTCTCGGGCGTGACGGCCGCGGTCGGCCCGACCGGCGCGCAGGCCGCGGCCGAGGCGTTCGTCGCCGCACGCGCACGCGGCGCGCTGGCGTCGTTCGACGGCAACTTCCGTCCGAAGCTGTGGGCGACCTGGAACGACCGCCCCGCACCGCTGCTGCACGCGCTGCTGGCGCAGGCGGACATCGCCTTCATCGACCACCGCGACGTGGACCTCGTCCTCGGCCCGGCGAACGACAAGGCGGCGTTGCCGGCGGCCGAGCGCACGGTCGCCGCCGCAGCGCGCGCCTTCGCGCACTTCCCGCACCTGCAGCGGATCGCCTGCACCCAGCGCGAGGTCCGCAGCGTGGACGCGCACACGCTCGGCGCGCTGCTCGTGCACCGCGACGGCACTGTCCACCGGATCGACCCGTTGCCGGTCGAGGGCATCGTCGACCGCATCGGCGGCGGCGACGCGTTCGCCGCCGGCGTGCTGCACGGCGTGCTGTCGGGGATGGCCGATGCGCAGGCGCTGGCGTTCGGCCTGGGCGCGGCGCGACTCAAGCACAGCGTGCCGGGCGACTTCAATCTCGTCGGGCCGGACGACGTCGCCGCGCTGGTCGACAGCGGGCGCCTGGACGTCAGGCGCTGACCGAAGAAAAAGGGGTCGGCGTGCACGTTCCAATCAGTGCGCGCCGACCCCGATCGAGCGCGTCCCGTCGGGAAGCGCACCGTTTTTTGCGGGCCCGCTACAGCTCGCAGAAGCAGTAGGCGACCGCCTTGACCGGCTTGCCCGGCACCGGCGTCATGACGCTCTCGAGCAGGCGCAGGTCCTGCTCGGCCCGCGGCACCGCACGGGCGAGCAGCCCGCGCGCAAAGTCGCTGTGGCCAACCAGCAGGCCGCCGGCGCGGCTGCCGACCAGGCCGGTCAGGAAGCGCCCGAACGGGGTCGCGGTCTTCTCGACGTAGCGCACGCGCCAGGCATCGGTGCCGAGGTCGGCGAGGTCGGCCGCCTTGGCGATCGCCGTGCGCAGCCCGCCGAGCTCGTCGACCAGGCCGCGGTCGAGCGCCTGCGTGCCGCTCCAGACCCGGCCGCGGGCGACGGTGTCGATCTCCTCGCTGCTGCGGCCTCGCGCGTCGCCGACCTTGCCGATGAAGTTGCGGTAGCCGCGGTCGATGATCGCCTGGATCGCCTGCCCGGCCTCGGGCTGCAGCTCGCGCGACAGATCGAACGCCCCGGCGAAGCGGGTCGTGCCGACGCCGTCGGTACGCACGCCGATCTTCTCGAGCGTGCGCGGGAACGTCGGCACCAGCGCGAAGATGCCGATCGAGCCGGTGATCGTCGACGCGTCGGCATAGATGCGGTCGGCGTTCATGCTGATCCAGTAGCCGCCCGACGCTGCGACGTCGCCCATCGACACCACCACCGGCTTGCCCTCGGCCTTGAGCGCGTCGACTTCGCGGCGGATCTGCTCGGACGCGAATACCTCGCCGCCGCCCGAGTCGACGCGCAGCACGACCGCCTTGACGTGGTCGTCCTCGCGCGCCTCGCGCAGCAGCGCCGAGGTCGACTCGCCGCCGATCGTGCCCGGCGGCTGGTCGCCGCCGGTGATGCCGCCCTCGGCGACGACGACCGCGACCTGCGCGCGGCGGTCGGCGGGACGCGGCTCGACGTGGGCCAGGAAGTCGCGCATCGCGACCTGCCGGAAGCCGCCATCGGCATCCTCGTCGGCGACGCCGCGATCGGCCAGCAGCTGCTCGACTTCCTCGAAGGTCTTCAGGCCGTCCACGTAGCCGTGGTCGAGCGCGTACTGCGCCAGGTCGCCCTGCGCGGCGGCGATGCCCGACGGCAGCGAATCGATCTCGGCATTGATCGCCTCGGGCGTCAGTCCGCGCGCCTTGGCGATGTCGGCCACGTGCCGCTGCCAGATGTCGTTCATCCAGTACAGGTCGGCTTCCTTCGACTCGGGCGAGGCGCCGTCGAGGATGTAGGGTTCGGCGGCGGACTTGTACTCGCCGACCTTGAACAGGTGCATGTCCACCGACAGCTTGTCGGCCAGCGCCTCGCGGTAGTACTGGCGGTAGCCGCTCAGGCCCTCGAGCATCATGCCGCCTTCGGGGTCGAGGTAGACCTCGTCGGCCTGCGCCGCGAGCAGGTACTGCTGCTGGCCGAAGTATTCGCCGAACGCGACCACTTGCTTGCCGGCCGCGCGCAGCTCGGCCAGCGCGTCGGCGATCTCGCGCATCGACGCGTAGCCCGAGAACGTCAGTCGGTCGGTGCGCAGCAGCACGCGCTCGATCCGCGCGTCCTGCTTGGCGGCCTCGAGCGCGCGCAGCACGTCGCGCAGTTGCACCTCGCCGGTCCCGCCGCCGCCGCTCTCGGCCAGCGCACGCATGAACGGATCGGTGCGGTACTGCTCGACCAGTTCGCCCTCCGGCGCGATCACCAGCGTCGTGCGGTCGAGCAGCGGCGCCTGGCGCGAGCCGCCGCCGACGATCGCCAGCAGCACCAGCAGCGCGAACAGGAACAGCAGGCCGAAGAACAGCAGGTTCAGGATCAGCCTGCGGATGAAGTTCATGCCGTCCCAGAGGCCGACGATGAAGCGCGACAACGGGGCGCGCGGGGGCTGCACAACGGTACTCATGCTCGATACGACTCCATCATCGGTAAGGGGACTGCGATCCGCGGCGGGCGCCGGCGGCGGGGCCGCGATCCGTCCCACCGCGGCAGCCTACCCGGGCGGCCCGGCGAATGCATGCGCCGGTGGTCACTGTGACCGCCGGCCGGGCAACGGCATCGCCACGCGCCGGCTGCTGCGCAGGAACCGCCCGCCCAGCAGCAGCGCCGCCACCGACAGGCCGGCGATCAGCCCCAGCCACATGCCCTTCGGGCCCCAGCCCAGCCCCAGGCCCAGGCCGGCCCCCAGCGCCATGCCCACGCCCCAGTAGGCCGCGGCCGCCAGGAACATCGGCACGCGCGTGTCCTGGAGCCCGCGCAGCGCGCCGGCCGACAGTGCCTGGATGCCGTCGGGGAACTGGAACGCCGCGGCGTACAGCAGCAGCGCGCCGGCCAGCGAGGCAACCGCCGCGTCCTGCGTGTAGGCCCGGACCACGTGGTCGTGGCCCAGCAGCAGCGCGATGCCCGACACCGTCTGGGTCGCCAGCACCAGCGCCAGTCCGGCGAAGCCGGCGCGGCGCACGCCGGCGCTGCCCAGGCCGCGACCGACCGCGTTGCCCACGCGCACGGTCGTCGCCTCGGCCAGGCCGAACGGCACCATGAAGCACAGCGCGGCGACGTTGATGGCGATCTGGTGCGCCGCGGCCTCGATCTCGCCCAGCCGGCCGATCAGCAGCGCGGTGACGACGAACAGGCTGCCTTCCATCGTCACCGTGACCCCGATCGGCAGGCCGGTGCGCAGCAGCGGCCCGATCCTCGACCAGCGCGGCGGGTCGAACCGCGCGAACAGCGCATAGCGGGCGAACCGCCGCGACACCGCGAGGTACAGCGCGAAGCCCGAGGCCTGCAGCCACATCATGATCGCCGAGGCCAGGCCCAGGCCGCCGGCCCCGCGCTCGGGGAACGGCCCCCAGCCGAACGCCAGCGCGTAGCCGGTCGGCACCAGCACCGCCAGGCCGCCGAAGCCGAACAGCATCGTGGGCAGCGTCCAGTGCACGCCGTCGCTGAGGTAGCGCATGCAGAAGTACAGCGTCAGCGCCGGCACGCCCCAGCGGATGCCGTGCAGGAACGCGGTCGCCCCGGGCACGATGTCCGGCGCGATGCCCAGCGGCCCGAGCGCGGGGGCCAGCAGCGTCAGCAGGCCGAACAGCAGCACGCCCAGGCCGGCCGCCAGCCACAGCGCCTGCCGGAACAGCGGGCCGACCTCGGCGTGGCGCCCTTCGCCGTCGAGCTGCGACACCGAGGGCGGCACCGCCATCAGCGTGCCCATCGGCACCATCAGCGGCAGCCAGAAGATCGCCGTGCCCACCGCGACCGCGGCCAGCGTGTGGGTGCCGTGGTGGCCGGCGATGACCGAATCGACGAAGCCGATCAGGCCGGTGGCGACGTGGCCTGCGACCAGCGGTGCGGCGAGGATGGCGGTCCGGCGCACTTCGTGGCCGAAGCGCGGGAGGGCGGGAGGGGAGGACATGGGACCGACTCTGGCGACTGCGGCCGCGCGTACGAAACCGATGCGTGCGCTGGCGCCGGGGCGCGCAAGGCGGCTATTTTACGGACATCGCGCGCATCCCGGGGGAACGGCCATCGGCCGGCGGGATCGGCGCGTGCCTTCCACCGCCACACGAACCGGTGCCTGCCATGCCCGATGCCCACGCGCGCGATCCGCAACCGGCCGCCTGCGAGAACTGCGCGACCCCGCTGCAGGGCGCGTTCTGCCATCGCTGCGGCCAGTCCACGCACAGTCCGGTGCGCCACACGGGCCACGCGATCGAGGAGGTGTTCGAGTCGTTCTGGCATCTCGACGGGCGGATCTTCCGGACCCTGCGCGACCTGCTGGTGCCGGGCCGCGTCGCGGCGCGCTACCTGGCCGGGCAGCGCGTGCGCTACGTCGCGCCGATGCGGCTGTTCGTGATCCTCACGCTGCTGACGGTCTTCGTCGCGAAGTTCCTCGTCGACGGCGCGACGCTCGGCATCGCGGCCGACAGCCTCGACCGCGAGACGCGCGGACGCATCGCCGCGGCGACGACCGTCGCCGAGGTGGTGGCGGTCCGCGACGACGTGCTCGCCGACCTCGACGAGACCCGCCGCGTCGCCGGCGCGATCCCCGGCGTGCGGCCGCAGCTCGACGAAGCCGAGGCGCTGCTCCGGCAGCAAGCGCACGCGCGGATCGAGGCGCTGGGCGGCGGCGACGGCGCAGGACCGGCGGACGGCGCGGACCGGGACGACGCCGGGGCGGGCGACGCGACGCCCGTCGCCCGCAGGCCCGGCCCGCCGACGATCGGCGGGCCGCTGGGCGAACGCATCGAGCGCAATCTCATGCGCATGCGCGACGACCCGGGCGTCTTCAGCCGTGCGCTGCTCGGCGCCGCGCCGACGACGCTGTTCATCCTGGTCCCGCTGTTCGCGGTGCTGCTCAAGCTGTTCTACGTGTCCCAGCGCCGGCTGTACCTCGAGCACGTCGTCATCGCGCTCTACAGCCACGCGGCGCTGATGCTCGGCCTGCTGCTCGTGTTCTGCTGCGCCCTGGCCGGCGGCTGGCTCGCGCCCCACGCCGGTTGGGCGGCGCATGCGCTCGGCTGGGCCCAGACGCTGTTGCTGTGGTCGCTGCCGATCTACCTGCTGGCGATGCAGAAGCGCGTCTACGGCCAATCGTGGCCGTGGACGCTGGTCAAGTTCGCGGTGATCGGCCAGCTGTACCTCGCGCTGTTCCTGAGCGTCGCCGTCCCGATGGCCGGCTACGCGCTGTACACGGCCTGAGCTGCGCGGCTCAGGGCGCGACGCGCGCACGCAGCCAGGCGTCGCGTTCGGGCGCCGGCACGGCCAGCCACTGCCGGCGCAGCGCGTCGCGATCCTGCGGCGGCGTGCGCTGGGCCAGCACCGCCAGGTCGGCACGCGCCTGCGGCGAGGCCGCGCGCAACGCCGCGATCGCGGGCGCACGCTGGGCTTCGGGCATCGCCGCGAACAGCGCGTGCAGTTGCGGCCACTCGGCCCCCAGCGTCGGCCCGAGCAGCCAGCCGCGGCGCAGTCCCTGGTCGAGCTGCTCGAAACGCAGCCGCAGCGCCTGCTGCTCGTCCTCGGGGAGGCCGGCGAAATACGCGGCGGCCTGCTGCAGCCGCGCGCGATCGGCCTCCGGCAGGTCGGACACCGCCTCGAACGCCAGCCGGCGGCGCGCGCGTTCGGCGGCGGGAAGCGCCGCCCAGGCCGCGCGCCGGGCCACGAGCGCGTCGCGCTCGTCCGGCGACATCGTCGCCAGCTGCGCCGCGCGCGCGGTCAGGCGTGCGCGATCGGCCTCCGGCAGGCGATCGAGCGGCAAGGCCGGCGGCAGCGCCCAGGCGCCGGCACCAGCGCCGGCCAGCGCCAGCAGGGCGAACACGCGGCCCGCGCGATGCCGCGCACGCTCAGAGCTCGGCATCGCTGATCTCCGGTTCGCCATCGTCGGACGTCTGGGCCGGTTGCAGGTGTGCATCGGCGGTCTGGTCCTGCGGCAGTTCGCGCTGCGCCGCCAGCCAGGCGAAGAAGGCCGGGTCCGTGCGCCAGGCGGCGGCGTCGTCAGGGGCCGCCAGCAGTTCGAAATCGCGCTCGGTCAACAGCGCGGCGTCCGCGTCGTAGCGCGCGGCCGGCGCGCTGTCGGCCAGCGCCTCGATGCGGATCTCGTCCTCGGCCGGGGCGCCGCGCAGCGCGTCGCGCCAGGTCGCGGCCAGCGCCAGCAGCGTCGCCAGCGCCACGGTCGCCAACGCCGGCCACAGCCAGCGCGGGCGGCGCGCGGCCTCCGGCCCGTCGACCGCCTCCGCCTCGATCTCGGCGACCGCCTTGCGCGCGACCGGGTACCGGCGCAGCGCCGGCGTGCGGCCGCGCAGGGCGGCCTCGCGCAGGGCCGCCAGGCGCGCGAGCCGGTCGGGCGGCAGCGCGCGGATGCCGGCCTGGACCGCCGCGGCCAGCGCACGCCACGCGCCGGCGTCGGGGCTGCCGTCGTCGCGGTGCGGCAGGGCACGCTGCAGCCCGAGCCGGTAGGTCGCACGGGACACGCCCAGCACCGCGGCCGCCTCGTGCTCGGGCAGGCCGGCGGCCAGGCGCAGCAGCACCGCGACCCGCGGTCCGCTCGCCAGGCCGTCCAGTGCCGGCAGTCCGTCGTCGGCGCCCGACGCGCGCGGGGCGCGCAGCGCGGGCGCGGCCAGCAGCAGCGACCAGAACCGCCGCGGCCATTCGGCGAACGGCACCTTCGACGCGCCGCCGACGAACTCGGCCATCGTCGCCGCCACCGCGGCATCGCCGGCATCCAGGTCCCCGCATTGCCACTGCGCGAACATCGCGGCGCGTCGCTCCACGCCCCGCAGGAACGCGGCGGCGGCGGGCGAGTGGCCGGAGGCGGACGACGGGGTCGGGCTCATCGGGACGGGCGGTTCGGGCCCGGCATCATAGCGGCCGGGCCGATGCAGGCGAGACTTGACAAGCCGCGGGCGAGCTTTCCACAGGCGCTCGGCAGGCGCAGGCGTTGTGCACAGGACTCACGAAGCTGTCATTTGGCTGAAGCCCGCCGGCCCGCACCGCGGCATGACAGCAATGTTTCACGGCCAAGCGATTGATATCAAATGGATTTTTGATTTTGGCACTTTTTTGTCCAACGAAGCCTTTACCGCACTGAATGCCGGATGTCGGGCCCCTTCGCCGCGTTCATGCACAGCCTTATCCACAGCTTGTGTGGATAAGCCGGAATCCGTTTCCAATCCGTCACTTGCGGGCGGAAGGTGAGCCCGGCCACAGATTTCGCCCGCAAACCTCGACGGCGGACCGGGGCTGCGGAATCGCCCGGCCGGACGATGGCTGGCCGCTCCGCCGATTCCAGGGTCGGCGTTTGCCGCGCCGACGTGTGGGCGGCCTGCCGCCTGTCGCGCGCAGCGCCTAGACTTCGCCGGTGTCCATGCCCGCCCCCCACCCCGACGTCCTGCGCGTCGCGCTGCCCGTGCCGCTGCCCCGGCTGTTCGACTACCGCCTCCCGGCGGCCGACGGCCCGGCCGGGGCCGGGCACGTCGGCCGCCGCGTGCGGGTGCCGTTCGGCCCGCGCGAGCTCGTCGGCGTGGTCGCCGACGTGGGACCGCCGGCCGGCGACGCGCCGCAGCTGCGCGAGGCCCTCGCACTGCTCGACGATCGTCCGCTGGTCGCGGGCGAGCTCGACGCCTCGCTGCGCTGGCTGTCCCGGTACACCCACGCGCCGCTGGGCGAGGTGCTGGCGGCGGCCCTGCCGGCCGCGCTGCGCCGCGGCGACCCGCTGCCCGAGACCCATGCCTGGGCCTGGCAGCTGACGGCGACGGGCCAGGCCGCGGTGCCGGGCCTGAAGCCCGGCGCCCGCCCGCGCCGGCTGGCCGAGCTGCTGCAGGCCGCGCCGCGCGACGAGGACGCGCTCGACCTGCTGCTGCCGGGCTGGCGCGGCGCGGCCAGGACGCTCGCCGCGCGGGGCCTGGCCGAACGCATCGCCATCGCCGCCTCCCGGCTCGCGCCTGCCCCGCAGCCGGGTCCGGTCCCGAACGCGGAGCAGCGCGCCGCCATCGATGCCGTCGCCGCGACCGACGGCTTCGCGGCCTTGTTGCTCGACGGGGTGACCGGCAGCGGCAAGACCGAGGTCTACCTGCAGGCCATCGCGCAGTGCCTGGCGCGCGGACGTCAGGCGCTGGTGCTGGTCCCCGAGATCGGCCTGACCCCGCAGACGCTGGCCCGCTTCCGCGCCCGCCTCGGCGTCCCGGTGCACGCGCTGCACTCGGGGCTGGGCGATGGCGAGCGCGCGCGCGTCTGGGCAGCGGCCTGGCGCGGCGAGGCACGCGTGATCGTGGGCACCCGGTCGGCGGTGTTCGTGCCGCTGCCCGATGCCGGGCTGATCGTCGTCGACGAGGAGCACGACGGCAGCTACAAGCAGCAGGACGGCATCCGCTACCACGCCCGCGACTTCGCGCTGGTGCGCGGCAAGGCGCTCGGCGTGCCGGTGCTGCTGGGCAGCGCGACGCCGTCGCTCGAATCGCTGCAGAACGCCGTGGCCGGCCGCTACCGGCACCTGCGGCTCGCCCAGCGCGCCGGCGGCGCGAAGCCGCCGGCGGTCCGCGTGCTGGACGTGCGCAAGCGCCCGCTGGAGGCCGGCCTGTCGCCCGAACTGCTCGCCGCGATCCGCGGCGCGCTCGACGCCGGCGGCCAGGTCCTGGTGTTCAAGAACCGTCGCGGCTACGCGCCGGTGCTGTTGTGCCACGACTGCGGCTGGAGCGCGCACTGCCCACGCTGCAGCACGCCCGAGCGCGCCCACCCGATGACCGTGCACGCCGGCGGCCGCCGCCTGCAGTGCCACCACTGCGGTCACCGGCAGAGCGCGCCGCCGGCCTGCCCCGACTGCGCGAGCCTCGGCCTGCAGCCTCAGGGCATCGGCACCGAGCGGCTGGAGGAACTGCTGGCCGCGCGCTTCGCGGACGTGCCGGTACTGCGCATCGACCGCGGCAGCACGCGCCGCCGCGACGCGCTCGAGCGGCTGTTCGCCGAACTGGGCACCCGCCCGGGCATCCTGATCGGCACCCAGATGCTTGCCAAGGGACACGACCTGCCGATCCTGACGCTGGTCTGTGTGGTCGGCGTCGACGAGGGGCTGTTCTCGGCCGACTTCCGCGCCGGCGAGAAACTGGCGCAGCTGCTGATCCAGGTCGCCGGCCGCGCCGGCCGGGCGGACAAGCCGGGGCTGGTGCTGCTGCAGACCCACCACCCCGAGCACGCGCTGCTGCAGACGCTGGTGCACGGCGGCTACCACGCCTTCGCCGCGGGCGAGCTCGATCAGCGCCAGGCCGCCGGCTTCCCGCCGTTCGCGCCGCTGGCGCTGCTGCGCGCCGAATCGCCGCAGGCGCAGCCGCCGATGGCCTTCCTGCAGGCCGCCCGTGCGCTGCTCGCCGGCCATGCCGGCCGCGACGCCGCTGGCCTGCCGACGCTGTCGCTCGACGGCCCGGTCGCCGCGCCGATGCCGCGACGCGCGGGCACCTGGCGCGCGCAGCTGCTGCTGGCCGCCGACCACCGCGCGCGCCTGCACGCGGTCCTGGACGCGGCGCTGCCGGCGATCCACGCGCTGCCCGAGGCGCGCCGGACGCGCTGGTCGCTCGACGTCGATCCGGTGGATCTGTACTGACGCCGGGCGCCGCGGCATCGGCGGTCGGAACCGGGGCGGACACGCCGCCCCGGACGCGTCACGGATCGAGCAGTTCGCGCGCCATCACGATCGCGTCCTCGCGCCCCTGGTGCGCGGGGTAGTAACGCGGACGGCGACCGATCTCGTTGAAGCCCTCGTCGTGGTACAGCGCGATCGCGTGCGGATTGGACGGCCGCACTTCCAGGAACACCCGCTGGGCGCCCTGCCTGCGCGCGGTATCCACCAGCGCGCGGAACATGCGCCGGCCCAGGCCGCGTCCCTGCGCGTGGGGATCGACGCAGACGTTGAGCACGTGCGCCTCGCCCGCGGCGATGCTCAGCACTCCGTAGCCCAGGATCGTGCCGGCTTCGTGCAGCACCCAGGTGGGATAGCCGGCGCGCAGGCAGTCGTCGAAGATGCCGCGGGTCCACGGGAATGGATAGGCGCGCAGCTCGATCGCCATCACCGTGTCGAGATCCTCCTCGCGCATCGGCCGCAGCGCGACGGACGGCGCAGGCGACGGGGGCGCGTCGATCCGCCCGTCCATGCTCAGCGGGCGCGGGCGCGCAACCGCCGCAGCGTCGGCCACAGCGCGCGCTTGGCGCCGGCGTCGCGCAACGCGTGCAGCGCGCCCAGGCTGCGGTAGATCGCGAACGCGTCCTCGGCATCGCGGCTGCGGCCGGCGGCACGCAGCAGCGCATCGAGCAGCGCGTCGTCGGGCAGCGTCTGCCCCGGCAACTGCGCGCGGTAGCGCACGTGCCCCAGCGCATCGAGCGCGGCGCACTGCAGCGCATCCCAGCTCACGGCGTCGCTCCCGCGGGGCCGCGTCGCCGCAGGCACCACAGCAGCGGCCCCGACAGCGCGTACAGCAGCGAGGCCGCCAGCAGCGTCTTGGGCGGATCCACCCACAACGCGATCAGGATGCCCACCGCGACCACTAGCGCGACGAACGGCACGCGATCCGAGCGCGGCCCGCTGCCGCTGCCCTTGAAGCTGGTGTAGCGGATCCGGCTGACCATCAGCAGCGCCGCGACGACAGTGACGCCGAGCGCGACGAAGCGCAGGTCGTCTCCGCTGAATTCCAGCTCGTGGCACGTCCACACGAAGCTGGCCATCAGCCCGGCCGCGGCCGGGCTCGCAAGCCCGACGAAATAGCGCTTGTCCACGGTCGCGACCTGGCTGTTGAAGCGCGCCAGGCGCAGCGCCGCGCAGGCGGCGTAGAGGAACGCGCCCAGCCAGCCGATCTTGCCCAGCGTGGGGCCGTCGAGCCGAAGCGACAGCAGCGCCCAGTGGTACATCACCATCGCCGGCGCCATGCCGAAACTGATGAGGTCGGCGAGCGAGTCGTACTGCACGCCGAACTCGCTCTGGGTGTTGGTGAGCCGCGCGACGCGCCCGTCGATGCCGTCGAGGATGGCCGCGACGAAGATCGCCAGGCACGCCGCGGTGAACCGCCCCTGGGACGCGGCGATGATGGCGAAGAACCCGGCGAACAGCCCGCCGGTGGTGAACAGGTTCGGCAGCAGGTAGATGCCGCGGCCGCGACGGGGCGTGGGGTCGGTCTCGCTCATCCGGCGAGTGTAGCGCCTGCGCGGGCGCGTCCGGCACCGCGCGGTTGCGCCCGCGGCGGGGGGATGCTGGAATCGCGCTCGTCCGCTCCGGAGTCCGCCATGCGCCGCGCTCTCGCCCTGTCCTGCCTCGCGCTGCTGGCCTCGACCGGCCCCGGCCTCGCCAGCGACGTCTACACCTGGAAGGACGCGGCCGGCGTCAGCCATTACTCCCAGACGCCACCGCCGGCCGGCGTGCGCTACCAACTGCGCAGCATCCGCCAGTCCGGCGATGCGCCCGCCACGACGGGTGCGCCGGACACGCGAACCGTCGTCGCACCGGTGCCCGCCACGCCCGACGACGGCAGCCCGCAGGCGCAGTGCCAGCGCGCGCGCGACAACATCGCCGTGCTCGAGACCGACGGCCCGGTCCGGCAGGCCGGTGCCGACGGCCAACTGCGCGAACTCGCCCCGTCCGAACGCGTCGACCAGTTGCAACTGGCCCGCGCCGCGGTCCGCGCCTACTGCGGCTGAGCCGCGGGCCCGGCGCGGGCGGCCGGATGGCACAATGTCGGGTCCGATCCCGAGCCAGATGCCGCCGATGCGCCTGTCGCAGTTCCACCTCCGCACCGAAAAGGAAACCCCCGCCGACGCCGAACTCGTCAGCCACAAGCTGATGCTCAAGGCGGGCATGCTGCGCAAGCTGGGCGCTGGCATCTACACCTGGTCGCCGCTGGGCCTGCGCGTGCTGCGCAAGGTCGAGGGCATCGTGCGCGAGGAAATGGACGCCGCCGGCGCGATCGAACTGCTGATGCCGACCATCCAGCCGCGCGAGCTCTGGGAGGAGAGCGACCGCTGGAAGAAGTTCGGCCCGCAGCTGTTGAAGGTCAAGGACCGCAAGGCGCAGGAGTTCTGCTACGCGCCCACCGCCGAGGAGGTGGTCACCGATTTCGCGCGTGGCGAGCTGGCGAGCTACAAGCAGCTGCCGGTGAATTTCTACCAGATCCAGACCAAGTTCCGCGACGAGATCCGGCCGCGCTTCGGCGTGATGCGCTCGCGCGAGTTCCTGATGAAGGACGCCTATTCGTTCGACATCGACGAGGCCGGCATGGCCGCGTCCTACCAGACGATGCACGCGGCCTATACCCGGATCTTCACCCGGCTGGGCCTGGAGTTCCGCGCGGTGCAGGCCGACTCGGGCGCGATCGGCGGCGACGCGTCGCAGGAATTCCACGTGCTGGCCGACTCGGGCGAGGACGCGATCGCGTTCTCGACCGCTTCCGACTACGCCGCCAACGTCGAGGCCGCGCGCGCCGCGGCGCCCGGCGCGCGCCCCGCGCCCGCCGAGACGCTGCGCCGCGTCGAGACGCCGACCCAGAAGACCTGCGAGGACGTCGCCGCGCTGCTCGGCATCGCGCTCGCGCGCACCGCCAAGTCGGTCGCACTGATGGCCGGCGACCAGTTCGTGCTCGCGCTGGTGCGCGGCGACCATGCGGTCAACGAGATCAAGCTCGCCAAGGTCGAGGGACTGGCCGACTACCGGCTCGCGAGCGAGGCGGAGATCGCCGAGCACCTGGGCAGCGAGCCGGGGTTCCTGGGCCCCGTCGCGCCGCGGCGCGCGATCCGGATCGTCGCCGACCGTGAGGTCGCGGCGATGGCCGACATCGTGTTCGGCGCGAACGAGGCCGGCTGGCACCTGGCCGGCGTCAACTGGGGACGCGACCTGCCCGAGCCGGACGTCGTCGCCGACATCCGCGACGTGGTCGACGGCGACCGCGCCGAGGACGGCGGCGAGCTGCGCATGGTGCGCGGCATCGAGGTCGGCCACGTCTTCCAGCTCGGCCGCAAGTACGCCGAGGCGATGGACTTCAAGGTCCTCGACGCCGCCGGCAAGGCCGTCGTGCCGTGCATGGGCTGCTACGGCATCGGCGTGTCGCGCATCGTCGCCGCGGCGATCGAGCAGAACCACGACGACAACGGCATCGTCTGGCCCGCGGCGATGGCGCCGTGGCAGGTCGCGGTCTGCGTGATCAACCCCAAGAACGAGCCCCACGTCGCCGAGGCCGCCGAGTCGCTGTATCGCGAACTGCAGGCCGCCGGCATCGACGCCGTGCTCGACGACCGCGGCCTGCGCCCCGGTGCAATGTTCGCCGACATCGAGTTGATCGGCGTGCCGCACCGGGTCGTCGTCTCGGGTCGCGGCCTGTCGTCGGGCACGTACGAATATCGCGCGCGCGCGGCAGCGGACGCCGAGAATCTCGACCGCGAGTCGCTGTTTTCGCGGCTGCGGGGCTGAGATTCTGTTTCCGGCGCGGTGCCGGATAATCTCCCGGGCTTCACCTGCGCGCGACGCCGCCGCCCCGATTCCCCGGGGCGGCGGTTTGTATTCGCCGGATAATCCGGATTATGATGCGCCAGTGCCAATGGACTGGTATCCCCATTAACCAGCCGGAGCCGATACGAATGGCGTTTGACCTCAATGCTTTTTCCCCGCAACAGCTCGATGCCCTGATTGCCCAGGCCAAGGAGCGCAAGACCACGCTCAAGAAGCGCAAGCCGCTGGCCTCGGTCCGCAAGAAGCTCACCGACCTGGCCGCGGCCGAGGGATACAGCGTCGCCGAACTGTTCGGTGCCGGCGGCGCTGCCGCGCCGGCCGCCAAGCGCGCCGGTCGCACCGGCCCGGCCAAGGGCCGCAAGCTGGGCAAGGTGCCGCCGAAGTACCGCAACCCGGCCAACAAGGCCGAGACCTGGACCGGGCGCGGCAAGCAGCCGCTGTGGCTGGCCGGCCAGATCAAGAAGGGCAAGAAGCTCGAAGAGTTCCTGATCAAGTAATCGGGCGCTTGCAGAACGAAAAAGGCGCCGTCGGCGCCTTTTTTCTGGTTCTTCTCCCGGGCGCGGGAATGGCAGTTTCCTTCGGATAGGCAGCAGCCTGCCCGCCGGAGGCCGCTCCCCCCTCGGTCAAGGCCGCTTCGCGGTCCGGCCACGCGAAGCACGCGTGGCGTTCGCATGGATGCGCGGCAGTGGACGCAAGCTGCCCGCTGAGATGCGCTGAAATCGCGCGAATCCGCGCGCCGGACGCGACCCGTCAGAGGTTCTTGCGCGCCGGCAGCAGCACGTTGCCGAAGATCAGGCCGGCAATCAGCGCCATGACGATGTTCATCACCAGCAGCGCGGCCTCCTGGCCGGCGGCGACGTTCTGCTGCTGCACCAGGTTCATCAGGCCGCGCAGGCTGTTGCTGCCCGGCACCAGCATGATGATTCCCGGCACGCGGATCACCGCGCCCGGCCGGTCGGCCCAACGCGCATAGCCGTTGCCGGCGGCGGTCACCGCCAGCGCGGCGACGAACAGGCCGATGTTGGGCCCGGGCGCGGCGCCGACCCAGCGCGAGATCAGGTAGCCCGACGCGGCGGCCGCCATCACCAGCAGCACGTCGCGCCGCCCGGCGCGGAACAGGATCGCGAACGCGCCCGCCGCGACCGCGAGGGCGCCCCACTCCACCCAGTCGGGCTGCGGGCGCAGCGCGCGCACGTTCGGTGAGACGCCGAGCATCTTCGCCAGCGCCAGCGCGATGATCGTGCCGATCGTCAGCTTGAGCACCGTGGTGATGGCGCCGGCGAACCGGGCCGTGCCCGACACCAGATGCTGGCTGGTCAGCTCGTTGATCGCGTTGGTCAGCGCCATGCCGGGCAGCATCACGATCAGCGAGGCGATGATGACGGTATTGAGGTTGAGCGGCGCCACGAACGCGGACACGAGAATCGCCACGACGCCGGCGAGCATGCCGGCCAGCGCCTCGCCGGCCTCCTTGAGCCGCGTGCCGTTGCGGGTGACAAGATCGAGCAGGCCGATCAGCAGGCCGATCGTGCCGGCGGTCGCGATGTCGGCCCACGGCAGGCGCCAGAGCCCGCCGACGCCGGTCGCGACCAGCGCGAAACCCAGCACGTGCAGCGCCTTGCCCAGCCGGCCGGGCTGGCGCTCGTCGAGCGCGCGCAGCGCGGCGTGTCCTTCCGCCAGGTCCATGCCGCCGGACATCACCTGCTCGGCGATGCGGTCGGTCTCGCACAGTTTGTACAGATCGACGTCGCCCGGCGGCATGCGGATCACCCGCGTGGTGTCGCTGTCGCCGGGCGGGCGCAGCGGATCGCTGAAGGACAGGATCATGCCGGTGGGATTGACCCACGGCTCGCAGTCGATGCCCAGCCGCTGGGTCACCCTGATCACCGCGCCCTCCAGGCGCTGGGCGGTGGTGCCGTAGGCGTGCAGGTGCTCGGCGAGCTCGACCACGAACGCGATGCGTGCGGCGTAGCTGGCGGAGGTCAGCGAGGCGATCGTCGTGGACATCGGCACAGCATCGCATGGGCGCGGCGGGCCGGCGACGCGTGATGCGCGGCATCACACGCATTTTCGGTATCCTCATCCCCGTTTGCCCTGCCGGCCGCCCGCATCGCATGACCGCCTCCCGCCACGCCTCGCCCAGCGCCGACGCCGTCGACGGCGGCACGCTGCGGCTGCGCGGCCACTGGACGCTCGACCATGCGGGCGCGATCGACCGGGTGCTGCGCGAGGCGGGCGACGCGAGTGGGATTGACGCGACCGGCGTGGACCGGCTGGACTCGGTCGGGGTGCTGCAGCTGCAGCACTACGCCCAGGCGCGCAAGCTGGACTTCGCCGCGTTCCGCTTCCGCGACGACCATCGCGCGCTGGTCGAGGCGATCGACGAAGTGGCCGACGACCGGCCGCCGCGCAAGCGCGAGTACGGCTTCGCGGCCGCGCTCGGGCGGCTCGGCTACACGATGCACGACAACTGGCGCGAGGTCGTGGCGCTGGTGAGCTTCCTGGGCGAGCTGCTGGTCAAGCTCGTGCGCCTGGTGGCCGCCCCGCGCCGGCTGCGGATCACCTCGACCGTGCACCACATGGAGCAGGTCGGGCTGGACGCGGTGCCGCTGGTGGCGCTGCTGTCGTTCATGGTCGGCGCCGTGATCGCGTTCCTGGGCGCCTCGGTGCTGGCCGATTTCGGCATGACGATCTTCGTCGTCGAACTGGTGTCGATCGCGTTCCTGCGCGAGTTCGGCGTGCTGCTGACCGCGATCCTGCTGGCCGGCCGCACCGCGAGCGCGTTCACCGCGCAGATCGGCGCGATGGTCGGCCGCGAGGAGGTCGATGCGATCCGCACGCTGGGCCTGGACCCGGTCGACCTGCTGGTGATCCCGCGCGTGCTCGCGCTGATGGCGATGCTGCCGCTGCTGACCTTCATCGCGATGGTCTCGGGCCTGGTCGGCGGCCTGTCGGTCGGCGCCTTCAGCCTCGACATCCCGCCGCAGGCCTACCTGGCCCGCATGCACGAGCAGATGGAACTGCGGCATTTCCTGGTCGGCATGTCCAAGGCCCCGCTGTTCGCGATGGTCATCGGCCTGATCGGCTGCCTGGAAGGCCTGCAGGTCGAGGGCACCGCGCAGTCGGTCGGCGAGCGCACCACCTCGAGCGTCGTGCAGGCCATTTCGCTGGTCATCGTGCTCGATGCGTTCGCCGCGATCTGGTTCATGCACATGGGATGGTGAAACCGGGATTGGGGATTAGGGATTGGGAACAGCACAACGAACGCGACCGGAGACATCTGCTTTGCCTGCACCGAATCCCCAATCCCCAATCCCCAATCCCGACGTCGACGTCGACGTCGCCATCCGCGTGCGCGGTCTGGTCAACCGATTCGGCGAGCAGGTCGTGCACGAAGGGCTGGACCTGGACGTTCGGCGCGGCGAGATCCTCGGCGTGGTCGGCGGTTCGGGCACCGGCAAATCGGTGCTGATGCGGGCGATCCTGGGCCTGCGCGCACCGCAGGACGGCAGCATCGAGGTCCTGGGCACCGATGCGCTGTCGCGCGACCCGGAGAGCCGCAGCCACATCGAACGCCACACCGGCGTGCTGTTCCAGGACGGCGCGCTGTTCTCGTCGCTGACCGTCGGCGAGAACGTCGAGGTGCCGCTGAAGGAACACCACGGGGACCTGTCCGAGAAGCTGCGCTACGAACTGGCGCTGCTGAAGGTCAAGCTCGCCGGCCTGCCGGCCGATGCGGTCGGCAAGCTCCCGTCCCAGCTCTCGGGCGGCATGCGCAAGCGCGCCGGCCTGGCCCGCGCGCTGGCGCTCGACCCGCCGCTGCTGTTCCTGGACGAACCCACCGCGGGCCTCGACCCGATCGGCGCGGCCGCCTTCGACCGGCTGATCCGCACGCTGCAGGAGGCGCTCGGACTGACCGTGTTCCTCATCACACACGACCTCGACACTCTGTACGCTATCTGTGACCGTATCGCGGTGCTGGCCGACAAGCGGGTGGTCGCGGTGGCGCCGGTCGAGGAGATCGAACGGGTCGACCACCCGTGGATCCAGGATTACTTCCACGGCCCCCGCGGCCGTGCCGCACGCGACGCCAGG
>NZ_LASZ01000009.1 GCF_001014645.1 Luteimonas sp. FCS-9 | reverse complement strand
CTCGGCGCTATGCGGCCTCGCGCCGGACGCCGGGTCGTTGATCGCCGCGCGGGTGCTGCAGGGGCTGGCGGCCGCGTTGCTGTTCCCGCAGGTCTACGCTTCGATCCGGGTGCACTTCGAGGGCGACGCCGCGCGCCGCGCGTTCGGCCTGCTCGGCATGACCCTGGGCCTGGCCGCGATCGCCGGCCAGGTGCTCGGCGGATGGCTGGTGCACGCCGATATCGGCCGGCTGGGCTGGCGCACGATCTTCCTGATCAACGTGCCGATCGGCCTGCTCGCGATCGGCATGGCGCGCTTCGTGCCCGAGTCGCACGCGCCGCAGCGCCCGGCGCTGGACTGGGGCGGCGTCGCGCTGGCAAGCGCGGGCCTCGGCCTGCTGCTGGTGCCGCTGCTCGAAGGGCCGGGGCGGGGCTGGCCGGCCTGGGCGCTGGCCGCACTGGCGGCGGGCGTCGCGCTGCTTGCCGTGTTCGCCGTGCACCAGGAACGCCGCAGGCGCGGCGGCCGCGCGCCGCTGGTGGACATGCGGTTGCTGCGCGAACGACGCTTCGCCACCGGTGGCGCGCTGGTGCTGCTGGTCTACTCGACGTCGAGCTCGTTCTTCCTGTGCTTCGCGCTGCTGGTGCAGTCGGGCTTCGGCCTCGACCCGCTGGCCGCGGGCCTGCTGTTCGCGCCGTGCAGCGTTGGTTTCGTCGTCGCCTCGCTGTCGGCGCCGCGGCTCGTCGCACGCTTCGGGCCGGCGGCGATCGCGGCCGGCGCGCTGGTCTACGCGGCGTCGCTGGCATGGCTGGTCGCGCAGGTGGCGCTGGCTGGCGGCGCGCTGCAGCCGCCGGCGCTGGTCCCGGCGCTGGTCGTCGTCGGCGCTGCGCAGGGCCTGATCATGACGCCGCTGCTCAACCTCGTGCTCGGCACGGTCGAGCCCGCGCACGCGGGCATGGCCTCGGGCGTGATCTCGACGCTGCAGCAGGTCGGCGCCGCGTTCGGCGTGGCGGTGGTCGGCATGCTGTTCGGTGCGACGCTGTCCGATGCCGCGACCGGCGAGACGCGCGACCTCTACGCCGAGGCATTCGTTTCGGGTATGGCCTGCAACCTGGTCGCAGCGCTCCTCGCGGCCCTGCTGCTGCGGCGGCTGGCGCGCGCGTCCTGACGTGGAATCGCTGCACCATGACGGCTTCCGTCGAAGCGTCAGGGAGACCAGGACGTGGAGGAATCGGACTGGACGCGGTTCCGCGAGATCCGGAAGCGGGCACTCGACCGCCACTACCAGCAGACGCTCGAACAACTGCGCGCGCTGTGCGATCCGGCAGCCGAGGGTTCGAATCGGGAGCGTCGAGGCCTTTACGCTGCTGCGCGAGCGAGACAAGGAGGTGGCAGTGCTGTTCAACGGGAGTTCGCGCCGCACCTTGGCCATGCAGTTCACCGGCATGTGCCTGCGGGGGCTGATCACCGACGCCGAGCTCGCGCAATTCAGCCAGTCCCTGCGCGACTACGTGGAAGACGCCCGGTCCTGGTTTTGTCTTCTCGTCTGCCTCGCCCGCACGCGCGATACTCGGAAAGGGCGGCGCGCCCGCAGGCGAGGGCAGGCGATGAGCGGATCGATGGGCTGGGCAGGCTGGGCACTCGCGTCGGCGGTGTTCGCGGCGTTGACGGCGATCTTCGCCAAGATCGGCCTGCAGGGCGTCGACTCCGACCTCGCCACGCTGGTGCGCACCGCGGTGATCCTCGTCGTGCTCGCGCTGTTCGTCGCCTGGACCGGCAAGTGGAGCAATCCGCTGCAGCTCCCGCCACGTACGTTGCTGTTCCTCGTGCTGTCGGCGCTCGCGACCGGCGCATCGTGGGTCTGCTACTTCCGCGCGCTGCAGCTCGGCGACGCCTCGCAGGTCGCGCCGATCGACAAGTTCAGCGTCGTGCTCGTCGCCGTCTTCGCGGTGGTGGTGCTCGGCGAGCGGCCATCGCCTCGGGACTGGGCCGGCATCGGCCTGGTGGGCGCGGGCGTGCTGCTGCTGGCGTGGCGGCGGTGAGCGGTTCTGTCGATACCGGAACGCGGATCGCGGCGTGGTCGCTCGTCGGGTGCCGCTCGGGGAAGTCCCGGCATTGCGGCCCCGCATGCTGCTACTCGACCGGGGCAGGTTGCTGAGCGGCTGGGGGCGCAGGGCGAGGGACGCTGATTCTGCGTGCGGCGCACGCCGGGAAACCGGCGGTTCGGGATCGGTGATGCGCCTGTTCGTCCCGCCGTTCTCCCGCTGTTGACGCGGCCGCCCCTAGCCTGTGCGCAGTGACGATGGCAGCGAGGCGCACATGTTCAACGTGATCCGCGTGGCGCCGGACCGGGTCGACGTCGAAATCGGCGGACGGTTCGACCGGGAGGCGATGGCGGGACTGATCGACGCGTTCGTCGAGGCGGCCGACGGCATCGAGGGCGGCACGATGCTCTACCGGGTGCGCGACGTCGACCTGCCGACTTTCGGCGCGGTCGCGGTCGAGTTCTCGCGCCTGCCGGCGCTGCTGCGCGCGGTGCGGCGCTTCGACCGGATCGCGGTGATCGCCGACGCCTTGTGGATCCGAAGCCTCGCCGAGCTGGAAGGGCTGCTGATGCCGGGCGTCGAGGTCCGTGGCTTCACGCCCGAATGCGCGGGCGACGGACAGGCGTGGCTGCGGGCGCGGTGAGGCTGCGCTGGCTGACGCGGGAATCCAGCGTCCCATTGGAACGTAGTCCGGAGCGCATGAGGCCGCCGGTGCGGCGTTGATCTGCGGGATCGCGCGAGGGCGCGCCTGCGACGGGTGCCTCGATTCGGTCGGCCGCACGCCACCTGCAGGCGTCGTTTTCGTGATCGCGCGCGAGCGCGCTCCTACGGCAACCGCCTGCACGATTAGATCGGCAGCCACTGTAGGAGCGCGCTCGCGCGCGCAGGCCTTCCCAAAGAACCTTCGCGCCCCCAAACGCCGCCCATGGCGCACCGCAGCAAGCATGTTCGGCGACAAGTGGCTACAGTGCCCGCACCGCCGATTGACGCCGAACGCGCCCATGCCGCTGCCAGCTCCAAGCCGTGCCGTTTTTTTTAGCCCGAAGAATGGTAGCGCTAACTTTTTGATCGCGCGGAGGGGCGCATGAGCCTCGTCGCCGGCCTGGACCTCGGCACCCAGAGCGTCAAGCTGGTGGTCTACGACCCGGCCTCGCGGCAGGTGCTGGCGACGCAGGGCCGGGCGCTGGACCTGATCGCCGGCGCCGACGGCAGCCGCGAGCAGCACCCGGCCGACTGGCTCGACGCGATCCGCGGCTGCTTCGCCGCGCTCGACCCGGCACTGCGCGGCCGGATCGCCGCGCTCGGCGTGTCGGGCCAGCAGCACGGCTTCGTGCCGCTCGACGCGCAGGGCGCGGTGCTGGCGCCGGCCAAGCTGTGGTGCGACACCAGCACCAGCGCGCAGTGCGGACCGATCATGGACGCGGTCGGCGGTGCGGCCGCCTGCATCGCGCAGGCCGGCAACCCGATCCTGGCCGGCTACACCGCCTCCAAGCTGCCCTGGACGAAGGCCCACCGGCCCGAGGTCTACGCACGGCTGGCGGCGATCGCGCTGCCGCACGACTACATCAACGTCTGGCTGACCGGCCAGCGCTGGATGGAGCATGGCGATGCGTCGGGCACCGGCTGGCTCGACGTGCGCGCGCGCACCTGGTCGCCGGCGCTGCTGCGCGCGACCGACCCCGACCGCGACCTCGCAGCTTGCCTGCCGCCATTGGTCGAGCCCGACGCGCTGGTCCCGGTGCTGCCGGCGATCGCGGAAGAGCTCGGCCTGTCGCCGGACGTGCGGGTATCGGCCGGCGGCGGCGACAACATGATGGCCGCGATCGGCACCGGCTGCGTGGCGCCGGGCCGGCTGGCGATGAGCCTGGGCACCTCGGGCACGCTGTTCGCCTACAGCGACACGCCGGTGGTGTCGGATACCGGCGCCTGGGCCGCGTTCTGCGACTCGACCGGCGGCTGGCTGCCGCTGATCTGCACGATGAACTGCACGGTGGCGACCGAGCAGGTGGCGCGGATGTTCGGCTTCGCCACGCGCGAGGGCGATGCGCACATCGATGCGACGCCGCCGGGCGCCGGCGGGCTGACGCTGCTGCCGTTCCTCAACGGCGAGCGCACCCCCGACCTGCCGCTGGGCCGCGGCGTGCTGGCCGGGCTGACGCCGCAGACCATGGACGCCGCGCACCTGTACCGCGCGGCGATGGAAGGGGCGACCTACAGCCTGAAATACGGGTACGACGCGTTCGTGTCGGCGGGCATGGCGTTCGAGCGCATCGTGCTGACCGGCGGCGGCGCCAACAGTGCGGCGTGGCGGCAACTGGTCGCCGATGTGTTCGGGCTGCCGGTGGACGTGCCGGCGCAAAGCGAGGGCGCGGCGTTCGGCGCGGCGCTGCAGGCGCTGTGGGCACTGGGCCGTGCGCAGGGCGATGCGACGCCGATGGCGGCGCTGGCGGCCGCGCACGTCGCGACCGACCCGGCGCTGGCCTGCACGCCCGATCCGGCGCGTGCGCCGGCCTATCAGGCGGCCTACCGGCGCTTCCTCGACCACCTCGACGCGGTGCGGCCGCTGTACGCCGCGCCGTCTTCATCTCCGCCCCCGTAGGCGCGCGCTGGCGCGCGATGAGGTTTTCCCGGGAACGCCCCATCGCGCGCCAGCGCGCTCCTACGGTTCCTTACCAAGACGAGACCCCCACATGATCAAGACCCCCTTCATCGGCGCACAGGAATACTTCCCCGGCATCGGCGCGATCCCCTTCGAGGGACGCGATTCCGACAACCCGCTGGCGTTCAAGGTCTACGACGCGCAGAAGAAAATCGGCGGCAAGACGATGGCCGAGCACCTGCGCTTCGCGGTGTGCTACTGGCACACGTTCTGCAACGCCGGTGCCGACCCGTTCGGGCCCGGCACGCGACGCTTCCCGTGGGACGGCGGCGCGCCGCTGGCTGCGGCCGAGGCCAAGCTCGACGCCGCGTTCGAGTTCTTCACCAAGCTCGGCGTGCCGTACTGGTGCTTCCACGACGTGGACCTGGCGCCCGACGCCGACGACATCGGCCAGTACGAGCAGAACCTCAAGCACATGGTCGCGCTGGCCAAGGAGCGCCAGCAGGCGACCGGCATGCAACTGCTGTGGGGCACGGCGAACCTGTTCAGCCACCCGCGCTACATGAACGGCGCGGCGACCAACCCGGACTTCGCGGTGGTCGCGCGCGCGGCGGTACAGGTCAAGGCCGCGCTGGAAGCCACCGTCGAACTGGGCGGCGAGCACTACGTGTTCTGGGGCGGGCGGGAAGGTTACGCCAGCCTGCACAACACCGACATGCAGCGCGAGCTGGCGCATTTCGCCCGGTTCCTGACGATGGCGCGCGACTACGGGCGCAGCATCGGGCTCAAGGGCAACTTCCTGATCGAGCCCAAGCCGATGGAGCCGATGAAGCACCAGTACGACTTCGACAGCGCGACTTGCGCGGGCTTCCTGAAGGCGCACGGGCTGGACAAGGACTTCAAGCTCAACATCGAGGCCAACCACGCGACGCTGTCGGGGCACACGTTCGAGCACGACCTGCAGGTGGCGTCCGACCACGGGCTGCTGGGGAGCATCGACGCGAACCGGGGCAATGCGCAGAACGGCTGGGACACCGACCAGTTCCCGACCGACCTGTACGACACGGTGGGCGCGATGCTGGTGGTGCTGCGCCAGGGCGGGCTGGAAGGCGGTCTGAACTTCGATGCCAAGCCGCGGCGCGAGTCGACGGACATGGCCGACCTGTTCATCGCGCACATCGGCGGCATGGACGCGTTCGCGCGCGGGCTGGAAGTGGCCCATGCGCTGCTGAACGAGTCGCCGTGGGAGCAGTGGCGCCGCGACCGCTACGCGAGCTTCGACGGCGGCGACGGCCAGGCGTTCGAACAGGGCCGACTGTCGCTGGCCGATCTGCACGCGATCGCGGGCAAGGCCGGCGAGCCGACGCAGCGCAGCGGCCGGCAGGAGGCTTACGAGAACCTGCTCAACCAGTACCTGCTCCGCTGAGCGATGCGCGCCACGCCCACCACCGCGAGCATTGTGGCCGGCGCGCCCATCGGGCACGCCGCGAGCGGGCAGGGCGCGCTACTTCTTCTTCGGCGGCGCGGCGACCGAATCGCGCGCGATCAGGCGGTGCGGCACCACGCGGTCGGTGAGCACGCGGGTGCTGGCGTCGTTGCGGCGGATGCCGCGCAGCAGCACGTCGATCGCCGCGTCCGCCATCGAGGCGATCGGCTGGTGGATCGTCGTCAGCTCGGGCCAGACCGTGGTCGCGGCCGAGGTGTCGTCGAAGCCGACGACCGACAGGTCGCGCGGCACGTCGAGCCCGCGACGGTGCGCGACCGAGATCGCGGCGGCGGCCATGTCGTCGTTGCTGGCGAAGATCGCGCTTGGCGGCCTGCGCTGGCCGAGCAGCTTCTCGGCCGCCTTCAGTCCCGAGCGGTAGGTGTAGTCGCCCAGTTGCACCAGCGCCGGATCGAGCGCGATGCCGGCCTCTTCGAGCGCGGCCTGGAAGCCCTGGAACCGCCGGGCGCTCGCGCTGAGGTCGGCGCGGCCCTTGATGAAGCCGATGCGGGTGTGCCCACGCTCGATCATGTGCTCGGCCAGTTCCTTGCCGGCGCGGAAGTCGTCGATGCGCACGCAGGAGATGTCGTCGCTGAAGCGCCCCGACGCGATCGCGACGACCGGGATGCCCGCGCGCACGAACTCGGTCACCGCCGCGCGCGATTCGCACAGCGGCGGCGGCAGGATCACCGCGTCCACCCGCTTGCCCAGCGCACGCGCGGCCTTGCGCTCGGCCTCGGCGTCGAGGTCGTCCCAGTAGTCGACGACCAGCTGGATCGCCGTGCGCGAGGCCACGCGCAGCAGCCCGACCAGCAGTTCGCGCAGGTACGCGCCGCTGGGGTTGGTGTAGATCAGCGCGATGCGCGTGTGCTGCGCGGCGGCCAGCGAACTGGCCGCCAGGTTGGGCGTGTAGTTGAGTTCGCGCACCGCGCGCATGACGCGTTCGCGCGTGGTGTCGCGCACCTTGCCCTGGCCGTTAATGACCCGCGAGATCGTCATCGGCGACACGCCCGCCAGGGCGGCGACCTCGTCGATGGTGACGCCGCGGGTCTTGCGGCGGACCGACTTCTTCGGCTTGTCCAACGTTCGTTCCTTCGCCCGGCCGGCGGTCTGCGGGTCCCGTCCGGAAGGCTAGGGGAACAGGGATGAAAACCGTCTGCAGGCAGGTGATCTGATGCCAGGAATGTTACCGCTAACCATGCTGCGCCGCGACCGCGCGCGCCGGGCCGACGCGTCACGCCCTGGCGTCCAGGGCCGGGCCGTCATGCGCCGGCTCCGCGCCGTCGCCACTGTCTTCGGCCTGCTCGCGCTGTGCGGCTCGCCGCTTGCGCAGGCCGAGGACGGCTACGACCTGTGGCTGCGCTACGCGCCGGCCGAGGCCGGCCAGGCCGGCGCGACCCGCGTCACGCAGTTGGCGATCGCGCAGGACACGCCGACCCAGCGCGCGACCCGCGACGAACTGCTGCGCGGTCTGCAGGGGCTGCAGGGGCAGGCGCCCGCCACCGCCCGCGATGCCGATCGCGACGGTGCACTGGTCGTCGGCACGCCGCGCTCGCTGTCCGCGATCGCGCGGCTGCGCCTGGACCTCGACGACCTCGGCCAGGAGGGCTACCTGATCCGCACGCTGCGCGTGGACGGCCGTCCGGCGACCGTGGTCGCCGCCAACACCGATGTCGGCGTGCTCTACGGCGCGTTCGCATACCTGCGCCTGCTGCAGACCGGGCAGCCGGTTGCCGAGCTCGACCTGCGCGAGGCGCCGAAGCTCCGGCACCGCGTGCTCAACCATTGGGACGACCTGGACCGGCACGTCGAGCGCGGCTACGCCGGCCAGTCGATCTGGGACTGGCACCGGCTGCCCGGTTGGCGCGACCCGCGCTACACCGACTACGCCCGCGCCAACGCCTCGCTCGGCATCAACGGCACGGTGCTCAACAACGTCAACGCCAATGCCGACGTGCTGACGCCGATGTACCTGGAGAAGGTCGCCGCATTGGCCGACGTCTTCCGGCCCTGGGGCATCCGCGTCTACCTGTCCGCACGCTTCAGCGCGCCGATCGAGATCGGTGGGCTCGACACCGCCGATCCGCTCGACCCGGCCGTGCGGCGCTGGTGGCGTGCCAAGGCCGACGAGGTCTACGCGGCGATCCCGGACTTCGGCGGCTTCCTGGTCAAGGCCAATTCCGAGGGCCAGCCCGGCCCGCAGGACTACGGCCGCTCGCATGCGGACGGCGCGAACCTGCTGGCCGACGCGCTGGCCCCGCACGGCGGCATCGTGATGTGGCGGGCCTTCGTCTATTCCCACGAGGAACCCGACGACCGCCACAAGCAGGCCTACACCGAGTTCGTGCCGCACGACGGCGCGTTCCGCGACAACGTGATCGTGCAGGTCAAGAACGGGGCGATCGATTTCCAGCCGCGCGAGCCGTTCCATCCGCTGTTCGGCGCGATGCCGAAGACTCCGCTGATGATGGAGTTCCAGATCACCAAGGAATACCTCGGCTTCTCGACGCACCTGGCCTACCTCGGCCCGCTGTACGAGGAAGTGCTGCGCGCCGACACGCAGGTGCAGGGCCCAGGCTCGACGGTCGCCCGCGTGCTCGACGGTTCGCTGCACGGGCAGCGGCTCACCGGCATCGCCGGTGTCGCCAACATCGGCAGCGACCGCAACTGGAGCGGCTCGCACTTCGACCAGGCCAACTGGTACGCCTACGGGCGGCTGGCCTGGAACCCGGAGCGGTCGTCGCGCGACATCGCCGGGGAATGGACGCGCATGACGTTCGGCAACGACCCGGCGGTGGTCGAGCCGGTCGTCGGCATGATGATGGCCTCGCGCGAAGCGGTGGTCGACTACACCGGCGCGCTCGGCCTGCATCACCTGATGGGCCGCGGCCACCACTACGGCCCCGGCCCCTGGGTCGACGGTGGCCCGCGCGCGGACTGGACCTCGATCTACTACCACCGTGCCACGCCGGGCGGCATCGGCTTCGACCGCAGCCGCCGCGGCAGCGATGCGGTCTCGCAGTACGCGCCGCCGGTGGCCGACGTCTTCGACGATCCCGACCGCGTGCCCGAAGAACTGCTGCTGTGGTTCCACCACGTGCCCTGGGACCGCCCGATGGCGTCGGGCCGCCCGCTGTGGGACGAACTGGTGCACCGCTACGACCGCGGCGTCGCCACCGTGCGCGGCATGCGCGACACCTGGGCCGGACTGGACGGGCGCGTCGATGCCGAGCGGCACGCGCAGGTCGCCGCGTTCCTCGCGATCCAGGAGCAGGAAGCGCAGTGGTGGCGCGACGCCAGCATCGCGTACTTCCAGTCGATCTCCGGCCGACCATTGCCCGCCGGCATCGCCCCGCCCGCGCACCTGCTGGCGTACTACCAGGCGCTCGAGTTCCCGCATGCGCCGGGGGATACGCGATGATGCCGCTGGCGCACCTCCCCCGCCCGCGGGGGAGGTCGGCGCGCCCCGCGCGCCGGGTGGGGGCACGGGCGTTACCGATTCACGCGCCGCTGCTCGCCTGCCTGCTCGCACTCGCACCGCTCGCCCACGCCCAAGACCCCGCAGCGCCGCTGCTGCACCCGCTGTTCCAGGACCACGCCGTCCTCCAGCGCGACCGCCCGCTGCGCCTGCATGGCGACGCGCCCGCCGGCGCGACCGTCCACGTGGAACTGGCCGGCCATCGGGCGCAGGTCCGCGCCGACGCATCCGGCCGCTGGCAGGCGGCGCTGCCGCCGCTATCGGCCGGCGGGCCGCACACGTTGACCGTGCGCGCCGGTACCACGACCCGGACCGTCCGCGACCTGCTCGTCGGCGACGTCTGGCTGTGCTCGGGCCAGTCGAACATGGAGCTGCAGCTCTGGCGCTCGCTCGACGCCCGGGCCGAGATCGCCAACGCGGACGATCCTGAGATCCGCCTGCTGACCGTGCCGCAGGCCGGCAGCCCGGTGCCACTGGCGCGTTTCCCACAGCCCGCGGCGTGGCAGCGCGCCACGCCCGAGACCGCACGCGACTTCTCCGCCGCCTGCTTCTACTTCGCCCGCGAACTGCGCAAGACCGTCGACGTGCCGATGGGGCTGATCAACGCCTCGTGGGGCGGGTCGCGCATCCAGGCTTGGACCAGCGGCGACGCGCTGCGCGCGGGCGGCCATGCGGGCGAGGACCTCGACGTGCTCGCGCTCTACGCCGCCGACCCGGTGCGCGCCGCTGCCCGCTGGGGCGAGCGCTGGGGCGCCTGGTGGGCGCAGGCGCCCGGCGTGGCCGCCGGCGACCGGCCGTGGGACGGCACCGCGCACGGCGACTGGCACGAGGCCCCGCGGGACCTCGGCGCCTGGGAGCGCTGGGGCGTGCCGGACCTGGCCGCGTTCGACGGCATGCTCTGGTACCGCAGCACCGCGACGTTGACCGCCGAGCAGGCCGCGCAGGACGCCACGCTCGTGCTCGGGCCCGCCGACGAGATGGACGTCACCTGGGTCAACGGCACCGCGGTCGGCAGCACCTACGGCGCCGGCACGCCGCGCGCGTACCCGCTGCCGCGCGGCCTGCTGCGCGCCGGCGACAACACCGTCGTCGTCAACGTGCTCGACACCTACCGCGAGGGCGGGCTGGCCGGCCCCGCCTCGGCGCACCGGCTGCAACTGGCCGACGGCAGCGCCGTGCCGCTCGACGGCGGCTGGCGCTACCGCGTCGTCCCGCCGGAGACCGGCACGCCGCCGCGCGCGCCGTGGCAGTCCGCGGCCGGGCTGTCGACCTTGTACAACGGCATGATCGCGCCGCTGGCCGGTACCGCGTTGCGCGGCGTGCTCTGGTACCAGGGCGAATCCAACACCGCCGAGCCCGACGCCTACGCCGGCCTGCTGCGCGGTCTGCGCGACGACTGGCGCACGCGCTTCGGCGATCCGCAACTGCCGTTCCTCGTCGTGCAACTGGCCAACTACGGTGCCCAGGCGGACGTGCCCGGCGACAGCGGCTGGCCCGCGTTGCGCGAGGTGCAGCGCCGTGTCGCCGCCGAGCCGCACGGCGGGCTCGCGGTGACCATCGACATCGGCGAGCGCGACGACATCCACCCGCCTAACAAGCAGGCGCTCGGCCTCCGGCTCGCGCGCGCCGCGCGACACGTCGTCTACGGCGAAGCGCTGGCGCCGAGCGGCCCGGTGCCGCGCAGTGCCCGGCGCGAGGGTGGGGCGGTCGTGGTGACGTTCGACGATGTCGAGGGCGGCCTGGTCGCCTACGGCGCGCCGGGGCCGGTCGCCTTCGAGCTGTGCGGTGCCGAGCCCGGCAGCTGTCGCTGGGCACAGGCCACGCTCGATGGCCACCGTGTGCGCCTGCAGGCACCCGACGTGCCCGCCCCGGTCCGCGTACGCCACGCCTGGGCCGACAACCCGCTGGTCAACCTGTTCGACCGCGCCGGCCTGCCGGCGGGACCGTTCGAAATCGAAATCCGCTGACCCTTCCCTGCCAACAGGGGAAGGGAGATGCCATCGCCACGTCCACACCGCATCCAGAGCCGCCCGCATGTCCACCCACGCCGAACCCAGCCGCCACAGCAGCCGCAACGACCGCGAGATCGTCGAGGCCCGGGTCATCGTCACCTGTCCAGGCCGCAACTTCGTCACGCTCAAGATCGTCACCCGATCGGGCATCCACGGCCTGGGCGACGCCACGCTCAACGGTCGCGAGCTCGCCGTCGCCGCGTACCTGCAGGAGCACGTCGTGCCGAACCTGATCGGCCGCGACGCCGGCCGCATCGAGGACCTGTGGCAGTTCCTCTACCGCGGCGCGTACTGGCGGCGCGGCCCGGTGACGATGACCGCGATCGCCGCCGTCGACGTCGCGCTGTGGGACATCCTCGGCAAGATGGCCGGCATGCCGCTGTACCAGCTGCTCGGGGGCCGCTCGCGCGAGGGCGCGCTGGTCTACGCGCACGCCAACGGCCGCGACATCGCCGAGGCGAGCGACGAGGTCGGCAGGTACATCGAGCAGGGCTTCCTCGCCGTGCGCGCGCAGTGCGGCGTGCCGGGCGTCAAGAAGGCCTACGGCATCTCCACCGCCGGCAAGCCCTACGAACCGGCCGAGAGCGCACTGCCGGCCGAGACCGTCTGGAACACGCCGCGCTATCTCGAGACCGCCCCGAAGCTGTTCGAGCAGTTGCGTGCAGACCACGGCAACGATGTCGAGCTGCTGCACGACGTGCACCACCGCCTCTCGCCGATCGAGGCCGCGCGGCTGGCGCGCGATGTCGAGCCGTCCCGGCTGTTCTGGCTCGAGGACGCGACGCCCGCGGAGAACCAGCAGTCCTTCGAACTGATCCGCCAGCACTCGGTGACCCCGCTCGCGGTCGGCGAGGTGTTCAACTCGATCTGGGACTGCAAGCACCTGATCGAGCGGCAGCTGATCGATTACATCCGCACCACGATCGCCCACGGCGGCGGCATCACCCACATCCGCCGCCTCGCCGATTTCGCCGCCCTGCACCAGGTGCGCACCGGCTTCCACGGCGCCACCGACCTGTCGCCGGTCACGATGGGCGCCGCGCTGCACTTCGACACCTGGGTGCCGAACTTCGGCATCCAGGAATACATGTTCCATGGCGACGAGACGCGCGCGGTGTTCCCGCACGACTACGCCTTCCGCGACGGCCGCCTGCACGTCGGCGACACGCCCGGCCACGGCGTCGATATCGACGAAGCGCTGGCCGCGAA
Source organism: Luteimonas sp. FCS-9 (assembly GCF_001014645.1). Classification (GTDB taxonomy): domain Bacteria; phylum Pseudomonadota; class Gammaproteobacteria; order Xanthomonadales; family Xanthomonadaceae; genus Luteimonas. The sequence goes on along the minus strand of NZ_LASZ01000009.1, from coordinate 151,292 downwards.
GTACCCGTACGCCCCCAAGCAACTGCCCGTCGCGCGCCTGGAAGACGGCGGGATGTGGGACTGGTGATGGCGCTTCCTCTCCGGTCACACGTAGGGGCGCGCTCGCGCGCGTTTGGCCCGGCATGGCGATCGCGCGCGAGCGCGCTCCTACAGGCGTGCTTGGCGCCGACGCTCGTCGCGCAAGCGCCCGTGCGACGACTGATCGCGCAGTGTCCCCAGGCCCTCGTAGGAGCGCGCATGCGCGCCATGGGGATTGGCCAGACATGCGAATCGCGCGCGAGCGCGCTCCTACTGGGGGTGCTGTTGTCGGGTTCTGCGTTCGCCGAGCCGGCGCCCGTGCTCTTCGACTGGTTCGAATACACCGGCCGCGATGCCGCGTTCGAACAGCCGCTGCCCGAGGGCCACTACCGCAACCCGATCCTTGCCGGCTTCTATCCCGATCCGAGCATCGTCCGCGTCGAGGACCGCTACTACCTCGTCAACTCCAGCTTCGGCTACTTCCCCGGCATCCCGATCTTCGAGAGCCGCGACCTCGTGCACTGGACGCAGCTCGGCCACGTCATCGACCGCCCCGAACAGCTCGACGTCGATGGCCTGCGCATCTCGCGCGGCATCTTCGCGCCGGCCATCGAACACCATGACGGCACCTTCTATCTCGTCACCACCGCGGTCGATGCCGGCGGCAACTTCGTCGTCACCGCCACCGATCCCGCCGGCTCGTGGTCGAATCCGCACTGGCTGCCCGAGGTCGACGGCATCGATCCCTCGCTGTTCTTCGACGACGACGGCAGCGCCTGGCTGCTCAACAACGGCGCGCCCGAGGGCACCCCGCGCTACGACGGCCACCGCGCGATCTGGCTGCAGCGCTTCGACCCGGCCGCGCTGCGCACCGTCGGCCCACGCCGCGTGCTCGTCGACGGCGGCGCCGATCCGGCGACGAATCCGATCTGGATCGAGGGTCCGCACCTCTACAAGCGCGACGGCTGGTACCTGCTGACCAGCGCCGAGGGCGGCACCGGGCCGCAGCACTCGCAGGTCGTGCTGCGCAGTCGCGACATCCAGGGCCCGTACGAGGCCTACGCGCACAACCCGATCCTGACCCAGCGCGACCTGCCGGCCGACCGGCCCGCGCCGATCACCAATGCCGGCCACGCCGATCTCGTCGAGGCGCCCGATGGCCGGTGGTGGGCGGTGTTTCTCGCCAGCCGCCCGTACGTGGGCAATCACTACAACACCGGCCGCGAGACCTTCCTGCTGCCGGTCGAATGGCGCGATGGCTGGCCGACGATCCTCGACCGCGGCCAGGCGATCCCGTACGCCGCGCCCGCGCCGGCCGCGATGCCGGCCGCCGCCGCGCAGGCGCCGCTGGCCGGCAACTTCACCTGGCGCGACGACTTCGACGGCCCCGCGCTCGACCCGCTGTGGACCTTCGTGCGCGTGCCGAAGACGCCGTGGGCCGATCTCGCCGCGCAGCCCGGCCAGCTCGCCGTACGCCCGCTGCGCGATGGCCTCGACAGCCTGCACAGCCCCGCCTTCCTCGCCCGTCGCCAGCAGCATCTCGCCTTCGAGGCCAGCACCGCACTCGCCGTGCCGACGGAGGTCGGCGTCTCGGCTGGCCTCGCGCTGTTCCAGGGCGAACGGCACTGGCTGTTCCTCGGCGCGCGGCGCGCGGGGCAGGGCGCCCAGCTGTTCCTCGAGCGCCACGACGGCGACGCGCGCGACATCGTCGCCACCGCCGCGATCGCCGCCGATGCGCCGCTGACGCTGAAGGTCGTCGCCGACGGTGCGCACTACGCCTTCGCCTACAAGGACGGCGACGACTGGCGCTGGCTCGCCCGCGACGTCGACGGCCACCTGCTCAGCACCGAAAGCGCCGGCGGCTTCGTCGGCGCCACACTCGGCCCGCACGCCCGTCTCGATCCCGAGCCTGCCGAATGACCGGTCCCACTCCTGTTTCGCGCCCGCGCCTGTCCGACGCCACCCTCGCCACGCTGCCGTCCGCCGTCGCGCGCCCCGCCTACGAGCGTGCCGCGATCCGCATCGGCATCGTCCATCTCGGCGCCGGCGCGTTCCACCGTGCGCACCAGGCCGTCTACTTCGACGACGCGCTCGCGCTCGATCCCGACTGGGCCGTCTGCGCCGTCTCGCTGCGCAACCCGGACGTGCGCGACGCGCTGCGCCCGCAGGGCGGCCTGTACACGCTCGCGATCCTCGGCCAGATGCCGCAGCTGCGCATCGTCGGCGCGCTGCGCGGGGTGCTGTGCGCCCGCGACGAGGCCGCCGCCGTGCTCGCCCGCCTCGCCGATCCCGCCGTCCGCCTGGTCACGCTGACCGTCACCGAGAAGGGCTACTGCCTCGTCGGCGACCGGCTCGACTTCGCGCATCCGGACATCGTCCACGACCTCGCCACGCCCGACGCGCCGGTCAGCGCGATCGGCCACATCGTGGCCGGCCTCGCGCGCCGTCGCGCCGCCGGCCACGCGCCTTACACCGTGCTCAGCTGCGACAACCTCGCCGACAACGGCGTGCGCCTGCGCCGCGCCGTGCTCGACTTCGCGCAGCGCCTCGACCCCGCGCTCGCCGACTGGATCGCGGCCGAAGTCGCGTTCCCGCGTTCGATGGTCGACAGCATCACCCCCGCCACCGACGACGCGCTGCGCAACCGTGTCGCCGACGCCCTGGGCGAGGATGACGCCTGGCCCGTCCAGCGCGAGCCCTATACCCAGTGGGTCGTCGAGGACCGCTTCTGCAACGGCCGTCCGCCGCTCGAACGCGTCGGCGTGACCCTGAGCGACGACATCGCCGGCTTCGACCGCGCCAAGCTCCGCCTGCTCAACGGCCCGCACAGCGCGCTGGCCTACCTCGGCCTGCTGCTGGGCCTGGAGACCGTCGCCGACGCCATGCGCCACCCTGGCCTCGCCGCGTTCGTCGAGCGCCTGATGCGCGAGGACATCGCGCCGACGCTCGACGTGCCGGTCGGCCTCGATCTCGACGCCTACATCGGCGCCATCCTCGACCGCTTCCGCAACCCCGCCATCGCCCACCGGCTCGCGCAGATCGCCTGGGACGGCAGCCAGAAACTGCCCGTGCGCCTGCTCGGCACGATCCGCGACGCGCTCGCCGCCGGTCGTCCCATCGACCGCCTGTGCCTGCCGATCGCCGCGTGGATGCACTTCGTGCGGCGGCAGGCGCGCGACGGCGTGGCGCTGGTGGACCCGATGGCCGACAGCTTGGCGAAGATCGGGCGCGAGGCGACCGGCGAGGCAGAAGATGTCGCGCGGTTCCTCGTCTTGCGAGAGGTGTTCGGCGAGGCGGCGGGAGAGGCGGCCATTGTCGATGCCATCGCGCGCGGCTACGCGGCGCTCTGCCGGCAATCCGAGTCCGCGATCGCGAGTTAGTCCCCCGCGTGGATGGGTTTGGCCGCGCACGGCCGCCAGGATGCGTAGACCGCTCCCGGACAGGAGTGGTGTCTTCTGTTGGAAAAGCCCAGACTTCCGCAGCAGAACGATGGACGATGGGACATGCAGCCAGCCAGCGTAAGCCGGGCTCGGACGTGAGCCTATCCCCGAAGTCCTCGCCGGAAGCGCTGGCGTTTTCGCCGGCAACCGCGTTGGCGCAGCTGATTCGGCAAAAGCGAATCAGCTCGCTCGAGCTCACCCAGCTCTACATCGAGCGCATCGAGCGGTTCGACAACGCGTTGAATGCCGTGGTGGTGCGGGACTTCGAGCGGGCGCTGGAAGCGGCGAGGCTGGCCGACGCGTCGCTTGCCCGGGGGTGCTGGCTGGGACCGCTGCACGGCGTCCCAATGACGGTGAAGGAAACCTTCGACGTGTCCGGGTTGCCCACGACATGGGGCGTGCCGGAGCAACGGGGCCACCGCGCTTCGAGCGACGCGACGGTCGTCGAGCGCCTGAAGGCAGCCGGCGCGCATGTCATGGGGAAGACGAACATTCCGCTGCGGCTCGGGGACTGGCAGAGCTACAACGCTATCTACGGCACGACCCGCAACCCCTGGGATACGGAACGGTCGCCGGGCGGATCCTCCGGTGGAGCGGCCGCCGCGCTCGCGGCGGGCCTGACCGGCCTGGAGTTCGGCTCGGATATCGGCGGGTCGATCCGGAATCCGTCCCACTTCAGCGGGGTGTATGGGCACAAACCGACCTTTGGCATCGTGCCGACGCATGGTCACAATTCTCCCGGTGTCGTCTCCGCACCGGATCTGAACGTCGTCGGGCCCATGGCGCGAAGCGCGGAAGACCTGGCGCTCGCCCTGGATGTCGCGGCAGGCCCCGACCGGTTCCGTTCGCCGGGCTGGAGGCTTGCGCTTCCACCGCCGAAGGCGCGCACCCTGCGCGGCCTGCGCGTCGCGATCTGGCCGAAAGAAGATGCCCTTCCCATGTCCGCCGAGATATCGGATCGTGTGGAGGAGGTGGGCGCGGCGCTCGCTCGCGCGGGCGCAGTCGTCTCCGATCGGGCGCGCCCCGGAATCTCGCCAAGGGACGCGCACACCACCTACTTGAGCCTGTTGGGATCGACGGGGCTCGTCAACCTGCCCGATGCGTATTACGCCGAGGCCCAGCGGGCGGCCGCAGCGCTCGATGCGAGCGACGACTCGCCGTCGGCGGTCCTCACGCGCGCCCGCGTCCTGGACCATCGAAGCTGGTCCGACCACGACGAAGCGCGGACCCGCGATCGACTGCGATGGCGCGCCTTCTTCGACGACTGGGATGTGCTGATCTGCCCGATCTCCGCAACGACAGCCTACGCGCACGACCATCGGCCCAAGCTCGAGCGAGTGCTCGCCGTCGACACGGCCATGACGTCGCACTACGAGCACTACTTCTGGGTCGGCCTGGCGACCGTCGCCTACTTGCCGAGCACTGCGTTTCCCAGTGGATTGTCGCGCGATGGGCTTCCGATCGGCCTGCAGATCATCGGCCCGGAGTACGGCGATCGGACAACGATCGAAGTCGCCCGGTTGATCGCGCACGAGCTCGGTGGTTTTCGGGCGCCGGCAGGTTTCGGGGGGTGATCCCGGCCGCAAGTCTGAGTTTGGTTGACATGGATGCGGCTGACGGCGCGCCACGCGCCTTTTGGCCAACTCACACGCTATACGCACTGCCCGGCGTCTCGCGGACCTCGCGACGCAGACATCAGAACGCTCCGCGCCCAGCAGGATCCGGATCAGCACCACAGCGGTAATCAGGACCACTAGACAAGCAACGCGAGTGCCCAGGCGGGCTGGATGAGCGACACCGCGCCCGCGCCGGCAAATAATGACCTCCTCCCCGCATCGGGCCCGGGCAGAACTGGAAAATTCGGCCTTGGGTCGAGGGGTGAAACGTGCGGCGAACTCGGCGGGCGGGATGATGTCGTAACCGTTCCATCACTGCCACGACGTCTTTTCCCCTTGAGCCCGCGTGTCTCCTTGCAGGGCAGGCAACGCCAGCGCGGGTGCGTTAACGCAGCCAGAGAACAGCGACGACACCCAGCGCAAGCAAGATCAGGACGGCGCCGGAAATGCGCTCCAGCCAAGGCAGCGCCCGTGCGAAGCGGCGCAGTACGGCCCGGTTGCCGATGAGGAGTGCGACCAGCACGTCCCACAGCAGCACAATGCTGAACATCCAAACGCCATAGATCGTCTTCCAGCCGGCGCTGGCGTGCGCGCCGGTCAGCATTGCGGCCAGGCTCGTGTAGAACAGCGCGTTCTTCGGGTTCAGGATGCCTGCCAGGAAGCCCCTGCCGGTTGCGCGTCGCCACGCGATGAAAGGATTCCCGAGTGCCGTGGAACGCCCCCCATTCGAGACATCCAGGTCGCTGCGCCCCGCGTAGCGGAGGAACAGCACGCCGAGATAGACCAGGTAGGCGCAGCAGGCCAGTTGCAGGATGACAAACGGGAGACTGCCCGGGCGCAGTGCGGCCATGCCGGCGAAGGCGGCGGCAATGAAAACACCGTTGGCCAATGCAATGCCCAGGCATGTCCCGCTGGCCACCCGCCAGCCGGCAGACAAGGAGGTTCGGGCGATCAGGAAAAAATCGGGGCCGGGCGAGAGCAGCGCCAGGAAATGCGCTGCGGCGATTATCAGAAACTGCTGCATTCGGGCGACATTTGCGAGGTTTCCCGCAGTGTGCCGATGGCGGTGATCTCTGTATTGAACGAAATTGCGGCCGAGGTGTTTCAGACCCCTATTTGCGGAAACAGCCGGGCGTTACCCCCGTAAAGGCCTTGAACACCCGATGAAAATGCGCCTGGTCGGCAAAGCCCAGGTGCTGGGCCACTGCAGCAATGTCGTCCCCGTCGCGAAGCCGATTTCTGGCAAGGTTGACGCGCTGGTTCAGTTGCCAGGCATGCGGCGTCATTCCGGTCGCGGCGCGGAAGGCGCGAATCGTCTGGTAGCGGCTCATGCCCGCCAGTCGCGCCAACTCCCCCAGCGCGATGCTGGCCGAGGGGGTCGCGCGCAGGCAGTCCAGCGCCGGGCGGATATGTTCGGTCAAGTGCGTTGGGATGCTTGGGGCGTCGATGCGCAGGCCTTGACCGGTATCGAAGTCGCCGATGAACTCGATCAGCGATGCTTCCTTGTCGCCGGGTTCCACCTGCGAGAACAGCAACGCGTTGAGCTGGGAGAAGCGCGCATAGGTTGCTTTGTCGCTGACGATACGTACCGGCTCGGACGCCCTCGAGGCCGTGTCCGCGTACTCCCGGCGAACGGCGCGGAGCCAGTCGGCATCCAGATGCAGCATCTGGTAACTCCAAGCACTGTCGGGCGCCGGGTTACAGGCGTGCACACGCTCGGCCGGCACGAACACCAGCGCTCCGGGGGATAGCATGACCGGGCCGGCTTCGGCGCCGGTGAAAACGCTGCGGCCGCCATCGACCGCGCCGATGGAAAAAGTCGGGTGGTGATGCGGCTTGTAGCAGGCCCGGCTCTGGCAGGCGCGGCGGCTCTCGACGAAGGGCAGAGCAGGATCGCGCCAGAACGCCTGGGTCGGATCGCTGCGCGACATCCAGTGGGAGGGTTTCGCAGACATGCAAGCGCTCGGCACGGTGAACCGGAGATTTTCGCATGGCGTTCTCGGCCAGGAGAACATGGCCGGTCGCGCTGTCGTGTTTCACATCGAACCCCTCCTCGGCGTTTCGCCTCCGACCCAAGGCGCTCGAGTTCTGGGCACGGTCGGCCAATGCGTCGGGTCCGCTCTCCCGATGCGCCGCCCTGCATTCGGGCGGCTACACTGCCGCCGACGGGAATGGGGCTTCCCGATAACCGCCGGCCGGTGCACGGTCCGGCTGATGGCGCCTGCTGCCAACGGGCGCGTGCGTCCGCTGGGGTGGGGCTGTCCTCGCACCGGCGTGCGTCCGCCGCCTCTCACTGTTGCTGGAGGATGAGATGACACATGTCCTGCTGGTGTTCCTCGGCGGTGGCCTCGGCGCAGCGCTCCGCCACGGGGTGAACATGCTGGCCCTGCGCGCCGGCACGACGTTCCCGTACGGCACGCTGTGCATCAACGTGGTCGGCTCGCTGGTGATGGGCATGGTGGTGTCCTGGTTCGCGCTGCGCAGTGGGCTGTCGCCGTCGCTGCGGCTGTTCCTGACCACCGGGGTGCTGGGCGGCTTCACCACGTTCTCGGCGTTCTCGCTGGAGGCGGCGCTGCTCTACGAGCGCGGGGAGCCGGGGTTGGCGGCGGCGTACGTGGTGGCGTCGGTGGTGCTGTCGATCGGTGGGCTGTTCGCGGGCATGGGATTGGTGCGGGCGATGCTGTAGCAGGTGACCGGCGCTGCCTGGATTCGCGGGGTTCCGAACCTGATCCGATGCTGCGCCATGGCTCGCTAGTCTTCGCGTCGCACCGCCTCGCCCGCCAACAGTCGCGCCTTTTCGTACAACGCTTTGGCCTTCTCATCGTCGCCGTTGGCCGCATGCGCTTCGGCGAGGCTGTCCCAGGCATTGGCCGAGACCGGGAAGAGTTCGGTGTTCAGCGCGAAGACGCGGATTGCGGGTTCGATGCCGAGGTTGTCGCGGATGGCGTAGCCGGTGGCGTTGACGGTGCGCTCGAACTCGGTGTCGTCGAGCTGACTGCCTGCTCGGATGGATCGCGCCTGCGCGGTTGCGTCGCCGTCGGCCGGTGCCTGCAGCGCGTAGCCCATCAGCGTGTCCGACAGGGCTTCCCTCGGGAATCGGTCTGGCGCGGTGATGGCGAGGACGCTGTCCACCAGCGTCCGCGACCAGACGTTGCGAGCGCTGCCGTTGGTCAGGTAGATGATGGTGTAGACGTCGGGCGTCCAGCGTGCCGTCGAACAGCACGCGCGCCCGGACCCGCGTCCCGCCGTCGTGGCCGACCTGGCGGTAGGCGCCGCTCTCGCCGTACTCCCAGCCGGCCGCGAACCAGCCGCGCTGGCCGGTGGGCAGCGTGCGCGGTTGCCAGAGCCGTTGCAGGGTCGCCTTGCCGACCAGTTCCCCCGAGGTCACGGCCTGCAGGAAGCAGGCGAAATCGTCGAGCGTGGTGTACAGCGCGGCGTGGCCGAGGGCGTAGTCGGGCCAGGCCAGGTCGGGTTCCGCCTCGAGCCGGCCGTCCCGGCCGATGTAGCCGGTCGCGACGCCATGCTGGGGCAATGCGGCCCGTCCCAGCCAGGTGTGGCGTAGCGCGAGCGGGCGCAGGATGCGTTCGTCGACGAGCTGGGGGTACGGCTTGCCGGCGTGCGCGGCAAGCAGCGCGGCCAACACGAGGTAGTTGGTCTGGGTGTAGCGGGTCTCGGTGCCAGGGGCGAACTGCAACGGCGTCTCTGCAAGCGAGGCGAAGACGGCCCGTGCGTCGGCGGGAAACGCGATGTCAGGTGCGGCGCCCGCACCCTGGCGATTGTCGAAGTACTCGGGCAGACCGGAGGTGTGGTCGAGGATGTCGCGGAGGGGAATGCGCTGCCAGCGCGCTGGCAGGCCGCGCAGCTGTGCGCCGATGGGGGCGTCCAGGTCCAGAGTCTGGCGCTCGACCAGCTGCATGACCAGCGTGCTGGCGAACAGCTTGGCCAGCGAGTAGCCAGCGAACACGGTGGCCTCGGTCACCGGCGCGTGGGTGTCGGTGTCGGCCTCGCCGTCCACGCCGCGAAAGAGCACCTGGCCGTTGCGCGCCACCAGCACGGCCTGTCCCGCGATGCCGTAGCGCTGCCGGTTGGTTTCCAGTTGCGCGCGCAACGCCGGGGCGAGCGCATCGTCGGCCGAGGCGGCGCAGGGCAGGAGCAGCGCGAGCGCGAGCAGGGGGACAAGCCAGTGGCGAATGCGCATCTCGTGTCCTTGCGAGGCCGGTTGCGGCCGGCGGGCGGGCGGCGCCCGGCGCGCAGCCGGACGCTGCGCAGCTTGCCATTCCCTGCGCGCCAGCGGCGCGGATCGATCCCGCTATCCGTAAGTCCGTCGTAAGAACCCGCGCCGCAAGATGCGCGTCCCCCCCACGATGCGAACCCCGCCATGCGCCCTGCCTGCCTTTTGCTGCTGCTCGCCACGCCCTCGCTGGCGCTCGCCCAACAGACGACCGACCGGGTCGGTGCGGAAGTCGACACGCGGTCCGACCGCTGGACGCTGGGGATCGGCGCGTCGGTGCGCGACAGCCCGTACGCGGGCGAGGGCACGCGGGTGCGGCCGTTCCCGCTGGTGGCATTCCAGGGCGAGCGGTTCTTCTGGCGCGGGCTGACCGGCGGCGCGCATCTGTGGACGTCGCGCGGCTTCACGCTCGATGCGCTGGTGTCGGGCCGCTTCGACGGTTTCGACATCGACGACCTGGGGCGGGCGGAACTGGCGGCGAACGGGCTGGACGCATCGCGGCTGGAGGACCGCGACGACGCCGTCGACGCAGGCCTCGCGGCCGAGTGGAAGGGCCGTGCCGGCGGCCTGCGGGTGCGGGCGCTGGCCGACGTCACCGGCACCAGCGACGGCTACGAGCTCAGCGCCGACTACGGCTATCCGCTGCAACTGGGCAGCACGACGCTGGTGCCCGGCTTCGGCGTGCGCTGGATGTCCGACGACCTGGTCAACTACTACTACGGCACGCTGGACACGGAAGTCGCGCGCGGGGCGCGGGCGTACGCGCCGGGCGCATCGGTCGTGCCGCAGCTCAACCTGGACGTGGTGCACCCGCTGACGCGCCACTGGCGGCTGTTCGGCGCGCTGGAATACCAGTTCCTGCCGGACGAGATCGCCGACAGCCCCTTCATCGAACCCGACACCGACGGTACCGTGCGGTTGATGCTGGGCATCAGCCGCTCGTTCTGAGCGGGCGCGTCTTCCTTTCCGACCGGACCCCGCCGTGCACCGTATCGCCCTGATCGAGGACCACGACCGGCTCGTCTCGCTGGTCCAGCGCGGGATGGCGGCTGCGGGCATCGCGGTGGACGCGTTCCCGGGCGTGGAAGCAGCGTGGCACGCGGTGCGCGCAGCGCCCTACGCGGCGATGATCGTCGACCGCGGGTTGCCGGACGGCGACGGTATCGAGCTGGTGCGCCGGCTTCGGGCGGCCGGTCATCGCACGCCGTGCCTGCTGCTGACCGCGCGCGATGCGCTGCGCGACCGTGTCGATGGGCTCGAGGCGGGTGCGGACGACTACCTGGTCAAGCCGTTCGAGATGGCCGAGCTGGTCGCGCGGGTGCGGGCGCTGATGCGACGGCCGGCGACGGTGCGCACGCTGGAGGTCGAGTACCTGGGCGTGCGCGTGGTGCCGGACGCGGGCTGCATGGTCTGCGGCGAGGACACGATCAGCCTGGCGCCGGCCGAGCTGCAGATCCTGATCTGCCTGCTGCAGGCGCAGGGGCGCACGGTGCGCCGGGCGACGCTCGAATCGGCGGGCTGGGGCGTGGGCACGGCGGTCACGCCGAACGCGGTGGACGTGGCGCTGCACCGGCTGCGGCGCAAGTTGGCCGCGTTCGACGCCAACGTGGGGCTGGTGAACATCCGCGGGCACGGCTTCGCGGTGCGGGCGCTCGATGCGACCGCGTAGCCTGGCGGGCCGGCTGATGCTCGCGGCGCTGGTGGGTGTGCTGGCAGCCGTGGTCGCGGCGCTGGTCGTGCGCGGGCAGTGGCAGCCCTCGATCGAGACGATCTGGCGCAGCGAGCTGGAGGAGGCGGTGCGCGATCTGGCGGACGGCCTGCACACCGATGCGGACGGGCGGGCCACGTTGTGGCTCAAGCCGCTGCACCTGAGCCTCTACGACGCGATGCCCAAGGACGCCGCGTACCGTGTGGTCGATGCCGACGGGCGGCTGGTGGCGCAGAGCGACGACGGCCCGGCGCTGCGCGGCCTGCGCAACGCGCCGGGCGGCGCCAGCCTGTTCGAAGTGGACAACGGCGGCACGCCGATCGTGCTGCAGGCGCTGCGGCGCGACGTCGAGCGCGACGGGCACCGCTACGCGATCGCGGTGGCGCGCAGCGACCGGCTGGTGCTGTCGCTGGACGAGTACGCCGGCCGTCTGTCGCTGCGTGCGGGCGTGCGCACCGCACTGCTGATGCTGCTGGTGTTCCTCCTGGTGGTGTTCCTGATCGTGCGCCAGTCGTTGCGTCCGGTACGTGTGGCCTCGGAACTGGCAGCGCGGATCGGACCGCGCAACCTGTCGGCGCGGCTGCGGATGGACGACCTGCCGACCGAGCTGGTGCCGCTGATCGAAGCGCTCAACAACGCACTGGGGCGGCTGGAGCAGGGCTACCGCGTGCAGCAGGCGTTCCTGGCGACGGCCGCGCACGAGCTCAAGACGCCGCTGGCGCTGCTGCGCGGCGAGATCGAGCTGGGGGGCGCGGCGAACCGCGAGGTCCTGCTGCGCGACACCGCGCTGATGGCGCGCCAGGTCCACCAACTGCTGCACCTGGCCGAGGTCAGCGAGGGCCACAACTACACGTTCGACGCGGTGCCGATGCACGCGGCGGCGTTCGACGCGGCGGACTACCTGGCGCGACTGGCGGACACGCGCGGCGTGGCGATCGAGGTACGCACGTCGGGCACCGAACGCGAGGTCGAGGCCGACGGCGGTGCGGTGTTCGTGCTGCTCAAGAACCTGCTGGAAAACGCGATCCACCACACGCCGCGCGGCGGGTCGGTGCGGCTGCACGTGTCGCGGCAGGGCTTCGCAGTGGAGGACGATGGTGCGGGGGTCGCACCGGCGCAGCGCGCGCGGCTGTTCCAGCGCTTCGGCCATGGCGATGGCCCGCGCGGCGACGGTGCGGGGCTGGGGCTGGCGATCTGCCGCGAGATCTGCCTGGCGCACGGCTGGCACATCGCGCTCGATGCGTCGCATGCGGGGCCGGGGGCGCGGTTCGTCGTGGCGATCGCCGGCGCGGCGACCGGCGGGCCGGCGGCATGAGGGCCCGACCGGCGATGCACGCAACGATCCATCGGATCGCATGCCGGCTGGCGGTGACGCCGGCCGACGTGGCGCAGTGGTACGCGCACGATGCGATCGCGGGACTCGATGGCCTCACCGCGGAGGAACTGGTGGCCTGCGGGCGCGGCGGCGAGGTGGTCCACTTCCTGCTGGGCGTGTTGGCGTCGGAGGGAATCGACGCGTGTGCGGTCGGACCACCGGCCCGGGTCGCGACGACGTGCGCGTCGGCACACGACCGGGAGGCGCCGCGCGGCCGCCGCGCGCGGTCGGCATCGCCATGAGGATCGGCTCGCCCGGCGATGCCTCTTTCCGCGACGGGACGGCCGGTCCCGGCGCCGTTCAGGCGGCCGTGGGCGGCGGCAGCCCGTCGAACCAGCTCAGCGCGTCGCGCCACAGCGGCTCGGCCGTCGGCCGGAAGTAGCCCATGTGGCCGATCGGCGCGCCGAGCACGCGTGGGTCCACGTCGTGCCGCATGGTCGGCGCGTTGCGGTAGGCGAACACGAACGCCTCGCGCGAGCGCGGCGGCGCCCAGCGGTCGTCGAGCGCGTTGACGAAGGCCATCGGCGCGCGGACGGCGGCGTAGCCGCGCTCGATGCCGCGCATCGCCGGGTCGTCGAAAAAGTAGTGCGGGAAGCCGCACCAGCGCCGCCATTGCCGGTACACACCGACCGGCAGGTCCTCGCCCAGGCCGAGCAGCTTCCACGGGCAGTAGCCCTTCCACCAGGTGAGCACCGGGAACCCGACGTGCCACATCGCCAGCACCTTCAGCCGCTCGCCGGGCGGCATGTGGCCATGCCAGCCGGCGCCGGTGCCGAAGACGTAGAAGCCGGCGACCTTGTCGTGGTTGGGCAGCAGGCCGGGCGCGTGCCCGCCGTAGGAGTGGCCGACGACGTGCAGCGGCAAGCCGGGCGCGGCCATGTGGTCGATCGCAGCGGGCAGGTCGAGCCGGCCCCAGTCGAGCATCTCGGCGTGGAAGCCGCGCAGGGTGCGCGGTGCGGACAGGCCGATGCCGCGGTAGTCGAACGTCAGCACGTCGTAGCCGCGCGCGGCAGCGAACCGGGCGAAGCGGCGGTAGAAGCCCTGCGGCACGGCGGTCGCGCCGGCGACGACGATGCGTCCGCGCGGCGCGCCCTCGGCGGCGAAGTACAGCGCGCCGAGCGGCAGGCCATCCACCGCGGTGAGCGTGACGGGCGTGGGCTCGGCATCGGTCGATGCGGGTTCTATGACGACTGTCATAACTGCGGAGGCTAGACGCTCCGCGGCGCCGCTGCAAGACTGCCGGCATGAGCCCCCGCCGTACCGACGCCCGCGCGCGCGTCGTGGCCGCCGCCGCCGAGATGATGGCGCGCCACGGCCTCAATTCAACCAGCATCCGCGAGATGGCGCGGCGCGCCGACGCGCCGCTCGGCTCGACCTACCACCATTTCCCGGGCGGCAAGCAGCAGGTCGTCGTGGAAGCGGTGCGCCATGCCGGCGATCGCATCGACGCGGCGATCGCCGAGCACCTGCGCACGGGGCCGGCGGCGGGCCTGCGCGGGTTCCTGGCGATGTGGCGCGAGCGGCTGGAGCGCTCGGGCTTCCACGGCGGCTGCCCGGTGCTGGCGGCGGCGGTCGAAGAGCCGGTGGACGCCGACAGCGACGGCGCGGCGGCCGAGGCGGCGGACGTGTTCGCGCAATGGGAGCGGCGTCTGTCCGATGCGCTGGCGGACGCGGGCGTGGCCGTGACGCGCGCCGCCGAACTGGCGACGCTGATCGTCGCCGCCGTCGAGGGCGCGGTGGTGCTGGCCCGCGCGCGCCGCGAGATCGGGCCGTTCGACCGGGTGGCCGCGCAGCTGGAACGGCTGGTCGCGGAGGCGGTGGCGGCCCTGTAGGCGCGCGCTCGCACGGTGCCTTCGGGGCTGACGCCCGTGTCCCTACGCGCGACCGCCAGCGAGCGGCAGCCGTCACTGTTCGTCGCGGGACAGGCGCCAATGCCATCGCGCGCGAGCGCGCTCCTACGGGCGATACGTGCGTTCGAAGCGCCGGGCGCGCCGTGGTTACGGTGCCGCGCAGTTGGAGCGGCTGCGTGGCACGTGTAGGAGCGCGCTCGCGCGCGACCCTTGCCCGCCTCGGGGCCGCGCGCGCCTACGGGTTGATGCGCGCGCTCAGAGCGCCTGGCCGCCCGAGACCTCGATGCGCTGGCCGGTGACCCAGCGGCTGGCGTCGCCGAGCAGGCTGGCGATCATCGGGCCGATATCGTCGGGCAGGCCGACGCGGCCGAGCGCGGTGATGCCGGCGAGCTGCTCGTTGACCTGCGGGTTGTCGCGTACGACGCCGCCGCCGAAGTCGGTCTCGATCGCGCCGGGCGCGACAGTGTTGACGGCGATGCCGCGCGGGCCGAGTTCCTTGGCCAGGTACCGGCTCAGCACCTCGACCGCGCCCTTGGCCGCTGCGTAGGCGGCATAGCCCGGATAGGCGAAGCGGGTCAGGCCGCTGGACAGGTTGACGATGCGGCCGCCGTCGGCGATCAGCGGCAGCAGGGCCTGGGTCAGGAAGAACGCGCCCTTGAAGTGCACGTCGACGAGGCGGTCGAATTGCGCTTGCGTGGTCTCGCCGAACGGCGCGGTGTCGCCGTGGCCGGCATTGTTGACCAGGTGGTCGAAGCTGTCGCGTTGCCAGGTCTCTTGCAGCGCGGTGCGCAGGGCGTCGGCGAAGGCCGGGAAGCTGGCGGCGTCGCCGACGTCGAGCCGGAACGTGCGGGCCTTGCGGCCGAGCGCTTCGATCTCGGCGACGACGGCCTGGGCCTCGTCCTCTCCGTTGCGGTAGGTCAGTGCGACGTCGCCGCCGGCGCGGGCGATGGCGAGGGCGGTGTTGCGGCCGAGGCCGCGGCTGGCGCCGGTGATCAGGGTGATGCGGGTCATGGGGCGTCCTGTGGGGCGTCTTGCGGGGGCGACCATGATCGCGCCGCGTCGGTGGCCGCGGTTGCCGGAAGCTGGGCGATGCTTGCCCGATCCTCCAGCGCGATGGCCGATGGGCGCGCGCGGCGCGTAGTCTGGCGCCATGTCCACGTTGCTCGATCTGGTCCGCGGCCATGCGGACGCCCACGCGCCCGGCGGTGGCATCGCCGCCACGCCGATCGCCGGCCTGTCGACGGTGCACGCGCTGGCACCGAGCGGGCTGGGCCACGACATCCAGCGCCCGCTGGCCTGCCTGGTGCTGCAGGGCGCCAAGGAGGTGACGATGGGCGCGCGCACGTTCGCGTTCGCGGCCGGCGACACCTTGGTGATCGCAGCCGACCTGCCGACCGAGAGCCGGATCGTGCAGGCGAGCGCGGCGGCGCCGTACTGCTCGCTGGTGCTGGAGATCGACCCGGCGGTCGTGGCCGACCTGGTCGCGGACATGGACGTCGCGCCGGACGCGGGCGCGCCGCCGATCGGCGTGGAGCCGACCGATGCCGAACTCGCCGAGGCCGCGCTGCAGCTGATGCGGCTGCTGCTCGTGCGGCCGTCGGCGCTGCCGGTGCTGCAGGCCCAACGCGTGCGCGAGATGCACTACTGGCTGCTGGCCGGGCGGCACGGCCCGGCGATCCGGCGACTGGCGTGGCCGAACGGCAGCGCGCAGCGGGTGGCGCGCGCGGTCGCGGCGCTGCGCGCCGGGTACGACCGGCCGCTGCCGGTGGAACGGCTGGCGGCCTTATCGGACATGAGCGTGTCGGCGTTCCATGCGCATTTCCGCGCGGCGACCTCGCTCACGCCGCTGCAGTTCCAGAAACGGCTGCGGCTGATCGAGGCGCGCCGGCGGATGCTGGCCGACGGCGTGGCGGCCAGCGTCGCCGCGCACGGCGTGGGCTATGCGAGCGTGCCGCAGTTCACCCGCGAGTACGCGCGGATGTTCGGCCAACCGCCGACGCGCGAGACCGACGCGGCGCGGCAGCGGGCGCAGGCGGGCTGACGCGGCATCCGGTCCCGTAGGCGCGCGCTTGCGCGCGATGCAGTCTGCGTTGGGGCGCGATGGAAAGCCCATCGCGCGCAAGCGCGCTCCTACGGGGCGGAGAGCCGTTCGTGTCGATATTGCGAGGAGCCCCTGGGATCGCGCGGGCCACAGGCGGTGGGCCGACACGGCATCGGATCCCGTAGGCGCGCGCTTGCGCGCGACGGCGTTTGGTCGTGACCGAGGGCGCGCGCACCTACGGGGCAGGCGTGTGCATGGGCATCGCGAGGAGACCCGGGATCGCGTTCGTGTCGGCGTCGCGAGGGTGAATGGGATCGTGTATGCGCCGAAGTTGCGAGGCGGTCGGTGATCATGCGCGCCGCGAGCGCGACGAGGTTCACGACCGACGCGGCGTCGCGATCGCGGGGATGGGCCAGCGTGCGGCGGGCGATCGGGTGCGTGCCGGCGATGGCGCGGTAGGCGACACGCCCAGCGCGAACCGGGGCATCACCGCAGGCACGACCGAGACGCCGAGCCCGGCGGGCGCCAGCGCCCGTGCCGACGCCCGCTCCGGGACGTCCGGGCCCCAGCGTGGGCGCGGCGTCTTTCGGCGTGCGCCACGGCGCGACCGCCCGGCGCGTGGCACGATGCGGGCTGATCCACGCAGGAGGAACGCGCATGGCCACGGTCTTCATCGTCGGCGGCGCCGGCCAGGTCGGGCGCCGGCTCGCGCAGCGGCTCGCCGACCGCGGGCACGTCGCGCGTGCGCTGCACCGCGATTCCGCGCAGGCGGCGGAACTGGAGGCACTCGGCGCGACGCCGGTCGCCGGCGACCTGACTCGACTCGATGCCGACGGCCTCGCCGCGTTGGTGGCCGACAGCGACGTCGTGGTGTTCACCGCCGGCGCCGGCGGCAAGGGCGGACCCGAACGGATCGATGCGATCGACGGCCGCGGGCTCGAACTGGCCGTCGCCGCGGCGGAGCAGGCAGGCGTCCGGCATTTCCTGCTGGTATCGGCATTCCCGGAGGCCGCGCGTGGCCGCCACGTCTCCGACACGTTCGAGCACTACATGGCGGCCAAGAAGCGCGCCGATGTGCACCTGGCCGCGTCCGGCCTGGACTGGGCGATCCTGCGGCCCGGCACGCTGACCGACGCGCCGGGCACCGGCCGCGTGCGCGCAGGGCTGGCGATCCCGTACGGCGAGGTGCCGCGCGACGACGTCGCGGCGGCGCTGGTCGAACTGGTCGAGCGTCCGGCGGTGCGCCAGGTCATCGTCGAGCTGACCACGGGCGAGACCCCGGTCGGCGCGGCGCTGCAGGCGCTGGCGCGATGAGCGCGGGCGTGCGCCTGCTGCTGGTCGGCGCGACCGGGCTGGTCGGGCGCCACGTGCTGGCGCAGGCGCTGGCCGATCCGCGCGTGGCGACGGTCGCCGCGCCGGTGCGCCGCGCACTGCCCGCGCATCCGAAGCTGCAATCGCCGCAGGTGGACTTCGACCGGCTGCCGGACGACGCCGACTGGTGGCGCGTCGATGCGGCGATCTGCACGCTCGGCACGACGATCCGCGTCGCCGGCTCGCAGGCCGCGTTCCGCCGCGTGGACCACGACTATCCGCTCGACGTCGCACGCCGCGTACATGCGCACGGTGCGCGGGCGTTCGCACTGAACTCGGCGCTGGGCGCGGACGCGGCGTCGCGGGTGTTCTACAACCGGGTCAAGGGCGAACTGGAACGCGACCTGGCGGCGGTGGGCTTCGCATCGCTGACGTATGTGCGCCCGGGCCTGATCGGCGGCGACCGCGATGCGTTCCGGCTGGGCGAGCGCTCGGCCGGCGTCGTGCTCGGCGCGCTCGGCCCGCTGCTGCCGCCGCGCTGGCGGATCAACCCGGCCACGCGCATCGCCGCGGCGCTGCTGGACGCCGCGGTCGCCGCGGTGCCGGGCACGCACGTCGTGGGCTCGGAACGGCTCATCTGATCGCGCCCGGGCGCATGCCGCCCTCCCGTAGGCGCGCGCTCGCGCGCGAAGCATCCGTGATGCGTCATCGCGTCGGAGCGAAAAGGCATCGCGCGCAAGCGCGCTCCTACACGGGAAAGCGGACGATGCGGACCCGGACGACGTTTTCGCAGGAGCGCGCTCGCGCGCGAAGCTCCGTGAGGCGTCATCGCGTCGAAAGGAAAGGGCATCGCGCGCAAGCGCGCTCCTACGGGATGAGGCCGCGAGCGGCAGAAGCGGCATCCGTCAGGGTGCGAACCCGAGGCCGGGTGTCTGCACGCGCACGCGGGCGAGGACGCCGTCGGCGGTCATGTACAGGGTGCGGCCGTCGTCGCCGAAGGTGCAGTTGGAGATCGCGCCGCCGGTCTCGATGCGGCCCAGGCGCGTGCCGTCGGGGGCGAACACCAGCACGCCGCCGGGTCCGGTGGCGAACACGGTGCCGTCGGCGGCGACCGTCATGCCGTCGGGCAGGCCCGGCGCATCGTCGGCCATCAGGTCGCTGGCGTCTGCGAACACGCGACGTCCCGAGACCGCGCCGTCGGCGTCCAGCGCGTAGGCGTACCAGACCGGCGCCTCGGGGTCGGAACTGGCGACGTAGAGCGTGCGCTCGTCGGGCGACAGCGCGATGCCGTTGGGGAAGGGCACGGTGGCATCGAGCAGGTGCAGGCCGCCGTCGGGTGCGATGCGGTAGACGCCATTGAAGTCGAGTTCCTTCGCTGGCGAATCGTTCATGCCCGACAGGCCGTACGGCGGATCGGTGAAGAACACGCTGCCGTCGCTGCGGCGGGCGAGGTCGTTGGGGCTGTTGAGGCGCTTGCCGTCGAAGCGGTCGACGAGCGTGGTCTTGCGGCGGGTCGCCAGGTCCAGGCGCGCGACCAGCCGGCTGCCCGAGTCGGCCAGCAGCAGCGTGCCGCCGGGCTCGGCGAGCAGGCCGTTCGCGCCGGCCTCGCGCAGGGCGTCGGTGTCGGGACCATCGTAGCCGGAGGGGTCGAGGAAGACCGAGACGCCATCGGCCTCGGACCAGCGGTGCATGCGGTTCTCGGGCACGTCGGTGAACAGCAGGTAGGCGCCGTCGGCGATCCACGCGGGGCCCTCGGACCAGGTGAACCCGTCGGCGAGGCGCTCGATGCGCGCGTCGGGCGCGACGACCGCATCGAAGCCGGCGTCCCAGCGCGTGAGCCGGCCGAACGGCGACGCACCGTCGGCAGCGTCGACGGCAGGCGCCGCAGGGCTCGCGCAGGCAGCGAGCAGGGGCAGGGCGAGCAACAGGGCGGGCAATCGCATGGGCATGCGGCCTCCGGTGACGGGGCGGACAGGATGCAACGTCCGGCGCGCACTGGCGAATCGCGGGCTTGGCGTGCGCCGACGCGGGCCGCGCCGGTAAGCATGTGCTAGGCGTGGGACGCGCTCACTGCCATGCCCGCCCGCCACCGTGCGATGGCGGCCCCCGGACGGACATGCGAAGCTTCCCCGCTCGTGGCCGGCCCCCGCCGCGCCGACCACCGCACAGGGAACGCGTGAAGACGCCACAAGGCCTGCAGGCACTGATCGACGACGGCGTGATCGACGCCGTCGTGCGTCCGCTCAAGAGCGGCAAGGAAGCGGCGGTGTACGTCGTGCGCAGCGGCGACGAGGTGCGCTGCGCGAAGGTCTACAAGGACATGGCGCAGCGCAGCTTCCAGCAGCGCGTGCAGTACCAGGAGGGCCGCAAGGTGCGCGGCAGCCGCGAGGCGCGCGCGATCGGCAAGGCCAGCAAGTACGGGCGCAAGCAGCAGGAGACCGCCTGGAAGAACACCGAGGTCGACGCGCTGTACCAGTTGCGCGAAGCGGGCGTGCGCGTGCCCGAGCCGTTCGGCTACGTGCACGGCGTGCTGGTGATGGAGCTGGTGACCGATGCGGACGGCTTCTCGGCCCCGCGGCTGGGCGAGGTCGCGCCCGAGCCGGCGCAGGCGCGCGACTACCACCGGGCGCTGGTGCGCGAGGTCGTGCGGATGTTGTGCTGCGGCCTGATCCACGGTGACCTGTCGCCATACAACGTGCTCGTCGACGCGCAGGGCCCGGTGGTGATCGACTTCCCGCAGGTGGTCAGCGCATCGGGCAACAACGCCGCGCGCACGATGCTGCTGCGCGACGTCAACAACCTCACCGCGTACCTGGGACGCTCGGCGCCGGAGCTGCTCGACACCTGGTACGGCGAGGAGATGTGGGCGCTGTTCGAGGCCGGCGCGCTACAGCCCGACACCGAACTTACCGGTCGCTTCACGCCCGACGCCGGCGCGGTCGACGTCGACGGCGTGCGCGATGCGATCGAGGACGCGCGGCAGGAAGCGCTGATCCGCCAGCAGGGGCGCGAGGCGGCGGACGCGGACGACTAGGGCCGCGGCTTCAGAACTTCTCGCCGACCGGCAGGTAGCGCCAGGCGCCGGGCGGCATCGCCCCGTCCGGGCCCTTGCCCAGCGCGATGCGGCCGATGCGCAGGCGGCGGATCGACACCACCTCCAGTCCGACCTGCGCGCACATCGCGCGCAACTGGCCGTCGCGCGCACCCTTGATCGCGAAGCGCAGCCGGGTCTCGTTCTGCCAGCTGACCTTGCACGGCGGCAGTATGCGACCGTCAATCCGGATGCCGTGCGCGAGCTGGCCCAGGCCGTAAGGCCCGAGCGTGCCGGCGACCTCGACGATGTACTCGTGCTCGATCTGGTCGGCGTCCTCGGTCAGCCGGCGCCAGACGCGGCCATCCTGGCTCAGCACCATCAGGCCGCTGGCCTCGGTGTCGAGCGGCACCAGCGGCGTCAGCCGGTGGAAGTGGCGTTGCAGCAGGCGCACGCCGCTGGGATCGTCGGCCCAGCGCGTGTCGGGCGTCGCCAGCGCGACGGCCGGCCGCGGGCCGTCGATCGCATCGACGCCGGCCGGCTTGTGCAGCAGCAGCGTCGCCGGTTCGACCGCCTCGTCGGTGCGCGCTGCCGGGTCGAGTTCCACGTGCTCGTCGGTCACGCGATGCTGCGGCGCCTCGACCACGACGCCGTCCACCGACACCCAGCCGTTGCGGATGACCTGTTCGGCCTCGTTGCGCGACAGGGCGAACAGCTCGGCGACGCGATGGGCGAGACGGACGGGATCGGACATGGCGGGAATCGGGACGGGGGGCGGGCAGTGTAGCGGCCGGCACGATGCGGGCCGGTCGTCGCCGCGAGATGCGTCGTCGTCGTCGGGCCCGCACCCGCGCGCGATCCGGCTAGGCACGCCGATCAATGGCCGACATCGCCGGCCCAGCGTGCCGCCATCAGCGTCCGGAGGTCGTCGACCTGCGCGGCGTCGAGCGCACGCTTGGGAACCAGTTGGAAGTTGTAGTCGGAGAGAAAGAACACGAACAGGTCCCGGCTTTCCTGGCAGGCCACGTAGGTGCGCCATGCCACCTGGCTTTCGACGCCGCCCTGGCGCGCGCGGTAGGCGGCCTCGTCCCATTGCGCGACGACCGGCTCGCGCAGCAGCGCCTCGCGCCGGAAGCGCTGCCGCACGACGAGCGGCGTGAGCACCAGCGGCAGCCCGAACGCGAAACCGAGGACCGCCGCCGCCACGCCGAGCGCGAGCCATGGCAGGTGGCCGAGGACCTCAGGCCACGGCACGTCCCGGAGCACCAGGAATGCGGTCGCGACGAGCGTCGCGGCAAGCCACAGCAGCGTCAGGCGCAGGCGCGTGCGCCGGTCGCGCATCGCCCGCAGCAGGTGGACGCGCGCACCGCGGCGGTGGTCGCGCTCGTCGAGCGTGAAGGTCGTGCTGCGGTCCATGGCTTGCGGGGGAGAGAACGTGACGCGCGATGCTACCGCGTGACGGCCTCCGGCACCGCCAGCACCGCCTCCAGCGCGGGCCTGGGGCGGCGCTCGCGGTCGAACAGCAGCGGGTAGTTGGTGCGGTTGGGCACGGGATAGTCGTTCTTCCACGACATGCCGTCGTGCACGCCCCAGACGGTGACGCGGTCGATGACGTCGCGCTTGCGGTGGAACAGCGCGAACAGCTCGGCGTAGCGCTGCGCGAGCTGGCGCTCGACATCGGGGGGCAGGCCGTCGGGGTAGGGGTCGAGGTAGCGTTCGAATTCCTCGAGCTGGAACTGCGGATGCGCCAGCCCGGTGCCGATCACCTGGCCCTCGCGCGTGAGCGGCAGCACATCGATGTCGAGTTCGGTGATCATGACCTTGACCCCGAGCGCGGCGTAGGCGTCGATCGAGGCCTCGATGTCCTCCAGCGACGGGTAGTTGAGGCCCCAGTGCGCCTGCATGCCGATGCCGTCGATGCGGATGCCGGCGTCCTGCAGCATCTTCGCCATGCGCACGATGCCGGCGCGCTTGGCCGGGCGCCAGGTGTTGAAGTCGTTGTAGTAGAGCTCGGCGTCGGGGGCGGCGCGCGCTGCGGCGGCGAAGGCTTCGCGCACGACGGTGTCGCCGTCGCCGAGCGCGCGCGTCCAGACGGTGTCGCGATACGCGCCGTCCTCGCCGACGATCTCGTTGACGACATCCCAGGCGTGCACGCGGCCGGTGTAGCGGCCGGCGACGGTGGCGACGTAGTCGCGCAGCCGCGCGGCCATCGCGTCGGGGACGAGCGGGGCGCCGGCGGCGTCGCGGAAGAACCAGTCGGGCGTCTGGTTGTGCCAGACCAGGGTGTGGCCGACGACGAACTGGCCGTGGCGCTGCCCGAAGTCGACGAATGCGTCGGCCGCCGCGAAGTCCCAGGTGTCCGGCGCGGGATGCAGGACCTCGGCCTTCATGACGTTCTCGGCGGTGATCGCATCGAAGTGCAGCGGCACCAGCGCCTGCGCGCGCGGATCGCGGCCCGCGGCGATGTCGTCGTTGACCGCCGTGCCGATGCGGAACGCACCCGCGTAGGCGGCCTTGAGGCTGCCTGCGGCGGCCGGCTGCGCGGCGGGCGTGCCGGGGGCGGGCGCCGCGTGTGGTCCGGCGGCGTGGGCGGCGCCGGTGAATGCGACGAGCGCGAGGGCGAGCAGGGCGTGGCGGGTCGATGCGGTCATGGGGTTTGGCGTCTCGTATGTACGGTTTGCGAAGCGCTGAGCGGCGTCGACGGAACGCCCCCCATCCGCCCTTTGGGCACCTTCCCCCGCGAGCGGGGGAAGGGAGATCAAAGGGCCTCGGCGCGCACGACGACGCGTGCCGGCTGCAGGCCGTCGGCGTCGGCGTGGACGACGATGGCGCCGTGCTGGCCCGGCAGGGCGCGGACGATCGCCAGCGCCTTGCCGCTGAAGGCGCGGCGTTCGGCCGAGGGGAACGGGGTCATGTCGGTCGGGTCGCCGTTGTCGGTCGCGACGAGTTCGGCGGCGCCTTCGACGCGGAAGCGGATGCGGTCGGCGGCCTCGGGCACGGGCTCGCCGGCGGCGTCGCGGACCTGCACGGCGACGAAGGCGAGATCGCGGCCGTCGGCGGCGATGCGCCCGCGGTCGGGCACGGCGTCGAGCGCGGCGGCGGCGCCGGCGGTGCGCACGCGGGTCTCGGCCCAGGGGCGGCCGGCCTTGTAGGCCTGCACGCGCAGTTCGCCGGGGCGGTAGACCACGTCGTCCCAGCGCAGCCGGTACTCGAACGCGCCCTTGCGCTTGCGCCCCTGCGAGACGCCGTCGACGAACAGCTCGGCCTCGTCGCCCGACGTGAACACGTGCACCGGCGTGACCTGGCCCTCGCGGCCGGGCCAGGTCCAGTGCGGCAGCACGTGGACCGTCGGCAGCTCGGGGCGCCAGCGCGAGCGGTAAAGCCAGTAGCGGTCCTTCGGGAAGCCGGCCAGGTCGACGATGCCCGAATACGAACTGCGCGCGTCGTAGTACGGCGTCGGCTCGCCGAGATAGTCGAAGCCGGTCCAGACGAACTCGCCGGCCACGTACGGATGGCGGTCGAGCTGCGCGAACACGTGGTCGGCGCTGGACCCGAAGTCGGCGGCGTGCAGTTCGTAGGCGCTGACCTGGCGGCGCGCGGCGTCGCCGCCGCGGCCCTCGCGCACCGGGCCGCTGGCCGCGGGCGAGACCGGGAACAGGTAGACGCCGCGGCTGCTCAGCGCCGAGGCGGTCTCGCTGCTGAAGATCGGGCGGTCGGGGAACGCGGCGCGGAAGGCCGGGTACTGCGGCGGCGTGCGGATGCGGTCGGTGCCGTCGAACTCGGGCGACTGGCGGATCCCCTCGCCCTGGTAGTTGAGGTGGATCACGTCGAACACCGCGGCGAACGGCGCGTCGGGCTTGGCCCAGTTCATCGACGCCGCCGCCGGGCGGGTCGGATCCTGCTCGGCGACGATCGCGCGCAGGCGCCGGGCGATCGCCGCACCGTCTTCGCCGGTGTACTGCTCGCCGACCTCGTTGCCGACGCCCCACATCACGATCGAAGGATGGTTGCGGTCGCGGCGCAGCATCGCGCGCAGGTCGGGCTCGTGC
Organism: Luteimonas sp. FCS-9; assembly: GCF_001014645.1. Lineage (GTDB taxonomy): Bacteria > Pseudomonadota > Gammaproteobacteria > Xanthomonadales > Xanthomonadaceae > Luteimonas. The sequence goes on along the minus strand of NZ_LASZ01000009.1, from coordinate 126,622 downwards.
CAGTCGGGGAAGACGAGGTGGAAATCGAGCGGGGTCTTCTTGCGCGCCCAGCTGTCGAAGATCTCGTCGACGACCAGCAGGCCCATGCGGTCGGTCAACTCAAGCAGCTGCGGATCGGGCGGGTTGTGCGCCATGCGGATCGCGTTGGCGCCCATGTCGCGCAGGATCTCGAGCTGGCGCTGCGCGGCGCGGCGGTTGAACGCCGCGCCGAGCGCGCCGAGGTCGTGGTGGTTGTTGAGCCCGCGCACGACGATGCGCTCGCCGTTCACGTGCAGGCCGTCGGGCGCGAAGCGCAGGTCCCGGATGCCGAACGCGGTCTCGACGCGGTCGATCGTCTCGCCGTCGCGGTGCAGCGTGGTGATCGCGACGTAGCGGTGCGGCGCCTGCGTCGGCGGCGGGCCCCACAGACGCGGGCGAGCAACCGCGACGCGACCGCGCGCGGTGGCGCTGGCGCCGGGCGCGATGCGCAGCCGGGTCGGGTCGATCCGTGCGGCCGCCGTGGCCTCGGGGCGCCCGTCGTCGCCGAGCGCGTGCAGCGCGGTGCGGACCTCGATGTCGGCGGCCGTGTCGCCGGTGTTGTCGACAGCGACCTCGAGCGCGACGACGGCGCGTTCGGCCGAGACCTCGGGCGTGGTGACGACCGTGCCCCAGTGGCCGACGTGCACCGGCGCGGTGCGGGTCAGCCAGACGTTGCGATAGAGCCCGCCGCCGGGATACCAGCGCGCGGAATCGGGCGGGTTGTCGAGCCGGATCGCGAGCTGGTTGCGGCCTTCGACGAGGTACGGGCTCAGGTCCAGCCGCCAGCCGTTGTAGCCGTAGGGCCAGCCGCCGACGAGGCGGCCGTTGAGCCAGACCGCGGCGTAGGCCATCGCGCCGTCGACGTCGAGATAGTGGCGTCGGCCGAGGTCGGCGGCGTCCACCTCCAGCGTGCGGCGGTACCAGCCCACGCCCCAGCTCGGCAGCCGGCCCATGCCGCCGTGCGGGCCGTCTTCGATGAAGGGCCCGGCGATCGCCCAGTCGTGCGGCAGCGTCACGGCCTGCCAGCCGCGGTCGTCGAAGCCGGCCTGGACGAAGGGATGGTCGCCGCCGGGATCGCCGTCGGGACGGACGTGGCGGCGCGCGGGATCGGCGATCAGCGCGTTGCCGCTGGGCAGGATCCAGGGTTTGAGCACGCGGCGGTCGCCGGCGTCGACGCGGCGCGCCTCGGTGGGCCGGGTGTCGGCGTCCTGGCCATCGCTGTGGTCGCCGGGCTCGGGGCGCACGTCGTAGTCGAGCTGCGGGTCGGGGCCGGGCGCCTCGCCGCGATGGAAGCGCCAACCGGTGTCGAGCAGCACGCGTCCGCGTGGCGCGGCGTGGGCGGCCACCGACGCCAGCATGCACACGAGCACCAGCCCACGTAGGAGCGCGCTCGCGCGCGATGCGCCTTGCCGCCGACGCCAGAGAAAAAGCATCGCGCGCCAGCGCGCTCCTACGTGAGCTGTCACCGCTACGCGCACCGTCACAGCCGGTACGCCCGCTTGGGCAGGCGGTAGGCGAGATCGGTCGCGACCTCGACGGCCTCGTCCTCGTCGAGCCGGTGCTCGGCCACCAGCCTGGCGAGGAACGTGCAATCCACGCGGCGGGCGACGTCGTGGCGCGCGGGGATCGACAGGAACGCGCGGGTGTCGTCGTTGAAGCCGACGGTGTTGCAGAAGCCCGCGCTGCTGAGGGTCTGCTCGCGGAAGCGCCACATGCCTTCCGGCGCATCGTGGAACCACCAGGCCGGGCCGAGCGACAGGCAGGGCCAGTGGCCGGCCAGCGGCGCGAGCTCGCGCGCGTAGGTGCTCTCGTCGAGCGTGAACAGGATCAGGCGGAAGTCCGGGGCGTTGCCGGCGACGTCGAGCAGCGGCTTGAGCGCGCGCACGTACTCGGTGCGCAGCGGGATGTCCGCGCCCTTGTCGCGGCCGTGGCGCTCGAACAGGGCGCGGTTGTGGTTGCGGAAGCAGCCTGGATGGATCTGCATGACCAGGCCGTCGTCCAGGCTCATGCGCGCCATCTCGGTCAGCATCTGCGCGCGGAACAGTTCGGCCTGCGCCGGCGTGGCCTCGCCGCGCACGACGGTGTCGAACAGCCGCCGCGCCTCGCCGGGGGGCAGGTCGGCGGTCGCGCAACTCGGGTGTCCGTGGTCGATGGAGGTCGCACCGTGTGCGGCGAAGAATGCGCGACGTGCGCGGTGCGCGCGCAGGTAGCCGTCCCAGTCGTGCACGTCCTCGCCGGTGAGCTCGCCGAAGCGGGCCAGCGCGTCGGGAAACTGCGCGTGCTCGGGATCGATCACCGCGTCCGGGCGGTAGGCGGTGACCACGCGGCCGCTCCAGCCGCTGGCGCGGATCGCGGCGTGGTGGTCGAGCGGGTCGAGCGGCGATTCGGTGGTCGCGATGACCTCGATGCCGAAGCGCTCGAACAGCGCGCGCGGGCGGAACGCGGGCGTCGCCAGCGCCTCGGTGATGGTGTCGTAGTACAGATCGGCAGTCGCCGCCGACAGCCGCACGCGCAGACCGAACACCTCGAAGAACACGTGATTGAGCCACAGCGACGACGGCGTACCGCGGAACAGATGAAAGCGCTCGGCGAAGACGCGCCAGGCCGCGCGCGGATCGACCCGGGCGCGCGAACCGTCGGCACGCGGGATGCCGAGCGTGTCGAGGTCCACGCCCTGGCTGTAGAGCATGCGGAACACGTAGTGGTCGGGCACCAGCAGCAGCTCGGTCGCGTTCTCGAACGGCGCGTCGGTCGCGAACCACGCCGGATCGGTGTGGCCGTGCGGGCTGACGATCGGCAGGCCGGCGATCTCCGCGTACAGCCGCCGCGCGATCGCGCGCTGGGTCGGCTCGGGGGAGAACAGGCGGTCGGGATGCAGGGTGAGGGGCGCGGTGTCTGTGGTCATCGGCAATCTTCTTCGAACCAGTGCAGGAGCGCGCTCGCGCGCGATCGGTATTCCCGGGAAAGCCCGTTCGCGCGCGAGCGCGCTCCTACGGGGGGACTCATCGCTTCACGCTCGCTGCCGGGCCGAGCAGCGTCGTCGGCGTGCCGTCGCGGACGATCTCGATGCGCTGCACGACCACGCCCGGATCGATGCGCCAGAGCTTGAGTGTCTGCGCACCGGCCTCGACGCGGTGGCGCGACGTGGCGACGTGCACGCTGTCGGCGACCGCGCGCTGCCAAGCCGGGAAGTCCGGATGGCCGGGCGTGGGATCGAGCCGCATCGTCTGCAGCTGCGGCGCGGCATCGCCGAACGACACCGCGAAGCGCTGGCCGCCGCGGTGCGCATAGTCGAGCGTCGGCGACAGCACGACGCGCACCTCGACCTCGCCTGCGGCATGCAGGTGGACCGGGTATTCGAGCCAGGCGCCGCCGGGGCCGGCCTCGCCGGGTGCGGCGGTGATCGGCGCCGTGGTCACGCCGGCGCGGGTGCGGCCCAGGTGCGGGATCGTCTCCCAGGCCAGGCCGTCGGGCGCCACGGCGCGTGCGTAGTCGCCGGCCTCGATCGCGACCGCGCCGCCGCTCTCGACGAAGCCGGCCACCGGGCCGTTCGATGCGGGCCGCGACACCGGCACGACCACGCGGACTTCGGTGCGGTCGCTGCCGAGCAGGTCCACGTAGCCGACGTGCGTGCCGGCGGGCACTGCGTCCCAGTCGATCTCGACGCGCAGCGGCTGCGCATCGGCGACCTCGGCGGCGGCCGGGGTCACCCGCAGCCAGGGCTCGGACACGTTCGCGGTGTAGCGGATCGGCGCGGCGCCGCGGTTGAACACCACGAGCCCGGGCGCGCGCGTGGCGTACGGATCGAGCATCGGCAGGCGCGCGGTCTCGGCCGGGACCGGCCAGCCGCGTGCATCGCCCTCGACGGACACGCCCATCGTGCCGTGCTCGCGCACATCGATGCGCGCCAGCGCCGGCAGCACGTTGCGGTCGGGCATCTGCCAGTGGGTGTAGCCGATGCGCGGCTGCGACATCATGTGCACCCACTTGCCGCCGGCGATGTCCTGCTCGTAGACGCGCGCCAGTTCGGCGTCGCGCGCGAACAGCCGCGTCGCTTCATCGGCCCAGGCGTTCGTCGAGGCGCGCCCCTGGTCGGCGTACAGCCGGTTGCGCGCGACCGCCACATGGAAGCGGTTGAGGTTGGCGCTGGCCAGCACCGGGTACGCGATCAACTGGTACCAGGCATCGCGGTGCGAGGCCGGCAGCGCCGCGCCGACGCGTTCGGTCTTCTCGACCAGCGCGTCCCATTCGGCCAGCACGCGTTCGGCCTCGCCATGGTGCAGCAGGCTCCAGGTGTCGGCCGACAGCAGTTCGGGCTTGCGGCGCGCGTTGTACTGCGTGTAGCGGGTCAGGATCTCGCCGATCTCCGCGGCATGGGCGTCGCCGAACTGCTGCGCGGCCCAGGCGGCGGGATAGGCCGCCAGCGCCTCGCGCGTCATCGCGTCCGGGTTCCAGGCCTGGTCGAGGAAGAAGCCGATCGGCAGTTCCATCGGCTTGATGTCGCCGACGTTGACCACCCACAGCCGGTCGACGCCGTGCGCCCAGGCCAGCCGCATCTGTTCCCAGACGCGCTCGATCTGCGTGGTGTTGATCCACTTGTAGTTGCGCGGGCCGCCGACGTAGTCGAAGTGGTAGTAGACGCCAGTGCCGCCGGCGCGGCTTTCGCCCGGTGCGGGCAGCCGGCGCAGGTTGCCCCAGTTGTCGTCGGCGAACAGCAGCGTGACGTCGTCGGGCACCCGCATGCCGGCGTCGAGGTAGTCCTGGACCTCCTTGTACAGCGCCCAGACCTGCGGCGTGTCCTGCGGCGGGCGGCCGGTGACGTCGGCGAGGATCCGTCGCTGGTCGGCGACGATGCCCTCGAGCAGCGAGATCGCGGTGCCCTCGGCCATCGGCTCGTCGCCGTCGCCGCGCATGCCCAGCGTGACCACGGCCTCTCGGCCGTCGAGGCGTTCGATGCCGGTGCGCCAGAACGCCTGCAGCCGGTCCGCGTTCTTCGCGTAGTCCCACGGGCCCTCGCCGTGGCGCGACCATTCGACGTGGGCGCGCATCATCGGCTCGTGGTGGCTGGTGCCGATGACCACGCCCATCTCGTCGGCGAGCGCGGCGTTTTGCGGGTCGTCGTCGTAGAACGCCCGGCCCCACATCGCCGGCCACAGGAAGTTGCCCTTGTGGCGCAGCACGAGTTCGAACACGCGCTCGTAGAACCTGTGGTTGGGACCGCCGTAGGTCGCCTGCATCCAGCCGCCGAGCGCGGGGTCCTCGTCGTTGATGAAGAGGCCGCGGTAGCGCACCGCCGGTGCGTCAACGAAGCGGCCGGGCGCGACGTACAGCGCGGCCCGGCGCGGCGCCGGCACGTCGGCCCACCAGGTCCACGGCGAGACGCCGATGCGGCGCGAGAGTTCGTAGAGGCCGAAGATCGTGCCGCGCCGGTCGGCGCCGACGATCACCAGCGCATGGTCGATGCCCGGCTCGGGGGTATCGACGACCTGCAGCAGGTGGGCCTCCCAGCGGCCCTGGACGCCGGACACGTCGAGCCCGCGCTCGCGCACGATGCGGTCGATGCGCGGGCTGCGGCCGAGCGTGCCCGCGATGACCGCCATGCGCGGCGCGGCCTCGCGTGGCGCGGCGCCGGCGACCGCGGCCAGGTCGCCGCGCAGGTCGCCGGCGGCGCGCAGCACACCGGGGAAGTCGGCCTCGTCGACGAGCACCGGCAGCGGGCGACCGTCGTCGATCAGCGGCAGCGCGCCGGGCACCGCTGCCTCGCAGACCGCGGCCGGCTGCGCGCAGTCGCGCGCGTGCAGCGGCAGGGTGCACAGCAGCGCCAGCAGCGCCACCACCACCGACGTAGGAGCGCGCTTGCGCGCGATCGCGCTTTCCCCGCGATCAGCCATGGCGCGCTCACGCACGCCCGAGGGTCGCCGGGAAAGCGTCTTCGCGCGCAAGCGCGCTCCTACGGGCGGGGTGCCGGTCGCGCGCGCGCCCGCACAGCTCATGGTTGCGCCTCTCCGCCCACGTAGCGGCGCAGCCAGTCCAGCGCCGGCCGCTCGCTGCCGTCGTCGCGGACCAGGTAGGCGCCCTGTTCGTCGCGCCACAGGCCGCGGCGGAAGCCCCACATCGTGATGCCGTGGACCGCCGGATGCTCCCAGAACACCGGGAAGATGCGCTGGTAATCGCGCAGCTGGGTGTCGTCGTCGGGACCGTCGATGTCGAGCTCGGTGACGTAGACCGGCAGGCCGGTCGCGCCGAGCGCGTCGAGGTTGGCGCGATGCACGTCCATCGATGTCTCGGTCGTGGTCGAGAACGCATGGCCCTGTACGCCGATCGCATCGACCAGGTTTTCTGCCTGCAGCAGCCGCACGATCTCCAGGTAGCGCTGCGTCGCCTCGGGATCGTTGGTGACGCTGTACTCGTTGATCATCAGCTTAGAATCGGGGAAGTGCGTTCGGGCGAGGCGGAACGATTCCAGGATCCAGTCCCATCCGCTCTCGCCGTCCCCGCCGAGCGCCTCGATGTAGTGGCCGCCGCCCTGGTCGTCCTTCGACGGCGGGTCGTTGAGCGGCTCGTTGACGACCTCGACGAAGTCGATGCCCGGGTAGCGTTCGGCGACTGCCGCGAACCACTGTTCGATCTCCGCGCGCTGTTCGGCCGGCGGCAGCGTCTTGATCCACTCGGGCTGCTGGTTGCCCCAGACCATCACGTGCATCTGGAACGGCAGGCCGTGGTCCTTCGCCACCTGCCAGGCGGCGTCGAGCTCGTCCCAGACCATCACGTCGCGCTCGGCCTCGACCTCGCCCCACTTGCCGCCGTTCTCCGGGCTGACCTTGTTCCAGTAGTCGACGAAGCCCTCGGCCTGCGACGGGCTGTGCGCGCCGCCAAGAAATTTGGCCTGGCCGTGCGCCAGCGCGGTGGAGGCGGGTGCGGGTGCCGGGTCCGCGGCGGATCCGGGCGCGGCGGGCGGGCGGTCGCCGCAGGCCGACAGTGCGAGCGCCAGCGCGGCGAGCAGGGAGGCGGGGACGTATTTCATGGTCTGCATGTCCTTCTGGAAACGCGCTCGCGCGCGATGGTCTGAACGTGTGACGACAGGGCGCTCGCGCGGCGCCTCAGGGCGATTCGAGCCTGGCCGGTTCCAGCCGCGGCGCCAGCAGGTGCACCACCAGCAGCGCCAGCAGGTAGGCCGAACCCGCCATCAGGAACACCGGCAGGTAGCTGCCGGTGGTCTGCAGCAGCCAGCCGGTGAAGGTCGCGATCATCATGCCGCCGACCGCGCCGGCGAACCCGCCGATGCCGACGACCGACGCGACCGCGTGGCGCGGGAACATGTCCGAGGTCAGCGTGAACACGTTGGCCGACCAGCCCTGGTGGCCGGCGGTCGCCAGGCCGATCAGCGCCACCGCCAGCCACAGGTTGTCGGCCTGCGCGGCGAACACGATCGGCACCACGCATAGCGCGCAGACCAGCATCGCGCCCTTGCGCGCGCGGTTGACGCTCCAGCCCAGGCGCAGGAAGCGCCCGGCCAGCCAGCCGCCCAGGATGCTGCCCACGTCGGCGAGCACGAAGATCGCCACCAGCGGCAGGCCGAGCGCGAGCAGGGTCAGGCCGTACTCGGCGTTGAGGAACTTCGGCAGCCAGAACAGGAAGAACCACCAGATCGGGTCGGTGATGAACTTGGCGGCGACGAAGGCCCACGCCTGGCGATGGCGGAGGATGCGCCGCCAAGGGACCTTGGCCGTGGGCTCGGGCGGATCGCTGCGGATGTGCGCGAGCTCCGCCGCCGACAGCGCCGGCTGTTGCTCCGGTGCGCGGTAGGTCAGCAGCCAGACCGCCAGCCATGTCGCGCTGAGCGCGCCGGTGAACAGGAACGCGGCCTGCCAGCCCCAGGTCACCGCGATGACCGGCACCAGCAGCGGGGCGACGATCGCGCCGATGTTGGAGCCGGAGTTGAAGATGCCGGTCGCGAACGCACGCTCGCGCCGCGGAAACCACTCGGCCACGGTCTTGATCGCGGCCGGGAAGTTGCCGGCCTCGCCCAGCCCCAGCATGAAGCGGGCGATCACGAAGCCGACGACCCCGGCCGCCAGCGAATGGCTCATCGCCGCGATGCTCCACACGCAGATCGCGATCGCATAGCCGGCCTTGGTGCCCAAGCGGTCGATGATCGCGCCGGCGCACAGCAGTCCGATCGCGTACGCGGCCTGGAACGCGGTGACGATGTAGCCGTACTGGATCTCGTTCCAGCCGATCTCGTCCTGCAGGAACGGGGCGAGCACGCCCAGCACCTGGCGGTCGATGTAGTTGATGGTCGTCGCCGCGAGCAGCATCGCGCACACCCGCCACCGGTACATGCCGATCCGCGCCGCCGGCGGCTGCGCGGCGAGCCCCGCAGGAGCGCCGCCGCTCACCTCGGCGGCTCCGTCCGGGTGCCGAATACCATCGCCGGCGACCGCTGCGGCCGCGCCCCTCGAGTCGCTGTCATCGCCTCCCTCCAGGCGTGCTCCACGGCGCAAATCCGTGGTAGCGCTATCATTAACACAGCCTCGCCGGGATTGCGTTCTGCACTGCATCACGCCGCCCGCCTTGGGCAGTCAAGGGAGGAAAACCGGCCTCGAACGTCGCAGCGGCGCGGTTTCGATGGCGCTTGCCGGTCATGCTGCTACGCAGCGTGCGCGCCATTTTTGATAGCGCTACCATCAATTCGAGCGCGGAGGCGGGCATCCACCGACGCGTCAGGGGTGGGACGAACAACACGCAACGGCCCGGGCGACGCGCAGCGCGCCACGTGCCGGTCACCAGAAACGGGAGGGGAGTACGGTGCAGATCCAAGTCTCGAAAACCGCATTGTCGCGTGCGCTGGGCATCGCGCTGCTGGGCACGGCGGGCGCGTCCGCGTTCGCGCAGGACCCGACGCCGCCGACCGAAACATCGGCCTCGGCCACCGACCTCGACGCGGTCGTGGTCCGCGGCTACCGCCAGAGCCTGCAGTTCGCGACCGAGGCCAAGCGCGAGTCGACCGGCTTCACCGACTCGATCTTCGCCGAGGACATCGGCAAGTTCCCCGACACCAACATCGCCGAATCGCTGAGCCGCATCCCCGGCATCCAGCTCAACCGCGACGTCAACGGCGAAGGCCTGAACATCGCGATCCGCGGCCTGCCCAGCAGCTTCACCAAGACCACGATCAACGGCGCATCGGTGGCGACCGCGTCGATCGGCCTGGATGCGACCAACCAGAACCGCGAGGTCGACCTCAACATCTTCCCGACCGAGTTCTTCAACCAGCTCACGGTCTACAAGTCGCCGACCGCCCGGCTCACCGAGGGCGGCGCGTCGGGTGTCGTGGACATGCGCAACATGCGCCCGTTCGACGTCAACGGCAGCCAGGTGACCTACTCGCTGCAGGCCGACTACAACGACATCGCCGAGAAGACCAGTCCGCGCGGCACCGTGATCGGCAGTTGGACCAACGACGAGGGCACGTTCGGCGTGCTCGTCGGCGTGACCTCGCAGCGCGGCAAGATGGGCGTGGAGGGCTACGAGACCGTCGGTTGGACCAACCCCAACCTCACCAATGCGCAGTGCGGCAATGGCGGCGCGCCGGGCGGCTTCCCGGCGCTGGGCAGCGCCTGCAACGTCACCGGCGGCAACGGCTGGCGCATCCCCGATGTGGTACCCAACAACGCGTCGACGATCGCTGCCGGGCTGGTGCCGGGGCAGGCGATCGACGCCGCCTGGCTGCAGGCCAACAACCCCGGCCTGACCACCGCGCAGATCGGCGAGGCGCTGATCCCGCGTCTCGGCCGGCCGGTGCACATGTCCGGCGACCGCGACCGCGACGCGTTCCTGGGGTCGCTGCAATGGCGGCCCAGCGACAACGCCGAGCTCTACCTCGACGTGCTCTACACCAAGGCCAAGCGTACCAACGACCGCATCGACATCAACCTGATCGGCCGCAACGGCGCGCTGATCCCGCTGGACATGCAACTCGATACGAACAACGTCGTCACCGGCGCCACGTTCACCAACGCGCAGTTCTTCCTGGAGGCGCGCCCGTACACCGAGGACGTGCAGTACTGGCACCTGACCCCGGGCGGCACGTTCTGGTTCGGCGACGCCCAGGACGTCAAGCTCGACGTGCAGGCCAACATGAGCCGCAGCTGGATGTTCCGCGACTCGCCGACGATCCTGTTCAACTCGCCCTACACCACGCTGCAGTACGCCAACGACGGCAACGTGCCGACCTGGAACACCGATCTCGACCTCAACGACCCGAACCTGGGATGGACCTGGAACGGCGGGCGCGTCTGGGCGCAGAACGAGAAGCGCGTGACGCAGACCCGCGGCGTGCGCGCCGACCTGCAGCTGGGCGAGGACCGCAACAACGTGACCTTCGGCGTGGCCTGGGACAACAACCAGCGTCGCGTGCAGGGCTTCGGCGACACCGGCACCGACTGGCAGCCGTATGCGTTCTCGCAGGTCAGCGACGCCGAACTGGCCGGCTACATCGTGCCGGGCCCGCTGGGCTTTGTGACCGTCGACTTCGAGCGCTTCATGCGCGACACCAACTACGCCCAGTACCGCGACGCGGCCGGCGAGGCCAGCGGTGCCAACACCGGCGGTCCGACCGGCGGCTTCGACGAGACCACCAAGGCCGCCTACGTGATGGTCAACGGCGAGTCGGAGATCTGGAACCGCAACCTGCGCTACAACATGGGCGTGCGCTACGCGACCACCGACCAGGAGATCAGCGGGCCGGTGACGATCGGCGGCGTGCGCCAGTGGCAGACGCTGACCGGCGACTACGCCGAGTGGCTGCCGTCGTTCAGCGCGGCGTGGGACGTCGCCGACAACGTCGTGCTGCGCACGTCGGCCTCGCGCACGATGACCCGGCCCAACCCCAGCTCGATGCTGCCGGCGACGACGTTCACCGACATCTCGGCGCAGGTGGCCAACCAGGGCAACCCGAACCTCACGCCGTACACCTCGACCAACTTCGACATCGGCGGCGAGTGGTACACCGGTGGCGAGGGCTTCGTCGGGCTGACGCTGTTCAACAAGCGCATCGAGGGCTATACCTACCAGGGCGTGACCACGCGGCCGTTCAGCAGCCTGGGCATCCCGTTCGAGAGCCTGGTCGCCGAGCAGCAGCAGGCGATCCTCTCGCGCGGCGGCCCGGACGTGGCGACCGTCAACGTCAACCAGCAGGTCAACGCCGACGCCGAGCTCGAGGTCCGCGGCTGGGAGGCGATCTGGGTGCAGCCGCTGAGCGTGGTGCTCGAGGGGCTGGGCTTCATGGCCAACTACACCAAGCTCGACATCAAGACGCTCGGCAACGACGCCGACGCGCTGGCGGGCAACGTCTACGGCGTGGCGCCGTCGATGTGGAACGCGACCGCGTACTGGGAGAACGACGTCGCCTCGGTGCGGCTGTCCTACACCTGGGCGGAAGGGGCGGTGGGCACGGGGCCGAACCAGCAGGGCATTCCGTTCGCGCAGATCTACGGCGAGGACCGCGGCCAGCTCGACCTGTCGGCCAGCTACACGCTCAAGGGCATCCGCTCCGAGCCCCAGCTGACCTTCAACGTGCTCAACATCACCGGCGAGGAACGTCGCTCGTACTTCGCCTACCCCAACGCGGTCAACGACATGTACGACCCGGGCACGACGTTCACCGTCGGCATCCGCGGGACGTTCTGACGCGTCGGCGGGCCCTGCGCGACGGCGTCGTCCTCCCGGACGCCGTCGCGCAGGCGCCCGGTGCCGCGAGGCGATGCGGGCACCGCGCCGGTGCCGTCCGGGAGCAGCAGGAAACACAGGAACGATGAGCAACGCATCGCAGCACCTCTCGGTCCGGGAGAAGGTCGGCTACAGCCTCGGCGATCTCGCCGCGAACCTGATCTTCCAGACCCTGATCACCTACCTGGCGTTCTTCTACACCGACGTCTATGCGCTGCCGGCCTCGACCGCGGCGACGATCATCTTCGTCGTCGGCCTGCTCGGCGCGTTCGTGTTCACGCCGGTGATCGGCATCCTGGCCGACCGCACGCGCACGCGCTGGGGCAAGTTCCGGCCGTGGATCCTGTGGACGGCGGTGCCGTTCGGCGTGCTGTCGCTGCTGGCCTTCAGCACGCCGGAACTGGGCGAGCGCGGCAAGGTGATCTACGCGCTGGCGACCTACACGCTGCTGGTGCTGGTCTACGGCGCCAACAACCTGCCGTACTCGGCGCTCAGCGGCGTGCTGACCGGCAACATGGCCCAGCGCAACAGCCTGTCGGCCTACCGCTTCGTCGCGGTGATGATCGCCCAGTTCGTGATCCAGGTGCTGCTGTTGCCGCTGGTGCTGATCCTGGGCGACGGCGACCGGGTGCGCGGCTTCGAGAGCGTGATGACGGTGTTCGCGGTCGTCGGCACGGTGTTCTTCCTGATCACGTTCGCGACCACGCGCGAGCGCATCGTGCCGACCCCGGCGCAGTCGTCGGGCGTGCGCCAGGACCTGGCCGACCTCGCCCGCAACCGGCCGTGGCTGGTGATGCTGGCGCTGACGATCCTGGTGTTCGCGACGCTCGCGCTCAAGGGCGGCATGACGATCTACTACTTCCAGTACTACCTCGACCCGGCGGCGCTGGCGGACTTCCTGGAACGCAGCGGCTTCGAGCGCGCGATCGGCGGGCTCAACGCGATGCTGGCCAGTGCAGGCATGGCCGGCTTCCTGTGGCCGGAGGACGCGCCGACGTCGGCCTTCAGCCTGTTCAACGCCGGCGGCATCGTCTTCATGATCCTGGGCATCGGGCTGTCGCGCCCGCTGGCCGACCGCTTCGGCAAGCGCAACGTGTTCGGCGGCGCGCTGTTCGTCTCGACGCTGTTCCTGCTGGCGTTCTACGTCTATCCGCCCGACGCGATCGGCCTGGTGTTCGGCTCGCAGATCCTGCACGGCTTCTTCTACGGCATCACGATCCCGCTGCTGTGGGCGATGATCGCCGACGTCGCCGACTGGTCGGAGTGGAAGAACGACCGCCGCGCGACCGCGATCATCTTCTCGGCGATGCTGTGCGGCCTGAAGATCGGACTGAGCATCGGCGGCGCGCTGGTCGCCGCGGTATTGGCGCGCTACGGCTACGAGGCCGGCGCGAGCACCCAGCCGGCGGCCGCGATCGACGGCATCCGGCTCGCGGTCAGCGTGTACTGCGCGCTGCCGTTCCTGGCCGCCGTGGCCCTGCTGTTCTTCTACGAGATCGACAAGCCGATGGAAACCCGAATCGAACACGAGCTCGGTGCGCGTCGTGCGCGCGCCGCCGGAGCGACGCCGTGACCGCGCCGCCCGACGATGCCCGTGCGGTCGACGCCGCCGCCGACGCCGCGCCGACCCCCGACCTGCAGGCGCTCGCCGCCACGGCGATCTCGCCGCCGCTGGTGACCCACATCCACACCGCCGACCCGTCGGCGCACGTGTTCGAGGGCCGGATCTACATCTATCCCTCGCACGACATCGACGCCGGCGCGCCGTTCGACGACGAAGGCGGCCACTTCGGCATGGAGGACTACCACGTGCTGCGCCAGGACCGGCCCGACGGCGAGGCCGTGGACTGCGGCTGCGCGCTGCACGTGCGCGACGTGCCGTGGGCGGCGCGGCAGATGTGGGCGCCCGACGCGGCATGCCGCGACGGCCGCTACTACTTCTATTTCCCGGCCAAGCGCGACGACGGGCTGTTCCGCATCGGCGTGGCGGTCGGCGACCGGCCGGAAGGGCCGTTCGTGCCCGACCCCGAGCCCATCGAGGGCACGTACTCGATCGACCCGGCGGTGTTCGCCGACGACGACGGCGAGCAGTACCTGTACTTCGGCGGGATCTGGGGCGGACAGCTGCAGAAGTACCGCGACAACGTCTACGACCCGGGTCACGAGGAACCCACGGGCGATGCGCCGGCGCTGGGGCCGCGGGTGGCGCGGCTGCGCGCGGACATGCGCGGGCTCGCCGAGCCCACGCACGAGGTGGCCATCCTCGACGCCGACGGCCGCCCGCTGCGCGCCGACGATCACGCGCGGCGCTATTTCGAGGGGCCGTGGGTGCACCGCCACGGCGGGCGCTACTACCTGTCGTACTCGACCGGCGACACCCACCTGCTGTGCTACGCGGTGGGCGACAGCCCGTACGGCCCGTTCGTCCACCAGGGCGTGCTGCTCGAGCCGGTGGTCGGCTGGACGACGCACCATTCGATCGTCGCGTTCGACGGGCGCTGGTGGCTGTACTACCACGACGCGTTGCGCTCGGGCGGGGTGACCCACCTGCGCGACGTCAAGGTCGCCGAGCTCCACCACGACGCGCAGGGCCGCATCCGCACGATCGCGCCCTATGGCGGCTGACGCCGGTCCGGCACGTGCGTGGCGCGATGCGACCGCACCATTGCCGCCCGGCCCCCTGCTGCGCATCGGCTGCGGCGCGACCGAGGTCGCCGTCGCACCCGAGGCGGGTGGGCGCATCGCGCAGATCGTGCACGACGGCATCGCGCAGTTGGTCGGGCCCGAGGACGGCACCCTGGCGACGATCGCCTGGGGCTGCTATCCGATGCTGCCGTGGGCGGGCCGCGTACGCCGTGGCCGCTTCCGCTTCGAGGGGCGCGCGCACGCGCTGCGGACGAACTTCGAGGGCCATGCGATCCACGGGCTGGGCTTCGCCTCGGCGTGGCGGGTCGAGGCGCAGGCGCCGGACGCCGTCGCGCTGTCGCTGAGACTGCCGCGCGATACCGACTGGGCGTTCGGCGGCACCGCGCACCAGCGCATCACGGTCGCGCCGGGCCGGGTGAGGCTGACGCTGTCGTTGACGGCGGGCGACACCGCGATGCCGGCCGAGATCGGCTGGCATCCCTGGTTCCGCAAGCCCGAGCGCGTGGACTTCGCGCCGGCGTGGGTCTACCCGCGGGACGCGGAGGGCATCGCGACGCTGCCGCTGGCGCCGGCGCCGCCCGGACCGTGGGACGACTGCTTTCCCGGCGATGGCGAGATCGTGCTGCACCGCGCCGGCCAGCGCCTGCGGCTACGCTCGGACTGCGAGCACCGGGTCGTGTTCGACGCGGCGCCGCATGCGACCTGCATCGAGCCGCAGACCGGGCCACCGGACGCGTTCAACCTCGCGCCAAGGCGGCTGGCGCCGGGCGAACGGCTGACGCGGTGGTTCGAACTGGCGTGGTGACGCCGATGCCGGGGTCGGACGTCTTGCTGCGTGCGTGACGCTCTCGCCTGACAAAAGCGGGCGCCGGGCGATCGTGGATCGGCCGGCGCCCGCAAGGACGGTGACGCGTGGCGTCAGCCCTCGTCGCCGAAGCTGCGGCTCGCGTGCGCCGGGCGCGTCGTCGGTGTGTCGGGGACTTCGCGGTCCGGGCCGCCGACGGTGATCGCATCGCCGTGCGGTGGCGTGCTCCTGCCGTCGTCGAGCGTGCCGGCCGGCGACGTGCCGGCGGTGGCCTGGCGCTTCTGCCAGGCGTTGTAGGCGAAGGCGCCGGCGGCACCGACCGCCAGCCATTTCAGCATTCCCATCGTCGATCTCCGTGGTTGATTGCGACCGGGCAAGCGTCGGCGCTGCGCCGTGAGCCGGCCGTGACCTGGCGGCCGATCGGTGCGCGAATGCGTTGCGCCGTTGTGCCTGCGTTCCGTTCCGGAACCCGGCCGGGATGCCGCGCCGGCGGACGGCGCCATCGCGGGGGGATCGCGCCTGCACATTCGAATGTCCGCAAGACATTGATTCGATTGATTGTCCCCCGGTAGTCATCGGCCGTCCGGATGTGCATACTCCAGGTCCCCCCCCCATCCGTCGGCATCCGGTTTCGTGGATCGAATTCCGGGGCTTGCCCCCCTTCGCAGGAGGTGACGGAGATGAGAGCGACAAGGCAGTGGCTGTTGGCGGCGGCATTGGGCGCGTGCGCCGTGGGCGGCGTCCATGCGCAGACGGGACCCAACCTGAGCCTGGGCGCGAGCGCCGACGGCTCGAGCAAGGGCGGGGGGACGAGTTACGGCAACGCCATCGATGGCGATGCCGGCACGTGGTGGTCGCCCAGCGGCACGACGGGCCGGATCTCGGTCAAGTGGAGCGCGGCGCGCACCGTGGGTGCGGCCGTGATCCGCGAGCCGAGTGGCCAGCAGGGCCGCATCGGCAACTGGCGGCTGGTGAACAACGGCAACGGCCAGGTGCTGGCGACCGGCAGCGGCGCGGGCACGATCGCGTTCGCACCGGTCTCGCTGAGCAAGCTCAACTTCGAGATCCTCAGTGCCAGCGGCACGCCGGCGGTGGCCGAGTTCGAGACCTATGCGGGCGACGGGCCCGCGAACCCGCCCGGCACGCCGTGGACGGTGAGCCTGTCGGCGACCGCGTCGGGCACGACCGCGCAACTGGCGTGGTCGGTCGGCGGCGGGACGCCGGCGCGGCAGCAGGTGTACCGCGACGCCGATGCGAACCCGGCGGGGCGCACGCTCGTGGCCGACCACGTCGTCGGCGGCAGCTATGCGGATGCAGGCCTGGCGGCGGGCACGCACTACTACTGGGTGCGCGTGCTCGACGGCAGCGGCACCGCCTACGAGTCCGCGCCGGTCGCGGTGACGGTCGCGCCGGGCGGCGGCAACGGCGGCGGAGGCGGGGGGGGTGGACCGGGCAGCGGGATCGCCGCGGCCTGCCGGCAGCTGTTGGAGACGCCGTCGATGAACTGGCGGCAGTCGCCGGTGCTGACCACCGACCAGGCGATCGTCCAGTGCCTGTCCGATTCGCTGGGCAAGCCGGTCGGCTTCGGGCACCGCACCACCGGCGGCTACGCGCCGGCCGGCGGCAGCACGCTGGTCGTGGTGACCAAGGGCGGCGCGGTGCCGCCCGAGCAGCAGATCCTCGATGCCATCGGGACCGACACGCCGACCTGGATCGTGTTCGACAAGGTCGATTTCGCCGCGCCGACCGAGATCGGCATGTACCGCAACGGCTGCAGCGATCCGAAGGTGCGCACGGCGCTGGGCAATGCCAGCGTCGCCGAGTGCCGCGATCACCGGCTGTGGTGCAGCAACCGCGGGGTGTCGGCGGCGGCCTGCGAAGACACGTTCTTCAATTCGCGGCTCAACGATTCCAGCCTGGACGCGCTGAAGCTGCCGCTGGTTCAGTCCAACACCACCATCGACGGCCGCGGCGCGAACGCGCGCTTCATCTTCAGCGGCTTCAAGATCGGCGCCGACAGCGGCGGCAGCCCGTCCCACACCTCGCGCAACGTCATCGTCACCAACAACCGGTTCGTCGGCGTCGGGCATACCGAGGACCACGACCTCGACCCGGACATGGTGCGCTCGACCGGCGCCTCGCACGACATCTGGATCCACCAGAACACGTTCGAGAACACCGGCGATTCGGCCTACGACGTCAAGGTCGGCGCGTACGACATCACGGTGTCGTTCAACCGGCTGCACAACGTCAAGCGCGCCGCGCTGCACGGCTCGAGCGACAGCCGCGTCATCAACGAGCAGATCACCAGCACGGTGCACAACAACCTGTACGTGACCACCGACGACGTGTTCGGCGACAGCGCCTACAACGGGCTGCGCCGCGTGCCGCTGCTGCGGCGCGGTCGCTCGCACATGTTCAACAACGTCTTCTACGGCTACCGCAAGGACGTGCTGAGCGTGCGCGTGGGCGGGCGCCTGGCGTTCGAGGACAACCTGCTGCTCAACAACAGCGTCAACAGCAAGGGCGACGATCTCGACGACTGGGTCGCCGCGCTGCTGCGCGACGTGCGCGACACGTCGGGCCTGCGCGTGGAGGGCAGCGTGGTCCGCTATTCGGACGCCAACTGCCAGGCGCACGGCGTGCCGGGTGACCTGACCCGCACGGTCGGTTCGGTGCCCGACATGCTTGCGGCCTACGACGCGCGTTCGCTCGCGTTGTTCGAGGACAACTGGCTGCCGGCCGACATGGACCTGGCGCGCTACGTGTTCGCGACCGCGGGCAAGGGCGGGCTGGCGCCGTACGTGTCGCCGGCGACGCCGGGCTTTTCGGCGATCGTCGCCGCGGCGCCGGCGGGCTGCCAGTAGGTACGCGCCGGCGCATGTAAGGCCGGGCCGCGTGGAAACCGACTGCGGGCAGGTCGGTTCGCGGTCGGCGGGCCTGCCTGGGAGGTGGTTTTCCGGGCAGGCCCGTGCCCCCACCCGGCCCGCGGGGCGGGCCGACCTCCCCCGCAGGGCGGGGGAGGTGCCTCGCCGCGTGGCGGGCTGTGCCCGCGACGCGGTTCGGCTTCAGCCGTCGCTGCGGTCCAGGGCCTGGCGGCCGGCGTCGGTCAGCGTTGCCAGGGTCCGGGGGCCGTCGTCGACGGTGCGGACCCAGCCCAGGCCTTGGGTACCGCCGATCGCGTCCTCGCCGAGGTAGGCGAGCATGCGCATCAGCACGCTCATGCGCAGGCCCAGGCGCTTGCACAGCCGCGGCAGCGAGACGCCGCCGGGCGCGGCGGCGAGCTCGTGCAGCAGCGCCTCGAGCAGGGCGGTGTCAGCGGACAACGGCGGCCGGGATGTCGCGCTGCCGCGGGGTCGCGCCGTCGCCGTCGGGCACGTGCGGAGTGACGATCACCGGCACCGACTTCGACGTCGGCGTGCGCGATTCGTCGGCGTAGCTCGACAGCGGGACCAGCGGGTTGGTCTCCGGGTAGTACGCGGCCAGGCAGCCGCGCGGGATGTCGTACTCGACCAGCAGGAACCGCTTAGCCTGGCGGCGCACACCGTCGTCGCTGAGGCTTTCCAGGTCCACCCAGTCGCCGGCGCGCATGCCGAGTGCGGCGATGTCCTCGGCGCCGATGAACAGCACGCGGCGCTCGCCGAACACGCCGCGGTAGCGGTCGTCCAGGCCATACACGGTGGTGTTGTACTGGTCGTGCGAGCGCGTGGTGGCGAGCGTGAACACCGGGCGGTCGCCGTGCATGCGCCGCGCGCGGTGGATCGGGTTGTCGGTGGGGACGGGCGCGGCGACGAAGTTCGCCTTGCCGGTCGCGGTCACCCAGTGGCGATCGCGCGCGGTGTTCGACAACCGGAAGCCGCCGGGCACGCGCACGCGCGCGTTGAAGTCGCGGAAGTCGTCGAAGGTGCGCGCGATCAGGTCGCGGATGCGGTCGTAGTCCTCGACCAGCGCCAGCCACGGCACGCGGCTGCGTGCGCCGAGCGTGGCGTGCGCGAGCCGGGCGACGATCGCCGGCTCCGACAGCAGGTCGTCGGAGGCCGGCGGATTGATGCCCGACGACAGGTGCACCATGCTCATCGAGTCCTCGACCGTGACGCCCTGCGCGCCGCCGGCCTGGATGTCGATCTCGGTGCGGCCCAGGCACGGCAGGATCAGCGCCTCCTGGCCATGCGTGAGGTGGGTGCGGTTGAGCTTGGTGGTGACGTTGACGGTCAGCGCGCAGTTGCGCAGGCCACGCGCGGTGGCCTCGGTGTCGGGGGTCGCGATCGCGAAGTTGCCGCCCATGCCGAAGAAGACCTTCGCGCGGCCGTCGATCATCGCCTCGATCGCGCCGACGGTGTCGAACCCGTCCTCGCGCGGCGGCTCGAAGCCGAACACGTCGCGCAGCCGGTCGAGGAACGCGACCGGGGGCTTTTCGTAGATCATCATCGTGCGGTCGCCCTGCACGTTGCTGTGGCCGCGCACCGGGCAGGCGCCGGCGCCGGGGCGGCCGAGGTTGCCGCGCAGCAGCAGCAGGTTGACCAGCATGTTGATCGTCGCGACCGAGTGCTTGTGCTGGGTGATGCCCATGCCCCAGCACGCGATGACCCGCTCGGATCGCAGGTAGAGCTCGCCGGCGCGGCGGATCTGCGCCTCGTCGAGCCCGGACTCGTCGACGATGACGTCCCACGATTCGGCCATCACGTCGGCGGCGAAGGCCTCGAAGCCGGCGGTGTGCTCGGCGATGAAGGCGTGGTCGAGCAGCGAGTCGCCGCCCTGGCCGGTGACCTCGACGTCGCGTTCGAGCACGTGCTTGATCATGCCCTTGATCGCGGCCAGATCGCCGCCGATCTTGAGCTGGAAGTAGTCCGACGAGATTCGCGTCGAGCCGTTGGTCAGCATCGCGACCTTGTCCTGCGGGTCGGCGAAGCGCTCCAGGCCGCGCTCGCGCAGCGGGTTGAACGAGGCGATCGCGCAGCCGCGCCGCGCGGCCTCGCGCAGTTCGCCGAGCATGCGCGGATGGTTGGTGCCGGGATTCTGGCCGAAGATGAAGATCGCGTCGGCCAGTTCGAAGTCGTGCAGCGACACCGTGCCCTTGCCCACGCCGATCTGCTTCTTGAGCGCGGTGCCCGACGACTCGTGGCACATGTTCGAGCAGTCGGGGAAGTTGTTGGTGCCGTACTCGCGCACGAACAGCTGGTACAGGAACGCGGCCTCGTTGGAAGTGCGTCCGGAGGTGTAGAAGATCGCCTCGTCGGGCGAGGGCAGGGCGTTGAGGTGCCGGGCGATCAGCGCGAACGCCTCGTCCCAGCTCACCGGCACGTAGTGATCGGTGGCCGCGTCGTAGCGCATCGGCGTCGTCAGCCGACCCTGGCCCTCGAGCCAGTGGTCGCTGTAGCCGCGCAGCTGGGCGACGCTGTACTGCGCGAACAGCTCGGGCCCGGCGCGGAACTTCGTGGCCTCGGCGGCGACCGCCTTGGCGCCGTTCTCGCAGAACTCGAACGTCGAGGTGTGGTCGCGGTCGGGCCAGGCGCAGCCGGGACAGTCGAAGCCGTCGGGCTGGTTGGCGCGCAGCAGCGTCCTGGCGCCGTCGACGGCGATGTTCTGGTCCATCAGCGTCTTGGCGACGCTCTTGAGCGCGCCCCAGCCGCCGGCCGGGGCGTCGTACTTGCGGATCGGATGCTTGCTCATGGCGTGGAGCTCCTGCCTTGGCGCGTGGCTGCGGGCGGCGGCGATGCCGGCTCGGGCAGCAGCCGCTGCGCGTGGGTGTACACGGCGTGCCCGTCGTCGCGGGCGAAGCCGATCAGGGTGAGGTTGGCGCGCTGGGCGAGCGAGATCGCCAGCGCGGTCGGGGCCGAGATCGCGGCCATCAGCGCGATGCCCGCGCTGGCGGCCTTCATCGCCATCTCGTAGCTGGCGCGGCTGGTGACGACCAGGAACCCCGCGTCCAACGCGAGGCCCTCGCGGTGCAGCGCGCCGATCAGCTTGTCGAGCGCGTTGTGCCGGCCGATGTCCTCGCGCAGCAACTGCAGCGTGCCGTCGGTCGCGGCCCAGCCGGCGGCGTGCGTGGCACCGGTCACCGCATTGATCGACTGGGTGTCGCGCAGCTGGTGCATCGCGCGCCGCAGCGCCTGCGCCGAGACTCGCACGTCGGCGGCGACCGGCGGCGGCTGGCGCAGCGCCGCCTCCAGCAGCTCGCTGCCGCACACGCCGCAGCCGCTGCGCCCGCTCATGCTGCGCCGGCGCGAGGCCAGCGCGTCGGCGCGCGCGTCGGGAATGCGCAGGCGGATCTCGATGCCCTCGAGCAGATGCTCGATGCGCTCGATCGCCACGTCGCCGGGGCGCTCGACGATGCCTTCGCTGAGCGCGAAGCCGCGCGCGAAATCCTCCAGGTCGGCGGGCGTGGCCATCATCACCGCGAACGGCGCGTCGTTGTAGACGAACGCGACCGGCACCTCCTCGGCGACCGGGTCGTCGAGGCGGTGGCCCGCGCCGTCGCGCCAGCGTTCGACGGAACGCAGCACGGCGCCTGCGGGCAGATCGGGATCGGTGGACTGGGTCATGGCGGCGAGGGTAGCGGCGGGCGTGTGAGCGCCCGACGGCGACGGGCCTGGCTCAGGAGAACAGCACCAGGGCCTTTTCCAGCGTCTTCCAGATGCCGAAGGCCAGCGGGATGCCGACCGCGGCCCAGCAGAACGCGACCAGCAGCGGGTTGCCGCCCGAGCCGATGCGGTCCATCTCGTCCTGGGAGATCAGCGACTTGCCGCTGGCGTCGACCTTCTCGTGCGCCAGCTGCTTCTCGTGCGCCAGTTCCTCGGGCGTCATGAAGTGCTTCGCGTTCACCGGGCGCACCAGCAGGTTGCAGACCAGGCCCAGCGCCAGCATGCCGGCCAGGATGTACATCGTGGTGTTGTAGACCTGCGACGGCGGCATGCCCAGGCCCAGCTGGTACTCGCGCATGTAACCGATCACCGACGGGCCGAGGATGCCGGCCGTGGCCCAGGCGGTGAGCAGCCGGCCATGGATCGCGCCCACGTGCTGGGTGCCGAACAGGTCGGCCAGGTACGCCGGCACGGTGGCGAAGCCGCCGCCGTACATCGACAGGATCACGAAGAACGCGACGACGAACAGCGCGATCGAGCCGGCGTTGCCGAGCGTCGGTGCGGCCGCGTACAGCGCGATCCCCAGGACGAAGAAGATCGAATAGGTGAGCTTGCGGCCGAACTTGTCCGACATCGTCGCCCAGAAGAACCGGCCCAGGATATTCGCCAGGCTCAGCAGGCCGACGAAGCCGGCGGCGATCGCGGCGATCGCCGAGAGCTGCTCGGCGCTCAGCTCACGAAAGCCCACGTCCTCGCCGATCAGGCGGCCGCCGAACATCTCCTGCAGCATCGGCGACGCCAGGCCCAGCACGCCGATGCCGGCCGAGACGTTCAGGCACAGCACACCCCAGACCAGCCAGAACTGCGGGATCCCCCAGACCTTCTTCACGTGCACGTGGCCCTGGGTGATCATCGCGTTGTTCGCTGCCGGGGGCGGCGTCCAGCCCTTGGGCTTCCAGCCGGTCGGCGGCACGCGGTAGCCGAACGCGCCGGCCATCATGAAGACGAAGTACACCACCGCCATGACCAGGAAGGTTTCCTTCACGCCCACCGAGGTCGGCGAGGCGAAGTAGCGCATCGACATGTCCGCCAGCGGGCTGCCGACAAGCGCGCCGCCGCCGAAGCCCATGATCGCCATGCCGGTCGCCATGCCGCGGCGGTCGGGGAACCACTTGATCAGCGTCGACACCGGCGAGATGTAGCCCAGTCCCAGGCCGATGCCGCCGATCACGCCCGAGCCCAGCCACAGCATCCAGATCTGGTGCAGGTGCACGCCGAGCGCGGAGATCAGCAGGCCGCCGCACCAGCACAGCGCCGCGACGAACCCGGCCTTGCGCGGGCCGACGCGCTCGAGCCAGCCGCCCCAGATTGCGGCCGAGCAGCCCAGCAGCACGAAGAACAGCGTGTACATCCACTGCAGTTCGCTGATGTTCCAGTCGCAGGCGGCCGAGGTGATGCGTGCCAGGAAGCCCATGTCGGCGCCACAGGCGATCGGCGCGTCGATGCCGACGGCCATCGACAGCGGCAGCCAGAACACGCTGAAGCCGTAGGCCATGCCGATGCACAGGTGGATCGCCAACGCGGCCGGCGGGACCAGCCAGCGGTTGAAACCGGGCCGGGCGATGATGCGTTCCTTCGTCAGCAGGCCGCCCGAAGGCGCCCCGGCGGCAGGAAGCGGAATTGCGGTGCTGTTGGCCATGGATCCTCCCGAATCGATCAGCCGGAATGCGGGACCGCGGCCTAATATGCTTTCTATTGCATATTGGCTGCGACAAAGTGTCGCAACGGTACGCGCATCACGCTTGCCCGGGAAGCGTCGTTGATCGAATAATCGGCTTTGAAAAGCCGATTTGAGCCCGTCCGCGGGTGGAGGTTCCGATGTACAAGGTCCGCATCCAGCCGCAGTGGTCGCTGGAGAACGCCGATGGCGTGGCGCTGTCGTCGCAGCTCGTCGACCTGCTGCTGGCCGTACGCGCGACCGGCTCGCTGGCCGCCGCCGCGCGCCAGGCCGGGCTCTCGTACCGCTACGCCTGGGGGCGGCTGCAGGACGCGCAGGCGGTGTTCGGCCAGCCGCTGCTGCGCATGAGCCGCGGCCGGGGTGCCGCGCTGACGCCGATCGGCGAGCGCCTGGTCTGGGCCGACAGCCGCATCGCCGCGCGCCTGTCGCCGCTGCTCGACAGCCTGGCGACCGAACTGGAGGCCGAGCTCGAGCGCACCGTCGGCGCGCATGCGCGGCCGCTGCGCGTGCACGCCTCGCACGGCTTCGGGGTGGAGACGCTGCGCCGCTCGATGGCCGAGTCGGGCGTGGCGCTGGACCTCAAGTACCGCAGCCCCGACGACGCGTTGGCCGCGCTGCGCACCGGCGCCTGCGACATCGCGGGCCTGCACCTGCCGATCGGCGTGCTCGAAGAGCCGCTGTTCGCGCACTACCGCGCGCGGCTCGACCTCGATGCCGACCGCGTGATCCACCTGGCGATGCGCCGGCAGGGGCTGGTGCTGGCGGCCGGCAATCCGCTGGGTATCGGCACGCTGCAGGACCTGGAGCGCCCCGACATCCGCGTGATCCATCGCCAGCCGGGCTCCGGCACGCGGCTGCTGTTCGAGACGATGCTGGTGCGGCACGGCATCGCGTTCGAGCGCATCCGCGCCTGCGACGTCGAGGAACTGACCCACGCTGCGGTCGCGGCGTACGTCGCCAGCGGGCTGGCCGACGTCGGCTTCGCGCTCGAACCGCCGGCGCGGCGCTACGGGCTGGATTTCCACCCGCTGGTCACCGAGCACTATTTCTTCCTGTGCCACAACGACGTGCTGGAGTCGGGCCGCCTGCGCGGCCTGCTCGCGCTGCTGCGCAGCGACGGCTTCCGCCGCGAGCTCGGCCTGCTGCCCGGCTACGACCCAAGCCGCTGCGGGCAGGTGCAGACGCTGCCCGAGGCGTTCGTGTCGGCGCGGGGGTAGATCATTCGCCCCGTCGCATCCGCTGCGCGCCATTGCGTCTGCCGTAGGAGCGCGCTTGCGCGCGATGGGGCTTCACCGGAAATCCCGATCGCGCGCGAGCGCGCTCCTACAGGTGGCACGGGAGATCACTCGATCGCTTCGTCCAGCATCAGCTGGCGCGCGAAGCGGACCGGCGGCGCGCCCTGGGCCAGCATGTCGTCGTGGTACTGCTTGAGGTTGAACGCATCGCCGCGCGCGGTCTCGGCCGCCTTGCGCGCGTCGAAGTGCTCCTGCGCGCCGACGAAGTAGGTCGCCAGCT
The DNA here is from genome assembly GCF_001014645.1 of Luteimonas sp. FCS-9. Taxonomy (GTDB): domain Bacteria; phylum Pseudomonadota; class Gammaproteobacteria; order Xanthomonadales; family Xanthomonadaceae; genus Luteimonas. The sequence continues at coordinate 101,589 of NZ_LASZ01000009.1, read as the reverse complement.
GCGTCGACGACAGCTGCGCGCGCGTCCACTTGCCCTCGGCCTCGCTCTGCTGCTGGAACGTCTGGTGCACCATCAGGTCCAGCGCCTGTTCCTTGGTCCAGTTGTCGACGTGGATGCCCTGGTCGAGGATCGCGTTGGCGACCGCGCGCGCGTAGAACTTGAGCTGCATCAGCCGGAACAGCGGGTCGCTGTCTGCGTAGCCGGCGTCGGCCATCATCCGCTCGGTGTACACCGCCCAGCCTTCGGCGAACGGGCCGGAGCGGAACACCGCGCGCAGCGTCGAGGGGTGGTTCACCGAATGCGCGCCTTCCAGATAGTGGCCCGGCATCGCCTCGTGGATCGTCAGCACGTGCAGCATGTGCTTGTTGTACTCGCGCAGGAACGAATCGACCTGGGCGTCGTTCCAGTCTTCGGGGATCGGCGAGATCGCGTAATAGGTGTCCAGGCCCTTGTCGAGCGGGCCGGGCGAATCGCAGTACGCCGCCGCGACGCCGCGCTGGAACTCCGGCATCAGGATGATCTTGACCGGATCGTCGGGCACGGTGACCAGGTCGTGCTCGCGGGTGAACGCGGTGGCGACGTCGAGCGTGTGGCGCGCGTACTCCACGACCTCCTCGCGGCCCGGGCGGTCGGCATAGGCCACTTCCATCGCCGCCTCGATCGCCGCCTGGCGCTGGTCCTCGGTCGGCTGCGCCGGCGTTGCGGGCGCGCCGTCGCGGCCGTCGAGCACCGTCTGCGCGACGACGTACATCTCCTCGCGGATGCGCGCCAGTTCGGCCTCGGCGCGCTGGCGGATGTCCTGGCGCGAGAGCGAGGAGTTGAGCGCGAACTTGAGCTTCTGGTCGTACTTCTCCGCGCCGATGCGGAACTCGCCCTTGGCGTTGGGCACCAGCGTGCCGTCGAGCCAGGCCTGGTGTTCCTCGACCGCCGCACGCAGCGTCTCGACCGCCGCGTCCAGGCGCGTGCGGTCCTCGCCCTGCAACTGGTCGGCGTTGGGCGCGATGAAGGTCTCGATCAGCGCCAGCACGCCCTTGTTCTGCGCCGCGACGGTGCGCGCGTGCGTCGGCGGCACCCGCACCGGGTCCAGGTTCTCGCGGGCCTGGGCGAGGATCGCCGGGATCTTCTCCATGCGCTGCGTCGCCGACTTCAGGCGCTCGGGCATCGGCGCGAACTCGCGCGCCATCAGCCCGTAGATCGCTCCGCCGGCCAGCCCGCTGTAGGTCTGCGGGTCCCAGGCCCAGCTCTGCATGACCTCGGTGTCCCAGACGCCGTACTCGAGCTGGTTGCGCAGGATCAGCGCATCGACGCGGTTCTCGCGCGAGAGCTTGTCGAAGTCGATCGCGTCGAGCTCGGCCAGATACCGGCGGTTGAAGTCCAGCCCGGCCTGCCGGCCCGCTGCCGACAGGTCGTCGATCTCGGTGTCGAAGCGGTGGTCGCCGATCTGCGTGGCCGACACCGGCGACAGCGCCATGGCCTCGTCGAGGTAGCGCTTGGACAGCTCGGCGAACGCGGCGTCGGCCGGGGACGCCGCGGTGGCGGCCGCGCCCTCCTGCGCGCTGGCGGGCGCGCTCGGCGCCTCCCGGTTGCAGCCGGCGAGGGCGGCGGTGAGCACGGCAACGGCGAGCAGGGAACGGCGCATGCGGCAACTTCCAGGCATTGGGACAGCCCGCAAGCATAGAGGCGCCGCCCACGCGCCGCATGTGCCGATCGTGCCGACTCGTCCTGTCCGTGCGCCGGTCGTGGCCATGCTCGTGCATATGTCGGTTGCTCCGGGCCGTTCCGGTTGATCGCGCCAACCTGCTGGGTAGGAGCGCGCTCGCGCGCGATGAAGCATCCCGGGTAGCGCCATTCGCGCGCGAGCGCGCTCCTACGGGCGACGCTCCTGTAGGCGCGCGCTTGCGCGCGACCGGGCCTGTCGCGGATCGCCCTTTGCGCGCGAGCGTGCGCCGACGCTGCGGCGTGATTCGACCGGCCATGCGGCGCAAGTTGACCCGGGCGGCGCATGCACAGAAGAATCGACGCTGCGCGGCCATCGCCGCAGGGGAGAATGCAATGCGACGTCGCGACTTCATGGCCCTGGGCGGGATCGGGCTGGGCAGCCTGCTGCTGCCCGGCGGCATCGGCCGCGCGATCGCGGCCGAGGACCTGACCAGCACGCTCGATCCGGCACTGAAGAAGCGGCTCGCCGACGTCGGGCTGCAGGCCGCGCGCGACGGCGGCGCCGGCTACTGCGACGTGCGCATCGGCCGCTACCTGCGCCAGTACGTGATGACCCGCGAGACGCGGGTGGAGAACGTGGTCAACGAGGAATCCACCGGCGTGGGCGTGCGCGTGCTCGCCGACGGCGCCTGGGGCTTCGCGGCGACGAACGCGCTCGATCCCGACAGCGTCGCCGCAGCCGCACGCCAGGCGGTGGCGATCGCGAAGGCCAATGCGCGCATCCAGGCGACGCCGGTGCAACTGGCGCCGGTTCGCGGGGTCGGCGAGGTGACCTGGCGCACGCCCATCGCCACCAACGGTATGGCGGTACCGGTCGAGGACAAGGTTGCGCTGCTGCTCGACATCAACGCCGCGGCGACCGCCGCCGGCGCCGACTTCGTCGGTTCGCGGCTGTTCCTGGTCAACGAGCAGAAGTACTTCGCGAGCACCGACGGCTCGTACATCGATCAGGACGTGCACCGGATCTGGGCGCCCTTCACCGTGACCGCGATCGACAAGGCGAGCGGGAAGTTCCGCACGCGCGACGGACTGTCGGCGCCGATGGGCCTGGGCTACGAGTACCTCACCCCCGACCCGGCGCAGCGCTTCGAACTGCCCGGCGGCGTGATCGCCTACGGGCGGGCCTACGACATGCGCGAGGACGCCGTCGCCGCCGCGCGCCAGGCCCGCGAGAAGCTGCGCGCGCCGTCGGTCCAGCCCGGCCGCTACGACCTCGTGCTCGATCCGTCGAACCTGTTCCTGACCATCCACGAGAACGTCGGCCATCCGCTCGAACTCGACCGCGTGCTCGGCTACGAGGCCAACTACGCCGGCACCAGCTTCGCCACGCTCGACAAGCGCGCCGCCGGCTACCGCTGGGGCAGCGACATCGTGAACTTCGTCGCCGACAAGACCCAGCCCGGCAGCCTGGGCGCGGTCGGCTACGACGACGAAGGCGTGCGGTGCAAGCGCTGGGACCTGGTGAAGGACGGCATCCTCGTCGACTACCAGGCCACGCGCGACCAGGCGCACATCCTGGGCAAGACCGCGTCCGACGGCTGCAGCTACGCCGATGCGTGGTCGAGCGTGCAGTTCCAGCGCATGCCCAACGTTTCGCTGGCGCCGGGCCGGGCGCCGCTGACGGTGCGCGAGATGATCGCCGGCGTCGAGCGCGGCCTCTACATCCACGGCCGCGGTTCGTACTCGATCGACCAGCAGCGCTACAACGCCCAGTTCGGCGGCCAGCTGTACTACGAGATCCGCAACGGCGAGATCGCCGGCATGGTCGAGGACGCCGCCTACCAGATCCGCACGCCGGAGTTCTGGAACGCCTGCAGCGCGATCTGCGACGAGCGCGACTACCGCCTGGGCGGCTCGTTCTTCGACGGCAAGGGCCAGCCCAGCCAGGTCTCGGCGGTCTCGCACGGCGCGGCGACCACCCGCTTCGACGGCATCAATGTGATCAATACGGCGCGCAATCTCTAGTGCGTGATGGCGGGATCGGTGACAGGCGATTCGAAAGGGCGCCGGGTCCAGGGTCTGTTCGCGATCATGCGCCGGCCGGGCGACAGGCTGTCCCGAATCCCGAATCCCGAATCCCGTCTATGCCATTCGTCACTGGACGGCGCGCGCGCGGCATGTCATCAATCCGGACGGCGCGTAGGGGACGCGTCGCCATCTCATCGCCCCGTCCGCGCGCGCCGCGGACCCTCGCTTTTCGGGAGAGCTGCTGTGCATAGACGCGATTTCCTCGCCCTCGCTGGTGTCGGCGCGGGCGGCCTGTTGCTGCCCGCCGTCTTCGGCAAGGTGATTGCCGCCGAACAACTGCTGTCCGCGCTCGACGTGGGCTTCAAGAAGCGACTGGCCGATGCCGGCCTGAATGCGGCGTCCGCCGCCGGCGCGAGCTACTGCGACGTGCGCGTGGGCCGCTATCTGCGCCAGTTCGTGATGACCCGCGAGGACAAGGTGCAGAACGTGGTCAGCACCGAGTCGACCGGCGTGGGCGTGCGCGTCGTCGCCGGCGGGGCCTGGGGCTTCGCGGCGACCAACACGCTGACCGAGCAGGGCGTGGCCGAGGCCGCGCGCCAGGCCGTCGCGATCGCACAGGCCAACGCCAAGGTCCAGACCGCGCAGGTGCAGCTGGCGCCGGTCAAGGGCGTGGGCGAGGTGGCCTGGCGCACCCCGATCGCCCGCAACGGCATGGAGGTGCCGGTCAAGGACAAGGTGGACCTGCTGCTGGGCGTCAACGCCGCGGCGCTGTCGGCCGGTGCGAGTTTCGTCAACTCCACGTTGTTCCTCGTCAACGAGCAGAAGTATTTCGCCAGCACCGACGGGTCGTACATCGACCAGGACGTGCACCGGATCTGGGCGCCGATGACGGTGACCGCGATCGACAAGGCCAGTGGCAAGTTCCGCACCCGCGAGGGCCTGTCTGCGCCGATGGGCATGGGCTTCGAGTACCTCGACGGCGCGGCCGCGGGCAAGGTCGTCTCGCCCAACGGCGTGGTCAACTACAGCACCTCCTACGACATGCGCGAGGACGCGATCGCCGCGGCGCGCCAGGCGCAGGAGAAGCTGCGCGCGCCGTCGGTCAAGCCCGGCCGCTACGATCTGGTGCTCGACCCTTCGCACACTTGGCTGACGATCCACGAGTCGATCGGCCACCCGCTCGAGCTCGACCGCGTGCTCGGCTACGAGGCCAACTACGCCGGCACCAGCTTCGCCACGCTCGACAAGCGCGAGCAGCGCTTCCAGTACGGCAGCGACCAGGTGACCGTGTTCGCCGACAAGACCCAGCCCGGCAGCCTGGGCGCGGTGGCCTACGACGATGAAGGCGTGGCGACCAAGCGCTGGAACCTGATCGACGCCGGCAAGCTGGTCGACTACCAGGCCACGCGCGACCAGGCGCACATCCTGGGCAAGACCGAGTCCGACGGCTGCAGCTACGCCGACGCCTGGTCGAGCGTGCAGTTCCAGCGCATGCCCAACGTCTCGCTGGCCGCCGGCCGCACGCCGCTGAGCGTGGAGCAGATGATCGGCGACGTCGAGAACGGCATCTACATCGTCGGCGACGGCTCGTTCTCGATCGACCAGCAGCGCTACAACGCCCAGTTCGGCGGGCAGCTGTTCTACGAGATCCGCAACGGGAAGATCGCCGGCATGATCGAGGACGTCGCCTACCAGATCCGCACGCCGGAGTTCTGGAACGCCTGCGTCGCGGTCTGCGACGAGCGCGACTACCGTCTGGGCGGCTCGTTCTTCGACGGCAAGGGCCAGCCCAGCCAGGTCTCGGCGGTCTCGCACGGCTCGGCGACCGCCCGCTTCAACGGCATCAACGTCATCAACACCGCGCGTTCGCTCGGCTAAGGAGTTCCGACCATGACCATCTTCACCGAAGCCCAGGCCCGCGAACTGCTCGAGAAGACCGTCGCGCTGTCGACCGCCGACGAGTGCACCGCGACGCTGTCGGGCTCGATCGACGGCAACATCCGCTTCGCGCTCAACAACGTCTCCACCAGCGGCATCGTCAGCAACGCCGAACTCGCCGTCCAGGTCGCGTTCGGCAAGCGCGTGGGCACGGCCAGCATCAACGCCTTCGACGATGCGTCGCTGCGCAGCGTGGTCAAGCGCGCCGAGGATCTCGCCCGGCTGGCGCCGGAGAACCCCGAGTTCCTGCCGGCGATCGGCAAGCAGGACTATCGGCCGAGCCCGACGTTCAGCGAGTCGACCGCGGCGATCACCCCCGAGTTCCGCGCCGACGTGGCCGCCGGCTCGATCGCGCCTTGCCGCGCCGAGCAACTGATCGCAGCCGGCTTCCTCGAGGACGGCCGCAGTTTCGTCGCGTTCGCCAACAGCAACGGCAATTTCGGCTACCAGCAGGCGACCAACTTCAACTACACCTGCACCGTGCGGACCGAGGACGGCCGCGGTTCGGGCTGGGTCGGGCGCAACCTCAAGGACGCCAGCGCGTTCGACGCCGGCCGCGACGTGCGCGTGGCGATGCGCAAGGCCAGCGATTCGGCCCAGGCGCAGGCGCTGGAGCCGGGCAAGTACACGGTGATCCTGGAGCCGGCGGCGGCCGCCGGGCTGATCTCGTTCATGATGCGCTTCTTCGACGCGCGCACGGCCGACGAGGGGCGCAGCTTCCTGTCCAAACGCGGCGGCGGCAACAAGCTCGGCGAGCAGGTCTACGACCCGCGCGTCAACATCGTCGCCGACCCCTGGCACCCCGAGGCGCCGGTGCTGCCGTGGGACGGCGAGGGCCTGCCGCGCGAGAAGATGGCGATCATCGAAAACGGCAAGGTCGTCAACCTCGACTACTCGCGCTTCTGGGCGCAGCAGCAGGGCAAGCGCGCGGTCGGCCGGCCGGGCAACCTGCTGATGTCGGGCGGCGACAAGTCGACCGCCGACCTGATCGCCGGCACCGACCGCGGCATCCTCGTCACCCGCACCTGGTACATCCGCATGGTCGATCCGCAGACCGTGCTGCTGACCGGCCTGACCCGCGACGGCACGTTCTACATCGAGAACGGCGAGATCAAGTACCCGCTGAAGAACTTCCGCTTCAACGAATCGCCGGTGATCATGCTCAACAACATCGACGAGCTCGGCCGGCCGGTGCGCGTGGGCGGCGACGAGTCGTCGATGGTGATGATGCTGCCGCCGATGCGGCTGCGCGACTTCACGTTCACGTCGTTGTCGGATGCGGTCTGAGGCACGACGCGCCGACGCGGCTCGATAGTGCAAGGCTTTTGCTCTCCGTGACACTCTCAGCGCTATCTGCCGACCCGAAGGGCGCCACCCATGGATGGGTGGCGTTTTCCGACCGAGGCAGGATGCCGAGTCGGAAAATCCCGGAACGAATGACTGACCAGGTTAGCTTCTTCGGGGAGGCCATTTCTTTTGGTTACTTTTCTTTGGGCCAGCAAAGAAAAGTGACCCGCTCGCCGGCAGGCGAGTGGAAGCTCTGCTTTTCAAGGAAAATGGCGCGAACCCGCGAAGATCAAGTTCTTTTGGGGTCTGGTGAGCGCCTCGACGATGCGTTAAGCGCCAACGGCAGCCGGGCCTTGCGCGGAGGCGTGAGGCCGTGAACCGTCGCCAGTCGCTCCAGCTGCTGCTTGGCGCCGCCGCCGGCTTCGCATTGCCGCAGGTTCCGGCCCAGTCGGCGCGCTACGACTTCTGGTTCACGCGGCTGCGCTACGAGTCGGGCGACTGGGACGTCGATGCGCGGATGCCGTCGAACGTGATCACCTCGCTGATCGACTACACCGACCTGCGCGTCGATCCGGTCGAGCACGTGGTCGCGCTGTCGGACCCGAAGATGCTCGCCGCGCCGTTCTGCTACCTGGCCGGGCACCGGCTGGTCGAGTTCAGCCCGGCCGAGCGCCGCAACTTCGAGCGCTACGTGCGCGGCGGCGGCTTCGTGTTCGTCGACGACTGCAACCACGACATCGACGGCCTGTTCGCGAAGTCGTTCGAGGCGCAGATGGCCGCGCTGTTCGGCGCCTCGGCGATGCGCAAGCTGCCGAACTCGCACGCGCTCTACCACAGCTTCTTCCGCTTCCCGGACGGCCCGCCGGCGACCGGCTTCGAGCTCAACGGCTGGGGCGACGATCTGGTGCACGACTACCTCAAGGGCATCGAGATCGACGGCCGGCTGGCGGTGCTCTACAGCAACAAGGACTACGGCTGCGAATGGGACTACGACTGGCGCAACAAGCGCTTCCTGGCCGAGGACAATACGAAGTTCGCGGTCAACATCGTCATGTACGCATTGAGCGCATGACCCCCATATTTCCTGTAGGAGCGCGCTTGCGCGCGACGAGGCTGTACCGGTACAGCCCCATCGCGCGCAAGCGCGCGCCTACAGGGTTTTCAAGGACTTCCACATGACCACTATCGCTCCGACCGAAGCCGACCTGCAGGCGCGCCTGGCGCAGCTCGACACGCTGCGCGCCGCGATCGCGCGCGCCGTCGTCGGCCAGGCCGGCGTCGTCGAACAGTTGCTGGTCGCGCTGCTCGCCGGCGGGCACGTGCTGCTCGAGGGCGTGCCGGGGCTGGGCAAGACGCTGCTGGTGCGCACGCTCGGCCAGGCGCTCGACCTGGACTTCCGGCGCGTGCAGTTCACGCCCGACCTGATGCCCAGCGACCTGCTGGGTACCGAACTGCTCGAGGAGGACCACGGCACCGGCCGGCGCCACTTCCGCTTCCAGGAAGGGCCGGTGTTCACCCAGTTGCTGCTGGCCGACGAACTCAACCGCACGCCGCCCAAGACCCAGGCCGCGCTGCTCGAGGCGATGGCCGAGCGCACGGTCAGCCACGCCGGCGTGACCCGCGCGCTGCCGCGGCCGTTCTTCGTGCTGGCGACCCAGAACCCGATCGAGCAGGCCGGGACCTACCCGCTGCCCGAGGCGCAGCTCGACCGCTTCCTGCTGCACGTCGCGCTGGGCTATCCGGATGCCGACGAGGAGCAGGCGATCCTGGCGCGCACGACCGGCGCCACCGAGGCCGAGGTGCCGCGCGTCATGGACGCCGACGCCGTGCTCGCGTTGCAGGCGCTGGTGCGGCAGGTGCATCTGGGCGAGGCCCTGCTGGGCTGGATCGCGGCGCTGGTGCGCGCAACGCGACCGGGCGAGGGTGCCCCCGAGATCGTGCGCGAGTACGTGCGCTGGGGCGCCGGGCCGCGTGCCGGGCAGTCGCTGGTGCTCGCGGCCAAGGCGCGCGCATTGCTGCACGGCCGGATCGCCGCGACGCGCGACGACGTCGCTGCCTTGATCACGCCGGTGCTGCGCCATCGCCTGGTGCTGTCGTTCGCGGCCGAGGCCGGGCAGGTCGATGCCGACGCCGTCGTCGCCGGCCTGCTGCGGGCACTGCCCGCACCGGACCGCTGAGGCGCACCGTGGCGGCTGCGAGCCCGGCAACGCCGTCGTCGTCGGACGGCCCGCCGCCCGGCGACGGGCTGACGCCCGCGCTGCGGGCGTGCCTGGCGACGCTGCGGCTGCGGCTGCGGCCGCGTCACGCGCGGGGCCGCGACGGCCTAGGCCAGCACGCCAGCCGCAACCGCGGCGCGGGCCTGGAGTTCGCGCAGTACCGCGCCTACGAGCCCGGCGACGAGCCACGGCAGATCGACTGGCGGTTGTACGCGCGCAGCGACCGGTTCTTCGTGCGCGAGGCCGAGCGTGAGAGCCCGGTCCGGGCCTGGGTGCTGCTCGACACCACCGCGTCGATGGCCCAGGCCGACGAGGCCGCGCCGCAGCGCACGCGGCTGGACGTTGCGCGCCTGCTGGCGACGTGCGTGGCCGAGATCGCGCAGCGCCAGGGCGACGCCTGCGGGCTGGCGACCTGCGGCGGCGCCGGCGTCGCGCTGGTGGCGCCGGGCACCGGGCCGCGGCAGCGCGACCGCCTGCGCCACGCGCTGGCGCAGGCGACGCCGGCCGATGGCTGGCCCGAGGCCGCGACGCTCGCCCCGGTCTGGGGCCGCATCGCGCGCGGCGACCTGGTCGTCGCGATCGGCGACTGGTTCGACGCGGGCGCGGTGGACGCGCTGCTACAACTGGCGCAGGCCGGGCGCGACGTGGTCGCGCTGCAGGTGCTGACCGCCGACGAGCGCGATTTTCCGTTCCGCGACGGCCGCCGCTTCGTCGACCCCGAGACCGGCGAGGCGCTGCTCGGCGACGGGCCGGCGCTGCGTGCCGACTATCTCGCGCGCTTCGGCGCGGCGCAGCGCGCGCTGGCGGCCCGATTGGGGGCGGCCGGCATCGCGTTCGCGACGCACGTCGCCGACGCGCCGGCCCAGGACGTGCTGCGCGCGCTGTTCGGCGATCGCGCGCGATGAGCCTCGGCCTGCTCGCACCGGCCGCGCTCGCCGCGCTGGCGGCGCTGGTGCTGCCGCTGCTGCTGCATCTGGCGCGCCGCGATGCGACGCGGCCCACGCCGTTCGCGGCACTGCGCTGGCTGCGCGAGCGGCCGAAGCCGCGCCGGCGTCTGCGCTTCGACGACTGGCCGCTGCTGCTGGCCCGCCTGCTGCTGCTTGCGCTGCTCGCGCTGTGGCTGGCGTGGCCGGTGCTGCACGGGGGTGCGGCGCCGGAACGCTGGACGGTCGTTGTGCCCGGCGTCGCGGCCGACGCGATGCCAGAGGCCGACCCCGACGCGCCGGTGCGCTGGCTGGCACCGGGCTTTCCCGAGGCGACGGGCGCCGCGCCGGCCGGCCCGGTGCCGGTCGCCAGCCTGCTGCGCGAACTCGACATGATGCTGCCGGCCGGCACCGCGTTGACGGTCGTCGTGCCCGGGACCGTCGACGGGGCCGACGGTGGCCGCGTGCTGCTGTCGCGCGCCGTGGACTGGCGGATCGTGGCGGCCGCGTCCGCTGCAGGTGAGCAGACCGTCGCGCCGCCGCCGCGGCTCGACGTGTTCGGGATTGCCGACGACGATCCCGCGCTGCGCACGCTCGCCGCGGTCGCGCGCGCCTGGCGCCCCGACGATGCGGACGCGCTGCGGCGTGGCGCGCCTGGCGATGCCCCGCGCGCGGATGCGGCGCTCGCCTGGTGGGGCACAGCCGCGCCGCCGCGCGCGCTGCTCGACGCCGCGGCCGGTCGCGTGCTGCTGCTCGGTCCGGCGGCCACGCTGCCGGGCGGCGCGCAGTGGCAGGCGAGTGGGGACGCCGCCGGGTTCGCACAGGCGGCCTGCGGCGCGTCGACCTGCGTGCGCTGGACCGGCCCGTTCGACCCGGCGCTCGACCCGGATCTGCTCGATCCCGGATTTCCGGCGAGTCTGCGCGACCGGCTGCAGCCGCGGCCGCCGCCGGCGCGCATTGCCGCAAGCGCGCTCGCGCCCGGCGCCGGCCTGGCGGCGTATCCGCCGACGCCGCGCGACCTGCGGCCATGGTGGGCGCTGCTGGTCGCGCTGGCGTTCGCGCTCGAGCGCTGGCTGGCCGCCGCCGCGCGCCGGACAACTGCCGCATGAGCGTCGCGTCCGCCCTGCAACGCGTGCGCCGTGCGGCGCGACGGCGCGCGGCCGCCGGCGTCGCACTGGTGGCCGCGCCGCTGGCGGTCGGCGTCGCTGCGATCGCCTGGCGGGCGGCCGGCGCACCGGCTGCAGCCGTCGCCGCGTCGCTGGTCGCCGCGGTGGCCGTGGGCGTCGCCGTGCGCCGCGTCCGCCACCTCGACACCCGCTGGCTGGTGCGGCGGGTCGATGCCGACCGCGTCGACATGGACGACAGCGCCGCGCTGCTGTTCGCCGACCCGGGCGCGCTCGCGCCGCTGCAGCGCTTGCAGCGCGCGCGGTTGGACGCCCGGCTCGCCGCGCGGCCGTGGACCCCGACGCCGGCGCCCTGGCCGCGGCGTGCGCTGGCGCTGGCGTGGGGGGCCGGTGCGCTGCTGGTGGCCGGCGCGCTTGCCTGGCCGACGGCCGCGCCCGCTGGAACCGCCGACGCCGTGCCCGCGCGCGCCGCGGCGCCGGGCGCGCCGGTGCTGCGGTCGCAGGCGCTGCGCATCGACGCGCCGGCCTACACCGGCCTGGCGCCGCGCACGCAGGTCGAGCTCGACGCGCAAGCGACGACCGGCGCGACGTTGCGCTGGACGCTGCGTTTCGCGCCGCAGCCGCAGCGTGTGGCCCTGCAGTTGCACGACGGCAGCGGGCTTGCGTTCGTGCGCCAGGGCGAGGATTGGACCGCGACGCTGCGGCTCGACCGGTCGTGGCTGTACCGCATCGCGGTCGATGGCAGGACCGACGGGGCCCTCGCGCGCGCCCAGCCCTGGCGCCTGGACGCGGTGCCCGACCGTCCGCCCGAGGTGCGCGTGCGCGCACCCGAGGCCACGCTGTCGACCTACGTGCGCGGCCAGCGCGCCTGGACGCTGGCGTTCGAGGCGGTCGACGACTTCGGGGTCGCGGCCGACGCGCGCCTGCGCATCACCGTCACCCGCGGCAGCGGCGAGGCGGTCACGTTCGAGGACCGCACGCGCACGCTGCGCGGCACCGGCGATGCGCGGGCGCGCGCGTTCGCGGCGACGCTCGACCCGGTCGCGCTGGGCCTGGAGGAGGGCGGCGACCTGGTCGTCCAGCTCGAGGTCCGCGATCACCGCGCCCCCGACCCGCAGGTCGCCCGCAGCGCCAGCCTGATCCTGCGCTGGCCGCCACCGACGCCACCCGATGCCGACGGGCTCGAAGGCCTGGCGCGCGACGTGCTGCCGGCATATTTCCGCAGCCAGCGCCAGATCATCCTCGACGCCGAAGCGTTGATCGCCGAGCAGCCGCGACTGGCGCGCGAGACGTTCGAGACCCGCTCGGACACGCTCGGCGTCGACCAGCGCCTGCTGCGGCTGCGCTACGGGCAGTTCCTGGGCGAGGAATCGGAAGGTGGCGCGCGTCGGCCGCCGCCGACCGCCGATGCCGACGACGCACCGCCTCCGCCGCCGCGCAAGCCGCTGCCGATCGACGACTTCGGCCAGGGCGAACCGCCCGCCACCGTCGCGCCGGAGGAAGACGCGCACGCACACGATGCGCAGGGCCACGACGCTGCGCACGACGACCACGACCACGACCACGACCACGACCATGACCACGGACAGGGACACGACCACGGACACGACCACGCGCCGCGGGACGCGACGACGTTCGGCCGCGCCGACGACGTGCTCGAGACGTTCGGCCACACCCACGACCTGCCGGAGGCCGCGACGCTGCTCGATCCGCAGACGCGCGAACTGCTGCGCGCCGCGCTGCGCGAGATGTGGCAGTCCGAACTGCACCTGCGCCAGGCCGCGCCGCGCGAGGCGCTGGCGCCGGCGAACCGTGCACTGGTGCTGATCAAGCAGGTCCAGCAGGCTGACCGCATCTACCTGGCGCGGGTGGGCACCGCGCTGCCGCCGGTGGATTTCGCCCGGCGCCTGGGCGGCGACCGCGACGGCATCGCCCCGCGCACCGTGCCGGGGCCGGACGCGACCGATGCCGACGTACCCGCCGCGGCCTGGCAGTCGCTGGCCTGGGACGAGGCCTTCGATCCGGCGGCGCTCGTCGCCTGGGCGCAGGCGCACCCGCGTGCGGTCGACGACCCGCTGGCGCTGCTGGCCGCGGTCGACGCGTTGCAGCGCGACCCGGGCTGCGCCGCGTGCCGGCAGGCGCTGCGGGGCCAGCTGTGGCACGTGCTGCAGCGGCCGCTGCCTGCACCGCCGCGCCGCGCCGCGATCGACGCAATCGGTGCACGCTATCTCGACGCGCTGCGGGAGGACGCGCCATGACGCCAGAACGCTGGCTGGTCGCGCTGTTGTCCGCCGGCGCCGCGCTGTCGATCCTGCGGCTGGCGACTGCGCACCTGCGCGCGCCGCGCGGCGCCCGGCCCGCGGTCTGGCGCACCTGCGCGCTCGCGGCGCTGACGGCGGTGTCCGCGGCCCTGCTGGCGCTGACGCTGCAGCCGCCGCCGGTGCCGGTCGCGCGCGACACGCTGGTCGTGCTGACCGCCGGCTGGGCGGATTTGCCGCGGCCCGCGTCGCAGCGGGTCGTCGCGTTGCCCGAGGCCGGCGACGGGCCGCCGGGGGCGACGCGGATGCCCGATCTGGCGACCGCGCTGCGGCGCCATCCCGACACGCAGGCGCTGGCCGTCGTCGGCGCCGGGCTGACGGCGCGCGACCGCGATGCGGTCGACGGGCGTGCGCTGGCGTTCGTACCGGCGGCGCTGCCTGCCGGCATCGTCGCGCTGGAGGTGCCGCGTGGCATCGCGCCGGGGGCGCGGTTCGAGGTGCGCGGCCGGGTCGCCGGCATCGACGGTGCGCAGGTCTCGCTGTCCGATCCCGCAGGCCGCGTCGTCGACGCGGCGGCGGCCGACGACGCGGGCCGCTTCCGGCTCGCCGGCACGGCGCGCGATGCCGGGGCCGCGACATTCGTCGTGCGGGTGCGCGACGCGGACGACGGCGAGGCGGACCGGGTCGACGTGCCGGTGGTCGTCGAGGACGTCGCGCCGGTCCGGGTGCTGCTGCTGGCCGGCGCGCCGAACCCGGACCTGCGCGCGCTGCGCCGCTGGTCCGAGGATGCGGGCCTAGGCCTGCGGTGGCGGGCCGCGCTGGGGGGCGGTGCCGGCGTGGGCGATGCGCCGGCGCTCGAGGCGGCGGGCCTCGCCGAACAGGACCTGGTCGTGCTCGATGCGCGTGCGTTCGACGGCCTGGGCGCGGGCGCGCGGGCCGCGCTGCGCAGCGCTGTGGCCGACGGCCTCGGCCTGCTGGTGCACGCGCCGCAGCCGCCGTCGGCCGCGCTGCGCGACTGGCTGCGTGGTACCGGGCTGACGATCGAAGCAGGGCCGGTGCGTCCCTGGCGGCCCGATCCCGGCCCGGCCGACGCGGCGCGGTGGCGCGCGTGGGCCGGCCCCGGCAGCGACGACGCGCCGTTCGACCCGCTGCTTGCCGGCGAGACGCCGCCGGCACTGGCCTATCGTCCGCTGACCGGCGGGTTGCCGGGTGCGGACGTCGGCCCGCCGGACATGATGCGCTGGCAGGCCTTCGGCCGCGGCCGCATCGGCCTGGTCACGCTGGCCGACAGCTGGCGCCTGCCGCTGGCCGGCCGCGCGGACCTGCACGCGGGACTGTGGAGTGGCTGGGCGGGCACGCTCGCGCGCGCCGGCGACCGCGCGGTGCCGGGGGTCGAGGGGCAGGGCCGTGTCGGCGACCGGCTGGCGCTGTGCGGGCTCGGCCCGGACGCGCACGTGGTCGCGCTCGACGGGCGCGCGGTGCCGCTGCTGCGCGACCCGGTCGCCGGCGGCTGCACCGGCCTGTGGCCGGACGCGCCCGGCTGGCATCGCATCGTCGACGCGGGCCGCAGCTGGCCGTTGCCGGTGCGCGCCGCGGACGACGCGCCGGGCCTGCAGGCCGCGCGTCTGCAGGCCGCGACGCGCGCACTGGTGCGCGAGGCCCCGGGTGCGGCCCCGGCGCAGGCGAGCGTCCCCGGCCCGAGCTGGCCCTGGGCGCTGGCCTGGCTGCTCGCGACGACCGCGCTGTGGGCGCTGGGCCGGGCGCGCCTGGGGCGCGCACGGGTGTCGGCGCCGCCCGGGATCGCCTAGCCTGCGGCCTGGGCGAGGGAGGGGCGACGATGACGCATCGCGGACGCTGCCATTGCGGCAGCCTGGCATTCGAACTGGACGGCGAGATCGCCGAGGTCTACGACTGCAACTGCTCGATGTGCCGCCGGCGCGGCGGCCTGCTGGCGTTCGCGCCCGCCGACGCGCTGCGCGAGACCGGCACCGGCGAAGCGGGCACGTACCGCTTCAACGCGCACCGGATCGACCACCATTTCTGCACCGTCTGCGGCATCGCGCCCTACAGCCGCGGTACCGGGCCGGACGGATCGCCGATGGCCTGCGTCAACGTGCGCTGCATCGACGGACTGGACCTGGCGTTGCTGAAGATCGTCCAGATCGACGGCGCCAGCTTCTGACGGCGACGCGGGCGCCGCCCGGGCGCCGGTTGCCCGCCCGGGCCGGGCTGCGGCAGACTCGGGGCGCCGCGCGATCGCCGGCTTTCCCTGCGCGCCGTCGGCGCCGTCCCGGCGCAGGTCCGTCGCCTGCGTCATCCCTGCGAGGAGCACGCCATGGTCACCCGTCGCGATTGCCTGAAACTCTCCCTCGGTGCCGGCCTGTCGCTTGCGCTGCCCGGCGCTGCGTTCGCCGTCTCCGCCGCGCCGTTGAACACGCGCGCGATCCCGTCGAGCGGCCAGCGCATCCCGGTCGTCGGGCTGGGCAGTTCGGCCACGTTCTCCCGCGCCGCGGGCGAGGACGCGGCCGCGGTGCGCGAGGTGCTGCGCACGCTGGCCGCCGAGGGCGGGGTGTTCGACACCGCACCCAGCTACGGCGCGTCGGAGGAGGTCGCCGGCCGCGCGGCGCAGGACCTGGGCATCGCCGATCGCCTGTTCTGGGCGACGAAGGTCAACGTCGCCGGCCGCGGCGCGGAGGCCAAGGCCGATCCGGCGCAGGCGCGCGCGCAGATCGAGACCTCGTTCGCGCGCCTGGGCCGCGACACCATCGACCTGGTGCAGGTGCACAACCTCGGCGACGTGCCGACGCAGCTGGGGATCCTGAAGACGCTCAAGGCCTCCGGGCGCGTGCGCCACATCGGCGTGACCTCGACGTCCAAGGCCGACTATCCGCGGCTGGTCGAGACGATGCGCCGCGAGCCGCTCGACTTCATCGGCGTGGACTACGCGATCGACAACCGCGACGTCGAGCGGACGATCCTGCCGCTGGCCGCCGAGCGCGGCATCGCGGTGCTGGTCTACGCGCCGTTCGGGCGTACGCGGCTGTGGAACCGCGTCGGCGACCGCGCGCTGCCGGACTGGGCCGCCGAGTTCGACGCCGCGAGCTGGGGGCAGTTCTTCCTGAAGTTCGTGCTCGCCAATCCGACGGTCACCTGCGTGACGCCGGCGACCAGTCGCGTGCGCAATCTCGTCGACAATCTCGGTGCCGGACGCGGGCGGCTGCCCGACGAGGCGCAGCGGCGGCGGATGATCGACCTGATCGAGGCGCTGCCGGCGGCGTGACCGGCGCAGCGCCGCGGGGGCCGGTCCGACGCGCGTGCGTGGGCCGGCCGGGCTCAGCCTTCCTCTTCCTCCTCGAACTCGACCAGCGCATCGAGGTCGAATGCCAGCGCCTCGACCGCCTCGCGCACCTTGCGCGCGGTCGCAGGGTTTCCGACCTCGACCTCGATCTCGTGCATCTGCGGACCGCCCACGTCGCTCAGACCGGCGGAGCTGGAGTCGGCGTCGTCCATGTGCGGCATCAGGTCGTCGATCTCCTCGACATGCTCGATGCCTTCGACGCTCTGCAGGAGATTGATCACCGCGCGGGCGGTGTCGTCGCTGCCGGTCAGGCGGATACGGAGCATGGGCATGGCGGTTCCTCTTCTTCGATCGGGCGGGGAAGCGTGAGGCTGGAAGAAGCCGGCGCAAGCCCGCGTGACGAATGCGTGCGATGCGCGTCGGTCAGGCGCGCAGCCAGCGCATCGACAGTGCGACGCACGCGATCGCCACGGCGACGCCGAGGAACGCGACGATCAGTCCGGTCGCGTGCGCGACGAAGCCGATCAGCGCCGGACCGGCGAGCACGCCGGTGTAGCCGAGCGTGCTGATCGCCGGGATCGCCTGCGCCTCGGGCATCGTCGTCTGCCGGCCGGCCATCGAGAACATCACCGGCACGATGTTGGCGCAGCCCGCGCCGACCAGCGCGTAGCCGGCGAGCGCGAGCGTGCCGTCGGGCACGAGCGTCGCCACGCAGAGCCCGGCGCAGGCGCACAGCGCACCCAGCACCACCGCGCGGCGGTCGCCCAGGCGCTGCACGAGGCCGTCGCCGAGCAGCCGCGCCACCGTCATCGCCAGCGAGAACACGACGAACCCGAGCCCCGCGCGTGCAGCGTCCACGCCACGGACCTCGTGCAGGAACACCGCACTCCAGTCGAGCATCGAGCCCTCGACCAGGAACGTCACGAAGCACAGCACGCCGATGAACGCGACCACGCCGCGCGGCCATGCGAACGCGGCGGTGTCGCGCGCCAGCCGCTCGCTCCGCCAGTGCCGCGCCGAGGGCCCGTGCAGCGCCAGGATCGCGGCCGCGACCAGCACCGCCGCCAGCCACGGCGCCAGGCCCGCGCTCAGCAGCGCGGTCATGCCGGCGGCGCCGACGAAACCGCCGATGCTGTAGAACGCGTGGAAGCCCGACATCATCGGACGCGCGGCGTCGCGCTCGACCGCGACCGCCTGCAGGTTCATCGCGCAGTCCATCGCGCCGATGCCGGCGCCGAACGCGAACAGCGCGGCCGCCAGCAGCCACGGCGCACCGGCGAGCGTGAGTGCCGGCAGCGCCGCGCAGATCAGCAGCAGCGCGGCGACCATGACGCGCCGGCAGCCCTGGCGCGCGGCGAGCGCGCCGGCCATCGGCATCGCCAGCAGCGAGCCGGTGCCCAGGCACAGCAGCACCAGGCCGAGCGAGGCTTCGTCCAGGCCGGTGCGGGTCTTGGCGAACGGGACGATCGGGGCCCAGGCGGCGATCGCGAAGCCGGGGATGAAGAACGCGGCGCGCGTCGCATGCTGCTGCGCGCGGGGAGAGGAGGCGGGGGAGGACATGCAAGAAGAAGGGCGGTGCGGCGCGGCAGTGTGCGACAGGGGCGCGTCGGACGCGAGTGTGTCAGGCGGCGAAGGCCGGACCCGGACGAAGACTCACGCGCCTTCGGGCGAACGGCCGAAATCCGGTCCGAGTCCCCGGCGGAAATCTGCAAAGCCGGCACCGCCGAGATAATGGCCGGTGTCGCGGTGCAGCACCGCGAAGATGCCGTAGCCCAATGCCTGCCAGTGACCGATGTAGCGCAGCAGTCGGTTCCAGACGTCTTCTTCGGTCGGCGGCACGGCCGAGAGATGCCGCAGGACTTCAGGGTCGGCCAGCATGGCGCGCATCGGCGCGAAGTCGTCGAGGACATGCGGGCGCAGCCTCAGGCGGGCGGTTTCGACGATGGTCATGGCGCTGTGGGCGTGCGCACCGGCACCGTGATGTTGCACAGGTCGATGTGCTCGGCCGGACGCAGGTACCAGGCGTCGCGGCGGTTGCGGCGCGACTCGACCACCGCGTCGAACAGCGGCGTGTCGGTACGCAGCACCTCGAGCGGCGTGCGTTCGGCGAGCGGCGTCTCGGAGGCCAGCCGGACCGCGCGGATCGGCGTGCGCTGCGCGGCATCGGTGTAGAAGCCGAGCGGACCTGTGCCGCGCGGGAGCACGCTCAGCAGTTCCATGCCCCGCAGCACGCGGCCGACGACGGTGATGTTGCGGTCGAGCTGGCGCGGCGACTGCCCGGTGACGACGTAGAGCTCGGTGCCGTTGCTCGAATCGGGCGCGGTGTCGCGGCCGGCGCCGAGCGTGCCGTAACAGTGCGCGAGCCAGGCGCGCCCGTCGCGGCCGGCCTGTGCGGCGGCGTCGCGCGCGGCCGGAAAACCGGCGGCGAACCCGGTCTGCGCGGCCCAGCCGTCGGGGTCGGGCAGGGCGTGGAAGTCCAGCCCCGTCGCCGGGCGGTCGAACTCGGCCGGCAACCGCGCGCGGGCGCTGCCGATCGGCTTGCCCGGCGCGCCGTCCTCGACGATGTCGCCGAACTGCACGACGAAGTTGTCCTGCGCGCGGTAGAGCGTCAGGCCGTTCCAGAAGCCCTCGCGTGCGAGCGTGCGGATGTTGGTCACGTGCGCAGGCGCGAAGTCCGGCGCCAGTTCGATGATCACCCGACCGGTCGCGAGGTCGAGATACAGCGTGTCCTGCGGGTCGGGCGTGCGCCAGTCCGCCGGCGTCGAGGCGTCGAGCAGGTCCTGGGTCGAGCGCGCGTCGGGCGCACGCGTGTCGGCGGCGCCGGGGGCGGGCACGCTCGCGCAGCCGGCGAGCAGCAGCGCGAGCGCGATCGCGCATGCGGCGGGACGGTGCGGACGGGACGGGAGCAGGCGCATGGGCGGATTCCGGCGGGGTCGAGCGCCGATTGTGGCCGACGCGGGCCGCCGCATGACTAGCGGCACATTCGCTATAGCGAAGTTCGCAATAGAGTCCTGGTCGAACGAGTGGAGGGGCGGGCATTGACCGGGAGCGACGACGGCGACGACGCGGGCCTGCGCAAGTTCCAGAAGGAACTGAGCGCAGGCACGGTGTCGCTCGCGCTGCTGGCGGTGCTGGGCGCGAGCGCCGAGCCGATGTACGGCTACCAGATCGCCAAGCGGCTCGAACGGCTCGACGGCGTGCTCGCCGGCAAGCAGAGCGCGCTGTACCCGGTGCTGCGCAACCTCGGTGCCGCGGGGCTGCTCGACAGCCACGTCGCGCCGTCGGACGCCGGGCCGCCGCGCCGCTACTACCGCATCACCGAGGCAGGGCGGACGACCCTGCGCCACTGGGCCGCCGCCTGGCGTGCCACCCGCGATTCCGTCGACGCCGTCCTGGAGGGGATGATCGAATGAACACCCAAGGCCTGCCGCAGAGCATCCCCGAATACCTGGAGCAGCTGCGCCGTGCGCTGGCCGGTGCCGACCCGGCGCTGGTCCAGGACGCGCTGTACGACGCCGAGGAATACCTGCGCTCGGAATTGGCCGAGCAGCCCGGGCGCTCGGAGGCCGAGGTCATCGCCGCGGTCGCCTCGAGCTACGGCGCGCCCGACGAGGTCGCCGAGATCTACCGCGACACCGAGGTCAAGGTGCAGACCGCGCTGCGGCCGCCGGTGCCGGCGCCGCGCAGCTCGCTGGCCGGGCGCTTCTTCGGCGTCGCCGCCGATCCGCGCACATGGTCGGCGCTGTTCTACATGCTGCTGTCGCTGGCCACGGGCATCTTCTACTTCCTGTGGGTGGTGCTGGGCCTGTCGATCTCCGGCGGCCTGGTCATCGTGCTGGTCGGCATCCCGCTGCTGATCCTGTTCCTGGGCTCGGTGCGGGTGCTGTCGTTGGTGGAAGGCCGGCTGGTCGAGGTCATGCTCGGCGAGCGCATGCCGCGCCGGCCGCTGTACGCGGCGCGCGGCCGCAGCTGGACCCAGCGCATCGCCGACATGTTCACCGACGCGCGGACCTGGAGCACGCTGCTGTACATGCTGCTGATGCTGCCGCTGGGCATCGTCTACTTCACGGTGGTGGTGAGCCTGCTGAGCGTCGCGCTGCCGCTGGTCGCCGCGCCGCTGGCGCTGCTGCCGGGCTTGAACCTCAACCTCTGGATCTCGGGCATCGACGTGCCGCGGCAGGCGCCGTTCCTGCTGCCGCTGCTGTCTGGCGTCGGCGTGCTGCTGCTGTTCGCGACCTTGCACCTGTGCCGCGGCATCGGCCGCGTGCACGGCGCGATCGCCAAGCAGTTGCTGGTCAAGTCCGCGCAATTCGCATGAGCCGGGGCATGCTCGGCGGCTGTCGGGGCGAGAGCGGGTGTTGTCGTACTACGCACGGCCGGCGCGAGCCAGGCGAGAGCCGCAGCACCGCAGCCGCGAGACCGCATTGGGACTGCGCAAGCGGGGCGCTCGAGCTCGCGGCCACGCTGCTGGACGCGCTGCGCGCGGCCGGGCGTCGCCTGTCGACGTGTCGCCCGCGAGATGGCGCCCCCGGGCGTGAAGGCGGCGCAGACCCAGACTCGATGTCACGTCGACCCCGGAAACGCGAAAGGCCGCCTCTCGGCGGCCTTCGGGCATCGTGGCGCGGCGGGTCAGACGCCGGCGACGCGGCGGGCGACCTGGAATCGGGTGGCCCAGTAGCCGGAATCGAGGTCGGAGACCATCACGTCCTTGCCGGTGCGCGGGGCGTGCACGAAGCGGCCTTCGCCCAGGTAGATGCCGACGTGGTCGATGCGGTTGCCGCGGCGGCCGAAGAACACCAGGTCGCCGGCGGTCAGCGAGGTGCGGTCGATCCGCTCGCCGTTCTGGGCCATGTCGCGCGAGACGCGCGGCAGCTCGATGCCCAGCGCGGTGCGGAAGACGTAGCCGACCAGGCCGCTGCAGTCGAAGCCGCTGTCGGGGCTGGACCCGCCCCAGCGGTATGGGGTGCCGATCAGGGTGAGCGCGCGCTTGAGCAGCGACTCGACCCGGCCGTCGGCGACCTGCACCGGCTTGTCGACGTCCATCGCGATCAGCTGGTTGATGTCGCTGGCCAGCAGCATCTGCGGCTGCTGCAGCTGGGCGGCGGGGGCGGCGATGGCCTTGGCGACCGAGGTGGTCTGCTCGATCTGGTCGGCCGAGTCGGCGGCCAGGCCGGGGCCTGCGAAAGCGGGGGCGGCGGCCAGCGCGAGAACCAGCGCGGCGGCGGTGTTGCGGAGGAGGCTGCGGGAGGCGCGAGCGCCGTTCAGGGGCGCGTCTGTCGTCGTCACGTGGGCTTCACATCGTCCGGACCAGCGGGGGAAGCTACCGGGTTTGCGCGAAGGAGTTGTTAAACGAAAGTTACTGAATACGCGCAAGCCCCTGTTTAGGCTGGTAATTCAGTGAAGAACGCGTCGAGAGCCGGTGTAGTGGCTGCGCCAGTAACTGCCGTCCAAGTGGTCGAGGCGGACGGTGCCGCCGGTGCTCGGGGCGTGCACGAACCGGCCTTCGCCGACATAGATGCCCACGTGCGAGACCGCGCCGCCGCTGCCGAAGAACACCAGGTCGCCGGGCGCCAGGCGCGCGGCGTCGATCTTCGGCCCCTGGTAGGCGTAGAGCTCGCGCGAGGAGCGAGGCAGCCGCAGGTCGAGCATGTCGCGGAACACGTAGTTGACCAGCCCGCTGCAGTCGAAGCCGCCCTCGGGCGTGTTGCCGCCGTAGCGGTAGGGCGTGCCGACCAGGCTGATCGCGCGCATCAGCACCGCGTTCGCTGCGGCGGGGTCCGACGGGGCGACCGCCGTCCATGCGCGTTGCGGCGCCGGTGCCGAGGCGGCCGGCGCGGCCGGGCGCACGTCGCGGCCGCCGCAGCCGGCCAGCGCGAGCAGCGCCGGCACCAGCGCGGCGACCGCCAGCCGCCGGCCGGGGACGGTTGGCGCGGACGCACCCGAGTCGGGATAATGCGGCGCTGCCTGCATGACGTCGCTCCGCCTTCGAAAGTGCCGGCATCGTGCCGCATCTGCGCCATCGTCCTCAAGCGGCCTCGCGGCCGCGCCACCGGGTATCCCTAATGAAGATCGAGAAAGACCGCGTCGTCCGTTTCCACTACAGCGTCGCGGAGGCCGGCCAGGCGCCGGTGGAGACGTCGCGCGATCGCGATCCGCTGGCGATCCTGTTCGGCCACGGCAACATCATCCCGGGCCTGGAGAAGGCGATGGACGGCCGCGAGGCCGGCGAGAGCTTCCAGGCCGACGTCACCGCGGCCGAGGCCTATGGCGAGCGTCGCGAGGGCATGAGCCAGCGCGTGCCCAAGAAGCACTTCGGCGACCAGAAGCTCAGCGTCGGCCAGCAGGTCGTACTCAACACCAGCTTCGGCCCGCGCGCGGTGACGATCGAGAAGGTCGGCATGAGCGTGGTCGACGTCGACCTGAACCATCCGATGGCCGGCAAGGACCTGACGTTTGACATCGAGATCGTCGAGGTGCGTGAGGCCTCGCCCGAGGAGATCGAGCACGGCCACGTCCACGGCGACGGCGGCCACCACCACTGATCCGGCGACGGCGCGCGACGCGGGGAGGCGTCGCGCGGCCGGGACGGATCCGCTGGCAGGGGGACATGCGATGAACGCGCCACGGCACGCTGCGCTCGGACCGGTGCCCGCCACCGAGCGGCTGGACATCCTCGATGCCCTGCGCGGCGTCGCGCTGCTGGGCGTGTTCGCGATGAACGTCGAATGGTTCTCGCGGCCGATGCAGGAGATGGGCACGGGCATCGCGCCCGACGCCGTCGGCCTCGACCGGGCGGTCGCGTGGGGCGTCCACGTGTTCGTCGCCGGCAAGTTCTGGACGATGTTCTCGCTGCTGTTCGGCATGGGCTTCGCGCTGATGAGCGACCGCATCGCCGCGTCCGGACGGCCGGTCGCGCCGGTCTTCCTGCGCCGCCAGGCGGTGCTGCTGGCGTTCGGCCTGCTGCATATCGCACTGATGTGGTGGGGTGACATCCTGCACAGCTATGCGATCGCGGGCCTGCTGCTGCTGGCGATGCGCGAGGTCGCGCCGCGCTGGCAGCTCGTTGCGGGCCTGGCGCTGTACGGCGGCATGGGCCTGGTCTACCTGGCCAACGCCGCGGTGCTGGTCATCGTGCCCGAGTCGATGCTGGCCGACCTGGCGGGCGCGATCGCCTCCGGCCGCGAGGCGGCCGAGCGCGTCTATCCCGGCGGAAGCTTCGGCGCGGTCGCGCAACGGCGCGTCCTCGACTACCTGCAGCTCGGCCTGCAGGGCCAGATGTTCCAGGTTCCGATGATCGCCGGCGTATTCCTGATCGGCAGCTGGCTGCTGCGCGGCGGCTGGCTGCGCGCGCCGGCCGCGCATCGCGGGTTCTGGCTGCGGCTGCTGTGCTGGGCGCTGCCGCCGGGCGTGCTGTTCACCGCGCTGGGCGTGTGGCTGGGGACCTCGTTCGACGGCCCGCTCGCGCCGCGCGCGGCAGGGTCGGGCGGGTTGATGCTGCTCGGCGCGCTGCCGCTGTCGCTGGTCTACGTCGCGTTGCTGGTGCTGGCGTGGACGTCGACATCCGGCGCGCGGGTGCTGCGCGCGTTCGCGCCGGCCGGGCGCATGGCGCTGACGCACTACCTGGCCCAGTCGCTGCTGTGCTCGCTGCTGTTCTACGGCTACGGCGCCGGGCTGTGGGGCGAGCTCGGCCGTGCGGCGCAGACCGGCCTGGTGCTGGCGGTGTTCGCGCTGCAGTTGGCGATCAGCCATGCGTGGCTGGCCCGGCACCGCCACGGGCCGGCGGAATGGCTGTGGCGCTGGGCGACCTACGGCCACCGGCCGCAGTGGCGGCGCGCGTCCGGGATGGCATGAGGCCACGCGACGACGTACTGATCGTCGGCGGCGGCGCGATCGGGCTGGCCTGCGGGCTGGCGCTGGTCGAGGCCGGGCGCCGGGTGCGGGTGCTCGAGGCGGGCACCGCGGGTTGCGGCAGCTCGCACGGCAACTGCGGCACGATCACGCCCAGCCACGCAGGGCCGCTGGCGGCGCCGGGCACGATCGCCCGCGCGCTGCGCTGGCTGTTCGCCGGCGACGCGCCGCTGCGCATCGCACCGCGTTTCGACCCGGCGCTGTGGGCGTGGCTGGCGGGCTTCGCGCTGCGCTGCAACCGCCGCGACTGGCGGCACGCGATGCGCGCGCGGGCGTCGATCCTGCAGGCGTCGCGGGCGGCGTTTCCCGGCTGGCTCGCCGACCACGGCATCGACTGCGAGTTCGCGGCGACCGGCATCGACTACGTCTACCGCGACCGCGCGCAGTTCGACGCCTTCGAGGCGGAGGGGCGGGCGCTGCGCGAGCTGGGGATCGAGCTGTCGCAGATCGACGGCGCACGTGCGCTGCGCGAGGAGCCGGCGCTGCGCGAGGGCACCGCCGGCGTCGTGCGCTTCCCGGGCGATGCGCGGCTGCGGCCCGACCGCTACGTCGCCGGGCTCGCCACCGCGTTCCGCGCGGCGGGCGGCGTGCTGGAGGAGCATTGCGAGGTGCTGTCGGCCGGGGAGACCGCCGACGGCGTGCGCGTGACGACCGCGCGCGGCGGGTTCGCCGGCCGCGACCTGCTGCTGGCCGCCGGCGCCTGGTCGCCGGGCGTCGCGCGCGGGCTGGGGCTGCGCGTGCCGGTGCAACCGGGCAAAGGCTACTCGATGACGTATGCGCGGCCGCCGTCGGCGCCGGCGCGCTCGATTGTGCTGCACGAGCGCAGCGTGTTCGTGACCGTCTGGGAGGCCGGACTGCGGCTTGGCGGCACGATGGAGTTCGCCGGCCACGACCGCAGCCTCAACCGTGTTCGGATCGACGCGATCGAGCGCGCGGCCGGCGAGTACCTGCACCTGCCGGCGGCGCCGCATCGCGAGGACACCTGGACCGGCCTGCGGCCGGTCTGCGTCGACGACTTGCCGCTGATCGGACCGGCGCCGGGGCATCGTCACGTCTGGCTGGCGACCGGCCATGGCATGCTCGGCATCAGCATGAGTGTCGCCACCGCCCACCTGATCCGCGATCTGATCCGCGGAACCCCGCCGGGGTTCGACCCGGCCCCGTTCACGCCGGCGAGGTTCGCGTGACCGCGGCCGGCGATGCGCTCGCGTTCGACCTGATCGTCCTCGGCGGCGGCTCGGGCGGGCTCGCCGCGGCCTTCCGCGCCGCCGAGCACGGACAGCGGGTCGCGCTGCTCGAGCCGTCCGAGCTCGGCGGGACCTGCGTCAATGTCGGCTGCGTGCCGAAGAAGGCGATGTGGCTGGCCGCCGACCTCGGGTTGCGTATCGGCCACGCGGCGCGGCTGGGTTTCGCGCTGCCGGCCGACGGACGCCGCACGTTCGACTGGCCGGCGTTCCTGACCGACCGCCAGCGCTATATCCACAACATCCATGCCAGCTATCGCTGGCGCCTCGACCGCGACGGCGTGGCGCTGCTGCCCACGCGCGGCCGGCTGGCCGGGCAGGGCACGGTGGAGACCGCCGACGGCGCGCTGCTGCGCGCGCCGCACATCGTGCTCGCGACCGGATCGCGGCCGATCGTACCCGACATCCCCGGCGCGCCGCTGGGCGTGGTGTCGGACGATTTCTTCGGCTGGACGCAGGCGCCGTCGCGCGTGGCGATCGTCGGCGGCGGTTACGTCGCAGTCGAACTCGCGGGCGTGCTGCAGGCGCTCGGCAGCCAGGTCGACCTGGTTGTGCGCGACGGCCGGCTGTTGCGCCAGGCCGAGCCCGAACTGGTCGCCCAGTTGCAGGACAACTACCGCCAGCAGGGCGTGGAGCTTCGGCTGGGCGTCGCGTCGCGCGCGCTGCACCGTCAGCCCGGCGGGCGGATCGCGATCGAGACCGATGGCGACGAGCGGCTCGACGGCTACGACGAAGTGCTGTTCGCGACCGGCCGCCGGCCCAATACCGATGATCTGGGCCTGGATCGCGTGGGGATCGTGCCCGACCCGAAGGGGCACCTGCCGGTCGACGCGTTCCAGGACACGCCGGCGCCGGGCGTGCACGCGGTCGGCGACATCTGCGGCTGCGGGCCTGCGCTCACGCCGGTCGCGATCGCGGCCGCGCGTCGGCTCTGCGACCGGCTGTTCGGCGGCCGGCCCGAGGCCCGGCTCGATCCGGACAACGTGCCCAGCGCGATCTTTTCCCATCCGCCGCTGGCGATGGTCGGGCTCACCGAGGCCCAGGCGCGCGAGCGCCACGGCGACGACGTGCACGTGTACACCAGCCGCTTCCGCCCGATGATCGAGGCGCTGGCCGACACGCCGCAGTGCAGCCTGTTCAAGCTGGTCTGCATCGGCGAGTCGCGCCGCGTGGTCGGCCTGCACCTGCTCGGCGACGCCGCCGACGAGATCCTGCAGGGCTTCGCCGTCGCGCTGAAGATGGGCGCCACGCTGGACGATTTCCACGACACCATCGCGATCCATCCCACCAGCGCCGAGGAAGTGGTGCTGATGCGCTGACCGGCTGCGCGGGCCGGGCGTTCAGGGCAACAGGCGCAGGGCCTCGGCGCCGCCGCGGACCGCATCGACGACCAGCCTGCGATCGAAGCTGGCCAGCCGTCCGCCCATCCGGACCGCGAGCGCCAGCAGATAGGTATCGGTGACCTGGCCCGAGGACAGCAGCCGGTCGTGCGCGACGTGCGACGCATCGAGCAGGCTCAACGCGTCGGGCCAGAAGCGGTGCGCCGGGTGCGCGCACAGGCCGGCCAGCACCTGCGCGGCCTCGGCGACCGAGCCGGCCGGGTTGGGATAGCGCGGGTTGGCCATGATCCGCAGCGCGCCGTTCTGGGTGATCGGGCATGAGGCCCAGCCCTGCGCGCCTTCCTCGGCGAACCAGTCGTGGGCGCGGTCGTGGTGGGCGTGCAGGGGGTCGATCAGCGCGAGCAGCACGTTGACGTCGAGCAGGTGGACCGGCGCGCCCGGCGGCCAGCCGGGCGCACGCTCCGCGACCCGATGCCGGGCCGCCGTCACGGGGCCTCGTCCCGGAGCCGGTTCACCAGCTCGAGCGTCGCCCGGTCGGCACCGGGCCGCGCCGGCAGCAGCGGGATCCCGTTGCGGTAGCGCGGGGCGGGCGCGGCCGGCCTCAGGCCCTTGCGGGCGAGTTCGGACACCACTTCCCCGAGGCTGCGACCCTGCGCCTGGGCGAGCGCGCGGGCAGCGGCGAGTACGTCGTCGTCGAGCGAAAGGGTGGTGCGCATGGCCGGCACTCCGCGAACGGGCTGCATCAAGCATCACGCATCAAGCATCGGCTTGCAAGCGGGCGCCAGGTGCGCCACAGGGCTGCGCGTCCGCCGCAGATGTCGCGTCTATCGTGCGTCGCGCCCGTCCGCTCGCGCCTGCGCGTATCGCGACCAGGTCGCCTCGATCGTTTCGCCGGTCAGCGCGGCCCAGGTGTCGGGCGTGTACGCGCCGGCCCGCAGCGCGGCGTCGAGCCGGCGGACCAGGCCCGGGTGCGCGGCGTCGGCCCACTTGAGGAACGCGCCGCTGACGCGGTAGCCGGTGTCGTGGCGGTGGTCGTCCGCGACGGCGTCGGGCAGGGCCCAGCCGCTGGCCGCATTGTCGAGGCCGTAGCGGTCGCGCGCGTAGTCGGCGATCCCCTCGGTCAGCCAGACCGGCGCGCCTACGCCATAGCCGGGGTAGGCCTGCACGATGTGCATGGCCTCGTGCGTGACCAGGTCGACATCGCCCGGCCGCTCGACGAGCCAGGCCGGGTTGATCGTCATCGTCGCGTGGCCCTTGTTGTCGACGAAGGCGACGCCGTCGTAGCCGGCGTCGATGACGATGTCGACGGCGTCCGCCGCCGCGGGGTTGAAGTCCGCGCGCTGGCGCGCGTACGCGGAGAAGAACGTCTCGACGATGCGCGCGCGCATCGTGGCGTCGAGCGCGTCGGACGCATCGCGATAGACGAGCGTCACGCCGTCGCGCTCGATCGTGGTCTCGGTGGCCGCGGCGGTCGCCAGCGGCAGCAGGCACAGCAGCGGAAGCAGGCGGGCGGACCGGATCATCGGCGGGTCTCCAGCGGAACGGGCACGTGGGGGGCGAGCAGCTCGATCTCCGCCAGCTGCAGGCGGCCGGGCGCGGAGAAGCGCACGCGGTAGGCGTCGAAGTCGCCGGGCGACCCGATGCGGAACGGGCGCGTCTGGCGCGGCCAGTCGAAGGACTCGGCCCGGCGGATGTCGAGCGTGCGCCAGGCGCCGTCGCCGCGACGCGCCTCGAGCGTCCACGCGGCGTCGCGGACCGGGCGCTCGCCCGAGGTCAGCGTATAGAAGTGCGCGCGGGCGGCCTGCGGCAGCGCGACCTCGACCGTGGCGTCGTCGCCGCGCAGCCACAGGTCGGTCGTGGCGTCGTCGTCGAGCAGCGCCCCGGCTGCGGTGCCGTCGGCGAGCGCGGCCCGCGCGCCGGGCGTCGCGAGATCGGCCAGCGTCGTCGGCGCCTGGCCGGCCGGCGTCAGCGACGGCGGCGCATCCTCGGGGCGGCTGCCCCAGGTCGAGGGCTCGGGTCCCATGCGGAACTCCAGCGTGGCACCGGCCGCGACGATCTCGTGCGGGATCCAGCTGCGATGCCACGGTCGGCCGTTCACGGTCAGCGACTGCACGTAGACGTTGCGCGGCGCGTGGTCGATCGCGCGCACCTCCAGCGTCCGGCCTTCGCCCAGCCGCACGCGCGCGTGCTCGAACAGCGGCGAGCCGATCACATATTCGGGCGCGCCCATGCGCAGCGGATACAGGCCCAGCGCCGCGAACAGGTACCAGGCCGACATCTCGCCGTTGTCCTCGTCGCCCGGGTAGCCCTGGCCGATCTCGCTGCCCAGGTACAGCCGCGCCAGCGCCTCGCGCACGATGCGCTGGGTCTTCCACGGCTGGCCGGCGTACAGGTACATCCACGGGATGTGGTGCGCGGGCTGGTTGCTGTGCGCGTACATGCCCATGCGCACGTCGCGCGCCTCGGTCATCTCGTGGATCACGCCGCCATAGGCGCCGACCAGCGCCGGGTCCGCCGTTTCGGGCGTGGCGAAGAACGCATCGAGCTTGGCCGCCAGCGCTTCGCGGCCGCCGTAGAGTGCGGCCAGGCCGTTGCCGTCGTGCGGCGCGGTGAACGCGAACGTCCAGCCGTTGGATTCGGTGTAGTCGTGGCCCCACACCCGCGGGTCGTACTGCGCGGACGGCACCCGCCAGGCGCCCTCGGCGTCGCGGCCCTGGAAGAAGCCGGCCTGCCGGTCGAACAGCTGCGCGTAGGCCGCCGCACGGTAGCGGAAGTACTCGGCCTCCTCGTCGTAGCGGCGTCGGGCCTGTGGCGTGTCGGCGCGCTCGGCCAGCGCCTGCGCCATGCCGGCGATGCCGAAGTCGTTGAGCGCGCCCTCCATCGTCCACGACATGCCCTCCGGCACGCGGGTGTCGGCGTAGCCGCGGAACGTCGCTTCGGCCATGCCTTTGCGGCCGACGTGGCGGCTGGGCGGCACGACCGTCGCGTTCTTGCGCGCCGCCTCGTAGGCCAGCACCGGGTCGAAGCCGCTCACGCCCTTGCGCCAGGCATCGGCGAAGGCGACGTCCGTGCTGGTGCCGACCATCAGGTCGGCGTAGCCGGGCGAGGACCAGCGCGCCAGCCAGCCACCGGCCCGGTACTGCTCGAGGAAGCCGTCGACGAGTCCGCCGGCCTCGTCGGCCGCGAACAGCGTGTAGGCCGGCCACGCAGTGCGGAAGGTGTCCCACAGGCCGTTGTTGACGACGATCCGGCCGTCGCGCACCGGCGCGAAGCTGCGCTGCGCATTGCCCTGCGCGTTGTCGTCGGCGCTGCTCATCTGGCTGGCGTAGCGCCAGTCGGGCCGCGCGGCGGTGCCGGCGTTCTCGGCGCCGCTGTTGGGGTACAGGAACAGTCGGTAGAGGTTGGAGTAGAGCGTGGTGCGCTGGTCGTCGCTGGCGCCGTCGACCTCGATCCGTCCCAGCAGTGCGTCCCACTGTCCGCGGGCACGTTCGGAGACGCTGGCGACGGTGTCGGCCTCGGCGATCTCCAGCGCGAGGTTGTGCCAGGCCTGCTCGATCGAGATCAGCGAGGTCGCGACGTGCATGCGGACGGTACGCGTGGCGTCGACGTCGAACTTGACGTAGCCGGTCGGCCGGCCGGTGTCGATCGTGCCGCTGTTGCGCCACGGCCTGTCGAAGCGCGCGACCACGAACATGCGCGTCGCGCCGGTCGACAGCCCGCTGCGCACGTCGGTGTGGCCGGCCAGCGTGCCGGTGGCGGGGTCGAGCTGCAGGCCGCCGCGGTCGTCGACGTTGTCGAACAGCAGGTTCGCGTCGCCGCCTTCCGGGAACGCGAACTCGAAGACCGCCGCATGGTCGGTCGGTGCGAGCGCCGTCTCGATACCGTTGTCGAAGCGCACGCGGTACAGGTGCGGGCGCGCGGTCTCGGTCTCGCGCGCGAACGGCAACGACCGCGCGATGCGGTCGGCGTCGGGCACGCCGCGCGCCGACGACGGCATGACCTGGAAGGTCTGGCGGTCGCCCATCCACGGGCTGGTCTGGTGGCTGAGCGCCAGCGCCTGCAGCCGTGGGCGGTTGGCCGCATCGTTGTGCTCGTTCCAGCGGTAGAGCCAGTTCAGCACGCCGGCGTCGGTCACCGGCGTCCAGAAGTTGAAGCCATGCGGCACCGCGGTCGCCGGGATGTTGTTGCCGCGCGAGAAACGGCCATTGGACTGGGTGCCGCGGGTCGTGAGCACCCAGTCGCTGGGATGCGCCGGCACCGTGCGCGCGACCCGTGCCAGCGCGACGTCGTCGATCCAGCCGCGTGCCGGTACGCCGTCGGGCGGTTGCACATCGAGCTCGATCGCGACCACGCGCCGGCCGTGCAGCGCCGGCACGTCGCCCAGGCGCACCGCCTTGCGCGCCCATTGCTGCGGGTACAGCGATTTCGACGCGCCCTGCGCATGCGCGCCGAGCGCGACGCCGTGCTGGTCGCGCGCGTCGCTGGCCGACAGCCGGCTGCCGTCGTCGAACACCAGGTCCAGCGACACCCAGGTCGAGGCCGTGGTGTCGCCGTCGATGATCTCCGGCAGCGCCAGCCACGACAGTTCGGTGTCGGCCTCGACGGTCACGTCGACGTCGAACAGCCGGCGACGGCCCGGCGCCGCGGCCACGTAGCGCAGCGCGTGCAGGCCGCTGTAGCCGGCGCCCGCGCGCGCGGCGTACGGCGCCTCGGGGCCGTCGCCCACGCGCACGTCGATGCGGGCCTCGGCCGACGCCGCCGGCTGCGGCTGCCCGCGCTCGAACGAACTGGCGAAGCCGGTGTCGCGTGCCTGCGCCGGCAGCGCGAACGCGGCGACGAGCGCGCAGGTCCCCAACACGCGAGGGACGGGGTTGCGGGTCATGCCGGTTCGCTCCTGTCGCGAGGGCGCGGTGCGGACGTGCGCGTGCCGCGGTCGTCGGGCGCGTGCGCGTAGGTCAACGAGCTGTCGCGCTCGACCAGGTGCACCGCCGCGATCGTCGTGCGCTGCGGGGCATCGGGCGCACGACCGCGCGCGAGCACGATGTCCACCGCCTGGCGGCCGAGCGCGCGCGGCGCGGTGGCCAGCGTCGTCAGTGCCGGCACCTGTGCGCAGGCCTCGGGCGTGTCGTCGAAGCCGGTGATCGCGAAGTCCCGACCGGGCGCGATATTGCGCGCGCGCAGGCCCATCATCAGCCCGAACGCGACGCCGTCGTTGTAGGCGACCACGGCCGTGGGCGCCGGGTCGCGCGCGAACAGCGCCGACGTCGCCAGGCTCGCGGCGACCCGGGTCGGCGGGCATTCGACGACCCACTGCGGCTCGGGCGTCACGCCGGCGTCGGCGAGCGCGGTGCGATAGCCGTCCGCGCGCTGGCGGAACGAGCTCGAGGTGCGGCTGCCGCCGAAGAACGCGATGCGCCGGTGGCCCTGGGCGAGCAGGTGCTCGGTCGCCAGTCGCGCGCCGGCGGCGTTGTCGGCACCCAGGTAGTCCCAGTCGCCGTCGGCGACCTCGCGGTTGAACAGCAGCAGCGGCGTGTGCAGCCCGACGACGGGACGCAGGTCGTCGGCGCGGGTGCCGTCGGCAGGCGTCAGGATCACGCCCGCCGGTCCATGCTCGACCAGCGACGCCAGCACCGCGCGCTGGCGCTCCACCGACTCGCCGCTGCTGCCCAGCAGCATCACGCAGCCGGCAGCGGCCAGCGCTTCGTCGACGCCCGCGGCGAACTCCGCGACGAACGGGTTGGACAGGTCGTTGACGACGAGTGCGACGCTGGTGGAGATCTTGCGGCGCAGGTTCGCCGCGCTGCGGTTGTAGACGTAGCCCTGGCGGCGGATTTCGGCTTCCACACGGCGTCGGGTCTGCGCGGCGACGACCGGGCTGCCGCCGAGCACCAGCGAGACCGTCGCCGGCGACACACCGCAGGCGCGTGCGATGTCGGCCAGGGTCACCCGTCGGCGCGGTTCGGGTCGGGTCATGGCTGGATCGTTTTAAGGGTGGGGCCGATCGTGCAGAAGAACCGTGCGCTTGGCAAACCGCGCCGCAACACCGGGTGGCCGTGCAGAGCCGTATAGACGCGGGTCGGGCGCGCGAAAGCATGTCGCAGTGCCATGCTGGCAATGGTTTTTAACGATTTAATCGAATCCGGGCGTCGCCGAGCGGCCGCATCGCCCGATCATTCGCGGTCTGCCGGACCGTCCGGTGGTGCCGCGGCGTGGCGACAGGTGCGACGCGATCCTGTACCGCGGCGCCGTACCCGCGCCGGCGTCGTCCGTCGTCCGCGCTTCGGCGACCGCTCCGGGATGCTGCTGTCGGTCAACAACATCGCCGCCCGCCGCCCGCTGCTGGACCGCACCGACGGCCACTGGCCGTTCTACGACCGCGGCCTGTACGACGCGCTGGGCCGCTCGGTGCAGGGGGATGGTCGGTGGACCTGCCGCCGGACGCCGCCCGCGGG
Source organism: Luteimonas sp. FCS-9 (assembly GCF_001014645.1). Lineage (GTDB taxonomy): Bacteria > Pseudomonadota > Gammaproteobacteria > Xanthomonadales > Xanthomonadaceae > Luteimonas. The sequence continues at coordinate 67,914 of NZ_LASZ01000009.1, read as the reverse complement.
GAGCGGCCTACAATGGGGCATGGCCGACATCCTCGAACTCCATCGCGGCACCGCGCCGCTGCTGGTCAGCCTGCCGCACGACGGCACCCGGCTGCCGGACGACATCGCGCAGCGGCTCACGCCCGAGGCCCGGGCCGTGCCCGACACCGACTGGCATGTCTCGCGGCTGTACGCGTTCGCGCGCGCGCTCGGCGCCTCGGTGCTGGTACCGCGCTACTCGCGCTACGTGATCGACCTCAACCGCCCCGAGGACGACGCCTCGCTGTATCCCGGGCAGAACACCACCGGGCTCTGCCCGCGGGTGCGCTTCGACGGCGGGCCGGTCTACCTGGACGGCGCGGCGCCGGATGCGGCCGAGATCGCGGCGCGGGTCGACCGCTACTGGCGGCCCTACCACGCGGCGCTGCGCGACGAGCTCGACCGCCTGCGCGCCCGGCACCGGCGCGTCGTGCTGTGGGAGGGGCATTCGATCCGCGGCACGCTGCCGTTCCTGTTCGAGGGCCGGCTGCCAGACCTCAACCTCGGCACGGCCGGCGGCACCAGCTGCACGCTGGCGCTGGAGGCGCGGATCTCGACGCTGCTCGCCGACCAGGCCGACTACGGCTGGGTCGCGAACGGGCGCTTCCGCGGCGGCCACATCACCCGCCACTACGCCGCGCCCGAAGACGGCATCGAGGCGGTGCAGCTGGAGATCAGCCAGCGCTGCTACATGGACGAGGCCGGCTTCGACTGGGATCCGGCGCGGGCCGAGGCGCTGCAGCCGCTGCTGCGCCGACTGCTCGAAACCGCGATCGCGCACGCGCGGGGCAGCCGGACCGGGTGACGCTTGGCGGTGCCATGACGGCGTTGACGGCATGCTGGCCGGCATGAGCCAGTCCGAAGCTTTGCGCCCCCACCGGCCGATGCTGTGGCTGGTCGCGGCCGCGGTGTTCATGCAGATGCTGGACACCACGATCGTCAACACCGCGCTGCCCGCGATGGCCGCCAGCCTCGACCAGTCGCCGCTGCGGATGCAGGCGGTGGTCGTGGCCTACGCGCTGACCGTCGCGGTGCTGATCCCGGCCTCGGGCTGGCTGGCCGACCGCTTCGGCACCCGGCGCGTGTTCCTGGCCGCGATCGTCGTGTTCACCGCCGGCTCGCTCGCCTGCGCGCTGTCGCAGACGCTGCAGGCGCTGGTCGCCGCGCGCGTGCTGCAGGGCGTGGGCGGCGCGATGCTGCTGCCGATCGGCCGGCTCGCGGTGCTGCGCGCGGTGCCGCGCACCGAGTTCCTCGCCGCGATGACCTTCGTCACCGTGCCGGGGCTGATCGGTCCGCTGATCGGCCCTTCGCTCGGTGGCTGGCTGGTCGAGGTCGCGAGCTGGCACTGGATCTTCCTGATCAACCTGCCGCTGGGCATCGCCGGCGCACTCGCCACGCTGCGGCTGATGCCCGACCTGCGTGCGGCGGTCTCGCGCTTCGACCTGCTCGGCTACTGCCTGCTGGCGTTCGGCATGGCGGCGGTGTCGCTGTCGGTCGACGCGCTGTCGGGTCACGCCGCCCACGGCGCGGCGCTGGTGGTGCTGCTGGTCGCCGGCCTCGGCGCGCTGGTCGCCTACTGGCTGCATGCCGCGCGTACGGCGGCGCCGCTGTTCCCGCTGTCGCTGTTCCGCGTGCGCAGCTTCAGCGTCGGCGTGCTCGGCAACCTGTTCGCGCGACTGGGCAGCGGCGGCATGCCGTACCTGATCCCGCTGCTGCTGCAGGTCGGACTGGGCGTGGCGCCGGCGCGCGCGGGCATGATGATGATCCCGGTCGTGGTCGCGGGCATGTTCTCCAAGCGCATCGTGGTGCCGCTGGTGCAGCGCTTCGGCTACCGCCGCGTGCTGGTCGTCAACACCGTGCTGACGGGCCTTGCGATGGCGAGCTTCGCGCTGGTCCAGCCGGGCCAGCCGTTGTGGCTGCAGATCGTCCAGTTCGCGTGCTTCGGCGCGGTCAACTCGCTGCAGTTCACTGCGATGAACACGCTGACGTTGCGCGACCTCGACGGCGAGCACGCCAGCGCGGGCAACGGCCTGCTGTCGATGGTGATGATGCTCGCGATGAGCCTCGGGGTCGCGACCGCCGGCGGACTGCTGGCCGCGTTCGGCGAGTCGGGCGGCGGCGAGCCGGTCATCGCGGCGTTCCGCTGGACGTTCGTCTGCGTCGGTGTGCTGACCCTGGTGTCGGCGGGGATCTTCGCCCAGCTCGGGCGCACGCGGCGCATTCCCGAGCAGGCCGTCGGGCAGGCCGAGCAGGGCTGAGCCGCCCCTGCGGGTCAGCCCGCGAACCAGGCCGGCAGTCGCATCGCCAGCGGCACCGTGACCACCGCCAGCAGGGTCTGCAGCGTGATCAGCGCGGCCATCAGCGGCGCGTCGCCGCCCATCTGGCGCGCCATGATGTAGGCATTGGACGCCGTCGGCAGCGCGGCATAGAAGCAGCTGGCCGCGGTCACCGCCTCGCTGGCGCCGAGCAGGCGGCAGGCGGACACCGCGACCAGGGGCAGCGCCAGCAGCTTGAGCGCCGAGGTCGCGGCCAGCGCCGCCGGCCGCGACGCCGACCAGTCGAACACCAGGCCGCCGCCGACGCAGACCAGGCCGAGCGCGAGCGCGGCGGCGCCCAGGATATCCAGGGCGTGGACAAGTGCGCCCGGCAGCGGCAGCCCGGACAGGTTGACCGCCGCACCGGCGGCGGTCGCGACGATGATCGGATTGCCCGCCAGGGCGCGCGCGATCCGCCCCGGACCGGCCGGCCGCCCGCTCCAGCGGGTCAGCGCCACCACCGCGATCACGTTGACCGCCGGCAGGCAGATCGCCAGTGCCAGCATCACCAGCGCGGCGGTCTCGCGCTCGAACACGAGCGCGGCGACCGACAGGCCGAAGTAGGTGCTCGGCCGGGTCGCGCCCTGGATCACCGAGGACCGGCTGGCATCGGGCAGGCCACGGGCCAATGGCAGCACCAGCGCGACGGCGGCGGCGAACAGCAGCGTCGGCAGCAGCGTGGCCGCGGTCAGGTCGCGCAGCTGGGCGCCGGAGACGTCCAGTTGCGCGGTGTTGACGAACAGCAATGCCGGGAACGCGACGTAGAACGTGAACCATTCGATCGCCGGGAAGAAGCCCTCGGGCGTACGCGGCGCGCGGCGCAGCCAGACGCCGAGCAGCACCAGCAGCAGCACCGGGACGGTGTGGGCGATCACCGGGACCACCGTGGCGCTACGACCCGCCTAGGCATGCGGCATGTCCGATGGGTGGCCGTCAGACTTCCAGCGTTGCCAGATCGCCCTTGGTTTCCAGCCACGCCTTCCGATCCCCGGCCCGCTTCTTCGCCAGCAGCATGTCGATCAGCGAGCGCGTCTGCAGGTCGTCGTCGACGGTCAGCTGGACCAGGCGGCGGGTGTCGGGATGGATCGCCGATTCGCGCAGCTGCGAGGGGTTCATCTCGCCCAGGCCCTTGAAGCGGGTGACGTTGACCTGGCTCTTGAGCTTCTCGCGCGCGATCTTCTCCAGCAGCAGGCGCTTCTCTTCCTCGTCGAGCGCGTAGAACACCTGCTTGCCAACGTCGACGCGGAACAGCGGCGGCATCGCGACGAACACGTGGCCGGCCGCGACCAGCGCCGGGAAATGCCGCAGGAACAGCGCGCTGAGCAGCGTGGCGATGTGCAGGCCGTCGGAGTCGGCGTCGGCCAGGATCACGACCTTGCCGTAGCGCAGCCCGGCGATCTCGTCCTTGCCCGGGTCGCAGCCGATCGCGACCGCGAGGTTGTGCACTTCTTCGGAGCCGAGCACCGTGGTGCTGGCCACTTCCCAGGTGTTGAGGATCTTGCCGCGCAACGGCAGGATCGCCTGGAAATCCTTGTCGCGCGCCTGCTTGGCGCTGCCGCCGGCCGAATCGCCCTCGACCAGGAACAGCTCGGTGCGCGACAGATCCTGGCTGATGCAGTCGGCGAGCTTGCCGGGCAGGGCGGGGCCCTGGGTGACCTTCTTGCGGACGATCTGCTTCTCGGTCTTCAGCCGCGCGCTGGCGCGCTCGATCGCCAACTGCGCAATCCGCTCGCCGAGCTCGACATGCTGGTTGAGCCACAGCGAGAACGCGTCGTGCGCGGCGCCCTCGACGAAGCCCGCCGCCTGGCGCGACGACAGCCGCTCCTTGGTCTGGCCGCTGAACTGCGGGTCGGTCATCTTCAGCGACAGCACGAACGCGACGCGGTCCCAGACATCCTCGGGCGCGAGCTTGACCCCGCGCGGCAACAGGCTGCGGAAGTCGCAGAACTCGCGCAGCGCATCGGTGAAGCCGGTACGCAGGCCGTTGACGTGGGTGCCGTGCTGGGCGGTCGGGATCAGGTTGACGTAGCTCTCCTGCACCAGTTCGCCCTCGGGCAGCCACGCGACCGCCCAGTCGACGGTCTCGGTCTCCCGGCCCAGCCCGCCGACGAACAGCTCGGGCGGCAGCAGTTCGCGTCCCTCGAGCGCGCCGCGCAGGTAGTCGCGCAGGCCGTCCTCGTAGTACCACTCGTCGCGCTCGCCGCTGGCCTCGTCGTGCAAGGTGACGCGCAAGCCCGGGCACAGCACCGCCTTGGCGCGCAGCAGGTGGCGCAGCGCCCGTACGCTGAACTTCGGCGAGTCGAAGTACTTCGGATCGGGCCAGAAGCGCACGCGCGTGCCGGTGTTCTTGCGGCCGACGCTGCCGACCACTTCCAGCGGCGTGGCGCGGTCGCCGTCGCGGAAGGTGATGCGGTGCTCGCTGCCCTCGCGCTTGATGTGCACCTCGACCAGCGTCGAGAGCGCGTTGACCACGCTCACGCCGACGCCGTGCAGGCCGCCGCTGAAGGTGTAGTTGCGGTTGTTGAACTTGCCGCCGGCGTGCAGCCGCGTGAGGATCAGTTCGACGCCGGGGATCTTCTCCTCGGGATGGATGTCCACCGGCATGCCGCGACCGTCGTCGGCGACCTCGCAGCTGCCGTCGGCGTACAGCCGGACCTCGATGCCGCGGGCATGGCCGGCCAGCGCCTCGTCGACGGCATTGTCGATGACCTCCTGCGCCAGGTGGTTCGGGCGCGCGGTGTCGGTGTACATGCCGGGGCGGCGCTTGACCGGGTCCAGGCCAGAAAGCACTTCGATGTCGGCGGCGTTGTAGCGGTTGTTCATGCGGCGATGCTGCGGGGAGGTCGGCGCATGGTAATGGAATTGCGCCTGTGCCGATCCCGCGCGCCGGATGCGGGAAAGCGCGGCGCGGCGCGATGTAACCGGTTCCGGTTGCGTTAAGCCTGAGTGCATGGGACGTAAGGCGCCGGTTGTTCAGTCCGGGGCCGGTTGGGCGTGGCTACGGTGGATCCGTCGCCACGTCCGTGGCACATCGCGCCGCGACGCCGGCGCATCCGACCATCGAGGTATGCATCCGGGACCAGTCCCGCAGACGGAGATCCGCCTTATGAAGACCCGCACCGTGCTGTTCGCCGCCGTCGTCGCCACGGCCTTCGCCGCCCCTGCGTTTGCGCAGGACGCCCAGGATGTCCAGCAGCAGGTCCGCCAGGCGGAAGCTGCGGCGCAGCAAGCCGAGCAGGATGCGCAGACCGCCGAGGCGGCGGCCCAGGCGGCCGAGAGCGCGGCGGCCGAGACCTACGCGGCCGATGCGGTCAACGAGGCGCAGGATGCGCAGGCCGAGGCCGAGGCGGCAGCTGCCGAGGCCCAGGCCGAGCGCACCACCGACCAGGACGACGATCCGGGATGACCCGTGGCGGGCCGTCGCCCGCCGACCCGCCCGAACGCCCCGGCCCGCCGGGGCGTTCGCACGTCCGGGCCCCTTGCGCCGGCGCTGCGCCGCCGCAGCCTGTAGAATGGGGCTTTCCAGCGACCGCTGTTCCCATGACGCTCCCCACCAGCTCCATCACTCCGCTCGTATTCGTGACCGGCGGCGTGGTCTCTTCCCTCGGGAAGGGCATCGCCGCAGCGTCCCTGGCCGCCATCCTCGAAGCCCGCGGCCTGCGGGTGACGATGATGAAGCTCGATCCCTACATCAACGTCGATCCGGGCACGATGAGCCCGTTCCAGCACGGCGAGGTCTACGTGACCGACGACGGCGCCGAGACCGACCTGGACCTGGGGCACTACGAGCGCTTCATCAACGTCCGGCTGTCGGGCAAGAACTCGATCACGACCGGCAAGATCTACGAGAGCGTGATCCGCAAGGAGCGTCGCGGCGACTACCTCGGCGCGACGGTGCAGGTGATCCCGCACATCACCGATGCGATCAAGCGCGCGATCGACCAGGCCACGCAGGGCTACGACGTGGCGCTGGTGGAGATCGGCGGCACGGTCGGCGACATCGAGTCGCTGCCGTTCCTCGAGGCGATCCGCCAGATCCGCACCGACCGCGGCAGCGAGAAGGCGGTGTTCATGCACCTGACGCTGGTGCCGTTCATCGCCGCGGCCGGCGAGCTGAAGACCAAGCCCACCCAGCACTCGGTCAAGGAGCTGCGCTCGATCGGCATCCAGCCCGACGTGCTGCTGTGCCGCAGCGAGCAGCCGCTGCCCGACGGCGAGCGGCGCAAGATCGCCTCGTTCACCAACGTCTCCGAAAAGGCGGTGATCTCGGCGGTCGACCTCGACAACATCCACAAGATCCCGATGTGGCTGCACGCGCAGGGCCTGGACCAGCTGATCGTCCAGCGCCTGGGCCTGGACGCCAAGGCCGCGCCGACCGCCGACCTGTCGGAGTGGCTCGACGTCGTCGAGGCGGTCGAGCACCCGCTCGACGAGGTCATGATCGCGGTCGTCGGCAAGTACGTCGACCACAAGGACGCCTACAAGTCGGTCGGCGAGGCGCTCAAGCACGGCGGCATCCGCCAGCGCACGCGCGTGAGCCTGAAGTGGATCGAGTCGCAGGACATCGAGCGCGACGGCGCCGCCGCGTGGCTGGGCGACGTCGACGGCGTGCTCGTGCCCGGCGGCTTCGGCGACCGCGGCTTCGAGGGCAAGGTGCTGGCGTCCGAACACGCACGCACGACCGGCCTGCCGTACTTCGGCATCTGCTACGGCATGCAGGCCGCGGTGGTCGACGTGGCCCGCAATCTCGCCGGGCTCGAGGGCGCCAACAGCACCGAGAACGACCGCCAGTCGCCGCATCCGGTGATCGGCCTGATCACCGAGTGGCGCACCCAGTCGGGCGAGCTCGAGCGCCGCAGCGAGGCGAGCGACCTGGGCGGCACCATGCGCCTGGGGCTGCAGGAGCAGCGGCTCAAGCCCGGCACCCGTGCACGCGCGCTCTACGGCAAGGACGTCGTCGGCGAGCGCCACCGCCACCGCTACGAGTTCAACAACCGCTACCGCACCCAGCTCGAGGACGCGGGCCTTGTGATCAGCGGCAAATCGATGGACGACCTGCTGGTCGAGATGATCGAGCTGCCCGACCACCCGTGGTTCATCGCCTGCCAGGCGCATCCCGAGTTCCTGTCCACGCCGCGCACCGGCCACCCGCTGTTCGTCGGCTTCGTCCGCGCCGCGCGCGAGAAGAAGGCCGGCGGCAAGCTGCTCAAGGAGGCACACGCATGAAGCTCTGTGGATTCGAGGTCGGTCTCGACCAGCCGTTTTTCCTGATCGCCGGCCCCTGCGTGATCGAGAGTGAGCAGTTGCAGCTCGACGTCGCCGGCCAGCTCAAGGAGATCACGTCCGGTCTCGGCATCAACTTCATCTTCAAGTCGAGCTTCGACAAGGCCAACCGCACGTCCGGCACGTCGTTCCGCGGCCCCGGCATGGAGGAGGGCCTGCGCGTGCTGGCCGAGGTCAAGCGCCAGATCGGCGTGCCGGTGCTCACCGACGTGCACGAGTACACGCCGATGGACGAGGTCGCCAGCGTCGTCGACGTGCTGCAGACCCCTGCGTTCCTGGTGCGCCAGACCGACTTCATCAAGAAGGTCTGCAGCGCCGGCAAGCCGGTCAACATCAAGAAGGGCCAGTTCCTCTCGCCCTGGGACATGAAGCCGGTCGTCGAGAAGGCGAAGGCCACCGGCAACGACGCGATCATGGTCTGCGAGCGCGGTGCGAGCTTCGGCTACAACAACCTCGTCTCGGACATGCGCTCGCTCGCCGTGATGCGCGGGACCGGCTGCCCGGTCGTGTTCGACGCGACCCATTCGGTGCAGCTGCCGGGCGGGCAGGGCACCTCCAGCGGCGGCCAGCGCGAATTCGTGCCGGTGCTCGCGCGCGCGGCCGTCGCGGTCGGCGTCGCCGGCGTGTTCATGGAGACCCATCCGCGCCCGGCCGAAGCGCTCAGCGACGGCCCCAATGCCTGGCCGCTGGACCGGATGCGCGCGCTGCTGGAGACCATGCTCGAACTCGACGCGGTCACCAAGCGCGCCGGTTTCGTGGAAGCCGAACTGACCGCATGAGGCGTCGGATCGCCGGCCAGGCGGTGCTCCTTGCCGTCGCGCTCGCCGCCTCGTCGGCGGCGCTTGCCTGCCTGCCCGTGCCGGGCGATCCGATCCAGCGTGAGACCAGGGCCTGCCGGGACGCCGATGTGGTGTTCGTGGCCACGCTCGGCGAGACCGCATCGGTCGCGCCGGATGCCGATTTCCCGTGGACGATGTCGACCTCGTCGTTCGAGGTGGTCGAGGTGCTGCGTGGGTCTCCCGACGCCGACGCGCGGATCGCCACGGAAGATCCGGCCGAACCCGGCCTGCGGCGCCTCCCGCCGCACAGCTGCCTGGGAAGCGGCCTGCGCCTGGCGGGTTCGGAAGGCAGGCGCCTTCTGGTCTTCGCCACGGCCGCGACCCGCGACGGGCGGACGCTGTACCGGCTTGCCCGTGGCTCCAGGTTTCTGGATAACTGCAGCGGCTGCGACGACGCGCTCGCGCGATTGCGCCGCCATGCGCAGACCGAACCGGCCGACCTTCCCGGTGCCGGGGCGGACATCGCGCCGGCGCTGCGCTGACTGCTTCCTTTTTTGACGAACGAACAGGACACCATGACCACAATCGCCAAGATTCACGCCCGTGAAATCCTCGATTCGCGCGGCAACCCGACCCTCGAAGCGGAAGTCACGCTGGCCGACGGCAGCTTCGGTCGTGCGATGGTGCCCTCGGGCGCCTCGACCGGTGCCCGCGAGGCCGTGGAACTGCGCGACGGCGACCGTACCCGCTACCTGGGCAAGGGCGTGGGCAAGGCGGTGGCGAACGTCAACGGCGCGATCGCTGAGGCCCTGGCCGGCTTCGACGCGGCCGACCAGGCCGGGCTGGACAAGCGCCTGATCGACCTCGACGGCACCGAGAACAAGGGCCGGCTGGGGGCGAACGCGCTGCTGGGCGTGTCGCTGGCGAACGCGCACGCGCTCGCCGCCTCGAAGAAGGTGCCGCTGTGGAAGCACCTGGCCGATATCGATATGACGCAAGTGGCTGCCGTCCATGGCGCAACGGGACCGGCTTCGGATGACCCAGCCCGGCCGTCCGTGGCCGGGCGCTCGCAGGCGCAGCCGTCGCCGGAGGGGCGACGGCTAAACGCGCCCACTCTCCCAGTCCCGATGATGAACATCATCAACGGTGGCGCGCACGCCGACAACAACGTCGATTTCCAGGAGTTCATGGTCCTGCCGGTCGGCTTTTCGAGCTTCTCCGAGTCGCTGCGCGCCGGCACCGAGATCTTCCACGCGCTCAAATCGGTGCTCAAGGGCCACGGCCTGAGCACGGCGGTCGGCGACGAGGGCGGCTTCGCCCCGGACTTCCGCAGCAACGTCGAGGCGCTCGACACCATCCTCGAGGCGATCGGCAAGGCCGGCTACGCGGCCGGCGAGGACGTGCTGCTGGGCCTGGACGTGGCCTCGAGCGAGTTCCACGACAACGGCAAGTACCACCTGGTGGGCGAGGGCAAGCGGCTGAGCGGCGAGCAGTTCGTCGACTTCCTCGCCGACTGGGCCGCGCAGTACCCGATCGTCACGATCGAGGACGGCATGGCCGAGGACGACTGGGCGGGCTGGAAGCTGTTGACCGAGCGCATCGGCCAGAAGGTGCAGCTGGTCGGCGACGACCTGTTCGTGACCAACCCGCGCATCTTCAAGGAAGGCATCGACTCGCAGACCGCGAATGCCATCCTGATCAAGGTCAACCAGATCGGCACGCTGAGCGAGACGCTCGAGGCGATCGCGATGGCCGACGCGGCCGGCTATGCGGCGATCGTCTCGCACCGCTCGGGCGAGACCGAGGACACCACGATCGCCGACATCGCCGTCGCCACCACCGCCACGCAGATCAAGACCGGCTCGCTGTGCCGCAGCGACCGCGTCGCCAAGTACAACCAGCTGCTGCGCATCGAGGAGGCGCTGGGCGGACAGGCCCGCTACGCCGGCCGCGACGCGTTCGTCTCGCTCAAGCGCTGACCCGGGAGCGAGGCGCATGCGCGGTGTCCTGGTCGTCCTGCTGGTGCTGGCCGCGCTGCTCGGATGGCTGCAGTACCGGCTGTGGCACGGCGTTGGCGGGACCGGCCAGGTCGAGGAGCTGCGCGCGCGCGTCGAGGCGCAGGCCCGCCAGAACGAGGGCCTGCAGCAGCGCAACGACGCGCTGGCCGCCGAGGTCGCCGATCTCAAGTCCGGCGAGGCCGCGATCGAGGAGCGCGCGCGCGGCGAGCTGGGCATGATCAAGCCCGGCGAGACGTTCTACCGCGTGGTCGACGACGCGCGGCTCGCGCCGTTGCCGGCCGAGCACGCGGTCGACCCGGGCGCCGGTGCGCGCGACGGGGACGCCCCGTGATCGCCGATTCGGCGCGCGGCGGGTCGTGGGCCATCGTGCCGGCGGCCGGGCGCGGGACCCGCTTCGGCGGGGACGTGCCCAAGCAGTACCTGGAGGTGGGCGGCCGCAGCGTGCTCGCGCACACGCTGGCGTGCCTGGCCGGCCACCCGGGCGTGGCCGGCATCGTGCTGGTGCTGCCTGCCGCCGACGCGGTGGATCTCGACGGCCTGCGTGCCGGGCTCGGCGACACGCCGTTGCTGCGCGCCGACGGCGGCGACAGCCGCGCCGATTCGGTGCTCGCCGGACTGCATGCGCTGCCGGACACGGTGCGCGCCGACGATTTCGTGCTCGTCCACGACGCTGCGCGCCCGAACCTCGCCGCGGCCGATCTCGACGCGCTGCTCGAGCGCGGGCGCAACGATCCGGTCGGCGCGATCCTCGCCGCGCCGGTGCGCGACACCCTCAAACGCGCCGGCGACGACGGCGGCATCGACGGCACCGAGCCGCGCGAACGGCTGTGGCGCGCGCTGACCCCGCAGCTGTTCCGCCGCCTGCAACTGGGCCGCGCGCTGGAAGCGGCGCGCGAGGCGGGCGTCGCCGTCACCGACGAGGCGATGGCGATGGAGCGCCAGGGCGCACGCCCGCTGCTGGTCGAGGGCCGCGACGACAACTTCAAGATCACCACCCCGGCCGACCTCGCGCGCTTCGCCTTCGAGCTGTCGCGACGCGGTTGAGGCGGCGCCCGCTTGCCTTGCCGTCGAACCATGGCAAGCTGCGGCCCCCATTTCCCCAGGTGCGCACCATGTCCGACACGCCCCGTTTCCGCATCGGCCAGGGGTTCGACGTCCACGCGTTCGGCGACGGCGACCACGTCATGATCGGCGGCGTGCGCGTGCCGCACGTGCGCGGCGTGCTCGCGCACAGCGACGGCGACGTCGCGCTGCACGCGCTGTGCGACGCGATGCTCGGCGCGCTCGCGCTGGGGGACATCGGCGTGCATTTCCCGCCCAGCGACGACCGCTGGAAGGGCGCCGACAGCCGGGCGCTGCTGCGCCACTGCAACGCGCTGCTCGGCGAGCGCGGCTGGCGCGTCGGCAATGCCGACGTCACCGTGATCTGCGAGCGGCCGAAGATCGGCCCGCACGCGCCGGCGATGCGCGAGGCGATCGCGGCCGATCTCGGGATCGCGCTGGACTGCGTCAGCGTCAAGGCCACGACCAGCGAGACGCTCGGCTTCACCGGCCGCGGCGAGGGCATCGCCGCACAGGCCGCCTGTCTGCTCGTCGCCGCGTGAGCGCGCCCGCGCTGCCGCGCGCCCACGGCGAGGCGGCGCTGTCGGCGACGATCCGCCAGGACGCCGAGGATTTCCGCGTCGACGAGCTCGACGCGTTCGCGCCTTCGGGCAGCGGCGAGCACCTGCTGCTGACGATCGAGAAGCGCGGCATGAACACCGCCTTCGTCGCGCGGCTGCTCGCGCAGTGGGCCGGCGTCGACGAACGCGCGGTCGGCTACGCCGGGCTCAAGGACCGGCACGCGCTGACGACCCAGCGTTTCACCGTGCAGTTGCCCGGTCGCGAGGATCCCGACATCGCCGCGCTCGAGGCGATGGGCGAGGGCGCCGGCCAGGCGCTGCGGGTGCGCGCGCGGTCGCGGCACGCGCGCAAGCTGCCGCGCGGTGCGCTGGCCGGCAACCGGTTCGCGCTGACACTGCGCGACGTGGCGGGCGACCGTATGGAGATCGAGGCGCGGCTGCGCACGATCGCCGCCGACGGCGTGCCCAACTACTTCGGCGAGCAGCGCTTCGGCCACGGCGGCGGCAACGTCGACAAGGCGCTGGCGTTCTTCGCCGCGCCGCGCCGGCGGCTCGGCCGCGAGCAGCGTGCGCTGCTGCTGTCGTCGGCGCGCTCGGCGCTGTTCAACCAGGTGCTGGCGGCGCGAGTGGCCGCCGGCGACTGGGCCCGCGGCTGCGACGGCGAGGTCTGGATGCTCGACGGCAGTCGCAGCGTGTTCGGCCCCGAGCCGTGGACCAAGGCGCTGGCCGCGCGGGCCGCCGCGCACGACATCCATCCCACTGGGCCGCTGTGGGGGCGGGGTGAGACCCGGGCGCTCGGTGCCGCCCGCGACGCGGAGCTGGCGGCGCTCGCCGATGCCCGCGCGCTCGCGCTACGCGAGGGACTCGAGCGCGCGGGCCTGTCGCAGGAGCGGCGTGCGGCCCGGCTGGTGCCCGGCGGGCTGGCCTGGGAATGGGAGGACGGCCCGGTGCTGCGGCTGGGCTTTTCGCTGCCGCCCGGTTGCTATGCGACCAGCGTGCTCGCCGAACTGGGCGCCATCGCCAACGCGGCGACGCCCAGGCCGTTCGAGGCACCGGCCGGCTGACGCTTGCGGGGTCGGTCGTTAGTAGTAATACTACCCGGCATGGACCTGTCCCCGACCCAGCATGCGATCCTCGACATGATCGCCGACCGCATCGAGACCGAGGGCATGCCGCCCTCGCAGACCGAGATCGCCCGCGCATTCGGGTTCAGCGGCGTGCGCGCCGCCCAGTACCACCTCGACGCGCTCGAGGCCGCCGGTGCGATCGAGCGGTTGCCCGGGCGCGCGCGCGGCATCCGCCTGCGCGCGGCGTCCCAGCCCCGTGAGCGGGCGCCGGCGCTGGCCGAGGTCGTGGCCGGCGATGCGCTGCGGCTGCCGGTGCTCGGGCAGGTCGCGGCCGGCATGCCGATCGGCGCCCACGCGCCCGACGCGATGCCCGATCCGGACGACTACGTTGTGCTCGACCGCGTGCTGTTCTCGCCGTCGCCCGACTACCTGCTCAAGGTCAAGGGCGACTCGATGCGCGACGAGGGCATTTTCGAGGGCGACCTGATCGGCGTGCACCGCACGCGCGACGCGCAGTCGGGTCAGATCGTCGTCGCCCGGCTCGACGACGCGATCACCGTCAAGCTGCTGAAGATCGGCAAGGACCGCATCCGCCTGCTGCCGCGCAATCCCGACTACGCGCCGATCGAGGTGCTGCCCGACCAGGACTTCGCGATCGAGGGGCTGTACTGCGGGCTGGTCAGGCCGAATCGGTGACGTCCGTCCGATGACACGCAGACCGCCCGGTGGCCGTCGGGGCGTTCCCCGATGGCCGCGTGCGGACTCCCCCGCTGACCTGCGCGCCGGTGCCGGCGCAGGATCGAGATCACGGCATCGCGTCGCAGCCCGTGCGATCCGCGCCTGCGACGATGCCTCCAACTTCCCGGAACACGAATGACAAGGACCACCACGATGGACGAGAACAAGAAGCGCGCGCTGGCGGCCGCCCTGGGCCAGATCGAAAAGCAGTTCGGCAAGGGCTCGGTGATGCGCATGGGCGACGGCACCGCCGAGGCGGCCGAGGTCATCGGCACCGGCTCGCTGCAGCTCGACCTCGCGCTCGGCATCGGCGGCCTGCCCAAGGGCCGGGTGGTCGAGATCTACGGTCCCGAGTCGTCGGGCAAGACCACGCTGACGCTGCAGACGATCGCCCAGTGCCAGAAGGCCGGCGGCACCGCGGCGTTCATCGACGCCGAGCACGCGCTCGATCCCACCTACGCGACCAAGCTCGGCGTCAATCTCGACGACCTGCTGGTGTCCCAGCCCGACACCGGCGAGCAGGCGCTGGAGATCGCCGACATGCTGGTGCGCTCCAACGCGGTCGACATGGTCGTCGTCGACTCGGTCGCCGCGCTCACGCCCAAGGCCGAGATCGAGGGCGAGATGGGCGACCAGCTGCCCGGCCTGCAGGCCCGCCTGATGAGCCAGGCCCTGCGCAAGCTCACCGGCAACATCAAGCGCAGCAACTGCATGGTGATCTTCATCAACCAGCTGCGCATGAAGATCGGCATCATGATGCCGGGCCAGAGCCCGGAGACGACCACCGGCGGCAACGCGCTGAAGTTCTACGCCTCGGTTCGCCTGGACATCCGCCGCATCGGCGCGATCAAGAAGGGCGACGAGATCATCGGCAACCAGACGCGCATCAAGGTCGTCAAGAACAAGATGGCGCCCCCGTTCAAGCAGATCGTTACCGAGATCCTCTACGGCGAAGGCATCAGCCGCGAGGGCGAGCTGATCGACATGGGCGTGGAGGCCAAGCTGGTCGACAAGGCCGGCGCTTGGTACAGCTGCGGCGACGAGCGCATCGGCCAGGGCAAGGAGAACGCGCGCCAGTACCTCAAGGACAATCCCGAGGTCGCCACCCGGCTCGAGGCGGCGCTGCGCGAGCGGCTGATGCCGACGGTCGTGGCGGCAGGCAGTGGCGAAGACGACGCCGATTGAGGCGGGGGTGGGTGGTGCCCGGCCGGCATCCGGCAGCGAGGACCAGGACGGTCCCGTGCCGGACGTCGGGCAGGGCGGGTCGCTGACCACCGACGACGCTGCCGCGGGCGCCCCGCCGCGGCGGCGCGGCCGGCAGATGACGCCCGCCCAGCGGGCGCTGTCGCTGCTGGTGCGTCGCGAGCACTCGCAGCTGGAGCTGCGACGCAAGCTGCTGGCCAAGGGCATCGACGCCGGGGACGCCGACGCGGCGGTCGAGCGCATGACCCGGGAAGGCTGGCAGGACGACACCCGGTTCGCGGCCAGCCTGGCGCGCTCGCGAGCGGTCAACGGCTACGGGCCGCTGCGCATCGAGGCCGAGCTGGCGATGCACCAGCTCGATGCGGGTCAGGTCGCGGCCGCGTTCGAGGCGCTGGACGAAGACGGCGAGGGCGACTGGCAGGCCCGGGCCTGCGACCTGCTGGCCCGTCGCTACGATGGCGCGGCGCTGGAGGCCGATCCGGCGCTGCGACGCAAGGCCGTGGATTTCCTGCTCCGGCGGGGTTTCGGCGGCGAGACGGCCTACGCCGCGGTCCGGCGCCTGCGCGAGCGCTGAATCGGCGGGCGACGCAAACGGCGGCCGGGGCGGCCCGTGGGCCATCGCGGGCGGTCGGCCTGCTAATCTTGCGGGTCTTGGGCGCAAGTTCCGGACCGGCCCCGCCAGCGGCGGTGATGCCCGGCCCGGGGCGTGCCCGTCCCGTCACGCTAGGCACATGACCACGCACAGCTCCACGACCGCGCAGATCCGCAGCGACTTCATCGAGTTCTTCCGCAGCAAGGGGCACACCATCGTGCCGTCGGCACCGCTGGTGCCTGGCAACGATCCGACGCTGTTGTTCACCAACTCCGGCATGGTGCAGTTCAAGGACGTGTTCCTGGGCGCGGAGAAGCGCAGCTACGTGCGCGCGGCCGACGTGCAGCGCTGCCTGCGCGCGGGCGGCAAGCACAACGACCTCGACGCGGTCGGCTACACCGCGCGCCACCACACGTTCTTCGAGATGCTCGGCAACTGGTCGTTCGGCGACTACTTCAAGCGGGACGCGATCGCCTGGGCCTGGGAGCTGCTGACCGGCGTCTGGAAGCTGCCGGCCGAGCGCCTGCTGGTCACCGTCTACCACACCGACGACGAGGCCTATGCGCTGTGGCGCGACATGGTCGGCGTGCCGGAGGACCGCATCGTCCGCATCGGCGACAACAAGGGCGCGCCATTCGCTTCCGACAATTTCTGGCAGATGGCCGACACCGGCCCCTGCGGCCCGTGCACTGAGATCTTCTACGACCACGGCGATCACATCGCCGGTGGACCGCCGGGCTCGCCTGACGAGGACGGCGACCGCTTCATCGAGATCTGGAACCTGGTGTTCATGCAGTTCGACCGCCAGGCCGACGGCACGCTCGCACCGCTGCCGGCGCCGTGCGTCGATACCGGCATGGGGCTGGAGCGCCTGGCGGCGATCCTGCAGGGCGTGCACAGCAACTACGAGATCGACCTGTTCCAGGCCCTGATCCGCAAGGCGGCCGAACTCACCGCGACGGCTGACTTGGAGAACAAGTCGCTGCGCGTGATCGCCGACCACATTCGCGCCTGCAGCTTCCTGATCGTCGACGGCGTGCTGCCGTCCAACGAGGGCCGCGGCTACGTGCTGCGCCGGATCATCCGTCGCGCGCTGCGCCACGGCTGGATGCTCGGCGTGCGCCAGCCGTTCTTCCACGCGATGGTGGCCACGCTCGACGCGGCGATGGGCGATGCATATCCCGAGCTGCGCGACAAGCGCGCGCTGGTCGAACGCGCGTTGCGCGCCGAGGAGGAGCGCTTCGCCGAGACGCTCGATGCGGGCATGCGCATCTTCGACGAGGTCGCCGCCCGCAGCGAGGGCGCGATTCCCGGCGAGGACGCCTTCCGCCTCTACGACACCTACGGCTTCCCGCTCGACCTCACCGCCGACATCGCGCGCGAGCGCGGGCTGGAGGTCGACATGGCCGGCTTCGACGCCGCGATGCAGCGCCAGCGCGAGACCGCGCGCGCCGCCGGGCGTTTCGCGTCGGGCACCGCGCTGCCGGCCGAGCTGGTCGCGCAGCTCTCGCCGACCGTGTTCGTCGGTTACGACGCCACGCAGGCGGACGATCTCACGGTCGTCGCGCTGCTCAAGGATGGGCGCCCGGTCGATGCGATCGAGGCGGGCGACGAGGCGGTGGTGATCCTCGACCGCACGCCGTTCTACGGCGAGTCGGGCGGCCAGGTCGGCGATACCGGCGTGCTCGAGGCCGAGGGTCTCCGCTTCGAGGTCGGCGACACCCAGAAGTTCGCCGGCCAGTTCCATGGACATCTGGGCCGGCTCGCCACCGGCGCGCTGCGGCGCGGCGATCACGTGCGGGGCGACGTCGACGCCGAGCGCCGCGGCACCATCGTGCTCAACCACAGTGCCACGCACCTGCTGCACGGCGCGCTGCGCGACCTGCTCGGCACGCACGTCGCGCAGAAGGGCTCGCTGGTCGCGCCCGAGCGGCTGCGCTTCGATTTCTCGCATTTCCAGCCGGTCGCCGCCGACGAGCTCGCCGAGATCGAGCGCCGCGTCAACGTCGAGGTCCGCGCCAACCACCCGGTCTCGATCGAGCAGATGGACATGCAGGCCGCGCTCGACGCCGGCGCGATGGCGCTGTTCGGCGAGAAGTACGGCGAGCGCGTGCGCGTGGTCACGATGGGCGAGTCGGTCGAGCTGTGCGGCGGCACCCACGTCGACCGCACCGGCCGCATCGGCCTGTTCAAGCTGGTGTCCGAGGGCGGCGTGTCGGCCGGCGTGCGGCGGATCGAGGCGCTGACCGGCCAGGCGGCGCTCGACCACGTGCGTGCCGAGGAAGACCGCCTGCGGCAGGCGGCGGGGCTGCTCGGCGGCACCGGTGCCGAGGTCGGCGATCGCCTGCGGGCGCTGCTCGACCGCCAGAAGCAGCTCGAGCGCGAGCTCGACGCGCTCAAGGCCAAGGCCGCCAGCGGTGCCACGGCCGACCTCGCGTCGAGCGCGGTCGACGTCGGCGGCGTCAAGGTCGTCGCCGCGCGCGTCGAAGGGCTCGACGCGAAGGCGCTGCGCGATGCGGTCGACCGCCTCAAGCAGCAGCTCGGCGACGCGGTCATCGTGCTCGCCGGGGCCAGCGACGGGCGCGCGGCGCTGGTCGCGGGCGTGGCGGGCAGCGCGAGCGGGCGCGTCAAGGCCGGCGAGCTGCTGTCGGAGATCGCCGGCCGGATCGGCGGCAAGGGCGGTGGACGCCCGGACCTCGCGCAGGGTGGCGGCGAGGATGGCCCGGCACTGCGGTCGGCGCTTGCCGACGTCGGGGCCTGGGTCGGTGCGCGGATCGGTTAAGCGCACGCTAAACGCGTTTCAAACGCGGTTGACCCGCCGCGTTCGAGACGACATCCTTCACGGTTCAATTGGTCTGTAATCGGTTCCCAAGGTCGAGAACGGTCCGAATTGCAGTCCACGCCGGCGGGGCGTTCCGCGCCGGCCTCAGGAGATTTCTATGTTGATTCTGACCCGTCGCGTCGGTGAGACGTTGATGATTGGGGACTCGGTCTCGGTGACGGTACTGGGTGTGAAGGGCAATCAGGTGCGCATCGGCATCACCGCGCCGAAGGACGTCGCCGTCCATCGCGAGGAGATCTACCAGCGCATCCACCGCGGCGAAGGCGTCGATGCACCGGCCGATGTCGACGAGGATTTGCCGCAGACGAGGTGAATCGGTATCCTTCGCACCGCGTCGGGCAATTGATCGCCTGATGTGATGCTTCGGAGAGTTGCCCGAGAGGCCGAAGGGGCTCCCCTGCTAAGGGAGTATGGGGTCAAAAGCTCCATCGAGGGTTCGAATCCCTCACTCTCCGCCATTGTCTGGATTCCGACGTCGGCGAAACCGACGGAAGAAAAAATCCTCGCAAAGGCATTGACGGAATTTCGCTTTACCGGCAAAATTCCGCTCCTGTTCAAGGCGCCCGTAGCTCAGTTGGATAGAGCACCAGGCTACGAACTTGGGGGTCGGAGGTTCGAATCCTTCCGGGCGCGCCAGAACAAACAGAAGAGCCGGCGAGCGATCGTCGGCTTTTTTGTTTTGTTTTTGGTCTTGCCGAAGTCAGCGGAATCTTGCGCCTGCTCGATCAGGGCGTGCTTCTCCGGAAGCGCGCGTCGCGCCGCCCGCGACTGCTCTCCATCCCGCTCCGCGGGCCATCCATGGCCGCTATCGCAATTCCCGTCCAGCACGACGCACTGAGACCGAAGGCGCGCGATTTCTTTCAGCGGGCGACTCCGCACCTACCGAAGTCGGGTTGCAAGCGTCCGCAGCAGCGGACTGACGGCCGGTGGCCACGTCAAGCGCGCCCTGGGTGCCCGCTCTGCCTGCGCGGCATGCCGCGCGAACGGGCGAACGCACGGCGCGCTGCGCCGGGCCGGACCGATCCGTGCAGCGGAGCGGGCGCGCGCCCGAGTCAAGGCAGGGTGAGCATGGATGGCGTGCGCGGCACTGCCGCGCATCCATGCGAAGGCCGCGCGTGCTTCGCGTGGCCGGACCACGAAGTGGCCTTGACCGAGGGGGAAGCGGCTTCCGGGCGGCAGGCGGCTGCGCATCCGAAGTGGAACTTCCAGGCCGCGCTCGGGGGAAGGACTTTTTGCGCTTCTTCGGAGCGGCGATCGTCGCCGGGCGTCCGGCTACAGCCGCGCGTCGACCTCGTCGGCCGGCAGGATCGCCTTGACGTCGAACAGCACCGCGCCCGGCTTGCCGAACGCACGGATGCCCGCGCTGCCGAGCTCGCGGAACTGCGTGTGCGCGACCGCCAGCACCATCGCGTCGTAGGCGCCGGCCTCGGGCGTGGCGACCGGGCGCAGCCCGTATTCGTGCTCGGCGTAGGCCGGCGCCACCCAGGGGTCGTGCACGTCCACTTCGACGCCGTAGCTGCGCAGTTCGGCGACCACGTCGACGACGCGCGTGTTGCGCAGGTCCGGACAGTTCTCCTTGAACGCCAGGCCCAGCACCAGCACGCGCGCGCCGGCGGTCTGGATGCCGCGCTGCTGCATCAGCTTCACCAGCCGCTGCGCGACGTGCAGGCCCATGCTGTCGTTGATGCGGCGGCCGGCGAGGATCACCTCGGGGTGGTAGCCGATCTGCTGCGCCTTGTGGGTGAGGTAGTACGGATCGACGCCGATGCAGTGGCCGCCGACCAGGCCCGGGCGGAACGGCAGGAAGTTCCACTTCGTGCCGGCGGCTTCGAGCACCTCGTGGGTGTCGATGCCCAGCCGCTCGAAGATCAGCGCCAGTTCGTTGACCAGCGCGATGTTGACGTCGCGCTGCGTGTTCTCGATGACCTTCGCGGCCTCGGCGACGCGGATGCTCGACACCCGGTGCGTGCCGGCCTCGACGATGTCGCGGTAGAGCGCGTCGACGAAGTCGGCCGCCGCGGGCGACGAGCCGGCGGTGACCTTGAGCGTGTTCTCCAGGCGGTGCAGCTTGTCGCCCGGGTTGATCCGCTCGGGGCTGTAGCCGACGTGGAAGTCGTCGCGGTAGCGCAGGCCCGAGGCGCGCTCGAGGATCGGCACGCAGACCTCCTCGGTCGCGCCGGGATAGACGGTGGATTCGTAGATCACCACGTCGCCGGCGGTGAGCGTGGCGCCGACCGCGCGGCTTGCGCTCTCCAGTGCCGACAGGTCCGGACGCCGGTAGTCGTCGACCGGGGTCGGTACCGTGATCACGTGCACGTTGCAGCCGGCCAGCGCGGCGGGGTCGGCGCTGTAGCGCAGGCGTGCGGCGGCGCGCAGTTCGTCTTCCGACAGCTCGCGCGTGTGGTCGTGCCCGGCCTGCAGCGCCTCGACGCGGTCCTGGTCGATATCGAAGCCCAGCGTGGGATGGCGGCGCCCGAACGCGACCGCGAGCGGCAGGCCGACGTATCCCAGGCCGACGACGGAGATGCGGATGTCGTCGCGTGCGGGCAGCGCTGCGCTCATGGAATCGGATCGCCGTGAAAAGAGGGACCGCGCAGTGTAGCGGACGCTCCGACGCCCTCGGCTCAGGCGCGCGCGAGCCAGTCGGCGATCGCGTCCGGCTGCCGCATCCAGGCGAAGTGGTCGGCGCGGGCGCCCAGCGCCGTCGCGTCGAAGGTCGCGACCTCGGGCGTGCGCGTGGCGAGCTTGCCGAGCAGGCAGCGCAGCGACGACGCCGGGCCCAGCCAGTCGTCGGCCAGCACGGCGGCGCGGACCGGCACGTCGACGCGTCGCAGCCCGGCGTCCAGGTCGAGATCGAGCCCGGCCGCGCCGTAGCGGCCGGACAGGCCGCTGCGCGTCCAGTCGGCGATGACGCCGCGGGCCTCGTTGCCGCCGAAGCCCAGCCGGCGGCCGGGCAGGACGCCGTTGACCCGTGACAACCAGGCCATGAACCGGTAGAGCGGCGGCAGCGCGAATGCGCGCGGCGCGGGGAACGCGCGCCAGTACGGCGCGCCGCTGGCGACCAGCCACAGCGCCTGCGCAGCGTGGGGCCGGCACGCGAGATGGCAGCAGGCCAGTTGCCCGCCGAGGCTGTGGCCGCCGACCGCGCGTGCGACACCGGGCACGGCCGCGCGCATCGCCGCGTCGCTGCAGGCGATGTCGTGCACCAGCAGATCGCGGTAGCCCCAGTCGGTGCGTCGCCCGGCACGCAGCGCGCTCGAGCCGATGCCGCGCCACTCGTGCAGGAACACCGCGACGTCGTGCGCCGCCAGGCGTTCGGCGAACGGCAGGTAGTGCCTGGCCGGCACGCCCATCGCGGGCAGCCACAGCAGGCTGCGCCGCGGCGAGGCCGGCACGCATGCGATCAGCTCGTAGCGGTGGCCGTCGCCGGCGACCTGGGGCAGGGGGCGCGGCGACGCGGTGCTCATGGCACCAGCGGGCCCAGGTGGCCGAGCACGCTGACCGCGCTCGCGCCGGGACGGTAGGCGTCGCGCATCGTCGCGTGCACGTAGTCGATCGCCTGGCGGCAGGCCTCGGCCGGCGACGCGCCGAGCGCCAGGCGCGCGGCGATCGCCGACGACAGCGTGCAGCCGGTGCCGTGGCCGTCGATGTCCAGCCGCGGCGCGGCGTGCTCGAACTGCGCCTGCGCGTCGGCGTAGCGGTCCACCACGCACGCCCCTTCGTCGAGATGGCCGCCCTTGAGCAGCACGCCGCGCGCGCCGATCGCACGCAGTTCGCCCAGCGCCGCGCGTGCGCGGCCGGCGTCGGCGATCGGTGCGCCGAGCAGCAGTTCGGCCTCGGGGATGTTGGGCGTGAGCACGGTCGCGCGTGGCAGCAGGCGCGTGCGCAGCGCCTCGAGCGCGTCGTCGTCGAGCAGCTTCGCGCCGGAGGTCGCGATCATCACCGGATCGAGCACGACCGGGACCTGTGGACGGGCCGCCAGCGCGTCGGCCACGGCGACGACGATCTGCGCGGTTGCGAGCATGCCGACCTTCACCGCGCGCACGTCGAAGTCGTCGAAGCAGGCGTCGATCTGCGCCTGCAGGAACGCGACCGGCGGAGCGTGGACGGCGGTCACGCCGCGGGTGTGCTGCGCGGTCAGCGCCGCGATCGCCGACAGGCCGTGCACGCGCTGGGCGGCGAAGGTCTTCAGGTCGGCCTGGATGCCGGCACCGCCGCCCGAGTCGGAGCCGGCGATGGTGAGCGCGGAAGGAGGGCGATGGTCGGGCATGCGGCTATTCTGCCGGAACGGCCCGACGTGCACGCGCCGGTGCCGGGCTCAGGCGTCGCGGCGCGCGTCGCGCACGAGCGTCCAGTGCCGGTAGCCCGCATAGCCGATGCCGGTCAGCCCGGTCAGCGCCGACGGGATCAGCAGCGCGTGGTAGTGCAGGGCGCGGAACAGCCAGGTGCCGAGCACGCCGCCGCCGAGGAAGCCGGCGATGATCAGGCCGCTGAGCGTGAGCCGGCGCATCGGCAGCGGCATGCCGCGGATCAGGTGGCCCAGGCCGATCCCCAGGTCGGTGAACATGCCGCTCAGGTGCGTGGTGCGCACGATCGCGCCGCTGTAGGTCGTCACCATCGCGTTCTGCAGGCCGCAGGCCATCGCCGCCAGCAGCGCGCCGTTGAGCTGCTGCGATTCGAACAGCGGCACCGAGGCGAGCAGCAGCAGCGCCTCGAGCGACAGCGCGACGCCGTAGCGCCGGCCCAGGCGCAGCGCGCTGTCCTGGATGATCAGGCCGCTGAGCATCGCGCCGAGGCTGAAGGCGATCAGGATCGCCCACAGGTGCCGCACCGGGCGCCAGTCGCCGTCGGCGAGCGCCGCGCCCAGCAGGCTGGTGGTGCCGGTGAGGTGGCTGACGGCCAGGTGCTCGAAGCCCAGATAGCCGATCACGTTGACCATGCCGGCGATGCACGCCAGCGTCACCGCGCCCACCCAGACCCAGCGTGGCAGCTGCATGCCCATCGCCTCAGCGCACCGCCTGGTCGGTCCGGGAAGCGCTCATGCCGGGTCCTTGAGCCGCACGCCGCGGCCGCGTCCGTGGCTGGGACGGTCGTTGCCGATCAGTTCCACGCCGGCCGCCTCCAGTGCGTCGACGATCTTGGTCAGCGTCGCGATCGAACCGCGCACACGGCCCTGGCTGGCCTCCATGCGCTGGACCGTCGGCAGCGACACGCCCGACATCGCCGCCAGCGTGCGCTGGTCGACGCCGAGCAACGCGCGTGCGGCACGCAACTGGGTGGCGGAAATCATGGCGGGAACCCGAGCACCCGCCCATGTTGCACCGCAGCGCATGTCCCTGCAAGCTGGAGCACTGCATATCGATGTCTGATGCATCACGTCCGCGGTGCAGGACGAGCGCGTCCAGACGCCGGGGCGGCGCGCGTCCTCGGGCGCCGGCGCCGCCCCGGCGTTGCCTCGGTCAGAGCACCTCGGACGCGAAATCGGCCAGGCGCGAACGCTCGCCGCGCCGCAGCGTGATGTGCGCGCTGTGCGCCCAGTGCTTGAAGCGGTCCACCGCGTAGGTCAGGCCCGACGTCGTCTCGGTCAGGTACGGGGTGTCGATCTGCTCGACGTTGCCCAGGCACACGATCTTGGTGCCCGGGCCGGCGCGGGTGATCAGCGTCTTCATCTGCTTGGGCGTGAGGTTCTGCGCCTCGTCGAGGATCAGGTAGCGGCTGAGGAACGTGCGCCCGCGCATGAAGTTCAGCGAGCGGATCTTGATCCGCGACGCGAGCAGGTCGTTCGTCGCCGCGCGGCCCCAGCTGCCGCCTTCCTGGTTGTGCGTGAGCACCTCGAGGTTGTCGGTCAGCGCGCCCATCCACGGCGTCATCTTCTCCTCCTCGGTGCCGGGCAGGAAGCCGATGTCCTCGCCGACGCTGACCGTCGCGCGGGTCATGATGATCTCGCGGTAGCGCTGCTGGTCCATCGTCTGCGCCAGGCCCGCCGCGAGCGCCAGCAGCGTCTTGCCGGTGCCGGCGGTGCCCAGCAGCGTGACGAAGTCGATGTCCGGGTCCATCAGCGCGTTGAGCGCGAAGTTCTGCTCGCGGTTGCGCGCCAGGATGCCCCAGACCGCGTGCTGGTTGTGGCGGAAGTCGTCGACGATCTGCAGCGTCGCGCGCCCGTCCTCGACCGCCGCGACGCGGAACTCCGATTCCTCGTCGCCCGGCAGGTACAGGAACTGGTTGGGATACCAGCCGTCTTCCTCGTCGGCCGCGAGCTCGTAGAACGTACGTCCCTTGTCGGTCCACGAGCGCAGGTCCTTGCCGTGCCGCGACCAGAAGTCCTCGGGCAGCGCGGTGGCGCCGGTGTAGAGCAGGCTGAAGTCGTCGAGCGCGCGGTCGTTCTCGTAGTCCTCGTTGGCGATGCCGGCGATCGCGGCCTTGATCCGCAGGTTGATGTCCTTGGAGACGAACACCACCGGGTAGTCGGGCTCGTCGCGCTTGAGCGCCAGGATCGCGCCGAGGATGCGGTTGTCGGGTGCGACCGCGCCGAACGAGGTCTTGTCCTCCTTCGGCACCGTGGTCTGGAAGCGCAGGCAACCCACGCTGTTGGCGCCGCGCAGCTGCAGGCCCTGCGGGCGCGCCAGCGGCAGGCCCGAGGCGATGCGCTCGCTGCCCGAGGCCTCGATCAGTTCGTTGATGAACCGGCTGACCTGCCGCGCGTTGCGGCTCGATTCGCTGGTGCCCTTCTTGGCGTTGTCGAGCTCCTCGATCACCTGCATCGGCAGGTAGACATCGTGCTCCTCGAACTTGAACAGCGCCGTGGGATCGTGCATCAGCACGTTGGTGTCGAGGACGTAGACGCGCTTGCCTTGGGTCATCATCGTGGTCGCGGCGCTCCGTGGCGGGGCGGGGAGGGAAACGGGCTCGACGCCAGCATCCGCGCCGGCGGTCGAGAACGGGTGAGGCCGGGCGGACGGCAGGCGCGGACCGCGCACGGCGGCGCCGCCATGGCCCGGGATCCGGGATGGCGGCCGCCGTGGCGGGACAGGGCGATCACCGGGACTGCGCGGCCTGCAGCGCGTCGAGCACGGCCTGGGCGTGGCCGGCGACGCGGACCTTGCGCCACTCGGCGACGATGCGGCCCGTCGGGTCGATCAGGAACGTGCTGCGCTCGATGCCGAGCACCTTGCGGCCGTACATCGTCTTCTCGCGGATGACGTCGAACGCGCGGCACAGCGCCTCGTCGGCGTCGCTGACCAGCGGGAACGCGAAGCCCTGCTTTGCGCAGAAGTTGTCGTGCGCGCGCACCGAGTCGCGCGACACGCCGAGCACGTCGGCGTGTCGCGCGCCGAAGCGCGGCAGCAGCGCGTTGAAATCCAGCCCCTCGGTCGTGCAGCCGGGCGTGGCGTCCTTGGGATAGAAGTACAGCGCCAGCCAGCGGCCCGCGTATGCGGCGAGCGTGGTGGTCGTGCCGCCGGACAGGGCCAGCGGCAGCTGCAGCGTCGAGACGGCGAGCGGGGTGGCGCTCATCGAGCGGTCGGCCGTTCCATGCCGGTGGCGTTGCGCGCCACGATGCGCGAAGCGGATGCGGGAGGCAAGCGGTGCGCCATCGGCATCAGAACTTCATCGGGTCCATGATGGCGTCGAGGTTCAGATGGTCGCAGAACTCGAGGAAGTCGTCGCGCAACGCGGCGATGTGCATGTTCGAGGGGATGCCGACCGTGATCTGCGCCGAGAACATGTCCGCGCCGGTCTGCATCGCGCGGTAGCGCGAGGAATGCAGGCTCTCGATCGTGATGCCCTGCCGGTCGAAGAAGTCGGCCAGCTGGAACAGGATGCCGGGCTTGTCGGCCGCGACGACCTCGACCACGTACGGCAGCAGGTTCGACTGCACGGGCTTGGGGCCTGTGCGGTACCAGATCAGCTTCAGGCCTTCCTCGCGCTCGAGCCGGGTGAGCATCGCCTCGAGCTTGGCGACCGCGTCCCACGGGCCGTTGGCCAGCGCGGTGACCGATACGTCGCGGCCCACCGTGGACAGGCGGGTGTCGACGAGGTTGCAGCCGCTGTCGGCGATCCGCCGCGACACCGACAGCAGCGGCGAGGCCGGATGCGTGGTGTAGGCGTTGATGAGCAGGTAGTTCTCGTTCGGCGCAGGCCGTGAAGCGGTATCGGAATCGGTCAAGGCGGCGTCCGCGGCGGTGGATCTGTTCGACGGGTGGCGTCGAGGGCGACTGGAGGGTGAACGGCGAACCGGCCGGGGCCGGCGCCGCGGTCAGCATACTTGCCCGCGCTTCGCGGCCGCAAGTAACATCGGCCGGCATTTTCCGCGTGTTTCCGCCGTTCGTGCGTCCATCGGCGCGTCCCGGCGGTAGTTCCGCCTCCCTCCTCGTCCCCGGGTTCATCATCTTGCGACTCTCCGGCAGCATCACCGCCCTCGCCACTCCGTTCACGTCCTCGGGCGCGCTCGACCGGCCGGCGTGGAAACGCCTGGTGGACGCGCAGTTGGCGGCGGGGACCCAGGGGCTGGTGGTCGCCGGTTCGACCGGCGAGGCGGCGACGCTTGACGACGACGAGTACGACTGGCTGATCGCCGACGCCGTCGAGCGCGTGGCCGGACGCGTGCCGGTGCTGGCCGGGACCGGGCAGCCGGGCACCGCGAAGACGGTCGCGCTGACCCGCCGCGCGGCCGCGCTGGGCATCGACGCGGCGCTGGTCGTGGTGCCGGCCTACGTGCGCCCGACCCAGCCGGGCCTGGACGCGCACTTCCGGGCGATCGCCGACGACGGCGCGGCGCCGGTCGTGCTCTACAACGTGCCCGGCCGCACCGGGACCGATCTGCTGCCGGAGACCGTCGCCGGGCTGGCGACGCATCCGCGCATCGTCGGGATCAAGGAGGCGCACAACGGGCAGGCGCGGATGCAGGCGCTGCTGGCGCTCCAGGGCGAGGGCTTCTCGGTGCTCAGCGGCGACGATCCCACTGCCGCGCGTGCGATGCTGGCAGGGGCCGACGGCACGATCTCGGTGGTCTCCAACATCGTGCCCGCCGCGTTCCGCCACCTGTGCGAGCTGGCGCGTTCGGGCCGCACGGACGAGGCGATGGCCTGGGACGCGCGGCTGCAGCCGATCCATGCGTTCTCGGGCATCGAATCGAACCCGATCCCGGTCAAGGCGGTGCTGGCGCGCCAGGGCTTCGGCCACGGGCTGCGGCTGCCGCTGACTTCACTGGCCGAGGCGCATCGCGCGCAGGCCGACGACGCGGCGCGACTGGCGGCGGACCTCGAAGGGTCCTGCCGCGCGCGCGCCGCCTGATTTCCCAGGAGAACTCCACCCATGCGTCGATCCCATTCCCCCATCCGTTACGTCGCCATCGCCGTCCTGGCCGTCGCGGTCGTGGGCGCCAGCGGCTGCCGCTGGTTCAAGAAGGAAAACGCGCTCTACGCGCAGAGCCCCGAGAGCCGTCCGCTGGAAGTGCCGCCGGACCTGGACCAGCCGCGGACAGACGGGGCGATGGCGCTGCCGGCGGCGGGCTCGGCGACGCGCTCGGGCACGGTGGCGGCCGCCGCCTCGAACGTCGGGTTCACGGTGGCGGGCGAGCGCGAGGCGGTGTTCGCGCGGGTCGGCGAGGCGCTGGCCGGGATCGAGGGCGTGGTCGTCAACAGCCAGTCGCAGGCGCTGGGCACCTACGACGTCGCATACGCGGGCAGCCAGTTCCTGGTGCGCGTGGGCGCGGGGCAGGGTGGGACGTCGGTGTCGGCGGTCGATCCGCGCGGCGTGGCGGCGACCGGCGCAGGCGCGGAGCGGGTGATCGCGGCGCTGCGGGCGGCGCTGGCCGACTGATGCGATGGGCGCGCGGCCCGGTCGGGTCGTGCGCTGCCGCCATACCGGAACGGGCGCCCTGCGGCGCCCGTTCTGCGTTTCGATCTGGGGCGCTGCGCCTCAGCGTTCGAGCAGGGGGAGCTTGCCGGGCTTGCCTTCCCAGTCCTTGGCGTCGGGCAGGGGGTCCTTGCGCGTGGTGATGACCGGCCAGGCCTGCGACAGTTCGGCGTTCAGGGCGACGTACTGCTCCTGGCCGGCGGGGACGTCGTCCTCGGGATAGATCGCGTTGATCGGGCACTCGGGCTCGCACAGGGTGCAGTCGATGCACTCGTCGGGATCGATGACGAGGAAGTTCGGGCCTTCGTGGAAGCAGTCCACCGGGCAGACTTCGACACAGTCGGTGTACTTGCACTTGATGCAGTTTTCGGTGACGACGAAAGGCATGGAGATCTTCGAGCGCGCGGCAATGCGACAAGTTTAAGGCAGCGGTCCCCGCTTCGGTGGGAAGGATTCGCATTTGCGCGCTCGCGCGGGCGTCGTCACCTCCTGGCGTGCGAGGAAGATCGGCGCGCTTGTGCGCCGGGTCGGGCGAAGGCGGGACTTGGAATTCGATGCGACGAAACGGACTCGCAATGCGTGCGTGCCCGCCGGGTACCGCGCCGAGTCGCGGCCCGATATCCGCTTGGTCGGCCCGGCACCCGGCGGGCACTGGACGCTCTCCCGGCGGCGGAACGGAAGGCGAGGCGCAACGACGCTGGTGGGTCCTTGGTTCGCCTGCAGCGCGACGTCGCCAAGTGGCAGTGCGTGCGTGCCCGCCGGGTACCGCGCCGAGTCGCGGCCCGATATCCGCTTGGTCGGCCCGGCACCCGGCGGGCACTGGACGTTCTCCCGGCGGCGGAACGGGAGGCGGGGCGTAACGACGCTGGTGGGTCCTTGGTTCGCCTGCAGCGCGCCGTCGCCGTGGCAGTGTGTGTCCGCCGGGTACCGCGCCGAGTCGCGGCCCGATACCCGCTTGGTCGGCCCGGCACCCAGCGGGCACTGGACGCTCTCCCGGCGGCGGAATGGAAGGCGAGGCGCGCGATGGTGTCGGTGTGAGCGGTGGCCTGGGGCACCTCCCCCGCGTGCGGGGGAGGTCGGCGCGCCTGCGCGCCGGGTGGGGGCAGTCCGGCGAAGCGAAGTGCGCCTGCCGGACGCCCCAACGAAAAAGACCCGCTTGCGCGGGTCTTTTTCTTGAAGATGGCGCTCCCTACGGGATTCGAACCCGTGTTTTAGCCTTGAGAGGGCCACGTCCTAGGCCTCTAGACGAAGGGAGCTGGTATGCCGCCAAGGCGGCGACCGGTTGGACGACCGGTCTGCAGTGCGTCTGAAGACGTGTGCAGCTTGCTAGTATAGCAGGCTTGCGGGCCCCGCAACGGGTCGCCCACGGAAAATTTTCATTTTGATGCACGACGACACTTCGACCCTCGGCTCCGCGCTGCGGACCATCCCCCGCGACCAGCACGCCATCTCGCGCCGGCAGATCAGCCAGAGCGCGCTGCGCGTGCTCTACCGGCTGCACGAGGCCGGGCACGCCGCCTATCTGGTCGGCGGTGCGGTCCGCGACATCCTCGTCGGCCTGGCGCCCAAGGACTTCGACGTCGCGACCGACGCGACCCCCGAGCAGGTCAAGGCACTGTTCCGCAATTGCCGTCTGATCGGGCGGCGCTTCCGGCTGGCACACGTGGTGTTCGGCCGCGAGATCATCGAGGTCGCGACGTTCCGCGCCAACGTCGACGACGGCAGCGGTGACCGCGAGGTCCACGACGACGGCCGCCTGCTGCGCGACAACGTCTACGGCACGATCGAGGACGATGCGATCCGGCGCGACTTCACCGCGAACGCGCTCTATTACGCGATCGCCGACTTCTCGGTGCGCGACTACGTCGGCGGCTTCGAGGACGTCGAGAACCGGGTGCTGCGGCTGATCGGCGATCCGGAGACGCGCTACCGCGAGGATCCGGTGCGGATGCTGCGCGCGGTACGGCTGGCGGCGAAGCTGGACTTCTCGATCGCGCCCGACACCGCGGCGCCGATCCCGCAGCTGGCGGGGCTGCTGGCCGAGGCGGCGCCGGCGCGACTGTTCGAGGAATGCCTGAAGCTGTTCCTGTCGGGACACGCGGTGGCGAGCTTCGAGGGCCTGGAACGCCATGGCCTGCTGGGCGCGCTGTTTCCCGAGACCGCGAAGGCGCTGGCGAGCAACCGCAGCGGGGCGCTGCGCACGATGGTCGTCGCGGGACTGCGCTCGACCGATGCGCGCATCGCCGCCGGCGATCCGGTGTCGCCGGCGTTCCTGTTCGCGACGTTGCTGTGGCCGGCGTACTGCAGGACCTTGATGAAGCTGCAGTCCGAGGGCGTGCAGCCGATCGATGCGCAGCGCCGCGCTGCGGACCGGGTGACGCTGCATCAGCTGTCGACGGTCGCGCTGCCGCGCCGGTTCTCGCTGCCGATGCAGGAGATCTGGCTGCTGCAGGCGCGCTTCCCGCAGCGCCAGCGCAAGCGCGTGACCCGGATGCTGTCGCATCCGCGCTTCCGCGCCGCGTTCGATTTCCTGGTGCTGCGCAGCGCGGCGTCCGACGCGCATGCCGCCGACGTCGCGTTCTGGCAGGAGGCGCAGCGCGATCCGGATCATGCGATCGCGCTGTTTCCGGGCGAGGACGACGCGGACGGCGAGGCCCAGGCGCCGCGCCGCAAGCGCCGTCGCCGGCGCGCGCCCGCCGCCGCAGGATGAGCGCTGCGCCGCCGGGGGCGGGCACGGCGCGGGTCCGCGCCTGCGTCGGGCTCGGCGCCAACCTCGGCGACGCGGCGGGGACGCTGCGCGTCGCTGCGCGTGCGCTGGCGGCGCTGCCGGGCGTCTCTGCGTTCGCGCTGTCGCGGCTCTACCGCACGCCCGCCTGGGGCGTGGCCGATCAGCCGGACTTCGTCAACGCCGCAGCCGCGTTCGAGACGGACCTGCCGCCGGCGGCGCTGCTCGAGGCGCTGCTGTCGATCGAGACCGCGATGGGCCGGCGCCGCGCCGCCGACGGCAGCGACCGCTGGGGGCCGCGCACGCTCGACCTCGACCTGCTGCTGTACGGGGACGCCGTCGTCGCGCTGCCGGGACTGATCGTTCCGCATCCGCACCTGCACGCGCGTGCATTCGCGCTGGTGCCGCTGCTCGACGTGGCGCCGGATGCGACGATCCCCGGCGTCGGCGCGGCGGTCGAGGTGCTCGCCGGCATGGATCGGGGCGACATCGAAGCGATACCCTAGTGCGATGACGACCTCCAACCCCTCCGCGCCGGTTACCGTGCCCGCGCTGTTCGAGGCCCGCGCCGCGGGCCGCCGGCTCTCGATGCTCACCGCCTACGACGCGGGCTTCGCGCGCACGTTCGACGCGGCCGGCGTCGAGCTGCTGCTGATCGGCGATTCGCTGGGCATGGTGGTGCAGGGACACGGCTCGACGCTGCCGGTCACCGTCGACGACATGGTCTACCACACCGCCTGCGTGGCGCGGGCGACGCGGCGCGCGCTGATCGTCGCCGACCTGCCGTTCCAGGCCGACGCAACGCCCGAGCGTGCGCTCGACGCCTCGACGCGGCTGCTGCAGGCCGGCGCGGGCATGGTCAAGCTCGAAGGCGCGACCGCGAACAAGCGCGAGGTCGTGCGTTTCCTGGTCGAGCGCGAGATCCCGGTCTGCGCGCACCTGGGCCTGACCCCGCAGTCGGTGTTGCGCTTCGGCGGCTTCAAGGTGCAGGGCCGCGGCGAGGCCGCGGCGCAGGCGCTGCGCGAGGACGCGCTGGGCATCGCCGAAGCCGGCGCATCGCTGATCGTGCTCGAGGGCGTGCCGGCCGCGCTGGCCGCCGGGATCACCGCCGCCTCGCCGGTGCCGACGATCGGCATCGGCGCCGGCCCCGGCTGCGACGGGCAGGTGCTGGTGCTGCACGACATGCTGGGCCTGGACAGCGGCCACCGCCGGCCGAAATTCGTCCGCGACTTCCTGGCCGACGGCGGCTCGGTCGCCGGCGCGGCGCGCGCCTATGTCGAAGCCGTGCGCGACGGCAGCTTCCCCGGGCCCGAGCATTCCTACAGCTGAGCGCCGTGGTCCGCCGGATCGCCGTCGGGCCCGCCAGCGGCCTTTCTTCCTCTCTTTCCGTACGCCCGTCATGATCGAAACCGTCGACAGCCTGCCCGTCCTGCGCGAACGCATCGCGGACTGGAAGCGCGCCGGCCTGCGCGTGGGCCTGGTGCCGACGATGGGCAACCTGCACGCGGGGCATTTCTCCCTGGTCGAGGCGCTGCGCGCGCGCGTGGACCGCGTCGTCGCCAGCGTATTCGTCAATCCCACGCAGTTCGGGCCCAACGAGGACTTCGCCCGCTATCCGCGCACGCCCGAGCAGGACGCGCAGGGCCTGGCCGCCGCGGGCTGCGACCTGCTGTGGCAGCCGTCGGTGGGGACGATGTACCCGCTGGGACTGGCGAACACGGTCACCGTGCGCGTGCCCGGGATCACCGAGGTGCTCGACGGCGCACACCGGCCGGGGCATTTCGACGGTGTGGCGACGGTCGTCGCGCGCCTGTTCAACCAGGTCCGGCCCGACGTCGCGGCGTTCGGCCGCAAGGACTACCAGCAGCTGGCGGTGATCGCGCACCTGGTGGCCGAGCTCGCGTTCCCGGTCGAGCTGTTGCCGGTCGCGATCGCCCGCGACGCCGACGGGCTCGCGCTGAGTTCGCGCAACCAGTACCTCGATGCCGGCCAGCGCGCGCTGGCGCCGCAGCTCTACCGCACGCTGCAGGCGATGCGCGGCGGCCTGCGCGCCGGCCGCACGCCGGCGCAGGTGGAGGCCGACGCCGAGGCGCAGTTGCGCGCGCAGGGCTTCGCGGTCGACTACGCGGTCGTGCGCACCCCGGCGCTCGGGCCGCTGGCGCCGGGCGATCGGGACGTCGTCGCACTGCTGGCCGCGCGGCTGGGCACGACGCGGCTGATCGACAACCTCGAATTCAGCCTCACGCCATCGCCCACGGCCGGCTGAATCGCCGCCCGCGTGCGCGGGCGGCATGTTGCGATGCCGCAGCCGGCCCCTATACTTGCCGATTCCTGCGGAAACCCCGCGTTTTCCGAGGCCGCGAACCGGCCGCCGCCATGCAACTGACCCTGCTCAAAGCCAAGATCCACCGCGCGTCCGTGACCCACGCCGAGCTGCACTACGAAGGCTCGTGCGCGATCGACGGTCACCTGCTCGACCTGTCGGGCATCCGTGAGTACGAGCGCATCGAGATCTACAACATCAACAACGGCGAGCGCTTCGCGACCTACGCGATCCGCGCCGAGGCCGGCAGCGGCATCATCTCGGTCAACGGCGCGGCCGCGCACAAGGCCGGTGTCGGCGATCTGGTGATCATCTGCGCCTACGGCGCGCTCGACGAGGCGCAGGTGGCGGCGTTCAAGCCGACGCTGGTCTACGTCGACCGGCAGAATCGGATGACCCACACCAACGATTCGATCCCGGCGCAGGCGGCCTGATGACGACGGCGGCGCAGCGGATCGAGGACACGCTGGCGCCGCATGCGCGGCGCCTGGACGCGGCGCGCATCGCCGACCTCGTCGCCGACGATGCCGCGCGCCCGCGCGACTTCGCGCTGCGCGTGGGCGGGCTCTACGCCAGCTTCGCGCGCCAGCGCTTCGACCGCGATGCGCGCGATGCGCTGCTCGCGCTCGGCGCGTCGGCCGAACTGGCGGACGCGATGCGCGCGCTGTTCGACGGCGCCATCGTCAACACCTCCGAGCAGCGCCCGGCGCTGCACGTCGCGCTGCGCTCGGCGCTGTCGCAGTCGCCGGTGGCGCGCGACGCACGCGAGCAGGCGCTCGCCGCGCGCACGCGCATGCGCGCGCTGGTCGCGCAGCTCGAGGCGTCCGACGTCACCGACATCGTCAACGTCGGCATCGGCGGCTCCGATCTCGGCCCGCGGCTGGTGGTCGACGCGCTCAAGGACTTCGGCACCGGCCGTTTCCGGGTGCATTTCCTGACCAACGTCGACGGCAGCGACGCGCAGCACCGCCTCGCGAAGCTCGATCCGTCGAGGACCGCCGCGATCCTCGTCTCCAAGACGTTCGGCACGCAGGAGACGCTGCTCAACGGCGCGGTCGTGCGCGACTGGCTGGGCGGCAGCGAGCGCCTGTACGCGGTCAGCGCCAACGTGCCGCGCGCGCAGGCCTTCGGCGTCGCGCCCGAACGCGTGCTGCCGATGTGGGACTGGGTCGGCGGCCGCTACTCGCTGTGGTCGGCGGTCGGTTTCTCGATCGCGCTGGCGATCGGGGCCGACGGCTTCGACGCGCTGCTCGACGGCGCGGCGGAGATGGACGCGCACGCCCTGCAGGCGCCGCTGGACGGCAACCTGCCGCTGCTGCATGCGCTGATCGCGGTCTGGAACCGCAACGCGCTGGGCCTGGCCACGCACGCGGTGCTGCCCTACGACGAGCGCCTGGCGCTGCTGCCGGCCTACCTGCAGCAGCTGGTGATGGAGAGCCTGGGCAAGTCGGTCACGCCGGAAGGCGCGCCGGTCGGTCTGGACACCGTGCCGGTGCTTTGGGGCGGGCCGGGCACCAACTCGCAGCACAGTTTCTTCCAGGCGCTGCACCAAGGGACGCAAACGGTGCCGGCCGATTTCATCGGCGTCGCCAAGCCTGCGCATCCGCACGCCGACAATCACGACGCGCTGCTGTCGAACCTGCTCGCGCAGACGCAGGCGCTGGCCAACGGTTTTGCCGCGGACGATCCGCAGAAGTCCTATCCCGGCAACCGGCCGTCGACGCTGCTGCTGCTCGACCGGCTCGAGCCCCGCAGCCTCGGTGCGCTGATCGCGCTCTACGAGCACAGCGTCTACGCGCAGTCGGTGCTGTGGGGCATCAACGCCTTCGACCAGTGGGGCGTCGAACTGGGCAAGCGCATCGCCGGCGAACTGCTGCCCGCGGTCCAAGGCCAGGACGTCGAGATCGCCGACCCGGTCACCCGCGCACTGCTCGACGAGATCCACGCACGCCGGTCGTCCGCGCCGTAGGCGCGCCGGTGGCTCTCCCGTAGGAGCGCGCTTGCGCGCGATGGGCGTTTGCCGGGAATGCTTCACCGCGCGCAAGCGCGCTCCTACATGGGGCTGACGCTTGGAGCGGCGTACCGGTGTTCGACCGGCTGGCGCGCTGTTCGATGAGATGCCCGCGCCGTAGGCGCGCCGGTGGCTCTCGTGTAGGAGCGCGCTTGCGCGCGATGGGCGTTGCCAGGAATGCTTCATCGCGCGCAAGCGCGCTCCTACATGGGGCTGACGCTTGGAGCGGCGTACCGGTGCTCGATCGGCTGGCGCGCTGTTCGATGAGATGCGCGCGCGGTAGGCGTGCCGTTGGCTCTCCTGTAGGAGCGCGCTTGCGCGCGATGGGCGTTGCCAGAAATGCTTCATCGCGCGCAAGCGCGCTTCTACATGGGCTGACGCTTGGGCGGCGTGCCCGGTGCTTGATCGGCTGGCGCGCTGTTCGATGAGATGCGCGCGCGGTAGGCGTGCCGTTGGCCCTCCCGTAGGAGCGCGCTTGCGCGCGAGGGCGTGATCGGAAATGCCCCATCGCGCGCAAGCGCGCTCCTACGTGGGGTCGGCGCTCGCATCGTGGGGCGGATTCGGGCGTGGCGCGCCGGCGCGGGCCTAGATCTCGCCGTGGCGCGCCAGCGCCCAGTCGACGTGTTCGTCGACCAGTGTGTCGCCCGAATCCCGGCGCGAATGCAGCGCGGCCAGCGTTTCGGGCGTCGTCGGTGCGTTGCCCAGTGCGACGGCGAGGTTGCGCAGCCAGCGACGATGCCCGCTGCGGCGGATCGGCGAGCCTTCGGTGCGCTGGAGGAATTCGTCTTCGTCCCAGGCGAACAATTCGGCCAGCGTCGCGGTGTCCAGGTTGTTGCGCGCGCGGAAGTCCGGCTCGTCGTGGCGCTTGGCGAACTTGTTCCACGGGCAGACCAGCTGGCAGTCGTCGCAGCCGAAGATGCGGTTGCCGATCGGCGCGCGCAGCGGCTCGGGGATCGCGCCGTCGTGCTCGATCGTCAGATAGGAGATGCAGCGCCGCGCATCGAGACGGTGCGGCGCGACGATCGCCTGCGTCGGGCAGACGTCGATGCAGCGCGTGCAGGTACCGCAGTGCGCGCTCGCCGGCGGATCGATCGGCAGCGGCACGTCGACGTAGATCTCGCCGAGGAAGAACCACGAGCCGCCGCGCTTGTCGATCAGGCAGGTGTGCTTGCCGATCCAGCCCAGCCCCGCGTTGCGCGCGAGCGCGCGCTCGAGCACCGGCGCCGAATCGACGAACACCCGGTGGCCGAACGGGCCGATCTCCTCGCCGATGCGGCGCGCGAGCGTCTGCAGCCGGTTGCGCATGAGCTTGTGGTAGTCGCGGCCCAAGGCGTAGCGCGCGATGTAGGCGCGCCGGCCGTCGGCCAATGTCTCCCAGGCGCTGTCGTCGTCGTTGCGGCCGTAGTCGAGGCCGACCGAGATCACCCGGACCGTGCCGGGCAGCAGCTCGGCCGGCCGCGCGCGCATCGTGCCGTGGCGCGCCATCCAGTCCATCGTCCCGTACAGGCCCTGCGCGAGCCAGTCGCGCAGGTGGGCCTCGTCCTCGGCGAGCTCGATGCCGGCGATACCGCAGCGCTGGAAACCCATGTCGGCCGCGATCGCACGGATGCGCGCGGCGACGTGCCGCGGATCGGGGGAGGGGGCTGCCGATGCGGCGGGGTCGGGGATGGTCGGACGCGGGTTCACGGTGCGCGAAGTATAGAATCGGCCCGATGAGCCCACCCTGTGCCCCGAACGCGGCGTCGCTGCCGGGAACCCCGCTGTACGACGCCGCGGCGCTGCGCGCCATCGAGGCCGCGGCCATCGCGGCCGAGGGCGGCGATGCCGGTGCATTGATGGCGCGCGCCGGACTGGCCGCGTGGTGCCTGCTGCAGGCGCGTTGGCCCTCGGCGCGGCGCATCGTCGTCGCCTGCGGGCCGGGCAACAACGGCGGCGACGGCTACGTGCTCGCGCGGCATGCGTTGCTGGCCGGCTGCGACGTGCGG
This sequence comes from Luteimonas sp. FCS-9, assembly GCF_001014645.1. Lineage (GTDB taxonomy): Bacteria > Pseudomonadota > Gammaproteobacteria > Xanthomonadales > Xanthomonadaceae > Luteimonas. The sequence continues at coordinate 30,538 of NZ_LASZ01000009.1, read as the reverse complement.
GTGGTCCGGCTCGACGCGCACGCGCCGCGGACCGGCATCGCGCGCGCGGCCTGCGCGGCCTACGTCGAGGCCGGCGGACAGGTCGCGGCATTCGACGGCGGACGGCTGTCGTCGGCCGACCTGGTCGTCGACGCGGTGTTCGGCATCGGCCTGTCGCGCGCGCCGGACGCCGATGCCGCGGCACTGATCGCGGCGATCGACGCGGCTGTCGCGCCGGTGCTGGCGCTCGACGTGCCCAGCGGGCTCGATGCCGGCCGCGGCAGCGCGCCGGGCGTCGCGCTGCATGCCGATGTCACGCTGCAGTTCCTCGCTGTGCACATCGGCCTGCAGACCGGCGACGGCCCCGATCATGCCGGCGACCTGGCGCTCGATACGCTGGGCATCGATCCCGCGCACGTCGCGGCCGCCGGCGCCGGGGTCGCGCGCCGGATCGATGCCGGCGATCTGGCGCACTGGCTGCGCCCACGTCCGCGCAACAGCCACAAGGGGGCGTCGGGCCGGGTGCTGTGCGTCGGCGGCGACCACGGCATGGGCGGGGCGGTGATGCTCGCCGCCGAGGCTGCGCTGCGCACCGGCGCCGGGCTGGTGTCGGTCGCGACCCAGGCGGCGCACGTCGCGCCGCTGCTGGTCCGCTGTCCCGAGGCGATGGCCAGCCGCATCGACAACGCCTCGGCGCTCGCGCACCTGCTCGAGGCTGCCGACGTCGTCGCGCTCGGCCCAGGGCTGGGGCGGGGCGCCTGGGGCCACGGGCTGCACGACGAGGTGCTCGGCAGCGGCCGGCCGCTGGTGCTCGACGCCGATGCGCTGAACCTGCTCGCCGCCGCGCCGCGCGCGTTGCCGCCGGGCACGGTGCTGACGCCGCATCCGGGCGAGGCCGCGCGCCTGCTCGGCACGGCCACGGCCGAGATCCAGCGCGATCGGCCTGCCGCGGTCCGCCGGCTCGCCGCCGACACCGGTGCGGTCGTCGTGCTCAAGGGCGCCGGCACGCTGGTCTGCGCGCCCGGGGGCACGCCGTGGCTGGTTGCCGCGGGCAATCCCGGCATGGCGACCGGGGGCATGGGCGACGCGCTGACCGGCACGATCGCCGCGCTGCGCGCGCAGGGGCTCGACGGCGAATCCGCCGCGGCCTGCGGCGCGCTGCTGCATGGCGCCGCCGGCGACGTCGCCGCGTGCACCGGCGGCGAGCGCGGGCTGCTGCCGGTCGACCTGATCGCCGCATTGCGTCCGCTGGCCAACCCCGCGTCCCCGGAGCGGGGGCGATGAGCGCGTGGCAGCTCGACGGCGAGGCGGCGACGCAGGCGTTCGCGCAGGCGCTCGCCGCAACCGCGCCCGCGCCGGCGGTCGTGCACCTGCAGGGCGACCTGGGCGCGGGCAAGTCCACGCTGGCGCGCGCCTGGCTGCGCGCGCTGGGCGTGACCGGCACGGTGCGCAGCCCCACGTACACGCTCGTCGAGCGGTACCCGGTCCCGGGCGGCGAGGCGCTGCATCTCGACTTGTACCGCATCGGCGACGTCGGGGAACTGGAGTTCCTCGGCCTCGACGACGTCGTTGCGCGGCTGTGGCTGATCGAATGGCCCGAGCGCGGCGCCGACGCGTTGCCGCGGCCCGACCTGCGGGTGGCGCTGTCGCTGTCGGGCAACGGGCGCAGCGCGCGTCTGGAGGCGCTGTCGCCGGTCGGCGAGCGCTGGCGCGACGCGCTCGCGGCGCAGGGCCGCTTGCCCGGCCTTCCTGAACCGAAACCGTAGGAAGGGTGCGCAGGCCCCGGATTTGCAAGGAAAAACGTATTGCATTGTCCTGGCGGCGGTGATTGACTAACCGCATGCGTATCCGGGGGATCAATCTGTCTCAGGCCTTGCTGGCGCTCGCGCTGCTCGCGGCGCTGTGCTGGAACCTGGCCTACGGCGCCGAATTGCGCGGGGTCGACCTGCAGACCGGGGCGACCGGCACGCGGGCCGAACTGCGGCTCGACGGCAAGCCCGAGTTCTCGGTGATCTCGCTCGCCAATCCCGACCGCCTGGTCGTCGACCTGCCGGGGACGAAGCTGCGCGGCGGCGTCGCCCTGCCGGCGTCGCGCGGTGTCGTGCGCAGCGTGCGCAGCGGACAGCCCGTCGCCGGCACCACGCGCATCGTGTTCGATCTCGCCAGTCCGGTCGTGGCGATGAAGCCGCGGCTGGAGGAGGGTACGGACGGCGTGCGCCTGGTCGTCGAATGGCCCGGCGACGGCGAGGCCGACCCGATCGCGCGCGCCGCGGCCGGTACGGCGTCACCTTCTGCATCCGCATCCGCTTCTGCATCCGCGCCCGGCGCGTCCGCCGCGCCTCCGGCACCGCCGCCCAATCCCGCACTCGCCTCCAACGATGCGACCTCGCGACTGATCGCCGAGATGGCGCAGGCACGGGCGCCGGCAACGCCGGCACCGCAGCCCGCCGCCACGTCGACCGCCCCGGTGCCGGCGCCCATACCGGCGCCCGTTCCGGTCGCGCAGGCGCCGGCGCCCGTCCCCGAGGCCGCGGCGCCGGCACCGCGGACCGCCGCCCCGCCGCTGCCGACCACGGTCGGCCCGGGCATGCGCCCGCTGGTGATCGCGATCGACGCCGGCCACGGCGGGCAGGACCCCGGTGCGATCGGGCCGGGCGGTACCTACGAGAAGCACGTCGTGCTGGCGATCTCGCGCGAGCTCGCGCGGCAGATCAACGCCACGCCCGGCATGCGCGCGCACCTGATCCGCGACAGCGACAGCTACGTCGAACTGCCGCAGCGCGCGCGCCGCGCGCGCCAGGCCAAGGCCGACATGTTCGTCTCGATCCACGCCGACGCCGCGCTCAATCGCGCCGCCTACGGGTCGTCGGTCTACACGCTGTCGCTGCGCGGCGCGTCCTCGCAGCAGGCGCGCTGGCTGGCCGACCGCGAGAACAGCGCCGACCTCGTGGGCGGCGTCCGGCTGGAAAAGGACACGCTGTCGAACGTGCTGCTGGAAATGGCGCAGAGCGGCCACATGCGCGCCTCGCAGGATGCCGCCGCGCATGTCCTGACCGGGCTGCGCGACGTCGGCAAGACCCACAAGCCGAACGTGGAGTACGCGAACTTCTCGGTGCTGCGCAACGCCGACATGCCGGCGATGCTGGTCGAGACCGGCTTCATCTCCAATCCCGACGAGGAAAAGCGTCTGCTCGACCCGTCGCACCAGCGCCGCGTCGCCAGCGCGGTGCTGCAGGGGATCAACGCCTTCTTCACCAGCCAGCCGCCGCCGGGCACGCTGTACGCGGCGCGCGCCGCCGCCGCGGCCGCTGGCGCCAGCGCGGGCGGCGGCAGTCCCTGAGCATCGCCGGAGGCGGCGAAGCGACGCGCCGGGCGGCAGCGGCGGCCGCCGACCGCTATCATCGCGATCCCCCCGTTCCCCAACGCGCGCCGCGCGCCGTTCCCGCCGTGCCGATCCGCCAGCTGCCCGACATCCTGATCAACCAGATCGCCGCCGGCGAGGTCGTCGAGCGACCCGCGTCGGTCGTCAAGGAACTGGTCGAGAACGCGCTCGATGCCGGCGCGCGTCGGGTCGACATCGAACTCGAGGAAGGCGGCGTGCGGCTGATCCGCATCCGCGACGACGGCGGTGGCATCGCGCCGGAGGAACTGGCGCTCGCCGTGTCGCGGCATGCGACGAGCAAGATCGGCTCGCTCGACGACCTCGAGGCGGTCGCCACGCTCGGGTTCCGCGGCGAGGCGCTGCCGTCGATCGCGTCGGTGAGCCGATTCTCGCTGGCCTCGCGCCGCGACGACGATGCGCACGGCACGGTGCTGCAGGTCGACGGCGGCCGCGTCGGCACGCCGGCGCCCAAGCCGCATCCGCGCGGCACCACCGTCGAGGTGCGCGACCTGTTCTACAACGTGCCGGCGCGGCGCAAGTTCATGCGCGCCGAGCGCACCGAGCTCGGCCACATCGAGGAATGGCTGCGCGCGCTGGCGCTGGTGCGGCCGGACGTCGAGCTGCGCGTGAGCCACAACGGCAAGCCGTCGCGCCGCTACAAGGGCGACGAGGACCTGTTCTCGGGCGTGCGCCTGGTGGAGACGCTGGGGCGCGAGTTCGCCGACGCCGCGCTGCGCATCGAGCACGCCGCGGCCGGTCTGCGACTGTCGGGCTGGATCGCGCGCCCGGCGTACTCGCGCGCCAGCGCCGACCAGCAGTACCTCTACGTCAACGGCCGCTCGATCCGCGACCGCAGCGTCGCGCATGCGGTCAAGCAGGCCTACGCCGACGTGATGTACCACGGCCGCCAGCCGGCGTACGTGCTGTTTCTCGAACTCGACCCGACCCGGGTCGACGTCAACGTGCACCCGGCCAAGCACGAGGTGCGGTTCCGCGACGCGCGGCTGGTGCACGACTTCCTCTATCGCACGCTGCACGAGGCGCTGGCCGATACCCGCGCCGGTCAGGCCGCGGACGTCGCGGCGGCCGAGGCACCTGCCACCGGCCCGGCGTTCGCCGTGGCGCCGACGACCGGCGCCGGCAGCGCGTGGTCGCGGCCGATGCCGCAGACGCACCTGGCGCTGCGCGTGGGCGAGGCGCGCGCGGCCTACGCCAGCCTCTACGGCGGCGGCATGGGCAGCGGCGATGCCGGCGGCGACGCGACGTTCGCGCCGGCGCCGGGGGGCGATGCCTGGACGGGCGCAGGCGGCGCGAGCGCCAACGGCATGGCCATCGACAACGCGGCCGCCGACAGCGCCACCGCCGACAGCACCGCCTTCGTGCCGCCGCTCGGCTACGCGGTCGCGCAGTTGCACGGCATCTACATCCTCAGCCAGGCCGCCGACGGCATGATCGTCGTCGACATGCACGCCGCCCACGAGCGCATCGGCTACGAACGGCTCAAGACCGCGCACGACGGCGACGGCGTGCGCATGCAGCCGCTGCTGGTGCCGCAGACCGTCGCGGTCTCCGAGCGCGAGGCCGACGTCGCCGAGCAGGAGGCGGGTACGCTCGCCGACCTCGGCTTCGAGGTCTCGCGCAGCGGGCCGCAGTCGCTGCTGCTGCGCGGCGTGCCGGCGTTGCTGGTCGACGGCGATACCGAGGCGCTGCTGCGCGACGTGCTGGCCGACCTGCGCGAGCACGGCGAGAGCCGGCGCGTGCGCGCGGCCCGCGACGAACTGCTGTCGACGATGGCCTGCCACGGCGCGGTGCGCGCGAACCGGCGGCTGACGGTGCCCGAGATGAACGCGCTGCTGCGCCAGATGGAGGCGACCGAACGCTCGGGGCAGTGCAACCACGGCCGCCCGACGTGGGCGCATTTCCCGCTCGCGGAGATCGACCGTTGGTTCCTGCGCGGACGCTGAGCGTTCCGACAGCCGACGGGCGGGCGGCGCAGGCCGTCGAACCCGTCCACGGACGGCCCGGCGCGGCCATCCCATCCACGCCCTGTCCGCGGCCGCCGGCCGGGCGGGCAGGCCTACCGTCCGGCGCATCGAGCCGGTCGTTTCCAGGAGTCCGCATGCGTTTCCATCGTCTGTCGCGTGTCGCCCGCGTCGCCGTCGTCGCGGTCGCCCTGCTGGTCCCCGGCCTGGTGCCGGCGCAGTCGCCCGTCGCCGATGGCGAGGCCGGTGCCGTCGACATTCCGCACATCGCCGAGGTGCCCGCGCCGGCACCGCCGGTGCCGCTGCTGTGGAAGGTCTCGGGCGAGCGCGGCGCGCTGTACCTGCTCGGCTCGTTCCATTTCCTCCAGCCCGCGGACTACCCGCTGTCCGACGACGTCGGCCACGTGCTGGACCGGGCCGGCGAGGTGGTGTTCGAGCTGTCGCCCGAGGAACTCGAATCGCCGACGCTGGCGATGCAGATGATGCAGGCCGGGCTGCGCAGCGACGGCAGCCGCCTCGACGACGACCTGCCGCCGGCGCTCGCCGCCGACCTGGCGGCCTGGGGCGAGGCCAATCTGGCCGCGCAGCCGACCGGGGGCATGAGCGCGCAGAGCCTGCAGCTGTTCGAGCCGTGGTTCGCCTCGCTGCTGGTGACGACGACCGAGCTGGGCCGCTACGGCCTGCAGGCGCAACTGGGCATGGACGCGTATCTGGCCCGCCAGGCGCGCGAGGCGGGCAAGCCGACGGCGGGCCTGGAGACCGCGGCCGAACAGATCGGCTTCCTCGACGGCCTCGGGCGGGTCGAGCAGGTGGAGATGCTGCGCGAGGCGCTGGACCAGGCCGACGGCGGGCAGGCCGCGATCGAGGCGCTGCATGGCGCCTGGCGCGCGGGCGATGCGACGCAGCTGTGGAACGGCATGGCGCTGGACATGCGCGCGCGCTTCCCGGCGCTGTACCGGCGCATCAACAGCGAACGCAACGACGCCTGGCTGCCCAAGCTCGAGCAGATGCTGCAGCAGGACGGCGAGATTCTGGTCGTCGTCGGCACGCTGCACCTGCTCGGCGAGGACGGGGTGGTCGAGAAGCTGGCCGCCAAGGGCTACGAGGTCGAGCGCATCTGCAGCGCCTGCGCGCCGCCGCCGGTGATCGAGATCGGCGACGGCATCGCGCCGCCGCCGGACGAAACGGTGCCCGCGCCCGAGCCGCCGTCGGCCGTGCCCACCGACGGCACGCCGACGCAGCCGCCACCGACAGACGACGATGGCCAGGACGACGACGAGGTGCCGGCGCCGGCCGTGCCGGCGCCTCCGGTCGCGCCTGCGCGTGCCGACGGAAACGGGACGCCGCGCGGGCGTTGAACCGCCGGCGGCCTCAGGCCGCCTCGACCATGACGATGCAGTCGACCGGGCACGCCGGCACGCACAGCTCGCAGCCGGTGCACAGCGGCTCGACGACGGTGTGCATCAGCTTCGATGCGCCGACGATCGCATCGACCGGGCAGGCGCGGATGCACTTGGTGCAGCCGATGCAGTCGGCCTCGACGACCAGCGCCACCGGCGGGCGCGGATGGTGGCGGCCGCGGTTGCGGTCGAACGGCCGCGCCGGCACGCCGAGCAGCGTCGCCAGCGCTCGCGCGCCGGCGTCGCCGCCGGGCGGGCAGCGGTCGACGTCCGCCTCGCCGCGCGCCATCGCGTCGGCATAGGGTCGGCAGCCGTCGAAGCCGCACTGGCCGCACTGGGTCTGCGGCAGCAGGCGGTCGAGGCGTTCGACGAGGTCGGGGGCGGGGCGCATGCGAATCGGACGGAGAACGGCGGCGCACAGGGTAGCGCGGCGCGTGCCGTCGCAGGTGCGCGGAGGCGGTCGGCCTGCATGCGCGCGAGCGCGATCGGCATTCCTGACTGCGCGCCCTAGTCCCAATGGGTGACCGCGCGGCGCGACGCGTTCTGGCAGGCTCGATTCATGCCGACCGACACGACGCCGCCGATCGCGCCCGCCGCGACACCCCGCCCTCCCGTCCGCCGCCGCAAGCCGTTATGGCACCTCCTCTATTTCTGGGTGCTGCTCGGCATCGCCGCCGGCATCGTCATCGGCCTGGCCGCGCCGCAGGTCGGCGCGCAGATGAAATGGCTGGCCGACCTGTTCATCAAGCTGGTCAAGGTGGTCATCGCGCCGACGATCTTCGCAACCGTCGCGGTCGGCATCGCGGGCCTGGGCAACCTCGCCAAGGCCGGCGGGCTGGCGCTCAAGACCGTCGTGTACTTCAACGTCACCACGGTATTCGCGCTCGGCATCGGCCTGGTCGTCGTCAACCTGCTCGGGCCCGGCCGCAACCTCGGCCTCGACATCGCCACCTTCGACGCGTCCGCGGCCGACGGCACGCTGCAGAGCGCGGGTGCGGCGGCGGGCGAGGGCATCACCGGCTTCCTGCTGCATCTGGTACCGACCTCGTTCTTCGGCGCCTTCGTCGAGGGCCAGCTGATCCAGGTGCTGGTGATGGCGATCCTCGTGGCCTGCGCGATCACGATGCTGGGCGAGCGCGGCAGGCCGGCGGTCGCCGCGCTCGACACGATCGCCCAGGTGATGTTCGGCGTCATCAAGATCGTCATGTGGTTCGCGCCGCTGGGCGCGATGGGCGGCATGGCGTTCACGATCGGCGAGTACGGCGGCGCGATCCTCGGCTCGCTCGGCTACTTCATGCTCAGCTTCTGGCTGACCTGCCTGCTGTTCCTGTTGCTGGTGCTCGGGCCGATCTGCTGGTGGTCGGGCTTCAGCTTGCTCAAGTACATCCGCATGATCCGCGACGAACTGCTGATCGTGCTCGGCACCTCGTCGTCGGAGACCGTGCTGCCGCGCATGCTGGCCAAGCTCGAGGCGGCCGGCGTGCCCAAGTCGGTGGTCGGGCTGACGATCCCGACCGGCTATTCGTTCAACCTCGACGGCACCGCGATCTACATGGCGATGGGCGCGATCTTCATCGCGCAGGCGTTCGGCATCGAGGTGCCGATCGGCACGCAGATCGCGCTGCTGGTGTTCATGCTGATCTCCTCCAACGGCGCGGCGGGCGTGTCGGGCGCCGGGCTGGTGACGCTGGCCGCGTCGCTGGCCGCGTTCGAGAGCGTGATCCCGCTGGCCGGCATCGCGCTGATCGTCGGCATCGATCGCTTCATGTCCGAGGGGCGCGCGCTGACCAACCTGACCGGCAACGGCATCGGCACGCTGGTGATCGCGCGCTGGACCGGCCAGCTCGACCGCGCGCGGCTGGCGACGGTGCTCGACAACCCGCAGCTGGTCGATCCCGATCGCGTGCTCGCCGGAAACGTCGCGCGCGACGCGGCGCCGCCGGCCGATGCGGTGCCGGTGCGGCCCGCCTGACGCACGGGCGGGCCGTTGCGCACGCAACCGTTGCGCGGCGTCGGCACAGCGGTTAGGGTCGATCCCATGCCGCGCATCACCGCCCGCAATACCAACCGCAACGCCCCGCGCACGAACAATCGTGCGCGGCCGAGGCGGGTGTGGGAGCGGGCGCGAGGATAAGGCAACAACGCGCAGGCACCAGGACACACAACCCGCATCGGCCGCGATGCGGGTTTTTTCTTGCCCGCGCGCGGCTCCCACCCAAGGAGCCCCACCATGTGTTCGATCTTCGGCATCTTCGGCCTGCAACCGGGCGACAACGTCGCCGCGCTGCGCCGGCAGGCGCTCGCCTGCTCGCAGCGACAGCGCCACCGCGGTCCCGACTGGAGCGGCGTGCACGCCGACGAGCGCGCGATCCTCGTGCACGAGCGGCTGGCGATCGTCGATCCGGCCGGCGGCGCCCAGCCGCTGCGCTCGACCGACGGCGCGCTGGTGCTGGCGGTCAACGGCGAGATCTACAACCACCAGGCGCTGCGGGCGGACCTGCGTGCGCCCTATGCGTTCGCGACCGCGTCCGACTGCGAAGTGATCAACGCGCTGTATCGCGAGCACGCGGACGACCCCGCGGGCCCGTCGACATGGCTCGAACGGCTCAACGGCATCTTCGCGTTCGCGCTGTGGGACCGCACGTCCGGCCGCGCGATCATCGCCCGCGACCCGATCGGCGTGGTGCCGTTGTACTGGGGCCACGACCGCGAGGGCCGGCTGCGCGTGGCCTCGGAGATGAAGGCGCTGGTCGACAGCTGCGCCGACGTGGCGCAGTTCCCGCCCGGCCACTGGTACGACAGCGCGACCGGCACGCTGACGCGCTACTACGCGCGGCCCTGGCGCGAGCACGACGCAGTGGCTGGGCACACGCCGTCGCTGCCCGCGCTGCGCGACGCCTTCGAGGCGGCCGTGCATCGGCAGCTGATGACCGACGTGCCGTACGGCGTGCTGCTGTCGGGCGGGCTGGATTCCTCGCTCGTCGCCGCGGTCGCGGCGCGCTACGCGCGCCACCGCATCGAGGATGGCGACCGCAGCGAGGCCTGGTGGCCGCGTCTGCATTCGTTCGCGATCGGCTTGGCAGGCTCGCCGGACCTCGCCGCCGCGGCGATCGCAGCCGAGGCGCTGGGTACGGTGCACCACGGCTTCGAGTACACGTTCGAGGAAGGCCTCGACGCGCTGCCGGACGTGATCCGGCACATCGAGACCTTCGACGTGACCACGATCCGCGCGTCCACGCCGATGTTCCTGCTCGCGCGACGGATCAAGGCGATGGGCGTGAAGATGGTGCTCTCGGGCGAGGGCAGCGACGAGATCTTCGGCGGCTACCTGTACTTCCACAAGGCGCCCGACGCGCGGCAGTTCCACGAAGAGCTGGTGCGCAAGCTCGACGCGCTGCACAACTACGACTGTCTGCGCGCGAACAAGGCGATGATGGCCTGGGGCGTCGAGCCGCGGGTGCCGTTCCTCGACCGCGCGTTCCTGGACGTGGCGATGGACATCGACGCCGCGCACAAGATGATCGAGCGCGGCAGCGATGGCTGGCAGCGCATGGAGAAGGGCCTGCTGCGCGCCGCGTTCGACGGGGCACTGCCCGACGAGATCCTGTGGCGGCAGAAGGAGCAGTTCAGCGACGGCGTGGGCTATGGCTGGATCGACGGCCTCAAGGCGCATGCCGAGACGCAGGTCAGCGACCGCGAGCTGGCGGCCGCGGCGAGCCGCTTCCCGCACGCGCCGCCGCAGACCAAGGAGGCGTACCTCTACCGCAGCCTGTTCGAGCAGGCCTTTCCGACCCCGGCCGCGGCGGCCACCGTGCCCGGCGGCAAGTCGATCGCGTGCTCGTCGCCGGCCGCGATCGCCTGGGACGCCGCGTTCGCGAACGCGGCCGACCCGTCGGGACGCGCGGTTGCGGGCGTGCACAACGCCGCGACCGCCTGAGGGTCCCCGGCGCCAGGATCCCCGTAGGAGCGGCGCTTGTGCTTGCATCCCCCTTTTCGGGGACGCGCGATGGGGTATCGGTGAAGCCCGATCGTGCGCAAGCGCGCGCCTACCGGGGGGCGGAGATGGCGCAGGGGATGCGCTGCGGTGGCCCGAGCGCGTGCGAGCCGCGCCGGGGCGGTCCGCGTTTTCGGCTTCAGGATTGCCGTAGGAGCGCGCTTGCGCGCGATGGGCGTCACCGGTGAAGCGCGGTCGCGCGTCCCCGAAAAGGGGATGCAAGCACAAGCGCCGCGCCTGCAGGGGGCCGAGATGGCGCAGGGGATGCCGCCGGCGATCGCGTGCCGGGTGGGGCGGGTCAGAAGACGAACTGCACCTTCGCGTACCAGGCGCGGCCTTCCTGCGGCAGGCCCCAGGCCAGTTCGGCGTAGTCGTCGAACAGGTTGCGGCCGCCGAACGCCACGCGCGTGCGGTCGTCGAGGTCCCACTGCACCTGCAGGTTGGCCAGGGTGTAGGCGCCGGTGCGCAGATAATCCGTGGTGGGGCCGGTGCTCCAGCGGTCGTTCGCGTACTCGACGCTCGGCGTGAACGACCAGCGCGCCAGCGGCGACCAGGTCGCGTACAGCAGCGCCTGGCGATCGGGCACGCCGGTGGGACGGTACTCGGGCTGCAGCGCGTCCTCGATCGTGCGGTGCATCCAGGTCGCGTTGCCGCCGAGCACCAGCGTGTCGCTCACGCGCGCCTGGCCACCAAACTCGACGCCGTAGAATTCGCCGTTGCCGACGTTGCGGGTCTGGGTGATCTGGTTCGGGCCGTCGATCACGACGGTCTGGATCATGTCCGAGACGTCGGCGTAGAAGACCGCGGTGCTGACGCTCACGTCGTCGGAGACCCGGCGCTCCCACGACAGTTCGAGGTGGGTCCCGCGCTCGCTGCCGAGGTCGGGATTGGGCAGCGCGGTGCCGAAGCGGGTGCTGTAGCGCTCGAAGTTGGTCGCGAAGCGCACGCGCGAGGACAGCGTGGCACCGAAGCGCGCGTGTTCGTCGGCCTGCCAGTAGACGGCGGCCTGACCGTTCCACGCCGAACTGCTGCCGACCGGCCGCTCGAACAGGCCGTCGGTCGCGTTCCAGTCCTGCGCCAGCTTGACCTCGTTGCGGTCGTAGCTCGCGCCGACCAGCACGTCGAGCGCGCGGGTCGCGTGCCAGGTGTTCTCGGCTGCCAGCGAGAGCGTGTCCTCGCGGTTGCGCTCGGTCGGCGTGATCTCCGACAGCGTCGGATGGTCGGGGCGGTTGTGGCTGGTCTCGTCGTGGCGGTCGGTGCGCCAGTGCACCGCCAGCCGCGTGTCGTGGTCGGGCGCGGGGCGGAAGCCGTACTCGACGCTGGCGCCGTAGCTCTCGTCGGCGTAGAGGCTGCGGAACGCACGGTTCGTCGCCTGGGTGGCGTAGGTCTCGTCGTCGTAGGTGTGGAGCGCGTTGTCGAAGGTGTTGTAGTACGCCTTGACCTTCAGCCGCCCGTCGCCGACCTGCGTGCTCGACAGGAAGTACAGGGTCTCGATGTCCCACTTCGGCCAGTCCCAGAAGCGGTTGCCGGGGTTCGTGTACAGGTGCAGCGGCGCGCCCTTGGCACCCTCCTGGCGCGTGTAGTTGAGCGAGTACTCGTCGGTGGCATTGGGTTCGAAGCCCAGCTTGAGATTGGTGCGGGTGTCGCGGCTGGCCGAGCGCACGCGCTCACCGCGCGGCTGGAAGGCGCTGCCCTCGAAGTTCGACGGCAGCGTCCAGTGGTCGCGGTCGACGACGCTGAAGCTCGCCTGCGCGTAGAAGCGATCGCGGCGCGTGCCGAACGAGGCGTAGCTGTTCCAGGCGCCGACGTCGCCGTCGCGGTCCAGGTCCACGCCCGCCTGCACGACGCCCTCGAACGCGCGCACCGGCTTGCGCGTGACCAGATTGATCGCGCCGCCCATCGCACCGGGACCGTCGATCACCGACACGTAGCCCTTCTTGATCTGCACCTGCGCCAGGTCGGCGGTCAGGAAGCGGCGGAAGTCGAGGCGGTTGTCGGCCGGCAGGTAGATCCGCACGCCGTCGATCGACAGCGGCACCTGCCAGCGGCCGAAGCCGCGCACGAAGATGTCGTGCTCGTTGCGGCGGCCGTTGCCGTCGCGGGTGGTCATCACGCCGGGCGTCAGCTTGACCGCGTCGTCGAGCGTGAGTGTGTTGAACGACCACATCTCCTCGCGCGTGATCGTCGCATCGCCGGTCGCCACCGGTTCGGGCGCCTTGGCGGTCACGGTGACCTGGCCGAGCGTGAACACGTCGCCGCCAGTGGTGCGATCGGCCTCTTCGGCGGTGGCGGTGAAGGGGAGGGTCAGCGCCAGGGCGAGCGCGGCGGCGAGCGGGCACGGTCGGGACATGCGGATTTCCAATCGGGGGGCATGCGCGCGGCCGACGCGCCGGCCCGGTCGGGCGGTCGCGTGCGGTCGTGGGCGGGTGGTCCGCCGGCGGCGGGTCGTTATATTCAATCGGATATAGCGATCCGAGGTCAACCGGCGCGTGCATTGCCGGTGCGGGTGCGGCCCGGGGCGGGGGCGGTCAGAGCGCGGAGATCCAGGCGAGCAGGCGGGCGCGCTCGGCCGCCGGCATGCGCTCGTAGCGGGCGCGGGCCGGCGCGGCGTTGCCGTCGTGCCAGCCGATCGCCTCGTCGATGCTGCGCGCGCGCCCGTCGTGCAGCAGCCGGACCGGGCGACCGCCCTCGAGCGCGGTGCTCATGCCCCACAGCGGCGCCGTGCGCCACAGGCTCCGCACAGGCGCGCCGAGCCCGTCGCGCCGGCCGCCGCCGTCGCCCGCGGGCAGCCACGAGGTGTTGTAGACGGCGTGGCCGAGATGGAAGGCCTCGGTCTGCGCGGCATCGAGCGCGCGCCATGCCACCGGCGTGCGGCCATCGGCCTGCACGGCGACCGGCGATGGCGCGACGGCGGCGAACGCGGCCAGCGCCGCGCCGCCCAGCAGCAGCGACGACGCCAGGCGCCTGCGCGAGGTCATCGCGCGGGCGCGGGCACCGCGGTCACCGCGACGCCCGACACGGGCGCGTCGCCACCGGCGAACTGCAGCACCAGGTCGCGGCCGTCCCGCAGTTCGAACTCGACGATCTTGTGCGCCAGCGGGCAGCCGCGGCGGCCCTGGAAGTCCAGCGAGGCGACGATCGCGCCGTCGTCGACGACGTCGATCCAGTGGCCGGTGGTGATCGAGACGCGGTAGCGGCCGTCGGCGGGTACGCGGAACGTCAGCAGCCCGGCCATCGCGTCGTCGTCGAGCATCGGCTTGCCCGGGGGCGCCGCGAGCGCGACCTCCGCCTGCGGGTGCAGCGCGGCGCGATAGAACGTGCCCGGCTCGATCCGCGTCGTCGCCTCGCCGCCGGTGCCGGCGACCACGGCGGCGGGCGGGGTCTGCAGCAGCGACAGTTCCTGCGCGACGTCCCAATGGAAGGTGTCGCAGCCCGCGGGCAGGGCCGCGGCGGGCGCGGGACCGGCCGCGAACGCGGGGACGGCGAGCAGCGACAGGACGAGGAGCGGGAGACAGGGACGCATGGCGGGGCCGGTTCCGATATGTCCGAAAGGATATAACGAAACCGGCGAGCCGCGCCGGCGACCGGTCGTCGCAGGCGCCCGGCGTGCGCCTAAAGCCGACCGGCCATCCGCGCGAGCGTGGTGTCGCGCCAGAACAGGTGGTGCACCGCGACCATCAGCACGTGGCCGACGACCAGCGCGAGCAACGTCCAGGCCAGCACGCCGTGCGACAGGTTCGCCGGCGCCATCCATGCCGCCTGTTCGACGCCGGTGGCGGGCAGCAGCGGCACGCCCCAGGGCGCGAAGCCCTTGCCCGAGCCGTACTCGCGCAGCAGCGCGACCGTCGGCACCCAGGCCATCAGCGCGTACAGCGCCGCGTGCCCGGCCAGCGCGGCGCGGCCGGTCCAGGTCGGCGGATGCGGCGGCCGGCGCCGCCATTGCGACAGCCCCCATGCGCCGCGCGCGAGGATCAGCAGCATCAGCAGCGTGCCGACCGGCTTGTGGGTGCCGACGAGGAAGGCGGTCAGGGCGTGGCGGCCGAGCGCCAGCTTCACGCCCATGCCGACGAACTGCCACGCGAACAGCGCGGCCATGCCCCAGTGCAGCAGGCGGGTGACCAGGCCGTAGCGGTCCGGGGAATCGAGCCAGCGGGATGACATCGGAAGCGGGATCCGCAGCAGGGCGCAGGCGCGCCCGGGGCGCCCAGTTCAGCGGGCGGCCGGCGCGCTGTCAATCGCGCCGACGCAATGCAGCATCCGGGTTCGCCGCGCACCATTGCCCCCCGTACGGGACCGAGGCGGCGGCACGCCTTAAACTGGCGCCCGATTTCCACGACAACCGGGCAGCACAGTGATCATCCATCCCAAGGTCCGCGGCTTCATCTGCACCACCACGCATCCCACCGGATGCGCGTACAACGTGCGCGACCAGATCGAGGCGACGCAGGCGCGCGGCGTGCGCGACGACGGCCCGAAGAAGGTGCTGGTGATCGGTGCGTCGAGCGGCTACGGGCTGGCGGCGCGCATCAGCGCGGCCTTCGGCTTCGGCGCCGACACGCTCGGCGTGTTCTTCGAGAAGCCCGGCACCGAGAAGAAGCCCGGCACCGCCGGCTGGTACAACGCCGCGGCGTTCGACAAGGCCGCCAAGCAGGCGGGGCTGTACAGCCGCTCGATCAACGGCGACGCGTTCTCCGACGCCGCGCGCGAGCAGGCGATCGCGCTGATCCGCGACGAGATGGGCGGGCAGGTGGATCTGGTGATCTATTCGCTGGCCTCGCCGGTGCGCAAGCTGCCCGGCACCGGCGAGCTCAAGCGCTCGGCGCTCAAGCCGATCGGCCAGGCCTACACCTCGACCGCGATCGACACCAACAAGGACCAGGTGATCGAGGCGACCGTCGAGCCGGCGACCGAGCAGGAGATCGCCGACACCGTGACCGTCATGGGCGGCCAGGACTGGCAGCTGTGGATCGACGCGCTGCGCGAGGCCGGCGTGCTGGCCGACGGCGCGAAGACCGTCGCCTTCAGCTACATTGGCACCGAGATCACCTGGCCGATCTACTGGCACGGCGCGCTGGGCCGCGCCAAGGCCGATCTCGACGCGACCGCGCGCCGGCTCGACGCGCAGCTGCGGCCCACGGGCGGCAGCGCCAACGTCGCCGTGCTCAAGTCGGTGGTCACCCAGGCCAGCGCCGCGATCCCGGTGCTGCCGCTGTACATCGCGATCGTCTTCAAGGTCATGAAGGAACTGGGCCTGCACGAAGGCACGCTCGACCAGCTCGACCGCCTGCTGCGCGAGCGCATGTACCGCGCCGACGGCGCGCCGGCCGAGCTCGACGACGAGCACCGCCTGCGTCTGGACGACTGGGAACTGCGCGACGAGGTGCAGGCGCAGTGCAAGGTGCTGTGGCCGCAGGTCACGACCGACAACCTGACCGCGCTGACCGATTACGCCGGCTACAAGCACGAGTTCCTGAAGCTGTTCGGCTTCGAGCGCGACGACGTCGACTACGACGCGGACGTCGACCCGGTGGTCGAGTTCGACGTGATCGAACTGCGCGACTGAGCGCGCGCGACCGCGGTGCGTGCCCGGCGCCGGCGTTCGCCGGCACCGGGCATGTCCGCACTCAGCCGCAGCAGTAGCACTGCAGCGGCTGGCCCGGCCCGCCCGGCCCCAGGTCGCCGCCGAACGGCGCGCATTCCTGCGCGCAGGCCCACGCGCTGCACGAGGCCTCGCCGGTCGTGCCGTCGTCGGCCACGGCCTGCATCGCGCCGAAGCCCATGCAGCCCACGAACAGCGCGGCGGCCGCGGCGTTGCGCATCGTCTTCCAGTAACGTCTCATCTCATCGCTCCTCGACAGTGGCCAGGGCCGCCGACGCATCCGTGCGTCGCAGCGCGGCCAGAAGGTCCTGCACCCGCTCCTTGGTATCGAAGGCGCCCACGCGCGCGTAGCGGACCCGGCCGTCGCGGTCGAGCGCCAGCGTCGCGGGCACGTTGCGCGCGCGAAACAGCATCACGTGGCGTCGGTCGGTCAGCGTGGTCACCGGAAACGGAAGGCGGTGCTCGGCCGCGTACGCGCGCGCCTGCGCCGGCGTGCAATGGCACACGCCCAGCAACTGCGCGTCCGGCCCGTGCGTCTCGGCGATGCGGCGCGCCGCATCGGCCACGCGCGGCAGCGAGCGGCGCGAGTACGGGCAGGTCGGGGTGAAGAAGTACAGCACCTGGAATGCGCCGTCCGGCGCGCCGAGCACGTGCGACGCGCCGTCGAGCGTCGTCGCCTCGACCTTCGGGACGTACATGCCCAAGTACGGCTCGGTGGTCCGCGCGACGAACCAGCGCCGTTCCTCGCGCAGCTCGCGGTTCTGCCAGGCGAGCACCGCGACCAGCGCGCAGGCGCCCAGCAGGCCCAACCAGATCCATGGCATGCGACGTGGCATGCGACCGCCTCCTGCGTCCGATGTCCTCCGGACCCTGCGCACGCGGCGGGCTGGGGTCAATCGCCGGGCGGCCGATTCGCCGTCGGAGGATCCGAATTGCCCAGCCAGTCACAGTTCCGATGCAATGGCGTTGGCGCCTGGGGCCGGCCGGTGCGGCAGTGCATCACTGCCCTGGCGGCGCATCCGGTGGCGGCGTGCCAGGCGCGGGCTGCGCGCCGTCGCCGAGCGGGCTCTTAGGGTGGCGATGCGTCCGCGACCTCGACGAACACCGGATTGGCGTAGAACCACAGGTCCTGCCAGGGATCCTCGCCCGGCACGTCGGCCAGCGGCTCGACCTCGTCTGTGCTGCTGCCGCGGGCGCGGACGAAGGCGCCTGCGGCGGGGGCGGGGATCTCCAGATCGACCGACCACCAGGCGCCCTCGCGCTGCAGCTGCGCGCGTTCGAAACGATGGACCTGCATGGCCGGCGCGCCGCCGGCGACCGGCGTGCCGACGATCACCGCCATCTGCGCCAGGGGCGGGCGGTCGCCGTTCGCGTTCGGCGCGGCCGGCTGGCGGACCCGCAGCCGGATGCGCAGCGTCTCCCCGGGGGCGGCGGCCAGGCGGCCGCCCATCGTCGCGCTGCCGCGCTCGCTGCGCACCGTCAGCTCCAGGGCGTCGATCAGGTCGCCGGTGACCGCGAACATGCGACCGGCGCGCAGGCCGTCGAGGAGATCGTGCGCGTCCGGCCGCGCCCAGACCCAGGTCTTGCTGTACTCGCCTGGGTCGAAGTCGCGGCCGCCGTCGCGCAGGTTCTTGTGCGAATCGGAGGTCGCGGTGATCCAGAAGCGGCGGCCTTCGGCCAGCAGTTCGTCCCACACGCCGCCGACGGTGGCGGTCATCTGGTCGAAGCCGCCGAACGTCGGTGCGGCCGGGTTGCGGTACAGCCCGCGTTCGTCGCGCGTGGCCTGGTGGCCTGGCGCGCCCTCCATGCCGACCACGACCTGCGGCGCGGCATCGTGCCAGGCGCGCAATTCGCGCGGTTCGACCTGGCCCCAGGTGCCGATGCCGGTCGCGGTGCGCGCGGGATGGTTGACCACGAGCAGCGGCGGTGTCGGCAACGCGCGCATGTGCGCCAGGGCGTCGAGCATTAACTCTTCGTGATCGCGCCCCTCGCCGTGCAGCGGTTCGCTGCGTCCGAATCGCCGTTCGATCTCCACCAGCCGGTCGCGTTCGTCCGGCCCTGGGGCGACGATCAGCGAGGCGTGTTCGGCGCCCGGCACGTCGAACTCCATGCCGTTGAACTGGATCAGGTCGGGCACGTCTCGGCGGGCACGCTGGAGTGCCGGCCAGGCCTGGTCGCGCGTGACGACCGAATGGCCGGGGCCGCCGTGGTCGGTGTGCACGATCCAGCGCAGGCCGTGGGCCAGCGCCTGCTGCGCGTTGCGGGACCGCGTGTAGGGCGAATCGCCGCCGCGGATCGGACGCGGCGGCGAGACCGTGCGGTCCCAGGTCACGCTCCATTCGCTGTGGACGTGGTGGTCGCCCGCCTGCCAGGCGCGCCCTGCATCGGCATCGGTGGCCGTTGCGGTGGCGGCGAGGGTGACCGCCCAGGCTAGCGCCAGGGCCGGCAACGGGCGGTATGGTCGGAGATGCATGCGATGTCCTGTGTTCGTCGTCGGGTATCCGGCGCGGGCTGCGGATCGTGCACGCAGCCGGCCGCCGCCCCGCGCGCGGGACGCGATGCCCCACGCGCGGGCGCGGTGCTCAGAAGTCGGCGCGCAGGCCCAGGCTGATGCGCTTGCCCGACAGCTCGTACATCGTCGGGAACGACGGGTCCATGGTGTAGCCGGTCGTCGCCTCGTCGGTGAGGTTGATGCCCTTGAGGCTGAGCTTGAGATGGTCGTTCAGGCGCCAGCCGATCGACACGTCGAGCTGGCCGTAGGCATCGCGGTAGATCGGGTACATGTTGTAGCCGATGCTCTCCACGTATTCGTCCTTGTGGTTGTAGGCCAGCCGTGCGTCGAAGCGGTCGTTCTCGTAGTAGACGGTGAGGTTGTAGGTCTTCTCGGCCAGGCCCGGCATCGGCGTGGCGATGCCCAGGTCCGATTCGCCGGCCAGCGAACTGTCGAGCAGGGTGTAGTTGGCGTTGACGCCGAAGCCCTCGAGCGCGGGATGGAGCATCGACAGCGGCAGCTGGGCGATCAGCTCGATGCCGTCGACGCGATAGCTGCCGTCGGCGTTGACCGGCTGGTAGACGTCGAAGTCGTAGATGCCGTTGAGCGTGCCGTTGGCGTTGTAGACGGCCACGTCCTCGACCGTGCCCGTCAGCGCGTTGATCACCACGCCGTCGATGGTCTTGCGGAAGTACGAGGCCGCCAGCAGGCCGCCGTTGTCGAGGTACTTTTCCAGGCCGATCTCCCACTGGTCGGCGTAGGTCGGCTGCAGGTCCGGGTTGCCGTCGGTGAACCGGTAGGAACTCCAGCTGGCGGTGCGCTTGTAGGCCACGTCCGTCAGGGCGGGCCGGATCAGCGTCTTCGACGCCGCGGCGCGCAGCAGCAGGCCGCTGGCGAGCTCGGCGGTCGCGTTGAAGCTCGGCAGCACGTCGGTGTAGCTGCCGGCCTTCGACACGGGCGCGTCGGTGTAGCCGGTGCTGCCGTCCTCGCGCTGGACGGGGTGGTAGCCGTAGGACAGCACCGAGGTGTCGACCCAGCGCACGCCGGCATTCGCCGAGACCGGCACCATGCCGACGTCGAAGGCCAGTTCGGCCATCGCGTAGGCGCTGGTCACGTCCTCGTCGACGCGGTAGTACTGGCCATCCTCGAACGGCGTGGAGAACCCCGGGTAGCGGAACGCGTCGCGGGCGTAGTCGTTGGAGACCTGCCGCCAGGCCAGGTCCCCGGCGCGATAGCGGCCGCCGGGCACGATGTCGCCGATCCATTCCAGCGGGCTGTCGGCCAGTGTGCGGACGTTCGCCCACGAGCCGTCGCCGGCGGCCGGCCCGGTGATCTTGGCCTCGCCGTACTCGCGCTCCTTGGACTTGTCGGTGCGGCGTGCGCCCAAGCGCAGCGTGTGCAGCGCCGGCGCGAACGCCAGGTCGAGGGTACGTGCGACATTGACCTGGGCGGCGTACTTGTCGTCGACGACGCGCTCGCGAGTGGTCTCGTAGGCCTCGAACAGGTAGCGGTCGGGCGCATCGTACATGTCGATCGTCGCCGGATCGTCGCTGGGGATCGTCTCGCCGCTGCGCCCGGTCCAGCGCGTGCGCGACGGCGCGTAGGCGACATGCTTGAGGTTGGCGTAGTCGAGCGTGCGGTCCGCGCCGGAATAGCCGAGCATCGCATCGACGCGCCACGCGTCGCCGCGCCAGTCCAGGGCGGCGCTGTACTGGCGATAGTCGGTCTCGCTCACGCGTTCCTTGCTGAGGAACTCGTGCTGGGTCGCGGTGTAGGACACGTCGCGCAGCACCACGATGCCGTGCCGGGCGAGCGTGTCGGCGTCGTATTCGTGGATGGTGTCGAGCGTGCTGCGGCTGGAGGCCGAATAGGCGGCGGCGTCGTACTCGCCCTCGGTCGTGTCGTAGCCGCCGAGCATCGCGTCGAAGGTCAGGCCGAACGACGCACTGGGCCGGTACTGCAGCGATGCGGTCGCGCCCCATTTCTCCTGTTCGTTGAGATAGACGCGATCGCCGACCTTGTCCTGGAACACGATCAGATTGCTCTCGGCGGTGTCGGTGCGGTCGCCGATCGCCAGCCCGGTGTCGCGTTCGAACACCGCCTCGGCGTGCGCGCCGCGCGTGCCCGACGCGCCCAGGAAGCGCGACAGCGGCCGGAAGTTGATGCCCGAGGTCGCGTCGGTGCGGTTGGTGCGCCGGGCGTGCGAGAACGAGGCCAGCGCGCCCCAGTCGCCCCAGGTGTCGCTGGCCAGGAACGAGACCTTGGGATCGTTCTCGCCGGAGATCGAGTTGTGCGCGCCCTCGGCGGAGGCGACCAGCTTGCGGCCCGCATAGTCGAACGGGCGCGCGGTGGAGATCCGCACGGCGCCGGCGATGCCGCCTTCCTCGTCCGCCGCGGTCGGGGACTTCTGCACGGTGACCTGCTGGATGATCTCCGAGGCGAAGATGTCGAACTCGACGTCGCGTCCGCCGTTGCCCGACGCGGTCGCCAGGTCGTTGATCGCGACATGGGTGTAGTCGGCGGGCAGGCCGCGCACGTTGACGCGGCTGCCCAGGCCCTTGTTGCGTTCGATCGCCACGCCGGGCATGCGCTGCAGCGCCTCGGCGAGATTCTGTTCGGGAAAGTCCGCGACGTCGGTGGCGACGATCGAATCGGAGAACGCGAGGGTCGCGCGCTTGAGGTCGACCGCCTGCTCGAGACTGCGGCTGTAGCTGCCGACGACGGAGATGCCGTCGAGTTGCAGCGGTTCGCCGGTGCGGGCGACGTCGCCCGCGCCCGGCGTCGCGGCCGTACCGGCGCCCGGGCGCGGCGCAGGCGTGGCAACGGGCGCGGGGTCGGCCTCGATCGTCACCGTGGACGCGTTGACGTAGCGATGGCGCAGCCCGGTGCCGGCCAGCAGCCGCTGCAGGCTTTCGTCCGCGGACAGGCCGGCCGGGACCGCGTGCGCCTGCGGGTTGCCCAGTGCGCCGGCGTCGTAGACGAACTGCAGGCCGGTCCTGCGCGAGAGCGCATCGAGCGCGCGGTCCAGCGGCTGGGCGGGAAGGGCGGAGTCGGCGACCGTGGTCGGTGTCTGCGCGCCGACGGTGGCGGTGGCCTGCAGCGCGAGCGCGATCGAGAGGAACAGGGTGCGACGCATCGTGGGATCCAGTGGAAGAGGGACGGATGGGGCGAGGCGGATGCCGCCTGCCGTGGATCTACGAGTGCGCAGCGCGCCGGTCGGGTACCTGGATGCCGATGAATTTTTTTTGACACCGCGCCGGTGCCGGCCCGCTCATCGCGGCGGAAGCCGCGCGGCCGTCGCGACGTGGATGTCGCCATCGACGACGCGCGTGCGCAGCGACGGCTGCAGCGCCAGGAACGCGCGCAGCGATTCGATGTCGTCGCCGCGCAGGTTGCCGGTCAGCCGCATCGCGCCCGCCGCCGCATCGTCGATGCGCAGTCGCACCCGGCTGACGCGGTTGAACGCGTCGGCGACGTCGCGCAGCGGCTCGTTGCGGAATACGATCCGCCCGGTCCACCAGGCCGTCATCGCGCCGATGTCCTCGTCCGTCACGCGGACGCGGCGGTCGCGGTAGCCGATGCCGGCGCGCTGGCCGGCCACGAGGTCGGCGAGCATCGGCCCGCGGCCGGCGTCGTCCAGGACCTGGACACGGCCTTCGACGACGGCGACACGGGCCTGCCCGCGGCGCAGTGCGACGTCGAACGTGGTGCCGATGTCGCGGACCTCCAGGCCCGCGGCGTGGACGGCGAACGGGCGGCGCCCGGGTGCGACGACGAAGCTGGCCTGTCCGCGCAGCAGCTCGACCCTGCGCGAGAACAGCCCGAAGCGCGTGGTCAGCGCGCTCTCGGCATTGAGATGCACCACGGTGCCGTCCGGGAGCGCGAGACGGCGCGGCGCACCATGGCCTGCCGCGTGCTCGGACGTGCGTGGCAGCGCGGCCAGCAGCGCAAGGCCCAGACCGAGCGCCAGCACCGCGGCCATCGCCGTGCGATGCCGGCGCGGGGCGGGCAACGTCGACCGGAAGCGCGTCGCCGTGGACGTTCGCGCAGGCGGCAGCGGCACGACCGTGCCGTGCGATGCGGCCGCGCGGGCGGTGGCGGCCGACGGCGCCGAGCCTCGCAGCAGGCCGCTCAGCTCCCCGGCCATGCGCGTCACCGCCAGGTATTCGCGGACGTGTTCGGGCGAGGCGCGCAGCCACGCGGCGAACCGGGCCTGCGCTTCGGCATCCAGGCCGCCTGCGTGTCGCCGCGCATGCCAGCGCGCGGCGGCGCGCGTGACCTCGTGCGACGCGCCGGACGCGCTCATCGGGCCTCGCCCGCGTCGAGTTGCGCGCGCCGGCACATCGCCAGCCCGCGTACGACGTGTTTCTTGACCATGTGCGCAGACATGCCGAGCCGCTCGCCGATCTGCCGGTACGTCAGGCCGTCGCGGTACTGCAGCACCAGCACCTCCCGCGTCCGCGCGGGCAGTGCATCGAGCGTCGCCTGCAGGCGCTGCCGGTATTGCGCGCGTTCGACGGCGTCCTCGGTCGCGTGCGCGTCCGAGCGCAGCGCATCCACCGGCTCGAGTTCCTCGAGCGGCAACGGCGCCCGGCGACGATGGAGCGCCCGTTCGCGCGCGAGGTTCTGCGCGACGGCGAACAGGTAGGCCTCGGGATTGGCGATCGTCGCGCCGCGGTCGCGATCGGCGTGCAGCAGCCTGGCGTAGGTCTCCTGCACGAGGTCCTCGGCATCGTCGCGCGCCCCGCGGCGGACGAAGAAGCCGCGCAGCCCGGGGCCGTGCTCGGCGAACATCGTTGCCCACCGTCGCCGTGCCGTCTCGGCCAATGTCGCGGATCCGTCGGTCGAAAGCGCCGCACGGTATCGGCGGCAGATGACGCCGGCATGACGCGTCGCAAGCCCGGCGTCGACACCGCTCGCGGCCGTCATCGCGCTGTAGCGCCGCGGCGGTAGAACACGCAGGTCCGCAAGGCACGCGACGCCGTGGTCCGCAATGGCGTGCTCAAGTTCCCGGCGGCCAGGCCGATACCGATGCGTCACTCTGCCTGGAAGACGCCCATGCCGGTCGCCACGTTCCCGTCTTTGCCGTCGCGAGGGTCGCAGGCCCTCGCCCACGTTCGCCGACGCCTGTCCCGGATCGCTGCGCCGGGCTGGCTGCGGCCGCTCGCACGCGCCACGTTGGCGACCAAGATCAAGGCCAGTCTGGTGGTCTGCGGCCTCGGGCTGCTGGTCGTGGCCTTCGCCTACTGGCGCGCGGGCCTGGGGGTGGAGCGGGCCGGCGCGATGTTCGCACACCACCAGGCGCAGGCGGTGCTGGCCGGCACGCTCGCCGGCCAGGTGTCGGAAGCGCGGCGGCGGCAGACCGCCTATGCGCACAGCCTGGAGGCGGCGGACCGGGCGCGGCTGCAGGACGCACAGGCGCAACTGTCCCGGACACTCGCCGCGCTGCAGCCGTCGGATGCCGGTGCGCAGGCCTCGCCGGCGCTGGATGCAGTGGCGACGCGGGTCGCGGACTTCGGGGCCGGCATCGCCTCGCTCAACGCGCGCGTCGACGAGATGGGCGCCGGCGCCGAGGGGCTGCGCGGTCGGCTGGAGGCGGCAGCCGATGCGGTCGCCGCCGACGTCGACGCGCTCGGCGATCCGGTGCTGGCCGGGCACCTGCAGCGCATGCGACTGCACGAGCTTCGCTTCCTGCTGAGCGGCGATCCGGGGCAGGCCGACCGCGCCAGCGAGGGCAAGCTGGACTTCGACCTGGCGCTCGCAGCCACGCGTGCCGACGATGCGACGCAGGCCGCGGTGCGCGCGCGCATGGACGACTACCAGGGCGCGCTGCTGGGCTACGTCGCGGCGCGCGTCGGCCTGGACATCGAGGCGCAATCGCTCGAGGACGTCGCGGCCGGGATCGCACCGGCCCTGGAGGCGCTGCACGCCGAGCGCTCGGCGGCGCTGGCGGCCGCGCGGGCGCGCCAGCAGGCGCAGGGGCGCTGGATGGATGCGTTCTTCGCCGCGACGCTGCTGCTGGTCGCGATCGCGCTGATCGCCACGCTGCTGGCGGTGCTGCGCGCGGTCCGGCGCCCGATCGAGGACACGCTGCGCTTCGCGCAGGCGATCGCCGACGATCGGCTCGACGCCACGCTCGCGGTACGCAACCCGCACGACGAGCTCGGCCGCCTGGCCGGGATGCTGGTGCACATGCAGCAGCGCCTGCGCACGCGCATCGAGGGCGAGCGTGCGGTCGCGCGCGAGAATGCACGGATCCGCCAGGCGCTCGACAGTGCGCAGTCGGGGCTGATGCTGCTCGATCACGACGGCCGCATCGCCTATGCCAACCGCGCGTTGCGCGACGCGCTCGGTGCGGACGCCGCCGGGGGGCTCGACAGCGGCGATGCCGCCGCGCTGCATCCCGACTTCGCCGACGTCCAGCGTCGCCTGTGCGCCGGCGAGACCGCGTTCGCGCACGAGGCCGACCACGCCGGCACCCGCTATTCGTGGGCGGTCGCCGCGGTCGCGGTCGACGGTCAGCGCATCGGCGCGGCGATCGAATGGCGCAGCCGCGCGCTGGAGACGATGGTCGAGCAGGAGATCGCGGCGCTGGTCGAGGCGGCCGCGCGCGGCGACCTGCACGGGCGGATCGCGCTGGCCGGCAAGGACGGGTTCGTGCGCACGCTCTCGATCGGCATCAATGGACTGCTCGACACCTTCCAGCACAATCTCTCGTCGCTTCAGGGCCTGCTGGCCGCGCTGTCGCAGGGCGACCTGTCGGCGCGCATGGAAGGCGATTTCCACGGCGTGTTCGCCCGCATGCGCGACGACGCCAATGCCACGGTCGCCCAGCTCACCGGCATCGTCGCGCGCATCCAGGACGCCTCGGTCGCGATCGGGCGCGCCGCCGACGAGATCGTGGCCGGCAACGCCGACCTCTCGCGCAGCACCGCCCAGCAGACGGTCGAGCTCGAAGCGACCGCGGCGTCGATGGCCGCGTTCGCCGACGCCGTGCGCCAGAATGCCGAGCACGCGCGCCAGGCCGACGCGCTGGTCGTCGACGCGGCCGCGGTCGCCTCGCGCGGCGGCGACGCGGTCGGCCGGGTGGTGACGACGATGGCCGACATCGAGCGCGCATCGCGCCGGATCGCCGACATCCTGTCGGTGATCGACACGATCGCGTTCCAGACCAACATCCTCGCGCTCAACGCCGCGGTCGAGGCCGCGCGCGCGGGCGAGCAGGGCCGTGGCTTCGCCGTCGTCGCTTCCGAGGTGCGGATGCTGGCCAAGCGCAGCGCCGACGCCGCGCGCGAGATCAAGGGGCTGATCGACGATGCCGGTGCGAAGGTCGCCGACGGCGCCGCGCTCGCCGGACGCGCGGGCGGCACGATGGGCGAGATCGTCGCCTCGGTGCAGGGCGTGACCGCGATCATGGCCGGCATCCGCGCGGCGTCGCAGGCGCAGGCCGAGGGCATCGACCGGATCGACCGGACCGTGTCGGGCATGGACGCGGCCACCCGCCGCAACGCCGCGCGGGTCGAGGGCGCCACCGCGGCCGCCTCGCGCATGCACGCGCAGGCAGCCCGGCTGAACGCCAGCGTCGCCGCGTTCCGCACCGACGCGGCGGCGGTGCCGGCGGCCTGAGGCCGGTTGTCCGGCGCGCCGAACGACCCCATCTGGGCGGCATGGACCTGTTCCCGACCGCCGGCCCGCGGATCCTCGTCGACGACGACGAGGGCGGCATCCGCTACTGGGCGGATGCGGTCGATGCGGCGACCGCCGCGGCGTGGTTCGAGGCGCTGCGCGCCGGCGCGCACTGGGAGATGCAGCACCGGCCGATGCATGGCCGCGTGGTCGCGGTCCCGCGGCTGCTGGCGTCCTACCGGCTCGACGCGCTGCCGTCGTCATTGCCGCTGGCGGACATGCACCGCGCCGTGCAGCGGCGGGTGCCGGCGCCGTACACCGCGGTCGGGCTGAACCTCTACCGCGACGGCCGCGACAGCGTGGCGATGCACCACGACAAGCTGCACACGCTGGTGCCCGGGCAGCCGATCGCGCTGCTGTCGCTGGGCGACGCGCGGCGGATGTCGATCCGTGCGAAGGACGGGCGCGGCAAGGCGATCGCGATCGAGCTCGCGCCCGGCAGCGTGCTGGCGATGAGCCACGCCTCGCAGCTGACCCATGCGCACGGGATCGCGAAGACCACGCGTCCGGTGGGGCCGCGGATCAGCGCGGTGTTCCGCGCGCGCCCGGCCGCGAAGATGGCGGCCGGGCTGTACGGCACCCACTGGCAGGGGCCGCTCGGCGCTTAGTCGCCGGGGCGCGTGCGTGCCGGCGCGGGGCCGGGCACGAGCCGCAGCACGTGCGTCGCCGGGCCCGGCAGCAGCGGCGAGGGCCGGCCCTGTACCCAGTCGCCGTGGCCGGCGCCCCAGAACGGCGACAGGGGATGGCCGCTCTGGCCGCCGGGCATGTGTGCGATGCCGTCGGCCTCGTGCCCCGGTGCGACGACCATGCGCTGCGAGGCGCCGAACGCCGGCGCCTGCACGCGCGGCACGGTGCCGTCGCCGGGCAAGGGCTGCGCCGGCATGCACAGCGCGCGCCGGCCGACGAGCGGGATCGCGGCCGCGAGCGGATGGCAGATCGCCGCGGTGTTGTGCTCGCCCCAGCGGCGCTGCGCCAGCGGCCCGTCGGCCTGCAGCGTGTCGCGGACCTCGCGCGCGGCGTCCTCCAGCAGCGCGGTCCAGCCGTCGGCGACCGGCACGCAGCGTCCGCGCCGGGTCTGCGGCGTGCACGCGAAGCGGCGCGGCAACAGATGTTCGGGGCGCTGGCTCACCAGCGGCCAGACCACGCCCTCGAAGTTCGGCGGGTCCGGCCAGGCGATCGCGTCCCCGGCCGCCGCGCGCGCGGGCGCCAGCAGGCCGTCGGCGATGCGCGCGTGCACCGCCAACCGCCACGCGCGGACGATGCGGTAGCCGGCCGAATCGACGTCGGCGCGGCCGCTCCAGTCGCGCGCGGCGCCGGCGAGCACGCGCAGCGCGGTGTCGCCGCCGCCGTCCGCGTCGGCCGCCCGGCCGAGCAGGGCATGCCACTGCGACAGCAGCACCGCGCGGTCGTCGAGCTGGATCGCGAGCAGGTCGCGTTCGGCGAAACGGTCGCGGGCGCCGAGCCCTTCGCGGATCTGCCAGGCGCGGATGCCGAGCGCCGCGCCGCCGTCGCCGATCCGGGCGAAGTCCGCGCCATCGACGACGCGGCTGTTCGCGGTCCACAGCCGCGTCGCGTCGGGCGAACGCACGAGTGGCGAAGCGTCGGTGGCGATCGTCCACGGCGCGCAGACGTTGCCGGCATCGCCCGGCGCAGCGCCGGGGCCTGGCGGACGGGAGACCGTCCGGCCGTCGCAACCGGGCGCCCGCGCCGGGATCGGCCCGAGCAGGCGCCAGGCGACCGCGCCGTGCAGGTCGCCGAGCACCAGGTTCTGCGTCGGCGTCGCGGTGCGGTCGGCGATCGCCAGCGCGTCGTCGAGGTCGCCGGCGTGGGCGAAGTCGGCCAGACCGAAGTTCAGCGCGCCGGGCAGGTGCGCGGTCCAGCGCAGCGCCAGCGCGCTGCTGTCGGGCTCGCGGTGGACCACCGGCCCCCAGTCGCTGTCCTCGACGGTCAGCGTGTCCGGGGCGCGTCCGGCGACGGCGATCGTCTCGGCGTGGCGCCGCAGCGGCGTGCAGCCGGGCGCCGCCGGACCGGCGGCGTCGCAGGGCACGATGCGCTGCCAGTCCAGGTAGTCGCCGTAGCTGTTGGTGAAACCCCAGGCGACGTGCCCGTTGCTGCCGACGATGATCGCGGGCAGGCCCGGCAGCGTGAAGCCGACGACGTCGACGCGGCCGCCGGGCGCGCGCGGGTCGGGATAGCGCAGCCGCGCACGGAACCACAGGTTGGGCGCGCGCAGGCCCAGGTGCATGTCGTCGGCGACCAGCGCCCGCCCGTCGGCGGTCAGCGCCCCGCCCACCGCGAAGTTGTTGCTCCCCCAACCCAGATCGGCCGCCGCAGGCGGCCCGCCGCCGTCTCTCCCCCGCGCCGCGGGGGAGAGGGGGACCGCTCGCGGCGCGAGCGGTGGAGAGGGGGGGAATCGAACCATCGCCGCAGGCGTCCCGCCACCGTCGCCCCCGTCCGCCATGTCCGCTACGTCCAGCCGGCGCAGGTCCACCGTATCGGCATCCGGCAACGCCGCGTCGCCGCGCGGCCCGCCCTGCAACGGCGCGTCCCAGCGGCTGCCGTCGTGGGCCACGAGCGCGAACAGCGCCGGCGGCAGGTGCGGCCGCAACCGGTGCAGCGCCAGTTCGCGGGCGTTGCCCGCGTCCTGGAGGTCGAAGTACATCGAGAAGCCGACCAGGGCCGAGTCGGCCGGCGTCCACGGCGTGGGCTGCTGGCGCAGCAGCAGGTACGGCCAGGGCCGTGCCCGCAACGCGGCGAGCCCCGCGTTCGCGCCGTCGGAGTAGGCGCGCAACTGTGGCATGCGCTCGCCGGCGACCTCGGCGAGCGAGGCGTCGACGCGGGCGCGCATGCGGTGCAGGCGATGGCGGCGGTCGGTCTCGAGCGCCCGCTCGCCGAACAGCGCCGAGAGCTCGCCCGCGGGCAGGCGCCGCATCAGGTCCATCTCGAAGTAGCGCTCCTGCGCGTGCACCCAGCCGAGCGCGCGCATCGCGTCCACCTCGCTGTCGGCGGTGATCGTCACCGTGCCCAGCGCGTCGCGCACGATCGTCGCCGGCGCATCGAGCCCGGACAGCGTCCGCGCGCCCTCGAGCGCGGGCAGGCTGCCGCGCAGCTGCCACCACAGCGTCGCCGTGATCGCCAGTGCGATCAACGCCAGCGCGAGCGTCGCCCGCTGGATCCACGCACGCAGCGTGTTGCGCATTGCCGAACTCCCCGTCGCGGCGGCCTGCCGCCGCCCGATTGTTTCAGCTTCGACGCGCGATCGAGCGCGTTCCGCCGTCCGCGGCGCCTCAGCCCGCGGTGGCGGCCGCGTTGCGCGCGTGCTCGGCCAGCCCCGAGACCACGCCCAGCGACGGATCGCCGAGCACGACCCGGGCCTGCGGGAACCGCGCCCGCGCGGCGGCCTGCACGTACGGTGCGCCGGACATGCCGCCGGTCAGGAACAGGCTGTCGGGCGGCTGCGCCAGGTCGGCGCGGACCTCGTCGAGCAGCCCGCCGATCTGGCCGAGGAAGCGGGCCGCCGCCGTCCCCAGGTCGCCGCGGCCGGCATCGACGCGCAGGCCGGGCTCGATGAAGTCCAGCGGCTGCCCGGCAGTGTCGTCGGCGCTGAGCCGGACCTTCATCGCCTCGATGCCGCGGTACAGCCGCGTGGTCCCGCCCTCGTCCTGCAGCGCCCGCAGGCGCGCGCCGTACGGCGCCTCGACGTCGCGGTAGTCGTGGCGGTGGAACTCGCGCTGGCGCGGCAGGTCCTGCACGGTCGCGGCCTCGACGAAGTGGTGCACCGGCGTGCGCGTGACGCCCTTGCCGAACAGCGGCATCGCGCGCGCCAGGCTCAGCGCGACGTCGACGTCGGTGCCGCCGTTGGCGATGCCCCAGGCGCGGTGCACCTGCGGCGCGGTGTCGCCGCCGATGCTCGCCAGCGCGATGTCGGTGGTGCCGCCGCCGACGTCGACGACCAGCGTGGTCTGGCGCTGCGGGCTGATCGCGTGGTGGTGCAGCGCGGCCGCGGCCGGTTCCTCGAGGAAGTG
>NZ_LASZ01000008.1 GCF_001014645.1 Luteimonas sp. FCS-9 | reverse complement strand
CGGGGCGCGGCTGCCGACCGAGTTCGAATGGGAGCAGGCCGCCGCCGGCGTGCCGGTGGGCGGCAACTTCGCCGATGCCGACCGCCTGCATCCCTGCGCGCCGGGGGCCGCCGACACCGGGCTGCAGCAGCTGTTCGGCGACGTGTGGGAATGGACCCACAGCGCCTACACCGCCTATCCCGGCTACCGGCCTTGGCCGGGCGCGCTGGGCGAGTACAACGGCAAGTTCATGGATGCGCAGTGGGTGCTGCGCGGCGGCAGCTGCGCCACCCCGGCCGACCACGTGCGCGCGAGCTATCGCAACTTCTTCCCCTCCGACGCGCGCTGGCAGTTCGCCGGCCTGCGCCTGGCCAAGGATTCCGCATGAACGCCGCCACCGCCCGCGCCCGTGCGCAGGCCGCGCTGACCGACCTGCGCCCGCGTCCCGACGACATCGCCGCCGACGCCGTCGCCGGCCTGTCGCGCACGCCCAAGCGGCTGCCGTCCAAGTATTTCTACGACGCCGAGGGCTCGCGCCTGTTCGAGGCGATCACGCGCCAGCCCGAGTACTACCTCACGCGCACCGAGCTGGCGCTGCTGGAGGCGCGCATGGACACGATCGCCCAGGCGATCGGTGCGGGCGTGCACGTGGTCGAGTTCGGCAGCGGCAGCGGGCGCAAGACCGAGCTGCTGCTCGACGGGCTCGACGACCCGGTCGCCTACACCTCGATCGAGATCTCGCGCACGGCGCTGATGGACAGCGTCACCCGGCTGTCGCAGGACCACCCCGACGTCGAGATGCTGCCGGTGTGCGCCGACTTCACCGCGCCGGTACCGCTGCCGGCCGCCGCGCGCCGCGCGAGCCGCACGCTGGTGTTCTTCCCCGGCTCCACGCTCGGCAACTTCGGCGACGAGGAGGCCGTGCGGCTGCTGGCGTCGATGCGGCGCACGATGGGCGAGGACGGCTGCGCGCTGGTCGGCATCGACCTGGACAAGGATCCGGCGGTCGTCGAGGCGGCGTACAACGATCTTGCCGGCGTCACCGCGGCGTTCACGCTGAACCTGCTGGCCCGGCTCAACCGCGAGATCGGCAGCGATTTCGACCTCGACGCGTTCCACCACCGTGCGGTGTATGCGCGCGAACGCCTGCGCATCGAGACCGCGCTGGTCAGCGAGCGCGCACAGACGGTGCACGTCGGCGGCCGGGCGTTCGCGTTCGAGGCCGGCGAGGCGATGGACGTCGAGGTCAGCCAGAAGTACACCGACGCCTCGTTCGCCGCGCTCGCGCGCGCGGCGGGCCTGCGGGTGACGCACGGCTGGAACGATCCGCAGGACTGGTTCGGCCTGCGCCTGCTGCGGCCGGTCTGAGCCTCGATGGCGGGCGAGGGGGAGGCCGCGGTCCTGCGCGCGCGCATCCTCGCGCTGCTGGCCACGCGCACGGCCGAGGCCTCGATCTGCCCCTCGGAGGTCGCGCGTGCGCTACGGCCGGGCGGCGACTGGCGCGCGCTGATGCCCGCTGTCCGCAACGTCGCCGCCACGCTGGCGCACGCGGGCACGCTCGAGATCACGCAGCGCGGGGCGGTGGTCGATCCGGACGCGCCACCGCCGGGGCCCGTGCGCCTGCGCCGCGGGCCGCGCTGGTCGGCAAGCGGTTGATCGAGCGCCTACGATGGGCGCCCGATCCCATCGCCCGCCCGCCATGCCGTCGACCGACAAACCCTTCGCACCCGCCTGCGAACGAAACCGCGATCCGATCCTCGCGGTGCTGCGCGACGCGTTCGCGACGCGCAGCCGCGTGCTTGAAATCGGCAGCGGCACCGGCCAGCACGCGGTGCATGTCGCGGCCGCGCTGCCGGGCCTGCGCTGGCAGTGCACCGACCGCGTCGCGCAGCTGCCGGGCATCGCGCAGTGGCTCGACGAGGCGGCGCTGGACAACACCCCGCCGCCGGTCGAGCTCGACGTGACCGCCGGGCCGTGGCCGGTGTCGGACGGGCCCGATGGCCGCTTCGATGCCGCGTTCACCGCCAACACGCTGCACATCATGGGCTGGCCGGCGGTCGAGGCCTGCTTCGCCGGCCTCGACGATGCGCTCGCGCCCGACGCGACGCTGGTCGTCTACGGGCCGTTCAACGTCGACGGCCGGTTCACCAGCGACAGCAACGCCGCGTTCGATCAATGGTTGAGGGCGCGCGATCCGGCATCGGGGATCCGCGACCTCGAAGCGGTCGATGCGCTCGCTGCGCAAATCGGCTTGCGGCTGGAGGCCGATATCGGGATGCCGGCGAACAACCGGTGCCTGGTGTGGCGGCGACGACGGGATTGAACGTCGACCGGCCTCCGGATGTCACGCCGGTGGCCCGCACACGTCCGTAGGCGTGCGCCTGTACGCGAGGTATTGCCTGGCAGGCCCGGTCGCGCGAGCGCGCCTGCACCGGCGTCACGCCGCCGCGCTGCGCACCACCACGCGCAGCGGATTCGTCCACTCCTTCAGCAGCTCGGCCTCGCGCGCCTTGGCGGCGTGCAACTGCGCCTCCTTGACGTGGCCATAGCCGCGGATGTGTTCGGGCACGCTCGCGATCTGCGCGGCCAGGTCGACGTTGCCGCCGTCGAGGCGGTCGAGCAGGCCGGCGACGGTGGCCTCGTACTCGCCGATCAGGCGCCGCTCGGTCCGGCGCTCGGCGGTCCGGCCGAAGACGTCGAACGGGCCGCCGCGCAGGAACTTCAGTTTCGCCAGCACGCCGAAGGCCTTGAACATCCACGGGCCGTACGCGCGCTTGACCAGTTCGCCCTTGTCGTTGCGGGCGGCCAGCAGCGGCGGGGCGAGGTGGAAGCGCAGCGTGTAGTCGCCCTCGAACTGCTGTTCGAGCCGCCGCCGGAACTCGCCGCTGGTGTAGAGCCGCGCGATCTCGTACTCGTCCTTGTAGGCCATCAGCTTGAACAGGTAGCGGGCGACCGCCTCGGTCAGTGCGGTCGAGCCGGGCGCGCGCGCTGTCTCGGCCTCGCGCACGCGCGCGACGAAGCCGGTGTAGCGCCGCGCGTAGGCGGCATCCTGGTAGTCGGTGAGGAACGCGGCGCGGCGCGCGACGAGCTCGTCGAGCGAACGCGACAGGCGCAGGTCGTCGAGCGGCAGGAACGCGACCGCATCGGCGTCGGCGTCGTGCGCCGGCACGTGGCGCAGGTCGGCTTCCTCGCGCGTGGGCCGCGGCGCGGACGTCGCGCCCCATTCGCTGGTCTCCCACTCGCCCGGCGGCAGCACGGGCAGTTCGTGCACCGGGCGCTCGGCGGCGTTGGGCGCGTTGCGCACCAGCCCGGCCGCGGCCTCGACGGTGGCCGGATCGACGACCGCCAGGCGGCCCCACGCGAACGCGGTCTTGTTCATCTCGACCGCCGCGCCGTTGAGCTCGACCGCGCGCATGATCGCGTCGAACGAGAGCGGCACCAACCCGCGCTGCCAGGCGTAGCCGAGGATGAACAGGTTGGCGCCGATCGCATCGCCCAGCAGCGCCGTCGCCAGCTGGGTGGCGTCGACGCGCAGCGGCGCGCGGCCGCCGAGCGCGTGCTCGATCGCCGCGACGATGTCGCCGGCCGGGAACTGCATGTCCGGGCGCGTGGTGAACGTGCCGGGCATCGCCTCGTAGGTGTTGAGCACGACCTGCGAGCGGTCGCCGCGGATCTTCGACAGCGTCCAGTAGTCGTTGACCACGACCATGTCGCAGCCGAGCACCAGGTCGGCCTCGCCGGCGGCGATGCGCACCGCGTGGATGTCCGACGGCGCGCGCGCGATGCGGATGTGCGTGGTCACCGCGCCGCCCTTCTGCGCCAGGCCGGTCTGGTCGAGCACGGTCGAGCCACGGCCCTCCAGGTGCCCGGCCATGCCCAGCAGCGCGCCGATCGTCACCACGCCGGTGCCGCCCACGCCGGTGATCAGGATGTTCCAGGGCTGCGCCAGGTCGGTCGCGAACGTCGGCATCGGCAGGTCGGCGAGCTTCTCGGCCGCCGAGACCTTGCGGCCCTTGCGCGGTCGACCGCCGTGCACGGTGACGAAGCTCGGGCAGAAGCCCTCGACGCAGGCGTAGTCCTTGTTGCAGTTGCTCTGGTCGATCTCGCGCTTGCGCCCGAACTCGGTGTCGCGGGGCAGCACCGACACGCAGAACGACTTGCGCCCGCAGTCGCCGCAGCCCTCGCACACCAGCGTGTTGACGAACACCCGCTTGGCCGGGTCGGCGATCCGGCCGCGCTTGCGGCGCCGGCGCTTCTCGGTCGCGCAGGTCTGGTCGAAGATCAGCACGCTCACGCCCTTCACCTCGCGCAGGCGCTTTTGCACCGCGTCGAGCTCGCGGCGATCGAAGAACTCGACGCCGGACGGGAACAGGTCGCGCCTCGACCACTTGCCGATGTCGTCGCTGACCAGCGCGATGACGTCCACGCCCTCGCTGCGTACCTGGTGCGCGATCTGCGGCACGGTCAGCGTGCCGTCGACCGGCTGGCCGCCGGTCATCGCGACCGCGTCGTTGTAGAGGATCTTGTAGGTGATGTTGACGCCGGCCGCGACCGACTGGCGGATCGCCAGCGAGCCGGAGTGGAAGTAGGTGCCGTCGCCGAGGTTCTGGAACACGTGCGGGGTGTCGGTGAACGCCGCCTGCCCGCACCACGTCACGCCCTCGCCGCCCATCTGGGTGAACGTCTCGGTGCTGCGGTCCATCCACGTGACCATGTAGTGGCAGCCGATGCCGGCCAGCGCGCGCGAGCCCTCGGGGACCGTCGTCGAGGTGTTGTGCGGGCATCCCGAGCAGTAATGCGGCACGCGCGGGAACTGCGCGCGCGGCAGCGCCAGTTCGCCCTCCTTGGCCTCCATCCACTGCAGCACGTCGTGCATCTTCTGCCGCTCGCTGCCCTCGTCGGGCAGGAAGCGCAGGATGCGCCGCGCGATGACGCCGGCGATCGTCGCCGGGGTCAGCTCGCCGGTGCTCGGCAGGATCCACGCGCCGTCCTCGTCGTACTTGCCGACGATGCTGGGGCGCTCGCCGTCGAAGTTGTAGAACAGCTCCTTCATCTGGCCCTCGATGAAGCCGTGCTTCTCCTCGACGACGAGGATGTCGCGCAGCCCGCGCGCGAAGCTGCGGATGCCCACCGGCTCAAGCGGCCAGGTCATGCCGACCTTGTAGACGCGGATGCGCAAGCGCCGGCACGCGGCCTCGTCCAGGCCCAGGTACTCGAGCGCGGTCAGCACGTCGAGGTAGCTCTTGCCGGTGGTGACGATGCCGAAACGCGCGTCGGGCGTGTCGAGCACCAGCCGGTCGATGCGGTTGGCGCGCGCGAACGCCTGCGCGGCCTTGACCGCGTAGCGGTGCAGGCGCATCTCCTGGTCCATCGGCGGGTCGGGCCAGCGGATGTTGAGG
Organism: Luteimonas sp. FCS-9; assembly: GCF_001014645.1. Classification (GTDB taxonomy): domain Bacteria; phylum Pseudomonadota; class Gammaproteobacteria; order Xanthomonadales; family Xanthomonadaceae; genus Luteimonas. Next base: position 165,338 of record NZ_LASZ01000008.1, on the reverse strand, counting down.
CCGCCGGCCGGCATCTCGAAGTCGTCGGGGGTGACGATCTGCAGGCCGAACGGATCGACGTCGACCGACATCGACGACTCCACGGTTTCTGCGATCGTCTTGAAGCCGACCCAGCGTCCGGTGTAGCGGCTCATCGCCCAGCCCAGCAGGCCCATGTCGAGGATGTCCTGCACCCCGGCCGGGTTGAGGATGGGCATCATCGCGCTGGTGAACTCGCCCTCGCTGCCGTGCGGCAGCGTCGAACTGCGGCAGGCGTGGTCGTCGGCGGCCAGCGCGAGCACGCCGCCGTGGCGGTGCGTGCCGGCGGCGTTGCCGTGCTTGAACACGTCGCCGCAGCGGTCCACGCCCGGGCCCTTGCCGTACCACATCGCGTAGACGCCATCGACGTTCGCGCCCGGGAACAGGTTGGTCTGCTGCGTGCCCCAGACCATCGTCGCGCCCAGGTCCTCGTTGAGGCCGGGCTGGAACTTCACGTTCGCCTGCGCCAGGTACTGCTTCGCGCGCCACAGCTCCAGATCGAACCCGCCGAGCGGCGAGCCGCGGTAGCCGGACACGAAGCCGCCGGTGTTGAGGCCGGCCGCCGCGTCGCGCAGGCGCTGCATCAGCGGCAGCCGCACCAGTGCCTGCACGCCCGACAGGTAGATGCGCCCGGAGGTACGCGTGTACTTGTCGTCGAGCGTGTAGTCGGCGTCGACCACGCCGTTGGTCAGACCGGAGCGGGCGGACGCGGGCGAGGACAGTTCGGCGGTGCTGGTCATGGCGGGAACTCTGGCTTGCGCGCGGGCGCTGGCGGGTCGCGCGGCGCGGCGGCCGGCGACGTTCTGGCGAAAAAAGGCGACGCAGTGTAGCAGCGGCCCCGCCGCGGCCCGGTCGCCGCAGCCCGCTACAATGGCCCGCGCACGGCGCTGGGGAGCGTCGATCGAGGGGACGACAATGCGGAACATGCTGCGATCGGTGGCCGGCCTGGCCTGCGCGCTGCTGGCCTCGGCCACGTGGGCGCAACGCGTGCCGGCACCGGCCGAGTTCTACTTCGACGCCGATGCGCGGACCGCCGCGCCGGTCGTGGCGATCGCAGGCGACGGCGATGCGGTCCATGGCCGGCTGCTGCAGCTGGTCGAGCGCAACGCCCGCAACGCCGACCAGGCGCGCGCGCAGCTGGCGCAGGCGCTGATGCGCAGCGGCCGGCAGGACACCGGCCGCGCGCTGTACGACCAACTGCTGGCCTCGCTCGCGCCGCGCGCGCCGCTGCGCAGCGCGGTGCACTGGAACTACGGCTGGGACCTGTACCGCGACGGCCAGCCGGGTCCGGCGCTGGCGCAGTGGGTGCACGCGCTCGACGGACGGCTGGTCAAGCCGTCGTGGGCGCCGCCGACGCTCGCGCTGGCGCTGTGGCGGCTCGACCGCCGCGACGAGGCGAAGCAGTGGTACGCGGCCGCGGTGCGGACCGAACCGCGACTGTGGGACGACCCGGCGCGGTTCCCGCAACTGCTGCCCGGCTGGACGGACGCAGAGCGTGCGGTGCTGGCGGAGGTCTTCGCCGCCTGGCAGGCCGACCCGCCCGCCTGGCCCTGACGCTCAGGATGCCGGCGGCCGCGGGCTGCCGGCGGGGCCTGGCATGGGGCGGCGGACAGGAACCGGCCGCACCCGGCGCGGCCTCAGTCCCGGTCCTCGACCGGGATCCGGCGTTCGACCAGCCAGGCGCGGACCCGGGCACGGTCGCGCCTGGCCCCGGCCGAGAGTACGGCATCCTTTGCGCGGAAGAACGAGGGCTGGAAGGTCACGCCGACGCGGTCGCGCGCGGTCGGGTCGGCGCCGGCCTCGAGAAACCGGACGACCCAGCCGGTGGCGTTGATGCGCGCGGCCTTGTGCAGCAGCGTCGCGCCGTAGCGGTCGGCGGCGTCGACGCGCGCGCCCGCGTCGAGCAGCAGCCGGATGGTGTCGTCGTTGCGCGCCTCGAGCGCGTTGAACAGCGGCGTCTCGCCGTTGCGCGCGTTGGGCGTGTCGGGTGACAGCCCGCGCGCCAGCAGGGTCTTGAGGAACGTCGTATCGCTCTGCATCGCGGCCACGTGCAGTGCGGTGTTGCCGTTGGCGGCCGCGGCCGTCGGATCGGCACCGGCCTCGAGCAGGGTTTCGAAGCCGCGGCGCTCGCCGCGCAGGATCGCGGCCTGCAGCAGCGGCGTGCCATCGGCATCGGTCGCGTCGGGGTTGGCGCCGTCGGCGACGAGCCGCTTCGCATCGGCCAGGTCGCCGCTGTGGGCGGCGCGCGCCAGCGCGGCGGTGCCAGGATCGGTGGACGGATCTTGGGACATGTTCGGTCCTTGGCGGGCGCAGGCGCCCGGAGCGACGGCGACCAGCAGCGCGCAGACGCAGGCACGCACGCTGGTCGCGGAGAACGGCGAAACCGGATCGATCATGACGGCGCCCCGTCGGCGGTACAAGCGCACAGCCTAGCGGCGCCGGATCGAACCGTCCGTGACGAGGTCATCGGCACCGGGGCGCCGCAGGCGCGGCGGCGTGCGGTCAACGGAACCAGTTGAGCGGGTTGGCCTTCTCGGCGACCCAGCGGGCGCCGTCGGCGACGCGGTCGCCGGTCCAGGCCGCGGCCTCGCCCACCGCACGGGCGCCGTCGGCCAGGCGTTCGCCGGTCCAGACGGCGGCCTCGCCCACGGCACGGGCACCGTCGACCACGCGGTCGGCGGCCCACTGCGCGCCGTCGCCGGTCTTGTCGATCACCCACTCGGCCCCGTCGCCGACCTTGTCCAGGCCCCACTGCACGCCGTTGCCGGCGGCGTCGGCGACATCGTCGACGGCGCGGCCGGTCCACTCGACGCCGGTGGCCACCGCATCGAACGGCGCGTCGAAGCCGACGCGGTCGCCGACGTCGCGCAGCACGCTGCCGCCGAGGTTGGCGACGTTCTCGACCGCGTCGCCCGCGGTGTCGAGGGTGTTGGCGACCACGTCGCCGCCCAGGCCAACGACGCCGTCGACCACGTCGCCGGCGATGCTGAGGGTGCCGCCGACATAGTCGCCGTTGCCGAAGTCGTTCTCGATCGCCTCGCCGATGCCCTTGACCGTGTCGGAGACCGTCTCGCTGCCGTCGCGGTACAGGCCGCCGAGGCCGTCGGCCAGCGCGCCGAGCTGGTTGAGCCCGTGCTCGCCGATGTTCTCGACCGTGCTGAGCGCGAGGCCCAGGTCGGTGCCGGACAGGTCGAGCGGCGCGCCCGCGGTGTTCTCGCGCAGCGCCTCGACGTAGGACGGATGGTCGGCGCCGCCGCCGTGCAGGCCGCCGAGATCGAAGCGGCCCATGCCCGCAGGCGGATCGATGCGCAGTTCGTGGCCGACCGCATCGGGCGGCGACAGGCCCACGATGGGCAGCACGGGCAGGTCCTGCTGTGCCAGCGTCAGCGGATCGCCGTCGACGACGTAGCGGCGGATCTGGCCGCTGTCGGCCAGGTCGCTGCGCGCGCCGTTGGGATTGAAGCCCAGCGACGCGAGCGTGTTGTTGCTCAGGCCCGAGGCGTTGAAGGTCACGCCCGGCACGCCGGTGGCGAGCATCGCGGCCGACGCCAGGCCACCGCCCAGCGAGTGGCCGGTGATCGCGACGTTGCCTTCGCCGAAGGTGTCCACCGCCAGGCTCGCCAGTTCCATCGCCTGGGAATACTGCGCGGTCTCCATGCCCAGGCCCTGGCCGCCGTTCGCGCGCGAATCGCCGCCCTGGCCCAGCCCCCAGTTGTCGGTGCCACGGTAGGCGACGACGTACTGGCCGTCGGCGTTCTGGTAGATCGCCGCGTCGAAGCCGGTCTGCAGGTCGTGCAGCTTGTCGGTCGAGATCGGGATCTCGTTGCCCTGTGCGTCGATCAGGTGGCTGCCGTCCTCGCTGGGCACCAGACGCGTCCAGCCGGCGGCCTGCAGCTCGGCCTCGGCGGCGGTGCCGGTGACGCCGTCCGGCCCGGCCAGCGTGTAGCTGTCGTTGGCCATCAGCGACAGGTGCAGGTCGCGCTCGGGCTGCGGCGCGGTGCCCTGGACGGACTCGGCGAAGCTGCCGTCGCCGCGCGGGAAGCCGGCGCTGGTGTCGACGTGGCTGCGCGGCGTGTTCGCCGGCGGGCCCCCCTGCGCGCGCAGCGCGGGATCGAGCGCGTGGTCGCGCCAGGTGTCGATGGGTTGGCTGTTGCCGGAAACCGGGGACAGGCTCATGACGCGCACCTTCGGGTCGGATGCCTCGACGATAGGCGTCTGGACGGCCGGCGACAGCTGGTGCGAACCCTAGGCTGCGGTGCGGAAAGCGGATTCAGGTCACGGTTCGCGCCCGTGCCGGCGCGATGCCGACGGCCGCGATGCTCAGTCGGCGTCGGTGACGTTCTTCTCCAGCGGCACGCCGTGGGCCTTGAGCCAGGCGACGACCTCGCGCCGCTCCTCGCGCGCACGCGCATTGAGCAGATGGGCCGGGAACGAGAAATACTCGACCTGGAAGCTGTCCCCGCGCGAATTGCGCGCCTGCGGGTCGGCGCCCGAGCGCAGCAGCGCGAGGATCGCGGCGCCGCCGTTGGTGCGCGCGGCGACGTGCAGCGGCACGTCGCCGTTGCGGTCGGCGATGTCGGGATCGGCGCCGGCCTCGAGCAGCACCTCGGCCTGGCCGGCCTCGGGCGAGAGCAGCGCCTGGACCAGCGGCGTCGCGCCGGTGTGCGGGTTGCGCGCATCCTTGTCGCCGCCATGGGCGAGCACGCTGCGCAGGATCTCCGGGCTGCCCGAGAACGCGGCCGCGTGCACCGGTGTCTCGCCGCGCGCGTCGACACGGTCGGGATCCGCACCGCCCTCGAGCAGCGCGTCCACGCTCGCGGCGCGGCGCTGGCGGATCGCCTCCATCAGCAGGGTCTCGCCCTGGCTGCCGGGCGTGTCGGCAGGCACCTGCTGGAGTAGGCGACGGACCTCGGCGGCGTCGTCGCGGCGGACGGCGTCGGCCAACGAGGCGGTCGAGGGGGTGTCGAAGGCGTCGTTGCTCATGGAAGGCGGGGCGCACCCGACGGCGCCGAGGAGGACGGTGGTGGACAGCATGACGCGGAAACGGGGCATGCGGGGCATTTCAACCTCCGGACGCGGCCGGGCGCAAGCGCTGGCACGCCGGGCTCAGCGCCCGAACAGGCTGCCGACGAGGTTGGTCGCGCCCTGTGCCACCCAGCCCACGCCATCGACGACCGTCTCGGCCGCCTGGCCGGCCACGTCGGTGGCGAACTCGGCGACATCGCCGGCGCCGTCGATCGCCCCCGACAGCACGTCGCCCGCCCAGCCGCCGACGTTGTCCTTCACCTGGCCGGCGAGCTGGTCGGCATAGCCGTCGACGGTGTCGCCGACCGAGTTCAGCGCGCCCTCGGCCAGGTCGCCGACCAGGCGCGCGCCGCCGAGCACGTAGTCGCCATTGGCGAACTCGTTGGCGACGACCGCGTCGACATCGGTGGCGAAGTCGTGCACGTTGCGCGCGTAGTCGTCCTTGGCCGCGTCGGGCAGCAGGTTCTGCAGGTCGCGGCCGAGCGAGGACGGGTTCTCGTAGCCCGCCTGCCAGGGCTGGTGCTCGATCATGCCGGCGGTCAGCGCGTTGGGGCTGTGGCTGATGGCGGCATAGGCCACGTTGCCGACGAGGTTTGCACCGCCGGTGACCAGGCCGGTGACCGGATTGAACGGCAGGAACGGCGTGTGCCGTGCGATCTCAACGCCGGTGTTGAGCGTTTCGCTCATGCCCGGCGAGAAGCCCTCGGTGGGACCGTAGTTCGTGAACATCTGGTGCTCGTCGGCGCTGGCCGGCTTCACGACGATCTGCGTGCCGAGCGCGTCGGGCGCCAGCAGGCCGGTCGCCCAGCTGTCCTGCGCATTGGTCAGCGCGTCGCTCGACAGCGAGTAGGCGCGGATCTGGCCGCCCTCGGCGGTGTCGCGTGCGGCCTGCGGGTCGATGCCCATGCGGTCGAGCGTATTGGGGTGGATGCCGGACGCGTCGAAGGTCACTGCCGGCACGCCGCTGGCCAGCGAGCCGACGCTGGCCAGGCCGCCGCCCTGCGAATGGCCGGTGATCGCCAGGTTCGACGGCTCGGCACGGTCGTCGCCGAAGACGCGTGCGAACTCGCGCGCGGTGTTGACCGCGGTCACGCCGAACTTGTCGCCGTCCCGGGTCTCGTAGCCCAGGCCCTGGCGGAAGTTGTTGTCCCAGTCGGCGCCGCCCTCGGCGGTGCCGCGGTAGGACAGCACGTAGTTGCCCTGGCCGTCGGTGTAGACCTCGGCGCGGAATTCCTGGTCGTTGGTCGGCACGCTGTCGTTCGCGCCCAGGTACTGCAGCCGCCAGGCCTGCGGGTCGGCCACGCCCAGGTCCTGCAGCTGCTGGTCGGTGACCTCGTTCCAGCCGGCCGGCGGCGCGCCGCGGGTGCCGTAGACGGCGGTCGCCAGCTGCGACAGCGTCACGTCGAACGGCTGCGCCTGGGTACCGCTGGCGACCTCGCCCAGCGTGCTGCCGGCAGGAATCGCGTAGGGTCCGGTGGGCGGGGCGCCGGCGCCGGGGCCGGCCGCGGGCGCCTGGACCTGCGGGTGGTACGTCGGATCGGGACAATAGGGCCCGGAGGACACCGGGGCCGGCGCGCCCCCGGCCGGTGCCTCGCGCGGCGGGGGCGGAGGCGGCATCGGGGAGAGGCCACGCACACCGTCTGCGATCATCATCGTCATCGCCGCGCTCCTGCGGATCGTAGGCCTCGACCCTAGCGCGGCGGCGCGATGCGGCGCATCTGGGGCGTACCCCAGATGCCGGCCGCGGTCAGAACGCCGGAATCACCGCCTCGTGGTAGCGCTGCGCGATGAATGCGCGGACTTCCTCGCCGGTCAGCGCGGCGATGAGCTTGCGCACCCGAGGGTCCTCGCGCTTGTCCGGCAGCCCGACCAGGAAGTTCACGTACGGCGAATCCTTGCCCTCGATCGCCAGCGCGTCGCGCGCGGGATTGAGGCCGGCGTCGAGCGCGTAGTTGGTGTTGATCAGCGCCAGGTCCACCTGGTCGAGCACGCGCGGCAGCATCGCCGCGTCGAGCTCGCGGAACTTGAGCTGCCGGGGATTGGCGGTGATGTTGCGCAGCGTGGCGAGCGCGTTGGTCGGATCGTCGAGCGTGATCACGCCGGCGTGGTGCAGCAGGATCAGCGCGCGGCTGTTGTTGCTCGGGTCGTTGGGGATCACCACGTCGGCGCCCTCGGGCACCGCGTCGAGGCTGTCGTAGCGCCGCGAGTATGCGCCGAAGGGCTCGATATGGATGCCGGCCAGCGTCACCAGCCCGGCGCCGCGGTCGCGGTTGTAGGCGTCGAGATAGGGCTCGGTCTGGAAGTAGTTGACGTCGATCTGGCCCTGCACGACCTGGTCGTTGGGCTGCACGTAGTCGTTGAACACGCGCACCTGCAGGTCCACGCCCTGCTCGGCGAGCAGCGGCTTGACGACCTCGAGGATCTCGGCGTGCGGCACGGCCGTCGCGGCGATGGTCAACCGCTCGCGGCCCGCAGCGGCGCCGTCGTCGGCACCGCCGCACGCGGCGAGGCCGGCCAGCAGCAGGACGGCGGTGGCGAGGCGGGGCAGCAGAGGGGACATGGACGTTCCGGGCGCGACGTGGGCCGCCCAGTATCGGGCGGTGCGCGTGCGGATCGAGTCCACGCGTGGAAATCAGTGTGCGACGCGTTCAGCGTCGGCTGAAACGCGCCACCAGCCGGTCGCCGAGCATCTGCAGCACCTGCACCATGAGCAGCAGGGCGACCACGGTCACCACCGCCACGTCGGTGCGCGAGCGCAGGTAGCCGTCGCGGTAGGCGAGGTCGCCCAGGCCGCCCGAGCCGATCGCGCCGCCCATCGCGGTGAAGCCGATCAGCGCGATCGTGGTCACCGTGGCGCCGGCGATCAGGCCCGGCAGCGCCTCGGGCAGCAGCACCCGCAGCACCAGCTGCCGGGTCGTGGCGCCCATCGCCAGGCTGGCCTCGATGACGCCGCGCTCGACTTCGCGCAGCGCGGTCTCCACTAGCCGGGCGTAGAACGGCGCCGCGCCGACCACCAGCGGCAGGATCGCGCCGCGCACGCCCAGCGACGTGCCCATGGCCTTCAGGGTCACCGGGATCAGCACGATCATCAGGATGATGAAGGGCACCGAGCGCAGCAGGTTCACGACCAGCGCCAGGCCCCCGTACAGCGCCGGGCGCGCGTGCAGCTGGCGCGGGCCGGTCAGGAACAGCAGCACGCCCAGCGGCAGGCCGATCAGCAGCGTCAGTGGCAGCGAGCCGGCGAGCATCAGCAGCGTGTCGACCGTCGCCTGGCCGATCTCGGCCCACTTGGCGGCGTCGACGTTGGGCAGCAGCGGGGCGCTCATCGCGGCAACTCCTCGACGTGCACGCCGGCCTGCGCGAACCGGCGCAGCGCGTCGTCGGCCTGCGCCCCGGTCACCGCCAGCGTCAGCTGGCCGTAGGGCAGGCGCTTGATGCGGTCGATGCGCCCGGCCAGGATCGTGTAGTCGATGCCGGTCTCGCGCGCGACGCGGCCCAGCAGCGGCTGCCAGGTCTCCTCGCCGGTGAACGTGAGCCGGAGCAGGCGCCCGTCCACGTGCGCGATGTCCTCGTGCAGCGCGCCCTCGTCGATCGCCTCGGATTCGGCGACGAAGCGGCGCGTGGTCGGGTGCTGCGGATGCAGGAACACCTCGGCGACCGGGCCGCTCTCGACCAGGTGCCCGGCATCGAGCACCGCGACGCGGTCGCAGACCCGGCGCACGACGTCCATCTCGTGGGTGATCAGCACGATCGTCAGGCCCAGCTCGCGGTTGATGCCGTCGAGCAGTTGCAGCACCGAGGCGGTGGTCTGCGGGTCGAGCGCGCTGGTCGCCTCGTCGCACAGCAGGATCTTCGGCTCGGTCGCAAGCGCCCGGGCGACGCCGACGCGCTGCTTCTGCCCGCCCGACAGCTGGGCGGGGTACTTGTCGCGGTGCGCCTCCAGGCCGACGCGCACCAGCAGCTCCTGTGCGCGGGCGCGCGCCTGTGCCTTCGGCGTGCCGGCCAGCAGGAGCGGGAAGGCGATGTTGTCGAGCACCGTCCGGGCCGAGAGCAGGTTGAAGTGCTGGAAGATCATGCCCACGCGCCGACGCAGGCGCCGCAGGCCGTCGCCGTCGAGCGACCCCAGCGTCTGCCCGTCGACCGTCAGCGTGCCGCCGGTGGGCGTCTCCAGGCCGTTGATCAGCCGCAGCAGCGTCGACTTGCCTGCGCCCGAATGCCCGACGATGCCGAACACCTCGCCGGCCTCGATCGTGAGGTCGAGCGGATGCAGCGCGACGACCTCGCGCCCGTGGACCGGGAAGGACTTGTGGATGCGTTCGAAGCGGATCACGTGCTGCGCTGCGGAAGAACCGGCGTGCAGGCTAGCAGGCCGGGGCCGTCGCGGCGATGCGGCGTGCGGCGATGGTGGCCGAGACAGCTGCCCCGCGGGCGCGCTCAGCCGGCCTGTGACTGCGTGAACGCGGCGAAGATCGCCAGGGTTTCCGGGCTGACGTGGTGCTCGATGCCCTCGGCGTCGCGCCGGGCGATGGCCTCGGGCACGCCCAGCGCCAGCAGGAACGCCTCGACCACCCGATGCCGCTCCCGGCTGGCCGCGGCCAGCGCCTCGCCGGCCTCGGTCAGGAACACGCCGCGGTACGGCCGCTGGACGACCAGGCCATCGCGGACGAGCCGCTGCAGCATGCGTGCGACCGTCGGCTGGGCCACGCCCATCCGGGCGGCGATGTCGACCTGGCGCGCTTCGCCGGCATCGGCGATCAGGTCCGAGATCAGCTCGACGTAGTCCTCGGCCAGCTCCATGCGGTGCGCGTTGCGGACCTGGCGAAAGCTCTCGGCCTGGACGTCGGCTTCGAGCAGGGGGGCGGCCGGGCGGTCGCCGCGCGGGGATCGGGCCATACGACGGGGCTCACGGACAATCTCTCGGCGCCCATTGTCGCCAATCGGCGCCGCCGGTGCCTGGGCTCAGCCGTTGCCGGGCAGCGCGCGGACCTGGGCCGGCCGGCCGCGCGAGTCGAGCGCGATCATCACGAAGCGCCCGCGCGTGCACAGTTCGCGCTCGCCGCTGATGAGGTCTTCGGCGATCACCTCGACCTCGACCTGCATCGAAGTGCGCCCGACCTCGACCACGCGCGCGATGGTCTCCACCAACTGGCCCTGGCGGATCGGCAGCTTGAAGTCGACCTGCTCGGAGCGCGCCGTGACCACCGTCAGGCGCGCATAGCGCGAAGCGGCGATGAACGCGGCCTTGTCCATCCATGCCAGCGCCTGGCCGCCGAACAGCGTGCCCAGGTGGTTGGTGTGGTCGGGAAAGACGATCTCCAGCATCCGGGCTTCGGTGGCCGGTGCGTCGGGAATGGGGGTCATGCGGAACTCGTGCGGAGGACGGGGCGCGGCGCCCGGTGACTCAGGCGTCGACGGGCGCGAGGTGATGCGCGACTGCCTGGACGATCTGCGGCGGGCTCTGGAAGCCGGCCAGGCGCGCGGTCTCCTCGCCGTCGCGGAACAGCGCCAGCGTCGGCGTCTGCCGCAGGCCGAGGCCGCGGAAGAAGTCCTCGCCGACGATCTCCAGCTTCACCTTCAGCAGCACCAGGCCGTCGGCGTCGTCGGTCGCGGCGAACTTCGCCAGCGACATGTCGAGCATCTTGCAGCCCGGGCAGTCGTCCTTGTAGTAGTCCACGAGCAGGCGCGGATGCGCGGCCAGCGCGGCGGCGTAGTCGTCAGGCGACGAAGCGTGCAGGGTCTGCATGGGGCGGGGTCTCGGTACGGGCGACTATGGTATCGGTCCAGCGTTCGATCTTCAGCGCATCGCGTTCGCCGTGCGGCATCTGTTCGATTTCCAGCGTCGGATAGTCCGTGCCGAAGAACGCGGCGATGCGACGCACCGCGCCGCAGTAGTACTCCGCGCCCCACTGCGTCTCGCCGGTGCCGAACGCCGCCAGCTGCCGCGGCTTGCCGACCGCGTCGACCAGCTCGGCGATGAAGCGCTTCATCTCGACCGGCGTGCGCCCGGCGTTGTCGGTCCACGCGCCGAGCACGTACAGGTCGTGGTCGGCGCCATCGGGGCAGACAGACGCGAGGGTCTGGATGTCGGTCTCGATCCAGGTGACGGCGTGGCCCAGCGCCTCGCATCGCGCCCGCACCATTCGTGCGACGTCGCGGGTGTTGCCGCTGAGCGAACAGTAGGCGAGGAGGATGCGCATTAAAGCCGGGAATGGGGATTGGGGATTAGGGATTCGGAAAAGCGGGCTCGGAGTCGCGTTCTGTGTGTTGCTGTTCCCAATCCCGAATCCCAAATCCCGAATCCCTGCCCTTACAGATCATCAAATCCGTTATCGGAGTTCGTTTTCTTGTACGACGCATTGCGCATCTCGAAGAAGTCGGTCTTGGTCTCGGTGAAGTTGTCGGCGTAGGCCTTGATCCACGGCATGACGTTGTCGGTGGTCTCGGTGTAGAGCTTCTCGATGCCGAGCATGCCGGCCATCTTGTTGGCGCGGTACTTCACGTAGCGGATCATCTCGTCGACGTCGATGCCGTCGATGCCGTCGAGCACCTCGCCGGTCCACTGGGTCTCCAGCTCGATCGCATGGGCGAAGGCCTTGTGCACGTAGTCGGTGAGCTCGTTGGTCTGCAGCTCGGGGTTCTCGCCGACGATGGCGCGGATCACCTCGCTGATGAACTTGGTGTGGGCCAGCTCGTCGCGGTTGATGAAGCTGATGATCTTGCCGGTGCCGGTCATCCGGTTCTGGCGGACCAGGTTGTAGAAGTACGCAAAGCCCGAGTAGAAGTTGATGCCCTCGAGGATCGACGACTGGATCAGCGAGCGCAGCAGCGTCTCGGCGGTCTTCTCGCGCATGAAGTCGTCGTACGATTCCATGATCGGCGCGTTGCGCTTCTGGATCGTGGGATGCGTGCGCGCGATCTCGAACACGCGGTTCTGGTTCGACAGGTCGGTGATCGAGGCCAGCACGTAGCTGTAGCTCTCGTTGTGGATCACTTCCTGCTGGCCGATGATCGCGGCGTTGGCGTGCGCGGCCGGGTCGGTGATGTACTCGGCGACGTTGTAGATGAAGCGCGTCTGCGGCGAGTCGAGCGTGGCCAGCAGGCCGATGATCGAGTCGTAGGCGTTCTTCTCGCGCGCCGAGAGCTCGCCGTACTGCTTGGCGTCGCCCTTCATGTCGACCTCGTCCGGGATCCAGAAGTTGGTCGAGAGTTCCTTGTAGGCGCGGTAGAACGACGGGTACGGAATGTCGTTCCAGTTGAGGATGCCGGACGTGCGCCCGTTGATGATGCCCGTCGAGCGGTTGGGGTGGCGCGGCTCGAGGATCTTGATGCGGTCGAGCGGAGTGGACGTAACGGCCATGTGCGGAAGTCTCATGTTTCGTGCCGTCGCGTACACGCAGCACTGAGATGGCGACGCGACGAATCAATCTGGAGGAAAGCCCCCCTGAGTCAGGGGGGCGCGCCCAAGGCGCGGGGGTGTGGATGCTGGTGAAGCAGGGTCCGCGGTTTGCGAAGTAAACCGTGGAAGCTAAAGCGCGAATGCGCTTTAGCTGCTACACCACTCGCACTCGGCAATGTCGATGTCGTTGGAGCGCACGTAGTACGTGGTCTTGATGCCCTCGCGCCAGGCGGTCATGTGCAGGTCGAGCAGGGTGCTGGCGCGGATGGTGCTGGGCACGTAGAGGTTGAAGCTGATCGCCTGGTCGACGTGGCGCTGGCGGCGCGCGTTCTGGCGCACCGACGCGAACTGGTCGACCTTGTAGGCGCCCTTCTCGTAGTAGGGCCAGGTGTCGAGCGACAGGCCGGGGGCGGCGACCGGGCGGCGGTAGTCCTTCTTCTCCTCGTAGTAGAACGCGGAGTAGATCGGGTCGATCGACGCGGTGCTGCCTGCGATCTGCGCGGTCGACATGTTCGGCGCGACCGCCATCAGCCAGCCGTTGCGCATGCCGTTGACGCCGACCTGCGCGGCCAGATCCAGCCATTCGGGCGAGTTGTAGCCGCGGTCGCTGAAGTAGGCGCCGGTGTGCCAGTCGCTGCCGGCGAACACCGGGTAGGCGCCCTTCTCCTTCGCCAGTTCCATGCTCGCCTGCACGGTCAGGAAGTTGATGCGCTCGTACAGCGTGTCGCTGAAGTCCTCGGCGTCCTTCTCGTTCCATTGGATGCCCTTCTGCGCCAGCAGGTGATGCCAGCCGAACGTGCCCAGGCCGATCGCGCGGTACTTCTGGTTGGTGATCGTGGCCTGCGGGACGGGCAGCTGGTTGAGGTCGATCACGTTGTCGAGCATGCGCACCTGGATCGGGATCAGGCGCTCGAGCACGTCGGTGATCAGGTCGCCCTGGCCTTCCTGCGGCACGATCGCCCGGCCCAGGTTCACCGACGACAGGTTGCACACGACGAAGTCGCCGGCCTGCTTGGTGGTGACGATCTGATTGCCGGAGATGATCTCCTGCATCATCTTCGTCGGGCTCATGTTCTGCAGGATCTCGGTGCACAGGTTCGACGAGTAGACGCGCCCCACGTGCTTGTTCGGGTTCTTCCGGTTGACCTCGTCGCGGTAGAACATGAACGGGTTGCCGGTCTCGAGCTGCGACACCATGATCCGCTTGAAGATGTCGATCGCCTTGACGGTCTTGCGCGAGATGCGCTCGTCGGCGACGACTTCCTCGTACTTCTTGCGGAACGTGCCCTCGCCCTTCTTCTCGTCGAAGAAGTCCTGCAGGTACCAGCCCTTGACCCGGTGGACCTCGTGCGGGTCGAACAGGTACCAGTCGCCGCGGCGCTCGACCGCCTCCATGAACACGTCGGGGATGCACACCGACGTGAACACGTCGTGCGCGCGCAGGCGCTGGTCGCCGTTGTTCAGGCGCAGGTCCAGGAACGCCTCGATGTCGCGGTGCCACACGTCGAGATACACCGCGACCGCGCCCTTGCGCTGGCCCAACTGGTCGACCGACACGGCGGTGTTGTTGAGCTGCTTGATCCACGGCACCACGCCGCCCGACGAATTGGGCACGCCGCGGATCGCCGAGCCCGACGAGCGCACGTAGCCCAGGTACGCGCCGACGCCGCCGCCGCCCTTGGAGACGCGGGCGATGTCGGTGTTGGAGTCGTAGATGCCCTGCAGCGAATCGTCGACGGTGTCGATGAAGCACGACGACAGCTGGCCGCCGACCTTGCCGGCGTTCTGCAGCGTCGGGGTCGCGACGGTCATGTACAGGTTCGACAGCGCCCAGTAGGCCTCGCCGACGAGCTGCATGCGGCGCTCGCGGCCACCGCGGGTCTCGTTCTGCATCAGGTACAGCGCGATGGTCAGCCAGCGCTCCTGCGGCAGTTCGAACACCGCGCGCGAGGTGTCGGTGGCCAGGTAGCGCGTGGCCAGCAGGTACAGGCCGTTGTAGGCGAACAGCTTGTCGCGCTCGGCCTCGATCATGCGACCGGCTTCCTGCAGCTCCTCCTTGGAGTACGCGCGCAGGATGTCGTTGGAATAGATGTTGCGGTCGGCCAGCGATTCCTGCAGGCCGACGTAGGAGCCGTACTTCTGCTCGGCGTCGTAGAAGCGGTTGCGGCTGGCGCGCTTGTACAGGCGGTGCAGGTACAGGCGGGCGGCGAAGAACTCCCACTCCGGCGCGGTGACGTCGACGCGGGCCTCGGCCTCGCGGATCAGGTGGTCGACCAGGTCGTCGGCGTTGACCGCGTCCTTGCGCTCGACGAAGCCGAACACGCTGCGCTTGTAGTCGGCGATGTCGAGCTGCGGGAACTCGGCGTGCACGCGGTCGATGCTGCGCTCCAGGCGCGCGCGCTCGTACGGGATCCGGCGGTTGCCGGCTTCCTTGGTGATCCAGGTGGAGACGTCGGCGTCGACGTCCGGGGTGTCTGCGATGGCGGTGTGCATGGCGGCGCTCGGGGGCGGCGGCACCACGTCGTCGGCGTCTGCGTCGACGACGGGCGGCGCCGCGGGGGTGGGGGATGCGGCGATGGTCGGGGTGGCGTCCGCGGGCGTCGAAGGGGCGTTCGAGACGGTGTCGTGGCTGGTCATGCGTCCTCTCTAGTGTCCTGTCATTCGCGCACGCCGCCGTCCCGCCCGCGTCGGGGTCCGGCGGCCGTGGACGGCGCGAGGATGATCGGGTGGCGTCGCAGGGACGGCGACCGGCCTGCGCCGTCGCCTCCCGCTCCGCGGACCCGCTCCCACGGAGCGTCCACAGCCGGTACCGCGCGTCGTGCTTCGCGCGGCTGTCGGCAGGGCCGCGGACTCTCGGGCGAAGGCCGATGCCTTCCTCCCGCCGTGCGCCGCAGGATCGCTCCTGGAGGCATGGCGGGTGCGTTCCCGATTACCGCTGCGGGGCAGTGCCGGACTGGCGTGGGGCGTCACCGGCTTCCCGTTTTAATCCGCAGGCTTCGGGGCTGCGGAACCGACGGGGCCCAAGATAGTGGGGTGCATGCGCAGCGTCAACGCTAAATGTGGGGCGGGCGCCCAGAGCGGCGTCAGGCCGGGAATCGTGCGGCCTCCGGCGCCGGCCGGGTGTGGGGCGATGCAGATCCGGCTGCGCCAGGCAACCCCGCCAGACACCTATTCAGTAACGGCGACCGCCGTCCGCGCTGCCAGGGCAGGGGTGGACGCACGCGACCAGCGACGCCAGTCGGGGGCCGGGACCGGCAGCGGCTGGTCGTGGTCGAGCAGCCGGCGCAGCTCCACGGCCGCGTAGTGCGGTGCCAGCGCCTGCACCAGCGCGAAGCCGAAATCGCGCAGCACGCGGTCGCGGCGCAGCAGCACCCAGGTGATGCATTCGGGCAGCAGGCCGTCCTCGACCGGGGGCGCGACCAGGCCGTCGTCGATGTCGGCGCCCATCTCGTCGACGATGCCCACGCCCAGGCCGGCGTGGACGTAGGCGCGGATCAGCGCGCCGTCGCGCGCGGTGACCGCGATGTCGGCGGTCAGCTCGGCGGCTGCGAACGCGCGCTGCAGCGACGAGGTGGGCTGGCGGCTCGATTCGTAGCTCACCAGCGGCACCGCGGCCAGGTCGCGCAGGCCGATCGGCCGCGGCAGCGCCGCCAGCGGATGGCCGGCCGGCACCAGCACCCGGCGGCCCCAGCGGTAGAGCGGGATCGCCACCAGGCCCGCGGGCGGGGCGCCGGTGCCGCTGAGGATCGCCAGGTCGGCATGGTGCTCGGCCAGCAGCCGCAGCGACTCGGCATCGCCGCCGGGCACCACGTGCACCGCGACGTCGGGCCAGTCGCGCTTGAGCGCCTGCAGCGCCGGCGGCAGTGCGTGCCGGGCCTGGGTGTGGGTGGCGGCGATGCGCAGCAGGCCCTGGGCCTCGCTGCGCAGGTTGTCGGCCAGCGCCTGGATGTTGCCGGCCTCGGCCAGCAGGCGGCGGGCGTGCACCAGCACCTGCCGGCCCTCGCCGGTCAGCGCGGCGAGCGCGCGACGACGGCGGGTGAACAGCAGGAAGCCGAGCGCGTTCTCCAACTGCCCGAGCTGCTTGGACAGGCCCGACTGGGTCGCGTGCAGGCGCCGGGCGGCCAGCGTGATGTTGTGGCCGCACTCGACGATGGCGACGAAGCTGCGCAGCTGGGTGAGGGTCATGGCGAGGCCGGCGCGCCCGGGCGGGGATGATGCATCGCCGCATGGTCGCCCAGGGGCACGACTGGCATGTCCCGCCGGCGACAACACTGTGTGCCGCGATCCGCAGCGCGTCCCCGCCGCCCTCAGCGGCGCCCGGCCGGCACCAGTTGGTCGGACAGCAGCAAGGCGTTGAGCAGCAGCCGTTCGGTGCCGTGCCAGTACTTGCGATGCGCCGGGTCGTCGGCGAACAGCACGACGTTCCCGCGCCCGGTCGCGGCGACGACCGCCCACGGCGCGCCGCCGAGCCTGGCGCGGTTGCGCACCGAGACGTAGCCGTTGACCAGCGGCGCATCGTCGATGCGCACGACCGTCGAGAAGCGATCGCGCGCCGGCGGCAGTACGACCGGGGTCTCCTTGTTGACGAAGATCGCGCGGCGCGGCACGCCGAATGCCAGCGGATGGCTGATGTCGGCGTCGGCCGAGACCAGGTTGCCGGAGATGCGGTCCTCGGCCAGCAGGTCGCGGCGGTCGCCGAAATCCGCGCGGCCGGTGTCGCCGTCGTCCTGCGCCGGGGCCTGGCCGAGGCCGTCGGCGAGCTTGCGGTCGATCGCCCACTGCGCCGCGCTGCCGAAGGTCACCAGCGAGCCGCCGGCCCGGACCCAGCCGCGCAGCGCCTCGACGGTTGCCTCGCTCCAGTCCTCGTAGCTGCCGCCGGCCAGCACGATGCTGGTGTAGTCGCCCAGCGGCGCGCGTGCGAGCTGAGTCGGGTCGAGCCGCGTCGCCGGCCAGCGCAGCTGCTCGCTCAGCGCGAACCAGGTCGAGCCGATCTCGGTCGCGTTGACGCCCTGGCCCATGACCAGCGCGATCGCGGGCTTGCGCAGCGGGCGCACGCTGTCGCTGCCCAGGTCGATGCCGGCCGCGCTCTGCCCGGTCGACAGCGCGTGCGCACGCACGCCGGCCTCGCGCGCGGCGGTATCGACCGCAGCGTGCAGTGCCTCGGCCGCCAGTGCCTGGCCGGCGACCGGCACCACCAGCGTGCCGTAGGAGAAAGCGATCTCGCCGTCCGCGGTGCGCGCGGTGAACGGCTGGAACGCGCTGCGCACGCGGATGTCCTGTGCTAGCAGCGCGGCGAGCACGCGCGGCGCGGCCTGGTCGCGCCAGTCGACCGCGTAGGCGTAGCGCGCCTGGCCGCCGGCGACGCCGGCCATCGGCGGCGGCAGCGCCTGCACCCGCTCGCCCAGCGCCGGCGCGCGTCTCACGCGTGCGAAGGCGATGCCGTAGGCGTGCGCGATCGCGTACGAGGTGCTGCCGTAGACGCTCTCCTTCACCTTGGGCGTGGTCTCGAAGATCGCATGCACCAGCCGGAACTGCGGCTGCGCCGACGGCACGACGTAGGCGCTGCCGGGCGAGAACGTGACGCCGTCGATCGTCGTCTCGCGCGCCAGCGCATGGACCTCGATGCGGTGGAGCAGCAGCAGGTCGAGCAGGCGCCGGGTCAGCGACGGGTCGTGCGCGTCGCCGAACACGAACGCGGCCGCGTCGTGGCGCCGGCCCTGCGCCAGCGCCGAGCGGAAGAAATCCTTCTGCAGCGCGAGCAGCCCGGCCTTTTCGGCGACCGCGCCGCGCACCGTCGCCAGCCCGGTCGCGACCTGGTTGCGGATCGTGAAGCGGAACTCCAGCGGGCCGCCGGCGGTGTCCTGCACCAGGCCGCGCGAACTGCCCTGCTCGACGGTGACGCCGACGCCGCCGTGGAAGTCGGGATAGGTCGAGCCGTAGACCGGCGAGAAGTTGTCGAAGTTTTCCTTCGTGTAGTACAGCGAGCCGAGCGCATCGAGCCCTTCGGCGTGATAGCGCGCCAGTGTGACGTTGAAATCGTAGGAGGCCTGCGGCAGCAGCGGGCTGTGCATGCTCGACGGCGAGGGTTCGAAGTAGTACGTGCTGCCCGCGCCCATTTCGTGGAAGTCGATCTGCACGTTCGGCGTCCACTGGTGGAACAGCTCGATCTTGGGCCGGGTCTCGCGCTGGGTCACCGCGAGCCAGTCGCGGTTGAGGTCGGTGAAGTAGTGGTTGGTGCGGCCCATCGGGAACGGCTCGACGTGCTCCTTGTCCAGCGGGTCGGCGACCGGCGGGTTCGACTTCCATGCGTTGTGCCAGTTCGCCGCGCGGTCGCGGCCGTCGGGGTTCTGCGCCGGGTCGATCAGCACGATCGCCTCGTCGAGCCAGCGCGCGGTCTCCGCGCCGCGGTGCGCGGCCAGGTAGTAGGCGGTCAGCAGCGCGGCTTCGCCGCTGGAGGTCTCGTTGCCGTGCACGCTGTAGTACAGGCCGATGACGACCGGCAGCTGCGCGGGCGCGGCCGCGCCGGGGTCGCGCTGGGTGGCGTGCGCGGCGCGCAGCGATTCGAGCCGGCCGTGGTTGGCGGCCGAGGTGATGAACGCCGCGACCAGCGGGCGCTCCTCGTAGCTGCGCCCGGTCTGCTGCAGCGTGACCCGGTCGGAGACGCGCGCCAGTTCGCGGAAGTAGTCGACGATGCGGTCGTGGCGCGTGTAGTGCGTGCCCAGCGGGTAGCCGAGGAACTGCTCGGGCGTGGGGATCTCGGGATCGAAGTCCGCGGCCTGGGCCTGCGGAAAGTAGTAGGCGTTCTGCGCGACCGCGGCCAGCGGCAGCAGCGCGAGCAGGGCCAGCAGCATCCGCATCGGCGCGGTGCGGAATCGGCGGGTGCACCCGGGGGCGTGGCGGAGGGACGGGTTGGACATCGGGACGGATCCGGTCGGGGGCGGCGCCAGGACGCCGCGCGGGCGCGCGTCGTGCCGTGGCGCCGCCGTGGCGCGGGGGGGAGATCGGGTGCGGGCGGGCGCGGTCAGAACCGGTAGTCGAAGCCCACCTGGAAGTAGCGCCCGCGCAGGTCGTACTGGCTGAAGTCGTACGGGGCGCGGATGCCCGGGAAGGACGCGTCGTGCGGCGGCGTTTCGTCGGCGATGTTCTCGGCCTTGGCATAGAGCGTCAGCCGGTCGATGCCCGACCACGCCAGGTAGAGGTCGAACTGGTCGTAGGCGTCCACCCGCGACTGCGCCGCGCTCGCCGCGGCGCTGGCCTTCTGGTCGTAGCTGCCGGTGCGGTACCAGGTCAGGCCGGCATCGAAGTCGCCGATCTTCCAGTCGAGCGTCGTTGTCGCCTTGTTGCGCGGCAGCGACGGGCCGAGGTTGCTGCCGGCGTAGTCGACCAGCGGGCCGCCGACGGTCTGCGGGCGCTTGTACTCGAGCACGTGGGTGAACACGCTCGACAGGCCGAAGGTGCCGGCGTTGCCGGTGCGCCAGCGCTGGCGCAGTTCGGCATCCAGGCCCGAGGTCTGCAGCTCGCTGAGGTTCTGGTAGCGGTTGTAGACGGCCACCAGCTTGCCGCGCGCGTCGCGCAGGACGTCGGCCGGGTCGTTGTTCTGCACGATCGTCGTGGTGTTGCCGGTGCCCACCAGGTTGTCGAGCTCCACCCGGTACCAGTCCAGGCTCAGGCTGGTGTCGGCCCACGGCGACAGCACGAAACCGAGGTTGTAGCTGCGTGTGCGCTCGGGATCGAGCTCGGTGTTGCCGACGGTGAAGAACGTCGGATTCTGGCGCGAGTCGGCGACGTCCGGATCGAAGGGATCGACGACCGAGCCGTAGGCGATGCTGGTGGAGGCCGAGTTCTCCGACAGCGACGGCGCGCGGAAGCCGCGCGAGGCCGAGGCGCGGACCAGCAGCGCGTCGAGCGGCTGCCAGCGCAGGCCGGCCTTGGGCGAGAACGCGCTGCCGAAGTCGCTGTAGTGGTCGCCGCGGCCGGCCAGCTGCAGTTCCAGCGTCGGGGTCACCGGCACGTTGACCTCGGCGTAGACCGCGGCGACGTCGCGCTCGCCGTCGACCGCCGCGATCGCCGGGCGCACCTGCAGGCCGGCGTCGATCTGCCACGGGTTGCGCGAGACCAGGGACTCGTGCCGCCACTCGGCGCCGGCCGCGAAGCCCACGGTGCCGGCCGGCAGGTCGAACAGGCTGCCCGAGACCTTGAAGTCGACGCCGGTCAGGCGCGAGTCGGCCGGGCGCAGCGTGCTCAGCGCGATCCCATCGAGCACGGCCTGGGGCGTCGTCGAGGGCGCATGCAGGTTCAGGCTGCCGTCGGCGAGCGCTTGCGCCAGCGTCCAGCGGTTGGCGAAGCCGCCGGCGACGGTCTCCTCCTCCTTGCTGCGCGCCGCGAATGCCGCGGCCTCCCAGTCCCAGGTGTCGGAGAACCGGCCGCGCACGCCGCCGAGCACGCGGTAGGCGGTCGAGCGGTTGGTCTTGAGCGACTGGCCCAGGTCGAAGACCGTGTACTCGATCGGCGTGTCGACGCCGTACGGGTTGTAGGGGTTGCCGGCCGGCAGCAGGTTCGAGACCGGCTCGGCCAGCCCGGTCTGCGCGTCGAGCGCGAAGCGGCCGCCCTCGAGCGTGAAGTAGGGGCTGGAGCCGAACAGCGACGCGCCGCGGATGCGGCTCACCACGAGTTCGCCGAACGCCTCGGTGGTCTCGTTGAGGCGGACCGTGCCGTTGACGTAGCCCTGGTAGCGCTCGGTCGCCGGGATCAGCGTGGTGTGCGGCGCCAGGTTGATCGCGCAGGTGTCGCCGGCGAGCCCGTCGATCGGCGCACTCGCGGTCAGCACCATGCCTTGCGGGCAGTTGCCCGCGGCATCGAGCAGCGGTACCGACGCGCCGTCGACGAGGAACCGCGCGCCCTTGGCCGACCAGCCGTTCCAGCGGCCGCCGGGCCTGTCGGTGTAGATGCCCGAGCGCGTGAGCGCGCGCTGGTCCTGGTCGAGCCGATCGCGATCATAGGCCTCGAGGCTGAAGAGCAGGTTGTAGCCGTCGGTGTCGAGGTCGCCGATGCCGCCGACCAGCCGCGCGCGCTGCGTGTCCAGCCCGCCCTCGTCGGAAGTGCCCAGGCTGCCGCCCACTTCGAGCCCCTGGAAGTTCTGGCGGGTGATGATGTTGACCACGCCGGCGACCGCGTCCGAGCCGTAGACCGCCGACGCGCCGTCCTTGAGCACCTCGATGCGTTCGACCGCCACCAGCGGCAGCGCGTTGAGGTTGACGAAGGTGTCCGACAGCCCGCCGGCCGGGAAACCGTAGTTGGCCAGCCGGCGGCCGTTGAGCAGTACCAGCGTGTTCTTCTGCGACAGGCCGCGCAGCCCGATGCCGGCCGAGCCCGACGCCCAGCCGCTGTTGCTGGTCTCGTTGGCGGCGTTGCCGGTGTTGGCCGAGATCGAGCGCAGCACGTCAGCGACGGTGACCTTGCCCGAGGTCTCGAGCTCCTGTCGGCCGATGACCTGCACCGGGTTCGCCGTCTCGGCGTCCGCGCGGCGGATGTTGGAGCCGGTCACGGTCACCGTGCCCAGCGTGCGCGCGCCTGCGCCTGCATGGCCGTCCGCATCCTGTGCGGCGGCGAGGGTGGGGAAGGACAGCGCCGCCAGGAGGGCGGCCGCGAGACGCGAGGGGCTGGACATCTGCTGCACTGCAATACCGGATGGGTCGGGCAGTGGGCCATGGCTGGCCTCGGGTCAAGAAATGGTGTTCCGGACTGGCGACATTCCATTGTGGAATGTGCGGCGGAGGAATCGACGGTCCCCCTGGCACCGGACGGCCGTGGTCGCGGCGGGCCGAAGCCGCTACCATCGGCCGACAGGCCCCAGGGAAGTCGGGGTCGCGGGTCCGCAAGGGGGAGCGGACCGTCGACCGCAAGGAGCATCGCCATGGAAGTGCCCACAGGAAGATTGACCGCGCTGCTGGCCGGGCCCGGCCAGACGGACCGCCTGATGCGGCTGCATACCCCGCTCGGCCCCGACGTTCTGGTCGCCGAGGCGTTGTCGGGATACGAACGCCTCGATGCGGGCTACCGCCTCGACGTCACCGCGTTGTCGGTCGATGCCCGGCTCGATCTCCATTCGCTGCTCGGCCGCCCGGTGCTGCTGGCGCTGCAGGCCGCCGATCCGCTGCCGAGGTGGTTCCACGGCCACGTCACCGCCTTCGAATGCGTGGGCAGCAATGGCGGGCTGGCGCGCTACCGTCTCGTCGTCGAGCCATGGCTGGCGTTCCTGGGCCGGCGCATCGACAGCTACGTGTTCCAGGACATGCGCATTCCCGACATCGTCGAGGACGTTTTCGCCGATTACGCAGGCGCCGGCCCGCTCGCGCCCGCCTGGCGCTGGGATCTGGCCGACCGCGACGCCTATCCCGTGCGCAGCCTCACCACCCAGTACGCCGAGAGCGACCTGGCGTTCGTCCGGCGGCTGCTGGCCGATGCGGGCATCTTCTGCTGGTTCGAGCACGACGGCGACCCCGCGTCGGAGACCTTCGGCCGCCACACCCTGGTGCTGGCCGACCACAACGCCGCGTTCGCCGACCTCGGCGCCGTGCGCTATCACCGCAGCGACGCGACCGAGCGCGACGATGCGATCCAGCACTGGTCCGATGCCCGGCGGCTGCAGACGGCACGGCTGTCGCGTGCGAGCTGGGACTATCGCAGCTTGGCGCTGCGTCCTGCCAGCCTGGAGGGCGCCACCCATGGCCAGGTCGCACCGGCGGACGTCGATACCGCGGGACCGTACGCCTGGCCCGACGCCGCGGCCGGCGAGCGCCACCTCGCCCGACAGCTGGAGGCGCTGCAGGTCGACGCGCGACGCATCGAGGGACGCGGCAGCTGGCGCCGCCTCGCGCCGGGCGCCCACTTCTCGCTGACCGGGCATTTCGCCGCCGCGCACGAGACCGATGGCTTCGTCTGCATCGGCGTCGAGCATGGCGCGCGCAACAATCTCGGGGCCGAGGTGTTCGACGTGGTCGAGCGCCGGCTGGGCGCCTGGCTGCAGGCGCCGCTCGAGCCGCCGTCCGCGCTCGCCGGGCTCGAGGCCGCGCCCGCGCCCGCGTCCCTCGGCGAGGTCGCGTTCTATCGCAACCGCTTCGATGCGATCCCCGCCTTGGTGCCCTATCGCCCCAGGACCGTCGATGGGCACGGCCTGCGCCTGCACGCCCGGCCCACGGTCCACGGCACGCAGAGCGCCATCGTGGTCGGCGACGGCGGGCCGGTGCTGACCGACCGCGACCATCGCATCAAGGTGCAGTTCCCCTGGCAGCGCGGCAGCGATGCGAGCAGCGGCCAGGCGCATCCCGGTGGCGACGACAACGCCCCCGGCCACGGCGGCGCGTGGACCTGGGTGCGCGTGGCCACGCCGTGGGCCGGCGACGACTGGGGCGGCGTGGCGATCCCGCGCTGCGGCCAGGAGGTGCTGGTGGCGTTCCTGGAGGGCGACATCGACCGTCCGGTCGTCGTGGGCGCGCTCTACAACGGCCGCGGCCAGGACGACGCCGCCCACAATCGGGTTCCGACCGGTGGCGCCGGGGCGACCGGCAACGCCCCGGCGTGGTTCGCCGGCAACGACCATGGCGCGGTGTTCACCGGCTTCAAGAGCCAGGCGATGGCGCAGAGCCAGGACGGCAGCGGCGGCTACCAGATGCTGCGGCTCGACGACACGCCCGGACAGGGGCGTGCGCAACTGGCCACGACCCAGCACGCCGCCACGCTGACGCTCGGCCATCTGCGCGAGGGCGAGGACAACCGCCGGGAGGCGACGCGCGGCTTCGGCGCGGAGCTGTCGACGCGTGCCAGCGGTGCCGTCCGGGCCGGCGCCGGCCTGCTGCTGACCACCGAACCGGGCCGGCTCCAGCTCGCCGCACCGGGTCTGCAGACCCAGCTGGCCGAGGGCGAGCAACTGCTGCAGACGCTGGCTGACACCGCCGCGCAACAGCAGGCCGCGCTCCCCGGCGACCGCGACACCTTGCCCGCGCAGGACAGCCTGCGCAGCGTGCAGAAGACCCTGGGCGCGACCGCGCAAGGCAAGCCCGTGGACGGCATCGGCGGCGGCGCCGGCGAGGTGCCGGCCTGGGGCGCGCCGCTGCTGGCGGCCAGCAGTCCCGACGGCCTGTTGAGCCTGACGCCGGCCGACCAGGTCTGGGTCTCGGGCACCCAGACCGCGCTGCTTGCCGGCGACGCGCTGGGCTGGACGAGCCAGGGCGGACTCGTCGCCGCCGCGGCCGGCGGCATCGCGCTGTTCGCCCAGGGCGGCGAGCCGCCCGCCGGCAGTCCGAACCCCGAACGCGGCATCGCCCTGCACGCGGCCCAGGGCAAGCTCAGCGCCCGCGCGCCTCGCAACAAAGCGACCGTCGCCGCCAAGACGAACGTCGCCATCGCCAGCACGCAGGCGGACGTGGAGATCGTCGCGCCCGCCGGCCACGTCCTGCTGACCGCCGTCGGCGCCTACCTCAAGCTCGAAGGCGGCAACATCGAACTCGGCGCGCCGGGGCGGGTGGAGTTCAGGGCGTCGAGCAAGGACTGGGTGGGGGCGCAGGGGGAGGGCGCGAGCGAGCGCCTCTCCGTGGCCGAGTACAAAGGCTGTGCCGAGAAGGTCAAGTCTGCCGCTGCGACGGGAGGCGCGCGTGTCGAAGCGTGAAGCCCTTCCCGATAGCTCGATTCTCAGCGCGCGCCTGGACGAATTGAGATGGCGCTTGTTCGAGAATGAGAAGAACGACGCCTATGTCTTCGTAGACCCCGTGCTGCGGTCCCCCTGGGATCGCCCCTGGACGCGGAAGGGGGACGTGTCCTCGGGAAACATCGAGCACATCATCGATCTCGCGATGTTCGGCGTCGAAAAAGAGCGTTCACCATTCTTCGTCCGGATTGCTCGCTCAACGTCTTGGTTGCTGGACGCTTCGTTCGAAATTGCGACCCGGGAGGCATGCGCCTCATCGAGCGTACGCAGTGTGTGCGGCTGGTTCACTAGCCCCTTGCCCCTGCCCGCTTTGCGCAGCGTGATCGGTGCGCAGATGCGCCGCAGGGATGGTGCCAAACACTGGCTCATGCGCTTCTACGACCCTCGTGTTGTACGGCACCTGCAGCAGCTGCTGTGTCATGGTTTTGCGGTGCATGGCGTCTCGGTGTGGTGGAGCCTGGACGATTTCGGCAAGTTGCGCCGCACGCAGGGTGTTCCGGCTCCCTCGGGCGGATTCCGCGTAACGGCGGAAGACATCCCAGCGCTGGATAGCCTGGGCTTGGTCAATCAAGCCTTCGGACAGTGGCGGACGCTGGACGATCCAATGCCCGAAGACGCGTATGACCGTATTTTCGCAGCGATGGCCTGCGCGCGACGCCATGGGCTCCCGATCGAGCGTGCAGCCGATTGCCTCAGCTTCGTGCTGCATCGCTGCCTGGTCCATCCACGCATCGAATGCCATCCCGACGTTGCCCGGTGGCTGTCGCTCGCTGCCGATGGCCGAGGCAGCTACGTCGACGCTGCGGCGAATGCGAGTCGGGAATGGTGGGATGAAGTCGCGACTGGGCACTGGATCATTGCCGCAGAAGGAGAAGCTCATGGCTGATGGCGCACAGATTGCGCAGTTCGCGCGGGAGACGAGTCCCAATGTGGCGCCTTTCGGCGATTGCCCTCGCTGCGACAAGTTGGGTTTTCCGATTCTGCCGATGCGGTTCGCCTACGTGCTCAAGGATGCCCAATACACGGGACAACCCGTGGATACAGGGCCGGCCGGTTATCGATTCAATGCGGGCGAGCTGGCGATCCGCATGCTCAGTGGCGGCTACCTGTACCTGCTGGACGAGCGCAAGGGCGGTGTCTGGCGTGCGTTTCATGTGGCCGAGGATGGCGCCCTCTGGGAGTTTCCCGCGCGAACCGAGCCGGACTCGGAAGGGTTTCAGTGCGGACGGGTGGATCATCTCAGCCGCTCCAGCGCGCTCGTTCTCCCCGATCCGGATGAGGACCGGACGATCTGGATGGCCTATGTCAGCACGCGTTACACCTCGCAGTTGCTGGATCGAGGCAAGCGCGCCTTGATGGCGGGCGAAGCCGGCGAGGACGAAGAATCATTGCGATGGCGAACCCGTTTCTCGCGCTTCGACGTTGGAACGCTGCAGACGATGGAGAACAGTGGCGACCTGCAACAACGGGACGCGCGCCTGATCGACGCCGAAGGCGTCGAACTGACGACAGTGGCGTCCGAGTTTGCTGGCATGCATGCCCGCTTCGACGAGGGCATTGTGTCCGGCTGCGACCTGCGTGCCCTCGGGCGGCAGATCGGCGACCGCATGCACAGGATGCATGCCGGGGGTGGCGCCGCGGTCTTCCTCGACGATCCGATGGGCATTGCGATGGAGGTCCGTCACTATGCTCGGCGGGCGGCGGCCAAGATCGAGGAACTGGAAACCCGCTATGCGCGGCAGATCACCGTGGATCGGGCGATTCGCCAGATGGAGGCAAGCTTCAAGAACGGTGGCGCCGAGAAGGCGGAGGAGTGGCGCGAGGAGTATCTGATCAAGATCGATGCCGACAAGCGCCAGGCCTTTCTCGACGAATACACGCCGATCCGGCGCCGGCTGCAGGGCCAGTTGGAGATGCTGGGGCTCGATACGCGTGTCGCGATCGAGCGGGTGCAGTTCTCGAGTATGTCGCACACCGACTTCGATAGCGAGGACCCAGAGTCCACGGTCGATTTCGTCAGCCAGATGGCGGCCGTGCTCGCCGGCATGAGCCTGAGCGAGACCGAACGCATGTTTGCGCTGGAGATGATCCAGAAACCGGTGACCGACAACCTGATGTATCGCGTCGTCCTGGCCGATCAGAAGGCGCTTCTCGACTATCTGGTGCAGGACAAGGCCGGCGACGTTGCGGCTCTCATGAAGGGCAGCTATGGCGTCTACGACGAATGGACCAAGGCCTACTCGGAACTGTCGCAGGCATTGAAGGCCAGCGTGGCCGGCACCGCCATGCGTCTGGATGCGTTGCCCGAGGCGGCAACGGCGCTGGCGTCGAGTGACCGCGTTTTCCGGGTCACGCTGGGACCGGCCGAGTCCGTGCGGACGATGCTGGTGACGCTTGAAGGCCTGTTCACCGATGCCAAGGTCGCCGCGGTCGGTAACCTGCGTGTACTCGCAATGGCAGGCGGCCTCTGGTTCGATGCCTATGCAGTGCCGGTCGTAGAGACCCCGACCTGGGCGGAGCTGGTCCGTGACAACAAGGAGGCGGCGTGGGGACAGCCAATCTCGCATCGCCACCAGGTCCAGAGTGGACGAGGTGGAGCACGTCGATTGCAGGTGGACCTGGGCGACTATCTGGATGAACTGGGGCCCGACGGCAGCCGGCGCATTGCCGTGTTGCGCCTCGACCTGCACGAACGCCAGGCCGAGCTGGTGACCGGGACAGAGGGGAATCGCCGTAGTGCGCGGCGCCGCCAGCAGAGAGAGGAACGGCGCGCGCAGCAAAAAGCCGAGCGACAAGCCGGACGTCGAGGCCGGGCCCCTGCCAGGACGCCACTCGCCCAGGCGATGGATGAGGCCCTGGTGGGGTTGCGGGAGGAATTCGCACAGGAAGCAGCCCGGCAGGAACGGATGAGTGCGCTGGAAGCGGAACGGGCTCGGATCGAGAATGCCCGGGTTGAAAATGCCAGGCGGCTTGGCTTGCCGCCTGTAGCGGGCACAGCGGGTGCTGGCGCGGTGGTGGTACCGGCCCATCTGGCCAGCTTGCCGCGCGCGCCCTCCGGCATGGGGTGGAGCAAGCGAATGCTGACGATAATGCGCAAGAGTGCGGACTACGGCGGCCTGGCCGCGCTCGCCGGCGCGTTTCAGGCGGTCGGGCTGGTGGATGCGATCAAGGAACTGCGTGCCAAGGATGAAACCAGCGCGGTCGCGATCTCCAAGGTGTTCGCCTCTGTGCTCGGCGTTCTCGGTGCGGGTATGGAGGTGATGGCGGGCGGGATGAAGCTTGCGGAGGCGAGAACGGGCGCTCAGGTGAGCGTGCTGAGGATGGACGCAAAGATGATGGCAGCGCGTGGGGCTGCGCTAGGTGGTGCGGCCGGTGTGATCATGGGGCTGCTGACCATCAAGGATGGTATGGAGCTACGCTCCGAAGGCGACTCTGACGCGGGCGCCTATATGGTGCTTGGCGGCTTTGTACTTGCAGGAAGCGGAGCTGCCTCTATAGCGGGTGCGTTCGGTCTTGGCTCATTCCTGGGGCCCGTCGGATGGGCCATAGCAGCTTTCGTCCTGGCAGGCATCGCAATCTACCTGCTGTTCAAATCGGAAGATGCCCGAGACAACCCATTGCAGGTCTGGCTTCGCTCCTCAATGTTTGGAACGAATCCTCTCTATCCTAACGCTAGGATAGAGGGTGACGCACTTGCAGCGCTCTTCGTGATGAGGCTGGATGTGGACATGCGCTGGGAAGACGATGCCGGCTTGTTTGGCAATGGGGCGCTGCGCACCCCGCGTCAGGCAGCCGTCGTGGAAATTCATGCGCCAGCAATCGGGCGCGGGAGTTGGGTGTCGTACGTCATTATCGGCGAAGCTAGCGATGGATTCCGCATCACCTATCGAGCGGAGCACGATTTGAAGGATGAGCCGAGCGCGAATGATGTGCGCACCACTTGGAATGATGGAGGAAGAGAACGTCCCCTGACCCGCGCTGCAGGCAATGTGATGCGCAGGACCGACCGCGGCGGGATCGCGTGGCGGATAGGCGGCTTGAACCGGCAAATGCGTCGGGTGACGTTGACGTTGAAGTACTGGCCCGACCGGGCTCACGCGCCAGAACTGGTGCTTCCGGATGCGGCGGGATTGCGCGGCGACCTGGTGGCTGGAGGAATGAGTTGAGTGTGAATGAGAAATCGGATGGCGGCGAGTCGCCACGGCAATGGAGCCTGAGCCCTGACGGGAAGGACGTGGACGAAAGCAGGCCGCTTCGGGTGGAGGGCCACCGCATGCATCCCTTGATGCTGCGAACCAACTACGGGACTGCGAGCTCACTCGTAAACGAAGTCAGCCCCGTAAGGCTAATTTCAGTCCCGAACTCCACCGGCGAAGCGGGAGCCTATGGGGTTGGGGTTCTCGCGGTCCTTGCAGCGCTTCTTTTAATATATATCTCTTTCTATGGATCGTATTTCTTCTATTCATTTGGCGACTTTGCGGTCTCAATTATAATAATATCATTTTCTTTATTTCCTGCTTTCATGATTTGGTGGGTAGCCTCGAATCTTTGGAGGAGAGGATACTCGGAGCCCACGTTATTCAATCGCAAGAGGGGTACCGTGATCCAAATGCAAGGCCGCAAGCGCGTGGAAGCGCGCTGGTCGGACCTGCAGCCCTACTTCGAGGTGATGCGCGCAGCGCACGCAGCCGGTGCGTCCTCGGTGATGATCCTGCGGCTCGTGCATCTCTCCGAGGACGGGCGCTCGGCGATAAGTCAGATCAAGGTCTCGGGCCACCTGATCAGCGCCCGAGCGGCGGCGGCCTATTACGAATTCCTGTGCCGCTACATGGCGGGCGATTGGGAAGCCCTGCCCGAGATCCGGCTGATCGGCGGCATCCGGCGCCCGCTGCTGCAGGAGTTCCGGCTGGACGGCATCAACTTCTGGATGGGCGCTTACGATTGGTCCGAGCGCAGGCCGATTGGCAAACTGCTGATGTGGGTTTTCGTGCCGGTGTGGACGGTCCTGCTGTGGCCGTTCCACATGCTGACCTTGCTTGGGAGTCGACTGGGCTGGGTGCCGCAGTTCCCGCAAAAAGACCTGGACGAGGCCGCCTACGATCCAGGCAAGGACGGCCCGATACCTGAAGCACTCGCCCGCAAGATCCAGCCACTGGGCGAGATCGCCTTGCCGGAACGGGTGCTTTATATCGGATCGATCCTGCTGGGTGGTGGGCTATGGGTCTGGCTGATCGCCTGGATGTCCACCCTGGAGTGGTAAGGCCAGGGCTGCAATGGGTTCCGCATCAGCCATCAAGCGGATTATGACGTGAAGGATTAGCCGAGCGCCGAACTTGATGCAATGTTGACCGAATAGCCGGCAGGCACGGCTCCGGTCAGGTTGCGCTGAAGCGCATCCGACCTCAGGCCAGGCCGATGGCAGGTGATCACGAGGGGCGTCCAAGCAACCGGCTACCCCCGATGCTCCCGTAGCAGGTACTCCGCGCTGCGCATCTCGATCAGGCGCGAGGCGGTGCGCTCGAAGGCGGCGGACAGGCGTTCGCCGGCATAGAGCAGCGGTGGTTCGGCGTCGGCGGTGCAGACGAGGTTGACGCTGCGGTCGTAGAGCTCGTCGATCAACGTGACGAAACGGCGGGCGGCGTCGTCGCGGCGGGCGTCCATCGTCGGGATGCATCCGAGCAGCACGGTGTGGAACTCGGTCGCGATCTGGATGTAGTCGCTGGCGCCACGGGGGCCCTCGCACAGCGCGTCGAAGTCGAACCAGGCCATGCCGGTGCAGCGCGCACGCACGGGGATGCGGCGGCCATCGAGCTCGATGCCGGCGTCGCGATGGCCGTCGTCGCCGCCCAGTTCGTGCCAGCGCGTGTCGAGCCAGGCGTCGGAGCCGGGATCGAGCGGTGCGCGGTAGACGGGCGAGCGCGTCAGCGCGCGCATGCGGTAGTCGGTGTCGCTCTCCAGATACACCACGTGGCAGTGCTGCTCGATCAGGTCGATCGCCGGCAGGAAGCGCGCGCGCTGCAGGCCGTCCTTGTACAGGTCCCTGGGCGCGGCATTGGAGCTGGTCACCAACACGATACCGTCGGCGACCATGCGCTCGAGCAGCCGCGCGAGCAGCATCGCATCGCCGATGTCGCTGACGAAGAACTCGTCGAGCACGAGCACGCGCAGGCCGGCATCGCGCCAGCCGCGCACGATCGCGGCCAGCGGGTCGCGTTCGCCGGCATGGGTGCGCAGCGCGGCGTGCACCTCGCGCATGAAGCGGTGGAAATGCGTGCGCCGCTTGCCGCCCAGGTGCGGATCGACCTCGGGGCTGCGGGCGGGGTCGCGCGGCGCGGCGGGCGCCGGGTCGTCCGCGTGGGCGTCGCCCTTGAGCGTGCGCAGCGCCAGGCCGTCGTGGAACAGGTCGATCATGAAGGTCTTGCCGCGTCCCACGCCGCCCCACAGGTACAGGCCGGGCGGGCCGTCGACGTCGCGGTCGCCGCCGAACAGCCGGCCGAGCAGGCCGCGGCGCGGCGGCGGGGCGTGCAGCGCGCGATGCAGCCGGTCGAGTTCGACCAGCGCCGGCTGCTGGGCCGGGTCGTGCTGCCAGTCACCGCGGGCGACGCCGGCGGCGTAGCGCTCGGAGGGCAGCGGCGGCAGGCTCATCGCCGGCCTCGCGTCATGGCGGTGCCGGGCCGGGCGCGGCGGGACCGGATCATCGCGGTTCGGGCAGATGGCGGCGCACGCCGTTCTTCACCGCGCCGCGCAGGTCGATCAGGCGCCGGTGGAAGAAATGGCTGGTGTCGGGCATGCGCACCAGCTCGGCCTGCGCGTCGCGGTCCTCGAGCCATTGGTAGACGGCTTCGGGATCCACGATCTCGTCGGCCTCGCCCTGGATCACCAGCCACGGGCAGTCGGGCAGCACGATGCGGTCGAAGTCCCAGCGCCCGGCCGGCGGCGCGATCGAGACCAGCAGATCGGGCTTGAGCATGTCGCTGGCGCGCAGGGACACGTAGGCGCCGAAGCTGAAGCCGGCCAGCCACAGCGCGTGGCCGGGCCGCTCGCGGCGGACCCAGTCGACGACCGCGGCCAGGTCGTCGGTCTCGCCGTTGCCCTGGTCGAAGCGGCCCTCGGAGGCGCCGGTGCCGCGGAAACTGAAGCGCAGCGTCGTCGCGCCGAGCTCGCGCAGCGCGCGGGCGACCATCGTCACGACCTTGTTGTGCATCGTGCCGCCCTCGGTGGGCAGCGGATGGCAGACCACCGCGACCAGCGGCAATGCGGGCACGTCGGCGTCGGGGAGGTCGATCGCGGCCTCGAGGGCGCCGGCGGGGCCGACCAGCGTCAGCGGGCCGGACTGCGTGGGGAACGTGGGGGACGTCATGCCCAGATGATAAACGTCCGCGCGTTCACTCGCCGCGCAGGCGCAGGCCCACGACCAGCGGATCGTGGTCGGAACTGCGCCATGGCGTGCCGGGTGGCGCGCCCGGGTCGGGCTCGTCGGCGTTGCTGTGCCACTTCGCCGCGCCCTGGAGCCGCGCGGCCAGCGCCGGGCTCAGCAGCAGGTGGTCGAGGCGCCCGGCCTGGCCGTCGAAAACGAAGCTGTAGCGCGCATCCGCGTCGCCGCCGTCGAACGGGTCGCGCCAGCCGGCGGCGACGAACGCGCGCACCGGGTCCTCCATCGCGTAGGCATTGAAGTCGCCGACCACCGCGATCCGGTCGCCACCGGGCGTCGGCCGGGTCGCCAGCCACGCCAGCAGCCGGCGCGCGGATTCGGTGCGCGTCGCGTTCCAGCAGGCCTGGCCGTCGCCCTGGTCCCGGTCCGCGCCCTCGGCGCCGCCGCAGCCCTTCGATTTCAGGTGCACGGCGACGACCGAGAAGGCCGGCCCCGCGACGCGGCCGTCGCGCAGCGGCACGAAGGCCTGGGCGAGGGGGACGCGGCTGTGGGCGACGAACGGGCCGCCTTCGAGGATCGCCGGCGCGCCCTCGGGGCGCACGCGCGCGCTGCGGTAGAGCAGGCCGACCCGGATCGGGTTGTCGCCGGGACCGTGGCCTGCGTCGACGAAGCGCCAGTCGCGCGCCGGGCCGGCGGCGTTGAGCGCGTCGACCAGCTGGGCGATGCTCGACCGCGCGTCGTAGCCGTCGTTTTCCAGTTCCATCAGCGCGGCGACGTCGGCATCGAGCGCGGCGATCGTCGCGACCAGTCCCGCGACCTGGCGATCGAGGTCGGCCGGGGTCTTCGCGCCGCGCGGGGTCGGAAAGCCACCGCCGCGACCGTCGCCGTTGAACAGGTTCTGCAGGTTGAAGGCCGCGATGCGCAGGTCGCCGTCGACCTGCGGCGGCGCCGGGCGCGGCGCGGGTGCGACCGAGACCGGCGCGGTCGCGCGCAGACGCCAGCCGTCGCCGGTGTGCTCGACGATGCCGGTCACGCCGGTCAGCGCGCTGCCGGTGCGCAGCGCCCGCGCATGTTCGGGCAGGTACCACGGCGCGCCGGCTTCAGGCGGGTCCTCGCGACCGTCGTCGAGCACGACGCGCCGGGCGCGGTTGTGCGCGGCGACAGTCGCGGCCCCGTCGCCGGGGCGGGCGATTTCGGTCGGCGTGAACAGGCGGCCGTCGAAACTCGCGACCAGCGTGCCGTCGCGCGCCATGCGGTGGTGCCCGCTGAGCGTCAGCGGTGCGTCGATGCGGACATGGCGGCCGGCGAGCGACGCCCAGTCGGCGGGCGGTGCGGACAGCGACACCACGTCGTCCGCCGCGGCGGGGCCGCGCGCGGGCGACGCGTCGGGAACGGGGCCGCCGGACCGGCAGGCGGCGAGCAGCAGGCACAGCGGCAGGGCGAGGCGCACGGACATCACGGGAGTCTCCAGGCGGGCGGCGCCGAAACGACGACGCCGCCCGAAGGCGGCGTCGCGGGCATCGGGCGGCGCCGGACCGGCCGGCGCGCCGCAGCTTACTTCAGGTTGTCGACCATCCAGTCGACGACGGCATGCATCTGCTCGTCGGTCAGCGCCGGATTGCCGCCGCGCGCGGGCATCACGCCGGCCGCGCCGGTGAAGCCCTCGATCGAGTGCTGGTACAGCGTGTCCTTGCCCTGGGCGATGCGCGCGTCCCAGTGGGCGTGGTCGAGCGTCGGGGCACCGCCGGCGCCGGAGGTGTGGCAGCCTGCGCACAGGTTTTCGTAGATCACCGAACCCTCGAGCGTGCCGCCGTAGGCGGCCTGCGAGGTCGCCGCCGCGGCGGCAGCGGCGGCGGCCGCCGCCTGCGAGGCGGCACCGGTCGCGCCGGCGTACACCGCGCCGACCGGCGCGATGCGCGCCTGGGTGCGCTGGGCGACGTTGGGCGGGACTTCGGTGGGGACCGAGCGATGCAGGAACCAGGCGCCGGCGATCAGGCCCAGTGTGACGATGGTCAGAAACACCAGCACCATCGAGAAGCGCTTGAGGAATTCGAGATCGTAGTTGCGCACGAAGCACCCTTGGCTTTGGCGACATGGTCCGCGGACCACAGCTGTCGCGAGTATACGGGCAGGTCGGCCAAAATGCCTGCGGCGTTCCGTCGCGGCGCAGCATCGCCGCATGCGTGCGCGGCGACCGCGCGCGGGCCTACATCCCCGCGTAGTTCGGGCCGCCACCGCCCTGCGGCGCGACCCAGACGATGTTCTGCGTCGGGTCCTTGATGTCGCAGGTCTTGCAGTGCACGCAGTTCTGCGCGTTGATCTGCAGCCGCGGACCGTCCGGCCCCTCGACGAACTCGTAGACCGCCGCCGGGCAGTAGCGTGCCTCGGGCCCGCCGTAGGTCGCCAGGTTCACGTCCACCGGCACGCGCGGATCCTTGAGCGTCAGATGCGCGGGCTGATCCTCGTCGTGGTTGGTGCTCGACAGATACACCGAGCTCAGGCGGTCGAACGTCAGCACGCCGTCGGGCTTGGGATAGGCGATTCTGGCGTGCTGCGCGGCCGGCTCCAGGCACGCGTGGTCGGGGCGGTCGCGGTGCAGCGTCCAAGGCGGCGTGCGGATGCCGAGCCTGGGCAGCAGCCACTGCTCGACACCAGTCATCAGCGTGGCGGTCATGCGGCCCTTCTTGAACCACTGCTTGAAGTTCTTGGCCTGCGACAGTTCGGCATGCAGCCAGCTCGACTCGAACGCAGCCGGGTAGGCGGCCAGCTCGTCGCCGCCGCGGCCCTCGCCGAGCGCGGCAAACGCGGCCTCGGCGGCAAGCATGCCGGTCTTGATGGCCGCATGGCTGCCCTTGATGCGGCTGGCGTTGAGCGTGCCGGCCTCGCAGCCGACGAACGCGCCGCCGGGGAACACCAGCTTCGGGATCGACAGCAGGCCGCCGGCGGTGATCGAGCGCGCGCCGTAGCCGATGCGCTTGCCGCCCTCGAGGTACTTGCGGACCGCCGGATGGGTCTTGAAGCGCTGGAATTCCTCGAACGGACTGAGCCAGGGATTGCGGTAGTCCAGCCCGACGACCAGGCCGATCGCGACCTTGCCGTCCTCGGCGTGGTAGACGAACGAGCCGCCGTAGGTGTCGTCGCTCAAAGGCCAGCCGGCGGTGTGCACGACCAGGCCCGGCTCGTGCTTGGCCGGGTCGACCTGCCACAGCTCCTTGATGCCGAGCCCGTAGCTCTGCGGGTCGCGGCCGTCGTCGAGTGCGAAGCGCGCGATCAGCTCGCGGCCCAGCTGGCCGCGCGAGCCTTCGGCGAAGATCGTGTACCTGGCGTGCAGCTCCATGCCGAGCTGGAATTCGGCGGTCGGCTGGCCGTCCTTGCCGATGCCCAGGTTGCCGGTCGCGACGCCGCGCACCGCGCCGTCGTCGGCATAGAGCACCTCGGCGGCGGCGAAGCCGGGGAAGATCTCCACACCCAGGCCTTCCGCCTGCGCGGCCAGCCAGCGCGTGACCGCGCCGAGGCTGACGATGTAGTTGCCGTGGTTCCTGAAGCAGTCGGGCAGGAAGAAGTCCGGCGTGGCCTTGCTGCCGGTCTCGTCGAGGAACAGGAATTCATCGCGCGTGACCGCCTGCTTCAACGGCGCGCCTTTCTCCTGCCAGTCCGGGATCAGCTCGGTCAGCGCGCGCGGATCGACGATCGCGCCCGAGAGGATGTGCGCGCCGGGCTCCGAGCCCTTTTCCAGCACGCAGACCGACACCTCGCGTCCGGCCTGCGCGGCCAGTTGCTTGAGCCGGATCGCGGTCGACAGGCCGCCGGGGCCGGCGCCGACGACGACCACGTCGTACTCCATCGATTCGCGCGGGCCGTGGGTCTGCAGCAGTTCCTGGGATGTCGTCATCGTTGCCTTGGGCGGGTGCCTGGGTGACGGGAGCGTCCGGTCGGACAGCATCGCAGCGTGCGTGCGACGGCGGCGTGGCCGCGGCGCGCAGTGTAGCCCGGCGCGCCGGGCGGCCCGCTCAGCGCGGCTTGGCGGGCAACGGGAACGGGGTGACGACCTTCTCGCCGGAGGTCGCGTCGCGGATCGCCGACTGCCCCTTCGTCTCCACCTCCTCCACGCGCAGCACGCTCTGCATCGGCAGGTGCAATGTGCGGGTGTCGCCGAACTCGGCCTGCAGGCGTTCCTCGGTCGGGTCGACGACCAGGCCCGCGTGGACGTCGAACACCAGCTCCGACACCTCGACGAATCCCCACAGCCGTCCGCTCTCGACCCGTCGTGCGTACAGCTCGTAGACCTTGCCGTGGGTGAGGAAGGTGATCTTGTAGAGCGTCTTGCCGGTCATGGGGCAAGTATAAGAGTCTTCAATATCCCTTGAGCCGCCGCAGCCGCTGGCCGATCGCGTGGCGCGACACCAGCGCGAACGCCACGCCGACGAGGAACCCGGCCAGGTGCGCGACCCAGGCCACCGCACCGAAGGCCGGGCCGATGTAGGCGAAGAACACCTGCAGCAGCGCCCACACCCCGATCAGCAGCGAGGCCGGCGCGCGCACGAATTCCAGGAACAGGCCCAGCGGCACGACCACGCCCAGTCGCGCCCGCGGGAACAGCGCCAGATAGGCGCCGATCAGCGAGGACACCGCGCCGCTGGCACCGATGATCAACCGGTCGGGCGCGCCGATCGCCAGCACCGCCGCCAGGTTGGCCACCGCTCCGCCCAGCACGAACAGCACCAGCAGCCGCCAGGCGCCCATCAGCCGCTCGGCCGGCAGGCCGAAGATCAGCAGGAACACCAGGTTGCCCAGCAGGTGCGCCCAGTCGGCGTGCAGGAACAGCGCCGTCACCAGCCGCAGCCACGGGCCGGGGTCGAGCCAGTTGACCAGCACGCCGTCGGTGCCGACCGGCTCGCCGTACAGCGCGCCCCAGTCGAGCAGCAGCGCGTAGTGCTCGTTCGCCGAGCGCGTACTCGCCCACAGGAACGCCAGCCACAGCAGTGCGAACAGCATCGGCACGGCCCAGCGCAGCGGGGTCTTGGCGCGACGGTTGGGGATCGAGACGAACATGGGCGCGGGCATTGTCGAGGGGGCCGCCGCGCCCGGTAAAGCAGGGCGCTGCAGCGGTGTCCGGCATGCCGCAGCGCAGCACGGGTCCGGACGGGGAGGTACGGTATAGTGCGCCCGCCGCACGCGTCCGGGAGGGGATTTCCGGGGCGACGGAGACCAAGGAGGCGTCGTACCGTCCCGGCGACGCCCCGACCATAAGAACATTCTTCGGAGAGACGCGACCATGGCGACCTACCCCCGCATCACCCGGTGCACCGCGCTGGCGCTCGGCATCGCCGGCGCGCTGGCCTTCGCAGGCCAGGCCCAGGCGGCCGGCTTCCAGCTCAAGGAAAACAGCGTCAAGTCGATGGGCGCCGCGTTCGCCGGCACCGCGGCCAAGACCGGCGACAGCTCGGTGGTGACCAACAACCCGGCGGTGATGACCCAGTTCGAGGGCACCACCGTGCAGGCCGACCTGACCGTCATCGACCTCAACTACGAGTTCCAGGGCGCCGCGGTCGACGCCCTCGGCCGCCCGATGTCCGGCAGCAACGGCGGCAACGCCGGCGACGTCACGCCGGTGCCGGCGCTGTCGGTCGTGCACAAGTTCGACAACGGCACCGCGCTGGGCGCGATGGTCAGCGCCCCGTTCGGCCTGAAGACCGAGTACGACCCGGGCTGGGTCGGCCGCTACGCCGCGCTGACCTCGGAAGTGGAGATCGTCGACCTGACGCTGTCGGGCGCCGTCGACCTCGGCGACCGGTTCTCGGTCGGCCTGGGCATCATCGCCTCGCGCGCCGATGTCACGCTGTCGAAGGGCGTCGACTTCGGCGCGCTGCTGTTCTCCAATCCCGCGAGCCGTCCGCTGCCCTTCGCCCGCCCGCAGGGCGCCGACGGCACGGCCGAGGTGCAGGGCGACGACAACGGCTTCGGCTGGCTGATCGGCGCGCACTTCCGCCCGACCGACGCGGTGTCGATCGGCGTGAGCTACCGCTCCGAGATCGACTACGAGCTGTCGGGCACCGTCGACTGGACCGTGCCCGACACCGCCCGTGCGGTCTTCGACTCGAGCGGGACCACCAGCCCGCTGTTCATCGATGGCGGCGCCTACGCCGAGCTGACCACCCCGTCGATCCTCAACGTCGGCGCGACCTGGCAGGTCACCGATGCGTTCATGCTGTCGGCGACCTACGCCCGCACGGGCTGGGAATCGCTGCGCGAGGTCCGCATCCAGTTCGAGAACCCGGATCCGGATTCGGTCGAGCCGTTCCAGTGGCAGGACAGCGACTTCTACGCGCTGGGCGCCGAGTTCCAGCTCAGCGACACCTGGGCGCTGCGCGGCGGCGTCGCGTACGACGAGACCCCGACCAACCTCGAGCACCGCACCCCGCGCCTGCCCGACGCCAATCGCATGTTCTATTCGATCGGCGCGACCTGGAAGCTCAACGACGCGTTCGACGTCAACATGGCCTATACCCGCATCGAACCGCGCAACCCGCAGATCAATACCGCCAGCGGCGGTGCCCGCGTGCTCGGTGCTTTCGACGGCAACGCCAACCTGTTCGGCGTGTCGGCGCAGTACCGCTTCTGATCCCGCATCAGGCGTGACCCGGAAAACCCCGCTTCGGCGGGGTTTTTCTTGGCTCTTCGTCGAAGTCAGGGGAATTCTGCTTCTGCTCGATCGAGCAGGGCGTTCTTCTCCGGAACGCGCGTCGCGCCGGCCGGGGACTGCTCCCCGGCTCGGTCAGCCATCCATGGCTGACTCGCCGCCGCGGGCCATCCTTGGCCCGCTATCGCAATCCCCGACCGGCACGACGCACTGAGGCCGACAGTGCGCGCCTTCTTCCAATCATGCGACTTCGCATGTACCGAGGTCAGGGCGGCAAATCACACGGCAGCGGACTGACGGCCGGAGGCCGCGTCGAGCGCGCCATGGATGGTGCGCGCCCGAGTCAAGGCAGGATGCCTTGACCGAGGGGAGAGCGGCTTCCGGCTGGCAGGCGGCTGCCCATCCGAAGTGGAACTTCCATCCCCGCACTTGGAACCCTTACATGCCGCTGCGGCCTGCGGACGCCGCTGCGTGTGGCCCTGCTGGGGCGGCCGGCGCCGGGCGATTAGAATTCCCGGCCTTCCCGCCGCTTTCCCGGAAACCGCCGCCCATGACCACCTTCGGCACGCCGCTGTCCCCGTCCGCCACCCGCGTGCTGCTGCTCGGCTCGGGGGAGCTCGGCAAGGAGGTCGCGATCGAACTGCAGCGCTTCGGCGTCGAGGTGATCGCCGCCGACCGCTACGCCGACGCCCCGGCAATGCAGGTCGCCCACCGCAGCCACGTGCTCGACATGCTCGACCCCGCCGCGCTGCGCGCGCTGATCGCCGCCGAGCGCCCGCACCTGGTCGTGCCCGAGATCGAGGCGATTCACACCGACACGCTCGTTGCGCTCGAGCGCGAGGCCGGCCTGCAAGTCGTCCCGACCGCGCGCGCGACCCGGCTGACGATGGACCGCGAGGGCATCCGCCGGCTCGCCGCCGAGACGCTCGGCCTGCCGACCTCGCCGTACCGCTTCGTCGACACGCATGCGCAGTACCGCGACGCGATCCAGGCGATCGGTCTGCCGTGCGTGGTCAAGCCCGTGATGTCGTCGTCGGGCAAGGGCCAGAGCACGGTACGTGCCGAGGCCGACATCGACGCCGCCTGGGACTACGCCCAGACCGGCGGCCGCGCCGGCGCGGGGCGCTGTATCGTCGAAGGCTTCGTCGACTTCGAGTACGAGATCACGCTGCTGACCGTGCGCCACGCCGGCGGCACCGCGTTCTGCGCGCCTATCGGCCACGTGCAGGTCGCCGGCGACTACCGCGAGAGCTGGCAGCCGCAGGCGATGTCGCCGCGTGCGCTGGAGCGCGCGCGCGAAGTCGCCCGCGCCGTGACCGACGACCTGGGCGGGCGCGGCGTGTTCGGCGTGGAACTGTTCGTGCGCGGCGACGAGGTCTGGTTCAGCGAGGTCTCCCCGCGCCCGCACGATACCGGCCTGGTCACGCTGGCCTCGCAGGACCTGAGCGAGTTCGCGCTGCATGCGCGCGCGATCCTCGGCCTGCCGATCCCGGTCGACGCCGACGGCACGGTGCTGCTCGCCGGGCCGGGTGCCTCGTGCGCGCTGC
Source organism: Luteimonas sp. FCS-9 (assembly GCF_001014645.1). Classification (GTDB taxonomy): domain Bacteria; phylum Pseudomonadota; class Gammaproteobacteria; order Xanthomonadales; family Xanthomonadaceae; genus Luteimonas. The sequence continues at coordinate 124,637 of NZ_LASZ01000008.1, read as the reverse complement.
TCGCCCACGGCCACGGCGTGCCGGCGTTCTCGGGCATCGAGGCCGCGCTGCAGGCGCCGCACAGCGCGCTGCGCCTGTTCGGCAAGCCGCGCGTGGACGGCCAGCGCCGGGTCGGCGTGACGCTCGCGCGTGGCGCCGACGTGGACGCGGCGCGCGAGACGGCGCGAACCGCCGCCGAGGCGATCGCGATCGAACTGCGGTGAGCCACGTGCGCCCCGTCCCGCCGATCGCCGCAGGGCCCCGCCCGTGCTGAGCGCGTCGATGCTGCTGTTCCCGCTGCTGGGCGCCGTGGCCGGCGTGCTCGCGGGCCTGCTCGGCATCGGCGGCGGCCTGGTGCTGGTGACCGCTCTGGTGTGGCTGTTGCCCGTCTACGGCGTGCCCAAGGAGGCCGCGATGCACGCGGCGCTGGCGACGTCGCTGGCGAGCATCGTGCTGACCGGCGTGTCGTCGGCGCGCGCGCACCACCGGCGCGGCAGCGTGCTGTGGCGCTCGGTGGCGTGGCTGGTGCCCGGCATGCTGGTCGGTGGCTGGCTCGGCGCGCGGCTGGCGATCGGGCTCGACGGCGCCGTGCTCAAGTACGGCGTGGTCGTCTACTGCGCGATTGCCGGCACCCAGATGCTGCTCTCGCGCTCCCCGCCCGACACCGGATCGGCGATCGTGCCGGCCGGTGCGGGCATGACCGGCGCCGGCGTCGGCATCGGCATCGCCTCGTCGCTGGTGGGCATCGGCGGCGGCAGCATGACCGTGCCGCTGCTGGTGTGGCGCGGCGTGCAGCCGGTGCGCGCGGTGGGCACGTCGGCCGCCTGCGGCGTCTTCATCGGCCTGGCCAGCGCCTCGGGCTACGCGCTGCAGGCGCCGGGCGACGTGCTGCCGGCGATGGCCTGGGGCTACGTCTACCTGCCGGCCGCGATCGGCATCGCGCTGGCCTCGGTGCTGGTCGCGCCGCTGGGCACGCGGCTCGCGCACGCGATCAGCGGGCCGGCGCTCAAGCGGGTGTTCGCGCTCTTCATGTACGGCATCGGCGCCAGCCTGCTGCCGTGGTGAGCCGCGCCGCGGCACGCCCGTCTTTCCAGAATCACCCGCCGGCACGCCGTGCCGCCCATGGAGTATCGCGATGACCGTTTCCCCCCCGAACGTGCCCGAGCCGATCCGCGCGCTGGCGCCGGCGATGACCGACTGGCGCCGGGCGATCCATGCCTGGCCCGAGCTCGGCTTCGAGGAACAGCGCACGTCGGCGCTGGTCGCCGACACGCTGCGCGCGCTCGGCCTGCAGGTGCACACGGGCCTGGGCGGCACCGGTGTGGTCGCGGTCGTCGACAGCGGCGCGCCCGGCCTGTCGATCGGCCTGCGCGCGGATATGGACGCGCTGCCGATGGACGAGGACAGCGATCTGCCGTTCCGCTCGCAGCGCCCCGGCGTGGCGCACACCTGCGGCCACGACGGCCACACGGCGGCGCTGCTGGGCGCGGCGCGCCACCTGGTCGCGCATCCGCCCGCGAGCGGGCGCGTGGTGCTGGTCTTCCAGCCGGCCGAGGAGGGCGGGCGCGGGGCGATCCGGATGATCGAGGACGGCCTGTTCGAACGCTTCGCCTGCGACGAGGTGTATGCGTTCCACAACATGCCGCTGCTGGGCACCGGGCGGGCGAGCGTGCGCACGGGGGCCACGCTGCAGTCGCTGGCGGTGTTCGAGATCACGATCGAAGGCGTCGGCGGCCATGCGGCCGCACCGCACAAGGCCAACGACCCGCTGCAGGTCGCCGCGCGGCTGGCGGTCGAGATCCCGGCGATCGTCGGGCGCCACATCGATCCGATGGAGACCGCGCTGATCAACGTCGGCTCGCTGCAGGCCGGCACCACGCACAACATCATTCCCGCGACGGCGACGCTCAGCGGCACGCTGCGCGCGCTGTCGAAGGACGTGCACGAAGCGCTGCTGCAGCGCCTGCGCGCACTGTGCGACGGCCATGCGGCGATCTCCGGCTGCCGGGTGCGCCTGGATCTGCCGCATGCCTGCCCGCCGTGCGTCAACGCGCCCGAACAGGCCGCGCTGGCGGCCGCGGCGCTCGCCGACGTGCTCGGGCCGGACCAGGTCGACACCGGCGCGCGCGCCTATCCATTCTCCGACGACTTCTCGTACATGCTCGAACACTGGCCCGGCGCGTACCTGTTCCTCGGCATCGACAGCGCGATGTGCCACCACCCGACGTTCCGCTTCGACGATGCGTTGCTGCCGGTCGCGGTGGCGGTGTTCGACCGCATCGTGCGCCGACGGCTGGGCTGAGCGCCCTGCGACGCGCAGTCGCACGCATCGACGGCAGAAATGCCGCAATGCAGCATCTTCATCATCATCAAGGATGATTCGAACGATAATTAATCATTACTTGTTCTGATCGAAAAACCCTCGTTAGAGTCGGCCACGTCGTCGCGGCACGCAGTGCACGGCGGCCTCGCACACAAGAGCCCGCGGCATGCCGACGGGCCGACACCGGGAGGGTGGAATGACGAACACCGCGAATGCGGCGGGCGCGATGCCGTCGCCGACAGACAGCGCCGCCGACGTCTTCGTCCGCAGCCTGGCCGACGCGGGCGTGCGTTACTTCTTCGCCAACGGCGGCACCGATTTCCCGCCGATCGCCGAGGCCTTCGCCCGCGCCGCGCGCGACGGCACGCCGGCACCGCGGCCGATGGTGATTCCCCACGAGAACGTCGCCGTGGCGATGGCGCACGGCAGCTGCATGATCGACGGCCAGCCGCAGGCGGTGATGGTGCACGTCAACGTCGGCACCGCGAACACCGTCAACGCGATGCTCGACGCGAGCCGCGACCAGACCCCGGTACTGCTGTTCGCCGGCCGCTCGCCCTACAGCGAGCGCGGCCGCCACGGCACGCGCACGCGCTACATCCACTGGGCGCAGGAGATGTTCGACCAGGCCGGCATGCTGCGCGAAGCGGTGAAGTGGGACTACGAACTGCACCTGCCCGAGCAGGCCGGCGACATCGTCCGGCGCGCGGTCCAGGTCGCGACGACCGCGCCGCGCGGTCCGACCTACGTGACGCTGCCGCGCGACGTGCTGGCCGAGCCGGTCGGCCAGCATGCGTCGGCGCCCGCGCCGCTGCGCGCGCCGGCATCGCCGCGGCCCGATCCGCAGGACCTCGCCACGCTCGCCGGCTGGCTGCGCGCCGCGCAGCGCCCGCTGATCGTGACCGCGAGCGCCGGGCGCACGCCTGCGGGCGCGCAAGCCCTGGAGCGCTTCGCGCAGCGCCATGCGGTCCCGGTCGCGGTGTTCCACCCGCGCTTCCACAACATCGCCGCGACCCACCCGATGTTCGCCGGCTACGACCCGGCGCCGCTGCTCGCCGACGCCGACCTGGTGATCGCGCTCGAATGCGACGTGCCGTGGGTGCCCGCGGTGCAGGCGCCGCCCGCGGACTGCCGCGTCGCGCATCTGGGCGAGGATCCGGTCTGCGCGCGCTATCCGCTACGCAGCTTCCGCACCGACCTGGCGCTCTCCGGCCGCGCCGACGCCTTGCTCGACGCGCTCTCGGACGCGATCGACGCGGCCGGCGGCATCGATGCCGCCGCGCTCGAATCGCGCCGCGGCACCGCGGCCGCGCGCGGCCTGGCGCAGCGGCGCGCGTGGCAGGCCGCCGGGCGCCGGCCCGAGGGCGCGATCACGCCCGAGTGGATCAGCGCCTGCGTGCACGCGGCGGTCGGCGACGAGGCGATCGTCGTCAACGAATACCCGCTGCGGCAGTCGCAGTGCCCGCAGACGCGGCCGGGCAGCTACTTCGGGCTGAGCCCGGCCGGCGGGCTGGGCTGGGGACTGGGCGCGGCGCTGGGCGCCAAGCTCGCCGCGCCCGAGCGACTGGTCGTCGCCACGCTGGGCGACGGCGCCTACATGTTCGCCAACCCCACCGCCTGCCACTGGGTGGCCGAGGCGCACGGTCTGCCGGTGCTCACCGTGGTGTTCAACAACGCGCTCTACGGCGCGGTGCGCAACTCGACCCGGGCGATGTACCGCGACGGCCATGCGGGGCACGACGCGCACCGCATGCTGGCCGACCTGTCGCCGTCGCCGCGCTTCGAACACGCCGTCGAGGCCAGCGGCGGCCTCGGCCTGCGGGTGGAGGATGCCGACGCGCTGCCCGACGCGCTCGCGCGTGCGGTCGAAGCCGTGCGCGGCGGACGCCAGGCGCTGGTGAACGTGATCTGTGACTACTGAGCGCACGATCGCAGGCGCGGTGTCTGCCCCGGCGTCCACACGCGGCTGGGGCACCGGCGGCGTGAGCGGCCGCGCGGCCGCTCTGCGTCGCCGCTATCCGACGGTCGACGACCTGCAACGCGCCGCGCGTCGTCGTGCGCCCCGGTTCGCCTACGATTTCGTGGCCGGCGGCGTCGGCGACGACATCTGCGTGCGTCGCAACCGTGCCGCCCTCGATGCGGCGACGATCCTTCCGCGCTGGGGCGTGGACGTCCGTCGGGTCGAGACGGGGACGACGCTGTTCGGCCGCAAGTACGCCTTGCCGGTCGGCGTCGCGCCCATGGGCCTGACCGGCCTGCTGCGCACCGGCGCGGACGAGTCGCTCGCCGCCGCGGCGCAAGCGGCCAATATCCCCTACATCTACTCGACGGTCGGCAACAGCACCATCGAACGCATCGCCCGGATCGCGCCGGACGTGTGGTGGTTCCAGCTCTACGGCGTGCCCGCCGATGGCCATCGCGTGTCGCTGGACCTGGTGCGCCGCGCCGAGGCCGCCGGCGCGCAGGTGCTGGTGGTGACGCTGGACGTGCCGGTGCGCGCCAAACGGAGCGGCGACGTGCGCAACGGGCTCGTCGTGCCGTTCAAACCGCGACCGCGCACGGTGTTCGACGTCGCGCGCGCGCCGCGCTGGGCGCTGGACATGCTGCGTCGCGGCCAACCGCGATTCGACAATTTCCGGCCCTATGTCGGCGACGACGCCAGTACGCAGGCACTGGCCGGCTACGTCTTCCGGCAGATGGCGGGTCCCATGACGTGGGAGACGCTCGCGCGCATCCGTGATGTCTGGCCGCGCGCGATGGTGTGCAAGGGCGTGCTGCATCCCGACGATGCAGCGCGTGCCGTGGCGCTCGGCATGGACGGCGTGTTGGTCTCCAACCACGGCGGCCGCCAGCTCGACGCATCGCCCGCCGCGCTGGAGGCGCTGCCAGCCATCGCACACGGTGTCGCCGGCCGGGCCAGGCTGCTGATCGACGGCGGTATCCGCCACGGCATCGACCTGGTGCGCGCGCTGCGCGCCGGCGCCGATTTCGCATTCGCCGGCCGGGCCTTCCTGTGGGGCCACGGCGCCGCGGGCCCCGAGGGTGCCGCGCACGTCGCTGCGCTGTTCGACGAGGAATTCCGCATCGCGCTGGCCCAGGCCGGTGCGACGGACGTTCCCGCGTTGCGGGCCGCAGGAGATGCCATGACCGCCTAGCCGCGCCGCTTCGCGGCGACCACGGCCAGTGATTCGTAACGGACCGCAGCGTCCGCCAGCGCCCTCGGGAGGGGCCACAACGATGAACCACCAGAGCATCTGCGCAGGACCGGCGCCCGCATCATCGACCGGGGAACACCCGCATGGCTGAGCACAACCACGTCGTCGTGCTGGCCGCGACCGTCGGCTACATGGTCGCGCTGAGCCTGGTCAGCGTCTACGCGCTGCGGCATTCGCGCAATGCGCGCAGCTACACCTCGGGCACCGGGCACGGCGACAAGGCGATCCCGGCGCTGCTGATCGGCCTGCTGCTGATGTCGGAGTTCATCGGCACCACCGCCAGCGTCGGCACCGCGCAGTACGCCTACCAGTTCGGGATCTCGGCCGGCTGGAACGTGGCGGTGCTGGGCATCGGCTTTCTGGCGTTCTCGTTCCTGCTCGCACGCAAGTACAAGGAGCTGGGCGAGAACACGATCTCGGGCGTGCTGTCGAGCGTGTACGGCCCCAAGGTCAAGGTCGCGACGTCGATCATCATGATCTTCGCGCTGCAGATCGTCGGCGTGTCGACGATGGCCAGCGCCGGCGCGGTGCTCGCGCCGCTGCTCGAAGTCGACCGCCAGGTCGCGATCGTCGTGGTCGGCGTGCTCGCTTCGGTCTACGTCGGCATCGGGGGCATGCGCTCGGTGATCTACACCAACGTGATCCACGGCCTGGTCATCGTCGGTGGCGTGTTCCTGGCGATGGTGTTCGGCATCGTGCGCGTGGGCGGGCTGTCGGCGCTCGGCGCGCAGGTCCCGCCCGCGTTCTGGTCGCTCGACAACGTCGGCTGGTCGCAGATCGTCGCCTGGCTCGTCGCCGGCGCCGGCGCGACCTTCGCCACCCAGTACGTGATCCAGGCGATCGCGACGGTGGAGGACGGGCACAAGGCGCGCGTGGCGACCGTCTGGTCGTCGGTGATGCTGATCCCGCTGGGCTTCGCGGCGGCGATGATCGGCGTCTGCGCCCACGTGCTCTACCCGGGCATCGAATCGCTGCAGGCATTCCCGATGCTGATCGCCGACATGGGCACGTTCCTCGCCTCGCTGGTCGTGGCGGGCCTGGCCGCGGCGGCGTTCGGCACGATCTCGGCGCTCAACATCGGCAGCGCGACGCTGATGCTCAAGGACTTCTACCTGCCGATGACCGGGCGCAGCGCGGCCGATCCCAGGTCGTTGCGCTTCGTGCGGGTGACGACGGTCGTCGTCGGGCTGATCCCGCTGCTGCTGGCGCTGGTGGCCGCCGACGTGGTCAAGGTGACGTTCCTGGCCAAGGCGCTACGCGCCGCGTTGGCGGTGCTGGTGTTCATGGCGTTCTACTCGCCGCGCTTCGGCACCCGGGGCGGGGCGATCGTCAGCATCGTGCTGTCGCTGGTGGGCACGATCGGCTGGTTCCTGGCCGGCAATCCCTGGGGCATCGACAACGCCTACGTCGCGCTGTGTATCCCGCTGGTGGTGATGAGCATCAGCCACCTGTTCCGCGGGGCGCAGCCCGAGCCGGAGGCGGTCGCCGACGGCGGGACCGGGACGCGATGACCGCGATCGCCGACACGCTCGACGGCGCGGACGCGCGCACCGGCGCCTGGGTGGGCCGGGCGCTGCCGCGGGTGGAGGACGCCGCGCTTCTGACCGGGCGCGGCCGCTACTTCGACGACGTCGGCACGCCGCCGCGGACCCAGCACGCGGCGATCCTGCGCTCGCCGCACGGCCATGCGCGCATCGTCGGCATCGACACCGCGAAGGCGCGCGCGCTCGACGGGGTGACCGCAGTGCTCACGGCCGCGGACGTGCAGGCGCTGACGACGAGCCTGGTGGTCGGCGTCAAGGCGCCGATCGAATGCTGGCCGATCGCGACCGACCGCGTGCGCTACGTCGGCGAGCCGGTGGCGATCGTGGTCGCGCGCGACCGCTACGTCGCCGAGGACGCGATGGAGCTGATCGAGGTCGAGTACGAGGCGCTCGACGCGGTGGTCGATCCGCAGCGGGCGATCGCCGCCGACGCGCCGGTGCTGCACGACGGCCTGGGCGGCAACGTCGCCAGCGAGCGCAGCTTCCGCTACGGCGATCCGGAGGCCGCGTTCGTGCAGGCCGCGCATCGCGTCGCGATCGACGTGCGCTATCCGCGCAACAGCTGTACGCCGATGGAGTGCTACGGCGTGCTGGCCGAGTACGACCCGGGCATCGACGGCTACGACGTGCTGGCCAACTTCCAGGGCCCCTTCAGCATCCACGCGGTGATTTCACGGGCGCTCAAGGTGCCAGGCAACCGCCTGCGCCTGCGCACGCCGCCCGAGTCGGGCGGCAGCTACGGCGTCAAGCAGGGCATCTTCCCGTACATCGTGCTGGTCGCGGTCGCCGCGCGCGTCGCGCAGTGTCCGGTGAAGTGGCTCGAGGACCGGCTCGAGCACCTGTCGGCCTCGGTCTGCGCGACCAACCGCGACACCCGGCTCGAGGCCGCGGTGGATGCGGACGGGCGCGTGCGCGCGCTGGCCTGGGACCAGCTCGAGGACTGCGGCGCGCACCTGCGCGCGCCCGAGCCGGCGACGCTCTACCGCATGCACGGCAACATGACCGGCGCCTATGCGATCGAGCACGTGTCGATCCGCAACCGCGTCGTGCTGACCAACAAGATGCCGACCGGCCTCAACCGCGGCTTCGGCGGTCCGCAGGTCTACTTCGCGCTCGAACGGCTGATGCAGCGCATCGCCATCGAACTGGGCCTCGACCCGCTCGAGGTCATCCGCCGCAACCTGGTGCCGGCCGATGCGTTTCCCTACCGCACCGCGACCGGCGCGCTGCTCGACTCGGGCGACTACCGCACCGCCGTGGACCGCGCGGTGGACGAGGGCGGGCTGGCCGAGCTCATCGCGCGGCGCGATGCCGCGCGCGCGCAGGGTCGCCACTACGGCATCGGCTTCACCGCGGCGGTCGAGCCCAGCGTGTCGAACATGGGTTACATCACCGCGGTGCTCACGCCCGAGCAGCGTGCCAAGGCCGGGCCGAAGAACGGCGCGCAGGCCACCGCGACGATCCAGATCGACGCGGTCGGTTCGGTCAGCGTGCACATCGCCTCGGTGCCGCAGGGCCAGGGCCATCGCACGGTGATCGCGCAGGTCGTCGCCGACGTGTTCGGGCTGACGCCCGGCGACGTCCGCGTCGTCACCGAGATGGACACCGCGCGCGATGCCTGGTCGATCGCCTCGGGCAACTATTCCAGCCGCTTCGCCGCCGCGGTCGCCGGCGCCGCGCACATCGCCGCCACGCGCCTGCGCGACAAGCTGGCGAAGATCGCGGCCGCGCAGCTGCGCTGCGGGCCGGCGCAGGTCGAGTTCGTCGACGCGACGCTGCGCGTGCGCGGCGGCGACGGCAGGCCGCTGCCGTTCGCGCGCGTGGCGTCCAGCAGTCACTGGGCGCCGGGCACGCTGCCCGACGACGTCGACCACGCGATCCGCGAGACCGCGTTCTGGAGCCCGCCGCAGCTGACCGCGCCGACGACCGCCGACGAGGTCAACAGCTCGCTGTGCCACGGCTTCATCTTCGACTTCTGCGGCGTGGAGATCGACCGCGACACCGCGCAGGTGCGCATCGACAAGTACGTGACCATGCACGACTGCGGGCGCATCCTGCATCCGGGCATGGTCGAGGGCCAGGTCAACGGCGGCTACGCGCACGCGCTCGGCGCCGCGCTGTACGAGGAACACAGCTACGGCGACGACGGCAGCTTCCTGTCGGGCACGTTCGCCGACTACCTGGTGCCGACCGCGGTCGAGGTGGTGCCGCCGCTGATCCTGCACCACGAAACGCCGTCGCCGTTCACCCCGCTCGGCGCCAAGGGCGTGGGCGAGGGCAACTGCATGTCCACGCCGGTGTGCCTGGCCAACGCGGTGGCCGACGCGCTGTCGATCGCCGACGTCGAGCTGCCGCTGGTGCCGTCGCGCCTGGCGCCGCACCTGCACGGCGAGGAAGCGCCGCCGGCTCGCCCGCTGGCGAAGAAGGCCGCGCCGCCGGCGCGGCCGGGCGAGCGCAAGCTCGTCGGCGAGGGCGTCGCCCGGGTCGACGCACCGCGCCAGCAGGTCTGGGACATGCTGCTCGATCCCGACACGCTCGCCTCGGTGATCCCCGGCGCGCACGGCATCGAGAAACCCTCGCCCACCGAGTTCGCCGCCGACGTCACGCTCGGCATCGGTCCGGTCAAGGGCCGCTACAAGGCCAAGGTCGGCCTGCACGACCTGGTCGAGCCCGAATCGCTGACGCTCAAGGGCACCACGACCGGCGCGCTGGGCTTCGGCAACGGCAGCGGCGCGGTGACGCTGGTCGAGGCCGCGCCCGGACGCACCGAGATCCATTACCGCTACGAGGTCGTCATCGGCGGCAAGGTCGCCTCCATCGGCGGCCGCCTGCTCGACGGCGCGGCCAAGGTCGTGATCGGCCAGCTGTTCGACGGCCTGGCGGCCAAGGCCGGCGGCGGCCGCGGCGGCATCGCCGGCTGGTGGCGGCGCCTGCTGCGCCGCCTGGGAGCAGGCCGATGAAGCCGGCACCGTTCGACTACGTCCGCGCGCGCGACCGCGACGAGGTGCTCGCGCACCTGCACGAGGCCGGCGACCAGGCCCGCATCCTCGCCGGCGGGCAGTCGCTGGTGCCGATGCTGAGCATGCGCCTGGCCAAGCCCGCGCTGCTGGTCGACGTGATGCACGTCGAATCGCTGTCGCGCATCGAGGCGACCGAGGCCGGCATTCGGGTCGGCGCCGGCGTGCGCCAGGCACGGCTGCTGGACTGGGCCGTGCGCGATCCGCGGCTGCCGCTGCTGGCCCGCGCGCTGCCGTGGGTCGGCCACGCGCAGACCCGCAACCGCGGCACGGTCGTCGGTTCGATCGCGCACGCCGATCCCAGCGCCGAGCAGCCGCTGTGCCTGCTGACGCTGGGCGGCACGCTGCAGCTGCGGCATCGCAGGAAGGCGCGGTCGATCCCGGCCGCGGAGTTCTTCGTCGGCATGATGGCGACCGCGCGCGGCGATACCGAGCTGATCGAGTCGGTGACCTTCCCTGCCGCGCAGCCGGGCACCGGCTACGCGTTCCGCGAGGTTGGTCGCCGGCACGGCGATTTCGCCATCGTCGCGTGCGCGGCGGTGGCCACCGCAACGGGCGTGCGCCTGGGGGTCGGCGGCGTCGCCGACATCCCCACCGTGCGCGAACTGCCGCTGCCGGGCGCGTCGGACTTCGACGACGCCCTCAACCAGTACGCCTGGGACCTGGACGCCCGCGACGACCTGCACGCGACCGCGCGCTATCGCCGCGAGCTCGTCCGGCGCCTGGGCCGGGACACGATCGAGGAGGCGCTGCGATGCCGAAACTGACCGCCGGCGGCCGCCATCCGGTGACGCTGACCCTCAACGGTCGCAAGGTCGACGGGTTCGCCGAGCCGCGCATGCTGCTGTCGGACTTCCTGCGCCACGAGCTCGGCGCCACCGGCACCCACGTCGGCTGCGAGCACGGCGTGTGCGGCGCCTGCACGGTGCTGATCGACGGCGTGCCGTCGCGGTCGTGCCTGGCGCTGGCGGTGCAGAGCGCGGGCGCCGACGTGCGCACCGTCGAGGGCCTGTCGCCCGACGGCGGCCACACGCTCGGCGTGCTGCAGGCCGCGTTCCGCGAACACCACGGCCTGCAGTGCGGGTTCTGCACGCCGGGAATCCTGATGTCGCTCGACGGCTTCCTGCGCGCGCAGCCCGACGCCAGCGAGTCCGAACTCAGGGACATGTTGTCCGGCCACCTGTGCAGGTGCACCGGCTACGCCACCATCGTCAAGGCCGCCGTGCACGCGCAGCAGCGGCTGAAGGAGGAACGCGCGCATGCTTGATCTGGGAACCACCTTCCTCGCCGCCGTCGAACGCGACCCGCAGGCGCTGGCGATCGTCGACGGCGAGGTCCGTCTCGACTACGCCGCCTGGCACCGCGCGATCTCGTCGGTCGTCGCCGGCCTCGACGCGTCGGGCATCCGCGCCGGCGATCACGTCGTCGGCGTGCTGCGCAACCGCTGGGAAGCGGCGACGCTGCACTGGGCCTGCCAGTTCGCCGGGGTGATCCTGGTGCCGCTGAACTGGCGCGCGACCGCCGAGGACGTCGCGTTCTGCGTGCACGACGCCGAGGCGCGCGCGATCGTCTACGAGGACGCGCCGGCCAAGGCCATCGCCGCCGCCGGGCTCGACGAGGCGGTGCTGCACGTGACGCTCGACGTCGACCGCCCCGGTGCGCAGCGCTTCTCCGACTGGCTCGAGTTCGACGCCGCGCCGGTGCAGCCGCGCGCAGGCGCCGACGACTGGTCGCTGATGCTCTACACCTCGGGCACCACGTCCAAGCCGAAGGGCGTGCCGCGCCGCCACCGCGCCGAGCGCGCCGCGGCGATCGCGCACATCGCGCAGAACCGCTACGGCAACGGCGCGCGCACGCTGGGCGTGATGCCGCTCTACCACACGATGGGCGTGCGCTCGCTGCTGGCCTGCGCGCTGCTCAACGGTACCTTCGTGTGCCTGCCGAAGTTCGACGCCGCCCAGGCGCTGCGGCTGATCGCGGCCGAGCGGATCGACAATCTGTACCTGGTGCCCACGCTCTACCACGACGTGGTCCACCATCCGGACTTCGCCGCGACCGACGTGTCGTCGGTGCGCACGCTCGGCTTCGCCGGCGCGTCGATGACCGACGGCCTGCTCAAGACGCTGCAGGCGGCGTTCTCGCCCGACCTGTTCGTCAACCACTACGGGTCCTCGGAGATCTACACCTTCACCATCGAGGACGACGCGCCGGCCAAGCCCGGCAGCGCGGGTCGCTCGGGCCTCAACCAGATGGTGCGCGTGGTGCCGCTGGACGCGGCCGACGCGCAGACGCGCGCAGCGCCCAACGAGGAAGGCCAGATCGTCGCGCTGCTGGCCGGCGACGAGGCGTTCGAGGGCTACTGGCGGCGCCCGGACGCCGACGCCAAGGCGCTGCGCGGCGGCTGGTACTTCACCGGCGACACCGGCTACGTCGACGAGGACGGCGATCTGTTCGTCACCGGGCGCGTGGACGACATGATCATCTCCGGCGGCGAGAACGTCTCGCCGGTGGAGATCGAGAGCCACCTGTCGCTGCATCCCGAGGTCGACGAGGTCGCCGTGGTCGGCCTGCCCGACGAGCGCTGGGGCCGCGTGGTCACCGCGTTCGTGCGCCGCCGCGGCGCGGTCACCGAGGCCGAGCTCGACGCCTGGTGCCGCGATTCGCGGCTTGCGAACTTCAAGCGCCCGAGGCGCTTCGTGTTCGTCGACGAGATCCCCAAGTCCCCGGTCGGCAAGCTGCTGCGGCGCAAGCTGACCGCCGGCGACTACACCCCCGCGCCCTGATTCCTCCCCACACACACTCCACAAGGCAGCAACGCATGTCCCAGATTTCCGAACAGTTCGACGGTTTCCGCATCGAGATCGACGCCGACGCCCAGCGCGGCGACATCGTGCTCGCGCGCCCGCCGTTCAACACCATCAGTATGGACCAGCGCGACGCACTGCGCCTGGCCTTCGAGCGGCTCGACGACGACGCCCGCGTGCGGGTGATCGTGATCCGCGCCGAGGGCGAGCACTTCTCCTCGGGCGGCTACATCAAGGGCTTCCTGGAAGCCTCGCCCGAGCACGTTTCGCACCTGGCCTGGAACGTCGCTGCGCCGGCGCGCGCGAAGAAGCCGGTGATCGCCGCCAACCGCGGCTACACCTTCGGCGTCGGCTTCGAGATCTCGCTGGCCTGCGACTTCCGCATCGTCTCGGAGACCTGCGAGTACGCGCTGCCCGAGCAGAAGCTCGGCCAGATCCCGGGCTCGGGCGGGTCGGCGCGGCTGCAGAAGATCGTCGGCATCACCCGCACCAAGGACATCGTGATGCGCTCCAAGCGCATCAAGGCGCAGCAGGCCTACGACTGGGGCATCGCCACCGAACTGGTGCCCGATGCCGAGCTGGAGAACGCGACCGCCGCGCTGGTCGCCGAGCTGGTCGGCTTCTCGCCGCTGGCCCAGCGCACGGCCAAGAAGCTGCTCAACGACACCGAGGATGCGAGCCTGTCGATCGCGATCGAGCTCGAGGGCCATTGCTACAGCCGCCTGCGCAGTTCCGACGATTTCCGCGAGGGCGTCGAGGCGTTCCACGCCAAGCGCAAGCCTGCGTTCGTCGGCAGCTGATGCGCACGCCGGCAACCGCCGGGCGTCCGGCGCCCCGCCGCGGCGGGCGCGCCGGTGTCGTCGAAGCGCTGGCGCGGTCGCTGGCGCTCGGGCGCGCGCCCGTGCTGGCGGTCGTGCTCGAGACCGTGGGATCGACCTACGCCCGGGTCGCCGACTTCGCGCTGTTCGACGCCGACGGCAGCCAGGCCGGCTGGCTCAGCGGCGGCTGCCTGGAGCCGGACATCGCGCGGCACGCCGCGCGTGCGGCCGCCGGAGCGCGCGTGGAATGGATCGAGGTCGACGCGCGCGACGACGAGGACGTGTTCTCCGGCGGCGCCACCGGCTGCCGCGGGCGACTGCGCGTCGCGCTGCTGCCGGTCGCCGGCATGCCCGGCTGGGACGCGCTGTGCGCGGCCTGGTTGGCCGGCGCCGGACCGCTGGCGCTGTCGGTCGATGCCGCCGCCTCGCGCGTGGCCGCGCGGATCGGCGCGCAACGCGTCGACGCCGCGGTCGCGATGCCGCCGGTGCCGTGGGCGCGCGGCGGCGCCGCGCCGCGCTGGTCGCTGTCGATCGCGCCGATGCCGTCGGTACGCATCCACGGCGCCGGGCCGGAGACGCCATGGCTGGTGCCGATGCTGCAGGCGGCCGGCTGGCACGTCGCGATCGTCGAGGACCGCAGCCGCTGGCTCGAGATCGCGCGGGCGGCCGATGCCGTGGTCGAGGGGCCGCCGTCGGCGGGCGCCCGACAGGCGCGCGCAGCGCCGGTCGCGCTAGTGATGCACCACAACTTCGAGCGCGACCGCGAGGCGCTGGAGGTGCTCGCGGCCGATCCGTCGGTCCGCTTCGTCGGCCTGCTCGGTCCGGCGCGGCGGCGCGACGACCTGCTGCGCACGCTGCCCGCGCGCGCCGTCGCGCAGTTGCAGGGCCGGCTGCAGGCGCCGGTCGGCCTGCTCGCCGCCCGCGGCGCCGAGGCGATCTCGCTGAGCATCGCGGTGCAGCTGCAGGCTTTCCTCGATGCCGAGCGCGCGGCGACGGGCGCGGTGCCCATCGCGGCGACGGCATCGGCATGATGCGCGGTGCGGGCGCCACGCCCGCACGCGCGAGACGACCCCGAGGCGACTCTTCCCGATGGATGCGATCTTCGACGACATCGTGATCGGCGGCGGCTCGGCCGGCTGCGTGCTGGCCAGCCGGTTGTCGGCCGATCCCGCGCGCCGCGTGCTTCTGGTCGAGGCGGGCATGGACACGCCGCCGGGCGGCGTGCCGCCCGAACTGCTCGACAGCTATCCGATGGCGCTGTTCCACGGCGAGCGCTACGTCTGGCCGGGCCTGGCCGCGACCACGACGACGGCCGCCAACGGCCGTCCGCTGACGCGCGCCTACGAGCAGGCGCGGGTCATGGGCGGCGGCTCGAGCATCAACGTGCAGGCGGCCAACCGCGGCCTGCCGCGCGACTACGCGGAGTGGGCAGAGCTCGGCGCGCACGGCTGGGACTGGGACGGCGTGCTGCCGTACTTCCGCCGGCTCGAGCGCGACCTCGACTGCGACGGCCCGCTGCACGGCCGGGACGGCCCGATCCCGATCCGGCGGATCCGGCCCGAGGCCTTTCCGCCGTACGGGCACGCGGTGACGGCCGCGCTGGCCGCGAGCGGCCTGTCGATGCGGCTGGACCAGAACGGCGACTTCGAGGACGGCCTGTTCCCGCCCGCATTCTCCAACCGCGACGACCGCCGCGTCTCGGCCGCGACCGGCTATCTCGACGCCGTGGTGCGCGCACGGCCGAACCTGGAGATCCGCGCGCACACCCGGGCGACCGCGCTGCGCATGGCAGGGCGCGCGGTCGCCGGCGTCGAGTTCGAATGCGACGGCATCCGGCACGTCGTGTCGGCGCGTCGCGTGATCGCGACCGCCGGCGCGCTGCAGACGCCGGCATTGTTGATGCGCGCGGGCATCGGGCCGGGCGAGGCGCTGTCGGCGCTGGGTATCGCGGTCGTCGCCGACCTGCCCGGCGTCGGCCGCAACCTGCGCGACCATCCGGCGCTGACGCTGTGCCAGTACCTGCCGCGCGCGCTGCGGCTGCCGGCCGCGTACCGCCGCGCCAGCTTCGTGGCGATGCGCTACAGCTCCGGGCTCCCCGGCGGCGCGGCGTCGGACATGTACGTCACCGCGTCGGCGCGCGCCGGCTGGCATGCGCTGGGCCGCCGGTTGGGGCTGTACTTCCTGTGGTGCAACCGGCCGCAGTCGCAGGGGCGGGTGGCGCTGCGCTCGCCGTCGGCCGACGACCTGCCGCACGTGGACCTGGGGCTGCTGTCGGCGCCCGAGGACCTGGCGCGAATGATGGACGGCGTGCGCCGGCTCGCGCGGCTGGCGGTGTGCGAGGCGGTCAATCCCGACCCCGACGACCTGTTCCCGGCCGGCTTCACGCCGGCGATCAAGCGCCTGAGCGCGGTACGGCGGCGCAACGCGGTCGCGACCGCGCTGCTGGGCGCGTTGCTCGACGTGCCGGCGGCGCTGCGCCACCGGGTGTTGCGGCGGGTCATGAACGGCGGCCGCTCGCTGGCCTCGGTGCTCGCCGACGATGACCGGCTCGAAGCCTTCGTGCGCACCCACGTGTTCGGCGTCTGGCACGCCAGCGGCACCTGCCGCATGGGCGACCCGCGCGATCCGCACGCCGTTGTCGATCCGGCCGGGCGCGTGATCGGCCTCGACAACCTCTATGTCGCCGACGCTTCGGTGATGCCGCGCCTGCCCACGGCCAACACCAACATCCCGACGATCATGATCGCCGAGAAGATCGCCGACGGGCTGGTGCGCGAGCGTGGTTGAGCTGCGTCCTGCAAAGCGGAGACGAAGGAGGCGGCTGCTCCTAACCGAGGGGCCGTCGGCTGCGGCAGCGTCATGGAGACGCCTCGCTTCGCTGCTCTTTATCGCGATCTGGCAGGCCCCGCCGGAACCGGTGGCCTCCTCGCGCGAATGTCCTCCGGCCACCGCCAGCCGGCGGCGGCCTCCCCCTTGATTTCGCCGAGAAGGCCACCGGTCCCGGCGGGGCTCGGCTTCCGGAGGGTGTGGGGGGGCGCCTGCTTCCTTTCCGGCCCGGCGCATGGCCGTTGGAAAGGGACGGCGAGCGATCCGACGACGACAGACCGCACGATCCGCAAGCCGATCCCCGTCGCGGTCGGCAGGCCCTTGCGCGAAATCAAGGAGGAGGCCATCGCCGTATGGCGGTGGCCGGGGGACATTCGCGGCAAGGGCCTGCCGGCCACGACGGGGACCCTCAGGTCGCGATAAAGAGAAGCGAAGCACCACACCGATGCGCTTCAACGTCGCCCAGCAATCCTCCCGCTCCTGCTCCTGCTGAGGCGACGACGAGACGCCTCATCGGTGCGAGGCCTACCCGGCCGGCGGCTCCCGCCAGCGCCGCACGGTGCCGGTGTCGATGTCGAACAGATCGAGGACCCGGCCGACGGTGTGCTCGACCATCGCCTCGATCGACGACGGCCGCGCGTAGAACGCCGGGACCGGCGGCGCGATGATCGCGCCCATCTCCGACAGCTGCGTCATGCTGCGCAGGTGTCCGGTGTGCAGCGGCGTCTCGCGCACCATCAGCACCAGCCGGCGACGCTCCTTGAGCACCACGTCGGCCGCGCGCGTGAGCAGGCTCGAGGTCACCCCGCCGGCGATCTCGGCCATCGACCGCATCGAGCACGGCGCCACGACCATCCCGCGCGTGCGGAACGAGCCCGACGAGATGCCCGCGGCGATGTCGTGCGGCGCGTGCACCTCGGTCGCCAGCGCTTTGACCTGCGCGATCTTCAGGTCGGTCTCGTGCGCGATCGTGATCTCCGCCGACTTGGACATCACCAGGTGCGTCGGGATGTCGAGCGCGCGCAGCAGCTCGAGCATGCGCACCCCGTAGACGACCCCGCTGGCGCCGGAGATGCCGACGATCAGCGGCGGATTGCGCGGATCGTGCCGCTCGCCCGCGCTCATCGGCCCACCATACCGGGCGCCTGGTAGACGTGCTTGAGCTCGGTGAAGTCGGCCAGCGCGTCGTAGCCGTGCAGCCGGCCCAGCCCGCTCTGCCGGTAGCCGCCGGTCTCGACCTCCGGCAGCAGCCGGTTGTGCGCGTTGATCCACACCGTGCCGTTGCGCAGGGCCCGCGCCACCCGCTGCGCGCGCGCGCCGTCGTGCGTCCACACGCTCGCCGACAGCCCGAACACCGTGTGATTCGCGCGTGCGACCGCCTCGGCCTCGTCCTCGAACGCTTCGAGCACCAGGAACGGCCCGAAGATCTCCTCCTGCACGAAGTCCGCAGCGCTGTCGCGGTGGAACACCAGCGACGGCGTCAGGAACGCCCCACCGGCCAGCGCGCCGCCCGGCGTCGTGCCGCGCAGCAGCACCTCGTCGGCGGCGTCGAACGCGCGTGCGATGCGCGCGGCGACCTGATCGCGCGCGGCGACGTCGATCAGCGGTCCCATCTGGCTGGCCGGATCGAGGCCGGGGCCCACCCGCAGCGCGCCCAGCGCGCCGGCCAACGCGCGCTTCATCGCGTCCAGCCGGCTGGCGTGCACGAGCACGCGCCGCGCGGCCGTGCACTGCTGGCCGGAGATGATCGTCGCCGCGGCCGCGAGCTGCGGCGCGACCGCGTCGATGTCCGCGTCCTCGAACACCAGGCAGGCCGAGTTGCCGCCCAGTTCGAGCGAGAGCTTCTTCATGCTGTCGGCGGCGTCGCGCATGATCGTCTTGCCGACCGCGGTCGAGCCGGTGAAGCAGATCGCGTCGACGTCGTGCGAGGTCGCCAGCAGCGACGCGCCCGCATGCCCGGCCTCGCCGAAGACGTTGACCACGCCGGCCGGCAGCTGCGGGTGCGCCAGCAGCGGCGCCAGCAGCGCGGCGTTGAACAGCGTCGTCTGCGCCGCCGGCTTGACCACGACCGTGCAGCCGGCCGCGAGCGCCGGACCGAGCGCGCGCACCAGCAGCACCGCCGGTGCGTTCCACGGCACGATGATGCCGGCCACCCCGGCCGGCTCGCGCAGCACCGTCGACAGCACGCCCGGTTCGGGTTCGAGCACGTGACCGGGCAGGTGCCGGGCCAGGCCCGCGTAGTACTCGATCTCGGAGATCGACGCGGCGATCTCGCCGCGCGCCTGCGCCAGCACCTTGCCGTTCTCGCGCGTCAGCAGCTCGGCCAGCGATCCGGCCTGCGCCTGCAGCGCGGCCGCCCAGTCGAGCAGCACGCGCTGGCGCAGCCGCGGCGCGGCGGCCCAGTCGCTGCGCTCGAACGCACGGCGGGCCGCATCGATCGCGGCGGCGGATTCGACCGCGCCGCCGTCGGCGAACGCGCCCAGAACCGCGCCGGAGGCGGGATCCAGGCTGGGGAGGGTGGCGTCGCCGACGGCGGCGCCGTCGATCCAGTGCTGCGCGGGGCGGATGCTCACGGGCGTGCGGTCCTGTGCATGGCGCGCGGCGGCAGGGGGCGGCGGTCGGGCGGTTCCCTACCCGGCACGGGACGCGCGGCGTCGCCGCCCGTCCTCGCCCGCGCCTCCCGGCCGTCGCGCCTGTTCTGGGAAGGCGTCGACGGGACGTGCCCGCGGTCGGCACGCCGTTCGAGGGCACGCTAGCGCGCCCTCGCCATCAAGTCGAATAATCAGTCCTTATTTTTTCGATCAGCGATCCTGATGATTTTCGGCTGCAGCGCCGCGCGCGCCGCGACCAGCGCCTCGCGCAGCCGCTCGATCAGCAGCATCGCCGCCGGCCCCGGCGGGTGGCGTGCCTGGTGCACCACGACCAGGTGCCGGGCGATGCGTGTGCGGCCGATCGCGTGCGCGATCAGGCTGCCGTCCATCAGCTGGCGGTGGACCGCGATGCTCGGCAGCACGGTGAACCAGTCGCTGCGCGCGACGAGGTCGGCGATCGAATCGGTGGAGTCGAGTTCCAGCCGCGGTTCGAGGTCGGTGGCCAGCCCGGCCATGTGCCGGTCGAGCTCGGCGCGCAGGCCGTGCCGCTTGGATGGCAGCACCAGCTTCAGGTGCGCGGCGTCCGACAGCGAGCGCACCGACGGCGGCGCGTTGCCGCGTGCCGACACCAGCACCATCTCCTCTTCCAGCAGCGGGATCGTCTCCAGGCCCAGCCGGCGTGCGGGCCGGTTGATCACCGCCAGGTCGAGCTTGCCGGCATTGACCCACTCGATGAAGGTCTGCGAGTAGCCGTCGGCGATCGAGATCTCGACCTCCGGGTAGTCGCGCGCGAAGTCGATCAGTACGCCGGGGATCACGCTGCGCGTCACCGACGACAGCACGCCCATCGCGACCTCGCCCGAGATCGTGCCCGACAGGTTGGCCATGTGCGACATCGCCGCGGCCAGGTCGCGCTGGATCGGCGTGACCAGCCGGTGCAGCGTGCGTCCGGCCGACGTGGGCACCATGCGCTTGGGCGTGCGCTCGAACAGCTTCTGCTCCAGTTCGCGCTCGAGCTTGGCGATCTGCATCGACAGCGCCGGCTGCACCACGTTCATGCGCTGCGCGGCGCGGGTGACGCTGCCTTCCTCGTACAGGGCGAGGAAGTAGTTGATCTGTCTCAGGTCCATCGCGCGTCCCTCCACGTCGCGGCGTGCTTCATCCGATCTGATCGATCATATCTAAATTCATTATTTGGAATTATCGGAAAGCTGCGGGACGCTCGCCCCACAACAACGAGAAACACCGGAAGGCCCCCCACACGACGCCCGTCGCCCGCCGACGCGACGTCGCCCCGCCTTCCGTGCGCGACGCCGGGACCGGCCCTGCGGATGCCCGGCATCCGTGCACGGCCGCGCGGCGACAACCCGAACGATCATCCGTTCCCGTGGAGGGGAAAATGACCGAGAGCACGACGTCGCCGGCCGATGCGCCGGCGCGAGAGGACGCGCCGATCCCGCCGCGCAAGATCCTGCTGGCCGCCTTCGCATCGACCTTCGGGTGGGCGCTGGACCTGTTCGACCTGTTCATCCTGCTCTACGTCGCGCCGATCGTCGCGCGGCTGTTCTTCCCGTCCTCCTCGCCGACGCTGTCGCTGGCTGCGGTCTACGCCTCGTTCGCGGTCGCGCTGCTGGTGCGCCCGCTGGGCTCGGCGGTCTTCGGCGTCTACGCCGACAAACACGGCCGCCGCCGCGCGCTGATGGTGGCGATGGTCGGCGTCGGCCTGGCGACCGCCGCGTTCGGCGCGCTGCCCACGATCGTGCAGGTCGGCGTGCTCGCACCGGTCCTGTTCCTGGTGCTGCGCGTGATCCAGGGCATCTTCGTCGGCGGCATCGTCGCCTCGACCCACACCATCGGCACCGAGTCGATCCCGGCGCGCTACCGCGGGCTGATGTCGGGCATGGTCGGCGGCGCGGGTGCGGGCCTGGGCGCGCTGCTGGCCTCGTTCGCGTACTTCGTGCTCTCGGGCGTGTTCCCCGACGAGCAGTTCGACGTCTGGGGCTGGCGCTTCATGTTCTTCTGCGGCCTGATCAGCACCGTGTTCGGCCTGGTGATGTTCAAGTACCTGGAGGAGACGCCGGTCTGGCAGAAGCTGCAGGCCGCCAAGGCCGCGGGCAAGGCGGCGCCGGTCGCCTCGCCGCTGCGCCGTCTGTTCGGGCCCGAGTACCGCAGGGTGATGGGCGTGAACCTGCTGATCACCTTCGGCGGCGGCGCGACGTACTACATCGCCTCCGGCTACCTGCCGACGCTGCTCAACCTCGTGGCCGAGGTGCCGCACGGCGAGACCTCGCGGATCCTGATGTACGGCTCGCTGGCGACGATCGTCAGCTCGCTGCTGTTCGGCTGGCTGTCGGACCTGATGGGCCGCAAGCCGGTGTTCGCGCTCGGCGGGGTGCTGGCGCTGGTCGGCCTGCCGCTGATGTACCACGGCATGGCGGCGACCGATTCGCTGGCCGCGATCACCTGGTACGCGGTCGGCGTCGCGCTGGTCGCCGGCGCGGTCATCGCGCCGATCCTGATCTTCCTCAACGAGCGGTTCGCGACCGAACTGCGCGCCAGCGGCACCGGACTGTCGTGGAACATCGGCTTCGCGCTCGGCGGCACCATGCCGACCTTCGTGTCGCTGCTCAGCGACACCCCGGCGCAGATCCCGACCGTGCTCGCGCTGTTCAGCGCCGGGCTGGCGGTGATCTACCTGGTGGGCGCGCTGGTGATCCCCGAGACCCGCGGCCGCGCGCTGTGACCCCGGCGCGTCCGCTGCGGCGGGCGCGTCGTCTTCCCGACCCGAAAGCGCGGCCGCACCTGCGGCCGCGTCCGATCGACCTCACGGAGGCCCCATGACCGATTCCGACTCCACTCCCCGCAGCACCGGCGCACTGTCGCTGCGCGACTGGCTCGATCGCCTCGCCGCCCGCGGCGAACTGGCGGTGGCGCAGGACGGGCTGGCGCTCAAGCACCAGATCGCGGCGGTCGCCAAGAAGCTCGATGGCCGCCAGGCGACGTTCTTCCCCAGGCCCGACGGCGCGCACGCGATCCCGGTGATCTCCGGCCTGGTGTCGGACCGCGGCTGGATGGCCGAGGCGCTGGGCGTGCCGCAGGACCGGCTGCTGTCGCACTTCCAGCACGCGGCGGCGAACCCGATCCCGTTCAACGAGGTCGAGCAGGCGCCGGCGCAGGAGGTCGTGCACACCGACGTGGACCTGCTCGCGCAACTGCCCATCCCCACGCACAACGAGCACGACAGCGGCGCCTACATCACCGCCGGCCTGCTGATTTCCCGCAGCCCCGAGACCGGCATCCAGAACGTCGCGATCCACCGCTGCCAGATCAGCGGCAGGAACCGCATTGGCGTGCTGCTGCTGCCGCGCCACACCGACCACTACCACCGCATGGCCGAGCGCCAGGGCAAGGCGCTGGAGATGGCGATCGCGATCGGCGTCGACCCGGCGACGCTGCTGTCGTCGCAGGCGATCGTGCCGGTCGACCACGACGAGCTGGAGATCGCCGGCGCGCTGCACGGCCGGCCGCTGGACGTGGTCAAGTGCACGACCAACGACGTGCGCGTGCCGGCCGATGCGGAGATCGTCATCGAAGGCCGCCTGCTGCCCGACGAGCGCGAGGAGGAAGGCCCGTTCGGCGAGTTTCCGCAGTACTACGGCGAGCGCGCGCGCCGCCACGTGATCGAGGTCGACGCGATCACCCACCGCCGCGGCGCGATGTTCCACACCATCGTCGGCGGCGGTCTCGAACACCTGCTGCTGGGCGCGATCCCGCGCGAGGCGACGATCCTGAGCGAACTGCAGCGCAGCTTCCCGGGCGTGCGCGACGTGCATCTGGCGCTCGGCGGGGTGGGGCGCTATCACCTGTACGTGCAGCTCGACAAACGCCAGGACGGCGAGGGCAAGAACGTCATCCTCGGCGCGTTCGCCGCGCACTACGACATCAAGCACGTCGTGGTCTGCGACCTGGACGTCGACATCCACGACCCGCGCGAGGTCGAGTGGGCGGTGTCCACCCGCTTCCAGGCCGACCGCGATCTGGTCGTGATCGGCAATGCCCAGGGCTCCAAGCTCGATCCGTCGACGGTCGAGGGCGTGGGCGCGAAGATGGGCCTGGACGCGACGATCCCGCTGTCGGCGCCGGAGATGAAGTACAAGCGCATCCGCATCCCGGGCGAGGACGGGCTGGACCTGGCGGCATTGCTCGCCGAAGGCGCCGAGTGGCGCCGGCACGTGGCGGGCTGAGCCGTGGCCCGCATGCATCCCGCCTTCGCCGCGCTCGCCCTCGCGCTGTCGTGCGCGGCGACCGCGCCCGCTTGGGCGCAGTCGCCCGTCGCCGACCCGGCCGCGCCCGCCGCCACCGCGGCCGCGTCGCCGCCGGCCGCTGCCGGCTATCCGCTCGCCGCGCAGGGCTGGGGCGGCCGGACCGGCCCGCAGACCTGGATGTCGCGCTGGGTCGAGGACTGGTCGCCCGACGGCGCCGAAGGCCGCAAGGCCGGCGACGGCGACGACTGGAAGTACATCCCGCTCGGCGACGGCGGCGACACCTACCTGTCGCTGAGTACCGAGCAGCGGCTGCGCATGAACGTGGTCGACCACCCCGGCCTGCGCAACGGTGCGTCGGAGCAGCAGTGGCTCTACCGCGGCTTCTTCGGTGCCGACCTGCACCTGGGCGAGCATGTGCGTCTCTACGGCGAGCTCGCGCACGGCAGCGTCGAGGGCCGCAACACCGGCGAGCCGGTGAGCCTGGACAACGAGGCGCTGGTGCAGCAGGCCTTCGTCGACCTGACCGGGCGGCGCGGCGACGTCGAGACCGGCCTGCGCGTCGGCCGCCAGGACTTCAGCGACGGCCCGATCCAGCTGGTGTCGGTGCGCGAGAACCCCAACCTGCACTTCACGCTCGACGGCGCGCGCGCCTGGGCCATCGGCCGCGACATGCGCATCGATGCGTTCGAGTACCGCTACGTCGACGAGCAGCCCGGAGCGTTCGACGACGGCACGCAGTCCCGCAAGCGCTTCCGCGGCGCGGTCGCCGGCTTCCGGCTGCCCGGCGCGCTGTCGGGGCTGTACCTGGAGCCGTTCTGGTACGGCGCGCGCGACGACGACCGGCGCTGGGGCGCACGCACCGCGCGCGAGGAGCGCGACTTCCTCGGCGTGCGGCTGTGGGGCACGCGCGGGCCGATGACCCTCGACACCGTCGCGGTGCACCAGAGCGGCGACTTCGACGGCCGCGACATCCGCGCCTACGCGCTGTTCTCGAGCGTGCGCTGGGCGCTGTCGGACGGCGGCATGAAGCCCGAGCTCGGCTTCCACGCCGACCTGTCGTCGGGTGGCGGCGCGTACGACGGCGGCACGCTGCGCAACGCCTCGTTCCTGTTCGGCACCTCGCCGTACTTCAGCTTCGCCGGCTGGTTCGGCGGCACCAACCTGATCGACGTCGCGCCGACGTTCCAGTTCGCGCCGAGCGCCAACACGACCGTCGCGCTGGAATGGGAATGGCTGTGGCGGCACCGCGAGGGCGACGCGGTCTACAGCGGCACCGCGCTGCCGTACGCGGGCACCGAGCAGGTCGACGGCAGCCGCATCGGCAATCTGCTGCGGCTCAACGCGACCTGGCGCTTCCAGCCGCGCTGGTCGCTGACCACGCGCGTGGAGCATCTGTTCGCCGGGCCGGTGCTCGAGGACGCCGGTTACGGCGACGCGACGTTCCTGGGCACGTGGCTGACGTTCCGCTACTGACGGGGCGGGCGCCGCCGGCCTGTAAGATGCCCGCTTTGCGACGCGAAGGAGCGTGCCGGGCGTGATCGAGGGCGCATGGATGTTTCCGCTGGTCGGGGCGCTGGCCGGCCTGCTGGCGGGCCTGCTCGGCATCGGCGGCGGGCTGGCGCTGATCGCGGTGCTGGTGTGGATGCTGCCCGCGCACGGCATCGCGCCCGACACCGCGATGCACGTCGCGCTCGCCAGCAGCATGGCCAGCATCGTCGTGACCACGGCCGCCTCGACCTGGGCCCACCATCGCCGCGGCAGCGTGCTGTGGCCGACGGTGGCGTGGATGCTGCCCGGCCTGCTGGTCGGTGGCTGGCTGGGCAGCCGGTTCGCGGTGCGGCTCGACGAGGCGATCCTGCGCGGCTGCGTGGCCGGCTACTGCCTGCTGTCCGCGCTGCAGCTGGGCTTCGGCCGCCAGCGCACGGGCCTCGGCGCCGACGCGGTGCCGCGCGGGCCGGGCCTGTCGGCGGCCGGCGTGGGCATCGGCGCGGTGTCGTCGGTGGTGGGCATCGGCGGCGGCAGCATGACCGTGCCGCTGCTGATCTGGCGCGGCGTGGCGCCGGTGCGCGCGGTCGGGACCTCGGCCGCTGTCGGCATCTTCGTCGGGCTGTCGGCGGCCAGCGGCTTCGCGCTGCACGCGCCGCCCGACGCGGTGCCGCCGTATTCGATCGGCTACGTCTACCTGCCGGCGACGATCGGCGTGGCCGCCGCCGCGGTGCTGACCGCGCCGCTGGGCACGCGCTTGGCGCACGCGATCAGCGGCGTCGCGCTGCGCCGCGGGTTCGCGGTCTTCATGGTGCTGGTGGGCGGCAGCCTGCTGCTGCGCTAGGGCGTAAGCTGTGCGCTGCGCCGGCCGATCGTCCGCGCGCGTTTCCACACGAGTGCCCCATGCCCAATCGCGACTGGGTGGCGCAGGCCATCCGCAAGATCGAGGCCGACTTCAACCGCTCGGCCGACACCCACCTGATCCCGCTCGACCTGCCGGGCTTTCCCGGCATCGACGTGTACTTCAAGGACGAGTCGAGCCATCCGACCGGCAGCCTCAAGCACCGGCTCGCGCGCTCGCTGTTCCTGTACGCGCTGGCCAACGGCTGGCTGCGGGCGGACAGCACCGTGGTCGAGGCGTCCAGCGGCTCGACCGCGGTGTCGGAGGCCTACTTCGCGCGGCTGCTCGGCCTGCCGTTCGTCGCGGTGATGCCGGCCTCGACGTCGCCGGAGAAGATCGCCGCGATCGAGTTCCAGGGCGGGCGCTGCCATCTGGTGCGCAACGCCTGCGACATCGCCGCGGCCTCGATGCAGCTGGCGCGCGAATGCGGCGGCCACTTCATGGACCAGTTCACCTACGCCGAGCGCGCGACCGACTGGCGGGCCAACAACAACATCGCAGAGTCGATCTTCAAGCAGATGGCGCAGGAGGCGCACCCGGTCCCGGCGTGGATCGTCTGCAGCGCGGGCACCGGGGGCACCAGCGCGACGATCGGCCGCTACGCGCGCTACCGCGGCTTCGACACCCGCGTGCTGTGCGCCGATCCCGAGCACTCGGCGTTCTTCGACCACTACGCGCGCAGCCTGCGCCGCGAACCCGCGCCCGACGGACTCGCACCGTCGCCGGCCTCGCGCATCGAGGGCATCGGCCGGCCGCGCGCCGAGCCCAGCTTCATCCCCGGCTGCGTCGATGCGATGGTCCGCGTGCCCGACGCGCTGAGCCTGGCGGCGATGCGCTACGTCAACGCGCGGCTGGGGCGGCGCGTCGGCGGCTCGACCGGCACCAACTTCGTCGGCGTGCTGCGGGTCGCGCAGGGCATGCGCGCGGCCGGGCGCACCGGCGCGATCGTCACGATCCTGTGCGACGGCGGCGAGCGCTACGCGCACAGCTACTACAGCCCCGATTGGATCGCCGCGCAGGGCTTCGACATGGACGCCGCCGATGCGACGATCCGCGCGAGCGCCGACACCGGCGCCGCGCTGCCGCCGCTCGCCGACGCGATCCGCGACCCGGGGGGCGTCTAGGCGCGACGGGCATTGTCAGGCGAAGCGCCGGGTCCACGGTCCGGTGTCGTCGCGATGCGCGAACGGCATCGAAGGACGCCGTCGGGACCTGCCAGCACGCGCTCCCCGGTCGCCCAGTCGCGGATAGCCGTGGTGGAGAGGCGTCGCCCGGGGCCGGCATCGCCGACGGCGCAACCTAGGGAAAACCCCAGGTGCGGTCAGGTTAAGGATTCGTTACAACGAATCGACCGGCGGCAGGGAGGCCGGTTCCCACCGCCACAGGAGCCCGCATGATGCCGATCCGCCGCCACCGGCTGGCCGCCGCCGTCTCGTCGTCCGTTCTCGCCACGCTCGCGTCCGCCGCCGCCGCCCAGCAACCGCCAGCCCCCGCGCCCCAGGCGCGGACGCTCGACACCGTGCAGGTCACCGGTACCCGCATCCGCAAGGCCGAGATGGAGACGGCCGTCCCCGTCCAGGTGCTTACGCGCGAGGACATCCAGCGCAGCGGGTTCACGTCGGTCGCCGACATCGTGCAGAACCTCACCGCCAGCGGCGCCGCGCTCAACACCAAGTTCAATTCCAGCGGCAACTTCGGTTTCCCGCCCGACGGCGGCGGCGTTGGCGCCGGCGCCGCGACGGTCGACCTGCGGCACCTGGGCGCCAAGCGCGTGCTGGTGCTCGTCGACGGCATCCGCTGGGTCAACGAGTCCTCGGCCTCGGGCGTGGGCTCGGCCGTCGACCTCAATACCATCCCGCTGTCGCTGATCGAGCGCATCGAGGTGCTCGAGGACGGCGCCTCGTCGATCTACGGCTCCGATGCGATCGCCGGCGTCGTCAACATCATCACCCGGCGCGATGCCGACGGCGGCAGCCTCGACCTGCACTACGGCGAGTACGACGACCTCGGCGGCGCGACCTGGGGCGCGGACCTGGGCTGGGGCGGGCACAGCGAGCGCGCCCAGTGGTTCTTCGGCGCGTCGTACTACAAGCAGCGGCAGATCGCTTCGACCAAGTTCGACAACGCCAGTGTGCCGGTGCCGGGCACGGGGCTGGCCAATGGCAGTTCGGCCACGCCCGGCGGACGCTTCGTCTTTGCACCTGTGGACGGCAACAACACCTACGGCGGCCTGTGTCCGTTGGGCACTGATGCTGCCGGCGCGCCGATCCCCGGGTCGGCGACCTGCGACATCACCTTGCCAAATGGTGCGAGCTTCCCGGGTGGCACCACGATCGACGACTTCATCCAGTTCGGCACGGACAACCGCTACAACTTCGCCCCCAACAACCTGCTGCTGACCCCGTCGGAGCGCAAGTCGGTGTTCGGCCAGGTGCGCTTCGAGTTCAGCCCGCAGCTGTCGGGCTATACCCGCGTGCTCTACAACACGCGCACCTCGGCCAACCAGGCCGCGCCCGAGCCGTTCTTCCTCGGCACCGACGCCGGCGTCTACAACCCCTGGGCCGAGGAGCGGCTGACGATCTCGGCGCGCAATCCCTACAACCCGTTCGGCTTCGACCTGACCACGGTCGGCGAGGACGCCAACCTGTTCCTGCTCGGCCGCCGCCCGGTCGAGGGCGGCCCGCGCCGTTACGCGCAGGAGGTCAAGACCTGGTACGCCGCCGCGGGCCTGGAAGGCACGTTCGGCGTCGGCGACCGCACCTGGAACTGGGACGTGAACCTGGTGCGCAGCCAGAGCCGCGCCGAGCAGACCAACACCGGCAGCTACAACGTGCGCCGCATCAACGAGGCGCTGGGCGACCCCGACGCATGCGCGGCGATCGCCGGCTGCGTGCCGCTGGACGTGTTCGGCGGCCCGGGCACGATCACCTCGGAGATGCTGGCCTTCATCCAGCCGGTGGTGCGCGACGCCAGCCGCAACACGCTGACGCTGGCCTCGGCCAACGTCACCGGCGACATCGCGCGGCTGCCGGCCGGCGCGCTGTCGTTCGCCGCGGGCGTCGAACACCGCCGCTACGAGGGCAGCTATACGCCCGACCCGATCACGATCGCCGGCGAGTACAACGGCGTGCCGTCGGGCGCGACGTCGGGCGACTACGACGTCAACGAGGCCTACGCCGAGTTCAACGTGCCGCTGCTGCGCGACTCCTGGTTCGGCGACAGCCTCGACCTGAGCATCGCCGGACGGTATTCGGACTACTCGACCTTCGGCGGCGAGACGACCGGCAAGGTCGGCCTGCGCTGGCAGCCGGCCGACGAGTTCCTGCTGCGCATGAGCTATGCCGAGGGCTTCCGAGCGCCGTCGATCGGCGAGCTCTACGGCACGCTCAGCCGCTTCGACGCGACGCTGGTCGATCCGTGCTCGGGCGCCGCGTCGTCGTCGCCGGCCTGCGCGGCCGACGGCGTGCCGCCGGGCTATGCGCAGACCAACTCGCAGATCTCGGTGGTGACCTCGGGCAATGCCGACCTCGAACCCGAGCACAGCCGCAGCCTGATGGTCGGCGCGGTGTGGAGCCCGTCGTTCGCCGACGGCGTGGCATGGTCGGACCGCCTGGACCTCGGCGTGACGTTCTACCGCCACCACATCGACGGCGCGATCCAGGCCCCGGACGCCCAGGCGATCCTCGAACGCTGCATCGCCACGCGCGACCCGCTCGCCTGCGCGTCCTACGATCGCAGCGACCGCGGGCAGATCGTGCGCTTCGACGACATCCTCGCCAATCTCGGCACGATCAAGACCGACGGCTGGGACTTCTCCGCCGGCTGGACGCTGCCCGAGCGCGACTGGGGCCGCCTGCGCTTCGACGCCAGGGCGACCTGGGTCGGCCGCTACGAGCTGGTCAACGAATCGGGCGAGGCCGAACCGCGCCGTCCCGGCGTGGAGGTCAACGACAGCGCGATCCCCGAGTGGACCGGCACCCTGGTCACCGATTGGACGCGCGGCCCCTGGTCGCTGGCGTGGACGCTGCGCTACATCGACCGGCTGGTCGAATCGTGCGGCGGCGCGATCGGCTTCCCGATCTGCCGCGACAGCGCCAACGACCTCAACACGCTCGGTTCGACGACCTACCACGACCTGCAGCTGTCGTGGCGCAGCGCCGCCTGGCTCGAAGGCACGCGCGTGAGCGTTGGCGTCAACAACCTCACCGGCAAGGCCCCGCCGGTGTGCCTGAGCTGCAGCCTCAACGGCTACGACGCCTCGACCTACGACCTGCCGGGACGCTTCGTCTACGCGCGGCTGGGCGTGGATTTCTGAGCAGGGCCGGGGCGCGCCGCCGGGTGCGATGCCCGGCGCGCGTCAGCGGAAGAACCGCTGCGCAGCCAGCCGTCCCGTCGCGCATGGCGGCGAAGCCGGTGAGATGCCGCTTGACGGTGTCCGAATAGGCCTTGTCGTCGCTGCGGATGTGGTTGAACAGCCAGCGTGCGAGCATCGTGCGCAACTCGTCGAGGATCTCCTCGCCGGCGCTGGAAGCGCAGCCGGTAGTCCTGCACGCGCCGCGCGAACAGCTCGTGCACCCGCCGGTGGGCGGCGCTGAACGGATAGCCCGCCTCCTCGATCAGCGCTGCCTCGAACGCGAAGTGCGAGAGCGTGTAGTCGACCAGTTCGTCGATACCTCGTCGACCGCCTCGCGGGCGTGGCCGTGCCGCGCGAACTCGAGCTGGTTGACCATGTCGACGATCCGCCGGTGCTGGCCATCGATGTCGTCGATGCCCATGTCCAGCTCGTCCTGCCACATTGCGACCTAGATCGTCGTCCGCGCCGCGTCGTCCCTGTTGCGCGGCATCTTGGGCGGCGAACCGGGTGCGGGCGTTGATCGGGCGCAATGACGCGCGCCACGTCGTGCTGGGCGCTCCGCCGGTGCCCGGCCGTGGCCGGGCGCGATCGATCAGCTGCGGCGCGCGCGTGCGAACGCGTCGGCGAGCGCGTTGTTGGCCGGCGGCGCGCTCGGCTTGGGCGCGCCGCCACCCGGGCGGCCGCCGCGGCCGGGCCCGCGCGGATCACGCTGCGCGGCCTCGCGCTGGCCCCGCGCCTCGCGCGGTGCGGGGGTATCGTCCAGGCGCCGGGTCAGTGCGATGCGCTTGCGCGCCACGTCGACCTCCAGCACCTTGACCTTGACGATGTCGCCGGCCTTGACCACGTCGCGCGGGTCCTTGACGAAGGTGTCCGACAGCGCCGAGATGTGCACCAGGCCGTCCTGGTGCACGCCGATGTCGACGAACGCACCGAACGCGGCGACGTTGCTGACCACGCCTTCGAGGATCATGCCCTCGCGCAGGTCCTTGATGTCCTCCACGCCCTCGGCGAACTGCGCGGCCTTGAACTCCGGGCGCGGGTCGCGGCCGGGCTTCTCCAGCTCCTTGAGGATGTCGCGCACCGTGGGCTCGCCGAAGCGCGCGTCGGTGAACTGCGCGGGCTTGAGCCCGCGCACGAAGCCACCGTCGCCGATCAGCGAGGCGACCGGGCGGCCTGTGGCCGCGACGATGCGTTCGACCACCGGATACGCCTCGGGGTGCACCGACGAGGCGTCGAGCGGCTCGTCGCCGTCGGCGATGCGCAGAAAGCCCGCGCACTGCTCGAAGGTCTTCTCGCCCAGGCGCGGCACCTTGAGCAGGTCGCGGCGGCGCTTGAACGGCCCGTTGGCGTCGCGGTGCACGACGATGTTCTCGGCGACTCCGGCCGACAGCCCCGACACGCGCGCCAGCAGCGCGCTGGACGCGGTGTTGACGAACACGCCGACCGCGTTGACGCAGTCCTCGACCTTGGCATCGAGCGCGCGCGCCAGCCGGTACTGGTCGACGTCGTGCTGGTACTGGCCAACGCCGATCGCCTTGGGCTCGATCTTCACCAGCTCGGCCAGCGGGTCCTGCAGGCGCCGCGCGATCGAGACCGCGCCGCGCAGCGACACGTCGAGCTGCGGGAACTCGCGCGCGGCGGTCTCGGAGGCCGAGTACACCGACGCGCCGGCCTCGCTGACGACGATCTTCTGCAGCTTGAGTTCGGGCACGCGCTTGATCAGATCGGCGACCAGGCGGTCGGTCTCGCGCGAGGCGGTGCCGTTGCCGATCGCGACCAGCTGCACGCCGTGCCGCGCGCACAGCGCCTGCAGCACGTGCAGCGACTGGTCCCACTGCCGGCGCGGCTCGTGCGGGTAGATCGTCTCGGTGGCGACCAGCTTGCCGGTCGCATCGACGACCGCGATCTTGCAGCCGGTGCGGATGCCCGGATCCAGCCCGAGCACGGTCTTGGGGCCCGCCGGCGCGGCCAGCAGCAGGTCCTTGAGGTTGTCGCCGAAGACCTCGATCGCCTGGCCCTCGGCCTTCTCGCGGGCCTTGCCCAGCAGGTCGATCATCAGGTGCAGGTGGATCTTCGCGCGCCAGGCCAGGCGGCAGGCGTTGCGCAGCCAGGTGTCGGCAGGGCGGCCGCGCTCGGCGATGCCGGCATGCAGCGCGATGCGGCCCTCGGCGTAGGCGTTGCCCTGCTCGGCATCGTTGCCCGGGTCGAGCTCGAGCGTCAGGAATTCCTCGCGCCGGCCGCGCAGCAACGCCAGCAGGCGGTGCGAGGGGATCTTCGCCAGCGGTTCGGCGTGGTCGAAGTAGTCGCGGAACTTCTCGCCGGCCGCTTCCTTGCCCTCGACGACCTTCGCGCGGATCACGCCGTTCGCGTCGAGCCACTCGCGCAGCTCGCCGATCAGCGCCGCGTCCTCGCCCCAGCGCTCGATCAGGATCGCGCGCGCGCCCTCGAGCGCCGCCTTGACGTCGGCCACGCCCTTCTCGGCATCGACGAAGCCGGCGGCGACGTCCTCGGGCACCTGCGTGGGGTCGGCCAGCAGGCCGTCGGCCAGCGGTTCGAGCCCGGCCTCGCGCGCGATCTGCGCACGCGTGCGGCGCTTGGGCTTGTAGGGCAGGTACAGATCCTCGAGCCGCGCCTTGCTGTCGGCCGCCTCGATGTCGCCGCGCAGCTCGGGCGTGAGCTTGCCCTGCTCGTCGATGCTCGCCAGGATCGCGGCGCGCCGCTCCTCGAGCTCGCGCAGGTAGCCCAGCCGGACCTCCAGGTTGCGCAGCTGGGTGTCGTCCAGGCCGCCGGTGACCTCCTTGCGGTAGCGCGCGATGAACGGCACGGTCGCGCCTTCGTCGAGCAGCGCGATCGCGCTGGTCGCCTGGGCGGGCTGGGCGCCGATCTCGGCGGCGATGGTCTCGGCGATCCTGCGGGCGAGTGCGGCGTCGGGCTGGTACATCGGGTCCGGAAGCTGTCGCGGCAGCGGCGCCGCGCGCGGATTGTGGCCCCCGGGTCGCGGCAGCGGAACCCGTTGACAAGGCCGCCGCGCGCAGGTCCGGTCGCTACCGCCGCCGTCGGCGCCAGGGCAGAGGCAGTTGGAACAGCACCAGCGCGACCCAGGCCAGGCGGCTCGACCAACTCTCGCGGTCGATCGGCACCGGCGCACCCGCCGAGGCATCGTCGGTGGCCAGCGCGTACGCGCCGGCGTCGAGGTCGGCAATGATCGCGCGAGCGCGCGCCGCGTCGGCATCGGGTACGTGCACCTTGACTCCGCCGATCGCCAGCCGCCATCCCCAGTTCGCGAGCGCCGTGTGTTCGTCGCCAACGAAGGCGTCGATGCCTTCGGCCTGCAGGCGGCCGCAGACGAGCTGCGCTTCGAGCGGATCGGTGTAGCGGGCGACGATGACGGTCATCGGACGGCGACGGCGGCGGGCACGGCCACAGGGTACCCTTGCGCACTGAACACGCTCTCACGCCGAGGCCGCGCATGTCCCGTCCGTCCCGCGCTCCGCGCATCGTCCTTCCCAGCCTGCTCGCGCTCGCGCTCGCGTTCGCCGGATGCGGCGGACAGGACGCGCCGCCGGCCGCATCCGCATCCGCGCCCGCGGCCTCGGTCGAGTCGCCGAGCCAGCGCCTGGACTGGGCGCTGCCGGCGACGGGCCCCGGCTCGAGCGCGCCCGATCTCGTCGCCGGACCCGATGGCCTGCTGGTGCTGAGCTGGATCAACTCGCGGCAGGGACGCCGGCACGCGTTCCAGTACTCGCGCTTCGACCCGGCCGCGCAGCGCTGGCGCAACGCGCCGACCACGATCGCGATCGGCAACCGCATGGTCGTCAACTGGGCCGACACGCCGCACGTGCTGCCCACGCCCGACGGCGCGCTGTGGGCGCACTGGCTGCAGAAGGGCGGCGATGCGCCGCACGCCTACGACGTGGTGCTCGCGCGCTCGCGCGACGGCGGCGCCAACTGGAGCGCGCCGGTGCCCGCACACGACGACGGCACCGCCACCGAGCACGGTTTCGTGTCGATGTGGGCGCAGGGCGGCGGCCTGGGCATGGCGTGGCTCGACGGCCGCAACACCGGCGGCGCACACGTCGCCGAGAGCGACGACGCGGGCGGGCACGGCAATGGCGCGCCGATGACGCTGCGCGCCGCGGTGTTCGACGCGAACCTGCAGCGCACGGTCGAGCACGAGATCGACGCCAGCGTCTGCGACTGCTGCCAGACCGCGGCCGCGGCCACCGGGCGCGGCCCTGTCGTCGTGTATCGCGGCCGCACCGATGCCGAGGTGCGCGACATCCTGCTCACGCGCTTCGAGAACGGCGCCTGGCGCACGCCCGCGCGCGTGCACGCCGACGACTGGACGATGCCTGCCTGCCCGGTGAACGGCCCGTCGGTCGCCGCGCAGGGCGAGGCGGTGCTCGTGGGCTGGTACACCGCCGCCGACGACACGCCGCGCGTGCAGCTGGCGCGCAGCGACGATGCCGGCGACGCGTTCGCGGCCCCCGTCGTGCTCGACAGCGGACCGGCGGTGCAGGGCCGCGTGGCCGTGGCGCTCGACGACGCGCAGGCCTGGGCGGTGTGGCTGCGCGAGGACGACGCCGGCGGCCAGACGCTGTGGCTCTCGCGCCGCAGTCCGGACCTGGCGACCGAATACGAGCGCATCGAGCTCGCCCGCCTGCAGGGCCGCGGTCGCGCGACCGGCTTCCCGCAGCTGCAGGTGCTCGGCGGACAGGCCTACGTGGTCTGGACCGACGTCGTCGACGGCGCCCCGCAGCTGCAGGGCGCGCGGATGGCGCGCTGATCGGAGGCCCGACGCTCCGGCGCCGCGACAGGAGCGCTCAGGGAGCCGCCGCATCGGTCAGGCGGGCCCCTCCGCGGTGCGGTGACGCGCGCCATGCAGGCCTCGCGGCCCGTGCCGCGCCGACCGTGCGATGCCCGGCACGGGCACGGCGCCTCAGCGCTCGTGCCGCCAGTTCACCGAGCCGCGGTTCTCCAGCGTGCTCGACTCGATCTCGACGTCGAACCCGCGGGTCAGCAGGTACTTGAGCGTCAGCACCTGGCCGGTGCCGAGCAGGGAGACGCCGAAGCCGACGTACAGGCGCGGCGAAAGCTGCTTGCCCACGCCCAGCACGCTGCCGCCCAGCGCGCGCGACTGGCTGATGCCGGCCTCGTCCAGGCCGATGCGGCTGCCGATCTGCGAGGCGATCAGGCTGCCGCCGGCATTGAGCGCGGCCGCGGCGGCGTCGATCTGCTGGCCCTCGGCGCTGGTCAGGCTCGAGGCCGAGCGGCCCAGCGCGAGGTAGGACAGCGCCTGCGAGTTGTCGCTGGCCGGGTCGGTCCACACATCGACCTGCGGCGCCGATGCGCGCCCGGTGACGTCGACACCGGCGGTGATGTCCTCGGCCTCGATCCGGCGCTCGGCGCGCACGTCGAGGATCGGGTCGGATACCGGGCCGTTGTTGAAGACCAGGTTGCCGCGCGTGACCTGCAGTTCCTGCCCGTAGGCTTTGTACTTGCCGCCGACCTCGAGCCGGCCGCTGCCGGTCATCTCGCGTCCGGGCACCGCGCGCACGCGCAGGTTGCCGCCGAGCTTGCCGTCGAAGCCGAAGCCGCGCAGCCGCACGTCCTCGCCCATCGCCAGCGTCAGGTCCAGCTCGAGCTGCGAGGCGGCGGTGACGTCGGGATCGACCGGGTCGAGCACGACGACGTCGGGCGAGGTCGAGACGCCCTCGCTGAGCCGTTCGAGATCGAGCAGCGCGCTGGAGACCACGACCTTGCCGGTGACGTTGAGCGGCTGCGTGGCGGCGTAGCGCACGCTGATGTCGGGATCGGCGACGACGCGCAGGTCGCTGGTGTCCGACACCAGCACGTCGGTGCCGCGGACGTTGACCAGCAGCGGTGTGCCGTCGCCGCGCCAGCCCAGCGAGCCGTCGATGTTCAGCGTGCCGCCGCCCGAGCGCACGCTGCCGGCGATGCGCGCGGTGCCGTCGGGGAGCGCGTCGAGCGCGACGTCGCCGTCCTCGAGCGCGATCGCCAGTGACGGCAGTTCCGTCGAGAAGCCGCTGAGCCGCGCCTGGCCGCCGAGCGTGGGCTGCGCGCGTGTGCCGCCGACGGTGATGTCGGCGGTCAGCCGGCCGACCGGCTCGACGATGTCGGGCGAGAACAGTTCGACGAACGTCAGGTCCTCGATGTTGGCGACCAGCGAGCCCGACAGCGGCGCGTAGTCGTCCCAGCCGTTGGTGACCTCGGCCTGCACGCGGCCGACCTCGTTGAGCGTCGTCGCGAGTGTGGCGTGGACGCGGTTGGCGTCGAACTGCGCGTCCAGGCGCAGGTCCTCGTAGTTGACGACCTCGTTGCGCGCGCGCTCCGACGTGCGCACGCCGCCGCTCGCCGAGCGCACGCTCGCGCTGCCGGAAAAGCCGTTGCCGACCGGGCGCGCGCTGCCCTCGAGCGCGATCTCGCCGCGCAGCGAGAACGGCCGGCCGCCGTCCTGCTCGGGCAGGTAGGGCGTGGCCAGCGACAGTGGCAGCCCGGTGCCGGTGATCGACACGCCCTGGCGCGGCCAGTCGGCACTGGCGCACAGCGAACCGCCGCCGCTGGAGGCGAAGCAACTCTCCGACAGCGTGAGGCGCGTGCCGGCCTGGGCGAACCGCGCGGGGGCCTGCAGCGACCAGCTCGCGCCGGTCGCCGGCGCCAGGCGCAGCGTGGCCAGCGTGCCCTGCCAGCCGCCGTTGCGCTGGGCGGCCTCGCCCGACAGCGCCAGCGTGCCGATCTCGCCGCGGGCGTCGGCCTGGAGCTGCAGCGTGGTGATCGCGCCGCGCGCCGACACCTGCACCGCGTCCAGCGCGACGCCGGCCTGCACGCCGGTGGCCGAGACGTCCAGTGCGCCGGCGTTGCCGCGCCACGGCAGCCGGCCGTCGATGCGCGCGCTGGCCGCGGCGTAGTCGCCGAAGCGCAGCGCGCTGCCGGTCAGATCGGCAGCGATGTCCGGCGCGGTGCGCGGGCCGGTGACGCGCAGCGTGCCGCGCAGCGTGCCGTCGCCCTGCGGCACGAAGTCAGCCAGTTGCAGCGGCGCGAGCTCGGCGTCGATGTCGGGCGTGTCGGTGACGGCGGCGCGCGCATCGACGCGGCTGCCACCGAGCGACAGCGCGACCTCGCCCTCGAAATCGCTGCGGCCGGCCTCGCCCGCGTCGCGGGCCGGGCCGTGCATCGCGAACGTCGCGCGGCCATCGAGCCGGCGTCCGCGCAGCGTGCCGCCGAGGCGGTCGGCGTCGACGGCCACTTCGAGGCCGCCGTCGTCGCGCGTGCTGCCGGTCGTCGCGAACCGACCGTCGATCGCGCCCTTCCAGTCGCGGGCGAAGTAGCCCGGATCGAAGCCGGCCAGCGTCGCGGCGATGTTCCACTGCAGGGCCGGTGCCCAGGCCAGCTCGCCGGTGGCGTCGAGCGTGCCGGTCGGCATCTCCACGCGCGCGGTGTGCAGGCGCATGCGCTGGGCGTCGCCGCGGCCGTCGAAATCGACGGTCGCGCGCAGCCCGTCGCGCGCGATCCCGGCCTTGCCGACCGCGGCCCAGGCCGCCGTGCTGCCGGCGATGCCCAGGTCGGCATCGGCGACGATCGGCGGGGCGGGCTCGGCGGCGTCGGGGTCGGCGCCGAACTGCACGCCGCGGGCGTTGACCGCGAAGCGGAAGCGCACGTTGCCGGGCTCGGCGACATCGGCATGGCCGCGCAGCGTCAGGCGACCGTCGAAGGCGTCGACGACCAGCCGCTCGACGTCCAGGCGCTGGTCCTCCAGCCGGAGCTTCGAGGGCTGCAGCACGATCGCCAGCGGCGCGGCATCGGGCTCGCCGATCGCGACCCTGCCCTGCAGCGTTGCCGCGCCGCCGGTGCCGTCGGCGCGCAGGTCGAACGCCAGCGGTGTGCCGGGTTCGCCGCTGCCGGCCAGCAGCGATGGATCGAGCCGCGTGGTGTCGGCGCGCAGCGCCCAGCCCGGATCGTCGCGGCCGCGCAGCGTGACCAGCGCGCGCAGCGGCGCCGGCGCGTGGCCGACCAAGGCGATGTCCAGGTGCGCGAGGTCGCCGCGCGCGACCAGGCCGATGCGCGGGCGCGTGCGTCCCGGCGGGGCCGGCATCAGCGCGCTGGCGGTCAGGTCCATGCGGTAGTCGTCGTCGGGCGCATAGACGCCGTCGGCGGCGAAGCGGCCGCGGTCGCTGTCGACGACGATGCCGGTCAGCCGCAACTCGCCCTGCTGCGCGTCGAGCCCACCGCGCAGCGTGCGCACATCGATCACCGGCTCGCCCGTGCGGACCACGCGGAAGCCGTCGACGCGGATCGTGTCGGCCTGCAGCGACAGCGGCAGGTCGATGCGCGGCAGCGAGTCGGGCCAGCGCGGCAGCTCGAACGGCGTGTCGACCGGCGCCGGCAGTTCGAGCACCGCGTTGTCGACGTCGAGCACGTCCAGGCGCAGGCGCCGGCCGACCAGCGGCATCAGCGCCGGGTCGATCGTGACCCGCTCGGCGGCGAACGTCAGCACGCGCGGCTCGTCGCATTCGCCGTAGGGCACCGGCTGCTCCTCGACGTCCGGGCAGCTGCGCTGCACGTAGCGCACGTCGTACATGGTCAGCGGGCCCGACGCGGGGCCTTCGGCGGCGCGCCAGGTCAGTTCGGTGCCGGCCGGCAGGCGCGCGGCGATCTGGCCGAGCAGGAAGTCGCGGCCGCCGAAGGTCGTCAGCAGCCACCACACGCCCACGATCACCACGATCGCGAGCGCGACCAGGCCGATCGCGCTGCGGATCGCGAGCTTGCGCACGCGGGCGCGCCGCCGCGCGCGCAGTTCGGCGATGCGCGCCTCGCGTTCCTCGGGACTCAGGTCGTTGGGCAGGCGGTGACGCCGGAAAGCCATCTCAGAACTCCGCGCCGATGCTCAGGCCGATGGTGAACGAGGAATCGGGATCGTCGAGACCGCGGGCGATGTCGAGCTTGAGCGGGCCGACCGGCGACTTGTAGCGTGCGCCGATGCCCACGCCGGTGCGCCAGTCCGGCGAGGTGCCGTCGAACGCGTCGCCGCTGTCGACGAACACCGCCGCACCGATGGTCTGGGTGAAGTAGCGCTCGAACTCGACGCTGGCGGTGACCACGTTCTTGGCGCCCAGCGCGTAGGCCTTGCGGCCATCGCGCGCGGGGATGCGCGGGCCGACCTCGCGCCAGTCGTAGCCTCGGATGCTGCGGTCGCCGCCGGCGTAGAAGCGCAGGCTCGGCGGCATCGCGACCAGCGCGTCGGTGAAGGTGTGGCCGAGCTCGCCACGCACGATCAGCCGGCTCGAATCGCCGATGCCGCGGAACCAGCTCGCGCGCGCGTGCAGCTGCGCGAACGTCGCATCCGAGGCCGCGCCCTCGACGCCGCCGCGCAGCGTCATCGAGCCGCCGATGCCGGCGGTGGGGAACAGCCGGTCGTCGACGTCGATGTACTCGGCGCGCAGCGAGGGATAGGCGAACGTCGCATAGCGGTACAGCGCGCCGGCGAACTCGTCGCCCGGATCGACCGGGTTGTCGGGATCCTCCTCGGGTGCGTACGCCCAGCGCTCGCGCAGCAGGTGCATCGAGGCGACCAGGTTCAGGCGCTCGTTGTACTGGCCGCTGCGGCTGCCGACCAGTTCCACGCGGCGGGTGTCGACGTAGTCGGTCTGCTCGTCGGCGGCCTGCAGGCTGGCGGTGTACCAGCCGTCGAGCCAGGCGAACGCGGGCACGCGGTACTGCACGGTCAGCGTCTTGCGACGCTGCGCGTAGTCGATCTGCGCCAGCGCCTTGTGGCCGCGCATGTTGACGTAGCGGCGCTCGACGCCGAGCCGGATGCCCGCGCCGCTGTCGGTGCCGTAGCTCAGGCCCGAGGTGTAGATGCTGCGCTTGGCCGGAGTCAGCGAGACCTGGATCGGCACCTCGCGCTCGGCGTTCGCGTCCTCGACCATCGGCTCGATGTCGATCGTCGAGAAGTAGTCGAGCCGCGTCAGCGACGTACGCAGGCGGTCGAGGCGGCCCTGGTGGTAGTAGCTGCCCTCGTCCCAGTAGACGAGCCGCTCGAGCAGCTCGTCGTTGACCACGCGCTCGGGCGACTGCGAGAACGTCGTCGGGCCCATGTTGTAGCGCTCGCCGCTGGTCCACACCAGGTCGATGTCGGCGGCGTGATCGGCGCGCGTGATCTCGACCCGGCGCGATGCGAATTCGGCGTCGAAGTAGCCGCGCTCGGCCAGGCGGCGGCTGAGCCGGTTGCGGCTGCCGTCGTAGTCGGGGTGGTGGAACACGCCGCCCTCGCCGGGCACGAAGTTCGCCAGGTCGCGCGCCAGGTAGCGGTCCTGGCCGCCGGCGCCGATGATCGCGATGTCGCGGTTGCGCACGCGCACCGGCTGGCCCGGATCGACGACGATGCGCACCGCGACCGCGCCGTCCTCGCGATCGCGCTGCACGTCGATGCTGGGCGAGTAGTAGCCGAACGGCTCGAGCGCCTTGCGCGTCTGGTTCTCGGCCTCTCGGATCAGGTAGCCCAGGCGGCGCCCGGAGACCTCCTTGCCGATCGCGTCGTGCAGCGCCAGCGACACGCGCACGTTCTCGGTCATCTCCTCGTCGAGGCCGGAGATCTCCACGCGATCGACGCGTGCGGCCTGCGCCGCGGCCGACGAGAACACGAGGACGGCGGCGGCGAGGCACAACGGGATGCGGGGCATCCGGCGAGGATACCCGGTGCGCGTCAAGAGTCGATTAACGCGCCGGTCATTCCGGAAGAACGCGCGCCCGTACGCCGTTCCGCGCACCCGACCCCGTGCGACACCCCTTGTAGGAGCGCGCTCGCGCGCGAGGGCCGTCCCCAGGAAAACGCCGCCGCGCCGATGACATCCACGGAAAACGCCCTCGCGCGAGCGCGCTCCTACAGGTGCAGGGGCGCCACCGCGAGCGAGGGCGCCCTTGTGCAGCGCGTCAGCTCGACAGGTGCTCGATCGCCGCGACGCTGCCCAGCCGCTCCGACAGCCCGCGCAGCAGCGCCAGGCGGTTGGCGCGCAGCGCGGCGTCGTCGGCGTTGACCATCACCGCGTCGAAGAACGCATCGACCTGCGGGCGCAGCCGCGCCAGCCGCGTCAGCGCCGCGACGTAGTCGCCGTTGGCGAGCACCGGCGCGGTCTCGCCGTGCGCGGCCGCGACCGCCTCGGCCAACGCCGCCTCGGCCGGCTCGCGCAGCAGCGCTGCGTCCACCGCGTCGGGGATCGCGACGTCGGCCTTGCGCAGGATGTTGCGGATGCGCTTGTCGGCCGCGGCCAGCGCCGCGGCTTCGGGCAGCTGCGCGAACGTGCCGATCGCATCGATGCGGCGGTCCAGGTCGTACAGCGAGGCCGGGCGCAGCGCGGCAACCGCGGCGAACTGCGCGCCCGGCACGCCGCGGTCGGCGTAGTAGCCCTTCAGGCGGTCGAGCAGGAAGTCGTAGAGCTCGCCCGCGTCGGCGGACGCGGTGGCGCCGTCCTTGCCGGCCGGCAGCGCGCCGACGCGCGCGACGGCGGCGGCGAGCAGCCGGTGCAGGTCGAGGTCGAACCCACTCTCGATCAGCGTGCGCGCCAGGCCCAGCGCGTTGCGGCGCAGCGCGAACGGGTCCTTGTTGCCGGTCGGCTTGAGGCCCGCGGCGAAACCGCCGGCCAATGTATCCAGGCGTTCGGCGATCGCCAGCACCTTGCCCAGCGGCGACAGCGCGATGTCGTCACCGGCGAAGCGCGGCTGCCAGGCCTCGTCGAGCGCGTTCGCGAGCGCGGCGCGGTCGTCGTCGGACAAGCCGGCCAACGCCGGGTCGCGCTGCGCGTAGTAACGGCCGGCGATGCCCTGCAGCTCGGGGAACTCGCCGACCATGCGCGACTGCAGGTCGGCCTTCGACAGCCGCGCGGCCTGCCCGGCCAGGTCGGCGTCGACGCCGACCTGCGGCGCGATCGCCTGCGCCAGCGCGGCCACGCGCGCGACCTTGTCGGCGACGCTGCCCAGCTTCGCCTGGTAGGTCACCGTCGCCAGGCCGTCGTTCATCGCCGACAGGCCCTGGCGCAGGTCCTCGTCGAAGAAGAACTTGGCGTCGGCGAAGCGCGGGCGGATCACGCGCTCGTAGCCCTTGGCGACCTCGGCCGGGTCCTTGGATTCGATGTTGGCGATGGCGATGAAATGCTCGGTCAGCCGGCCCTCGCGCAGCACCGGGAAGAACTTCTGGTTCGCCTCCATCGTCGCGATCAGCGCCTCCTGCGGCACCGCGAGGAACTCGGCCTCGAACGCGCACGACACCGCGCTCGGCCACTCGACCAGGCAGTTGACCTGCTCGAGGTTGTCGGCTTCGATCCGCGCCTGGCCGCCGGCCGCGCGCGCCGCGGCCTCGACCGCGTCGACGATCGCCCGGCGACGGGCCTCGGGATCGACCAGCACCTTCGCCGCGCGCAGCGCCTCGACGTAGTCGCCCGGCGCGGCGATCGCCACCGGCGCGTCGTGCATGAAGCGATGACCGCGGCTGTCGCGCCCGGCGCGCACGCCGAACAGCTCGGCGTCCACGACCGTTCCGCCGTGCAGCGCCACCAGCCAGTGCACCGGCCGCGCGAACGCGTGGGCGTGCGCGCCCCAGCGCATCGGCTTGGGAATCGGCATCGCGGCGATCGCCTCGCGTAGGACCTCGGGCAGCAGTGCGGCGGTCGTCGCGCCGGGCGTCGTCGCGCGGTGCACGAAGCGCTCGCCCTTGGCGTCGGTCGTCTTCTCCAGCGCGGTCCAGTCGACGCCGGCCTTCGCGGCGAAGCCCTGCAGCGCCTTCGTCGGCTGGCCGTCGGCATCGAGCGCGATGTTGAGATACGGCCCCAGCACCTCGCTGCGCTGCTCGGGCTGCTCGCTCGCCACGCCCGGCAACAGCACCGCCAGGCGCCGCGGGGTGTACAGCGGCGTCGCATCGCCGCGCGCCACAGTGACGCCGCGCTTGTCCAGCGCCGCGATCACGCCGTCGAAGAACGCCTGCGCCAGGCCGGGCAGGGCCTTGACCGGCAGTTCTTCGGTGCCCAGTTCGATCAGCAGGGGTTGGGTGTCGGTCATGCGGAAGGGCCCTTCATTCTTCGCCCGCCTTGCCCGCCGGTGCGGGGGAGGGCCGTATCGCCCGCCGGACGGCGGGTCATGGAACGTCTTGGCGCGTGGCTGGCCGCGGCGCCGGGCTCAGGCCGCGGCGTCGCGCTTCAGCCCCGGGAACCCCAGCTTCTCGCGCTGCGCGTAGTAGGCCTTCGCGACCGCCTGCGCGAGCGTGCGCACGCGCAGGATGTAGCGCTGGCGCTCGGTGACGCTGATCGCGCGGCGCGCGTCGAGCAGGTTGAAGCTGTGGCTGGCCTTGCAGACCTGCTCGTAGGCCGGCAGCGGCAGGCCGAGCTCGACGAGCTTGAGCGCCTCGGCCTCGCAGCGGTCGAAGCGGTGGAACAGTTCTTCGACGTCGGCATGCTCGAAGTTGTACGTGCTCTGCTCGACCTCGTTCTGGTGGTAGACGTCGCGGTAGGTCACCGGCGTGCCGTCGGGGCCGTGCGTCCAGACGATGTCGAACACGTTGTCGACGTTCTGCAGGTACATGCACAGCCGCTCGAGGCCGTAGGTGATCTCGCCCAGCACCGGGCGGCATTCCAGCCCGCCGGCCTGCTGGAAGTAGGTGAACTGGGTCACCTCCATGCCGTTGAGCCAGACCTCCCAGCCCAGGCCCCAGGCGCCGAGCGTCGGCGATTCCCAGTTGTCCTCGACCAGGCGCAGGTCGTGCACCTGCGGGTCGATGCCCAGCTCGCGCAGCGAGCCGAAGTACAGCTCGACGATGTTGTCGGGATTGGGCTTGAGCGCGACCTGGTACTGGTAGTAGCGCTGCAGGCGGTTGGGGTTGTCGCCGTAGCGGCCGTCGGTGGGGCGGCGGCAGGGCTGGACGTACGCGGCGTTCCACGGCTCGGGGCCGAGCGCGCGCAGGAACGTGGCCGGGTGGAACGTGCCCGCGCCGACCTCCAGGTCCAGCGGCTGGATCAGCACGCAGCCCTGGCGGGCCCAGTAGGCGTTGAGCGTGAGGATC
Source organism: Luteimonas sp. FCS-9 (assembly GCF_001014645.1). Taxonomy (GTDB): domain Bacteria; phylum Pseudomonadota; class Gammaproteobacteria; order Xanthomonadales; family Xanthomonadaceae; genus Luteimonas. The sequence goes on along the minus strand of NZ_LASZ01000008.1, from coordinate 80,450 downwards.
AGCTCCTGGAACGTCGGTCCGGTCATCGGAAAAGGGCGTGGGCGGCGGCGCGCTAGTATAGCCGTCCACGCCATGCCGCCCGCCGCGCCAGGCGGCTGCGGCCACGGAGGAGCAGGCTTGAACGAACCCCCGATGCCGCAGCCTCCCGGCCCGCACGCGACCGGCGCGTCCGTCGCGCGGCTGCCGCCCGGGCGGCTGACGTTGGAGCCGGTCGTCGCCGCGCTGGTCGCCGACGGGCTGCTGGCGCCGGCCGACGCCGAGCGCGCACGCGTGGGCGGACGCGCGACCCGCGGCCTCGATGCGGTGCATCCGCTGGTGCTGCTGGCCAACCTCAAGCTGCCCTCGGCGCTGCGCCCGGGGCGCGAGCTGGGCCTGGAAGCGCTGACCGAGTGGCTGGCGCGGCGCACCGGCCACGCCTACCTGCGCATCGACCCGACGAAGATCGTCGTCGCCGAGGTCACCGAGCTGGTCTCGCACGCGTACGCGCGCCGGCACCGCATCCTGCCGGTCGAGGTCACGCCCGAGCGCGCGCGCATCGCGACCAGCGAGCCGCTGGCGCTCGACTGGCTGCCCGACATCCAGCGCCTGCTGCGGCGCGAGATCGACCTGGTCGTCGCCAACCCGCTCGATCTGCACCGCTACACGATGGAGTTCTTCGGCGTCACGCGCTCGGTGCGCGGCGCGCGCGACCTGCGCGAGGGCGGCGGCAGCGCGCCGTCGTTCGAGCAGCTGGTCGAGCTCGGCCGCTCGGGCGACGTCAACGCCGACGACCAGCATATCGTGCACATCGTCGACTGGCTGCTGCAGTACGCCTACGAGCAGCGCGCGTCGGACATCCATCTGGAGCCGCGCCGCGACGTCGGCCGCGTGCGCTTCCGCATCGACGGCGTGCTGCACAAGGTGTTCGAGATGCCGCCGCCGGTGATGACCGCGGCGGTGAGCCGGATCAAGGTGCTCGGGCGCATGGACCTGGCCGAGCGCCGGCGGCCCCAGGACGGCCGCATCAAGACCCGCTCGCCGGGCGGGCGCGAGGTGGAGATGCGGCTGTCGACGATGCCCACCGCGTTCGGCGAGAAGTGCGTGATGCGCATCTTCGATCCCGACACTGCGTTCAAGCCGATCGCGCAGCTGGGCTTCGACGCCGGCGAGGCGTCGGCGTGGAACGACCTGGTGCAGCGGCCGCACGGCATCGTGCTGGTCACCGGCCCGACCGGCTCGGGCAAGACGACGACGCTGTACTCGACGCTGCGCGCGCTGGCCACGCCCGACGTCAACGTGTGCACGGTCGAGGACCCGATCGAGATGGTCGCCGTCGAGCTCAACCAGATGCAGGTGCACGCCGCGATCGACCTGACCTTCGCCCAGGGCGTGCGCACGCTGCTGCGCCAGGACCCGGACATCATCATGATCGGCGAGATCCGCGACCTCGACACCGCGCAGATGGCGGTGCAGGCCTCGCTGACGGGCCACCTGGTGCTCTCAACGCTGCACACCAACGACGCGCCGTCGGCGGTCACGCGGCTGCTCGACCTGGGGCTGCCGCACTACCTGATCGCATCCACGCTCAACGGCGTACTCGCCCAGCGCCTGGTGCGCACGCTGTGCCCGCACTGCCGGACCGCGCGCGCGGTCGACCCGGAGGGCTGGCGCGCGCTGGTCGGCCCCGACGGCCCGCCGCCGCCGGCGCAGGCCTGCGGCCCGGTTGGCTGCCTGGAATGCCGCAACACCGGCTACCTGGGCCGCGTGGGCATCTACGAGCTGATGCCGGTGACGCCGGCGCTGCGCGCGAAGATCCAGCCGGACATGGAACTGGCCGGCTTCGCCCGCGCCGCGGTCGGTAGCGGCCTGCGCACGCTGCGCATGGCTGCCGCCGAGAAGGTGGCGCAGGGCCTGACGACGGTCGAGGAAGTGATGACCGTGCTGCCGCCGCGCGAGTGACGGCGCGCCGTATCCGGAATGCCTTCGACCTGTAGGCGCGCGCTCGCGCGCGATGACGCTTTCCCCGGAACGCCCGATCGCGCGTCCCCGAAAAGGGGATGCAAGCACAAGCGCGCTCCTACACAAGCGCGGACTCGCTACGCACGTGCCGGGAACGCGGCGCAGGGCCTGCGAGGCCCCCGGGCACGCGCCTGCCCCGTAGGCGCGCGCTGGCGCGCGATGAGGCTTTCCCTGGAACGCCCCGTCGCGCGCGAGCGCGCTCCTACGAAAGGGCCGACGGGCTACGCTTCGGCGTCTTCCCACCACCGTGATCGCCATGCCGCTTGACCGCCCGTTCCTGATCCTCGAGACCGGCCAGCCGGTTCCGTCGATGCGCCGCCACGGCGGCTTCCCGCACTGGATCCGTGTGGCCGCGGGACTGGCGCGCGACGAGGTCGAGATCGTCGACGTCGAGGGCGGCGCGCCGTTGCCGGCGCCCGGCGCGCACCGGGCCGTGATCGTCACCGGCTCGGGCGCGATGGTCACCGACCGCGCCGACTGGAGCGAGCGCAGCGCCGGCTGGCTGCGTGACGCGGCGCATGCCGGCGTGCCGCTGCTGGGCATCTGCTACGGCCACCAGCTGATCGCGCACGCGCTCGGCGGCGAGGCCGGCGCCAACCCGCGCGGACGCGAGATGGGCACGGTGGAGATCGAGACGCTCCCGGCCGCGGCCGACGACCCGCTGTTCCGCGACCTGCCGCCGCGCTTCGCCGCGCAGGCCACGCACCTGCAGAGCGCACTGGGGCTGCCCGACGGCGCCGTGGCGCTGGCCCGCTCGGCGCTCGAGCCGCATCACGCCTTCCGCTGGGGCGACCGGGTATGGGGCCTGCAGTTCCACCCCGAGTTCAGCGCCACGCACATGCGCGGCTACATCCGCGCGCGGGCGGAGGCGCTGCGCGCCGAGGCGGCCGATCCGGCGGCGATGCTGGCCGCGGTCCGGGCTGCACCGCATGCGCGCCGCGTGCTGCGACGGTTCGCGGCCGCCTGGCGTGGCCCGGCGCGGGCGTCCGCGCGGACCGGGTAGCCGTCCCGGCGGGCGGCGCCGGCGGATGCGCCCGGCACGCCGCGCGCATCGGCACTGCAGTACGATGGCCGCCCTCGTGGCGTCCGCCACGTGCGCAACGGGAAACAGCGGCGATGACGATTCGGAGCGTGGGGGCCGGCCACGGCTGGCAATGGCTGGTGCAGGCGGTCAACGTCGGCCGCGGCAATCCCCGGGCGGTCTACGGCGCGGTGGCGATCGTGTCGCTGCTCGCGCTGCTGCCCAGCGTGCTGCAGCTGGTGCTGCAGGTCGTGCTCGGGCTCGATGCGCAGTCGCAGCTGATGGTCGTCGGCGCGATGTCGCTGGTCTCGATCCTGGTCTACCCGCTGCTGATCGGCGGCGTGCTGCGTGTCATCGATGCCGTCGAACACGGCCGGCCCGCACGGCCGGGCGACATGTTCTCCGTCTTCTCGGCCGGTGCCGGCCGCCTGGTCGGATTCGGCGCGCTGATGGGCGCGCTGTACATCGCGACCTTCTACGCGCTGGTCAGCCTGTTCGGCGAAGGCGTGCCCGAGTGGTACATGGAGATCATGACGATCACCCAGGAGATGGGCGCCAGCCAGACGCCGCCGTCCGCGCCGCCGGCGCTGCCGATGCCGCCGGCCGGGATCGGTCCGCTGATGGCGCTCGGCCTGCTGTTCGGCGTGTTCTACGCGACCGTCTACGCGATCGGCCTGGGACAGGTCGCGCTGGGCGGGCGCCGCGTGCTCGCCGCCTTCGGCGACGGGCTCGCCGCGACGCTCAGGAACGTGCTGCCGGTGCTGGTGATCGCCGCGCTGGCGATGGCCGGCGGCTTCGCGCTGATGCTGGCGTTCGGCCTGGTCGCCTCGCTGGTGACCATCGTCGCCGGCCTGCTGCACCCGGCGCTGGGCGCGTTCGTCGTGCTGCCGATGTACCTGGTGCTGCTGCTGGTGCTGTACGTGGTGATGTTCGGCGCGATCTACTTCATGTGGCGCGACATCTGCGGCGACGCCGCGACGCCGGCCGGTCCGGCGCCGGGCGCCACGATCGAGCTGTAGGCCGCCGCGGACGGCGTTCGCTCACAGGCCCAGCGTCGCGTCCAGCGCGGCGGCGACGCTGCGGTCGACGATGCGCATCAGCCAGGCCAGCAGCAGGAAGCAGGCCGGCAGCTGCAGCGCCAGCCACAGCCGGGCCGGCATCGGGATCGGTCGCGTATCGACGCGGACCACGCGGGTGCCGGCGATGCGGTCGTGCAGCGCCTGGTGACGCGGCGCGTGCGCGGCCAGCACATGCCCCACGTTGAGGCTGGCCCACGACAGCAGGCCTGCCGCCTGGCGCAGCGCCGCGCGCACGTAGCCCGGGGGCAGGCCGTCGTCGTCGACCACGCGCAGGCCGAGCAGGCGCTTGCCGGGCGTGGCCTGCCAGCGCGATCCCTCGAACGCAGCGAACCACGCCAGCGACAGCAGCGCGAACGCCAGCGTCGGCGGCACCAGCACCGCGACCAGTGCGACCGCCAGCTGGCCGACCGCGGCGTGCAGCCCCGGATCGGCCAGCCAGGCCTGCGCCAGCGCCGCCGGCGCGGCGCCGCGCTCGGCGGCCTCGGCCATCGTGGCCGCCATCGAGAGGCTCATCGCGTCGAGCGCCTCGCCGCAGGCGGCCAGGCCCGCGCACAGGCGGCGGTGCAGCAGCGCGACGACGAGCAGGGCGAGGATGGCCGCGTCCAGCGACCAGGCCGCATAGCGGCGCGGCAGCGACGTCGGCGCGCCCGGCGTCATGCGCGGTCGCGCAACGGTCCGGGCTTGGGCGCCAGCAGCCGCGCGGCGATGATGCCCGCCTCGTAGAGCAGGCACATCGGGACGGCCAGCATCAGCTGCGAGACCACGTCGGGCGGAGTGATCACCGCCGCCAGCACGAACACGCCGACGACCGCGTAGCCGCGCGCCTCGCGCAACTGGTCGGTGGTCACCCAGCCCAGCAGCACCAGGATCACCAGCGCGACCGGCAGCTCGAAGCTCAGGCCGAACGCCAGGAAGATCACCAGCACGAAGTTCAGGTAGGCGTTGATGTCGGTCATCATCGCCACGCCGTCGGGGGTCACCAGCGTCAGGAACCGGAACACCGACGGCAGCACGAAGAAGAACGCGAACGCGCAGCCGATGTAGAACAGCGCCACGGCCGAGGCCAGCAGCGGCAACGCGAGGCGCTTCTCGCGCTTGTACAGGCCCGGCGCGACGAATGCCCAGGCCTGGTACAGCAGCCAGGGCATCGTCGCCACCAGCGCGGTGAAGAACGCGAGCTTGAGCGGCGCGAAGAACGGCGAGGCGACCTCGACGGCGATCAGGTGCGCGCCGTCGGGCAGCTTGTCGAGCAGCGGCTGGGCGAGCAGCCCGTACAGACGATTGGCGAACGGCAGCAGCGCCACCAGCACGATGCCGGTGCCGGCCAGGCCCCGCATCAGCCGCATGCGCAGTTCGATCAGGTGATCGACCAGGCGGCCTTCGCCGGTATCGTCGTCAGCGTGGCGCGCCATCGCCGGCCTCCTGCGGGACACGGGGCGGCGACGTCGGGTCGGCCGCGATCGCGCCCGGCGGCAGCGTCGCGGCGCCGGTCACGTCGGCCGGCGCGGTCGCGTCGTCGGTCGCGGGGCGTTCGGTGCCCGGCATGCGACGGGCCTCGTCGGCCAGCTCGGCGGCGCCGCGACGGACGGCGTCGAACTCGTCGCGCACCCTGGTCTGGGCATCGCGCAGCTGGGTACCCACGTCCTCGATCGAGCGCTGCGCATCCTGCACGCTGCGCTTGAGTTCCTCGGCCTCGAGCTCGCGCTCGAGCTCCGACTTGACCGAGTGCCACTGGGTGCGCGCGCGGCGGACCCACAACCCGGCGAAGCGCGCCGCCTTGGGCAACCGCTCGGGGCCGAGCACGATCAACGCGACGAGCGCGACGATCAGTAGCTCGCCGGAACTGAAGCCGAACATCGAAGTGCGCGTCCTCGCGCGTCAGCGCGGGACGTTGTCGTCGCGACGCACGCGGTCGGACGTGGATTCCGAGTCCCTGGAGCGGTCGTCGAGGCGCTCGGGCGGCACGTTGTCGTCGTGCATGCCCTTCTTGAAGCCCTTGACCGCCTCGCCGAGGTCGCGCCCTGCGCCGCGCAGCCGCTTGGTGCCGAACACCAGCAGGACGACGAGCAGGACGATGAGCCAATGCCAGATGCTGAAACTGCCCATGGCGGGACCGGTCTGATTCGAATGGACGGCTAGGATACCGCACCGGCCATGCCGGCCGGCCTCACGCGCGCTTGCGCCGCAGGCCGGTTCAGCCCTCGGGCAGCGGTTCCACCTGGGCCGGCTGGTCGTTCACGGTCTCGAACGGCTGCGGCACCGGATCGCCGGTCTGCACCGGCACCGTCGTGGTCGCCGGCACGCCCTGCACCGGTGGCACGGGCTGCGCGGTGGCGGGCGCGACCGCGCTGCCGCCACGGGCCACGCGCGCGGTGGCGCTGGCCTCCTCGAGACGGTCGCGGAAATCGACGACCGGGCCCGACGGAGCCTGGCCGGGACGGTTCTCCAGGATCGCGCGCGGAGTCGTGGTCTCGCCGTAGACGGCCATGTTGGCGTCGTCGTCGATCGACAGCACGGCGCCGTCGAGCGCGACGCCGGCGAACAGGCCGCGGGCGCGCGACCACGACCAGATCTCGGCCTTGAGCTGGCCGTCGGTCAGCGCCGCCGCGTTGCGGCCGACCGGGCCGGCGGCCACGCCCGCATCGGCGCCGAGCGTGAACTTGCCGTTGACGATCGACTCGAGGCTGCGCTCGTTGCGGAACACCAGCACCACGTCCGAGGACTGCACGCCGGCCTGGAAGCCGATGCTGCCGCCGGTCAGCTTCACGAACGCCGGGTTCGACCAGGTGCCGTCGGGGGTGCGTACCGACAGCAGGCCGTGGCCGCGGCGGCCGCCGATGACCAGGCCGGCCTTGACGGTGTCGGGGATCACGATGATCGCGCGGGCCTCGTCGAGCAGTTTGTCGGGGATGCCCGATTCGGGGATCGCCTGGATCTCGTTGAGCACGCGGACCGCATTCTGCGCGCGCGCATCCTCCCGCGGGCCGGCGAACGCGGGGCCGGCGACGAGCGCGGCGGCGAGGCCGGCGACCAGCAGGGAACGACGCGGGGACAGGCGCATGGAAGACTCCGGCAAGGACGGGGCGGCCGCGCACGCGGCGTGCGGCACGACCGGTTCAGGCTAGTGACGCCGCAATGAATCGTCCATGAGTTCGACCGGTGGCGCGCCGGCTGCCATTGCGGCGGTCCGCCTGCCATCCTATGCGGATGTCCGACACCCCGCTTCCGCCAGGCGCCGCGCCGGCCGCCACCGCCGTGCTGATCGTCAACCTCGGCACGCCCGATGCGCCCACCGCCGATGCGGTGCGCGCGTACCTGGACGAATTCCTGTCCGACCCCCGCGTCGTGCGCCTGCCGCGCTGGCTGTGGCTGCCGCTGCTGCGCCGGGTGGTGCTGCCGCGGCGCTCGCCGAAGGTCGCGCACAAGTACGCCGAGATCTGGCTCGATGGCGGCTCGCCGCTCGCGGTGTACACGCGTCGGCTCGCCGAGGCCGTCGACGCGCGGATGCCGCAGGTGCGCGTGGTCCACGCGATGCGCTACGGCCGGCCGCCGCTGGCGCCGGCGATGCGCGCGCTGGCCGCCGAGGGCGTGCGCCGGATCCTGGTGCTGCCGCTGTATCCGCAGTACTCGACGACGACCACCGCCTCGGTCGCCGACCGGATCGCCGAAACGCCCATCGACGGCGTCGAGGTCCGCATGATCGAGGACTACGCCCGCGATGCCGGCTGGCTGCAGGCGCTGGCCGGCTCGGTCCGCGAACACCGCGCCGCGCACGGCCGCGGCGAGGTGCTGCTGTGCTCGTTCCACGGCATCCCGCAGCGCATCGTCGACCAGGGCGATCCCTATGCCGAACGCTGCGAGGCGACGTTCGCCGGGCTGGTCGAGGTGCTCGGCGAGGACGCCGGCGACTGCCGCATGGCCTACCAGTCGCGCTTTGGCGCCGGCAAATGGCTGCAGCCGGCGACCGACGCGACCCTGGTCGAGATGGCCAAGGCCGGCGTGCGCGAGGTCGACGTGTTGTGCCCGGGCTTTCCGGCCGACTGCCTGGAGACGCTCGAGGAGATCGCGATGCAGAACGCCGAACTGTTCCGCGCCAACGGCGGCACCCGGCTGCGCTACATCCCCTGCCTCAACGACGCGCCCGCGCACGCCGACGCGATGGCGGCGTTGCTGCGCCGCGAACTGGACGCGTGGACGTGAGCGGGACGGACTTCTCGCTGGAGATCGGCATCGGGACGGTCCGCGGGCTGCGCTTCGGCGCGCCCGGCGGTCGCCGGGTCCTGGCGCTGCACGGCTGGCTCGACAATGCCGCGAGCTTCGGGCCGCTCGCCGCGCACCTGCACGGGCTGGACCTCGTCGCGCCGGACCTGCCCGGCCACGGCCGCAGCGTGCACATGCCGCCGGGCACCGACTACACCTTCGTCGGCGCGGTGCACCAGGTGCTCGACATCGCCGATGCGCTGCACTGGGACCGCTTCGCGCTGCTGGGCCATTCGATGGGCGCCGGCATCGCCAGCCTGGTCGCCGCCGCATGCCCGGACCGGGTCGAGCGGCTGGTCGCGGTCGAGGCGCTCGGCGCGCTGCCCGAGACCGAAGACAACACCGTGGTCCGGCTGCGCGACGCGGTGACGTCCGCGCGCGGCCTGGGTGAGCGCCCGCTGCGGGTGTTCCCCGATCTCGAAGCGCCGGTGCGCGCGCGCATGCGGGTCAACGGGCTTTCCGAGGACGCTGCGCGCCGGCTGGTCGAGCGCGGCGTGCGCGCGGTCGACGGCGGCCACGTGTGGTGCAGCGATCCGCGGCTGACCGTGCCGACCGCGGTGCGGATGACGCCCGGCCAGGTCGACGCGCTCGTGGCCGGCATCGAATGCCCGACCCGGGTGATCTACGCCGACCCGCCGCAGGACTACCTGCCCGAGCCCGACCGCAGCCGCCGCGCCCGCCTGCTGCCCGACGGCGACCTGGTCGTGATCGCCGGCGGCCACCACCTGCACATGGAACAGCCCGAGGCGGTCGCTGCGGCGATCGGGGATTTCCTGCGGCGTTGATGCGTCGCGGCGTCGGTCCGCGCGTGTCGGTACATCGCGCCGTCCGTCCCCGGGATGATGCGATGCGGTGCCTGGCCGCAGTCGGGCATTCGATCGCGCGCGTCAGCCCGACAGCAGCGCGTGCAGCGCGCCCTTGAGCCGGCGTCCCTCGCTGCGGAAGTAGTCGCGCGCGCGCCGCCATTCGGGACAGCGCGCCTCGACCTCGCGCCAGAACGCGCGCGAGTGGTCGGCATGCACCAGGTGGCAGAGCTCGTGCACGAGCACGTATTCGAACGCGGACGGCGTGCCGAGCACCAGCGCCAGGTCCAGCGCAAGCGTGCCGTCGGGCGCCAGCGAGCCCCATTGCGAGGACATCGGCCGGATCCGGATCCGCGACGGCGTACGCGGCAGGCCGGGCAGGTAGCCGGGCAGCCAGCGGGCGACGTCGGCGCGCGCCTGGGCCTCGTAGAACTCGCGCAGCGCGCGCTGCAGCGCCGCCGGGCCGGCCTGCGCGGGCGCGGCGAACACCAGTCGCCCGTCGTCCGGGCGCACATGGGCGAACCGCCCGGGCTGCCAGTCCACCGCCAGCAGCGCGCCGCGCAGCGGCAGGTGCGTGGTGAGGTCGCGGCGCAGCGGCGGCGTCTGCCCGTGTTCGGCCAGCTGCGCGGCGAGCCAGTCGCGATGCTGGTGCACGAACGCCTCGCCTGCGGCGAGGCTGGCGCGCAGCGGAAGCGTCAGCCGCGCGCCGCGTTCGCTCACGCTCAGGCGGATGCGGCGCGCGCGCGGGTCGCGCACGCGCAGCACCTCGATCCGGCGGCCGTCGTCGAGCCGCACGTCGAGCGTGTCGCGCCGCACCGGCGCGGGGGCCGGGGGCGACGAGAGCAGACGCGAGGAGGACGGCATGCGGCGATTGTAAGGCGCGCGCGCGGCGCGCCCGCGCTCACTCGACCTTCGACAGCTTGAACGCGCCCTCGAGCACCTTGAACAGCCGCTTGAACTCGCCGCGCATCAGCGCGAAACGCGCGTCGAGCTCGGCCTGGCGGTCGTCGGCGTCGGTGTGCTCGAGCGTGTCGAGCGCGCCGTCGAGCAACTTGAACTTGCGCACGATCAGGTCCTCGCCGAGCACGAACTCGATCTGGTCGTCGAGCGTGAGCGCCAGCTTGGTCACCTGCTTGCCGGCGTCGAGGTGGCGGGTGATCTCCTCGCACTGCAGGTCCTGGCGCTGGCACTTGACGATCGCGCCCTGGTCGGACGGATCCTTGAGCTCGCACTCCTCGCCCAGCGCCAGGCCGTCGGGCAGCGGCTCGCCGGCGATCCAGCCGGTCATCACCGCGCGCGGCGAGGTCTCGGCGTTGAGCGGCAGCGCCGGGAAGCTGCCCATCGCGGTGCGCACCTGGCTGACCACGTTCTCGGCGCTCTTGCGGCTGGAGGTGTTGACCGCGATCACGCCCAGTTCCAGGTCGATCAGCGCGTCCGAGCGCACCGGGCGCACGAACGCGCGCGGCAGCAGCTCCTGCAGGATGTCGTCCTTCATCTGCTTGCGCATCTTGCCGCCGGGCTTGCGCGCGTTCTTTTCCTCGTACTCCTCGATGCGGATGGCCAGAAACTCATTGACCACCGCGCCGGGCAGGATCTTCTCCTGGCCGCCGACTGCCAGCCAGATGCCGTCCTCCATGCGATGGGTCAGCGTGTCGGCCTCGCGGCCCAGCGCGGGCACGAAGCCGTGCGTGGACATCTCCAGCGGGCCGACGTCGCGCAGGCGGAACTCGCCGAACTGGGTCTCCAGCTCGGACACGTCGAGGGTGGTGGGAAAGCGGAACAGGGTCAGATTCTTGAAGAACATCGAAAGGCCGTGATTGGGGGATTCGGGAGTCGGGGAACGGCAGCGTCCCTCCCGCGCGGGGAGAGGGGAGGCAACGACGGCTCAGTCGCGCGCGTCGTGCGGCGCGCCGGCCAGCCAGTCGTGCGCGTCGGGCAGGGCGGGCCCGCGGCTGCCCAGCGACAGGAAGTCGAACAGCTTCGGATCGCTGAGCTGCGAGGGGCGGATGTCGCCGAGCGCGCGTGCGATGGTCTCGATGCGGCCGGGGTGCGACTTCTCCCACTGCGCCATCATCAGCCCGACCTGCTTGCGCTGCAGATTCTCCTGCGAGCCGCACAGATTGCACGGGATGATCGGAAACGCCTTGGCGTCGGCATAGGCCACGATGTCGGCCTCGGCGACGTAGGCCAGCGGGCGGATCACGACGTGCTTGCCGTCGTCGCTGCGCAGCTTGGGCGGCATGCCGCTGAGCTTGGCGTGGAAGAACAGGTTGAGGAAGAACGTCGCCACCAGGTCGTCGCGGTGGTGGCCGAGCGCGATCTTGGTGAAGCCGTTGGCTTCGGCGTACGTGTACAGCGCGCCGCGGCGCAGCCGCGAGCACAGCGAGCACATCGTCTTGCCTTCGGGGACCACCCGGCTGACGACCGAGTAGGTGTCCTGCTCGATGATGTGGAAATCCACGCCGAGCGTGCGCAGGTAGTCGGGCAGGACGTGCTCGGGAAAGCCGGGCTGCTTCTGGTCGAGGTTGACTGCGGTGATCGAGAACGACACCGGTGCCCGGGCCTGCAACTGCAGCAGCACGTCGAGCAGCGTGTAGCTGTCCTTGCCGCCCGACAGGCAGACCATCACCTTGTCGCCGTCCTCGATCATGCCGAAGTCGGCGATCGCGCGCCCCACTTGGTGGCGCAGGCGCTTGCCCAGCTTCTGGGTCTCGAGCGCGGCGCGGCGCGGGTCGCGCGCGCGGGGCAGGGGTTCGGGCAGGGGCAGGACGATGCTCATCGCGCATAGTCTAACGGGGCCCGTCCCAGCGGCTGCGACGCACGTTCAGCGCGCGTGGCGCGGCCGGCCGGGCACCGGACCTATACTGCCCGCCCACGGCGCCGCCCGCGCCGTCCCTGGAGCGCCGCCGACGTGAACCGCTGAGCCGACATCCGATCCGCCGTCCTCCTCGCGAGGGCGCCCATCGCGTCTGCCTGCAGGTCACGTCATGCCGTCTGTTCCACCCCCGGGCCCCGCCCCGTCGGATGCGCCCACGCCGTCCTCCGAACTCCTGCACGCCCGCGACCTGACGGCGACGCTCGCCGACGGGCGGGTGCTCTACGCCGGTCTTGCGTTGCGGCTGCCCACCGGTCCGAGCGCGCTGGTCGGCGACAACGGCGGCGGCAAGTCGACGCTGCTGCGCCAGCTCGCCGGCGACCGGTCGCCCGAAGGCGGCGAAGTCCGCTGCGCCTCGCGCCTGGCCTGGCTGCCGCAGGTGCCGGCGACGCTGCCGCCGCGCGCGATCGACCTGCTCGGCGACGGGCCGCGCCTGGATGCGCTGCGCCGCGTGCTGGCCGGCGACGGCAGCGCCGAGGATCTCGTGCGCGTCGGCGAGGACTGGGCGCTGGAGGCGACGTGGCGCGGTCGCCTCGACGCGCTCGGCCTGTCGGGCATCGGCCTGGACGACGATCCGGCGCGGCTGTCGGGCGGCGAGCGCCAGCAACTGCGGCTGCTGGCGATCGCGCATTCGGCGGCGCCGGTGCTGTTGCTCGACGAGCCGAGCACGTTCCTCGACGCCGAGGCCTCGGCGCACTGGTGCGAAGCGTTCGCGCGCCGGGCCGGTGCGGTGCTCGTGGCGACCCACGATCCGGCCTGGCTGCAGGCGATGCCGCGGTTGTTCGAACTGCGTGGCGGCGCGCTGCACCGCATCGACGGCGGGCTCGCGACCTGGCGCGCGCTGCGCGCCGAGCGCCTGCGCCAGGGCGAGGCCGCGCTGCTGCAGGCCCGGGTCGACCGCACGCGTGCGCAGCAGGCGGTCGCGCACGCGCGCCAGCGGCTCGACCGGCGCCAGGCCCGCGGACGCCGCGCAGGCCGCGACGCGAACCAGTCGCCGCTGCTGCTCGATCGCCTCGCCGACAACGCCGAACGCGGTCAGGGACGGCGGCGGGCCGCGCTCGCGCAGCGGCTGGAGACCGGCGAGCAGGCGGTGCGCGTCGCGTTCGATGCGCTGGATGCGCCCGCGGCGCCACAGTTCGTGCAGGCGGCGGTCGCGCTGCCGCCCGGTCGGCGCGTGTTGACGTTCGCGCAGGCGCATCCGACCTGCACGACGCCGGCCGCGGCGCTCGACTGGCAGGCCGCCGGCGCGGTGCGGATCGGACTGTCCGGTCGCAACGGCAGCGGCAAGACCACGCTGCTGCGGGCCATCCTCGGCCAGGGCGCGCTCGCCGCCGGCACGGTCCGTGCGCACGTGCGGGCGCAGAGGCTCGACCCGCATCTGGACGGGCTGCCGGGCGAGGCCTGCGCGCTCGACTGGCTGCAGGCCGCCATGCCCGGCGAGCCGCGCGCGGCGATCGCGACCCGGCTGGCGTTGCTGGGACTGGGTCGCGGCCACGTCGCGTGGCCGATGCGCACGCTCTCGGGCGGCGAGCGGATGCGCGTGGCGATCGCCGTGGCCGCGTGGGCGCGCCCGGCCGCGCCGCTGCTGCTGCTCGACGAGCCGGCCACCCATCTCGATCTGGCGAGCGTCGATGCGCTCGCCGCATTGCTGCGCGCGTGGCCCGGCGCGCTGCTCGTCGTGTCCCACGATGCCGGTCTGCTCGAGGCGATCGGGCTCGACGTCCGCCTGCGGCTGGACGCGGACGGGCTGCGCCTGCGCCATGCATGAGGCCGTCGTCGGGACCCGCCCGGCGACGACCCGCGGATCGGTGCGCCCGCATGCCTGCAGGCCCGCGAGCGCGCGCCGAGCGCGGCCGCGACCGCTTCGGGTAAGCTGGATCCATGGCCTTCGAGCGCCCCGACGACAGCCCCGCCCAGCGTCTCGTCGCCCTGCGCGGCGAGCACCGCGACCTCGATGCGGTGATCGACCGGCTGCAGTGCGATCCGCGGCACGACGAACTGATGCTCAAGCGCCTGAAGAAGCGCAAGCTGGCGCTGCGCGATGCGATCGCGCAGCTCGAGTCGTCGCTGATCCCCGACGAGCCGGCCTGAGCGCGCCGGCGCGGGCGCCGCGTCACCAGTTCAGCACGTAACCCACGCCGCGCACCGCGCGCAGCGGCAGTTCGGCCCCGGTGCGTGTCCGGCATTTGCGCCGCAGCCGGTAGACGAGGACTTCCAGACGGTGCGGATCGAACGTGTGCACGTCGTCGGCGAGGCCGGCGATCAACGCCTCGCGGCGCACCGGGCGGCCCGGGCACCGCGCCAGCGGACGCAGGACCTGCTGCTCGGCGAGCGTGAGTTCGATCGCGCGCCCGTCGGGCAGCAGGATGTTCCAGCCGCGCGCGTCGAGCCGCCAGCCACAACCCGTGTCGTGCGGCATCGCCGGCGCCTCGGGCGCGTGCGTGGCCGCCGTCCCGGTCGCCGCGCGGCGAGCGCGGACGTCATTGCCGGGGGGCGACGCCGGTGCGGGTCCGTCGGACGACGCGGCAGCGGCGTCCATCGGTGCGGCACACGATACGGGGTCCGCGCTGTCGAACAGATGCGGAATGCGCAGCTCGCGGCCATCGTCGAGGTGCAGCAGCAGGCCATCGCCGACGCGCTCGAAGCGTCCGGTGGCGTCCGGGGCGAGCTCGTGCATCGCGATGCGCGGTCGCTCGACGACGATGCCGCGGGCCGCGGTCGGCAGGACGGGGGCGGGAGGCGGGTGCGCGGGAGGCGGGTGCGGGGGGTCGATCGGCATGCGGCATCTAGGAAAAGGCGAAAGGTCCGATGCGGGCCGCACGCGCTGCGGTGCGTGCCCGCGGCGCCGCCGCATCGCACCGCCCGCATGCGCGGATGGCCGCGTGCGTCGGCTCCTTTCCTCCTGTATCGCGGTTCGGCCGTCCGACAGGACACGGCGACCGCGTGCGTCGGCTCCTTTCCTCCTGTATCGCGGTTCGGTCGTCCGACAGGACACGGCGACCGGGTGCGGCGTGCTTGCGTCAGCGACGCGCGTCGGTCGTCCGCGGCGGCGCGGCGATGCCGGGCATGCCCAGCTCCGCCTGCAGGAACGCCCGGGCCTTGCGCCAGTCGCGGCGGACCGTGCGTTCGGTCACGCCCAGCAGCGAGGCGATCTCCGCTTCGCCGAGCCCGCCGAAGTAGCGCAGCTCGACGACGCGCGCCAGCCGCCGGTCGAGGCGTTCGAGCGCCTGGAGCGCGCCGTGGATGCTCAGCAGCCGGTCGAGCTCGACCGGGCCCGGCACCGCATCGCGCTCGTCGTCGGTCGAGACGACCAGCAGATGCCGGCCGCGCTTGCCGGCCATCGCGCGTCGCGCCTGGTCGACCAGCACGAAGCGCATCGCGCGGGCCAGCAGCGCGACCAGGTGCGCCCTGGACGTGGCGGGGATGTCCGCACGCGCCAGCCTGATCCAGGTCTCGCTGATCAACGACGTCGGCGAGTGCGAGGCGATCGCCTGACGGCGGATCTCCGACCGGGCGATGCGATGCAGGTCGTCGTACAGCAGGCGATAGATCTCGTCCCACGCGGCGTCGTGTCCGTCGCCGGCCTGATCGAGCAGGCGTGCGACCGCGACGGCCAGCGCATCGCCGCCGGGCGCATCGCCACCGTCGGCTCGTGGCGTCGGGGCGGGTTGCGTCGCATCCATGGGCCGGTTCGCCCTCCGTCCTTTCCTGCGCATGCGCGGGCGAGGCATGCTAGTCCATCCCTGCCGCCCCGGCACATGCGAGGGAGTCATGCCCCCGACATCCGAGCCTGCGATGCGACGCCGCGCGCTCGACCTGTTCGACGCCTACGTGCGGTGGCCGCGCTGGTGGCGCGACCGCAAGCTGGCCCGGCTCGCCGTCTCCGATCCCGTGCTGCACCGCGAACTGTCCGCGCTGCTCGCGGCCGACCGTGCCGCGCGCCCGATCGCCGGTGCGCCGTTCGCCGCGGTCTCCGCATTGCTGGAGGCGCAGGCGCCGCCGTCGGACGACCCGCGCATCGGCAGCCGCATCGGCGGCTGGACGATCACCGGTCTTCTCGGGCGCGGCGGCATGGGCACGGTGTATCGGGCGCGGCGCAGCGATGCGCAGTTCCGCCAGACCGCCGCGCTCAAGTGCATCCGCGACGACCTGGTCTCTCCGCGGCTGGTCGAGGCCTTCGTCAACGAGCGCAATCTGCTCGCCGACCTCACCCATCCCGACATCGTGCCGCTGCTCGACGGCGGCGTGGACGACGCGGGGCGGCCCTGGTACGCGATGCAGCTGGTCGACGGGCTGCCGATCGACCAGTGGTGCGATGCCGGCGCGCTGTCGATCCGCGAGCGCGTCGAACTGTTCGTCGACTGCTGCGGCCAGGTGGCCTACGCCCACGCACGCGGCGTCGTGCACCAGGACATCAAGCCCTCGAACGTGCTCGTGACGCCGCAGGGCCGTCCCCGGCTGCTGGATTTCGGCCTGTCGGTGCTCGTGTCGTCGGACGCGCTGCCAGCGGCGCACCGGTTGGCGATGACGAGCGGCTACACCGCGCCCGAGGCGCTGACGGGCGCACCCCAGGACGTCCGGGTGGACGTCTACGCGCTGGGCGCGCTGCTGTGCCGGCTGCTGTGCGGGCAGGTGCCCGTCGCCGCGCCCGCGTCGCTCGGCCCCCCGCGCCTGCCGTCGTCGCTGGCCGCCCGGCTCGACCGGGACGGCGTGCGCGCGCGCGGCGAGCGGTCGACGGCCGCGCTCGCGCGACGGTTGCGCGGCCCGCTCGACGACATCGTGTCGCGTGCGGTGGCCGCCGCACCGGCGCAGCGCTACGACAGCGTCGAGGCGATGCGCGAGGCGCTGTCCGCCTGGTTGCAGCGCACGCCCGGCCGCTCGCGTCGTTACGGACAGCGCGGTGGCCTGGCGGCGGCGTTCGGCGCGAACCGCGCGCTCGTGCTGGCGAACGCCGCGATGGCCCTGGCGGTGATCGGGTTGCTCGGCGGCCACGCCTGGCGCGGCAGCCGGGAGGCCGCGATCGCCAGCCAGGCCGACCGCTTCTTCGAGGCCACGCTGGGCATGGCGGCGATCTCGGAACTGGGCGACATGCCGCCGACCCAGTCGGCGCTGCTCGAATCGGTGGAGCGCGGACTGCGCGGGCAGGCCGCCGGCCCGGAGACCGCGGGCATGCGGGCGCGGGCCCTGTCGGTGCTCGCGCGCAGCTGGGCGGTCGCGGGCGACTACCGCCGCGCCGAATCGCTCGCGCGCGAAGCGGGCCGCACGGTCGATGCGCACGACACCCTGGCCGTGGCCTTCAACCTCGCGACGCTGGCGCACATCCAGAACCTCCGCGCGCGCCACGGCGAGGCCGAGGCCACGGTCCGGGAGGGCCTGGCGGGGCTGTCGCTGCGCCTGACCGACCAGCACCGCCTCGCCTACCTGCGCCTGCTCGCACAGCGGGCGGTGGCCGAGTCGGGCCAGGGACGCTCGCAGGCGGCGTTCGCGACGCTCGACAAGGCGATCGCGGAGGCCCGGTCGCTGCCCGCGTCGATCGGCGACAACATCACCGCGCAGCTGCTGACCCAGCGCGGCATCTGGCTGCGCTGGCGCATGCGCATGCAGGCGTCGGAAGCCGACCTGCTGCGGGCGATCGAACTGACCGACGAGACCGCGCCGATCCTGGCCGACGACGCCCGCGAATCGCTGATCCGGACGGTGCGCGCGTCGCGCCAGCCCGGGCGTGAAACACGCGCGCTGGCGCTGGCGAACCAGCTGATCGCGCGTCGCCGCGCGATGCTGGGCGAGCGCCATCCCCAGACCGGGATGGCATTGGCCGAGCTCGCCTTCATCCAGATCCTCAACGCCGACCTGGCCGGCGCGCGGACGACCGCAGACCTGGCCGAACGCATCCTCGCCGAAGGGCTCGGTCCCGAGCACCCGGCGGTCGCGCGTGCGTACATGGCGCAGGGCCACCTGGCCGCGTACGCGCGCGACATGGACGCCGCGTTCGAGCGTACCGGCCGCGCGCTGCGCATCTACGAACGGCATTACGGCAGGCATCAGGAGTTCACGCTCGAGGCCCGCTTCCTGACGGCGAGCAATTACTGGGCCAGGGCCGGCATCACCGGCGACGACGCGGACCTCGAGCGCGCCCGGGAAACGCTCGGGGCCGCGATCGCGAGCAGCGTCGCGGCCCACGGCGAGGTCTCGGCCCATCACCGCGGCGGATACGCCTCGCTGCTCGCGTCGACCGGTCGCAAGGACGAGGCCGCCCGCGAGCTGGCGCTCGGCAAGCGGGACGCGGCGCGCCAGTTCGGCCCCGACAGCCAGGACGCGATGATGGTCCGGCTGGCCGAATGCAGCTACCTGGTCCGCTACGGCGAGAACGACGCGGATACGTTCGCGGCGCTGACCGCGCTCGACCGTGATGCGGCCGCGACCGGCACGATGTTCGCCGACGGCGTCCTCAACAGCGTGCTGAGCATGCAGTCGTCGTGGCTGGCGGATCGGCAGCGCTACGCCGAAGCGCTCGAGGCCGCGCAGCGGCGTCGCGCGCTCGCGGTCAGGATGGGCAAGGACGAATGGATCGCCGGCATCGACGCGCAGATCGAGACCCTGCGCGCCGCGGCCTCGCGACGGATGGCCGCCGTCGGCCACGACGACGGCTGAGCGCAAGCCTAGTGTCCTCGCCCGGCGTCGCGCGTGCCGGGCGCATGCGGCCCGTCTCCAGGACGCTTACGCGGCGTCGTCCACCGTGGTCGACGCCGGCTCGGCCGGCTTCACCGCCTCCGGGCTGACCTTCTCGATCGAATGCCGCAGCTCGCGGCCCAGGATCACCTTCGCGTCCTTGGCCAGCGCGGTCAGGCGCTCGTCGAACACCAGCTTGCTGTTGCCGTCGAGCTTGACCAGGCCCAGCTCGCGCAGCTTCTGGATGAAGCCGCGGAACAGCGACTTGTCGAAGAACTCCGGCGCGGCCGGCGCGTACAGCAGCGACAGCCGCTGCGCGGCCAGCTGGCACAGGCCCTCCAGCTCGCCGGCGCCGAGCGTGCCCGGGCCGTTCTTGGCCAGCACCGAGATCGCGATGTAGTAGCGCTCGAACGCCTGCTGCAGCGGATGGCTGAGCGCACGCAGCCGGAACACCTCGTCGGTCTGCCCGGCGTTGCGGCCGTAGACCGCGTCGCCGTCGTGGTCGCCGGCCAGCTGTTCGAGCAGGCCCTCGCGCACGAAGGTACCCAGCGTGCGCTCGATGCGGTCGGCGAACGCGTCTTCGGTCCACGGCAGGAACAGCTCGGCCTGCAGGAACGGGTACATCGTGCGGCCCAGGCGCAGCAGCGTGTGCCGGCTCATGCGCCGGTTGTGCAGGAAGCAGCAGGCGATCCACGCCGACGCGGTGTACAGGTGCAGCACGTTGTTGCGGAAGTAGGTCAGCAACACCGCCTGTTCGTCGTCGCCGACCCGCAGCACGTCGCCCAACGGGTGGGCGACGCGCTCGAGCACGCCGATCTCCTCGCCGTGGGCGACGATCTCGGCCGGCGTGTGCGGGGTCAGCGTGACGCGGTCGGAGTAGGGCACGTCGTCGAGCAGCTGCTTGGACAGCGCGATCTGCGCCAGCAGGTCTGCCTCGCCCATCGCGTGCTTGGGCGTGGACAGCAGCGCGAGCGAGAGCAGGTTGATCGGGTTGACGTCGGCGGCGCGGTTGATGTTGACGTGGATGCGCTGGGCGAGCACGTCGACGGTGCTCGCCAGCCAGGCCGGCTTGGCGTCCTCGGGCACCGCGCGGCCGTCCCAGTCGGGCGCGAGCTCGGCGAGCGCCGCGTTGAGCTGGATCGGCTCGCCGAAGTTCACCACGACCTGGCCGTAGTTGCTGCGCAGCACCTGCGGGATGCCCCACAGCAGCCGCCAGATCGATTCCTTCTTCTTGGCCTTGCCCGACAGCTCGTCGAAGTAGCTGTTGCCCTCCATGAGCTTCTCGTAGCCGATGTAGACCGGCTGGAACAGCACCGGCTTGCGCGGCTCGCGCAGGTAGGCGCGCAGCGTCATCGCCAGCGCGCCGCCCTTGGGCGGCAGCAGCCGTCCGGTGCGCGAGCGGCCGCCCTCGATGAAGTACTCGATCGAGTAGCCGCCGCCGACGAGCTGCGCCATGTACTCGGAGAACACCGCCGAATACAGCGCGTTGCCGCGGAAGCTGCGCCGGGCGAAGAACGCGCCGCCCTTGCGCAGCAGCGTGCCGATCACCGGCAGGTTGAGGTTGACGCCGGCGAAGATGTGCGGGGGCACGATGCCGCGGCCGTAGAGCAGGTACGACAGCAGCAGGTAGTCCATGTGGCTGCGGTGGCTGGGCACGTAGACGATCTCGTGCCCGGGCGCGGCCTCCTTGAAACGGTCCAGGTGGTGGACCAGCACGCCGCGGAAGATCCGGTTCCACACCGTGGTCAGCAGGAAGCTGGCCGAGCGCACGACCGGATGCGAGTAGTCGGCGGCGATCTCGTAGGCGTAGGCGTGGGCCTTCTTCCATGCCTCCTCGGGCCGGCTGTTGTCGCGGCGCGCCTGGTCGGCGATCGCGTCCTTGACCGACGGCGACGCCAGCACCTTGTCGACCAGCAGCCGGCGGGTCGACAGGTCCGGGCCGATGATCGCCTCGCGCACGCGGTTGAAATGCGTGCGCAGCACGCGCGAGAGCTTGCGCACGGTGCGCTCGGCGCCCAGGTCCTCGTCGAGCAGCGGCCGCACCGCGACCGGCTCGGCGAAGCGCACCAGGGTGTCGCGGCCGTTGAGCAGGATCGACAGCAGCCGGCGGAAGCGGCCGACGATCGTCCAGTTCTCCGAGAACAGCACCGAGAACCAGCCGTTGGCCTTGTCGGGCGAGCGGCCGACGAAGATCGACACCGGCACCACCTGCACGTCGAGCGCGGGATCGAGCCGGTGCGCCTCGAGCAGACGCGACAGCGACTCGGAGTGGGTCGACTTGGACTGCGGCTTGCCCGTCGCCAGCGCCAGCGCACTGCCGGCGTTGCGCCGCGACAGCGCGACGTAGGCGCGCTTGCGTCCCAGCGGGTCGCCGGGCAGCGGCTGCAGCGGCGAGGGCAGGCCGGCCTCGCGGCAGGCGCGCTCGAGGATCAGCGCGTTCGACAGGCCGTAGTCCTCGAGCACGTAGCAGACCGGACGGTGGTCGACCAGAGACTCGGGCGCCTGGGGCTCGACCTTCAGTCCGATCCACGGCCGCAGCAGCCGGTCGAGCAGGCCGGCCCACCACGGGCGGCGCATGGCGCGGCGCGGCGCGGCGAGCGGACGCGGCGTGGCGGCAGCCCCGTCGCCCGCGACCGGCGGGGCATCGGGCAGCGTGGCACCGGACGGCGGTGCGGCGGCATCGCCCTGTGCCACGGGATCGCCGGTCCCGGCGGGGCCGGGCGGCGGCGCGGCGGGCGTCCGGGCGGCATCGTCGCCGTCGGGCCGGGGCCGCGCGTCGTCGGAGAACGGGAGGGTCGGTTGGTCGGGCATCGGCGGCATTATGCCCAAGCCACCCCGCACGGCGGATGTCAGGGCGCGGGCGCCGACGCCGGCGGGGCCGCGGCGGCGGCCCGTGCGTGGCGCAGGAAGTCGGCCACGTACCAGCGCCCACCGGTGCGCTCGACGCCGATCTCGGCATCGATCCGGCGACCGTCGAGCAGGTAGCGCAGCCGCACCCGGGCCTGGTCGCCGGTCTGCGACGCGAGCGTCGTCTCGACGCTGTCGAAGCTCACGTCCAGGTCTAGCCCGTAGGCGCGCAGCTGCTGCTTGCCGGCGACGAACAGCGGCGACAGGCGGGTCAGGCCGGCCGACATGCCGGCGCGCCCGAGCGCGGCGTCGCCGTCGAGCGCGCTGCGCCGGGCCGCGGTCGTCAGCGCCTCGACCGTGGCCTGGGCCAGCGCGCGGTCGGCCAGCGGGGCATGCGCCGCCCAGTCGCCGGTCGCCGCGACCAGCTGGGTGTAGTGGCGGCGCTCGTCGTCGCTGAAGCCCGGCGACTGCGTGAGGTACTGGGTGGCGAACACCGCCAGCGCCCGCGCGGTCGAGCGCAGCTCGCGATCGGCGCCGGCGAACTGGCGGTCGAAGGTCGCCAGCAGCACCCGCTCGGCATGCGGGTCGTGCAGCGCAGCCAGTGTGGTGGGAAGCTGCGCCGACAGCGGCAGCTCCGACAGCGGCCAGCGCGTGCGGTCCTCGCGCCACGCCTGTTCGAGCGCCGGCGCGAGGTCGGCCGGCAGCGCATCGTGGGCGAAGGCAGCCAGATCGCCGCGGCGCAGGTGGCCGGTCAGCACCTCGACCGCCTCGACCGGGGTCGCCCCGCCGGTCTGGACCGGCGCGGCGGCCGGCGCCGGTCGCTCACAGCCGCCCAGCCACAGCAGCAGCGGCAGCACCGCCAGGCAGGCGCGGGGCGGGCGCCGGCGGTGCCGGCGGCGGGTCAGCGCGTGCGCATGCATCCGACGATTCTCCTCGGCCCCGGGCGGCCGGTCATCGTGCATGCCCGGCCCGGCGCCGACAAGCGCGGCCCCGGGCCGGCGCTCACAGGTCGTGCGTGACCCAGCCGCGCGGCGTGTCGGCCGCGGCCGCATCCAGCGCGGCCTGGGCGATCTCGTCGGGCGTGCGCCCGGCGCGCCATGCCGCGGCGATCGCCGCCAGCCGCTCGCGCGTGGCGCGGGTGTAGGCGCCCTCCAGTTCGTTCTGCGCATCGGCCGCGAGCTTCTGCGGATACAGCGTGCGGGCATCCTCGCTGCGGTTGAGCAGCGCGATCATCCGCGACAGGCTCTCGCGGAAGGTCTGCGCCGACAACGCGGTGCGCTGGGTCCGCTGCAGGTGCCAGACCGTCAGGTACTCGACCGGTCCGAGCAGGCGGCGCGGCGTGCCGCCGAAGAACTGGCCGGAGAACGCGCTGGCGCTCACCGGGCCGGCGCCGTCGGGCAGGCGGGTCGCGCCCCAGGAGCTCAGCGCGCCACCGGGCAGGTCCATGCGCCGCAGCGCGGTGCCGAAGGTCTCGGCGACCAGCCGCTGCGCGTGCGCGTCGTCGCTCTCGGCCACCACGCCCAGCAGGCGCAGGAACAGCGGGTAGCGGTCCTCGCCCAGGCGGCGGGCCAGCCGCTTGAGCACGGTCAGCCGATACTCGGGATCGTGGTGCGCCGACAGCGCCGACACCATGCGGTCGGCGGCGGCGCGCAGGGACTGCGCGGAAGGAACGGCGTTCATCGGATCGGACACGACGGGGGCGGCCTCACTCTAGCGCGACGCGGCCCGGCCGGTGTCGGTCGGGCGCGTCTAGCCGAGCGCGTCGAGGATCGCGTCGGTCCCGTGGTCGGCGGCCGCGGCCAGGTCGAGCCCGGCGAGCCGACCCTCGAACGCCCGATCGCCGGCGAACTGGCGCAGTCCCGACGGTACGCCGTCCCAGGCCGCCGCGTTGAGCATGTCCTCGCCCGGATCGGCCTGCGGACCCCGCGCGACGGCATCCGCGCCGGACTCTCCCAGGCCGGCAAGCCCGCCGCCCTGGGGCTGGCGCAGGTCGTCGAACGCGACCTGGCCGCCCAGCCGTTCGAGGCTGGCGGCGCTGAATCCGGCATTGGAGGAGATACCGCTCATGCTCAGGTGTCCTGCGGGTCCGTCGATAGCCGCCCATGGCGACGATGGCGCGACTGTAACGCTGCTGCCATGGACGGGCTATCTCGGGCTGGCCCTAGGGGGGCCGCGCAGGTCCGTCAGCGCCGGCCTCGAAGCTGAATGCAGGTTGGCCGTCGAGGGGAACAGGGCGCTGACGCATCACAGCACGGGTGCCCTCGCCGGCACCGCCACGCGCCCATGCTAGCCTCCGGATCCCCGTGGTGCGCCGGTGCAGGTCCGCATGGCAGAGCAGAACGAAGGCGCCGACAAGACCGAAAAACCGACCAGCAAGAAGCTCAAGGACGCCCGCAAGGAAGGCAACGTCAGCAAGAGCCGCGAGCTGACCAGTACCGTGCTGGTGATGGGCTGGCTGGTCGGCGGGTGGCTGCTGATGGGCTTCATGTTCCGGCGCGTGAGCGGCCTGTTCGAACAGGCGCTGCAGGTGATGAACCAGCCGTTCGACGTCGCGCTGCGCACGATCGTGCCGCTGGCCGCGCAGGTGTTCCTGTCGATGACGCTGCCGCTGCTGCTGATGGCCGTGCTGCTGGGGCTGCTGGTGGAGTTCCTGCAGGTCGGGCCGGTGGCGTCGATGAAGAAGGTCACGCCGGACCTGTCGAAGATGAACCCGGTCAGCGGCATCAAGAAGATGTTCTCGATGGACAACCTCGTCGAGCTGGTCAAGTCGCTGTTCAAGAGCGCCGGGCTGATCGCCATCGGCGGCTTCGTGCTGTGGGGGATGATTCCCAGCCTGCTGAACCTGCCGTTCGCCCAGCCCGCCTCGATCGGCAGCGCGATCTGGCACGCGCTCAAGTGGATCGGCATCTGGACGATCTTCGTGTTCTTCTTCGTGTCCGCGCTCGACGCCTCGTACCAGAAGTTCTCCTACATCAAGAAGCTGCGCATGAGCCGGCGCGACATCAAGCAGGAGGTCAAGGAGAACGAGGGCGATCCCTACGTCAAGCAGCGGCGCAAGCAGTTGCACCAGGAGTGGTCGCAGCAGAACATGCTCAATGCCGTCCGCGGATCGAGCGTCGTCGTGACCAACCCCACCCACATCGCCGTCGCGCTGCAGTACGAGCAGGGCACCGACGACCTGCCGCTGGTCGTGGCCAAGGGCGAGGGCCACATGGCCGAGGAGATCCGGCGCGTGGCCGAGGAGTCGGGCGTGCCGATCCTGCAGAACGTGCCGCTGGCGCGCGGGCTCAACGCGCGCGTGGAGATCGACGACTACATCGGCAACGAGTTCTTCGAGGCGGTCGCCCAGGTGCTGTACTGGGCCGAGGGCATGCGCTCGGGCGAGGCGCGGCCCGAACCACCCGAGTTCGTGCCGCCCGAGGACATGCTCGAGGAGGTCGGCATGGCCGCCGAGCCGGCGCCCCCGCCGCCGCTCGTCGACGATCCGTCGATCGTCGAGCGCCTCGAGGACCCGCGCGACCCGCTGCGCTGACCGCGCACGCCCCCGTAGGAGCGCGCTTGCGCGCGATGAACGTTCCCGGGGCGGCCCATCGCGCGCCAGCGCGCTCCTGCGAGATGTAGGCCTCCGATCGACGCGCCCGGCAGCGGACTGCCCGGCTATCCCCCGAACGCGCTTTTGAGCGCGTTGACCAGCCCGCTGTTGTCGACCAGGCGGCGCATCACGATCTCGACGAACACGCCGAGCATCAGCAGGATGATCGCCGTCGCCAGCCAGGCCTTGATCGGCATCGTCAGCGCGAACACGTTGAGCTGGGGTGCGTAGCGGTTGACCAGGCCGAACGACAGGTCGATGACCAGCAGGATCACCATCGCCGGCGCGGCGAGCAGCAGCATCGCCGTCATCAGGTAACTGAACTGCCCGACGAACAGGGCCATGCCGCTGAGCCGGATGTCGGGGAAGAAACTCATGACCGGCCACACCGTATAGCTGGTCATCAGCAGGTCCAGGAACACCAGGAACGCGCCGCTGGCCATGAACAGCCATGACGACAGCTGGGACAGGAACTCGCCGTGCAGCGAGGTCTGGTGGCCCTGGATCGGGTCGAAGATCTGCGCCATCGACATGCCGACCTGGGTGTCGATGATCACGCCGGCCGAACTGATCGCCCAGAACACGATGCCGTAGCAGAAGCCGATCGAGATGCCGATGAAGGTCTCCTTGAGCACGATCGCCGACCAGTGCGCCGTGCCGGCCGCCTCGATCGGCGGCGCGCCGGCCAGCGCGATCGGGATCGCGACGATCGCCAGGCTGACCATGAAGCTGTTGCGCACCATCGCCGGCACCGTCTCGGTGGTCAGCAGCGGCAGCATCAGGAACGCCCCGGCCACGCGCGGCAGCGTCAGCGCGAGCGCCAGCATCGGGTTCTGCGCGAGGTCGAGCATCAGCGCCGGACGAGGCCGGGGAAGTCGAGGAAGATGCGGTCGGCGAACACGTACAGCGTGCCGCCGATCAGCGAGCCGGTCACGAACAGCATGATGACCACGGTCAGGAACTTCAGCGCGTAGGGGAACGTCTGCTCCTGCAGCTGCGTGGCCGCCTGCAGGAACGCGACCACCAGGCCGATCAGCGCCGCCGCCGCGACCGGCGGCCCGGACAGCAGCAACACCAGCCACAGCGCTTCCTTGGTGAACTCCAGGACGTCGCCCATCAGGTCGTTCCGTAGGTGAGCACGAGGCCGTGCACCAGCTTGGCCCAGCCGTCGATCAGCACGAACAGCAGCAGCTTGAACGGCAGCGACACGGTCGTGGGCGAGAGCATCATCATGCCCAGCGCGAGCAGGATGTTGGCCACGACCAGGTCGATGATCAGGAACGGCAGGAAGATCAGGAAGCCGATCTGGAATGCGGCCGTGAGCTCGCTGACGGTGAACGCCGGCACGACGACGATGAAGTCGTCCGGCGTCAGGTCGCCGCGGCGCTCGGCCGGGAGCATGCGCTGCACGCTGCGCAGGAAGAACGCGCGTTCCGCGTCGCTCGAGTGCTGGATCAGGAACGTGCGCAGCGGCTCCTTGCCGGCGTCGACCATCGTCAGCAGCCGGTTGGTGTCGAACGCGCCGCCCGACGCCGGCGGGGCGGCGGGACCGGCCGGCTGCGTGACCTCCTCGGCCAGCGCCGGCAGTGCGGGCTCGCGGTCCTCGCGCGGGTCGTTGCTCGAGCCGCCGCGCACCGCGCTGAACATCGGGTCGGGCGCCGGGCCGGGCTCGCCGCGGGCCTGCGCCTCGGCGGCCAGGCCGTCGGCCGCGGCCGGGCTGGTCGGCGGCGCGTCGGCCTGCGGGGCGGCGGACGCCGCCGCGGGCCGGACCTCGATCGCGCGACCCTCGCGCACGGCCTGCTGCTGCGCGCGCGCGTCGATCTGGCGCTGCACCGAGGCCGGCGGCGGCCGGCCCTCGAGCCGCGCCTCGACGGCGGCGTTGACGTCGAGGATCACCGGGTACATCACGTAGATCGACAGCACGATCGCCAGGCCGTTGATGACCACGTTCGGCGGCACCTGCTGCAGCCCGAGCGCGTTGCGCAGCAGGCTCAGCACCACGACGATCTTGGTGAAGGAGGTCACCATCACCGCCACGAACGGCGCCAGCGCCAGGCTGACCACCGTCACCAGGACGAGGGCGGGCGAGAACGTGCTGAAATCCATGCCTCAGCTCCAGGAGAGCAGGCGCACGCCGAGCGTGTCCCCGACCGCGACCAGTTCGCCCTGGCCGGCGACGCGGCCGTTGGCGCGGATCGTCACGTTCGCGCCCTCGAGCTGGGCAGGCAGCGCGAACACGTAGCCCGGCTGCAGGCCGGCGACGTCGCCCAGGCGCAGCTCGACCTTGCCCAACTCGAACGCGACCTCCACCGGCAGGCGGCTGGCCGGGTCCTCGACGGGCGCGGGCGCCTCGGGGGCAGGGGTCTCGGGGGCGTCGGTCTCGCTCATCGGGGCAGTCTCCTGGAATCGGGGTTGGGGGCTCGCGGGGCCGTCGATCCGCCAGCCCTCGCTGCCGGCGCGGACCGGCCAGCGCAGGCCGACGGCATCGGCGTGCAGCGCCGGCAGGCGGGTCGAGCCGACGACCACGACGTCGCCCGGGCGCAGGTCGCGCAGGTCGGCGATCGTCAGCGGCGGCGCGGCGATCGCGAGCGACAGGACGGCAGGCAGCTGGCGCCAGTGGCCGGCGTCGGCGGGCGCGGCATCGGTCGCCGCGTCGCGGCCGAGCGCGGTGGTCAGCCAGTCGACGCCTGCGCGCAGGCTGCCGGCCAGCGCCGGTCCGTCGGCGCCGTGCAGTTCGAAGTCCACCCACACCACGTCCGCGGTCGGGGCCGGCGGCGGATCGGGCAGCGGCAGCAGCGAGGTGCCCAGCGCCTCGCTCAGCCGCACCAGCGCCGCCTCGTTCGCCAGGCTCCAGGCGAGCACGCGGGCGCGGCCACGATGGTCCTGCCAGCGCAGCGTGTCGCCGTCGTCGGTCGGCGGCGGGGTGCGCAGGCGCAGGCCCAGCCGGCTGCCGTCGGCATCGAGTTCGAACACGCTGGCCGGATCGCCGGGACGTCCCTCGCGCAGGGTCAGCGTGCCCGCGGGCGAAGACCACTGCCGCCGGCGGCGGTGCAGCGCGCGCAGCGCCTGCGCTTGCGCGGCGCCGAGCCGGGGGATGCGTTCGCGCAGCGGGGACGTCGCGGGGGACGGCACGGTCGCGCCGGAATCAGCCATGTCCAAGCGCCACCTTCATCAGTTCGGGCAACGAGCGTACGCCGAGTTTGTTCATCATGTTCGCGCGATGCAGCTCCACGGTCTTGATGCTGATGCCGAGGATGTCGGCGATGATCTTGTTGGGCTTGCTGGCCACGACCAGATCGAGCACCTGGCGCTCGCGCGGGCTCAGCCGCGCCAGCGCCTCGCCCTGCGGCGTGCCGGACTGGCGGCGCTCGCGGCGCAGCGCATGGCGGATCGCGTCGACCAGCGCCTCGTCGCTGAAAGGCTTTTCGAGGAAGTTCGACGCGCCCTTGCGCATCGCCTCGACCGCCAGCGGCACGTCGCCGTGGGCGGTGACGAAGATCAGCGGCAGCGACGACCCCCGTCGCAGCAGTTCGTCCTGCAGTTGCAACCCGCTCATCTCGGGCATCCGGATGTCCGAGACCAGGCACTCGTCGTCGCCGTGGCGGGTGCTGTCGAACACCGTCAGGAAGGCGGCGCCGGACGCGAAGGCGCGGACCTCGAAGTTCGCGGTCTCCAGCAGCCACGCGGTGGAATCGCGGAAACCGTCGTTGTCGTCGACCAGATAGACGCAAGGCGTGCCGGGCATCGCTAGATCCTCCTGTCGGGCGTGGGCAGCGTGAAACCGAACACGCTGCCGCCGCCATCCCTGGCCTCGAAGAATAGCCGCCCTTCGTGGTATTCGATGATCGACCGGCAGATCGCCAGTCCGATGCCCAGGCCGTCGGACTTGGTGGTGTAGAACGGCGAGAACAGCTGCTCGCTCTGCGCCGGGCTCAGGCCGGGGCCCCGGTCGCAGACCCGGACCTCGATCTCGCCGTCGAGGTTGACCCGGGCCTCGATCCGCAGCCCGCGCTGCGCCGCGGGCACCTCGCGCATCGCCTCGATCGCGTTCTTGACCAGGTTCAGCAGCACCTGCTCGACCATCACGCGGTCGGCGTAGACCGGCGGCAACGGCGCGGGCAGCGCCAGTTCGATGCGCAACTGCTGGCGCTCGGCCTCCAGCCGCAGCAGTTCGAGCACGGTGTCGACGATCAGCGGCAGTTCCTGGGCGTCGCGGCGCGGCTCGCGCGCACGCACGAACTCGCGCACCCGCGCGATCACCGCGCTGGCGTGCTCGGCCTGGGTGCGGGCGGCCTGCAGCGCGCGCTCGACCTGCACCGGCCCGCCGGCCTGACCGACCAGCCGCAGGCTGCCGTTGAGGTAGTTCACGATCGCCGCCAGCGGCTGGTTGAGCTCGTGGGCGAGCGTGGCGGCCATCTCGCCGACCGACATCATCCGCGAGGTGAACAGCAGCTTTTCCTGCTGCGACTTGTGCGAATCCAGCGTCTCGATGCGCTCGCTGATGTCGACCGCGGTCAGCAGCGCCAGCGCCCGGTCGCCGCAGTCGAGGTCGCGCCAGTGCAGCGCATACCAGCGGCCGCTGTGCGGCGCGCGCACCTCCTCGCCGCGGGCCTCGCCGGTCAGGTCGCCGTAGAGGCTGGCGAGCAGCGCGTCGCGCTGACCGTGGCCGGGCAGGGCGCCCAGGTCGGCCGAGAAGCGGGGATTGGCGGCGACCAGCGCGCCGCTGCGGCGGTCGAAGGCCGCGCACGCGAACGGCACCGCGGCCAGCACGGCTTCCAGCGCGTCCGAACGGGCGTCGTCGCCGGAGGGCCGGGCGCGCGTGGCGCGGGAGGGTCCGGACGTGCGCGTCATGCGGCAGCGGCATCCCGGGCCGCGCTGCTAACGTACGCCCGCACCGCTCCGGTGCCCGTCCGCCGAGATGCCATGACCCGCGCCGCCCTCCTGTCCCGTTTTTCCGCGCTGCGCCGGCCGCTCGGTCTGGCGGGCCTCGCCTCGCCGTTGCCGGGCTGGGCCGCGGCCACGCCGCCCGCGGTCGCGAACGACTCGTTCGTCGGCGAAATGCTGGCCATCGTGCTGCCGCTGGTCTTCATCATCGCTGGCCTGCTGTTCCTGCTGCGGCTGCTGCGCCGCCGCTATGGCTTGTCGGGAGGCGAGACGCCGTTGACGGTGGTGCAGATCCTGCCGGTCGGCCCCCGCGAACGGCTGGTGGTGGTGCGCTCGCGCGCCGGACGGGCCTTCGCGATCGGCGTCGGCGCGCAATCGGTGACGTTCGTCACGGATCTCGACGTCGATGACCTGTCCCCCGTCACCGAGGGCCAGACCACGGACCCGGGCGCGCGCACCAATATCGCCGCGGATCGTTAAGTCGCCGTGACGCGGGCCGTGTGCAGCGCCGGTTCCGCCGCGATTCTTCACATCGTCTCCGCTCGTCGCTGGCACATCCTTGCAACATCGGGTTTACCCGGCCATAACATGGGTAGACTATCGTAGAGGGGCAAAAAGTGACGCACGAGGTCAGGGGCAGATGCGCCGAATGAAGTCCAGTTTGCGCGGAGTGCGGGTTTGCGCGGTCTCCGCGCCCCGCTGCGCGTCCGCACGCCGCGCACGCGGGAGACTGGCATGAAGGCCCTGCTCGCGACCCTGACCGGCGCGCCCGCCGGCGCTGCGCCTCGCGGCAAGTTCGGCTACAGCGACGTCATCCTCGCGTTCGCCGCGGTGACGATCATCAGCGTGATGATCCTGCCGCTGCCGCTGGTGATCATCGACACCCTGGTGGCGGTGAACATCTCGATCGGTTTCGGGCTGTTGCTGCTGGGCATCTACATCCCCACGCCCGTCGCGTTCTCCAGCTTCCCCAGCGTGCTGCTGCTCACCACGCTGTTCCGACTGGCGATCTCGATCGCGATCACGCGTTCGATCCTGCTGCACGCCGAGGGCGGCCACATCGTCGAGACCTTCGGCACGTTGGTGGCCGGCGGCAACCTGGTCGTCGGCATGGTGGTGTTCCTGATCATCACCGTCGTGCAGTTCATCGTCATCGCCAAGGGTGCCGAGCGCGTGGCCGAGGTCGCCGCGCGCTTCACGCTCGACGCGATGCCCGGCAAGCAGCTGTCGATCGATTCCGATCTGCGCGCGGGCCTGATCGACAAGGACGAGGCGCGCCGCAAGCGCCGTCTGCTCGAGACCGAGAGCCAGCTGCACGGTTCGCTCGACGGCGCGATGAAATTCGTCAAGGGCGACGCGATCGCCGGCATCGTCATCATTCTGATCAACCTGCTCGGCGGTCTGGCCATCGGCGTGCTGCAGAAGGGCATGCCGCTGGCCGAGGCGACGCACGTCTACAGCATCCTGACGATCGGCGACGGCCTGGTCTCGCAGATCCCGGCGATCCTGGCGACGATCGCCGCCGGCCTCGTCGTCACCCGCACCACCGGCGAGATCGACGACCGCCACCTGGGCGACGCGATCACCCGCCAGGTGTCGGGCCAGCCGCGCGTGCTGCTGATCACCGGCATCCTGGCGTTGCTGATGACGCTGGTGCCCGGCTTCCCGTGGGGTGTGTTCCTGGTGCTGGGCGTCGGTCTGCTGACCCTGAGCGCCTGGCGCTTCCGCCACCAGTTCGAGCTGCTGCGCCGCGCGTTCCGGGTCAGCGAGGACGAGGTCGTGGCCGAGGCGCAGCAGGCGGTGGAGCGCGACGACCTCGCGCCGCCCGCGCCGCTGCAGCTGCAGGTCTCGCCGTCGCTCGCCCAGGCGCTGGGCGCGCACAACATCGAGGCACGCATCGCCGAGACCGCGCAGCGGCTGCGCGAGGAATACGGCGTGCCGGTGCCGGTCCCGTCGATGCGGATCGTGCCGACGTTCGCCGACGACGAATATCGCCTGACCGCGTTCGGCGCACGCATCGCGACCGGTCGTCTGCGCACCGATGCCTGGCTGCAGCCGCAGCCGGCCAGCGCGGCGGGCGCGACGAAGCTGGCCGGGTTCTACCCGGCGGTGATCGCCGGGGAGTGGACGCAGGCGCAGGCCGACGGCGCGCAGGCGCCGCTGGACGTGCTCGCCGGCCATGCGAACGCGGCGATCCGCCGGCGCATGGGTGGCTTCCTCGGCATCCAGGAGACGTCGAACCTGTTCGCGCGCATGCAGCGCGACTATCCCGACCTGGTCAAGGAGATGCTGCGTGTCGTCGCGCCGCAGCGCGTCGCCGATGTGCTGCGCCGGCTGTCGGAGGAGGGCGTGCCGATCCGCAATCTGCGCGACGCGTTCGAGGCGATCACCGACGTCGGCGGTCGCGAGAAGGACGTGGTGCTGCTGACCGAGTACGTGCGCGTCGCGCTCAAGCGCGAAATCGCCGATCGCTATTCAGACGACGAGCGCACGCTGCATGTACTGTTGATCCACCCAGAACTGGAAGACAAGCTGCGGCAGTCGGTCCGCGTGGCGGGCGGTGCGGGCCAGCTTGCGATCTCCCCGGAACTGGCCGGGCGGCTCGGCAACGAGGTGCGTGCGCACCTGGGCCGGCAGGCGCCCGGCATCAAACCGGTCCTGCTGTGTTCGCTGGACGTGCGCAGGCACCTGCGCAAGCTCATGGAGGTCGACTTCTTCGACCTGCCGGTGCTTTCGTACCAGGAACTGGCGCCGGACCTGCGCATCGTGCAGGCGGGGCAGATCAATGCGTGACCTTGTCGTATCCATCCGGGGCGAGTGCCGCCGGGCCGCGCGGATATCCGCGGCGCCGGGCGCAGCGCACGCCAAGCGAGGCCAGTCATGACGCAACGCAACGACACTCCCGGCCGGACCGCGCACAACGTGCTGCGCATCGTCGACGGTCTGCATGCCGGCGCGAGCCGCGTGCTCGGCAGCGAGGAGATGATCCTGATCGGCAGCGGCGAGGACTGCGACATCGTCCTGGCCGACGACGGCGTCGCCAGCCACCACGCGCTGGTGACGCTGGTCGGCGGCCGGTTCCTGGTCCGTGCGCTCGACGCCCCCGTCCACGTCGGCGGCACCCAGGTCGAGCCCGGCGATCCGGTCGAGTTGGCCTCGGTGCAGCAGGTCCGTCTGGGCGAGGCCTCGATCGCGTTCGGCCGCGAGGACGACCCGGACTGGGACGGCTTCGTGACCGTGTTCGCGCCGACCGAGGAGGCCGCG
This sequence comes from Luteimonas sp. FCS-9, assembly GCF_001014645.1. GTDB lineage: Bacteria > Pseudomonadota > Gammaproteobacteria > Xanthomonadales > Xanthomonadaceae > Luteimonas. The sequence goes on along the minus strand of NZ_LASZ01000008.1, from coordinate 47,158 downwards.
CCGCGGCGTCAGGGCTTCGCGCGCAGGCTGCCGCTGATCGCGGGCATCGCCGCGCTGTCGCTGGCGTCGCTGGCGATCTTCGCCGCGGTGCTGCCCGGCTCCGAGGCTGCGGTCGACCAGCGCGAGCGCCTGTCGGCGCTGCTGGCGGAATACGAAGTGGTCGACCCCGGCGTCTCGGACGGCGTCGACGGACGTCCGGCGGTCACCGGCGCGGTCGACAGCGCGGCGACGCTCGAGCGCCTGCGCGCCCAGCTGCAGGCCGAGGGTATCGCCGCCTCGTTGCAGCTGCGCACCGGCGAGAACATCGCCGCCGACGTCGCGGAAATGTTCCGCGGGCACGGCATCCCCGTGAAGGCACGCTACACCGGCAACGGCGATGTCGAGGTGGTCGGCGAGTTCGAGGACGGCGCCGAGATCGAGCGCCTCGCGCGCTCGCGGGCGGTCAGCGAGATCGCCGGCGTCGCGCGCATCCTGCCGCGCACGCCCGACGGGCAGGTGCCGCGTGGCGGCGCCCAGACCGAGGCGCTGGCCGAGCCGGCCCCGCACATCGTCTCGATCGTCCGCGGCGACGATCCGCATCTGATCGCCTCCGACGGCCGGCGCTTCGTGCCCGGCGACGATCTGCCCGGCAAGGGCCGGCTGATCTCGATCGGCGAGTTCGCCCACGTGATCAATGCGCGCGGCGATCTGGTCAAGGTCATTCCCGGCCCGGTGGCCACGCTCGACGACATGCAGGCCGACGGCGCGCCGCCAGCCGAGCCGGTCGACCCGCGGTTCGCCTCGGTCGTGGCCAGCGTCACCGCCGGCAGCCGCCGTGTCGCGGAGGCCGCCCAGGGCGGTCCCGCCTCCACCCAGTAACCCCAGGGCGCACTGCGCCGCGTTCGTTCCCCCGACACCAATTGCAGACGACAGGAGCACGACATGACCAGCATTTCCGGCGACGCGATCGGCAACTTCATCGGTCGCGCATCGATGCAAAACGACCAGAACACCCTTCGCGGCACGCGCACCGGCGGCGGTGGCGGCGGCAGCGCCAGCTGGTACGAGGCGATGTCGCGCGCGTGGGGCCAGACCCTCGACGCGCAGGCGACCCGCATCACCAACCTGTCGGACGTGATCGGCCAGGGCGGCGACCAGCCGTCGAACGTGGTCGCCCTCACCGCCGAGAGCCTGCGCATGCAGTTCCTGTCCAACAACGCCTCGACCTCGCAGAACAGCGTCGGCCAGGCCCTCGAGACGCTCGGCCGCAAGCAGTAAGCGGCCGGCGCCACAGTCAAGGAGATCATCATGGTGGACGCGATCCAGGCCGTCGGCATCGAACCGGCGGCACAGGGGGCACAGGCGCCGGGCGGCGGTCAGCCCGTGGCCGATGCCTACGAGGTCAACCAGTTCGCCGAGGCGATGAACCGCGCAGGCGGCAGTCCGTCGGCCGCGAACGCGACGCCCGACGTCGTCAGCGTCGGCGCATCCAAACCCTCGCAGGGCATCCGGATGCTGATGTCGGCGGTGGACAACCTCAACGGCGGTGCGGAGAGCATCAACTCGCTGGCCAAGACGATGACCCAGAACACTGGGGAACTCACGCCTGGCCAGGTCATCGAGATGACGATGAAGTCGCACCATTTCCTGTTCCAGTGCGAAATGACATCGAACGTCGCCAACCGCACGTCCGACGGCATCCAGCAGCTGTTCCGTCAGCAGTCCTGATCGAGGTGACCTGGATGCGCCATTCCAACCGCAATCGATGGTCGGGCTGGGTGGCCCTGCTGCTGGCGTGCATGGTGCTCGCCGGCTGCAGCGGCAGCCCGTTGTACAGCTCGCTCGAGGAGCGCCAGGCCAACGAGATGATGGGCGCGCTGATCGGCTCGGGCATCCAGGCCAAGAAGAAGCCGTCCGCGACCAAGGTCGGTTGGGACGTCGAGGTGGCCGAGAGCGACATCCCGCAGGCGATGGCGGTGCTGGAGGCCCGCGGCCTGCCGCGGCAGAGCTACCAGAACCTCGGCGACATCTTCAAGAAGGAGGGCTTCGCGTCGTCGGCCACCGACGAGCGCGGACGCTACATCCATGGCCTGCAGCAGGAGATCTCCCACACGTTGAGCATGCTGCCCGGGGTGGCCAACGCCCGCGTGCACATCGCCCTGCCCGAACGCGATCCGCTCGGCGGGTCGACGGGCAAGACGTCGGCGGCGGTGTGGATCTTCGAGCAGCCCGGCGCCAGCGTCCGCGACCGCGAGGCCGACATCAAGATCGTCGTCAAGGACGGCGTCGAGGGCCTGACCGACATCAACCAGGTCTCGGTGAAATTCGTCGCGATGCCGGCGCCGCCCGAGGCCGGCCAGGGCGGTGGCACGGCGATGGCGCTGTCGGCGGTGAGCCCGCTGGCGATCGGCATCGCGGCGGCGATCGTGGTGGTCATCGCACTGCTGCTGGCGTTCGGCAGTCGCCTGCGCGCGCGTAGCGCCGCGCCCGTCGAGCCCGCGCCGAAACGCTGGCAGGGCTGATCGTGTCGCTGCGGGCGCTGCTGGCCGAGGTGCATCCGGCATGGCACGGGGTCGACGACGACGCGCTCGACCCCGCGCTGCTGCGGCGCGCCTGCGACAGTGTGCTGGGTCGCCGACTGCTGGCGTCCGCGCTCGCGGCCGGTCCCGCCCCGGACCTGCTCGCGCCGTCGCCCGAGGGCCCAGCGGCGCTCGTCGCGCGCTGGAGCCGCACGCGGCTGGAGGCGCTCCACCGCGACCTGGGCGTCCTGGCGTTCGCGCCGGCGATCCGGGCCGAGATCGGACGCGAGCCCGTCCGCCGGCTCAAGGCCGCGCTGGGCAGCAGCTACCTGCTCGCGCTCGACCGCAGCGTCTGGGACGCCAAGGTCGAGCCCGACCTCCAGGCGCATCTCGCCGAGACGCTGCGGACGGCGCTGGCGCCGGACGATCCGGCCTCGACGCTGTTGCGCACGTTCGCCCGCCAGGGGCGCGCCGAGCTGCAGGCCTGGGCCGGACGTCGCGATCCCGCGCTCGCGCAATGGGCGCGCCTGCTCGAGGCCCCCGAGGCGCTGCCGGCCGCGCACCTGCCGGAAAAACCCGTGCTCGTCGTCCACACCCACCACCAGAACCGAGCCGTCGCCGGCTGAGCGACGCCGAAACCCGGACTCCCGAACCCGCATGTCGACACCCGCCTCTCCCGAACGCCGCAGACCCGCCGGCAGCGCCGCCGTCTTCGAGCGCCGCCAGTTCCAGCGCGGCGTTTCGGGATCGGTCGTGCGGGCGGCGGAATGGCAGTCGCTCGGCGAGCTCGATGCGCTGCTGGCGCGGGTCAACGCGCTCTACGACGAGGCGGGCGCCGAGATCCAGAAGGCGCGCGAACAGGGCTACGCGGAAGGCTTCGCCGAGGGCCTGGACCGCGTCAAGCAGCAGATGACCGAGCAGCTCGCCTCGCTCAACGAGCGTCGCGCCCGCGTGCTGGCCGACGCGTCGGGCCGGATCGGCGACCTGGCCTGCGCGATCGTGCAGCGGCTCGCGCCCGGTTTCGATGCCGCCACCGTCGTGCCGCCGCTGGTGATGCAGGCGGTGGAGTCGGCGCAGGCCGAGCAGTTCCTGATGATCCGGGTGCATCCGTCGGCGCGCGAGCGCGTCGGCGAGGGCCTGGGCGCGGTGCGCCAGGCGCATCCGGGCGTCGGCCTGATCGAACTCGTGGACGATGAGAGCCTCGACCCCTTGAGTTGCATCGTCGTCTCGGAGGCCGGCGAGGTCCGTGCCGGTGTCAGCCAGCAGATCGAGGCGATCCGCGCCGCGCTGGCGCAGGCGAGCGCGAACGCGGCGGCGCCATGACCGCCGATCTCTCCCTGTCGGCACTGGATGCCGTCGGCGCGCCGGCGGCCGCGCCCGATCCGTTGCTGCACGCGCTGGGCAAGGTCCAGGCGATCGAGCGGGTCGGCCGGGTCAGCGAGGCCTATGGGACGCTGATCAAGGCGACCGGCCTGCGCGCGGCGATCGGCGAGCTGTGCCACCTGCGCAATCCCGGCGATCCGCGCTTCGAGCTCGCGGCCGAGGTCGTCGGCGTGTCGCGCCAGCACACCGTGCTCACCCCGCTGGGTCCGCTAGACGGCATCGCCGCGACGACCGAGGTCTACGCGTCCGGCCGGCAGGCGTCGGTCCCGGTCGGCGACGGGCTGCTGGGACGCATCCTCGACGCGCACGGCACGCCGATCGACGAGCTCGGGCCGATCGGGCCGACCGTCGACGCGCCGATCTACGCCGCCTCGCCCAACCCCCTGCGGCGCGCGCTGATCGAGCGCCCGTTCTCGACCGGCGTGCGCGCGATCGACACCGTGATGACCGCCGGCGAAGGGCAGCGCATCGGCATCTTCGCCGTCGCCGGCGGCGGCAAGAGCACGCTGCTGGGCATGCTCGCGCGCGGTGGCGACGCGGACGTCAACGTCGTCGTGCTGGTCGGCGAGCGCGGCCGCGAGGTCAACGAATTCATCAACGACAACCTCGGCGCGGCCGGCCTGGCCAAATCGGTGATCGTCGTCGCCACGTCCGACCGTCCCGCGCTCGAGCGCAGTCGCGCGGCCTGGGTCGGCACGGCGGTCGCCGAGTACTTCCGCGACCAGGGCAAGCGCGTGCTGCTGCTGGTCGATTCGGTCACGCGCTTCGCGCGTGCGTTGCGCGATGTCGGCCTGGCGGTCGGCGAACCGCCGGCGCGGCGCGGCTTCCCGCCGTCGGTGTTCAGCGAGCTGCCGAAGCTGTTCGAACGCGCGGGCAACAACGACAAGGGTTCGATCACCGCGTTCTACACCGTGCTGGCCGAGGACGAGGACGGCGGCGACCCGATCGTCGAGGAGGTGCGGTCGATCCTCGACGGCCACATCGTGCTCTCGCGCAAGCTCGCCGCCGCGTACCACTATCCCGCGATCGACGTGCTCACCAGCCTCAGCCGCACCATGCCGCGGGTCGTCGAGCAACCGCACCTGCGCGCGGCCGGCCAGCTGCGCAAGCTGTTGGCCAAGCACCAGGACATCGAACTGCTGGTGCAGCTGGGCGAGTACAAGCGCGGCACCGATCCGGACGCGGATCTCGCGATCGAGAAGATCGCCGCGATCCGCGCGCTGCTCCAGCAGTCCGAGCACGAGCTGGTGCCGTTCGACACCTCGTCGGCCGCGCTTCGGAAGCTGTTCGCATGAAGCGCTATCCGCTGCAGACGCTGCTCCAGTTGCGCGAGCATCGCACCGAGGCCGCGCGCCGCGTGGTGCTGGACCGGCAGCGCGCGCTGCAGCAGTGCCACGAGGCCTGCCAGCGTATCGAGGGCGAGATCGTCGAGCTGAAGACCTCGCGCCAGCTGCACCGTGCGCGCCTGCTCGATGCCCCGCCAGCCGGCGTCCCGTGGCCGGCCGCGCTGGCCCAGCGCGAGCTCTACATCGAGCTGATCGGCGAGCAGATCGCCGGCGCGCAGGCCCGCCTGGCAAAGGCCCAGGACGCCGTGCGCCAGGCCGAGCAGGCGCTGCAGGAGGCGCGCGATGCGTTCTTCCGCGCCAAGGCCCGCCAGGACGCGCTGGAAAAGCGCCGCGACGTGTGGCGCGGAGAACAACGCGGCTTGCAGGCGCGCCAGGAAGAGGCGACCGCCGAGGATCTGATGCAGGCGCGCTATCTGGCGCGCCAGTAGCGAAGGCAGGAGGAAACGACGATGAGCGTGCAAGGCAACGATTCCGCATCCCGGCCGCCGGACCAGTCCGCGCGCAATCGCCAGGTCGATCGCCAGGCCAAGGCCGACGGCAAGGAGCCGCCACCGCGCGAGCGCGTCGACCAGTTCCGGTCGATGATGCAGCAGGCGCGTGGCGACATGCCGGGCCTGCAGGAGCTGCCGGGAGATGCGATGCTCGACGACGCGTTGCAGGGCGAGGGCGACCTCGAAGAGGGCGCGATGGCCGATCTCGCGAGCCATCAGGACGCGCTCAAGACCCGGCAATCGGTCCTGGACGTGGTCGATGCGCGTACGTTCCGCCAGCAGCACGAGAGCGGCCCGGGGTCCCAGCATGCGCAGGGCATGGAATCCGCCGCGATGCTGCAGGCGCAAATGGCGTTGCGCGACGGCGCGCCTGCTGCGGCACCTGCGGCCGCGGCGTCCAACGCAGGTCAGCTGTTCGACATGATGGAAAAGCACGTGCGGCAGATGGCGGTGCACGATACGCGCGATCCGGGGGGCGACGGTCAGGTGCTGTTGCGCATGGCCGATGCCACGTTGCCGGGTACCGATCTGCTGCTGAGCAAGAGTGCCGACGGCTGGGTGCTGCGTGCCGACAGCCGCTCGCGCGAGAGCTTCGATGCGATCCGGGAGGCCGGCCCCCAACTGGCCCGCCGCTTCGCCGAGCGCAACCTGGGCACGCTGACGATCGACCCGCACTTCCACGGCTGACGGTCGCTGGCGGCCAGGCCCGCGGATGGTCGACGGCAGGGCGACTCAGGCGCCCGTGGTCGGTGCCGGGCCGTCGCGCGTCGTGCTTTCTGGATGCATTTCCCGCCGCGGACGCAGCCCGCGCCAGTCCGCGCGCGCCAGACGGAACCGGCGGGCCGGACGGCCGAACTGTTCGCCGCGCTCGATCTCCCCGAAACCTAGCCGCAGCAGCAGAGGCGGTACCGAGCGGTTGTCCGGCGCGCAGTGCGCGACCAGGTCCGCCAGCCCGAGCGTTTCGAATGCATGCGTGCACAGCGCCGCGCCGCCTTCGATCGCATAGCCGCGGCCCCAGGCCGACGGCAACAGGCGCACGCCGATCGAGACATCCATCGTGGTGCCCAGCGGGACCAGCGAGAACATACCGATGAACCGGTCGCTGCGGTCCGCGGCGCGCCACAGGCCGAGCCCCGGCCGTTCCCGGTAGATCCTGTTGGCCCACACCACCAGCCCCATCGCGTCTTCGAGCGTGTCGAGGCGGTTGTCGAGCAGCAACCGGGTCACACGCTCCTCGCGGCCGAGCTGCAGCAGCTCCAGCACGTGCCGGAACCCGAAACCGCGCAACTGCAGCCGGCGGCTGCGCAACTGCACCTCGGCCGGGTAGTCGCGGCCGTCGGTCGGCAGGTCCGCCTTCGAGAACTGCGGCAACGCCTCTTCGGGCAGCGACGGGGACAGGGCGTCGTGTTCGGGCATGCCGACCGTTATAGCGCGGACGCGGCCCTGCGGGGAGTGCGCTGCTCGTCACGCCTGGGTCGTGAACTAGGGCGGGCCCTAGATGGGGTACGACCCAGATGCGTGGCGCCTGGCGCAGGCGCAGACTGCGCCTGCAGTCGCGATCGGCCATCGGCAAGTCCGGCCCTCCCGCGCACGATTCCGCTGTACTTCGCAATCTTCACCATCAAAGGAGTTTCATCATGTCAGGTGCCATTTCCGACGTTATCGGTTCCGTCATCGGTAGTGCGCTCGGTGGTCCGCTGGGCGGCCTGCTCGGCAACTTCATCGGCGATCTGTTCGGCCAGGCGTTCAACAGCGCGTTCGACAGCCTGTTCCAGTCGTTGGGCCTGCCTCAGTCGGCGCAGGATGCCGTCAGCGATGGCTTCAAGGGCGGCTTCAGCTTCAACTTCAGCGTCGGCAACTGATCCATGCAGTACGACACCCAGGCGCAGCGTCAGGCATGGGTCGATGGCCTGACGCAACTCCGCGAGCAGGGCGCGATCAGCGCCGACGACGAGACCGTCCTGATCCGACACATGGACGAGCGTCTCGACGCCGTCCAGCAGGAGCTCAAGGCCTTGGTCCCGGAATACGAGCGGCGTGTGGAGAGCGACGGCAGGGAAGCGGCCGATGCCTGGCTGGGTGCGCAGGCGCGTGAGATGGGGGAGCGTGAGGGCGCCGATGCACGGCGGATGGTGGATTCGCTAGCGTCCGTGAAAGACGCTGCTGCCTGAGCCCTTACACTACCTGATGCACTGCCCGTGGGTGCCCGCGCACTCACGGGCATTTACTTCTCCGCCGTCGCCAGGCGTTCGCGTCGTCGTGACGCGTGGGCAAACTATTCTTGGCCGCGATGTGCCGCTTGGCTTCATGTACGGAGACGTCAGCGAATGAACATCGGGTCCTTACGTTCAGACGCCGGCCCGCTGGTGGCAGTAGTGGTGGGGCTGGGGCTGGCAGCGACCAGTCCCTCCCTTTCCGCTCAGGACGGCAATTACATCGACGCCGTGACGCCATATGCGCATCACCAGCTGCATCGATATCGTGGAAAAGAGAGCGATACACGTGCCGCGAGTGCAGATGAGTCGCGAACGTACAACGCCTCTATGCAGGTGTCGCAAGCATTGAATCGCGCCTTGGGACAGCTTCTCGCGGGTGATGCACTCGACGAAGACGTTGCTGAGGCGCGCAATGTGCAGGCCGTGTTTTCCGAGCATCCGGATTTCCGCGGGCTGCTTGCACGTCAGATCGGGCAGAATGCCCGGGATATCGAACGCAACTTGGCGCAAGGTGTACTGCAGTCGCGCCTTGAGAAGCTGCTCGAGGCACGGAATTACGCCACTAACGATCCGGTGCAGGTCCTCAATGCTTATCTGATCACCGCATGGCGAGTGGTCCATGGCGAGTATCAGAATCCCTACGATAGATCCTATCGGGGTCTTCAGCGCGCGATGCGCGATATGGAAATTGTGGCGTCAGACGCGGAGCGTCAGCAGGTCGCGGAGATGTTCGGCATCATCAATATGCTGACGCTCGCCGCGTGGCGCAATACGCGCGATCCCGATGAAAGGGAGGCGTTGCGCACAGGGACACTCATGCTTGCCAAGCGGGTGAGTGGCATAGACCTCCAGTCGGTGGTGTTGACCGACCGCGGCTTCGCCCAGCGTCATTGATCTGGCAAAGTACCATGTATTTGAAATCCACCGCTCGCATGCGGTTTTTCCACCCGGCGCCAGTGCGTCATTCAACAGGTGCAGTCATGTCCCAACACAAGAAATCGTTGCTGAGTGCTGAAGATCGGGCTGCGATGATTCAGCAGTACGAGAAATTTCTGTTCGAGCAGCCGGAGATCGACGCTGCGGACCGGGAGACCATGATCGCCAAGTTCGAGGCGGGATTGAATGAAGCCAAGCTGGATCCGTCGGCCGCTACTGCGCCTGAGCTGATGCAGCAATGGCAGGACCTGGTGGGGCAGCTGCAGGCCCAGTTCGGCTTGTCCGATACCGATTCGGAGCGGCTCCGCGGTGTCCTTGAAAAGCCGCTCCTCAATCCCACTGTGCAGAAGGCGCTCGAGTTCTCACGTTACGTTGAGATATATGGACCCGAGAAGGCCCGAGAGTGGTGGGCGAGTCAGCAAATACCGGAGCGCGGCGCGACCTGACACTTCCTTAGGGTACGCCCTAGCTTACGGACCTTGCATCGTAGGGGGACAATCAAGTCGTAGAGTGGATCGACTCATCGAGCAACTCCTTAGTCGCTCCTCGGTTCTTCGAGAAATTCAGCGCCAATTCCCTGCCAAGTACGGAGATCATGAGATGACCGAGATCAGCCTGACTGCAACCTATGCAGCCAACATGCAGCGTGCGACCCTGGATGCGTCTCAGGGCACCGACGGAGCCCGGTCCGGCGCCGGCGGTGCGCTGTCCAGCAAATACGGCGGCTTCCTGATGACGATCGCCAAGGTGTTGGGTGACAAGCTCGACGAGATGTCGAAGGATCTTCAGGACTTCGCGGACAAGCTCGGCAAGGAGCCGACTGCGTCGGAAACCACCGAGCTGAGCGGTATGAGTCAGATGTTCCAGATGTTCATGAACAACGCCAGCACCGTGATCAAGTCGCTGGGTGAAGCCAACGCGGGTATGGCGCGCAAGCAGTAAGCGCTGTGCGTGGGCGCTCCGTCATCGAGCGCCCTACCGGACCAAGGCGAGCGGGATACCGTCGCCTTGGTTTTTTTTTGCGTTGGAAATGCCCTGCGAAAACTTACAGCGATTGATGATGCTTATGCGACGGCCGCCAGGCAAGAGGAGTTCCAACATGGGTGAGGTGCATCACAGAGCGGCCCACATACGTAACCTCATGCGCGCCGCGATCCTCATGTACGCGCTGCTGTTCATGACGGTCGTAAATGCGAGCGACGGCGATGCCGCCGTCCAGCGCGCATTGCAGCAGGCGGTCTCCCAGCCGGCGCCGGCCCAGGTCGACGCGCGGGCGGTCGAGGCGCTGTCGTTCCGGCGCGACCCGGCGGTCAGCGAGCGGGTGCAGCAGGAGACGATCCAGGCCTTCGGCCGCAATCCGCAGCAGGTGGCCGACCTCGAGAAGGTGATCGGTTCGGGCGAGATGCTGCGCCAGTTCGACGTCATTCTGCGGCGCTACGGCTACGATCCGACCAATCTGGGCGACGTGCTCGCCGCGCACCTGCTGATCTCGTGGGAGGTCGTCAACGATCGCGACTCGGCGCGTTCGCCAGAAGGACAGCGTGCAGTGAGGCGACAGCTGATCGGGCCGCTGGCGGCGGTGCCGCAGGTGGTCGGCATGAGCGACGCGGCCAAGCAGGCGCAGGCCGAGCGGACGGCGTACCTGACGATGGTGTCGGCGCTGTCGTACCAGACGATGAAGAAGCAGGGCAATCGCGAGGCGCTGGCGGCGTTGTCGGCAGGCGTGCGCAAGGGCCTGCAGGGCAATGGCATCGACCTGCAGCGGGTCGAGCTCGAAGTTGGCGGGTTGATCGCGCGCTAGCAGCGGATCGGCGTTGCGCTCGCTTCAGGACCGGTCGGATCGCCGGGGCGGGAAGCGGTCCGGATCGCGTGTCGGCGGATTCAGGCGTCTGGCCAGCCACCAGGCGCCGCAGGCCGCGACGAGGCCGGCGAGCGCGAACTCGCCCGACCACTGCCGCATCGCCGGGGCGGCCGGCAGCTCGCCCATGCTCAGCAGGATGCTGACCAGTACCAGTCCCAGGCAGCCATAGGCGACGAGGGCCAGCGTCCAGAACAGCCATTGCATCGCGCGGGCCATTTCCGCCGGCATGTCGTCGTGGGGCCGGGCAAGCACCATCCGACCCTGGGCCAGCGCGACCATCCATTGCCCGACCTCCGCGGCGCCGACCCGGATCCGGTTGCGGCGCCGCAAGCCGGGGCCGTCGGCCGTGTAGACGCCGGTGGCGATCAAGTCGACGCGCGACGGCCCGCCGCGCTCGCCGGCGGCCGGCGCGGTGGCCTGCGGATTGCCTGCGATCTGGGTGTTGCCGGCCACCTGTGGCCCGGGCGGGGTCTGGGCCGCCATCACCGCAGCCGGAACCGTGGCCAGTGTCGTGCCCGCAGGCACGTTCGCGATCGCGGGCTGCGCCGCCGGCACCGCCTGTTGCGGCAGCGCGGCGCGATCGGCGGCGGGATTGCCCGGTGGCGCGAACGCCGCATCGGCCCGCTGGGGCTGGGCCGACAGCGTCTGGGCCGGCACAGGTCCTGTCGGCGTCTGGGATGACGGCGCGGCTCCGGGGGTAGGAGCCGATGGCGTGGCCGGTGCGCTCTGCGGCATGGCGGGTTGTTGCGGGAGCGCCTGCTGCGCGATCGTCTGCTGCGGCGCCGTCCCCGTTGCCTGCTGCGCGAGGGACGCTTGCGTGGCCGGGCCCTGGCCCGGGACCGCCGTCGGCAGCGCGGTCGTCTGCGCACCGATTGGAGTAGAGCCGGGCGTCACGGAGGTGGCGGGTGCCTGCGGCAGGGCGTTCGTGAGCGTCCGTGCCACGTTCGTGGCGGTGTTGGCGAGCTGCGCCGGCAGTGTCTGGGGGGGCGCGACGGGCGGGCCGCCGTGCTGGACCGGCTGGGCTCCGGGCGGCGGCGGCAGCGTGGCGCCGGGGGAAAGCAACTGGCGGACCGCCTGCGCGGCGTTACCGAGCACATTGCCGAGGCTGGGCAGCACGCCGGTGGGGTTCGACGGCTGTGTCGTCCCGCCTGGTCCGGGCAGGTACGGCAGGGGCCCGCCGTCGAGGCGGGGCGTGCCGGGGTGGCCGGGCACGGTCCCCAAGCCGGCGGGAATGCCGCCCGGGGCAGGGACATTGGGCATTGCCGGGATGCCGCCCGGCGTGGGGATGTTGGGCATCGATGGGTGCCCACCGTTCCATGCGTTCTGGGGCGGTTGCCCACCCAGCGGCCCGGGAATGACGGGAGGCGGTGGAGGCGTGGGAACGGGGAGGCCGCCGGGCGTGTGCGTCATGCCCGGGCGGCCGTCGGCCGTCGGAGCCCCGGTCGCCTGGCCCGGGGCAGGCCCGTTGCCGAAGTGGACGCCCGGGAACTGTTGCTGGAACAGGTTCGAGGTCAGGTTCCGCATGGTGCCGGAGAACGCGTTGCCCAGCGCCGGGCCGAACCCTTGCATGCCGCCGCCACGGTTGTGGCCCAGCAGGCCCGACAGCTTGGACAGGTCGGATCCCAGGCGGTTGTGGATGGCGTCGATTAGGGGCACGACGAACCTCGGGCGGACTGGGGCCCCCGGTCGAGGATGCGGAGCCGGACCTCCCGAAGGTAGGAGACCCGCGGGCGTTGTGCACCCTGGGGTGAACCCCAGGGTCATGTCGATTGCGACATCGGGGTGGAGCGTTCCGCTGGGGCGCAGCCGGCTGCGCCCCAGCGCGCTGACCAAAAAAAAGGAGACCCGAGGGTCTCCTTCGAGCCGGCAGCGCCGGAGGACTGTGTTGTGGCGCGTTCAGCGTAGCGCGATTGAGAAGTTCATGCAATACATCAAGTAGTGCATGCTAAGCGATTGATTCTTCCAGCCAAGAACGGACGATTACTGCGCCAGCTCCAACGCCTTGCGCTTGGCTACGCGCCGGGCCGCCGCCGGCTGGTCCCAGGCGTTGTTGAACTGCGCTGGCTCCCAGCCGCCGTAGGTCGGGTTGGCCAGCATCCACCAGCGCTCGCCGAACCAGTCGCCGTATTCGTCGAGCAGTTGCGTGCGCGCTTCGCCCGTGTTCGCGAGCACCTCGACGAAGTCGCCGAGCTGGTCGCCGAACTGCATCAGCACCCGGTACTGGCGGCCGGCCAGCCGGCGACGGCAGGTCTTCTCGCTGCCGTTCTGCTCGCAGCCTTCGACGAACGTGCCCAGGCCGAGGAACACGCTGTCGTCCTTGACCGGCAGGCCCTCGGCGCGCAGGTTGGCGAGCGTCGCCTCCTGCAGGTGCTGGGCGCGGTTGGACAGGTAGAGGATGGTCACGCCCTTGGCCTCGGCGGCCCTGGCGAACTCGAGCACACCCGGCACCGGCTTGGCCTTCTTCTCGGCGACCCACTGCGCCCAGGTGACCTCGTCGTACTCGAGGCCGTTGTGCACCAGCCGCGCCTGGTAGGGCGAGTTGTCGAGCACGGTCTCGTCGATGTCCATGATCACCGCCGGCGGCAGGGCGCGGGCATCGCCCGCCAGCTCGCGCTCGGCAGGGACCAGGGCGTCCCAGTTCGGCTCGGCGAGCGCGGCGTCGAGATGGTCGGCGGCGGCGCGGAACAGCGAGAGGCTGTTGGCGCGGTATTCCTCCGAGCGCTGCACCCAGAGCACGGCGTTGAGGTTGTCGGCAGGCGCGGTCGCATCAGAGGCGGTCGTCGCGCCGGGCTGCGGTGCGGCCGCGGGTGCGTCGGCAGGCGCCGCGACGGGCTTGCAGGCCGCGAGCAGCAATGCGCTCGCGAGCAGGGTCAGGGCGGGAAACGTCGTGCGCATCGCGACACCAGGGGATCGATCGGTCACGGAGTGTAACCGCAGGTCTTCACGTGGACATGACATCCGGACGCCCGCGGGCGATCATGCCCGCCCCGTCCGACAGGAGCCGACATGCACGAGACCGCCCGCTGGCCGGTACTGAGCCCGGCTGAGGCCCGGGTGCTTGGCTGCCTGATCGAGAAGCAGGCGACGACGCCGGACGTCTATCCGCTGACCGTCAACGCCGCGCAGTCTGCCGCCAACCAGAAGACCGCGCGCGAGCCGGTGATGGCGCTGAGCTTCGGCGACACCCACCACGCCCTGCGCCAGCTCGAGCAGCACCGGCTGGCGCGGCAGTCGTTCTCCTCGCGCGCCGAGCGCTACGAGCACAGCGCCGGCAGCACGCTGGACCTGCCGCCGCCGCAGATCGCGCTGCTTGCCGTGCTGCTGCTGCGCGGCGTGCAGACCGCGCACGAACTGCAGGCGCGCAGCGAGCGGCTGCATGCGTTCGGCGACATCGAGGACCTGCGCCATCACCTCGAGCGGCTGGCGGCCAAAGCGCTGCTCGTGCGCATCCCGCCGGGCGCCGGACGCCGCGAGGAGCGGTTCGCGCACCTGCTGTGCGGCCCGGTCGACGTCGAGTCGCTGCCGGCGGCGGAACCGCGGGGCGAGTCGGCGCGTGGCGACGAGGCGCTCGTGGCCCGCGTCGAGGCGCTCGAGGCCGAGGTCGCGGCGCTGCGCGAGGCGCTGGAGGCGTTGACCGCGCGCCTGCCCGGTTGAGTGTCCTGAGCCCGTAGGCGCGCGCTCGTGCTTGCATCCCCTGTTCGGGGACGCGCGATAGGGCGTCCCGGGTAGAGCCTCATCGCGCGCGAGCGCGCTCCTACGGTTATGCGGGTGCGTCAGCCTTCGAGTAGCGCCTTGATCGAGGCGAAGCCGTGGTTGGCGCGCTCGCGCTTGCGCTGCGCGTCGGCGACCGGGTCGGCGCCGTCGCGCTGGATCTCGGCGGCCGGCAGTTCCTCGAAGAAGCGGCTCGGCGTGAGCCGCAGCTTCTGTCCCCAGCGCTGCGTCTCGCGCGGGTACGACAGCCACAGCTGTTCCTTGGCCCGGGTGATGCCCACGTACAGCAGCCGGCGTTCTTCGTCGATGCGGCCCTCGTCGATGCTCGACTCGTGCGGCAGCGTGTTGTCGTCCATGCCGATGATGAACACGTAGCGGAACTCCAGGCCCTTGGCGGCGTGCATGCTCATCAGCCGCACCTGGTTGCCGGCATCGCCCTTGTCGGCGTGGGTCAGCAGCGCGAGCTGCGACGCGAGCTCGCCCGGGCCCGCGCCGCGCGCGCCCTCGAACCAGTCGGCGAGTTCGTCGAGGTTGCCGCGGCGGATCCGGAACAGGTCCTCGCTCTTGCACTGCGCCTGCAACATCGCGATCAGGCCCGAGCGCTCGTTGAGCTGGCGCACCAGGTCGCCCGGCGGCAGCTGACGGGCGTCGGCGCGCAGCTCGCGCAGGATGTCGGCGAACTCGCTCAGCGCGTTGGCCGCGCGCGGGGTGAGCTGCTTGAGCAGGCCCATCGACTCGATCGCGCGCGACATCGGCATCTGCGCGCCGCGCGCGAGCTCGGCGAGCCGGGCCAGCGTGGTCTGGCCGACGCCGCGGCTGGGCGACTGCACCGCGCGCAGGAACGCCGAGTCGTCGTCGGGGTTGGCCAGCACGCGCAGCCACGACATCGCGTCCTTGACCTCGCCGCGATCCAGGAACGCGGTGCCGCCGCTGAGGTGGTAGGGCACGCGCAGCAGCTGCAGCGCCTTCTCCAGCGGCCGTGAGAGGTGGTTGCTGCGGAACAGGATGCAGAACTCGCTCCACTCGGCCTTGCGCGCGGACTGCAGGAAGTGGATCTCGCCGGCGACCTTCTCGGCTTCGTGCGCGCTGTCGCGGCATTCCCACACGCGGATCCGCTCGCCGTCGGGCTGGGCGCTCCACAGCGTCTTGGGGTGCTCGTGCGGGTTGTTGGCGATCAGCGCGTTGGCCGCGCGCAGCACGCGGTTGCTGCAGCGGTAGTTCTGCTCGAGCTTGACGATGCGCAGCGCCGGATAGTCCTGCGCCAGTGCGGCCAGGTTCTCGGGGTTGGCGCCGCGCCAGGCGTAGATGCTCTGGTCGTCGTCGCCCACGCAGGTGAAGTTGCCCTTCGGCCCGGCGATCGCCTTGAGCAGGCGGTACTGCGCGTCGTTGGTGTCCTGGCACTCGTCGACCAGCAGGTAGCCGATGCGCTCGCGCCAGCCCAGCACCGCATCCTCGTCGGATTCGAGCAACTGCACCGGCAGGCGGATCAGGTCGTCGAAATCGACCGCGTTGAACGCGGCCAGGCGTTCCTGGTAGCGGGCGTAGAGCGCCGCGGCCTCGAACTCGCGCGCGCTGGTCGCCGCCGCATGCGCCTGCTCGGGCGACAGGCCGGCGTTCTTGGCGCGCGAGACCAGGCCCTGCATCGCCTGCACGACGTCGGGCTTGGCGCCGGGCAGCAGGTCCTTGATCTGCGCCGCAGCGTCGTCAGCGTCGAAGATCGAGAAGCCGCGGCGCAGACCCAGCTTGGCGTGCTCGATCTGCAGCATCTTCAGGCCCAGCGCGTGGAAGGTGCAGATCGTCAGCCCGTCGGCCGCATCGCCGCGCAGGCGCCGGGCGATGCGCTCGCGCATCTCCTTGGCGGACTTGTTGGTGAACGTGATCGCGGCGATGCGCTTGGCCGGGTAGCGCCCGGACTGGATCAGGTGGGCGATCTTCTCCACGATCACGCGCGTCTTGCCGCTGCCCGCGCCGGCGAGCACGAGCAGGGGGCCCTCGACGTGGCCGAGGGCCTGGGCTTGTTGGGGGTTCAGACCGTGCATCGGGCGGGGCATCTGTCTAGCGACGCATAGTGTACCGGCCGGCGGCGCCGGACCTTGGCCGGTAGAATTCGCCGATGGCCAAGCTCTATTTCTACTACTCGGCGATGAATGCCGGGAAGACCACCACGCTGCTGCAGAGCGCGCACAACTACCGCGAGCGCGGGATGCGGGTGGCGATCCTGACGCCGCGGATTGACCATCGGGCGGGCGTGGGGCGGGTGGCGTCGCGGATCGGGCTGTCGGCCGAGGCGATCGCATTCGACCGCGACGACGACCTGCTCGCGCGGGTGCGCGCGCTCGGCGCCGGGGACGACGCGGCGCGGCTGGACTGCGTGCTCGTCGACGAAGCCCAGTTCCTGACCCGCGCCCAGGTCTGGCAGCTGTCGGAGATCGTCGACGCGCTGCGCATCCCCGTGCTGTGCTACGGCCTGCGCACCGATTTCCGCGGCGAGCTGTTCGAGGGCAGCCAGTACCTGCTGGCCTGGGCCGACGAACTGAGCGAGATCAAGACCATCTGCCACACCGGCAAGAAGGCCACGATGACCGTGCGCGTGGACGAGCGCGGCTACGCGGTGCACGACGGCCCCCAGGTCGAGATCGGCGGCAACGAGCGCTACGTGTCGGTGAGCCGGGCCGAGTTCAAGCGCATCGCGCGCGGCGAGGGCCGGATCGAACCGGCGCAGCCCGAGTTGCCGCTGTAGGTCCGCGGCCGCGCACGATCGGCGGTACCGGGACAGCGCCATCGCGCGCCTGTGGACGGGGTCCTTTCAGCGCTGGCAGCGCGGGCACCACACGGTCGCGCGCTGGGCGATGGTCGCCTGCCGCAGCACGGCGCCGCAGCGCGGGCACGGCGCGCCGCCGCGGCCGTAGGCCGACAGCTCCTGCTCGAAGTAGCCCGGCGCGCCGTCGGGGCTGATGAAGTCGCGCAGCGTGGTGCCGCCGCGGCGGATCGCGTAGGCGAGGATGCGGCGGACCTCGTCGGCCAGGCGCGCGTAGCGGGCGCGCGAGATCTTCCCGGCTTCGCGCAGCGGCGAGATGCCGGCCGCGAACAGCGCCTCGGCCGCGTAGATGTTGCCCACGCCCACGACGATGCGCTGGTCCATCAGCAGCGCCTTGACCGGCGCCCGCCGGCCGCGGCTGGCCAGGAACAGGTGGTCGCCGTCGAACGTATCGCCGAGCGGTTCGGGCCCCAGATCCTGCAGCAGCGGGTGGGTCTGGCCCGGCGGCTGCCACAGCAGGCAGCCGAAGCGCCGGGGATCGTTGAAACGCAGCACGTGGCCCGTATCGAGGGCGATGTCGACATGGTCGTGCGCGCGCACCGGCACGTCGGGCGCGAGCACGCGCAGGCTGCCCGACATCCCCAGGTGCAGCAGCGCGCTGCCGGCCTCGGTGTCGAGCAGCAGGTACTTCGCGCGGCGGCGGATGCCCGCGATGCGCTGGCCGGGCAGCAGCGTGGCGACCTCGGGCGGGATCGGCCAGCGCAGATCCGGGCGGCGCAGCGCGACCGCCGCAATCCGACGACCGTCGAGATGCGGCGCCAGGCCGGCTCGGGTGGTTTCGACTTCGGGCAGTTCGGGCATCGGACGGCGGGACGGACGGCGCCCATCAGGGCGAGCCGATCAAGATCGGGGGTCGACGGCGCGATTCAATGGCGCGCGCGTGAACGCAGCCGGCGACGCGCACCGCGCCGCTCAGACTGGCAGCGTCGTCGGCAGCGGTTCGGCGGCGACGCGATTGCGGCCGGCGTGCTTGGCCGCGTACAGCGCCTGGTCGGCCAGCCGCAGCAGCCCGGAGACCGCAGCCGCATCGTCGGCGGCGAGCGGGTCGCGCTGCGGCCGGCACGTGACCACGCCGACGCTGACCGTCACCCGGCCCAGCGGGCTGGTGGGATGCGCCAGGTCCAGCGCCTCGACGCGCGCACGCACGCGCTCGGCCACGTGCGCCGCGCCGGCCTCGTCGGTGCCGGCCAGCACCACGACGAACTCCTCGCCGCCGTAGCGGCTGACCGCATCCCCGGGCCGGGACACCGCCCGGCGCAGCGCCCCGGCGATCGTGCGCAGGCAGTCGTCGCCGGCCAGGTGGCCCAGGCAGTCGTTGTAGGGTTTGAAGTAGTCCACGTCGGCCATGCACAGCGACAGCGCGCTGCCGTCGCGCCGCGCCCGCCCGATCTCCAGCGCCAGCCGCTCGTCGAGGTCGCGGCGGTTGTACAGCCCGGTCACGTAGTCCTGCCGCGCGTAGCCCTCGAGCCGGCGGTTGGCCTCGGTGAGCTGCTGTTCGGCCTGGCGGCGGGCGGTGATGTCCATCCACGCGATCGACAGCCCGGCCACCCGGCCGAGCGCGTCGTGCAGCGGATGCGGCGCGGCGTACAGCCAGCGCGACCGCCATGCGAGTTCGTGACTGGCCAGCGGCTCGCCGTCGCGGGCGCGCGCCAGGTCGGCGTCGAGCCACTGCGCCGCGTCGGGCAGCAGGTCGGCCAGGCGCAGCCCGGCGATCGGGCCGTCGTGGTCGCACAGCGCCGCCATCGCGCGGTTGCCCATGACCAGGGTGCCGGTCGTATCGACGGTGCTCATCGCCACCGCGGCGTTGTCGTAGACCGCCTCGAGCTGCAGCACGCGCTCGCCGAGCTCGGAGATGTCGCGGTCGATGCCGCGGTAGCCGCGCAGTTCGCCGGCGGCGTCGAACAGCGGCACGCCGCTGGTCTCCAGCACGACGATCCGTCCGTCGGCGTGCAGGTTGCGGTTGACAAGGCCGGAGAACGCCCGGCGCTCGGCGACGATCGCCGCGAACGCGTGGCCGACGCGCTCGGCCTCGGCCGGCGGCATGAAGTCGAACGGCGTGCGCCCGAGCATCGTTCCGGCGTCGTGACCGAGCAGTTGCATGACCATGCGCGAGCAGTAGGTGTAGCGACCCTGCGCGTCGACTTCCCAGGCCCAGTCGGAGTTGTGGTCGAGCAGCTCGCGCAGGTGCTGGAGGTCGCGGCGGGCACCGGCGTCGGGCGTCATGGGCGGGCTGCAGGGGGGCGGGCGTGCGGCCAATATAGCGCCGCCGCCGGCCCGCCATGCGTGCACCGGGGTCGGCGTTCAGCCGTCCCAGTCGGCCAGCCTGCGGGCGACCGCGACCTGCGGTGGCGTCACGTACTTCGGCAGCCCGTCGCGGCCGTAGGGCGGCGGCGCCTCGCCGCGCACCAGCGGCTCGAGGTAGCGGCGGGCGGCGGCGGTGATGCCGTAGCCGTCGCGGCGGATGAACCCGGCGGGCATCGTCTTCTCGTGGTTGGCGACCTGCTCCAGCGGCGCGGCCTCGATCGTCCAGCGATACGGCGCGTCGGAGGTGCGCCGGATCACCGGCATGGTCGCGTTGCGGCCCGCCAGCGCGAAGCGCACCGCCGCGCGGCCGACCGCCATCGCCTGGTCGACGTCGGTCTTCGACGCCAGGTGCCGTGCCGAGCGCTGCAGGTAGTCGGGCAGCGCCCAGTGCACCTTCAGGCCCAGCGCGTCCTTGACCCGGCCGGCCAGGTGCGCCGCCACGCCGCCGAGCTGGGCATGGCCGAACGCGTCGCGGCCGCCGCCGGCGTCGCTGACGAAGCGGCCATCGGCGGTGCGGATGCCTTCGCTGGCGACCACGACGCACCAGCCGACGCGGTCGACGACCCGGCGCACGTTGGCGAGGAAGTCGGCCTCGTCGAACACGCGCTCGGGGAACAGGATCAGCTGCGGCGCATCGTCCGGTCCCTGGCCGGCCAAGCCCGCGGCCGCGGCGAGCCAGCCGGCGTGCCGGCCCATCGCCTCGTGGACGAAGACCTTCGTCGAGGTGTCGGCCATCGCGGCGACGTCGAGCGCGGCCTCGCGCACCGACACCGCCGTGTACTTGGC
This sequence comes from Luteimonas sp. FCS-9, assembly GCF_001014645.1. Taxonomy (GTDB): domain Bacteria; phylum Pseudomonadota; class Gammaproteobacteria; order Xanthomonadales; family Xanthomonadaceae; genus Luteimonas. The sequence continues at coordinate 26,808 of NZ_LASZ01000008.1, read as the reverse complement.
CGCCGAGCCGAAGCCCGGGCAGCAGTCGGTGACCGCCAGGTCGTTGTCGACCGTCTTGGGCACGCCGATGCAGGTCAGCGGGTAGTCGAATGCGCGGGCCAGCCGCGAGACCTTCAGCGCGGTGTCGGCCGAGTCGTTGCCGCCGTTGTAGAGGAACCAGCGCACGTCGTGCGCGCGCAGCACGTCGAGCAGGCGCGCGTACTTGGCGCGGTCGGTCTCGAGGTCGCCGAGCTTGTGGCGGCACGAGCCGAACGCGCCGCCGGGCGTGTGCGCCAGCGCGCGGACCGCCGCGATCGGCAGCTTCGAGGCGTCGATCAGGTCCTCGCGCAGCGCGCCGAGGATGCCGTTGCGCGCGGCGAGCACGCGCACCCGCCGCGCACGCGCCTCCTGCAGCACCGCCGAGGCGGTGGCGTTGATGACGGCGGTCACGCCGCCCGACTGGGCGTAGAGCAGGGTTCCGGAGGGCATCGCGGGCCTCGTCGATTCGGGTCGTGGCGGGATACGTTAAGCTGGTGCGGCCGTTCGCGGCCCTGTCCGGAGTGTATCCGCAGGGCCCGATGGCTCCCCACACTTGCAGGAGCGTTCGATGCGTTTGGTTCTTCTCGGGGCGCCCGGTTCGGGCAAGGGCACGCAGGCCGCACGACTCAAGGCGCACCTGCAGGTGCCGCACATCTCCACCGGCGACCTGCTGCGCGCCGAAGTCGCGGCCGGCACGCCGCTGGGCATGCAGGCCAAGGCGGTGATGGACCGTGGCGACCTGGTGTCCGACGAGATCCTGCTGGGCATGCTCGAGGACCGGCTCTCGCGCGAGGACACGCGCGCCGGCTTCATTCTCGACGGCTATCCGCGCAATCTCGCACAGGCCGCCGCGCTCGACGCGCTGCTGGCCAGGCTGGGCCAGACCTTCGACGCGGCCGTGCAGCTGGAGGTCGACAACGAGCAGATCATCGAGCGCCTGGCCGGCCGGGCGAAGGCGGAAGGCCGCGCCGACGACAGCCCCGAGTCGGTGCGCCACCGCCTGAACGTCTACGACCAGCAGACCGCGCCGGTGATCGGCTTCTACCGCGACCACGGCCAGCTGACCGTGGTCGACGGCGTCGGTCCGCTCGACGAGGTGTTCGATCGCATCGTCGCGGCGATCGGCAAGGGCGGGGCCGCGGCCTGAGCCGCGGCGCCGCGTCGACCGCTACCACCGTACCCGTTCCGCCGTGCCCGCGCCCCGGGCGCGGCGGCGCCTGAGCCCCGCCCGGACCCCCGCGCCGTGAAACTCCACATCCTCGGCATCGCCGGCACCTTCATGGGCGGCGTCGCGGCGCTCGCGCGCGAACTCGGCCACGAGGTCGAAGGCAGCGACCAGGCGGTCTACCCGCCGATGTCGACCCAGCTCGAGCGGCTCGGCATCGCGCTGCACCAGGGTTACGACCCGGCGCACATCGGCGACGACGTCGACCAGGTGGTGATCGGCAACGCGCTCTCGCGCGGCAATCCCGCCGTCGAGGCGGTGCTCGACGCCGGGCGGGCCTATACGTCCGGGGCGCAGTGGCTCAGCGAGTGCGTGCTGCCCGGACGCGAGGTGCTCGCGGTCGCCGGCACGCACGGCAAGACCACGACGACGACGATCCTGGCCTTCCTACTCGAGGCCGCCGGTCGCGCGCCGGGCTTTCTGATCGGCGGCGTCGCCGAGGACTTCGGCGTCTCGGCGCGACTGGGCGGGCCCGCCGAGCCCGCGTCTCCGCAGGCGCGGGAAGGCACGGGGGCGCCGGTGCGGCCTCCGTTCGTGGTGGAAGCCGACGAGTACGACACCGCGTTCTTCGACAAGCGCAGCAAGTTCGTGCACTACCGCCCGACGGTGGCGATCCTCAACAACCTCGAGTTCGACCACGCCGACATCTTCCCCGACGTCGCCGCGATCCAGCGCCAGTTCCACCACCTGGTGCGGACCGTGCCCGGGCGCGGGCGGCTGATCGTCAACGGCCACGACGCCCGTCTCGACGAGGTGCTGGCGATGGGCTGCTGGACGCCGGTCGAGCGCTTCGGCTTCGACGCCGCGTTCGACTGGAGCGCCGAGCGCATCGCCGCCGACGGCAGCACGTTCCGCGTTCGTCGCCGCGGCGTCGACGTCGGCACGGTGGAGTGGCCGCTGGTCGGTGACCACAACGTGCTCAACGCGCTGGCCGCGCTGGCGGCGTGCGCGGCGGTCGGCGTCGACGTGGCGGCGGTGCTGCCCGCGCTGGCGCGCTTTCGCAGCGTCAAGCGCCGGCTGGAGGTACTCGGTCATGCGCGCGGGATCACCGTCTACGACGATTTCGCGCATCACCCCACGGCGATCGCGACCACGCTCGCCGGGCTGCGCGCGAAGGTCGGCGCCGCGCGGATCGTCGTGGCGATGGAGCCGCGCAGCAATTCGATGCGGCTGGGCGCGCACGCCCAGGCGCTGGCGCCGTCGCTCGACGGGGCCGACGCGGTGGTGTTCCTGCACCGCCCGGAGCTCGCGTGGGACGCGGGCCGCGTGGTCGCGGCGGTGCGCGGCGACGCGCGCACGGTGCCCGATGCCGACGCATTGCTGGCCGCCCTCGCCGCGCTGGCGCGCGACGGCGACCATGTGGTGTTCATGTCCAACGGCGGCTTCGATGGCGCGCCGCGGCGGTTCCTGGCCGCGCTGCAGGCCGGTCAGGACGCGTCGGCGTAGCCCATCATCGCCGACAGCTCGGCCGCGGTCCGGCGCAATGCCTCGACGTGGGCCGGGTCGGGCTCGGCCGGCAGGTAGTGGATCGAGCCGACGATCGCCAGCGTCCCGAACAGCGCGCCGCCGGCCTGCAGCAGCGGTGCGGCGAGTGCGTTGATGCCGGTGAACAGTTCCTCGGGCGCATCCGACCAGCCGCGGCGGCGGACCCTGTCGAGCTCGTCGCGCAGCGCCTGGGGCGCGGTGATCGTGCGCGGGGTCTCGGCCTCGAGCGGGCGCGCCAGGTACTGCTCGCGCAGCGTGGCCGGGCCGTAGGCCAGCACCAGCTTGCCCTGCGCGCTGGCGTGGTGGCTGAAGCGGCTGCCCGGCCGCAGCGTGATCTCCAACGGCGAGGTGCCGCGCAGGAAATCGATCACCGCCACCGCCTGCTCGGCGTAGGAGGCGATGACGACGGTCTGGCCGACGGCGTCGCGCAGGCGCTCGAGCGCGGGCCTGGCCAGTGTCATCAGGTCGAAGCGGCCGACGCAGGCCTTGCCCAGCAGGTAGAGCTGCCAGCCGACCCGGTACTGGTTGGTGACCGGGTCCTGGAGCAGGTAGCCGTGGTCCCGCAGCGCACGCAGGTGGCGGTGCGCGCGCGCCTTGGGCATGCCCAGCTGCTGCGAGAGCTGGGTGACCCCCAGGCCCTGCGGGGCGTTGGCCAGCGCCTCGATGACCTGCAGCGACACGATGGCGGTGGGAAGCGACGCGTCCGCAGCGTCGTCGGAGGCGGGGCCGGCCTGGGCCATGGGGTTCGTCCTGTGCGGTGAAGCCGTTGAACGCGGCGAGGCCGCGCTCGTCAGGGTACCCGAGGCGATGTCACTGAGGTAGACGGACGTATCGCTCCGCGAAAACGCGATAGGTCTGCACCTTCGGCGCGTCGGCGTCTTCCTGACGCACGTAGCGGATCGAGCTGCGGCCCTTGAGCTGCCGCGGCAGCAGGAAGCAGCGCACGAACCGCGTGGGTTCGCGCTCGGTCGTCGGCGCCAGCACCGGTGCCGGACCGAGCTCGAACCAGGCCTCGCCGGGGCCGTGACGCTGCAACCGGCCCTGGGTCTCGATCTCGATCTCGCCTTCGGCGCAGATGCGGATGCCCGGGCCCTGGTGCACGTGGGTCAGCGCGACGCCGGCCGGCGGGAAGCCGACCTCGTCGCAGCGCATCAGCCACTCGAAACCGCGGTCGAGCGCGATCGGCGCCTCCAGCTTCAGGGTCGTGCGCGTGGACGGGGCCGACGGCAGGGCCGGCGCGGCCGCGGTCGCCGCACTTGCCACTTCCCAGCGCCACACGCGCACCGGCGCGGTGCCGGCGACCAGCGCGACCGCCTCGTCCCCGACCCAGGCCGCGCCCTGGACCACCAGGGTGCCGGACGTCGCGTCCTCGAGCGTGGCCTCGCCCTGCGCGACGTACACCGCGCGCGGCGTCGCCGGCAGGTAGACCGGGGGGCAATGGGCGGGCAGTTCGTCTTCGAACAGACGCAGCATGAGATCGGACATCGCGATTCCTTGTTTCGGTGATCGATACAAAAGTCAGGTATTGACTCTTCAGTCGAGACTTATCGTATAGTGATACCTCGGTATCGAGCAACGATACAAACATGCCAGGGGCCTCGCCCCTGATCGCCTCGGGAGGGCGTGCAATGGCGCGGAACACGACAGGTGCGGGGCAGGGGGCGGGGGAGCGCTGGTGGAAGGGCGCCAGCAAGCAGCAGTGGCGCGCGTTCAACTCCGCGTACCTGGGCTGGATGCTCGACATCATGGATCTCATGCTGATCGCGATGGTCATCAAGTACGTGATCGTCGACCTCGGCATGGACCAGTCGTCGGCCGGCCTGGTGATGTCGGCGACGCTGATGGCCACGGCCGCCGGCGGTCTGGTGTTCGGCTTCCTCGCCGACCGACTGGGCCGGGCGCGCTCGATGATGCTCAGCATCGTCTGCTACTCGATCGGCACCGCGCTGTGCGGCATGGCCGACACGCTGGGCCAGCTGATGCTGTTCCGGGTCATCGTGGGACTGGGCGTCGGCGGCGAGTGGTCGGCCGGCTCGGCGCTGGTCAGCGAGACCTGGCCGGCGAAGCACCGCGGCAAGGTCATGGCCTGGGTGCAGAGCGCGTTCGCCGCCGGCTACGCCGCGGCCGCGATCGTCGCCGCGCTGGTGATCCCGGTCGGCGGCTGGCGCTGGGTGTTCGCGGTCGGCCTGCTGCCGGCGCTGCTGGCGTTCTACGTGCGCCGCCATGTCGAGGAGCCGGAGATCTGGCGCAACCAGACCCGGCGGCTCGGCTTCGGCGAAACGGTGCGCGAGCTGTTCGGCGGGCCGTTCGCGTGCAACACCTGGATCGGCCTGGCGTTCACGACCGCCGCGATGTGCGGCTACTGGGGCCTGTTCACCTGGATCCCGACCTACCTGGCGACGCCGGTGGCCGACGGCGGCCCGGGGCTGGACCTGGTCAAGTCGACGATCTGGATCGTGATCATGCAGGTCGGCGCGGCCGCCGGCTTCATCACCTTCGGCTACTTTGCCGACCGCATCGGGCGCAAAAAGGCGTTCCTGCTGTTCTTCCTCGCCTCGGCGGTCGTGGTGCCGGTGTTCGCGACGATCCGCTCGCCCGACATGCTGATGGTGTTCGGCATCGTCGTGGCGTACTTCGGCACCGGTTTCTACAGCGGCTTCGCGCCGACGTTGGCCGAGCTGTTCCCGACCTCGATCCGCGCCACCGCCCAGGGCTTCGTCTACAACGGCGGCCGCGCGATCGCGGCGGTCGCGCCGTTCCTGATCGGCTTCCTGTCCACCCGCTACGGCGTGGCCAGCGGCCTGGTGGCGACCGCGGCGTTCTTCGCGCTGGCCGGCCTGATCGTCTGGCTCTTCCTGCCCGAGACCAAGGGCCGCGAGCTCGCCTGACACGACACCCGAGGAGACCCCCATGCCCATCATCCAGATCACCCTGGTCGAAGGCCGCGACACGGCCCGCGTCGAGCGCTGCATCCGCGAGGTCGCGCGCGTGGCCAGCGAGACGCTCGACGCGCCGCTGGCCTCGATCCGCGTGATGGTCGCCGAGGTGCCGGCCAACCGCTTCGCGGTCGGCACGACGCTCAAGAGCGATCCGGCACCGTCGAGCGGCGGCGCGGCATGAGCACCGACACGACCACACACGCCGATGCGCTGCACAGCGCGTTGCGCAACGCCGCGCCGATCGCGCCGCTGACCGGCCGCGTCGAGGGCTTGGACCTTGCGGGCGCCTACGCGATCGCGCAGGCCGGCATCGTCCGGCGCGTGGCCGAGGGCGAGCGCGTGGTCGGCCGCAAGATCGGCCTGACCAGCGTCGCCGTGCAGCGCATGCTCGGCGTCGACCAGCCTGACTTCGGCGTGCTGACCGACCGCATGGATCATTCCGACCGCGGCGTGGTCGCGGTGGCCGGCATGATCGCACCGCGCGCAGAGGGCGAGATCGCATTCCACCTCAAGCGCGACCTGGCCGGCCCCGGCATCGCGCTGCACGACGTGCTGCTGGCGACCGAATCGGTGTCGGCGTGCTTCGAGATCGTCGACTCGCGCATCCGCGACTGGAAGATCGGCATCCTCGACACCGTCGCCGACAACGCCTCGGCGGCCGCGTTCGTCACCTCGCGCACGCGCGTCTCGCCGCGCGACCTGGACCTGGGCACCTGCGGCATGGTGCTCGAGAAGAACGGCGCGCTGCTGTCGACCGGCGCCGGCGCCGCGGCGCTGGGCTCGCCGCTCAACTGCGTGGTCTGGCTGGCCAACCAGCTCGGGCGCCTGGGCGACGGCCTGCGCGCCGGCGACACCGTGCTCTCCGGCGCGCTCGTTCCGCTGACGCCGGTCGTGCGCGGTGACCACCTGCGCCTGCGCGTCGGCGGCCTCGGCGCGCTCGAACTGCATTTCGACTAACGACGCGCGCCGCGTCCGCGTTCCCCACGTCCGCTTCAATGTTTCGAGGAGTCCCCATGCCCGTCAAGGCAGCCGTCATCGGTCCCGGCAACATCGGCACCGACCTGATGATCAAGATCCTGCGCCACGGCCGGCACCTGGCCATGGGCCCGCTGGTCGGCATCGATCCGGCCTCCGACGGCCTGGCGCGCGCCCGCGCGATGGGCGTGCAGACCTGCGATGCCGGCGTCGAGGGCCTGGTCGCCTCGCCGCTGTTCGACGGCGTGCAGGTGGTGTTCGATGCCACGTCGGCCGGTGCGCACGTGCGCAACGATGCGGTGCTGCGCCAGGCGCGGCCGGACATCCGCGTCGTCGATCTCACGCCCGCCGCGATCGGACCCTACTGCGTGCCGACCGTCAACCTCGACGCGCACCTCGATGCGCCGAACGTCAACATGGTCACCTGTGGCGGGCAGGCGACGATCCCGATCGTCGCGGCCGTCGCCGGCGTGGCGAAGGTGCACTACGCCGAAATCGTCGCGTCGATCTCCAGCCGCTCCGCAGGTCCGGGCACGCGCGCGAACATCGACGAGTTCACCGAGACCACCTCGCGTGCGATCGAGGCGGTCGGCGGCGCGCGCAAGGGCAAGGCGATCATCGTGCTCAACCCGGCCGAGCCGCCGCTGCTGATGCGCGACACGGTCTACGTGCTGTCCGACGATGCCGACACCGCGCGCATCGCCGCGGCGGTCGAGACGATGGTCGCCGACGTGGCGCGCCACGTGCCCGGCTACCGGCTCAAGCAGGCGGTGCAGTTCGAACGCATCGAGCGGTCGTGCAACGTGCCGGGCCTCGGACCGACGACGGGCCTGAAGACCTCGGTGTTCCTCGAGGTCGAGGGCGCCGCGCATTACCTGCCGGCCTACGCCGGCAACCTCGACATCATGACCTCCGCGGCCCTGGCCACCGGCGAGCGCATCGCCGCGCGCCTGGGGGCCGCGCAGCCGGAGCCGACCCGATGAACGACCGCAAGCTCACCATCTCCGACGTCACGCTGCGCGACGGCTCGCACGCCGTGCGCCACCAGTACACCCTGGACCAGGTGCGTCGGATCGCCGCCGCGCTCGACGCGGCGGGCGTGGACTCGATCGAGGTCGCGCATGGCGACGGCCTGCAGGGCGCGTCGTTCAACTACGGCTTCGGCGCGCACAGCGATGTCGAGTGGATCGAGGCGGTCGCCGGGACGGTCAGGCACGCGAAGGTCGCGACCTTGCTGCTGCCGGGCATCGGCACCGTCCACGACCTGAAGAACGCCCACGCCGCCGGCGCGCGCGTGGTCCGCGTGGCCACGCACTGCACCGAGGCCGACGTTTCGCGCCAGCACATCGAGGCGGCGAACGCGCTCGGTATGGACGCGGTGGGCTTTCTGATGATGAGCCACATGGCCGAGCCGGCCGCGCTCGCCGAGCAGGCGAAGAAGATGGAGTCCTATGGCGCCTCGTGCGTGTACGTCGTCGACTCGGGCGGCGCGCTGGGAATGCAGGACGTGCGCGCGCGCTTCCGCGCGTTCAAGGACGTGCTCGACGCGCGCACCCAGACCGGCATCCACGCCCACCACAACCTGTCGCTCGGCGTCGCCAACTCGATCGTCGCGGTCGAGGAAGGCTGCGACCGCATCGACGCCAGCCTCGCCGGCATGGGCGCGGGCGCGGGCAACGCGCCGCTCGAGGTGTTCATCGCCGCCGCCTCGCGGCTCGGCTGGCGGCACGGCTGCGACCTGCGCATGCTGATGGACGCCGCCGACGACATCGTGCGTCCGCTGCAGGAGCGCCCGGTCCGGGTCGACCGGGAGACGCTCGCGCTCGGCTACGCCGGGGTCTATTCGAGCTTCCTGCGCCACGCCGAGGCCGCGGCCGAGCGCTTCGGGCTCAGCGCGGTCGACATCCTGGTCGAGCTGGGCAAGCGACGCATGGTCGGCGGGCAGGAGGACATGATCGTCGACGTCGCGCTCGACATGGTGCGCGCCCAGGGCAATGCCGACGCACGCAGGGAGGCCACGGCATGAGCCTGCCCCAGGAGACGATCGCGCAGCTGGCGACGCTGCTGCACGACGCCGAGCGCGACGTCCGCGACACGGTCAAGATCACCGATGCGCACCCCGGGCTGTCGATCGAGGACGCCTACCGCATCCAGGATGCGCTGCGCGCGCACAAGCAGGCGTGCGGCGTGCGCTGCGTCGGCATGAAGATGGGCTTGACCTCGTTCGCCAAGATGCAGCAGATGGGCGTCGACACGCCGATCTACGGCTTCCTGGGCAGCGACAACGCCGTCGACGACGGCGCCGCGGTCGAGGCGGCGGCGCTGATCCATCCCAAGGTCGAGGCCGAGATCGCGTTCGTGCTGCGCGACGCGCTGCAGGGCCCGGGCTGCACGCCCGCGCAGGTGCTGGCGGCGACCCAGTGCCTGCTGCCGGCGATCGAAGTCATCGATTCGCGCTACGAGAACTTCCGCTTCGACCTGCCGAGCGTGATCGCCGACAACACCTCGGCCGCGCGCTACGTGGTCGGCTCGCGTCCGACCTCGCCGCAGGGCATCGACCTGGAGACGACGGGCGTGGTGCTGGAGAAGAACGGGCAGGTCGTCGAGGTGGGGGCGGGCGCCGCGGTACTGGGCAATCCCGCGCTCGCCGTCGCGATGCTCGTCGACATGCTGCACGCGCGCGGTCAGTCGCTGCTGGCCGGCAGCGTGGTGCTCTCGGGCGCGATCACCGCCGCCGTCGCCGTCGAGGCGGGCGACGACGTCCGGGTCCGCATCGACGGGCTCGGCTCGACGGGCCTGCGCTTCGTCTGAGCCGGCCCGGCCGGCCCCGCGCCGGCGCACGTGTTTCGGTCGCCGCCCCGTTCCGGGGCGGGCCGCTGCCTGGGAGAGGGAAACCACATGTCCAGAACCAACGCGAGGCGATGGCTGTCGCCGATCGCCATGGCCGTCGCGGCCGCCTGCATCTCGCCGGCCTCGGCGCAGGACGTCGATGTCGCCGCTGTCGAGGCGCGGCTGGTCCAGATGGAGCGCGAGATGCGCGAACTGCGCGCGCTGCTCGAAGGCCATCGCGGCACGGCGGCGCCGCTGCCGGCCACGACCGCCGCGGCGCCGCCGACCGCGACCGCAGCGTCAGCGCCTGCCCCCGCGTCGGCAGGCGCTGCGACGCCGCCCCGCAATCCGATGATGCCGGGCGCGGCGCCCGGCACCGCGTTCTCGTTCGGCGGCTTCATCAAGTTCGACGCGATGACCACCCGCACCAGCGACGGCCAGATCGCCGACGGCTCGCCCGGCCGGCTGTTCTATTTCCCCGGCGCGACCCCGGTCGCGCCGGACGGCCAGGGCCGGAGCAGCACCTACAGCGATGTGCACGCGCAGTTCTCGCGCTTCTGGCTGGGCGCCGACACCGTCACCGACGCCGGCAAGACGATCAAGGCCTACATCGAGGCCGACATGTACGGCGGCGGCAGCAACGCCTTCGCCGGCAACGAGACGATCACCAACACGTATGCGCTGACGTTGCGCCAGGCCTACGTCAGCTACAACGGCTGGCTTGCCGGCCAGACCTGGTCGAACTTCCAGGACGTCGCCGCGCTGCCCGACGCGGTCGACTTCACCGGCCCGTCCGAAGGCACCGTCTTCAGCCGCCAGGCGCAGCTGCGCTACACCCGCGGGCCGTGGTCGGTTTCGGTGGAGAATCCGCAGACCACGGTAACCCCGTACCTGTCGCAGGCCGCGCGCTTCAATAGCGGTGACGACCGCCTGCCCGACGTCACCGCGCGCTGGATCACGCGTGGCGACTGGGGCCACTTCACCGTCGCCGGCCTGGCGCGTCGCTTCCGCAGCGGCGATGCCAGCACCTCGGGTGCCGCGCTGAGCGTCTCGGGCCGGGTCAACCTCGGCGCCAACGACGACATCCGCTACATGGTCAGCGGCGGCGACGGCATCGGCCGCTACCTCGGCTTCGCGCTCGGCAGCGACACCGTGCTCGACGCCGACGGCCGCCTGCACAGCCAGCGCGGCTACGGCGGCTTCGCGGCGTGGCGGCACGCGTTCTTGCCGAAGCTGCGCGGCAATGTCATCTATTCGGTCGCCTCGCTCGACAACGATCCGCTGCTGACCGGCGGCAGCGTGACCGAGCGTGCGCAGTCGTTCCGGGTCAACATGATCTACTCGCCGGCGCGCAACCTCGACGTCGGCGGCGAGCTGAGCTGGGCCGACCGCCGGCTGGAGAACGGCCTGGAAGGCGATCTGCAGCGCGTGCACACGCACGTGAAGTACAGCTTCTGATCGCGCCTCGGCGCCGCGCGTCGATCGCCCGCAGGCCGGGCGGTCGCACGCGTGGGTCGCGCCCGCCGGGTGACGGCCGCGGCGCGCGTCTCTAGGATGCGCAGGCATGACGTCCGCATCGCTCCCCCTGTTTCCGCTCGACGCCGTGCTGCTGCCCGGTGCGGCGCTCGCGCTGCGGGTGTTCGAGCCGCGCTACCTCGATCTCGTGCGCGAGTGCGGACGCCGCGGCAGCGGCTTCGGGATCTGCCTGATCCTCGACGGGGCCGAGGTCGGCGCACCGGCGACGCCGGCTGGCGTCGGCACCGAGGCGCTGATCGAGGATTTCGACACCGGTGCGGACGGGCTGCTGCGGCTGCGCGTGCGCGGCGCCCGGCGGTTCCGCGTCGAGCGCACGCGCGTGCGCGACAACGGGCTGGTGGTCGCCGACGTCGACTGGTGCGCGCCCGACCCGTCGATCGAGCTGCAGCCCGAGCACGCGCTGCTGGGCGTGGTGCTGCGCAAGATCCTCGAGCGCATCGACGGCGCCGACCGCGCGTTCCCCGAGCCCCGCTTCGACGACGCCGCCTGGGTCGGCTGGCGCCTCGCGGAGCTGCTGCCGTTGGCCGCGCCGCAGCGCCAGCAGTTGCTCCAGCAGGACGATCCGGACGTCCGCCTGGAGACGCTACTGCGCCTGGTCGACGACTGATTCCGTCCGGTCGGTGCGCAGCCGCAGCGTCGGCACGCCCGACTGCGGGTGCACGTCCTCGCGCCACTCGAACGCCGTGAGCACGTCGCGCAGCCCGCGATGCACGCCGTGCGCGTCGGGCTGCGGCTGCCACAGGCCGAACAGCCCGAACGGCCGGGTCTGCAGCATCGACTGGCTGGTGCCCAGCCACAGCGGGGTGCCGTCGTCGAGCAGCGCGGGTGCGCGCCACAGGCGCAGCACTTCGACCCGGCCGTCGCCGGAGGCGCGACGCATCAGCAGCGATTCGGCGACCGCATCGAGCGTGGCCGGCAGCACCGGCTTGTCGGGCGGCGGCACGTCGTCGTCGAGCAGGTTCAGCACCTGCATCCAGTCGGCCTGCGGCTGCGCCTGCCAGCCCTGCGCCTCGAGCCGGGCCTGCAGCGGCGCCAACGGGCCGGCCACCTGCAGGTCCAGCGGCCAGCGATGGGCCGGGTCGCGCTCGCGCAGCTGGCCGGGCAGGCGCGCCCAGTCGCGGTCCCACCAGTCGCCGGCGCCCAGCACCTGGGCCTGCGGCGCGGCGACGAAGCGCGCCAGCAGCGGATCGACCGCGCGCGGTGCGTGCCACAGCGCGGCCAGCGCGAAGGTGACGTAGAAGATCGCGGCCACAGGGCGCATCCAGAACGAGCGGTCCACGTGGCGGCGGTAGGCGATGCCCAGCACCAGCAGCCAGACGATGCCCAGCAGCATCCCGCCGACGATGTCGCTGAGCCAGTGCGCGCCCAGGTACAGCCGCGCGAAGCCCAGCACCGCGACCACCGCGCCCGAGACCAGGTACGGCCAGACCCGCGAGCGCCCCGGCAGCTCGCGTGCGATCAGCACTGCGAAGAAGCCGAACACGATCGTCGTCATCGTGATCTCCACCGCCGGGAAGCCGAAGCCGCCGTGCGCGGTCGGCGGCCGCGGCATGTCGATCACCGCGCCCAGCAGCGCGGTCAGCGCCATGCCGAAGGCCAGCGCCGCCAGCCAGTGCGCGGCGCCCAGCCAGCGCCGGCGCCAGATCAGCCAGCCCAGCGTCAACGCGACCGCCGGGCCGAGTACGTGGACGTCACCGATCGATGCCAGGCCCGCCATCAGCCGGTCGGCCAGCGGGTTGCGCAGTTCGTACATGAACTGGAACACGGTCTGGTCGATCAGCAGCGGCTCGCCGCGCATGATCACCGTGGCCAGCAGCCCGAAGCACGCCCAGCCGATCGCCAGCAGGCAGACCGCCAGGATCGCCAACGAGGCCGATTCCGGCCGGCGCGGGTCGACCAGCGCGACGGCGTAGCGACCCAGCCGCGGATGCGCGCGCGTCCACACCAGCAGCCGTGCCAGCAGGCTGTTGGCGTGGGTGTTGAACCAGCGGTAGGTGTAGAGCACAACCGCCCAGGCCAGCGCCAGCACCGCCAGCAGCGCGCCGAGCACGATCGCCAGCCGGTCGGCGACCGCGGCGACCGCGTCGTAGGACGCGCCGAACAGCCAGCCCGGCGCCAGGAACAGCGCGCCCCACGACAGGCAGGCCACGGCGCTGACCGGCAGGTAGCGGCGCAGCGGCATCTTCGCGATGCCTGCAATCGCCGGCACGAACGGCCGGACCGCGCCCACGTAGCGCGCGATCAGGATGCTCTTGACCGCGTTGCGGCGGAACAGGGTCTCGCCGCGGTCGAGCAGCTGGGGGAACTTGTGGAACGGCCACACGCTGCGCAGGCCGTGGCCCCAGCGGCGGCCGACCCAGTAGCTCAGGCCGTCGCCGGCCAGCGCGCCCAGCGCCGCGCAGGCGACCGCGTACGGGCCCCAGATCTCGCCCAGCCCGATCAGCACGCCGATCGCGAACAGCAGCGGCAGCGCCGGCACGATCGCGCCGAGCACGATGACCGAGTCGCAGAATGCGATCAGGAAGATCACGACGCCGGCCGCGACCGGGTGCTCGCCGACCCAGCCGACGAGGTTGTTGAAGAACTCGCTGAGCATCGCGGCATTATGACAGCGGCGCCGGTCGCGCCCGGGGGGGATGCGGCCCCGTCGTCGGCCGGCGTTAACGCCGCGTCCGATCCGTACAATGCCGGCGATGCCTCCGTCCCCCGACACCGCCACCGAGCTGCGCGCGCTCAAGTCCGACAGCTTCGGCCGCATCGCGCTGATGCGCGACGCCGACGGCGGCCTGTTCGTGCGCCGCGACCTGCGCCACGTGCCGCTGTGGCTGCGGCTGCCGGCCTGGTGGCTGGCCCGGCGTGAGGTCCGCGGCCTGGCCCGCGTGCGCGGCATGGCCGACGTGCCGCAGCTGCTGCGCTTGGACGGGCGCCGGCTCGATCGCAGCTACATGGAAGGCGCGGCGATGTACCAGCGCCCGCCGCACGGCGACCTGGCGTACTTCCGCCACGCGCGCCGCCAGCTGCAGGCGCTGCACCGCCGCGGCCTGGCCCACAACGACCTGGCCAAGGAGGCCAACTGGCTGGTGCTCGAGGACGGCCGGCCGGCGATCATCGACTTCCAGCTGGCGGTCGTCGGCGATCCTCGGTCGCGCTGGATGCGCCTGCTCGCGCGCGAGGACCTGCGTCACCTGCTCAAGCACAAGCGCACCTACTGCCGCGCCGCGCTCACGCCGGTCGAACGGCGCCTGCTGCGGCGCCGCTCGTGGGTGCGCGAGCTGTGGTTCCGCACCGGCAAGCCGGTCTATCGCGTCGTGACCCGCCGGATCCTGAAGTGGGAAGACAACGAGGGGCAGGGCCCGAAGCCTTGAGGGCCGGGATTGGGGGATTCCGGGGGCGGGGATTCTGTAGGAGCGCGCTCGCGCGCGATTGCCGCTCCATCGCGTAGCAGCATCGCGCGCAAGCGCCCGCGAAGGCCGGTTACGCTTGACGGATCCCCGTTCCGCCATCCCGACGCCATGTCCACGCTCGCAGGCAAGACCCTCTTCATCACCGGCGCCTCGCGCGGCATCGGCCTGGCGATCGCACTGCGCGCGGCGCGCGACGGCGCCAACGTCGCGATCGCCGCCAAGTCCGAGGTCGCCAACCCGAAACTGCCCGGTACGATCCACTCGGCCGCGCGGGACGTGGAAGCCGCCGGTGGTCGCGCGCTTCCCCTGCGCTGCGACATCCGGGACGAGGACCAGGTGCGGGCCGCGGTCGCCGCGACCGCCGATGCGTTCGGCGGCATCGACATCCTGATCAACAACGCCAGCGCGATCTGGCTGCGCGGCACGCTCGACACGCCGATCAAGCGCTTCGACCTGATGCAGCAGGTCAATGCCCGCGGCAGCTTCGTGTGCGCGCAGGCCTGCCTGCCGCACCTGCTCGCCGCGCCCAATCCGCACATCCTGACCCTGTGCCCGCCGCCGTCGCTCGATCCCAGGTGGTGGGCGCCGCACACCGGCTACACGCTGGCGAAGATGGGCATGAGCTTCGTCACGCTCGGGCTGGCGGCGGAGTTCGGCCCGCGGGGCGTCGCGGTCAACGCGCTGTGGCCACGCACGCTGATCGGCACCGATGCCTTGAACATGATTCCCGGCGTGGCGCGCGGCAACGGCCGCAGCCCGGCGATCATGGGCGATGCCGCGCACGCGATCCTGGTGCGCGAGGCGGCCGGCTTCCACGGCCGGTTCCTGATCGACGACGAGGTGCTGCGCGAGGCCGGCATCGAGGACCTGTCGTCCTACGCGATCGATCCGTCGCAACCGCTGCTGCCCGACCTGTTCCTGTAGGCGCGCCGCTGCGGGCCGGCGGCGGCGCCTGCTATTCTGGCGGGCTGTAAACGTTTTCAAGGAGAGTCCCGTCATGTCCCGGAAGCTGTCCCCGGCGCTGCTCGCCCTGATCGCCGCGGCCGGCCTGGCCGCCTGCGAGCGCAACCCGCTCCAGGCCGGTGCCGACGCGCTCGATGCCGCCCAGGCCACGCAGGCGCGCCAGGCGCGCAACGGCAAGGTCAATGCCTATGTGTCGTGCTTCAACGCCATGGACGGGGACGTCCGCAAGGGCGTCGCGGTGTACGGCAGCTGGATGCAGGACCCGCAGGCCGGTCCGCGCGGTGACGAGGCCAAGGCCTTCGGGCCGGGCCACGTCCCGCGTCAGGGTCTGGACCAGTGCGCAGGCCCGGTCGACCGGGTGCTGACCGCCGAGCCGGCACTGCCGGCGCTCGACACGGCGGTCGTGCGATTCCGCGATGCGGCCAAGGCCCTCGAGCCGCTGTTCGAGGAAGCGTCGCGCTACTACGCCGATGATGGATTCCGCCAGGACGCGTTCGCCCAGGGCAAGCGCATGCACCCGCCGCTGATGGCCGCGATCACCGCCTACGGCGAGGCCAGCGATGCGTTGTCGTCGCAGCTGCAAGCGCAGATCGAAGGCGAGCAGCGCGCGCGGATCGCCGCGCTCGAACAGAGCGAGGGGCGCACCGCCGATTTCTATCACCTCTCGCTGATGGCCGATGCCAAGTCGCTGGTCGAGCGCATGGCCGAGCGCACCTTCGACGTGGCGGCGGCCGAGCGCGAGCTCGATGCCTTCGACGCGCTGGCCGAAGAGGCGCGTGCGCAGGTCGCCACCCAGGACGGTATGGCGGACCGCTGGGCCAGCTTCAACAGCGGCCTCGACGATCTGCGGCGCGTCGCGCGGGCGCGGATCGAACGCACGCGCGCCGGGACGCCGTATACGCAAGACGAGCAGCGGATGCTCGACAACCCGGCCTCGGGCCTGGCACCGCGCGGTTCGGCGCGGGCCGTGCTCGAGGCCTACAACGGCCTGGTCGAGCGCGCAAACAGGCTGTGACCGGTGCGGGCCGCTGGATTGCGGCCCGATCGCCGGTGCGCGCGCGAATGCGCGAGAATGCGCGACCTCCCCGTTTCTCGAGCGACCCCACCGGCATGAGCACCGCGACCGACGCCCCGCTGTCCCTGGCCCGCTACGTCCTGCCGGTCTACCGACCGCGCGCGCTCGTGCTCGACCGCGGCCAGGGCTCGCGCCTGTGGGACGACGCCGGCCGGGAGTACGTCGACCTGTCGGCCGGCATCGCCGTCTGCGGCCTCGGCCACAACGACCCCGACCTCCTCAAAGCGCTGGTCGAGCAGGCCGGCAAGCTGTGGCACACCAGCAACGTGTTCTACAGCGCGCCGCCGCTGCGGCTGGCGGCCGAACTGGTCGAGGCCAGCGGCTTCGCCACGCGCGCGTTCCTGTGCAACTCCGGCGCCGAGGCCAACGAGGCGGCGATCAAGCTCGTGCGCAAGTGGGCCACGGCACAGGGCCGCGGTCCCGACCGCCGCGTGATCGTCACCTGCCGCGGCAGCTTCCACGGCCGCACGCTGGCCGCGGTCACGGCGACCGCGCAGCCCAAGTACCAGGCCGGCTACGAGCCGCTGCCCGGCGGCTTCCGCTACGTGGACTTCAACGATGTCGCGCAGCTCGAAGCCGCGATGGCCGGCGGCGACGTCGCCGCGGTGATGCTCGAGCCGGTCCAGGGCGAGGGCGGCGTGATGCCCGCCGCCGACGGCTACCTGGCCGCCGTGCGCGCGCTGTGCGACCGCTTCGACGCGCTGCTGGTGCTCGACGAGATCCAGAGCGGCATGGGTCGCACCGGCACGCTGTTCGCCTACGAACAGGATGGCGCAACGCCCGACATCGTCACGCTGGCCAAGGCGCTCGGTGGTGGTTTCCCGATCGGCGCGCTGCTGGCCGGGCCGAAGGTGGCCGAGGCGATGCAGTTCGGCGACCACGGCACCACTTTCGGCGGCAACCCGCTGGCCGCTGCGGTCGCGCGCGTCGCGCTGCGCAAGCTCGCCTCAAAGCAGATCGCCGACAACGTCGCGCGCCAGTCGCGCGCGCTGCGCGACGGCCTGGCCGCGCTCGATGCCGAGTTCGGCCTGTTCGCCGAGGTCCGCGGCCGCGGGTTGATGCTCGGTGCCGTGCTGCGTCCCGAGCACGCCGGCCAGGCCGCCGCGATCCTCGACCGCGCCGCGCACCATGGCCTGCTGCTGCTGCAGGCCGGGCCCGACGTGCTGCGCTTCGTGCCGGCGCTCAACATCGCCGATGCCGACATCGCCGAGGGCCTGGCGCGCCTGCGCGCGGCACTGGCCGACCACCTCGCCGCCCGGTGACCGTGCACGCATCGCCCTCGGGCGATGCGTGGGCGCATCCCCGGGTCCATCGCTCGCGTGCCCCGTCATGTCCAGGCGCTGGACGCTCAGGACGACAGCCTGAGCCGGGCGGCCGGCCCGCCCGCTTCGGCATCGAAGCGCAACGCGATCCCATGGCGTTCGCACAAGCGGCGAACGATCGCCAGTCCCAGCCCGAAACCGGCACTGGCGTCGCCCCTGGCGAACGGGCGGAACGCATCCGCGGCGATCGCGGTGCCGGGGTTGGCGATACGCAGCCAGCCGGCGTCGATCTCGATGACGACCTCGCCGGCGCTCGAATGGGCGAACGCGTTGCCGACCAGGTTCGACAGCACGATGTGCAGCACCGCCGCAGGCAACTGCGCGCGCGTCTGCGCAGGCACCTGCATCCGGACGACCACGTCGCGACCCTCCAGCAACGGGGCCTGCTCGACGATCACGCGTTCGAGCAGCGGCAACACCGCGACATCCTCTGCCGACGCCGCGGCGTGCTCCTCCCGCGCCAATGCCAGCAGCGTGGAGACCGTCTGTTCCAGCTGACGCGTGGAGCTCAGGACATGGTCGAGCTGGCGACGCGACGTGTCGTCCAGTGGGCCGCCGGCGGCCAGGCGCTCGCAGGCGCTGCGGATCACCGCCAGCGGCGTGCGCAGTTCGTGGCTGGCGTCGCGAGTGAACTCGCGTTCGCGCGCGACGAAGGTGTCGACGCGCGCAATCAGTCGCTCGAGCCCGCGGGCGAGCGTGCCCACTTCGTCGTTCGGAAAGCTGTCTGCGAAGCCCGCAGGCAGCTGGGACGGGGTGGCATCGTCGACGAGCATGGCCAGGCGCGACAGCGGCGCGGTCACCCGGCGCGCCAGCCAGGCGCCGAGCAGCAGCGCCAGCGCCAGCACCGCCAGTCCCGATCCACCCAGCCACCTCATGAGCCTGCCGCGCATCGGGCGCACCACCAGTTGCTGGCTCACCTCCGCCAGAAGCCAGGCCGATGCGTCCGGTGCCAGCGGCTGGAGGTGGTAGTGCCGTCCGTCGGCCCCCGCGAACTCGCGGCGCCATGGCGCGTCGGCCAGCCTTTCACCGAGCCCATCCGGCAGCGTGACCGGATCGACGTGCACACTGACGAACGGCAGCTGGGGTTGCCTCCAGGCGCCGTGCACGTCGTGGTGCGCCTGCTGCGCCTGGGTTTCCTGCTGCAGCAGCGCCTCGAAGAAGCGGTCCTCGACCAGGTAGACGAACGCCACGACGTAGAAGCCGTACAGCGCGGCGACGAACAGCGCGAACCCGGCGAAGGCCATCATCAGACGGTGCCGCAAGCGCTTCCGCGACTTGCCGGCGGCAGTCACGAGTCCGCCTCCAGGCGAAAGCCGACGCCATGCACCGTCCTGAGCATCGGTGTCGCGAACGGCCGGTCCAGCGCCTGCCGCAGCGTGTAGAGGTGGGTGCGCAATGGATCCGATTCTGGCGGCGTATCGCCCCAGATGCGCTCGACCAGCTCGCTGCGCGTCAACGTGCGCGGCCACGCCTCGGCCAGCGCCAGCAGCAGCTGCCGGGCCGTCTGCTGCAGCTGCAGCGGCGTTCCGTCGCGCTCGACCAGACCGCTCCGGCGATCGATGCACAGGGTGCCGATGCGCAGCGCATGGGACGTGCCCGCGCGGTGGCGGTGCGACAGTGCCAGGCAGCGCGCCAGCAGTTCGGCGCCGGCGAACGGCTTGACCAGGTAGTCGTCGGCCCCGCTGCGAAAGCCGCGCAGCTTGTCCTCGAGCGCATCGCGCGCGGTCAACATCAAGACCGGGACGTGGCGATCGGCCTGCGCGCGCAGCCGTTCGCAGACGCGCAGGCCGTCCAAGCCCGGCAGGCCCACGTCGAGCACCAGGACGTCCGGCGGATCCTCGAGCGCTGCCTGCAGCCCGCTGCGTCCGTCCGCGGCGAACCTGGCGGAGATGCCTTGCTCGGCGAACATCGCGCCCAGATTGCCGCGCAGGACGACGTTGTCCTCGATCACAAGAATCCGCAGTCCGGCCTGCATCGCGTCAACCATCGATCCGCTTCAGAAGGGCATCAGCCTGTTCCAGGCCGGGCGAGGCTTCCAGTGCCTGAAGCACCAGGACACGCGCGCGCTCGCGGTCCCCGAGTCGAAGGTGCGCATCGGCGGCGGCAAGCTTCAATCGCGGTTCGGGCATGTAGGGCAGCGCCAGTTCCATCGTCTGCAGCGCCAGGCGCAGCGCACCCGCATCGGTGCCCGCGGCCTGGGCCTGGTAGTAGCCGAGCGCGCCGACGAGCTCGACGTGGTGGGACGCCAGCTCCCGCGCCAGCGTCGCCCGGGCGCCGGCGGCATCGCCGTCACGCAGGCGTGCGACCAGGGCCATGCTCCGCTCGTCGCGCGACGGGGTCCGGGCCACTGGCGTCCGGTCCAGGCCGCGTACGATGGCTTCGGCCACGGCTGGGGTCGAGTAGGGATTCTGTCCGGTGATCAGGCGGCCATCGACGACCAGCTTGGGCATCATCAGCGGCGCCTCGTCCCAGATCGCGCCGCGCTCGCGCAACGTGTCCTCCAGCAGCCACGGAAACTCGGCGCCCCACCGCTTGCTGAACAGTGCCTGCTCCTCGTTGCTGAAGCCGGTCATGCGCCGCCCCTCGACCAGCAGGCTGCCATCGGCGAGGTGCACGTCGACCAGGGCGGCAGGGCCATGGCAGACCGCGGCGATCACCGCGCCGCGGTCCCAGGCCTGCCCGAGCAGTGTCTGCAGGGCAGGCTCGCGCGGCAGGTCGAACATCGCCCCCTTGCCGCCGACGATGTAGACCGCGGCGTAGTCCTCGGCGCGCAGGTCGGCGATGCGGCGGGTATCGGCCAGCTGCCGCATCGTGGCGTCGTCGGCCAGCAGTGCGGCGTTGGCCGGGGCACCGGGATCGTACTTGTCCGCCTCGATCGCGCCGCCTTGCGGGCTGGCGAGTTCGACCGCCAGGCCGTTGGCCCGGAAGATCGCCCAGGCCTGGGACAGTTCGTCGAACTCGTACCCGGGGCGGGTCTGTCCGGCGTCTCGTCCCTCGCCGCTGAGGACGACGAGCACGGTGTCCTTGGCATGGGCGCCGGATGGCAGCAGCAGGGCGGCGGCGAACAAGCAGGGAAGCAGGGAACGCAGCATCGGAGTCTCCGGGCGATGGACGGTGTACGGAGCTTCCCCTGCCGGAATCAAGCGAACTTCAAGTGGGGTGGTCGGCGGGCAGGCGGCCGCAGCGTGCTCAGCACGCCGAGCCCAAGCCGTGCCGCCGCAGGACCCGCCGCAGCGAACGCGCATCGTGCACGGTGTCGGCCTGCAGCCCGGCGGCGCGTGCGCCGCGCACGTTGGCGAACAGGTTGTCGAGGAACAGGACTTGGCGCGCCTCGACGGCGAAATGCGCGAGCGCCCGGTCGAAGATCGCGCGTTCGGGCTTGCGCGCCCGCAGCGCGCCGCTGCACAGCACGCGGCCGTCGAGCATCGGGAACAGCGGAGCGACGATGCGGCGCATCGCCTCGGCCATCAGCACGCCGTTGTTGCTGAGCACGCCGACCGGCACGCGCTGCGCGACCGACGTCACCAGCGCCAGCACTGCGGGATCCACGCGGCTGGCGGCCACGCGCGAGGCGATCCATGCGGTTTCGTCGATCGTGCAACCGAGCGCGGCGCCCAGCCGCTGCAGATAGGTCGCGGTGTCGATCGCGCCGCTGTCGTAGGCGCGCTCCAGCCCCGACGCGAACAGCGCCGCATCGACCCGGGCCGCCGTGCAGCCCGCGACCCGCGCCAGCTCGGTCAGACGCGCGGCGTGCGTGTAGTGCGCGAGCACGCCGTCGAAGTCGAACAGCACCAGCGACGGGCGGGGCCGAGCGCTCAAACGTCGCGGTCGTCGGCCGGCAGGCTTCTGCCGCAGTGCCGGCAGTGCAGCGCGCCCTGTTCGTGGTCGGTCAGGGCGCACCCGTCGCAGCGGACGTGGCGCCGCTTCGGACGCAGGGTGCTGGCGAGTTCGGCGGTGTAGATGCCGGTCGGCACGGCGATGATGCTGTAGCCGATCAGGATCAGGATCGAAGTGATGAAACGGCCGAACGGCGTGCCCGGGGAGATGTCGCCGAAGCCGACGGTGCCCATCGTCACGACCGCCCAGTACATGCCGGTCGGGATCGACGTGAAGCCGTGCGCCGGGCCTTCGATGACGTACATCAGCGCGCCGAAGATGACCACGATCGTTACGACGGTGCACACGAAGACCGCGATCTTGCGCCGGCTGCGCACCAGTGCGCCGATCAGCACCCCCGCCTCGGACGAGTACTGCACCAGCTTGAGCACCCGGAAGATGCGCAGCAGACGCAGGACCCGGATCACCAGCAGGTACTGGCTGCCGGCGATCAGCAGCGACAGGTAGCTGGGGAGGATCGCCAGCAGGTCGATGATGCCGAAGAAGCTCGTGGCGTAGCGCACCGGACGCCGGACGGCCCAGAGACGAAGGCCGTACTCGATCGTGAAGAGGATGGTGAACACCCATTCGGCGACGAGCAGCCCGTGATGCCAGCGCGCCTTGATCGACGGCTCGCTGTCGAGCAGCACGATGACGACGCTGGCCACGATCGTCGCGATCAGGGCAAGATCGAAATTGCGTTCCGCGGGCGTGTCGTGGTGGAACAGCAACCGGTAGCAGAGGTTGCGAAACCCCGTCGGACTGCCGGGCAGGAAGTCGCGCTCGAACACGCTGGCCTGCGGATCGGACTCCTGCACCGGGCCGTCCGCCGGCTTCATGACGCCCCGAGGGTCGCGAATGCGCTGCGCGCCGCGTCGAGCGTCGCGTCGATCACCGCCGCATCGTGCGCGGACGACAGGAACCCCGCCTCGAACGCTGACGGCGCGAGGAACACGCCGCGTTCGAGCATCGCGTGGAAGAACCGGTTGAAGGCCGCCGTGTCGCAGGCGACGGCCTGCGCGTAGGTGTCGACGGCCGGCTGGTCGGTGAAGAACAGGCCGAACATTGCGCCGACGCGCGTGGTCGTGAACGGCACGCCGGCCTCGCGCGCCGCCGCCTCCAGCCCGTCGCACAGCGTGTGCGTCGCCGCCTCCAGCCTGTCGTGGAAACCGGCCTCGGACACCAGGTCCAGCATCGCCAGGCCGGCCGCCATCGCGACCGGATTGCCGCTCAGCGTGCCGGCCTGGTAGATCGGACCCGCTGGCGCGATCTGTTCCATCAGGTCGCGCCGCCCGCCGTAGGCGCCCACCGGCATGCCGCCGCCGATGATCTTGCCGAACGTGCTCAGGTCCGGCGTCACACCGTAGCGTGCCTGCGCGCCGCCGAGCGCGACGCGGAAGCCGGTCATCACCTCGTCGAAGATCAGCAGCGCGCCGTACTGCGTGCACAACGCGCGCAGGTGCTGCAGGTAGCCTTCGCGCGGCGGCAGGCAGTTGGCGTTGCCGACCACCGGCTCGATGATCAGCCCGGCGATCTGGTCGCCGGCGCGTTCGAACAGCTCGGTCGCGGCGTCGAAGTCGTTGTAGGGCAGCGTCAGCGTCAGGTCGGCGAGCGCCTTGGGCACGCCCGGCGAGGTCGGCACGCCGAAGGTCAGCGCGCCGCTGCCGGCCTTGACCAGGAACGAGTCCCCGTGGCCGTGGTAACAGCCTTCGAACTTCACGATGCAGGTGCGGCCGGTCGCGCCGCGCGCCAGGCGGATCGCCGACAGCGTCGCCTCGGTGCCCGAGTTGACCATGCGCACCATCTCGCACGACGGCACCAGCGCGGTGATGCGCTCGGCCATCGTCACCTCGGCGGCGCACGGCGCGCCGAACGACAGCCCGTCGCCGATCGCGCGCTTGACCGCCTGGCGCACCGCGGGGTGGTTGTGGCCGACGATCATCGGACCCCACGAGCCGACGTAGTCGATGTAACGGTTGTCGTCGGCGTCGAACAGGTACGGCCCGTCGGCGCGCTGCACGAAGAACGGCTCCCCGCCCACGGACTTGAATGCGCGCACCGGCGAGTTGACGCCGCCGGGCATCAGCGTGCGGGCGCGGGAGAACAGGGCTTGCGAACGGGCGGTATCCATGGGGGCTCCAAAAGGTGGGTTGGGCTCAGAGCCCGAAGCAGGCGCGATAGGCGCGCGCGGCGCCGGCCGGATGCGGCGCGTCGAACACGCCGCTGATGACCGCGACCAGGTCGGCACCGGCCGCGGCGAGCGTGCGCGCATTGTCCGGCGTGATGCCGCCGATCGCCACCCGCGGTACGCCCAGCGCGGCAGCCTCGCGCAGCAGCGCCGGGCGCGCGCGCCGCGCCGCCGGCTTGGTCGGCGATGGATAGAAGCTGCCGAAGGCCACGTAGCTGGCGCCTGCCTCGACCGCGCGCACCGCCAGCGCGCCGTCGTCGTAGCACGAGGCGCCGAGGATCGCGTGCGCGCCCAGCGCGGCGCGCGCCTCGGCGAGCGCGCCGTCGTCCTCGCCGACGTGGGCGCCGTCGGCACCGAGCTCGGCCGCCAGCCGCCAGTCGTCGTTCACCAGCAGCGGCACCCCGGTGGCCCGGCACAGCGCCAGCAGCGCGCCGGCCTGCTCGCGGCGCAGCGCCGCGTCGGCGCGCTTGTTGCGGTACTGCAGCCACGTCGCGTGCGGCAGCACGCTGGCGACCCGCGCCAGCAGCCGCGCGGTGTCGACCTCGTCGGGCGTGAGCAGGTACAGCCCGCGCGGCGGATCGGTCGGGGAAGCGTTCATCGGCATGGGTTCCGGTCCACGGGACGCGATGGGACAATGCGGCTCCGGACCGACACCGCTGCAGCAGCCATTATCCGATGAACGACACTTCGACGCAGGCCGCCTACCGCACCTGGATGTGCGTGGTCTGCGGCTTCCTCTACGACGAGGCGGCCGGACTGCCCGACGAGGGCATCGCGCCGGGCACGCGCTGGGAAGACGTGCCCGAGACCTGGACCTGTCCGGACTGCGGCGTCACCAAGGACGACTTCGAGATGATGGCGCTCTGAGCCGCGCGCCGCGCCCGTCCGGCCAGGCGCTGCGACGGCAGCTTCAATGCGCGCGATGGCGGTGCGCGCCGGCCTCGACCAGCCGCGCGCGGATCGCGCCGGCGTCTTCGGCCTCGGGTACGGCCTGCAGGTAGCGCGACAGGTCGTCCCGCGCGCCGGCGACATGCCCCAGCGCCAGGTAGGCGAGCCCGCGATCGCGCAGCGCGTCGGACGCGCCCGGGTGCAGCGTCAGCAGTCGGTCGGCGCTGCGCGCCGCACGCGCCCAGTCGCCGGCATCGCGATACACCGCGTGCAGGTTGCGCAGCATTCGCATCACGGTCGCGCGTGGCGTGGCCGGGCGCAGCATCGTGGCGAGCGCATCGTCGTCGGGCGGCGTCCCGCCCACGTGGGCCGTTGCGCGCATGCGCAGTTCGTCGAGGTCGAGCGGGCGCCCGCCGTTGAACGGGTCCATGACCAGCATGCCGTCGCCGACCGGCAGCCGGACCAGGAAATGGCCCGGGAACGAGATGCCCTCGAGCGGGACGCCGAGCCGGCGCGCGACCTCGCGCTGCACGATCGCCAGCGAGATCGGATTGCCGCGCCGCCGGCCGATCACCTCGTTGAGGTAGCTGTTGCGCGGGTCGTAGTACGTGTCCTGGTCGCCGGTGTAGCCGACCTCCTCGAACAGGTGCCGGTTGATCGCCTGCATCTTCAACGGGCCCGACTCGATCGCGTCGACCTCGACGCGCAGATGTGCCGCGTGCGCCTGCATGCGCGCATCGAAGGCGCCGGCGTCGAGCTCCGGATACTCGTCGCGCGCGACCAGCAGCGCGGCCTCGAACAACGGCAGCGCCGCGGGCTCGAGCCGGCCGACCCGCGCCCAGGTCAGCCCGGGCGCATCCAGCGTGTCGGTCCCGCCGGCGGCACGATCAAGGCACATGGATCGACGGCGACAGCGTCAGCACCTCGCCGTCGCGCAATCCGATGCGCCGGGCCTCGCCGGCGTTGAGTTCGAGCACGTAGCGCGCGGGCGCCTGGCTTGGATACGAGGGGCAGCGGTTGCCGCCCGAGCAGGGCGGCACGTCGCGCTGCTGCGAGACCAGGCGTCGCTCGTCATCGAAGTAGAGGATGTCGAGCGCGATCCGGGTGTTCTTCATCCAGTACGCCTGCGGTGCCTCGCTCTCGTGCACGAACAGCATGCCGTGGCCCTCGGCGAGCGTGTCGCGGAACATCAGGCCGCGCGCGCGGGCCTCGTCGTTGTCGGCGATCTCCACCTGGTAGCGATGGCCCGCCAGCTCCACCCAGGGCGCGCCGCTGGCGCAGGCAGGCAGCAGCGCGGCGAACAGGCACAGCATCAGGAGACGGATCGCACGCATGGCTCGGGTCGCTTCTGAAGGGAGGGTCACACCTTTGGACAAGCGTCGGCATCGGTCAAGACGAATGAAGTGAAAAAAACGCTATGCAAATGTGACGGGCTTGTGCACAATGCGCGCCCAGCAACGCTGGATCGACGCTGAGGTCGGACAGGGAGGCGGGGCCGGTCGGGCTCCTGGGGTTTCACAGGGAGTTGACAGATCGGGAAGCTGCGCTAAGATGTGCGGCTCCTTCGGCGGAAACGGACTTGGTCCGGCGCGCTGAAGGGAGGCAGAGAGATTCCCCGAAAGGTGTTGACGAATGCCAAAACCGCGCTAGAATGGGCGGCTCGCTTCGGAGGAAACTTCGAAGCACTGGGAAGCAGGCGCTGAGGCCACTTCCGAAGATCTTTGACAGTGTGCGCAGGATACTTGTGCGGACGTCTGGCAGGTGGCGTTGTCCATCAGCAGACGTTTCGAAAGAGCAACAAGTCAATTCATATAGCATGCAAATGCGAGTGAGTAGTTTTGAAGCTCAGGTAGGACATCTGCACTCAAAGCATTGACGAAGTCCTTCGGGACGACGTCGAAAAATTTAAGTGAAGAGTTTGATCCTGGCTCAGAGTGAACGCTGGCGGCAGGCCTAACACATGCAAGTCGAACGGCAGCACAGAGGAGCTTGCTCCTTGGGTGGCGAGTGGCGGACGGGTGAGGAATACATCGGAATCTGCCTATTTGTGGGGGATAACGTAGGGAAACTTACGCTAATACCGCA
>NZ_LASZ01000007.1 GCF_001014645.1 Luteimonas sp. FCS-9 | reverse complement strand
AACCAGCAGCGCCCACACGAGGCGCTGGGGATGGGCGTGCCGGTCGATCGCTATCGCCCTAGCGCACGGGACTACGTCGAGCATCCGGCACCGCCTGAATACGGCAACAGGGACGAGGTGCGGCTCGTGCACGAACATGGCCGCATCGCCTGGCGAGGGCAGAACTGGAAGGTGGGCAAGGCGTTCGTGGGCGAGCGTGTGGCGATCCGCCCAACTCTGGAGGACGGACGCTACGAGGTGTACTGGAGCACGTGTCGAGTGGCCAGGATCGACCTGGCCACCGGGCAAGTGAACGCGGGGCGCGCCCTCGCATGACCCGTCCACCATGTCTCCGAACAGGTGTCCACCTTGTCTCCGGTCTGTACACCGCAGGCGGGGGAGGGAGCGAAAAGCGGGATGACCGCCGACCGTCGGATCAGCCCTGCAACGCCGCCAGCGCTTTGTTGAAGGTCGCGCTGGGCCGCATCGCCTCGCCGATCTTCGCCAGATCGGGGTGGTAGTAGCCGCCGATCTCGACCGCCCGGCATTGCCCTCGCATGGCAGCGGGCCAAGCAATGTTGACATTGTCAACATTGCGCCATACGGTACGTTGACACTGTCAACTTTGGAGGCGCACATGTCGAGTGTTCTGATTACCGGAGGCCACACCGGCATTGGGCTGGAATGTTCAAGGCAACTGGCCGCCCGCGGATTCGATATCGTCTTGGCTGGGCGCTCTCCGGAGCGGATGGATGTCGTCGCCGAAGAACTTCGCGCCGCACATCGCGTTCGCGTGTTCACCGTCACGACCGACACCTCGTCGCTTGCGTCTATCAGGCAAGCCGCAGCGCAGGTCCGCGCATGGTTCGATGCGGCCGAACTGGGCACACTGTCCGCGATCATCTGCAATGCGGGCATCTCGGGCACCAGCCCCGTCAGCCACAGCGTGGATGGCTACGAACTGACGTTTGCCACCAACTGCCTGGGGCATTTCCTCCTGCTTCACCTCCTCATCGATCTCCTGGCGGAGAACGGAAGGGTCGTGTTCACTGCCAGCGGAACGCACGATCCGGAGACGGGTGACGGCCGGTTCGGCTCGGCTGTCCACCCCGATGCGAAGGCCCTTGCCAGTCAAGGCAAGGACGGCAAGCCGGTGATCGCGGCGCAAAGCCGCTATTCCACGTCCAAGCTCTGCACGATTCTCTACGCTTACGAGCTGGATCGCAGGTTCCGTCGATCCGGTTCGGCCATGGCCTCGATCGCATTCGATCCGGGCGGTATCTCCGAGAGCGCCTTCGCCCGCGGATTGCCGAAGCCGGTCCAGGCCATCATTCGCTCTCGTCTCGTCAAATGGCTGATGAAGCGCGCGGGTGTCAACGTCGGCAGTCTTGCGGTCGCGGGCGAGGCCCTTGCCCGCCTCGCAGTCGATGAAGCCTTCGCCTCAGGCTCCGGCAAGTACTTCCAGGCAGACGAGCGCGGCTTTCGCGAAAGGCGGTCTTCGACGCTATCCTATGACCGTGTACTCGCCGAAACGCTGTGGAACGATTCCAGGGTCTTGGTGCGCCTTCAGGAGAGTGAGGAGTTCCACGCACCAAGATGACGACCGAACGTCGACTGATCGAGGCGGCAGGCCAGCTGCTGGACACGGGCGGGGAAGGCGCAGTCACCCTGCGAGCCGTCAGCCAGGCGGTCGGCATCTCCCACAACGCGCCGTACCGGCATTTCAGAAGCCGCGATATGCTGCTCGCCGCCGTCGCGGCCGCCGATTTCGCGGAAATTGCCGTTGCCCTGAGCAAGATCCGTCATTCCGACAAAGCGTCCAGACAGAAGCTCACGGCGGCGCTCGACGTGCTTATCGCCTACGCGCAGGCGCGTCCCGCACGTTATCGGTTGTTGTTCCATAACCCGCATCTCTCCGCCGAGAGCGCAGAGCTGGAGAAAAAGGGGGCAGAGTCGATCTCCGAATTCTTCGGCATCGTCGCGGAGTGCCAGGCAAGCAAGGTGCTGCCCGGATCCGAGTGCGAGCCACTCGCGGGCGTATTGCTGGCTGCAATGCACGGCCTGTTGGCTCTGGAAGCCAATGGGCAATTGACGCCGCGCAAAGGGCTCAAAAGCGTGGCCGACAGCATGACGCTCCTGCTCGACCTGCTGGCAGGAACACTCGCTGGCGACGCAGCAGCGAAAGCCTGACTTGGGTCGGGCTGTTTGCGTGAACCGGCTTTTCCGAATCCCGAGCCGCTACCAGGCGCGCGTCGTCCGGACAAATGCGGAGCCGGCGTCAACGTGAAACAAAAACCCAGGACGCGATGTCCTGGGTTTTTAATGCGATCAACGGCGGGCCCCCACCCCAACCCTCCCCCGCAGGCGGGGAGGGAGCGAGAAGCGGGATGACCGCCGACCGACCGATCAGCCCTGCAACGCCACCAGCGCGTTGTTGAAAGTCTTGCTCGGGCGCATCGCCTCGCCGATCTTCGCCAGATCGGGGTGGTAGTAGCCGCCGATCTCGACCGGCTTGCCCTGCGCGCCGTTGAGCTCGGCGACGATCTTCGCTTCGTTGTCCGACAGCGTCTTCGCCAGCGGTGCGAACGTCGCCTTCAGGTCCGCGTCGTCGTCCTGCGCCGCCAGCGCCTGGGCCCAGTACAGCGCCAAGTAGAAGTGGCTGCCGCGGTTGTCGAGCTCGCCCACCTTGCGCGCCGGCGAGCGGTTCTCGTCGAGGATCCGGCCGTTGGCCGCGTCCAGCGCCGCGGCCAGCACCTTGGCCTTCGGATTGTCGCGGGTCTGGCCCAGGTGCTCGAGCGAGGCCGCCAGCGCGAGGAACTCGCCCAGCGAATCCCAGCGCAGGTAGTTCTCCTCGACGAACTGCTGCACGTGCTTGGGCGCCGAACCGCCGGCGCCGGTCTCGAACAGTCCACCGCCTGCCATCAGCGGCACGATCGACAGCATCTTCGCGCTCGTACCCAGCTCCATGATCGGGAACAGGTCGGTCAGGTAGTCGCGCAGCACGTTGCCGGTCACCGAGATGGTGTCCTCGCCCTTGCGGATGCGCGCCAGCGAAAACGCCGTCGCCTCGACCGGCGGCAGGATGCGGATGTCCAGCCCAGCGGTGTCGTGGTCCTTGAGATACGTCTCGACCTTCGCGATCACCTGCGCATCGTGCGCACGCGCGCTGTCGAGCCAGAACACCGCCGGCGTGCCCGACAGGCGCGCGCGGTTCACGGCCAGCTTCACCCAGTCCTGGATCGGCGCGTCCTTGGTCTGGCACATGCGCCAGATGTCGCCGCTCTCCACCGCGTGCTCGAACACCACGTTGCCGTCGGCGTCGGTCACCCGCACCGTGCCGTCGGCCGGGATCTGGAACGTCTTGTCGTGCGAGCCGTATTCCTCGGCCTTCTGCGCCATCAGGCCCACGTTGGGCACCGAGCCCATCGTCGCCGGATCGAACGCGCCGTTTGCGCGGCAGTCCTCGATCACCGCCTGGTAGACGCCCGCGTAGCAACGGTCGGGGATCACCGCCTTGGCGTCCTGCAGCTTGCCAGCTGCGTTCCACATGCCGCCCGAGTCGCGGATCATCGCCGGCATCGACGCATCGACGATCACGTCGCTGGGCACGTGCAGGTTGGTGATGCCCTTGTCGGAGTTGACCATCGCCAGCGCCGGCCGCTGCGCGTACAGCGCGTCGATGTCGGCGCGGATCGCGTCCTGCTGGTCCTGCGGCAGCGACTGGATGCGCGCGTACAGGTCGCCGATGCCGTTGTTCGGGTCGAAGCCCACCTGCGCCAGCGCGTCGGCATGCTTGGCCAGCACGTCGCGGTAGAACTCGCCCACGACCACGCCGAACAGGATCGGGTCGGAGACCTTCATCATCGTCGCCTTGAGGTGCAGCGAGAACAGCACGTCCTGCGCCTTCGCATCGGCGATCTGCGCCGAGACGAACGACGCCAGCGCCTTGCGCGACAGCACCGCCGCATCGACGATCTCGCCCGCCTGCACCTTCACCGGATCGCGCAGCGCCGTGGTCGCGCCGTCGGCGCCGACCAACTCGATCTTCAGCGCGCCGGCCTTGGCGATCGTCGCCGAGCGCTCGCTGCCGTAGAAATCGCCATCGTCCATGTGCGCCACGTGCGTCTTCGAATCCGACGACCACTTGCCCATGCGGTGCGGATGCTTGCGCGCGTAGGCCTTCACCGACGCCGGCGCCCGGCGGTCGGAGTTGCCCTCGCGCAGCACCGGGTTGACCGCGCTGCCCTTGACCCGGTCGTAGCGCGCCTTGGCGTCGCGCTCGGCATCGTCCTTGGGGCTATCGGGGTAGGCCGGGAGGTCGAAGCCCTGCGCCTGCAGCTCGGCGATCGCCGCCTTGAGCTGTGGCACCGAGGCGCTGATGTTCGGCAACTTGATGATGTTGGCCTCGGGCGTGGTGGCCAGCGCGCCGAGCTCGGCCAGGTGGTCGCCGATCTTCTGCGCGTCGTTGAGCCGCTCGGGGAACTGCGCCAGCAGGCGCCCGGCCAGCGAGATGTCGCGCGTCTCGACCGCGATGCCCGCCGTGCGCGTGAACGCCTCGACGATCGGCAGCAGCGACTGCGTGGCGAGAAACGGAGCTTCGTCGGTGAGCGTGTAGAGGATCTTCGGTGTCTCGGACATGTCGGGCGTGTCTCGTCGGAAGTCGGGGAGAAAACGCACCATGGCCGCCCGGCGCAGCCCGCGGCTGCCCCGTGGCGCTGCATCCGCGAAGGGACGACGCCATGGCACGCGCGTCGCGAACGACGCAGCGCCCCGCATTGTCGCGTGTTTGCCTAAGGCGCGAAAGGCGAGCGCTGCGCGTGGGGACATACGGGACAGGATGGGTGGGGCGGGCACGTCCATGCGCGTCATGCATGGACGCGCCATTGCAGGGCAGCGATCCGCATGCGCCTGATCGCTAACGGTATGCGGTGCCCTGGCTGTCCAACGTGCCCGCGGCTTCATTGCTGTGCAACGCCTGCTCACCCACCTGCTCCATCAAAGTGCGCAGGGCCACGCCCGCTTCGTAGATCGCATCGCCGAGCGCGGGCACGCTGTCGGCTTCCAGTTGGCGCGGATCGACCGACGACAGCACGTCGCCTTGGGCCACGATGATGCGAATCAGGCTGTCGAAGCGGTCCACCTGGTCGAGGCTGATGCCGTAGGCTGGACGGTCGCGGCGCATGTCAGGTCTCCGTGCCGTCGACGGTCAGCGTCAGCACGCCGGCGCCGGCGGTGATCCGCAGGCGGGTGCCGACGGTAAAGCCCAACGCTTCGAGCCAGAGCCCACGCAAGCGCAGGTAAGGCACTTCGTCGTCGCCCCGGTAGCGGTCTCGGCCGGGGTAATGGTCGACGCCGACGGTACAGCGTCGTGGCTGGCGCGGACGGCGGGGCAGGGCGGCGCGGTCGTCATCAGGATGGGAGAGAACGTCCGCGTTGGGGCGCGGACTGGATGCGGACGAAGTGAACTCGGCCCCGAGCTCGGCGGCGTGGGCGGTCTCGGGTTGGCGATGCATGGCAATCCTCCGTGACGAACGGGCGTTCGCGCGAACGCGAACGGCGGTCGACAATGGGATCGGGCCCGCCGCTGTGCAGCAGGACCCGCGGCGAACCCGACCCCGTCAGCCGATCAGTGCAGAGCCGGCCGCACCGGCGCGGGCGCCGGCGGCACCGCGCCGTACACCGGGGTGTCCTCTCGCACGCCGCCACGCGGCTTGCCAGCGCGTTCGATCAGCTGGTCCTGCACCCGGTCCAGGATTTCCCGCACGGCATCCGCGCCTTCCGAGATCGCCAGCCCCAGCGTCGGCACCGTGGCATCGGCCAGATCGTCTTCATGGCCCGACGCCAGCACGTCGCCATGTGCCATCAGCGTCTGCACCAACCGGTCGAGCGCATCGGCCTGGTCGATCGTGACGCCGAAGACATAACTCTCCGGCACATCGGCCGAACCCGCCGATGGGCTCGCTGTCGCCGCCTGCGCCGCGTACGGCGGCGCGTCCGGTGCAGCGGGCGTCTCGGCGACTTCGGCTGCGGGTGCGGAGGCGTCCGCCTCGGCCAGCCAATGCGACCGTGGCCGCCATGCCATCGCCTCCAGCACCAGTTCGGCCTGCTCGGCCAGCATGGCCAGGCACGTCGCCAGTTCGTTGTGGCTGACTTCCGGCGGGTCGTCCAACTCCTCGTCCCGCGTGCGCGGCTGCGCCAGACGCGACAGGAACTCCATGTGGTCGCGCAGCTTCGCCAGCCGTGTCCGGTCGTCTTCCGGCACGAAGTAGCCGGCGCGTTGGGTGTCGTTCGTTTCGTGGTTCGACATCGTATTGCCTCCTTCAGTCCATCGAAGTGACCCGCCAGCCGGAAACGGCGACGGGAAGTCGGGAGGCTAGAAACCGCACACAGCCGGCGGGCGTATTCCCCCGAAGGGTCTTGTATTAGCCGCCCTCCCGACGCAGGCAACGCGTCGGTTGTGCTCGAAAAGATTCGGGCACAAAAAACCCACCGGTTTGTCGGAGGTGGGTACCGCTGTGTGAGGAGTTTCTAGGCTCCGTGGGCGAGTGTGCGAGGGGGTTGCGCGGATGTCAAGCGGTTCTTTGATTGCTCGAACCTTGAGGAGGACGTACCGGCTACATCTGTTATGAGACTTCGCGATTGATAGACTTAGAGAACTTCTTGGCCGGTTTCGAACCAGCGGTTGTATGGACGGAGCTACACTTTATCGACCATAATTTAAGCGCTTAACCAAGTGACCATTGAAGTCCGGTGCGGATCTTTCAGGCAGACGCTTGGCCGATTCCTAAGTCGCCCAGCCCTTGGTCGCAGCGAGTTGGAAAGCGCTTTGATCAGCCCAATATATTTCTAGGCTATGGAAGGATCTTAATGTCTCCGCCGCGTCTTTTCATGTCATATAGCTGGTCATCTCAGGATCACGAGCTTTGGGTTATTGACCTCGCGACCAGGCTCAGGGAGTCAGGGATCGACGTGATCCTAGACAAGTGGGAACTGAAAGAGGGGCACGACTCGATCGCTTTCATGGAGAAGATGGTCACAGACCCGACTATTAAGAAGGTTGCCGTTATCTCCGACAGGAAGTACGCGGAGAAGGCTGACGGTCGGGTAAGTGGTGTCGGAACGGAGACCCAGATCATTTCTCGCGAGGTTTACGAGAAGCAGGATCAAAACAAGTTCGTAGCAGTTCTTCCTGAGCGCGACTACGAAGGAAAGCCCTTCCTGCCCACCTACTACAAAGGTCGCATTTATATCGACTTAAGTGCCCCGGATAACTACGCGGCAGAGTTTGAGCGCCTAGTAAGGTGGGTCTTCGACAAGCCCATGCATGTGAAGCCGGAAATCGGAAAGGCGCCCGCCTTCTTGCAAGAGGAGCCCGCTAAGTCTCTAGGCACGTCGGTATCGTCTCGTAGATGCCTCGACGCGTTGAAGAACGGGAGACCATTCGTTGAAGGTGCGGTGGACGAGTATCTGACGACCTTCGCCGAGAACTTGGAGCGTTTCAGAATTACTCTTGACGGATCCAAGGACGCCGACGAGCAGATCGCTGACTCAATCGAGGAATTCACTCCTTATAAGGATGAGTTTGTGCAAGTGATGCTGGCAATTGCCCAGTACGCCGCGAGCGACGACATGCAGAAGAAGCTGCATCGGTTTTTTGAACAGCTCCTTCCCTACCTTGAGCGCGCAGAGAACATGAACTCCCACCATTCGTGGGCATTTGACAACTTCAAGTTCATTGTACACGAGCTCTACCTTCATACTGTCGCGATACTGATTCGCTATGAGCGCTTCGCGCTCGTCGATCGATTGTTGGCAACTCCCTACTATGTGAGTACGAGCGCCAGTAGAGGTCGGGAAGCAACGACAACATTTGCCGAGTTCCGTAGTTACATGGAATCCTTCAAGGGTCGAGACAACAAGTTGGGACGCCTCTCAAGTCGTGCTGACCTCTTGAAGCAGCGAGCTGAATTATCTGGGTTTGATTTCAAGGGGCTCATGCAAGCGGACTTCGTCCTGTACTTGCGAGCGACACTCAACCATGACTACTACGTTCGCTGGTGGCCCGAGACCCTCGTCTATGCAACTCACTCCTACGGTCCTATGGAGGTGTTCGCGAGATCTCGCTCGGCGTCCTACTACGCGCAGGTCAGCAAGTTGCTGGGTGGCCTACCTGCTGACGATCTGAAGGCGCACGTCGCCAAGCAGTATGAGCGGGACGACATCCCTCGCTGGCAGTTCGAGCGCATCTCTCCGGGAGTGTTGGCCGGTATCGACAAGCTTGCGAGCATCCAATAGCTATCTGGTCGGTAGATCATGAAGGACTGCGCTTGGCCGAAAGTGGTCATGCGAGCCTTTCACGCAAACATTGTTGAGTAAAAAAATCCGGCATCAGGTGGAGGTGCGCTTTGGTATACGGAGCAGCTTGAAGTTCAGACTTGAGTAGGCTTCTCAAGGCACAACGCAATCTTGGCGGTTCCAAGTGTGCAGAATCCCACTCGGCTTCCAGCAGTCGAAAGCAAGATCATGCGGAGAGGGGGGACTCTTTGTCGCATGGCTGCTTCCAGAGAGCAGTTGAGCGCATCGCGCAGATACCCTTGCCGGATTACGCGCGTCGCGCTTGGAGAGCGGTCCAAGAAGTTGCGATGAAGCTGGATGCGGCGATGGCCAGAACACAGCACAACTGCCGAGCAGCTTGCGAGCGTTGAGTGCGCCTCACGGTGGCGGGGTTGGGCGCAGTCGCATTGGAAACTTAGACATCTACGACTGGTTCCCCATCGTCTCTTCACGTTCAAGATCATCGTGCTCGGCACGGGCATGTACTTCGCCATCGAGTGGCATCTCGATCAGGCGAAGAAGGACGAGCCGGAGAGGAAACGGAAGTGTGAGTCCTAGGAGACTTAAGCACCGTGGATACAGCGCGGACGCAAGTCTGGTACAGGGCACGGTGACGACCTGAAGCTGTTGGGCGCGCAGGCACGTTTTACGCCAGCCACGCGGCGCGAGCTACAGATTCAGGGTCAGGGAAACGAAGGCGGTGCGTCCCGACGACGGCGAGAACATCGGCCGGGCGTCCTCCCAGAAGAAGCTGTCGTACCAGGCGTAGACGTACTCCCGCCCGGTCACGTTCCGCAATTGCACGTCCACGTGCATGCGGGGGGTGATGCGGTACTTCGCGCTCAGGTCGAGGACGGCGAAGTCGCCGTACTTGTCGGTGATGTTCTGTTCTTCGAGGTAGTAGTCGCCTTGCGCCCGGCCCTGCAGCCCGAACTGCAGGGCATCGGTCGCGCGGTAGTCGAGCCCGATGTTGCTGATGGTGCGCGGAGTTGCGGCGACTTCGTTGCCTTCGATCGACATGGCCGGGGCGCGGCCGTCGCGCTCGATTTTCGCCTCCTGATACGCATGCGATGCCCACAGCGTCCACTTATCGCCGATCTGCGCGTCGAGCTGGAGGTCCACCCCGCGGCGCCGTGTCTTGCCGAGCACCACGGTCGTGCCGGTGGCGGGCATGTTGGAGATTTCGTTCTCCGCATCCTGTTGCCATACCGCGATGCGCCCTCGGGCGCCGGCGAAGGGGCGGAAGCGCAGGCCGGCCTCCATGCCGGTGTTGGTCGAGGGGCGCATCGCCGCCTGCCCCGGCGTGAGATAGGCCGGCTCGGTACTGCCGGTGAGCACCTGGAAGGTGCGTCCCCAGTTCGCATAGAGATTGGTGTCGGCACCGATCCCGTAGACCAGGCTGAGCTTGGGCTGGCCGATCGTGCCGTAATCCTGTAGCGGCGCGCGCACCCCGCCGGGCAGTTGCGTCGCGCCGTCGAAGCGGTCGATGCGATAGGCCGGCACGATCTTGAGCGCCTCGGTCGGCTGCCAGATCGCTTGCACGTAGGCGCCGGTGTTGTCGAAGGTATGGCGGTCGTCGTTCTGGACGCGCGCGGGCAATGCGTCGAAGTCGGTTGGTTCGCTGTAGCTGAAGCGCTCTCTGACGTAGGCGTTCTTTTGCTGCTCGTAGTTCGCGCCGCCCTCGAGGGTGAGCGAGGGATGGGCGGCCCAGGTGAGCGTGGCCAGCATGCCCGATTGCGTCTCGTCCCAAACGCGGCGCTGGCGCGGGGCGTTGCCGGTGGGCAGGTCGCTGAATGTCACGCGGCGGTCGTCGTGGTAGCGGTTGTGATAGAGCTTGGTCCCCAGCACCAGCCGTTCGGTCAGCGCCAGATCCATGTGCAGGCCGAACTGGCGCATGGTGCGGTCGTCGCCATCATTGGCATTGCGCACATCCGAGCGTCGGCGCCCGGCCTGCAGTTCGTCGGCGGTCATGAAGCCGGGTTCGTCGGCCTGGTGGCGATAGGCGCGCGCGGTCAGGCCGATGCGCATGCCGTCCTCGAGGCTGCCGTAGAACCACTTGCCGCCCAGCGAATACTTCTCCGAAGTGTCGTGGTCGCGGTAGCCATCCGAGGCTTGCGCACCAAAGAAGTAGTTCTGGGAGAAGCCGCCTTGCTCGCGACCCACCGCCACTTGCGCCTGGCGGGTGTCGAAGCTGCCGTAGGTCAGCCGCGCATCGGTGTACTCGCCGCCTTGGCGGGTGCCGAAGTTGATGTTGCCGCCGATGTTGTGCAGGCCGTAGCGCGGGTCGTTGGTGCCGCGCACGACCTCGATGTAGTCGATCTCCAGCGGGAACAGCATGTCGATGAAGCGCTGGTTGCCGCTGTTGACGTTGCTGGGGATGCCGTCGATCAGGGTCTTGATCGCATTGAGATAGCCCTCGCCGTTGAACGCGCGGAAGCTGACCTTGCCCGATTCGGCGCCCTGGCGCGTCTCGGTCAGCTGGATGCCGGGCATCTGGCCCAGCAGTTCCCAGCTCTGCGCCACGGTCTGGTCCTCGATCTGCTCGGCGCCGAGCACGTCGACCGAGGTCAGCACTTCATGCGCGGTCAGCTGTCCGTGGGATTGATGCACATGCACGGTGCCCATCGTGGTGGTGGACGATTGCGCGTGGGCGGCACCGCTCGACAACATGGCGAGCAGGGCGAGGCTCAAGGGGTGGACGTTCATGGATGGACGGGTGGGGGAGGGACGGGACGGCGCGGCGCCTTGTGGGCCCAGCACCGGAATGCAGTCCACCAATTTACCATGTAATAACATTACAGCCTGGTGTGCTGGGCCATCTTGAACTGGGCCGTTTGCGAGCTCCGCCCGTTCCTGCGTGGACGAAGCCCGGCGTGATGGAAGCCGTTGCTGGATGTGCATCCGTTGCCAGCGACCGCACCACACGCGCGCGCCTGAAGCGGCTGCGACTCTTTGTCGCACGGCGGCGTTTGCGGTCAGCCGGTGCGTGTCACGCCGCTACAATGGGTGATCCGTAGTGGCACCTGGCAACGCGTCCAGCGTCGTGATTGCGGTTCGATTCGACGACTTCAGACCAGGAAGCTCTCGAAGCCACCTTGGGCCGTCGCTCGCCGCTCGATCATGGTGTCGAGTAGTCGCCTGGAAGTCATCAGCATGTACGACTGGTTCCCCATCGTCTTCTTCACGTTCAAGATCATCGTGCTCGGCACGGGCATGTACTTCGCCATCAAGTGGCATCACGATCAGGCGAAGAAGGACGCGCAAGAGAAGAAGGACGAGCAAGAGAAGAAGGACGAGCAGGAGAGGGCGCGGAAGCGCGAGGCCGGCGAGCCGTAGTCGTCTGCCAGTACAGCATTGCCGGGCCGGTCGACGGGCGCAACGGGAACGTAGAGACTGTGGTTGACGCCTTGAGAGGATGAGGCAAAATCAATCCACCACTCCCCCCTTGCCGCGCCATTGGGTTGGCTCAACGGCTCGGGGCGAAAAAAACCGCCCCCGTGGCGGTTTTTTTTCATGCCTCCAGTACCACCTCCGCCGATCGCAGGGCTGGCAGTGTGCTGGAAACGCAGTGCTGTGAACCGAGGGATGCCTTCCAACTGACACGCAGGCGCTTGATTGAAGGATTCTGGTCGTGAACTGGCTGGCGCTGTGCACCAAGGTGGGGGGATGGTTCAGACCGAATCACTCTCAGAATGCACGTCCAGCCATTGCCGTCCGATCGTCGTCAGTCGGTAGCGTTGCTTGCTGCTGCGGGGTTTGTCGGGCAGCGTCACTTCGATCAGGGCAGCAGCGATTGCGGCCTGCTGGGTACCGGATGCGGAAGTGATTTTCGTCCTTCAGGCCAAGCAGTGTCATGATTTGCTCTCGGCTCATCTCGCCATGCAGTACTGCCAGTAGACGACCGACTTCGGGGGCGACTTCGGGGGTAACTTCAGGGGCGATGGGCGGGGCCAGCTTCCACACTGATGCACTGGCTGCGTTGCCTCCAGGTTGAGCCGCCGTCCCGGACGCATGCGTAACGGGATCGCCTGTCCCGACGGCACGCGCCGGCGTCGATCCGGCGCACCCTAGGCGGTCAGCTGCCGCGCCATGTCCTTGATGACCACCTCGATGATCGTGCGCACCATGCGCAGTTCGCCCTGGAGGCGCATGCCGGCGAGATGCGCCCATTGCACGTTCTCCACTTCGATGTCGCGCATGACCGACTCCGCCGACGGGACGATGTTCGCGACCATGTCGGCAAGGCGTCGCTGTGCCATGCGTGGTGGCAGGCCCCACTGCACGGCGGCGTCGACGAGCAGGGCCGGCGTGACCTCCGCGAAGCGCCGTGCACCGGGTAGCTCCGAGGCGAGCGTGGACGCGTGCGGCCAGCTCGCATCGTCCTGTTTGTAGGCACGGCTGCGTCCGGCGACCGTGCTGAGCAGGTCGTAGTGCGGCGCCAGATCGATGCCGTCCGCATCGACGAGAAAACTCAGGTTCTTCAGGTGGGCGTCGTCGTTGCCGGTCAGCAGGTTGAAGACCAGCCAGTCGAAGAGCCGCGTGCGCGTGTTGAGGCGCTTGCGGCATTGCATGATCGCGGTGCCCAGCGTCTGGAGGTTGGCCGCGGCGTACTTGTCGCCACGCTGCAGGTTCAACAGTTGGCAGGCGTCGATGGCATGGACGCGACGTACGCCGAGGCGGTCGACGACACGGTCGAAGCGTTCCACCAGAAACACCGGCTCCGGCACGTAGCGGCGCTGCACCCGCGGCACCATCAGGCCCATCGCGTGGGCCAGGCGCATCACGAAGTATTCGTTGATGACGGTGTGTGGGTAGTCGGGGTCGGTACTGTCCGGTTTCAGGACATGGGTGGAGGTTTCCGCGCCGATCGGCTGGTAGAGCGCGCCTCGATCCTCGATGACCGCCAGCTTGTGCTGTGCGCCGGCCAGCGACATGCGCTTCTCCGCACCGCCGGCCAGCGAATGACGCGGCAGGTTGCGGATGCGCTGCGAGAGGTCCGCGTCCGGCAGGGGTGTCCGACCACTGGGTGAGAGCACGATGTGCGGGGGCAGCAAGGTCAGCGCCCCTGCGGACTCGGCGCCGTAATGGGCCAGCAATGCGAAGTCGTCGCTGCCGCGTAGACCGGCATCCTGCGCCATGCGTGTGCGCTGCTGGTCTTCCGGGAGCAAGTTGTCGAAGTACCACTGCACGGGACGCGAGGTGCTGCCATCGAGGATCGTGCCCTGGCTGCGCGGCAGCCAAGGCGACAGGTCGAAGCTCGCGGGATGATCGATCCACGCCGGCGCATACGCGAATCGCCAGACGTTGCGATGCTCGTGCAAGGTGCCGACCGGCTGCCCGTCCAGCGTGGCGATCAATGCGCGCTGCGGATACGTCTGGCCGTCCAGCGTGACGCCCGCGGGTTCGGTCGGAGGAGGCTCGATGGACGCCGGGGTCATGGCCGCACTCCGCGCTTTTTCTCCTGGGCCTGCAGCAGCGCCAGCGCCGCGTCCGGAATGTCGATCTCGACGCGCAGCCCCAGTTCGGTGAGCACCTGGAACAGCTTCTCCCATTGCACGGTGCCGCCGCCGCGCTCGACCTTCGCCAGGAAGTTCTCGCTGACGCCGATGCCCTCGGCGGTGTCGTCCTGGCGCATGCCCTGGTGTTTGCGCGTGGCGCGGACCAGGGGCCCGAGTTCGTCGGCATGCTGGAGCGTGATCTTCATGCGTATCCTGACGATCGTGAGGATTCGACGTAGGGTAGCGCGAAGTTGCGGCAAAATCCTCATGATCTTGAGGATTATGGGTAGGATTAAGGCGTCGAACCAGAAATCCTTACGTCCGCAAGGATTCTGAGATGCGGACCTTGGTTGTCCTGCTCTGAGGGGAAGGCAATAACGTCGCACGCCCTTGTTGCCAGGCGCCAAACGAGAAGAGCCGGGCAAGCCCGGCTCTTCGTTCTTCGATTCGCGGCGGTGCGCCCCTCAACGCACCGCGAACTCGCGCGTCTCCACCACGGTGTCGTCCAGCAGCACCTCGAGCTTGTAGGTGCCGGTCGGCCAGCCGTCGGGGTGCTGGATGTCGAACGCGACGACATCGGGGCCGGCAGGGATGTCGGTGTCGGTGTTGCGCACCAGCTGGCCTTCGCCGTAGGTCCAGCGCGCGGTGAGCTTGGCGGCGGTCTCGCCGTCCACGCCGACCGAGGCGTAGATGGTGT
This sequence comes from Luteimonas sp. FCS-9, assembly GCF_001014645.1. Classification (GTDB taxonomy): domain Bacteria; phylum Pseudomonadota; class Gammaproteobacteria; order Xanthomonadales; family Xanthomonadaceae; genus Luteimonas. The sequence goes on along the minus strand of NZ_LASZ01000007.1, from coordinate 176,229 downwards.
CGGTGGTCGCAAACTCCGAAGCGGGGGTGGCGACGCGGTTCTCGCCGTCGACGGCGTTGCCGAGCTCGACGCTGGTCACGCGCGCCGGGGCCGGCGGCTCGGGCGCCGCCGGTGCCTCGGGTGCGGGCGGCTGGGGCGCGGGGGCGACGGGGGCGGGCGTGTCGCGGTTGCAGGCGGCAAGCAGCACGGTGCCCAGCAGCGCGGCGGTCAGGGCGGCGGGAACGACGGGACGGGTCATGGACACTCCATAAGGATGGATGGGCGCGGGCCGGGCGTTCAGTCCGAGGGCAGCTGCAGCACCTGGCCGGGCTGGATGCGGTCGGGATCGTCGAGCACGTCGCGGTTGGCGGCGTAGATGGCCTCCCAGCGGCTGGCGCGGCCGTAGACCTGCTCGGCGATCGTCGACAGCGTATCGCCCTTGCGCACGACGTGGGTACGCACCGGTGCGGGCGTGCCCGCCTGGGCGTCGTCGTCGGCTGCGCTGCGCACGCCGCCGGTGACGTGCGAGAAATCGGGGGCATCGTGGCCGGGGGGCCGGGACGGGGCCATGGTGGCGGCCTCCAAGGACAGGGAGGCCGCCAGCCTCCCACCTGCCGCGTTAAGAATCCATCGCGCGCGGGGCGCGGCGGACGCTACTGCCGGGCGTCGCGCAGCACGGCCGGCGGGGCGACGCCGGGGGTCGCGCGCCAGGGGTTGATGTCGAGGCCGCCGCGACGGGTGTAGCGCGCCTCCACCGACAGCGCGACCGGGGCGCAGCGGGCGAGCAGGTCCACGAAGATGCGCTCCACGCACTGTTCGTGGAACTCGGCGTGGTCGCGGAACGAGACCAGGTAGCGCAGCAGGGCGTCGCGGGCGATGCGGGGGCCGCGGTAGGCGATGTGCAGGCTGGCCCAGTCGGGCTGGCCGGTGACCGGGCAGTTGGACTTGAGCAGCGAGGAGACCAGGCGTTCTTCGACGATGTCGCCGGGCTCGGCGTGCAGCAGCGCAGCGTCGGGCGGGCCGTAGTGGGCGATGTCGATGTCCAGGTCGTCGATCGAGGTGCCCTGTGCGGCCTCGTCGGCCAGCGGGGGCAGGCCGAAGGCGACCGTGACCTGCGCGCCAGCGGCCTGCGAGAGGTCGGCGGCGATGCGCGCGCGCACGGCCTCGGGGGCGTCGAAGCGGGTGTGGTTGAGCGAGTTGAGGTAGAGCTTGAGCGACTTGGATTCCACCAGTTGCGGCGAGTCGGCCGGCACGAACACGGTCGCGGTCGCGACGACCGGCTTGCCGCGGGCGTCGAGCCAGCTCAGTTCGTAGGCGTGCCAGCGGTCGTGGCCGGCGAACGGGAGGGCGTCGCCGAGGCCGATCTCGCGGCGGCCGAGCGTGCGGGCGATCGGGAACAGCAGGCCCGGATCGTAGTGGCGCGGATAGGCGACCTCGCGGCCGAGCGGGATGGGCGGCGCGGCCGCGGCGGGGGCATCGGACATGGGGTGATTTTACGCCGTCTGGTGTGGGGGCTGCGGCTCCCTCCCCCGCGTCGCGGGGGAGGGTTGGGGTGGGGGCGGGCTGTCCGCGCGGGCGGTTCACTGCGAGGGCCCGTGCCCCCACCCGACGCGCTGCGCGCGTCGACCTCCCCCGCGGTGCGGGGGAGGTGAGTGGTCGCAGTCCGGGCCTGCAGTGTTGCTCGGCTCCCTCTCCCGCGATGCGGGGAAGGTGAGTGGACGTAATCCGGGCCTGCAGCGTTGCTCGGCTCCCTCCCCCGCGTCGCGGGGGAGGGTTGGGGTGGGGGCGGGCTGTCCGCGCGGGCGGTTCACTGCGAGGGCCCGTACCCCCACCCGACGCGCTGCGCGCGTCGACCTCCCCCGCGGGCGGGGGAGGTGAATGGACGAGGTCCGGGCCTGCGGTGTTGCTCGGCGCCCTCCCCCGCGGTGCGGGGGAGGTGTTCGTCCGGCGTCAGCCGGCGTCGCTGTGGAGGTAGTCCAGGCTGACCTGCAGCAAGGCGCGCAGGCCGAGGTCGAGGGCGGATTCGTCGAGGTCGAACTCGGGCGAGTGGTTGCTCGGTGCGCGCATCGGGTCCTGGCCCTTGGGCGTGGCGCCGACGAAGAAGAACAGGCCGGGGACTTCGCGGGCGTAGTACGAGAAGTCCTCGGCGCCCATCGTCAGCGACGGGTCGACGACGTTGTCGGCGCCGGCCACGGCCTGCAGGCTGGGCAGCAGGCGGGCGGTGAGCGCGGGGTCGTTGGCGGTGACCGGGTTGCCGTCCTCGGCCGGGATGCGGGTCTCGACGGTGGCGCCGTGCGCGGCGGCGACGTGGGTGGCGACGTTCTCCAGGTCGGCGAAGATCGCCTTGCGCACGTCCTCGTCGAAGGTGCGGATGGTGCCGACCAGCTCGACCTTGTCGGGAATGATGTTGTAGCGGATGCCGCCGTCGATCGCGCCGAACGAGACCACCGCCGGCAGCGTGGAGATGTTGGTGCGCCGGCTGACGATGGTCTGCGCGGTGCCGACGAGGTCGGCGGCCGCGACGATCGGGTCGATGCCGCCCCAGGGCCGCGAGCCGTGGGTCTGGCGGCCGATCACGTCGATCGAAAAACGGTCGGAGGCGGCCATCAGCGGGCCGCCGCGCACGCCGATCTGGCCGGCCTGCAGCGTCGAGAACACGTGCAGCCCGAACACCGCGTCGGGGCGGAAGTCGCGGAAGATGCCCTCGGCCAGCATCATCGAGGCGCCGCCTTCTTCGCCCTCCGGCGCGCCTTCCTCGGCCGGCTGGAACACGAACAGCACCTCGCCGGGCAGCTCGTCGCGCATCGCCACCAGCGCCTGGGCCACGCCCATCAGGATCGCGGTGTGGGCGTCGTGGCCGCAGGCGTGCATGACGCCGGTGGTCTGGCCGCGGTATTCGGCAGTGGCGGTGGAGGCGAACGGCAGGCCGGTTCGCTCGGTCACCGGCAGCGCGTCCATGTCGGCGCGCAGCGCGATGCGCGGGCCGGGGCGGCCGCCCTTGAGCACGGCGGTCACGCCGGTGTGGGCGATGCCGGTCGTGGGTTCGAGGCCGAGGCCGCGCAGGTGCTCGGCGACCTTGGCCGCGGTGCGGGTCTCGCGGTTGCCGAGCTCGGGGTGCCGGTGGATGTCGCGCCGCCAGTCGACGACGCTGGCCTGGAGCGTCGCCGCGGCCCGGGCGACCTCGGGGCGTTGCGCGTCCTGCGCGTGGGCGGCGACGGGCAGGGCGGTACAGGCGCACAGCAGCGCGGCGGCAAGACGCGTCATCGGAGGTTCCCCGGGAGATGGAACCCCGATCCTAGGCGATCCGGGCACGCGCCGCGCCCGTCGCGTGCCGCCGCGGTGCTTGCGTGCGCGCGTCCGTGCGTGTGGTCCCCGGGCCGGGCATCCACGATGCAGCCGGCGACCGGTGGCGGACGACGAGGCCGGGTCGGATCGCGCGCCGGCCGCCGTGCCGCTCAGCCGCCGGCGGGGCCGTCGAGCAGGTCCAGCGTCGTGCGCAGCAGTGCGCGCACGCCGACCTGCAGCGCGGCCTCGTCGGGCGCGTAGTGCGGCGAGTGGTTGATCGGCATCGTCGCGGGGTCCTGGCCCTGCGGCGTGGTGCCGACGAAGAAGTACGCACCGGGCACGACGTTGGCGAACTGCGAGAAGTCCTCGGCCACGGTGACCAGCGGCATCTCGACCACGTTGGCCTCGCCGACGGCGGCCTGCAGCGCGGGCAGCACGCGGCGCGCGAGCTCGGGATCGTTGACGGTCGCCGGGGCGTTGTTGACGACGTCGAGCTTGGCGGTCGCGCCGGCGGCGTGGGCGTAGTCGGTGGCGATGCGGTCGAAGCGGGCGATGACGTCCTCGCGCACGGCCTCGTCGTAGGTGCGCAGCGTGCCGACGAGGCGGGCGTCGTCGGGGATGATGTTGAAGCGCACGCCGCTCTGGAACTGGCCGGCGGTCAGCACCACCGGGGCGTTCACCGTGTTGACCTGGCGGGCGAGCATGCTCTGCGTGGCCAGCAGCACCTGGGCGCCGACGGTGATCGGGTCGACGCCGTCCCAGGGGCGCGAGCCGTGGGTCTGCTTGCCGGTGATGGTCAGCGCCCATTCGTCGGCGCTGGCCAGCGACGGGCCGCTGCGGAAGCCGATCTGGCCGGTGTGCAGGCCGGCCCAGACGTGCAGGCCGAGGATCGCGTCGGGCTTGCCGCCGGAGAACGCGCCCTCGTCGAGCATGCGCTGGGCGCCGAAGGTCTCGCCGGGCTCGGGCGGGCCTTCCTCGGCCGGCTGGAACACGAACACCACCTCGCCGGCGAGCTGGTCGCGCATGTCGACCAGCGCCTGCGCCACGCCCATCAGGATCGCCACGTGCATGTCGTGGCCGCAGGCGTGCATGACGCTGACCTCCTGGCCGCGGTAGGTGGCGCGCGCGGTCGAGGCGAACGGCAGGCCGGTCTGTTCGGTCACCGGCAGCGCGTCCATGTCGGCGCGCAGCGCGATGCGCGGGCCGGGCCGGGCGCCCTTCAGGACGGCGACCACGCCGGTCGGGCCGATGCCAGTGCGCGGTTCCAGGCCGAGGCGGCGCAGGTGGTCGGCGACGACCTGGGCGGTGCGCGTTTCCTGGTTGCCGAGCTCGGGGTGCTGGTGGAGGTCGCGGCGCCATTCGACCAGCCGGCCCTGCAATGCGGCGGCGGCCTGCGCGGGGTCGGTGCCGTCCTGCGCGAGGGCGGGCAGCGAGGCGGCGATGCCGCAGGCGAGCAGGGTGGCGACGAGACGACGACGCATGGCGGGCTTCCGGAGCGGGGGGGCCATCGATGCTAGGGAAATTCCGGGCGCGTTGCCCGCTACGCCGCGGCGCGCGAGACCGAACGAAAACTATCGTCTGAAGATCGTGGGCGCGACTTTTGCGCATGTCCGCATCGCGCACACTGCGTCCCGCAATCTGCGGGAGGGCCGATGCGCAGCAAACTGTTCGTGCCGGGCGTGCGTCCGGATCTGTTCGACAAGGCCTGGTCCGGTCCCGCCGATGCGGTGTCGTTCGACCTGGAGGACGCGGTCGCGCCGGCGCGCAAGGCCGAGGCCCGGGCCGCGGTCGTGGCGTTCCTGGCCGGGCATGCGCTGCGCGATCGCACCGAGCCGGGTCGTCGGCCGCTGGCGATCGTGCGCGTCAATGCGCCCGGTACCGCTGATTTCGAGGCGGACCTCGCGGCGGTGCTTCCGGTCGCGCCCGACCTGATCAACCTGCCGAAGGTCGAATCGGCGCAGGCGCTGTGCGCGGCGGTCGCGCGGATCGAGGCGCACGAGGCCGCGCTGTCCGATGCGCCGCGGCGCGTGCCGGCCTTGCTGGTCAACATCGAGACGCCGCGCGCGCTGCGCAATGCCGCGGCGATCGCCGGCGCGCACCCGCGCGTGGCCGGGCTGCAGCTGGGGCTGGGGGATCTGTTCGAGCCGGCGGGGATCCGGCGCGACGTCGCCGCGCACGTGCAGGCGGTGATGCTGCAAGTGGCGCTGGCCGCGGGTGAGGCGGGGGTGTTCGCCTGCGACGGGGCGTACGCGGACTTCGGCGACGACGCGGGCTTCGAGCACGAGGCGACGCTGGCGCAGCGGCTGGGCTTCGTCGGCAAGAGCTGCATCCATCCGCGCCAGGTGCCGCTGGCGCACGCGGTGTTCTCGGTGGACGCGCAGGCGCAGGCGGACGCGCGCCGGATCGTCGAGGCGGCCGCGGCCGCGCGCGCACAGGGGCTGGGCGTGTGCGTGGTCGACGGGCGCATGATCGACGCGCCCTACCTCAGGCGCGCCGAGCGCGTGCTGGCCCAGGCCGAACGCGATGCGGCGCGCTGACCGCGGCGCCGCCGCGCGCGGCATGGGCCTGGTCGCGACGCTGCTGGCGCTGCTGATGGCCTGCATCGCGCTGCCGGTGCAGGCCGAGAGCCTGGCGTCGGTCGACGCGGCGCCGCTGCCGGCCCTGCCGGATGGCGCGCGGGCGCAGGCGCTGCTGACGCTGGGTGAGCGGCCGCTGGTGATCGCCGGCGACCGCGGCTGGCGGTTCGACGGGGAGGGGGCGGACGGCCGCTGGCAGGCGATGGCGCTGCCGGCCGGGGTGTCGGCGCTGCGCGTGCGCGCGTCCGCGGCCGAGGGCGCCGGCGTCCACCTGCTGCTGGGCGAGGGCGACGCGGCGCGCGAGGCGGCGACGCTGTCGCAGGTCGCCGACCGCCTAGTCGCGCAGCCGCTGCCGCCGCTGCCAGAACCGCTCGCGCACGCGCGGCTGGCGGTGCTCGGCGGCACGCTCTACGCCGCGGGCCTGGGCGACGACGGGCAACCGCGGTTCTACGCGCTGGCGCGCACGACGCCGGGCGCGGGCTGGACCGCGCAGGCGCCGTGGCCGCACGGCAGCGCCCCGTCGACGCTGGCCGCGCAGAAGTTCGCGCTGTACCTGACCTCGGTCGACGGGCGCATGCGCCAGTGGACGCCGGCCGAGGGCTGGCACGACCGTGGCGCGCTGCCCGGCGCGGTGCTCGAGGCCTCGGCGCGGGCGATCGGCCAGGCGCACGTGCTGTACCTGCTGCGCCCGGCGCCCGCCGCGCAGCCCGAACTGCGGCTGTTCCACACCATCACCGGGTCCTGGGCCGGGCTGCCGGCGACGCTCGACGGCGAGGCGCGACTGGCGACCGGCTGGCGCAGCGGCCTGCTGTGGGCCGGTGCCGACGGCGGCCTGCGCTCGGCGCAGCTGCGTTCGGGCAAGCACCTGCTGCACTGGCTGGACTGGGTGGTGATCGTGGTCTACCTGGCGGCGATGCTCGGCATCGGCGGGTACTTCTATCTCAAGGACCAGACCGCGTCGGAGTCGGACTTCTTCATGGGCGGGCGCAGCATCCCGTTCTGGGTGGCGGGCGTGAGCCTGTACGCGACCAACACCAGCTCGATCAGCTTCATCGCGATCCCGGCCAAGGCCTACGAGACCAACTGGCAGTACCTGACCAACAACCTGGTCGCGGTGCTGGGGCTGATGTTCGTGGCGGTGTGGATCGTGCCGCTGCTGCGCCGGCTCGACCTGATGTCGGTGTTCTCGTACCTGGAGACGCGGTTCCATCCGGCGATCCGGATGCTGGCCAGCGCGCTGGCGATCGCGATGCAGGTCGGCAGCCGGCTGAGCGTGATCCTGTTCCTGCCGGCGCTGGCGATCGCGACGATCACCGGCATCCCGGTGGTGTGGAGCATCCTGATCATGGGGGTGTTCACGATCCTCTACACCGCGATGGGCGGCATGCGCGCGGTGGTGTGGACGGATTTCGTGCAGGTGTTCGTGAAGATGGGCGGCGCGGTGTTCGCGATCGTCTTCATCCTGATCTCGCTGGGCAGCGACCTGGACGCGGTGCGCGAGGCGGTCGCGATCGAGGACAAGACCAGGCTGCTGGACTTCAGCTTCGACCTGACCAAGGCGACGGTCTGGGGCTTCATCTTCCTGGTCGTGTTCGACGTGGTGCTGACGTTCCCCAAGGACCAGGTGCTGATGCAGCGCACGCTGGCGACGAAGTCCGACAAGGAGGCCGGGCGTTCGATCTGGGTGTTCGCGGCGATCATGATCCCGGGTGGCTTCGTGTTCTACGGCATCGGCACGGCGCTGTGGATGTACTACCGGCAGAACCCCGAGCGGCTCGATCCGCTGCTGCCGATCGACGCCACGTTCCCGCTGTTCATTGCCGCCGAACTGCCGGTCGGGGTGACCGGGCTGATCATCGCCGGCATCTTCGCCGCGGCGATGTCGACGCTGTCGAGCATCATCAACAGCGTGGCGACGCTGCTGTCGGTGGACTTCTACTCGCGGCTGGCGAAGGCGCCGACCGAGAAGGGCAGCGTGCGCTTCGCCGAGTGGATGACCGTGGTCGTGGGCCTGGTCGGGATCGGCCTGGCACTGGTGCTTTCGCGCTACGACATCCATTCGCTGTTCGACGTGTCGATCGAGCTGGCCGGGCTGCTCGGCGGCGGTTTCGCCGGCGCCTACACGCTGGGGATGTTCACCCGGCGGGCGAACTCGCCGGGGGTCGCGATCGGCATCGGCGCCAGCATCGCGCTGACCCTGGTGGCCTGGTCGTTCGACCTGGTGCACCCGTACTTCTACCTCGGCATCTCGATCATGCTGTGCATCGTGATCGGGTACGTGGCCAGCCTGTTCTTCGCGCCGACCTCGCGCTCGCTCGAGGGGCTGACCATCCACACCCGCAAGGCCGACGCGTGAGCCGGCCGGCCGCGCCCGGCGCCCAGGCCATTCGGCAGGGGCGCAGGCGCCCGCGGCGCGGGTAGGCTGGCGCGTCGCCGCCGGCGGCCACAGGACCCGCCCCCTTGGACACCCAGTTCCTCCACACCTTCGTCCACGTCGTCGACCGCGGCTCGATGGCCGCCGCGGCGCGCTTCCTCAACATCACCCCGGCGGCGGTCGCCCAGCAGATCCGCACGCTCGAGCGCGAGCTCGGCGCGCCGCTGATCGCGCGGGCCGGGCGCACGGTCTGCGTGACCGAGCCGGGCGCGCGGATCCTGCAGCGCGCCCGCGACCTGCTGCGCGACGTGGCCGACCTGCGCAGCGTGGCCAACGACCGCGCGCTGTCGGGCGAGCTGCGGCTGGGCGCATGTCCGACAGCGCTGGCCGGCATGCTGCCCGACGTGCTGGCGCGCATGGTCAACGTGCTGCCGCAGATCAACGTCTTCATCAAGCCGGGCTATTCGGCCGAGCTCTACGCCGATGTCGAGCACGGCGACCTGGACGCGGCGATCGTGCTGCAGGCGCCGTTCGCGCTGCCCAAGACCTGCGACTGGGAGGTGCTGCGCGAGGAGCCGCTGATCGTGCTCGCGCCGCAGCACCTGGCGCACCGCGATCCGCACGCGCTGCTCGCCGGCGAGCCGCTGATCCGCTATGACCGCCACCAGTGGGGCGGCCGCCAGGCCGACGACTACCTGCGCCGGGTCGGGATCGTGCCGCGCGAGCGCTTCGAGCTCAATGCGCTCAACGCGATCGCGGTCATGGTCGACCGCGGCCTGGGCGTGTCGCTGGTGCCCGACTGGCAGCAGCCGTGGCCGGCCGGGCTGCGGCTGGCGCGGCTGCCGCTGCCCGAGCCGGCCGAGCCGCGGCGCATCGGCATCGTGTGGTCGAAGGCCAGCGTGCGCAGCCGGCTAGTCGCCGCGCTGCGCGAGCAGTGCCGGCTGCAGACGCGCGCGCCGGTGGCCGACGAGGGCGCGACGTCGGAATGACCGGAATGTTGCGACGCAACAAAGATTTGCTTGCCTCGTAAGCAATAAAAACTTCGGTTTGAACATAGGCGCAGGCGATTCATCGGCGTCGGGCCCCCGCCTAGTCTCCTCGCCACGCAACGACGCGCCGCGCGGTGCCGGGCACCGCCCAGGTCACGCACGCGCGCACCGGGCGCGCCGCGTCCACCGGCCGCCGGCACGCCACGCCCGCCACGTCACCCCTTTCCAGAGACCCGACCATGATCAAGCCGCTTTCCGCCGCGATCGCCTGCCTCCTGCTGCTGCCCGCCGCCGCCTGGGCGCAGCAGGCCGACGACGCCGACGAGCGCCCGCGCGACCGCGATGCCGTGAATCTGGACCGCATGGTCGTGACCGGCACGCGCGTGGCCACGTCGATCGACAAGATCCCCGGCGCGATCAGCCTGGTGTCGCAGGAGCAGGTCGCGCACACACTGGCGCTGACCGAGGACGCGACCGCGGTGCTCGCGCGCACGGTGCCCGGCTACGCCGAGTCCTCGCAGGCGATGAGCAACTCGGGCGAGACGCTGCGCGGGCGCATCGCGCTGCGGCTGTTCGACGGCATCCCGCAGGGCTCGCCGCTGCGCGAGGGCAACCGCAACGGCACGTTCACCGACATGGGCCTGGTCGGGCGCATCGAGGTCATCAACGGGCCGTCGGCGTCGGAAGGCATCGGCGCGGCCGGCGGCATCATCAACTACATCTCCAAGGTGCCGACGGTCGACGGCCACGAGACCACGGTGACCTCGCGCTACTCGACCCAGTCGGGCAGCGACAGCGGCGGCTGGAAGCTCGGCGTCAACCACGCCTACAAGAGCGACGACTACGATGCGCTGCTCAGCGCGTCGTACATCGATCGCGGCATCTCCTACGACGGCAACGGCCGCCGCATCGGCATGAACACCAGCGGCTCGCTGGCCGATTCGGAATCGCGCAACGTCTACGCCAAGCTCGGCATGAACTTCGGCGAGGGCGGCGTGCAGCGGCTGCAGCTGAGCCTGAGCGACTTCCGCATCGAGGGCAAGGGCAACTACCGGCAGGTCGAGGGCTGCCGCTACGACCCGGTCGACTGCCCGGTGCCGAGTACCAACACCTCCGAGCGCGGCCAGATCGCCGGGTCGCTGGTCGAGTTCAACGACTTCCAGCAGGCCGCGCTCAACTACAGCCACGGCGACCTGTTCGGCGGCACGTTCACCGCCGACGTCTACTGGGCCGACCAGGCGATGCGCTACCTGCCCGAGGACGGCGACGACCGCCAGCTGGTCAAGGTCGACGACAGCTTCGACGAAAGCCAGCGCATCTTCGACCAGTCGGAGATCGTGTCCAAGAAGCGCGGCCTGCGCACCGGCTGGACCCGCGGCGAGCTGTTCGGCGTCGCCGGGCTGCAGCTGCGCACCGGCGTCGACGTGGTCGAGGACGAGGCCGCGCAGCGGCTGGCGCTGACCAACCGCGTGTGGGTGCCGCCGATGGAGTACAGCAGCGTCGCGCCATACGCGCAGCTGACCTGGGACGTGGGGCCGGTGACGCTCAGCGGCGGCCTGCGCCGCGAGGACGGCGAGCTGCACGTCGACAGCTACACCACGACCGCCTACCGCAACAGCGTGTTCGTGCAGGGCGGCGGGCTGGAGTACACCGAGACGATGAAGAACCTCGGCGCGATCTGGCGCATCAGCGATGCGTGGTCGGCGTTCGCGTCCTACGGCGAGGGCTTCGGCCTGGCCAACATCGGCATCCCGCTGCGCAACATCAACGTACCGGGGCAGTCGGTCGACCGCATCGCCGATCTCGACCCGATCATCGTCACCAACAAGGAAGTGGGCTTCAACTGGCGCGGCGACGCGGCCGCGTTCGGCGCGTCGTACTACGATTCCAAGTCGCCGTTCGGCTCGTCGCTGGCGATCGACCCGGTCACCAACGACTTCGCGATGATGCGCGCGCCGGTGCGCATCCGCGGCATCGAGGCCAACGGCGAGTACCGCTTCAACCCGCAGTGGAAGGTCTCGGGCATCTACTCGCGCATCCGCGGCAAGACCGCGTTCTGGGCCGAGGCGCCGGACGGCCGCTATGGCGCGGGCGGGCTGAACAAGCCGCTGGGCGTGCTCGACGCCAACCCCGACAAGCTCGCGGTCTCGGTGACGTGGAACTTCGCGCCCGACGCCGACCTCACGCTCGGCGCGACCAAGCTGTTCGACCGCCACCTGTCGGGCAGCGACGTGCGCGCCTACGACGGCGAGACCTTCAGCTACGAGGAGGACACCAAGGGCTACACGCTGGTCGACCTGGGCGTGAACGTCGACACCGGGCGCTACGGCAAGATGACGCTCGGCATCGAGAACCTGTTCGACAAGCAGTACATCCTCAGCTGGTCGCAGGTGCCGGGCTGGCAGAACTACTGGGCCGGTCGCGGGCGCATGATCTCGCTGACCCACACGATCGCGTTCTGATCCGCGGCGGGTGCGGGCGGGTCATGCCGGAGATGCGGGTGCAGGAAGACGGAAGAGCGCGTGCGCGGCGCGGCATCGCCTGGGCGGCCGCGCTCGCGCTGCTGGCGGCGCTGGTGCCGGCGTGGGCCGGCGGGGATGACGCGCAGGCGGGGGCGGCGGACGTGCGCTGGCAGCCGCTCGACCGCTTCCTCGACGACGCGGTCGCCGATGCGGGCTATGTCGGCGTCGTGGCGACGGTGTGGCAGGACGGCCGGCCGCCGCACACGCACGTCGCCGGCACGCGGGATCTGGCCGGGCGCGCGCCGATGCGCGCCGACGCGATCTTCCGCGTCTACTCGATGACCAAGCCGGTGGTCTCGGTCGCGGTGCTGATGCTGTGCGACGACGGGCGGATCGGCCTGGACGACGACATCGCCCGGCACCTGCCCGAGTTCGCCGGCCTGCGCGTGCTCGACGCCGACGGCACGCGCCGTGCGCCGGCGCGTGCGCTGACCGTCCGCCACCTGCTGACCCACACCTCGGGGCTCGCGATCGGCGACGGCCCGGCGCTGCGGCTGCGCGAGGCCGCCGATCTGCACGGCGCGCCCGATCTCGCCGGCTACGTGCGACGACTCGCGGCGCTGCCGCTGCAGCACGATCCGGGCACGACGTTCGCCTACGACGGCGCCGCGACCGAGGTGCTGTCGCGCCTGGTCGAAGTGGCATCGGGGCAATCGCTGGACGCGTTCCTGCGCACGCGGCTGTTCGCGCCGCTGGGCATGCCCGACACCGGCTTCGCGGTGCCGGCGGCCGCGCGCGGACGCGTGGTCGACATCACCACGATGGGCGACGACGGCCGCCTGCGCCTGGCCGACGGGCCGAGCGCGACGACGCCGGGCGCGCCGCTCAACCCCTACACCAGCGGCGCCGGCGGCCTGTACTCAACCGCGGCCGACTACCTGCGGCTGTGCCGCATGCTGCTCGGCGGCGGCGCGCTCGACGGCCGCCGCTACCTGCGCGAGGAGACGGTCGCGGCGATGCTGCGCAACCAGCTCGGCCACCTGGCGCAGCCGCACACGCAGTTCAGCCCGGCCGAGGGCTTCGGCCTGGGCCTGGCGGTGCAGCTCGACCCGGCCGCGCGCGGGCGCCTCGGCGCACCGGGCCAGGTCGGCTGGTCGGGCGCGGCCTCGACGCATTTCGTCATCGACCCGGCGCAGCACGCGATCGCGATCCTGCTCGCCCAGCACCTGCCGCGCGAGGTCGAAGGCGACCTGCCGCGGCTGGCCACGCCGTTCTACAACCTCGTCCAGCAGGGCCTTGCGCATGACTGAGCCGCCGACCTCCGCCGCGGTCCTCGTCGCCGGTTCGGCGAACCTCGATTTCGTCGTGCGCGCCGCGCACATCCCCGCACCCGGCGAGACCGTGCTCGGCCGCGACTTCCGCACCTTCCCCGGCGGCAAGGGCGCCAACCAGGCGGTCGCGGCCGCACGCGCGGGCGGCGCCGACACCCGGATGCTGCTGGCGCTGGGCGACGACGCGCACGCGCGGCCGCTGGAGGATTCGTTGCGCGCAGCCGGCGTGTCGCTGGCGATCCGCCGGCAGGCGGCGCTGCCGACCGGCGTGGCCTTCATCTGCCTGGCCGACGGCGCCGAGAACGCGATCACCGTTGCGCCGGGTGCGAACGCCGCGCTCGCACCGGACGATCTGCCCGCGCTCGATGGGGTCGGCTATCTGCTGCTGCAGCTCGAGACGCCGCTCGAGAGTGTGGCGGCGTACGCCGCGCGCGCGCAGGCGGCCGGCGTGCGCGTCGTGCTCAATGCCGCGCCGGCGCAGGCGCTGCCCGACGCGCTGCTGCGTCTGGTCGACGTGCTGGTCGTCAACGAGGGCGAGCTGGCGACACTGGCCGGCGGCGACGGCGACCTTGCCGATGCGCTCGCGCGCCTGCCGGTGCCGTGCGCGGTGGTCACGCTGGGCGCGGCCGGTTGCCTGGCGCGCGAGGGCGACACCTTGCACCTGCAGCCGGCGTTCCCGGTCGACGCGGTGGACACCACCGGCGCCGGCGACACCTTCTGCGGTGCGCTCGTCGCCGCTCTCGCCCGCGGCGATGCGCTGCCGGCCGCGCTGCGCGACGCGGCCGCCGCCTCGGCGCTGGCCTGCGGCGCGCTCGGCGCGCAGTCGAGCGTGCCCGATCGCGCGCAGGTCCAGGCGCTGCTGGCCGGCGATGCCGACAGCTTCGGCCATGCGGCGTTGGCCGCGCGCTGCGGCCTGGCGCCATGATCCCCCTCCCCGTTCGAGACGCCCGATGACCGCCTCCCCCTACGAGACGCTCGACGACGCCGACGCGGCCGACCACGGCCCGGCGCCGCTGCGCAGCGAGTACAAGTTCTCGCACGTCACCACCGGCCGCTACCTGCCCACGCCGGGCAAGGCGCCGGGCTGGCCGTTCGCCGATATCGGCGGCTGGATGATCGACGCCAACGACAGCGCGGCCGACTGGCTGGCCGAACTGCGCGACTGGCGCCGCGAGCACCTGGTGCGGATCGGCTACGACGATGCGAACTACCGGCGCCCCGAACTGCAGTGGGCGCAGCGCAATTTCGTGCACGCGCAGATGATGGTCGAGGACCGCTACTTCTACGACGTCGAGCGCGCGGAGTACACGGTCGACCGCTACCTCGACGACCTGATCGCGCGCTTTGGCGGCATCGATTCGGTGCTGGTCTGGTACGTCTATCCCAACATCGGCATCGACGACCGCAACCAGTTCGACCTGGCGCACGACCTGCCCGGCGGGCTCGACGGCCTGCGTCGCGCGGTGCAGGCGTTCCAGGCGCGTGGGGTGCGGGTGTTCCTGCCGGCCAAGCCCTGGGACCACGGCACGCGCGACCCGGGCACGAGCCACTGGGAAGGCCTGGCGGAGATCGTCGCGGCGGTCGGCGCCGACGGCATCAACGGCGACACCTTCAACGGCGTGCCGCGCGCGTTCCTCGACGCCTGCGAGCGGCGCGGCCGGCCGGTCGTGCTGCAGCCCGAGTCGACGATCAGTTCGGAGGAGCAGCTGATCTGGAACGTGCAGAGCTGGGGCAAGAAGGCGCCCGACGGCCCGGTGCCGCCGGTGTCGAAGTGGAAGTGGCTCGAGCCGCGGCACATGGTCAACTACGAGAACCGCTGGGGCCGCGACCGCACGCACGACCTGCAGTACTGCTTCTTCAACGGCATCGGCTACAACGCCTGGGAGAACATCTGGGGCATCTGGAACCCGTTCACTCCGCGCAACGCCGAGGCGCTGCGCCGGATCGCGACGATCTACCGCGCGTTCCCCGAGCTGGTGGTGAGCCTGGACTGGGCGCCGTACCAGCCCTGCCTGCAGCGCGGCGTGTTCGCCAGCCGCTTCCCGGGCGCCGGCCGCACGCTGTGGACGCTGATCAACCGCCACGAGTACCCGATCGACGGCGAGCAACTCGCGCTGCCGCACGTCGAGGGCACGCGCTACTACGACCTGTGGCACGGACGCGCGTTGCAGCCGCGCACGATCGACGGCGAGACGCTGATCGAGCTGCCGCTCGAGGCGCGCGGCTTCGGTGCGGTGCTGGCGCTGGCGCCGGGCGCCGACACCGACGGCCTCGACGCGACCCTGGCCACGCTCGCCGCGCAGGCGCGCACGCCGATCGGTGCGCATTCGGCCGCGTGGCACCCGCTGCCGCAGGCCATCGTCGACGTTGCGCCGACCGCGCCGCAGGCGACCGCGCCCGAGGGCATGGTGACGATCCCGGGCGGCGAGTTCCTGTTCCGCGTCGGCGGCGTCGAGATCGAGGGCTTCGACTGGGCCGGCCTGGACGTGCAGTACCCGTGGGAGGACTGCCCGCGCCGGCACCACCGCCGGCGCATGACGCTGTCTGCGTTCCACATCGACCGCCATCCGGTGACCAACGCGCAGTTCGCGCAGTTCCTCGCCGACAGCGGCTACGCGCCGCGCGATGCGCACAACTTCCTGCGGCACTGGGTCGATGGCGCGCCGCGCGCGGGCTGGGACCACAAGCCGGTGACCTGGGTGTCGCTCGAGGACGCGCGCGCCTACGCGCAGTGGGCCGGCAAGCGCCTGCCGCGCGAATGGGAATGGCAGGTCGCCGCGCAAGGCCACGACGGCCGCCGCTATCCCTGGGGCAACGACTGGCACGACACCTGCGTGCCGCGGGCCAACCGCGGCCGGCGCCTGCTGCCGCCGGCCGACGTCGGCACGCATCCGCAGGGCGCCTCGCCGTTCGGCGTCGAGGACCTGGTCGGCCACGTGTGGCAGTGGACCGACGAATACACCGATACGCACACGCGCGCGGCGATCCTGCGCGGCGGCAGCAGCTACCGGCCGCAGACCTCCCACTGGTACTTCCCGCAGGCCTACCGGCTCGATCAGCACGGCAAGTACCTGCTGATGGCGCCGGGCAAGGACCGCTCTGGCACGGTGGGCTTCCGCTGCGTCGTCGATGCGGAGCGCGCGGATGGCTGAGCCGCTGGAGATCGGCGCGGGCGACGCGCAACGGCCGGCCGCGCCCGACCAGGTGCGGCTGCGCGGGCTGCTGGGCGCGGCGCTGGACGCCAATCGTCGCGGGCGGCTGTCGCACTTCGTCACCGGGCCCGACAGCCCGGCGATCGCGATCTTCGATCCGGCGCACCGCGCCGGCAACGAGGAGGGCGACTGGTACGGCGAGCACGCCGGCAAGTGGCTGGCCGCCGCGGCCAAGGCCGCCGCGCGCAGCGGCGACGCCGCGCTGGAGGCGAGCGTGCGCGCGGTCGCGGCGTACCTGGCCGACGTGCAGGAGGCCGACGGGTACCTCGGCACCTACGCGCCGCACCGGCGCTTCATGGTGCCGCAGCCGCCGAAGCCGGAGAGCTGGAACGGCGAGCCGGCGCTGCGCACCTGGGACGTGTGGACCCACGCCTACCTGCTGCTGGGCCTGCTCGAGGTGCACCGGCGATTCCCGCAGGCCGGCGCGCTGGAGACCGCGCGCCGGATCGGCCTGCTGTGCTGGCGCACGTTCTGCATCGAAGGCCTGGACATCACCACGGTCGGCAACCACCACGGCATGTCGGCGACGGTGCTGCTCGATCCGGTCATGGACCTGCACGCGGCGACCGGCGACGCGCGCTTCCTCGAACTGGCCCGGCGCATCCTCGCCCAGGCCGATGCCAATCCCCGCCTGGCGCTGCTCGAGCGCGCGCTGGCCGGCGCCGACCCATCGGAGATCGCGACCGGCAAGGCCTACCAGCTGTGCTGGAACCTCGTCGGGCTGGCGAAGCTGGCGCGCGCGAGCGGCGACGCGCGCCACCGCCAGGCGCTCGACGCGCAGTGGCAGGCGATCCGCGACCACCACCTCAGCCTGGGCGGCGGGCCGTTCGGCGGCATCGGCCACCGCTCGCGCGAGGTGTTCAACCCCGCATTCGTGTTCGACCCGCATGCGTACGTGGAGACCTGCTCGATCCTCGCCTGGCTGCAGCTCAACCGCGAGCTGCTGGCGATCACCGGGCAGGCGCGCTACGCCGAGGAGATCGAGCGCACCGCCTACAACGACCTGCTCGGCGCGCAGGCGCCCGACGGCGAGGGCTGGTGCTACTACTCCTACGCCAACGGCCGCCGCGTCCACACCAACTACTGGCGCTGCTGCAAGTCCAGCGGCGCGATGGCGATCGAGGAGCTGCCGGCGCTCGCCTATGCGACCGATGCCGAGGGGATCGTGGTCAACCTGCTGGGGCCGGGCGAGGCGACATTCGTGTTGCCCGGCGCCGGCGAGGTGACCGTGATCCAGGACACGCGCTATCCGTTCGAGGGCGAGATCGGCCTGCAACTGCGCCTGGCGCGCCCGGCGCATTTCGCGCTGCGCGTGCGCATTCCTGCGTGGGCGCACGGCGCGACGCTGACCGTCGCCGGCGCGCCGTGGCCCGAGGCGCCGGTCGCGGGCGACTACGTGCGCATCGCGCGCAGCTGGGCCGACGGCGATGGCGTCGCGCTGTCGCTGCCGCTGCGCCCGCGGGTGCACCGCCGCGTCTACCGCAACGTGCAGGAATCGCGTGCGCCCGATGGCTCGCCGGTGCGCCAGCAGGTGCTGCGCCAGGACTACATCGCGTTCGGCCGCGGGCCGCTGGTCTACGCGACCGGGCTGATCGACGGCTACCGCACCGCCGAGACCGTGCGCCTGCCGGACGACGATGCGCGCATCCGGATCGAGGAAC
Source organism: Luteimonas sp. FCS-9 (assembly GCF_001014645.1). Taxonomy (GTDB): domain Bacteria; phylum Pseudomonadota; class Gammaproteobacteria; order Xanthomonadales; family Xanthomonadaceae; genus Luteimonas. Next base: position 158,360 of record NZ_LASZ01000007.1, on the reverse strand, counting down.
GGCCGCCCGAGGGCGACGGCGACGAGGCGGCGGTCGGGCTGCGCCTGCACCTGGACGAGCGCGCGCCGATCGACTTTGCGCCCTACTACGGCATCGGCGGCCGGCGCGACCGCGTCTGGCGCACGACCTGGCTGGGCCTGGCGCCGTCGGAACACGGCGTCGACGCCGACGACTGCGGGGCGGTCTGAGGTGCGGTCGATGCGCAAGCAAGTTTCTGTGGCGCGAGAACATAGGCCGCGCGGATGGCTCGCGGCCGGGGCGTCGCGCAGACTGCCCGCGCCCATCGCAGATGCCGTGACAGGATGACGGACGAGATGACCGGTTCCCCCTTCGACAGTGGCCGCGGCGGCGCGCCCGGCCCGCTGAGCGGCATTCGCGTGCTCGACCTGAGCGCCTACATCGCCGGTCCCTACGGCTGCGCGCTGCTGGCCGACCAGGGCGCGGACGTGATCAAGGTCGAGCCGCCCGACGGCGACAACCTGCGCAACTATCCCTCCACGCTCGCCGCCGAGAGCCGCGCGTTCCTCGGCGTGAACCGCAGCAAGCGCGGCGTGACCCTGAACCTCAAGGACGAGGGCGACCGCGCGGTGCTCTACCGCCTGGTGCGCGAGGCCGACGTGCTGGTGCACAACTTCCGGCCCGGCGTGCCCGAGCGGCTGGCGATCGACTTTTCCACGCTGTCGGCGATGAACCCGCGGCTGGTCTACTGCGCGGTCACCGGCTACGGCGAGACCGGGCCGCTGAAGGACAAGGCCGGCTACGACCAGGTGCTGCAGACGATGACCGGCATCTGCACGCTGCAGGGCAAGCGCGGCGGCGCGCCGGAGATCGTCTACGGCTCGGTGGTCGACTACTACGCGGCCGCGCTGCTGGCCGCCGGGGTGTCGTCGGCGCTGTACGAGCGCGAGCGCAGCGGGGAAGGGCAGTTCGTCGGCGTCTCGCTGCTGCGCAGCGCGCTGGCGATGCAGTCCGCGCGCATGGTCTGGGCCGAGGGCGAGGCGCTCGACATCGGCCGCGACATGCGCTCGGGCGGCGTGACCGGCCTGCATCCCACGCGCGAGGGCTGGCTCTATGTCTCGGCCAACACGCCGCGGTTCTGGCAGGCGCTGTGCGCGCTGACCGGGCTCGACGCGCTGGCCGCCGACCCGCGCTACGACAGCGTGCGCAAGCGCGCCGAGCACGCCGACGAGATCCTGCCGCAGCTGCACGCGGCGCTGGCCGCGCGCGACGCGCTGGACTGGGAGGCGCGCTTCGGCGACGCGGTGCCGTGCGCGGCCGCGCGCGCGGTCGAGGCGATGTTCGAACATCCCCAGGTGGAGGCCGAGGGCATCGTCGCGACGATCCCGCATCCGGGCCTGGGCAGCTACCGCGGCGTCGCGCAGGCGATCCGCTTCGGCCGGACCCCGGGGCCGGCGCCGTTCGCCGCGCCGACGCTGGGCCAGCATTCCGATCAGGTCAGGGTGGCCCTCGACGCCGCCGGACGCGACAATGGCCGTTCCGCCTGAGCGGCGGCCCATGTCCGAACCCGAGGTGTCCATGTCCGCTGCCGCATCCAAGCTCGAACAACTGCGCACGATGTCCGTCGTCGTCGCCGACACCGGCGATGCCGACGCGATCGCCCGGCTCAAGCCGGTCGACTGCACGACCAACCCGACGCTGGTGCGCAAGGCGCTGGACCTGCCGGTCTACGCCGATCTGATCGAACGCGAGCTCGAGCGCGCGCGCGAGCTCGACGGCGATGCCGACGCGGTGGTCCGCCAGGTCGTCGACCGCCTGACGATCGGCGTCGGCCGCAAGCTCGCCGGCCTGGTGCCGGGCCGGGTGTCGACCGAGGTCGACGCCGACCTGTCGCACGACACCGAGGCCACGGTCGCCAAGGCGCGCCAGTTCATCGACATGTACGAGGACGCCGGCGTCGGCCGCGAACGCGTGCTGATCAAGATCGCCGCGACCTGGGAAGGCATCCGCGCCGCGCAGCAGCTGCAGCGCGAGGACATCGACTGCAACCTCACGCTGATCTTCAACCGCAGCCAGGCGATCGCCTGCGCCGAGGCCGGCGTGTTCCTGATCTCGCCGTTCGTCGGCCGCATCCTCGACTGGCACGTCGCCCGCGGCGAGGTGCCGGCGTCGATCGACGACGATCCGGGCGTGCGCTTCGTGCGCGACGTCTACGCCGAGTTCAAGCGCCGCGGTTCGCCGACTGTGGTCATGGGCGCCTCGTTCCGCTCGACCGCGCAGATCGAGGCGCTGGCCGGCTGCGACCGGCTGACGATCTCGCCCGACCTGCTCGAGGCGCTGGACGCCGAGCACGGCCCGCTGGCGCGTGCGCTGGTGCCGGGCAAGGGCGATGGCCGCATCGACCCGCCGGTCGACGCCGAGCGCTTCGCGCGCGACCTCGCGGCCGACGCGATGGCCGACGAGAAGTTGCGCGACGGCATCGCCGCGTTCGCCAAGGACCTGGCCGCGCTGCGCCAGACGATCGCCCAGCGCCTGCAGGCCGGCTGAGATGCGCGCCCGGCGCGCCGCGGGCGTGCTGGCGGCGCTGCTCGCCGCCGGTTGCGCCGGCGGGCCCCGGCCCACGGCCGTCGGGCCGGTCGTGGTGCCCGAGCATCGCCCGGGCGTCAGCGTCGGCTACGTCGATGCGCCCGGCTTCGACAGCCGCGCGTTGCTGCCCGCGCCGCCGGCGCCCGATTCGGCCGCGCGGGCCCTCGACGAAGCCATCGCCCGGCGCGCACTGGCGCTGCGCGAGACCCCGCGCTGGCGGCAGGCGGTGATCGACGCCGACCTCGACTTCCCGCAGGCCGCCGACCTCTATGCCTGCGCGCTCGGCGTGCCGATCGACACCGCGCACACCCCGCACCTGGTGCGGCTGCTGCGGCGCAGCCTGGCCGACGCGGCGATCGACGGACGCGCCGCCAAGCAGCACTGGCAGCGCCGCCGCCCGTTCCTGGCCAACGGCGCGCCGGTCTGCACGCCCGGCGACGCCGCGCGCCTGCGCGACAGCGGTTCGTATCCATCGGGCCACACCGCGATCGGCTGGACCTGGGCGCTGGCGCTGACCGCCCTCGCGCCCGACCGCGCCGATCCGCTGCTGCAGCGCGGGCGCAGCTTCGGCGAGAGCCGGCTGGTCTGCAACGTGCACTGGTACAGCGACGTCGTGCAGGGCCAACTGGTCGGTGCGGCGACGTTCGCGCGGCTGCAGGCCGAGCCGGCGTTTCTCGCCGACCTGGCCGCGGCGCGCGAGGAGGTCGCCGCCCAGCGCGCGCGCGGCGCCCGGCCCGAAGGTTGCGACGCGCAGACCGCCGCGTTGCGCGTCTCGCCGCTGCCGACCGCCGACGACCGCTGAGCCGAGCCGGCTGCGCGACAATGGCGCTGCGATGACCGAGATGCCCGTTCCCGACCCCGATCCGCGGCCCGAGCCGCCCGAGGCGCCGCTGCCCAGCGACTGCTGCGACAGCGGCTGCCCGATCTGCGTTCACGACCTGCACGCCGACGCGATGGCCGACTACCGCGCCCGCCTCGCGGCGTGGCGCGCGCGGCATCTGTGCGGAACCCCACAAGTCTGGACTTTGACACCCACAAGTCTGGACTTTGACACCCATAAGTCTGGACTTGATGGCCCTTAAGCTTGGACTTTCAGCCAAACTAACTGGGGCTCACTTGAGCCCCCTTTTTTTGGTCGTTATCCGTACTTGTGGAGCTGTTCCCTAAAGTCGTGCTGGTATGCGAGCTTGACCCCGCGGCTAGGCGGCAGGGATGTCTGAACAACGGAGCGTATCGATGGCCCGCCGAAGCGGCCAGCCGAGGATTTGGCCGAGAGACTTTCCACTCTTAACCAATTATCCACAACCGAAAGGTGGCGCGTCTTCGTTCGATCTTGGTGGCCTTCGAATTACAGCTGACGGACATATGTGATGCCTTGGAACCTGTCCCGATCGAAAGATCGCCCTTTAGGAAAGACGAGTAGATTGATCCCATCCGGGCTCACAGCACTGGGATAGATGATCCCGTCGATTGGTGATCCATCTGGCATGACGTATGCCTGGGCCAAGAACTCACACACTACTTGTGAGGGCACATAGTCCACATGTTCACGCCCGTCTTTGTGCACCTCCTGGGTAATGGACGCTACGAAGCTATGCAGGAACTTGGCCTTAATTCGCTCGTCCCTGCGGTCAATTGCCAAGGGATGAGGCAGGTCGGGCAGCTCGCTCAGATTGATCACTTTGAGAAGCCGGTCCACTTGAAACTCGGCCACGGATGGAGCCTTGTTCTGATCTCCTGGGCTTCCGATTTCCACTACGGCAGTCTGGGCATCGAATGCCGTATACAGATACGGAATTCCCGCCGGATTCATGCGGCCGGCGCTTGCCTGCTCCTTCGGGGGAGGCCCCATCATCGATGCATCAACCCGCACTAGCTCGTCCTCAGTAAGGTGCCGAGCCCGGAAGATGCGTGTGCCGACTGCAACCGTGGTCATGAGGTCAGCTACATTTCCGCCGATAACCTCGAGCATTTCTGAAACCGGGATCTCCTGCTCAAACCGATCAGCTACGACTCGCTGGAAGTGAAATCGGGTCTGATGTTTGACGGTACGCACAAATGTCGCCCAGGAATACACCATGAGCTCGTCATCATGGACACTGGCCCAGTGGCCATTGGTCGCTTTGATCCAGAACTGTGTCGAGTCCGCAGCTGCGATGTCCTCGGCGAGTTCGTCAACGGGTAGAAAGCCAAGATCAGCAAGCACTTCTTCGATCTCGTAGAGACCAACAGCCCATTCACCTTCGATCCAAGGAGTTCCGGCGTGCTGCGGATCGGCGTAGTAGGTGCCGATAGCTCGGTATAGGAGCGTTTGCACCGCATGTACTGGAAGGACCGGGAGCGCTTCCTTCTCGCAATAGTCGCAGTCCTCATTCCTGATGTCGGCCTTAGCCAATCGCCATAGATCAGGGGCATTGAGGCAGGCTTCGCATACCTGAGAATCCACCGAGCTCCAACCTCGCTCGATTTCTTCCATCCACAGATTTTTCGCTCCGCCCATTACCCGACGCCCCTTAGTTCACTCAGAGAGTGTATGTGTGGAACTCGCACGGGCAGGGCTGGAAAACGGGCGAGGAGCGAGTAGAGGTCGAGGCTGCCGTTACAGGTCAGATGCCGACACGCTTGCTCGGCAAGTTCCAAAGGCAATTTGCAAGTCGAAGAACTGTCCCTCATCTGCGAAGGAATTGATGAAAGTGCTCCGAACACGTTTCGGCACGCTACGCTAAGCAAGCATATGACTCCCCTTCTCAAGGGGCCGATTTTACCTACACCACGGAAGGCGCGCGTAATGACAAAACGCATTACCACGGCAGGCGAACTGCATAGACACCTCAATGAGCTGCAGAACTTCAACTTCGGACCTGACAAGCGTGATGAGAGTCTGTATGAGCATCTAAAGTTATCGCTGGGCCTGCCAGAGGGAGAGTTCCTTCTGGCATTAGACAAGGCGCAGACAAGTTCGGCCGCGTACCTCGCCGCACTGATGTCTGCTGCCGCCCCTTTCTCGATGATGTATCGAGGTATTCTTGACTATTGCAAGAAGACCGAAACACGGAAAACTGCAGAAAGCACTCATGTCCAGTGGGACATCGTGATCGACGGCATGCGCGTTCCCTTCTCATTAGAGAACCTGCGTATTTACGATAAGATCGAATCCTTCGTGAAACCCGATCTTAAGAAATGGTGTGGAACGAAGAATGCTGTCATGAATTGGCTCAGTCATGAAGTATTCCAGGAGGTTTCAAATGGCCTCGCCAATTATGCATTTGATTGGAATTCCATCAAGCTATTCCGAATCTTGAAAGATGCGCATGAGCGGGCTCCCGAGGATTTCAAGGGGATTTTCAAGGGGCTTACCAATCTTTATATTCAGCCCGAGCATGGGCCGGCCCCTGCTGATCTGTGCCTGCGGATCACGGAGCACGAGAATTACAGAAAACACCTGGATTCGGTGCAGAAGACTTTCGGGGAGTCATCTTTAATAGAAGTAGCCAGTCAATTCATTGAATTGCCGATGTGGAAGTTCCGCTGGCAGATCTACGAAATCTGGATTCTTTGCACCGTTCTAAAACAGCTTGAGCAAGTTGGCTTCGAACTTAAGCCGAGCGACGACAGTCGCTCGCTTCTAGAGCTCGGTCATAAAGCAATCGTTGCCATCGGGCCAAACAAAACTGGCGCCGTTGTGTACCAGCCGACCTACACGAATAGTACGGGCAATTCTGTCAAGCCTGATGTCGCGGTGACTTTGAGTGATGACGTCAGTCACAATGCTGTGGAGCTGATCGTAGAAGCCAAGCAGCGATTTAACTTGGCAAAGGACCATGTTAATGAAGTGGCGAGGAATTACAGCGCCGCAGTCTCCGATGTCGGCAGAGTCATCGTAGTCAACTACGACCATTTAGGTTCTTTGATATCTACCGATTACGACAGTGTGATACTTCTTGGTAACGTGCGGCCGAGCTCGGAGGGAGAGAAGTCTCTAAAGCAAGGAATCGCCCGATCTCCGTTATCGCGAGGGCTTCGCGAAGAAGTCTGGTATGTGGATGTATCGATGAGCATGAAACAATATATTACCCCGGAGTTGCGCGGTTATCTTCGAGGTCGCGAAGCGTTTGCCTTGCGAGTTACATCGTTCTCATTCGCGCTCGAGGTGACCAAGGTCTGCGTGGATGAAATACGAGAGTTGGTAGGTCTCTCTGATTTGCCCTGCGATCCAATGTACGAAGGGAAGGGAATCTTCGCGTTGCAGCAACATGCTAACGAAATGCGTAAGTCCAAGCCAAACGCGCGAATCTATGTAGTGAGCGATTTGGCTCAGAAGTTCCGCGCGCTGGCGGAAGGGTTCGAAGATGGAATTCACTTACTCCATCCCACTGAGCTTGATGCTGATCGCATCTACCCTTCTTGAGCTTCGTGATTGGGCTGGCGCGCGAGGAAGAGTGAGTCGAGATCGCGTACGGCCAGAACCGGACGATCTTCAATCAGCCATCAGGGCGGCAGTCCAATCGCCTATCGGGTCGCAGAGTCTAGAAGCGTCTCACGCATCAACGATCGCGGCTCAGCCTCTCGATGAGGTAGTCGATCAGGAATCTGGTTTTCATCGGCAGATGTCGGCGACTCGGATAGACGACCTCGATTAGAATCGGTGCAGTAGCGTAACCAGGAGCGACGTACTGCAGTCGCCCTGCTGCCACCTCCGGTTCCAAGAAGCTCATGCGCCCGGCGCATTGGATCGCTGTGCTCGCTCCTTCATGTCGAACCAGATCACCGACTACCGGCGAGAGAAGGTCCCGGCGCTATCGAGCAACAACCAGAAGCCCTCTAGAGATTAAATCACGAGCGAACAAGAGTGCTCTTCTGGCTCGCGCCCTTGCAACCTGTCTGCCTGAATTATTCGCAATTATGGGAATGCCCATAATTCACCATAATTGCCATGTCCATCCATCGGCCGATGCTGCAGCTCGCACTCTGAGCCCCCGAAATCGTCGATACTGTAGTCCGATGCTTGGTAACACCGTGGCGACAGGAGGTACGCGCCACAGCCCGCATCGAGTGGAGAAGAGCGTGATTTTCAGGGGGCGCGCACTTCCTTGCACGTTGGTACATCGCGTCGAGGACCGTACGCGCCATAAGGACGAACTCAGGAGGAGTGTCCCGTGGCGAACTTTCTTTATGTACCCATCTTGAGATGGAAGCAAGGCGAGCAAGGCGCTTTGAAGCATGTGGTGGCAGGCGATCGCCAGCGCATGCTTCCGATCGCAGATGTCCAGATCCTAGAAAGCGGCGTCGCCCAGCCAAAGCTGATCCAGCAGATGTCGAGATCGGCTGGTGAAGAGCACCCCATCGGCATCGATTTGACCGACGCCTACACCGGTGGCCCCGTGCCGCATGCAGCATTGGTAGACGTCTGCCTGCGTCTTCGCCGCGAAGGAATCAAGGCGTGGCCTACGATTCGCGCGACCGCAGGCTTGGCAGATTTCGCCGGATTGATGGTGTTCAAGGGCTTTGAAGCCTTGATCATCCGCGCAAGGCCCGGCATCAAGATCAATGAGCTCGATTTCGTGATCGCCGAGACACGAAAGGCCTGTGGTCGACAGACGGCGATCTATCTGGTGCTGGATCTGTACGCAGTCGGCGAGCGCGATCCTGTCGCCGAAGCGGCCGCGATCGCAGGCGTCGTCGCCCACTACTGCAGCATGCCGGGACTGACGCAGGTCGCATTCGCAGCGGGATCATTTCCGATGAGCCTGGGTGGTTTGAAGCCTGGCATCAACAACTTCATCGTGCGTCAGGAAGTGGCCATCTGGCAGGCGCTCAAGACCAACGCTGGATGCGAGCGCGTGGTGTTCGGGGACTACGGCGTGACGAACCCTGAGCCCCTTGAGGAGATTGATCCGACCAAGATGAACCCTGCCGCCGCCATTCGGTATGCATTGCCGACGCAGTGGCGAATCATTCGAGGATCAGGCGTGCGAAGCAAGGGCAAGGGTGGCATGGGCCAGTACAACGACCTGTGCCGTCTGCTGATTGCGCTACCGGACTACTCAGGTAAGGAGTTCAGTTACGGCGATGAGCGTTATAACTTCCACGCTCAGCCGGGCACGTCCTCAGGCAGCTACATGACGTGGCGGCGCGACGCCACCAGCCACCACATCGTTCTGACGGTTCGCGCTTTGGCCACGGGGGCGATGTGATCGGGCCTGCAAGTCCTCTCTCGTAGAGAGGCTGCGCAGAACGCGTTTGCGCAAAGCATCGATCGAGATCTGCTCGGCAATGATCGCCTGAAGATCTCCTCTGGTCGCTCGGGCCCGCACAACGGGTCCGAGCGTCTCGATTACGAATTCGTACGCATCTTCTCGCCACAGCATGGCCGCGAGCGACGCAGCGTCTTGGCGTCCGTGGCTCACGGCGGCCCGGCGCTCCTGAACCATGACGCCTTCTTCTGTGCGTTGGGCGATCCAAACGCCCCACCAGGCCGGAAGCAGGGCCTCGACCTGCTCGACATAGGCAGAAGTGGTCACAATCGTCAGCGCGTCAAACACCTCATGGTAGGCGTGCATCTGACGCGCCAAGCGATCGAGTGTGTCGAAGTCGCTCTTGATCTCAAACCCGCTCAGTCTGTCGGAGGCCACGGCAACATCGACTCGCGCTGAGCCGATCCCGAGCTCTTCAATCAAGACGTGGTCATGACTGCCGGACCCCAGCAGTTGCGCGAGGACCGCCGTGCGGATTTCCTGCTCGGTCAGCGGATGGGGGCGGTATGCCATGCGTCGATTATCGCATAAGCTATGCGAATATGCAAAATAGGACGCACTCCACCAACCCGCTTCTGCTCGATCTTCGCGTCGCGTTGCGTGAAGCGATGCGGGTGCGCGGACATACGCAGATAGACGTCTCAAGGCTGACTGGGATGCCGCAAAGTCAAATCAGCCGTTTCTTGCGTGGCGGCGGGAAGCGACTGACGCCGCACCTGAGCGCTCTATGCACATATGCGGGTTTTGATCCAGAAACGCATAACGTGGGTGCTGACGCAAATTCTGAGCTGTCGCAGCTTTTGCGTGAGGTGATCGGTGACAATGCCGCCGCCGCACAGGCGCTGTTTGTTGTGGTGAAGGCTCTGGCCCCGGCGCTTCAACGCATGCCGGACCAGCGTGCCAAGGAAAGGAGGGCCCGATGACTGCGCTCAATGACATCTATCGCAGCTTGCGAACAGTTGGCCTGACGAGAGGCCAGGTTGCCTCGATCCTGCCTGAGTGGTGGGAGCCCGAGATGGCCCGCACTGCGTCGGGTTTGCGCGAAACCGCCGTGTTGCTAGGGCGCCGTCTCAGCCTCGACGCGGTTGCGTTGCTTGACGGTCGTATCGAGCATGCCAAAGACCTCTCCGCGCCCCGTTACAAGCACACGGTGCGCGTTAGCGAGGAGCAGCTGCGGCCGGCTACGCTGATCGCTTCGTCTTTGGCCAAGGCGATCGTCGGCGCGATGCCTTCGCGCAATGTTTCCCTCGCATCAAGCGCCGAGGTCGTTCGCGAGCAGGTGCTCGAGCAGGCGTCGCGCGTCGACTTCGATTCAATCCTGGACTTCTGCTGGGGCAACGGTATTCCCGTCATCCCCCTTCCTAACCTGCCCAATGGCGTCAGAAAGATGGACGCGGCCGCGATCAAGGTCGGGGCGCGCCCAGTGATCCTGATTGCGTTGCGCAACAACTCCAAGGCGTGGCTAAGCTTTCTGCTCGCCCATGAGCTCGGACATCTTTCGCTCGGCCACGTGGCGACCAACTCCGCTTTGGTGGAGGGCTCGCTCAATGACTCCACAGAGTTCGATGTCGATGCGAACGTGGACAGGCAGGAGGTCGAAGCGAATGAATTCGCAAACCTGCTGCTGAGTGGCGGCCGGTCCGAAGCGATCGTCGCAGCTTGGCCTCGCGACCTGCCGCCCGTGTCGATTGCGACCACTGCAATGGCAGCCGGTACGGAGCTGCGTACTGCGCCAGGACACCTGGTGCTTCGCTACGGCTTCCGCACGCGTCGATGGCCCGATGCTCGATCAGCACTGAATTTCCTCGCTGACGACATGGATGCTCAGGCAGGTCTTGTCGCCCGGTTGCGCGAAGAGATCGATACCCGACGAATCGGCGATGATTTGAGCGATTACGTCCTGCAGATCACCGGCGTGGCCCCGCGGGGCTGAGTCCGATGATTTCCAGGCTCTTGGTCGACAATGACGTTCTGATCAAGCTTGCTCATTGGGGACTTCTCGATCAGCTGCCTGCGTCCTTCGGTCTTCAATGGCACCAGGTCTCGGCACTCGCGTCTCTTCAGTTCAGGGCCCGTCGTCACGACGCCAAAATTTTCAGATCTCCGGAAGCGGCTGATCATCTCAGCGGCTTTCTCGCGCTGACAGGCGAGATCCCACCAGGTGATGCAACCGACATCTCCTGCTTGCAGGGAACAGTCGATCTTGACGCTGGCGAAGTCGAACTCATCGCAGCTTGCTTGGCAGATCCCAATGCAATCCTGCTCTCCGGCGACAAGCGGGCAATGCGGGCTTTGGTCGGCGGCTGCCCGCCCGAGATAGCGGCGAGGCTGCGCGGACGGGTGGTCTGCATTGAGCAACTGCTGATCCTGATCGCGCGGCGGACATCGTGCGCCATCGTCGTGCAAGGTGTCCTTACCAATCGTGAGATGGATTCGGCTGTACGCGCGGTCGTTGCACCGGGCGGCTGTTCGGACGCGCAGTTCTTCGAGGGTATGGACGCATATGTAGAGCACCTGCGCGCCGAGACCGACGTCTTGCTGCTCCAGACATAGCGCGCGCACTCTATGTCATCCCATGCGTTCGCGCGGAAGCCACAAGGACTTCAGGAATGAAATCTCGCTATCCCACGATCTACGAGGCTGATCCCCGAGGACCGGCGATCACCTACGAAGACTTTCTGAAGACCGCCGTCGCAGTTCGTGCGATTCTCGACCTGCTCACGTTGTCATTGCAGGACCTTCCAGAGGGTGACCAAGCAGCCGCTTACAAGCAGATCGGCAGACGCATGAGCGCGGACATCGGCCGTCAGTGGTCTGTTCTCACTGCAATGCAGTACTTGACCGTCCAGCGCGCTGAGAAAGCAATGCGCCATTGGATGGGCGCATTCGAATCGACAGGTCTCTCAAGCGCCCGCCTCGAGGCTGTCGTCGCGATCGCAAACGACTTCTGTGCGAACGGTGTTCCGGGCAAGACGCTTAGCGGCGGTAGAGATGTACGCATTGCCAAGGGGCAAGTCCTTCCACCCGAGACCATGCTTGAGTTGATGGGCGTCTCTGTCGAATCGATCAATGGGGTGATCATGGGAGCTCATCGATCGCAATCGGCCAAGGGCGTTGCGAGCTAGCTTCTCTGATGAAAAGCGCAAGAACGCATGTGGAGCTAGCTCATGCATCCACCGCTCTGCAAGGAGACAATATCTCCATCGGCAAAGTCAGTTGTATCGAAGAAGCGTTCCTGCAATCACGCTTGATCGCGGGCCGAAGGCCTGGAACCTCTGAGTACTTGGCGTGCTCTAGGGGCGCTGAAGTGGGATTGCTCATTTTTGAGGAGTACCCAAATCACGCCTTCGGTCTGATTTATGAAGTCGTCGTCTTGGAACCCTATCGCCGCTTGGGGATCGGGCTACAGTGAACCTGCTCCCCGAGAGCGGACGCTAAGAAGCACGGGGTCACGCGGCCAGCTTCAGCTTCTTGGCATAGTCGTTGGGTGACAGGTAGCCGAGCGCGGAGTGCAGGCGAGTGGGATTGTAGAAGCCGTGAATGTAGCTGGCGATGGCGACGTGGGCGGCGGCTTTGGTCTCGTACACGGCCGTGGCCTCTTCGTTCTTGAGCGAGGCAAAGAAGCTCTCGGCCACGGCGTTGTCCCAGCAGTTGCCCTTGCGGCTCATGCTGGGCACTAAGCCGTGCGCGGTCAGGGTCTTGCCGAACTCGCCACTGGCGTATTGGCTGCCGCGGTCGGAGTGGAACAGTACGCCGGCGCCGACCGGCGAGGCCGACCAGGCGTTGAGGAAGGCTTGCCGCACCAGGTCATCGGGCATGCGCTCGGACAGGCGGTAGCCGAGCACCTGCGGGTGCGCAGGTCCAGCACGGCGGCCAGGTACAGCCAACCTTCGCGGGTCGGCAGGTAGGTAATGTCGCCGACCCAGGCCGGCATCGGGCTGTCCACGGCGAACTGACGATCCAGCCGGTTCTCGGCCACCGGCCGGTGATGCCGGCTATCGGTGGTACGCGGCGTGAAGCGGCCCTTGGCCTTGCCGCGCAAGCCCTCCTCGCGCATCAGCCGGGCCACACGCTTATGCCCCATCACGTGGGCACAGGCCCGCAGCGCCCGCACCATGCGGGGGCGACCGTAGGTGCCACGGCTGCCGGCGTGGATAGTGCGCAGGGCCGCCTCCGGATCCGGTTGACCTTGCCGGTGCAGATAGTCGTGGAAGCCAGAGACCGAGACCGCGAGCACCCGGCATAGTGCCCTGAGTGGATAACGAGTCCGTTGTTCAGCGACGAAGGCGTACCTCACTTGGACTCCCTGGCGAAGAACGCCGTCGCTTTTTTTAGGATTTCGCGCTCCATCTTGAGCGTCGCGTTCTCGGCCCGCAGGCGGGCCACTTCACTCTCAAGATCACCGACCGGTTTGCGGCTGGGTGAATTGAGCGGCAGACCGGCTCGCGACGCGTCCAGCCAGTTGCCCAGGGTCTTGACCGACATGTCCAGCTGCCGGGCGGCCTTGGCTCGGCCGATGGATTCGGCCAGGGTGATTGCCTGAGCCTTGAAGTCGTCGGTGTAGCGACGACGGGAAACACGTTGCATGGGAACCTCCAGGTGCGATGAAAGTATCGCTTCCTGGCGTCCGTTTCAGCGGGACAGGTTCACTAGACGGTTGCACCCGGCCGCCGGCGCGGCTCAGCCGGCCTTGGCCCGCTGGTCGAACGCGGCGCGGGCCTGCTCGATGGTCTCGAGATTCTGCTGCGCCCAGATCCAGACGCCGCAGAACGCCGCGCCCAGGCCCAGGCCGAGGTCGGTCAGCCGGTACTCCACCTTCGGCGGCACGACCGGATGCACGGTGCGGACGACCAGGCCCTCGCGCTCCATCTCGCGCAGGGTCTGGGTGAGCATCTTCTGGCTGATGCCGGTCACGTGCCTGGCGAGCTGGGTGAAGCGCAACTCGCCGTGTTCGGCCAGCACATCCAGCACGATCATCGTCCACTTGTCCGCGACCCGCCCGATGACGTCGTTGACCAGCGTCTCGACGCGCGGGTCGAGCGGGGCCTGCGCCGACAGCGTGCGCTGGACCTCGGCGTGCCTGGCGGCATCGATCGGCATGTTCACTCTCCTTTTGGTGGGTATGAAACTTTCGGGTGCCTACTTCCTTGCAGGGAGTGTGGACTCTACGCTGTTTTCCACGCGGACGCAGGCCCACCCGAGCCGTCCGTCGGCGTGGCGGCCCTCTCCGGCCCGATGCGCCCTCCGCGGCGACGCCGCGTTCCCTCACCCACAGAAGGACGAGTCCCATGCAAGCGACAGGCAACACGATGCTGATCACCGGCGCCGGCTCGGGCATCGGCCGCGCGCTGGCGCGGCGGTTCCACGACCAGGGCAACACGGTCGTCGTGACCGGCCGGCGGCTGCAGCCGCTGCACGACACGATCGACGGCCGCGCGCGGATGCACGCGTTCGCGCTGGACATCGACGATCCGGCGGCGATCGCCGCATTCGTGCCGCAGGTGCTGGCCGCGCACCCGGACCTCAACGTGCTGGTCAACAACGCCGGGATCATGCGCTACGACGATCTCGCGTCCGGAGGCGACCTGCATGACGCGGAGGCGCAGGTCGTCACCAACCTGCTGGGGCCGATCCGGCTGACCAACGCGCTGGTCGGGCACCTGCGCGCGCGGCCGGATGCGGCGATCGTCAACGTGTCCTCGGGCCTGGCCTTCGTGCCGCGCGCGGATGCGGCGGTGTACAGCGCCACCAAGGCCGCGGTGCACGTCTACACGCAGGGCCTGCGGCACCAGCTGGCGGGCCGCGTGCGGGTGATCGAACTGGTGCCGCCGGCGATCCAGACCGAGCTCACGCCCGGCCAGTCCACGCGCGAGGGCTACCTGCCGCTGGATGCGTACATCGACGAGGTCATGACGCTGTTCGCGGCGCCGGTGCCCGACGAGATCGTCGTGGCGCGCGCGCGCGTCCAGCGCCTGGCCGAGCGCGAGGGGCGGTTCGACGAGGTGTTCGACCGCATCAACGCCGCCGCGGCCGCGCAGCCGCGCTGACCGCCGCCCCCGTCCGTTCGCACGGCGGCGGTCTCGCCACCTGCGGCCTGCCATCTGGAGATGCCCGTGCCCGAGTCCGACCCCCATGCCCCCGCCCCGCGCCCCGGCGATGCGCCGGACCCGACCCGGCGGGGCCTGCTGACCGCAGCCGCCGTGGCGCCTAGCGCGCTGCTGGCCGGCGTCGCCCGTGCGGACGACGTCGCGGGCGTTGCGCCCGGCGCCGGCAAGGCCGCGCTGATCACCGGCGCCTCGCGCGGCATCGGCGCGGCGATCGCCCGGCGCCTGGCACGCGATGGCTACCGTGTGACGGTCAACTACCTGCGCAGCCGCGAGCTCGCCGCCGGTCTCGTGCGCGAGATCGAAACGGCGGGCGGCCAGGCGATCGCCGTCCAGGCCGACGTCGCCGACGCCGCCGCGGTGGGGCGGCTGTTCGATGCGCACCAGCGCGCATTCGGGCGCTTCGACGTCGTCGTCGCCAACGCCGGCATCCAGCGGCTGGGCACGTTCGCCGGCATGGACGACGCGGACTACGCGCGGCTGATCGCGGTCAACATGACCGGCTGCTTCCACATCCTGCGCGAAGCGGCGCGGCGGATCGTCGACGGCGGCCGCATCGTCGCGCTGTCGTCGGGCACCACGCGCCTGCGCCCGCCGACCTACGGCCCGTACGCGGCGAGCAAGGCCGCGATCGAGGTCTTCGTCAACATCCTCGCCAAGGAACTCGCGGGCCGGCAGGTGTCGGTCAACGCGGTCTCGCCGGGGACGACCCGCACGCCGCTGTTCACCGACGGCAAGACGCCCGACCAGATCGCCGCCTTCGCCCGGCAGACGCCGCACGGGCGTCTCGGCGCGCCGGCGGACATCGCCGATGTCGTGGCGCTGCTGGCCGGCCCGCGCGGCGGCTGGATCAACGGCCAGGTGATCGGCGCCAACGGCGGGCTGGTCTGACGCCCGCGCCACGACGCTTCCCCTGCGCGCGATGCATGCGCGCCCAACCTTCGAGGAACCCGCCATGTCCACGTACGCCCCCATCGATCCCGCCATGCCCGACCGCACCCGCCGCAGCCTGCTGGCCGCCGCCGCAGTGGCGGGCCCCGCCGCAGTGATGATGGGCGCGACCGGTACCGCCACCGCGGCGGCGCCGCAGACGCGTCCCGCCCGCGGCCAGGTCGCCCTGGTTACCGGGTCGTCCCGCGGCATCGGCGCGGCCACCGCCCGGCGCCTGGCGCGCGACGGCTTCGACGTCACCGTCAACTACCTGCGCAATGCGGGGCTCGCAGCGGACGTGGTCCGGCAGATCGAGGGCGAGGGCGGGCGTGCGATCGCGGTGCAGGCCGACGTCGCCGACCCCGCGGCGGTCGCGCGCCTGTTCGACGCCGGCGAACAGGCCTTCGGCGGCGTCGACGTGGTCGTCAGCAACGCCGGCATCATGCGCCTGGCGCCGCTGCGCGACCTCGCCGACGACGACTTCGACCGGATGCTGGCGGTCAACGTGAAGGGGAGCTTCAACGTGCTGCGCGAGGCGGCCCGGCGCGTGCGCGACGGCGGGCGCATCGTCGCGCTGTCGTCGAGCATCACCCAGCTGCGCAGCCCGACCTATGCGGCGTACGCGGCGTCCAAGGCCGCGCAGGAGCTGTTCGCCAACATCCTGGCCAAGGAACTCGCGGGGCGGATGATCTCGGTCAACGCAGTGGCGCCGGGGCTGGTCGACACGACGCTGTTCACCGACGGCAAGACGCCCGAGCAGATCGCCGGCTTCGCGCAGCGCACGCCGCACGGGCGCTTGGCCCGGCCGGAGGACATCGCCGACGTCGTGTCCGCGCTGTGCGGCGCGGACGGCGGCTGGATCAATGGCCAGACCGTGTTCGCGAACGGCGGCATCGTCTGATCCGTGCGGCAGCACGGGCGTCGCGCTCTTTCGCGCACGCCCGATGCTGCCGGCCTGTCCGCGCCGACGGTGCCGGCGCGCATCGCGGCGCGCGGCCGGCGTCAGCCTGCGCTCCTGCGCAAGCGGAACGCCGCGGCCTTCATGCGATTGCCGCACACGGCCATGCTGCACCAGCGGCGCCGGTGCGACTTCGTGGTGTCGAGGAACACCAGGCTGCAGTCGTGCGCCTCGCAGGTGCGGACATGGCGCAGGTCCGACTCCGCCAGCAACTGCGCGATGGCGTCGGCGACCGGATACAGCAGGCTCGCGGCATCGCGGCCGCGCGGGCGCGATGCCGGCAGCGGCCGCGCACGCGCGTCGTCCCAGACCAGGCGGCGGACCGGCTGGCCGGCATCCAGCACGCCGTTGAGGGTGCGCATGTCGGCGGCATGGCCTGCTTGCGCGGCGGCGACCAGCGTCCGCGCTTCCTCGCGCAAGGCGCGCGCCTGCGCGGCGATGCCGCGCGGTGCGCGGTCGACGCCGTCGGGCAAGACGCCGGCCTGCGCCAGCCAGTCGAGCACGCTGCGGTCGCTGGCCAGGCAGTCGCGCCGCTCGGCGCCCGTGCCGAACGCCGTGTTGATGAAGTCCAGGCCGAGATGATTGGCGATGAAGTGCGGGTCGACCGGATGCTCGGACATGGCGTAACCGTCAATGGTGTGTTTGACAGGTTACAGCGCGTCTGCGTAACCTTCAATTCGACATTTTGATGGTTACTACGAGGAGACGACGATGACGACGGGCACCCAGCGCGCCGCCCCCGGCCCGGCGACGACCGGACCCGCACCGGACACGAACACCGCACGTCGGGCCGATGCGCCCGCGGTGCGTCACCGCTATGCGCAGGTCGGCGACGTGCGGCTCTTCTACCGCGAGGCCGGGCGTTCCGACGCCCCGGCGGTGCTGCTGCTGCACGGCTACGCGGCCTCGTCCTACATGTACCGGGATCTGATCGTCGCGCTGGCCGATCGCTATCGCGTGGTCGCCCCCGACCTGCCGGCCTTCGGGTACACCGAATCGCCCGCCCGCGGCGACTACGCCTACACGTTCGAGAACCTGGCGCGCACGATCGACCTGTTCACGACCCAGCTCGCGCTGGACCGCTACGCGCTGGTGGTGCACGACTACGGCGCCCCGGTGGGCTGGCGCCTGGCGATTGCGCATCCGGACCGGGTGACGGCCATCGTCTCGCAGAACGGCAACGCCTACGAGGAAGGCCTCGGCGCCGGCTGGGCACCGATCCGGACCTACTGGGACGCGCCGACGCCGCGCAACCGCGAGGCCCTGCGCGACTTCCCGACGCCGGCCTCGATCAAGTGGCAGTACCTGGAGGGCGTGCCGGATCCGAGCCTGGTGGCGCCCGACGGCTACACGCTCGAGGGCCTGCAGGTGCAGCGCCCGGGCATCGCGGAGATCCAGCTCGACCTGTTGCTGGACTACGCCTCCAATGTCGCGCTGTATCCGCGGTTCCAGGATTACTTCCGCACGCACCGCCCGCCGCTGCTGGCGACCTGGGGCGCGCACGATCCGTTCTTCCTGCCGGCCGGTGCGCAGGCCTGGACGCGCGACATCCCCGACGCCGACATCCGCTTCTACGACACCGGCCACTTCGCGCTCGAGACGCACGGCGCGGAGATCGTGCCGGTGATCCGCGCGTTCCTCGACGCCAACGCAGGCCGCTGGCGGTAGGCGTGCGTCGGCGTGCGGTCTCCGGTCCGCCCGTCGAGAGCGTCCGGTCGGCGGCGTCCGTATCGCGCAGCCCGCTGCGCGCCCCGAGCACGCGACGGGCGTCGTTCCGGTTCGGCACGCGCGCGATCGTCGAACCGGCACGGCGCGACCTTGCCGTCCGGCCCGCGCAGCCGCGCAGCCGCACCGTCGTGCGCGGAGCGCCGGCGAGCGCGTCCGCCGCCCGATACGCTGACGCGCTCAGGCCGGCGGTTGCAGCGCGAACAGAGCAACGGCGGCGCGCTCGGAACGGGTCTGGCACGGCGAGGAATCCGACAGCGGCCTCAAGTTGCGGTCACGCACCGTCGAAGCGCGCGGCGTGCCGGGCCAGGAACGCGTCGGCCTCCGCGCGCAGCCAGTCGCCGACCGCGACGACGGCCGGCGTCGCGACGGCATCGGGTGCGACCAGCAGCCTGAAATCGTGGCCGTCGAGCACCGGGCCGAACGGCACGCGCAGCAGGCCGTCCTCGAGCGCGTCGGCGACCAGCGCGACGCTCGCCAGCGCGATGCCCTGGCCGGCGATCGCGGCCTGGATCGCATGCGCCTCGTCCGAGAACCCGAGTTCGCCGCCGTGCGCGTCCGGCAGGCCGGCGGCGCGGTACCAGCGTGGCCAGTCGGGCGTGTGGGCATCCTGCAGGCGCCACGCGAAGCGCAGCCGCGGCACCGTCGCCAGCGCCTCGATCCCGTCGGGCGCCACACCCGGCGCGCACACCGGGACGAAGCGGCCCGGCAGCAGCGGGTGGGTGACGACCTGCCGGCCCGGCGCAGGGCCGTAGCGGATCGCCAGGTCCGCGGTGCCCGCGCCCAGGCGGACCGGCGCATCGGCCGCATGCAGGTGCAGGTCGACGTCCGGCGCCGCGGCGGCGAGCGCGGGCAGGCGCGGCAGCAGCCAGCGCGCGGCGAACCCGCGCGTGGTGCTCAGCGCGACCGCCGGCCGGCGCGCGTGCCGGTGCAGGTCGGCAACCGCGGCCGCGATGCCCGCGAAGCCGTCGTGGACGGCCGGGTACAACCGCTGCCCGGTCTCGGTCAGCCGGACCCGGCGCACTTCGCGCACGAACAGCCGCAGCCCCAGCCAGTCCTCCAGCTGGCGGATGCGGTGGCTGACCGCGGTGGGCGTGAGCGACAGCTCGCCGGCCGCGGCCTTGAAGCTCTGCCGCCGCGCGGCGGCCTCGAACGCGCGCAGTGCGCTCAGCGGGGGCAGGCGGCCGGGCGCTTCGTGCATGAGGAGGATTCATCCATCGGTTGAGGAACCATCGTTTGTCGGCGCCGAGGCCGGGCGGGAATCATCGATCAGCGCTTCGCGGCGCCATTCTCCCCCGGCTTCGACAGGTGAACCATGATCAGCTTGCTCCACATCGACGGCAGTGCGCGCACGGGCCGCTCCGGCGAGGATTCCCACGGCTCGCACACCCGCCGGCTCGGCGCCCGCTTCGTCGCGCGCTGGCGCCGGCGGCGCCCCGACGACCACGTCGCGTACCGCGACGTCGGCCAGGCCCCGCCGGCACCGGTCGACGGCCGCTGGATCCATGCCGCGTTCACACCGCCGGCGCAACGGGCGCCGTGGATGACCGCGCGGCTGGCCGAGAGCGACGCGCTCGTCGACGAACTGCTCGCCAGCGACCTGATCGTCGCGGGCGTGCCGATGTACAACTTCGGCATGCCGGCGCAGGTCAAGGCGTGGATCGACAACGTGGTGCGCGTGGGCCGCACCTTCGGCTTCGACCGCGCGCGCGACGGTGCGCCGTACTGGCCGCTGCTGGCCGGCCAGGGCCGGCGCGCGGTGCTGCTGGGCGCGCGCGGCGACCACGGCTACGACGCGGGCGGGCGGCACGCGGCCGACAACCACGTCGAACGCGGCGTCATGACGCCGTTGCGCTATCTCGGCATCGAGGTCTTCGACTGCGTCGCGGTCGAGTACGACGAGTTCGCCGACGCCCGACTGGCGGCGTCGATCGCGGCCGCCGAAGCGGCGGTGGACGCGCTGGTGGACCGGCTGGCGACGGAGGCCGACGCACGCGAGGCGGCCGCGGCCTCGGCCACCGCTTGACCGCCCGCCCGGGCGCCGCTACCGTGGCGCCGCCATGGTTTTATCGCTTCATGCGAATGAAGCGATTGAATTAAAAGGGAAGCCGGTGCGCCGCGCGATGCGGCAATTCCGGCGCTGCCCCGCAGCGGTAACTGGAAACGACCTCCGTCAATGCACTGGCGCCCGTCCGGGCCGGGAAGCGACGGACAGTAGGCCCGCCACCTTTGAAGGTGGCCCGTCCATGAGCCCGAAGACCTGCCCTGGCCGTCCGCGTCGACAGGCGCGGACGTACGACCTGGGGCCTCCGCGGGGAGGCGGACGGGCATCGCGCCGCGCATTGCCGCGGCCGGTCCCGCACGTCTGCGCGCAGCTCCGGTTCGCCCGAGGGGGCGAAGGTCGGCCGTGCGGCGGGCGGGCGCGTCTCGGGCGCGGCGCGGCCGTGCGGACCCTTCGTTCCTCAATCCCACGCATTGAGGACGTTTCCACATGACACGCATCACCAATCTCGGATTCCCCCGCATCGGCGCCAAGCGCGAGCTCAAGCGGGCCGTCGAGCGCCACTGGCGTGGCGAGAGCGACGCCGCGCAACTGCAGGCGACCGCGCGCGAACTGCGCCTGCGCCACTGGCGCCTGCAGCGCGAGGCCGGCGTCGACACGCCGCCGAGCAACGACTTCTCGCTCTACGACCAGGTGCTCGATGCCGCGTTCGGTTTCGACGCGATCCCCGAGCGCTACCGCGCGCTCGCCGACGCCGACCCGCTGGCCGGCTACTTCGCGCTCGCGCGCGGTCACCAGAAGGACGGCATCGACCTGCACGCGCTGGAGATGACCAAGTGGTTCGACACCAACTACCACTACCTGGTGCCCGAGCTGCAGGCCGGCCAGCGCTTCGCGCTGCGCGACGACAAGCCGGTGCGCGAGTACCTGGAGGCCAGGGCCGCGGGTATCGAGACCCGGCCGGTGCTGATCGGCCCGGTCACGCTGCTGTGGCTGTCGAAGACCGTCGACGGCAGCGATCGCTTCGCGCTGCTCGACGCGCTGCTGCCCGCCTACGCCGAGCTGCTCGCCCGGCTGCACGCGGCCGGCGCGCAATGGGTGCAGATCGACGAGCCCGCGCTGGTGCTCGATCTCGACGCCACCGCGCGCGCCGCCTACACCCGGGCCTACGCCGCGCTCGCCCAGGGCCCGAGGCCGCAGCTGCTGCTGGCGACCTACTTCGGCGCGCTCGACGACAACCTGCCGCTGGCCGCGTCGCTGCCGGTCGACGGCCTGCACGTCGACCTGGTGCGCGGGCGCGAGCAGCTCGACGCGGTGCTCGGTGCGCTGCCGGCCGGGCGCACGCTGTCGCTGGGCCTGGTCGACGGCCGCAACATCTGGCGCACGCGGCTGGACGAGGCACTGGTGCTGGCGCGCTACGCGATCGAGGCGCGCGGCGACGACGCGGTCTGGCTGGCGCCGTCGTGTTCGCTGCTGCACGTGCCGGTGGACCTGGTCCACGAGAAGGCGCTCGACGCCGAACTGCGCGGCTGGCTGGCGTTCGCACGGCAGAAGCTCGACGAACTGCGGCTGCTGTCCGATGCGCTGGCCGATCCGAACGCCGCCGAGCCGGCGCTGGCGCAGGCGCGCGAGGCGATCGCCGCGCGGCGCGCCTCGCCGCGCGTGCAGCGATCCGAGGTCGCCGCACGCGTCGCCGCGCTCGACGCGTCCGCCACGCATCGCACGTCCCCGTTCGCCCGGCGCCGCGCCGCGCAGGACGCGCTGCGTCCGCTGCCGCTGCTGCCCACGACCACGATCGGCTCGTTCCCGCAGACGCTCGAGGTGCGCGAGGCGCGCGCCGCGCACAAGTCGGGCAGGCTGGCGCAGGCCGACTACGATGCGTTCGTCGCCACGCAGATCGAGCACTGCGTGCGCGTGCAGGAAGCCATCGGCCTGGACGTGCTGGTGCACGGCGAGTTCGAGCGCAACGACATGGTCGAGTATTTCGGTGAGCAGCTCGACGGCTTTGCGTTCACGAAGAGCGGCTGGGTGCAGAGCTACGGCTCGCGCTGCGTGAAGCCGCCGGTGATCTACGGCGACGTCGCGCGCCCGGCGCCGATGACCGTGCGCTGGTCTCGTTTCGCGCAGTCGCTGACCGACCGGCCGATGAAGGGCATGCTGACCGGCCCGGTGACGGTGCTGCAGTGGTCGTTCGTGCGCGACGACCAGTCGCGCGCCGACACCTGCCGGCAGATCGCGCTGGCGCTGCGCGACGAGGTGACCGACCTGGAGGCGGCCGGCATCGGCGTGATCCAGATCGACGAGCCCGCGCTGCGCGAGGGCCTGCCGCTGCGCCGCGCCGACTGGGCGGGCTATCTGGACTGGGCGGTCGAGAGCTTCCGCATCAGCGCCTCGGGCGTGGCCGACACCACCCAGATCCACACCCACATGTGCTACTCGGAGTTCAACGACATCATCGAGGCGGTCGCGGCGATGGACGCCGACGTGATCTCGATCGAGACCTCGCGCTCGCGCATGGAACTGCTCGACGCGTTCGTGCGGTTCGAGTATCCCAACGGCATCGGCCCGGGCGTCTACGACATCCATTCCCCGCGCGTGCCCGACGTCGAGGAGATGACCGCGCTGCTGCACCGGGCGGCCGAACTGATCCCGGTCGCGCAGCTCTGGGTCAACCCCGACTGCGGCCTCAAGACCCGCGGCTGGCCGGAGACGCAGGCCGCGCTCGAAGCGCTGGTCGAGGCGGCCCGGCGCCTGCGTGCGGAACTGCCGGCGACCCGGGCCGCTTGAGTCCACGCCGCATGCCGGGTCGGCCGGCATGCGGTGTCCGTTCCAGGAGCGGCCGTGCACCGCGACGCTTGGGGGCACGGCCCGCCGCGTGTACGGCGCGGCCGTGACGCGCCTGGCCGTGGCGCTTTGGGCCTGCAATGCGATTCCCCGTTCCTGCCACGCGGTATGCTGGGAACAGATCGCCATTGCAGCCAAGCCGTGTCCGCTCGCCCCCCGCCCATGCCCGTCGAACTCCGAAGAATCGGCGTGATCGTCCTGGAGGACAACGACGCGTTGCGAGACGAGATCCTCGTGCCCGGCCTGCAAGACTTCGGCTTCGACGCCGCCGGCGCGGCCAGCGCCGGCGGCCTGTACCGGGCGATGCTCGAGCGCCGCTTCGACCTGGCCGTGCTCGACATCGGCCTGCCGGACGAGAGCGGGCTCAGCGTGGTCGCGCACCTGCGCAAGGTGTCGCCGCGGACGGGCGTGGTCATGCTCACCGCCAACCGCGGACGTGACGATCAGGTGCGTGCGCTCAGCCAAGGCGCCGACGCCTTCCTGCGCAAGCCGGTCGACATCGAGGTGCTGGCGCTGACCCTGCGCAACCTGGCGCAGCGGCTCGCCGGCGAGGATGCCCCGCGCGAGTCCGCAGCGCCGCCGGCCGGCCGCTGGCGGCTGCAGTCCGACGGCTGGTGCCTGGCCGCGCCCGACGGCCGGGTCGCGCCACTGACCGCCTCCGAGCGCAGCGTGATGCGCGCGCTCGATGCGCGGCGTGGCCGCACGGTCGCGCGCGAAGCGCTGATCGCCGCCCTGGTCGAGGACGTCGATGCGTTCGATCCGCATCGCCTGGAGATGCTGATGCACCGGCTGCGCCGCAAGGCGGCCGGCATTGCCGACAAGGGCCAGGCGCTGCCGCTGAAGGCCACGCGCGGGGTGGGCTACCTGCTCGCCGAGTGAGGTGCGGGCGCGGCCAGCGCCTCGGCCGCGGCCAGCGGCAGGCGGATGTCGAAGCGGCTGCCCGCGCCGATCCGGCTGTGCGCTTCGATGCGCCCGCCGGCCGCCTCGACCATCTCGCGTACCAGCGACAGCCCCAGCCCGGTGCCCTGCCCGATCGGCTTGGTGGTGTAGAAGGGTTCGAAAATGTGCGGCAGCACGGCCTCGGGTATGCCGCAGCCATCGTCGGCCAGCTGCAGCCGCACGGCATCGCCCGCGGCCGTAGTCGCGCACTCGATGGCGAAGCGCCCGCGCTCGTGCATCGCATCGCGGGCGTTGGCGGCGATGTTGAGCACCACCAGTTCCAGCTGGTCGCGGTCCATCGTCACCGGCAGTGCTTCTGCGGGCGTATCCAGGCGGACCTGCACCTCCGCGCCGAACAGCTGCCGCACCATCGGCTGCAGCTCGCGCAGCGCCTCGCCGATGTCGAAGCGCTCGGGCCGGCCCTTCGGCCGCCGGCTGAAGTTGAGCAGCTTGCGGCTGAGCGCGAGCGCGCGGCGCGAGGCGATCTCGATCCCCCCCATCGCGTCGAGCAGCGCCGCGGTGCCGCGATCGGCGAGCTGCTCGCGGCGCTTCGCGTAGCCGGCGATGACGTTGATGATGTTGTCGAAGTCGTGGGTCACGCCCGAGGCCAGCCGGCCGACCAGTTCCATCTTCTGTGCGTGGATCAGCTGTTCCTGCGCGCGCTCGCGCTCGGCCATCTCCCGGCGCAGCTGCGCGTTGACGCGCTCGAGCTCGTGGCGGCCCCGGTCCGACTCGGCCAGGCTTTCGCGCAGCGCGGCCACGGTGCGGTCCAGCAGCAGGGTGATCAGCAGGTAGGCGCCGATCGTCACCAGCGCCAGCCCGGACAGCCGCAGCGAGGAATGCGCGGGCGTACCCAGGGACCGCGCCAGCTCGGCCAGCGCGCTGCCCGCGCAGATCGCCGCCAGCACCGCGAACACGCCCCACAGCGCGCGCCGTCCCAGCACCAGCCCGGCGATCGCCAGCGGCAGCAGCGGGACCGGATCGGTGGCCAATTCGCCCACGCCCAGACGCGAATAGGCGATCGCCAGACTGGCCAGCAGCGCGACGACGAAGAACTTCACCCCCGTCCGCAGCAGGCCGCGCCTGACCAGCCAAAGGCTGGTCCACGACACCGCCCCGACCAGCAGCGTGCAGGCCAGGCCGAACCAGGCATCGAGCGGGACCGGCGGATGCGGCGCGCGCAGCCGCAGTGCATAGAGCGCCACGCTGGAGAAGGTGATCAGGCCCACGACGGCGAACAGCAGCTGCAGGAAAGGCGCGTTGCGCCGGTCGACCGGATCGGCGATCGGGACCCGACCGGACCAGCGCGGGAGGGAGCGGGGCGTGGAGCCGGTGCGCAACGGATGTGACCGCGAGGGGGAAGCGGTCGGACAGCCTACCGCAAACTCACGGCAGTCGTGAGTTCCGGAAATATTTCTTTGTCTTCAACAATTTGCGTGAGTGACATCAGGATGAAACCTTGGCCATGATCGGTCCTCGCGGCGCGCGCGCATCGCCTCGCCGCCCGCCGACAGGATGCCGGCCTCTTCCGTCTGTGGCGGCCAGACAATCAACTCGGGGAATGACGTGAACGGGATCTATTGCAAGGTGTGGAATCGTGCGTTGGGGCAGTACGTCGTGGCCTCCGAACTGGCGCGCCGGCACGGCGCGGGGAACGGCGCACGGCGAAACCGCCCGGCGGTGGCGGCCTTGGCCGCGTCGCTGTTGCTGGCGTTCGGTGCGTCCGCGGCGGAGCCGCCTGCCGATGCTGCGACGGCGGTTGAGGAGGGTGGTGAATCCGTCGTGCCCGCCGCGGTCGCGCCGGCGGACTGGTTCCAGGCCACCGGCAGCGAGGACGGCGAGGACGACGTCGGCGCCTGGGCCGAGGGCGAGTACGCCACCGCCGCCGGCGAGGCCAGCAACGCGATCGGCTACGGTGCCTCGGCCTTCGGCGCCGGCGCCACCGTGTTCGGGATCCACGGCACCGCCGTGGGCTATGGCGCGAGCGCATTCGGCAGCAACGCCATCGCGCTCGGCAACGCCGCCGCCGCCACCGCCGACGGCACGCTCGCGATCGGCGGCAAGGCCGTCGACGAGAATGGCGATCCGCTGTTCCGCCGGGTGGACTTCTTCGGCGAGACCATCGAGTTCCTGGGCGGTGAGGCCACCGTCGCCAGCGGCACCGGCGCCACCGCGATCGGCGCCAGCGCCCAGGCCACCGGCGTGCTGGCGACTTCCGCCGGCCTGTACGCGCGCGCGCTGGGCGAGCAGGCCACGGCGATGGGCGCGATCTCGCTGGCCGAGGCCGACTTCAGCACCGCCTACGGCGTGCAGGCGCAGGCGACCGGGGTCGCCTCACTGGCGATCGGCGTGGAGACGCGCGCCACCGCTGCGGAGGGCGTCGCGGTCGGCGGCATGTACGCGACCGGCGGCAGCTACGTGAAGACCGAGGCCAACGGCCAGAGCTCGACCGCGCTGGGCGTCGGCGCCCAGGCCAACGGCCTGCGCTCGGTCTCGCTTGGGGCAACGGCATATTCCTATGGCGACGACTCCATCGCCGCGGGTCGCAACGCGATCACCCACGGCCAGTACGCGCTGGCGATCGGCTACATGGCCCAGGGCAGCAAGGACGGCAACATCGCCATCGGCCAGAACGCGATGGCCAGCGCCGAGAGTGCCACGGTGATCGGCGCCAACGCGCAGACCCACTACCAAGGCCACCAGTCGACCCTGATCGGCGCGAACACGTATGCCGAGGGCATCGTCGGCGGCACCGCGATCGGCCACAACGCGCGCGTGGGCGTCTATCTGCCGCCGGAGAACTGGTGGGAAAACGGCAGTTTCATCGGCGCCAACAGCGTTGCGCTCGGTGCCGACTCGCTTGCCGACCGGGATGATGTGGTCTCCATCGGCAATGCCGGCACCGGCCTGACCCGGCAGATCGCCAACGTCGCCGCCGGCACCGAGTCCACCGACGCGGTGAACGTATCGCAGCTGGAGGAGGTGAGCGGCGTGTTGGACGCGCTGGCCGGCCAGGCGGCACTGTACGACGGCGAGGACAAGTCGCGGCTGACCCTGGCCGGTGCCGAGGGCACGGTGGTGTCGAACGTGGCCGCCGGCACCGCCGACACCGATGCGGTGAACCTGGCGCAGCTGAAGGCGGTGAGCGGCTCGGTGGGCGAACTGGCCGCCAACGCGGTGATCTACGACGGCGAGGACAAGGCGGCGCTGACCCTGGCCGGGGCCGAGGGCACGGTGCTGGGCAACGTGGCAGCGGGCGCGGTGGAGGCCGGCAGCCGGCAGGCGGTCAACGGCGGCCAGTTGCACGCGGGCCTGCAGTCGGCGGCGGACCTGCTGGGCGGCGGCGCGGCGGTGACCGCGTTCGGCACGCTGTCGGCGCCGGCCTACACGATCGGCGAGGGCACCTACCACAGCGTGGGCTCGGCGCTGGGAGCGCTGGATGCGCAGATCGGGCTGCTGGATCGGCGGATCGACGCGCTGGCCACGCATGGCGGGGCCGGCGACGACAAGGTGAGCGTGGGCGGCGACACGGCGTCCAGCGTGGGCGAGGACACCAACGCGGTGGCGGTGGGCTCGGGCGCGCAGGCCAACGGCGAGAACGGGGTGGCGGTGGGCGGCGGTGCCTACGCGCACGGCCCGAACGACGTGGCGCTGGGCGGCAACGCGCGGGTGGAGGCGGACGGCAGCACCGCGGTGGGCGCGAACAGCGCGATCGCGGCGGAGGCGACGAACGCGGTCGCGGTGGGCGAGGGGGCGAGCGTGAGCGCGGCTTCGGGCACCGCACTGGGCCAGGGCGCGAGCGTGACGGCGGAAAACGCGGTGGCACTGGGCCAGGGCTCGGTGGCCGACCGCGCGGACACGGTGTCGGTGGGCAGCGCGGGCAACGAGCGCCAGATCGCCAACGTGGCGGCGGGCACGGCGGACACGGACGCGGCGAATGTGGCCCAGGTCGATGCCGGCGTGGCCGACGCCAAGGCCTACGCAGACACCACGGCCACGCAGGCGGTGACCACCGCCAATGCCTATACCGATGCACGCTTCGGTGCGCTCAACGACAGCTTCGACGGCCTGCGCCGCGAAGTCGACGAGCGCTTCGAGCGCGTGGACCGGCGTTTCGACCGCATGGCGGCGATGAGCGGCGCCTATGCCGGCATGGCGATGAACACCGCCGGCCTGTCGGGCCGCAACCGCGTCGGTGTCGGCGTCGGCGCGCAGGGCGGCGAGGAGGCGCTCGCGGTCGGCTACCAGCGTGCGATCGGCGAGCGTGCCAGCGTGTCGTTCGGCGGCGCCCTCTCGGGCGGCGAGAAGAGCGTGATGGGCGGCGCCGGCTTCAGCTGGTGAGCGGTGCCCACGGGGTTTCGAACCATCATCCAATCGGGGTAACACGCATGCACACGAACAAGTCTCTGGGCCTCGCCGCCGGCGCTGCGCTGGCCATGGCCATCTCGCAGTCGTTGTGGGCCGCGCCGCCGGTCGGCCGCAGCCTGGTCGAGGCGCCGGCCGCGCCGCAGGCGACGACGCAGTTGATCGTCAAGTACCGCACACCGGCCGCGCGCACCCTGTCGGTGGCCACCGCCGCCGACCGCGCCGGCGTGGTCGAACGCGGCCTGGCCGGCGTCGCCGGCAACCGACCGCTGACCGCGCAGGCGCTGCGACGCAGCGCCACCGGGGCCGACGTGGTGCGGCTCTCGCGCCGTCTCGAGGCGGCCGAACTCGGCCGGTTGCTGACGGAACTGCGCCAGGATCCGGCCGTCGAGTACGCCGAACCCGACCAGGTGTTGCATCCGGTCGGGATGCTGACACGCCCCTCAGCGGCGGCCGCACCCGCCGAGGTCGTGCCGGACGATCCGCTCTACGCCACCTACCAGTGGCACCTGCACGGCGAGGCCGGCGGCATCCGCGCACCGGCCGCGTGGGAATCCTCCACCGGGGCCGGCACCGTGGTCGCGGTGATCGACACCGGCATCCTGCCCGGGCATCCGGACCTGCAGGACGGCGACCACGTGCTGGAAGGCTACGACTTCATCAGCAGCGCGTTCTACTCGCGGCGCCCGACCGACGAGCGCGTGCCCGGCGCGCTCGACCACGGCGACTGGCGCGAGGCCACCAACGAATGCAACCTGCCCGCTGCGCCCAGTTCCTGGCACGGCACCCACGTCGCCGGCACCGTGGGCCAGCTCACCCACAACGCGCTCGGCGGTGCCGGCGTCGCCTACGACGCACAGGTGCTGCCGGTGCGCGTGCTCGGCTACTGCGGCGGGCAGATGTCCGACATTGCCGACGCGATCGTCTGGGCCTCCGGCGGCAGCGTCGACGGGGTGCCGGACAATGCCCATCCGGCCGAGGTCATCAACCTCAGCCTGGGCGGCAGCGGCACCTGCAGCGCGACCATGCAGGGCGCGATCGATACCGCGGTGGCCAACGGCAGCACGGTCGTGGTCGCCGCCGGCAACAGCGCGGCCAACACCAGCGGATTCACCCCCGCCAACTGCGCCAACGTCGTCACCGTGGGCGCCACGCGCATCACCGGCGGCATCGCCTACTACTCCAACTTCGGCGCGGCCGTGGACATCGCCGGCCCCGGCGGCGGCGAGCAGGAGGACCCCGGCAACGCGGGCTGGGACGGCTTCGTGGTCCAGGCCGGCTACAGCGGCGAGACCGGCCCCAGCGGCGGCGAGTACGTCAACACCGGCAAGGCCGGCACCTCGATGGCGGCGCCGCACGTGGCGGCCACGGCGGCGCTGGTGCAGAGCGCGCTGGCCGCGGCCGGCAAGCCGGTGCTGAGTCCGGCCGACATGGAAGTCCTGCTGAAGCGGACCTCGCGACCGTTCCCGGTGCCGCCGTCGGCCGTCAGGCCGATCGGTACCGGCATCGTCGATGCCAGCCTGGCGCTGGCGCGGGCGCTCGAAGAGCCCTGCGACCCTGCGGTCGACGACTGCACGGCGACGGCACTGCCGCTGGCCAACGGTGTTCCCCGCACCGGCCTGGCCGACGACGATGCGCGCGAAGCGCTGTACGCCTTCGAGGCGCGGGCCGGCGCGACGCTGTCGTTTCTGACCCTGGCCGGCACCGGCAACGTGCGCCTGTACGTCAAGCGCGACGGCGTGCCGACCGAGCACGACTACGATGCCCGCTCGGTGCGCGCCGGCACCGCCCACACGGTCCGCTTCACCGCGCCGCAGGCCGGCACCTACTACATCAAGCTGGTCGGTGGCACGCGTGGCTACAGCGGGGTGACGCTGATCGGGCGGCAGTAGTCTTGTTCCGACGGGCGGGCGCATGGCGTCCGCCCGTTCGTGCGGAAATGGCGTCTCGGTGCGCCCGGCGACGATGGACCTTCCGCTTCCGCTGGAAACAATGCACGTGCTGCCGCGTTGCGCCAGCCACCGCGCCGTTTACGCGCCGGGCCCATCCCCGGCCGTCCGGTGGAACCCCGGCAGCCGGAGCGGCGGGAAGGCGCGCTGCACGCAGTCGGTGCGTTCGCAGACCTTGCAGCCCGGGCCGATCGGGGTGGCGTTGGCGAGGTCGTCGAGGTCCAGGCCGCGCGAGTAGACCAGGCGGTCGGCGTGGCGCAGGTCGCAGCCCAGGCTGACGGCGAAGGTCCTGCGCCGGCGGCCGTAGCCCGCCGGACCGCTCTCGACCTGGCGGGCCAGCCAGAAGTGGCGGCGGCCGTCGGGCATGCGCGCGACCTGGGTGAGGATGCGGCCGGGCTGGTTGAAAGCCTCGTAGACGATCCACAGCGGGCAGGCGCCGCCGACGTGGGAGAAGTGGAAGTCGGTCGCCGAGTGGCGCTTGGAGACGTTGCCGGCGCGGTCGACGCGTACGAAGAAGAACGGCAGGCCCGGGCGGCCGGGGCGGGCGAGGGTGCTCAGGCGGTGGCAGACGGCCTCGAAGCCGACGCCGAAGCGGTGGGCGAGGCGGTCGATGTCGTAGTGCTCGGCCTGCGCGGCGTCGAGGAACGCGCCGTAGGGCATCACCAGCGCGCCGGCGTAGTAGTTCGACAGGCCGATGCGGGCCTGCGCGGCGCGCTCGGGATCGACGAAGCCGGCCTGCGCGACCAGCGTGTCGATCAGCGCGCCGTGTTCGCGCAGCGCCAGCTCGGCAGCCATCTGGAACGCCTGCTGGCCCGGCTGCAGCCAGTCGGGCAGCCACAGCGTGCGGGTGTCGGGATCGAAGCGGCGCTTGTCGTCGAGCCCGTCGCCCAGTGCCACCGCGATGCCGTGGGCGTCGCGCAGGCGCTGGCGCAGCCGCGGAGCGACCTGGCCGGCGACCAGCCCTTGCGCGCCGAACGCGGCCTCGGCGATGTCGTCGAGCTCGGCGACGTGGTTGCGGCGGCGGTTGAAGTAGTCGCGGACCGGGTCGCCGTCGGGGCCGGCGAGTTCTGCCTCGCCCAGTTGCGCCGCCAGCACGTCGGCGCGCTCGCGGATCGCGCGCTGGCGGCGGTGCAGATCCAGCAGCACGCGCGCGATGCCGGGCAGGTCGCCGGCCAGCGTCTCGAGCTCCTCGGGCGTGGCGGCGGGCTCGCCCAACTCGGCCAGTGCCTCGCGCAGCTCGCCGACCAGCGCGGCCGGGCCGGCGTCGTCGAACAGCGTCGGCTGCGGACCGAGCAGCGCCTCGAGCCGGGCCTGCACCGCAGGGGTCAGCGGGCGCTGGTCGCGCTCGATCTGGTTGAGGTAGCTCGGCGACAGTGCCAGCGCCTGGGCCAGCGCGGCCTGGGCCAGGCCGTGCTGCTGGCGCAGGCGTCGCAGGCGGGCGCCGACGAAGCGCTTGGGGCGGGCCATGAGGTTCGCAATCTTCGCAGGAATGTCGCCGATGTTCGCACGATACGCCGGAATGAACAGGCGCCGGACGGCGCGATCCTGCGAATAATGCGAATTCCGTCCCGCGCCGCAGGTCCGTCCATGTCGAATGCTCCCCATGCCGTCCCGCTGCTGATCGGCGGCGAGTTCGTCCAGTCCAAGACCACCGAGTGGCGCGACGTCGTCAACCCGGCGACGCAAGAGGTGCTGGCCCGCGTGCCGTTCGCGACCGCGGCCGAGGTCGATGCCGCCGTCGCTGCGGCGCAGGACGCGTTCAAGACCTGGCGCCGGACCCCGATCGGCACGCGCGCGCGGATCTTCCTCAAGTACCAGCAGCTGATCCGCGAACACATGAGCGAACTGGCCGCGATCCTGACCAGCGAGCAGGGCAAGACCCTGCCCGATGCCGAGGGCGATGTCTTCCGCGGCCTGGAGGTCGTCGAACACGCCGCGGCGATCGGCAACCTGCAACTGGGCGAGCTGGCCAACAACGTCGCCAACGGCGTGGACACCTACACGCTGCTGCAGCCGCTGGGCGTGTGCGCCGGCATCACCCCGTTCAACTTCCCGGCGATGATCCCGCTGTGGATGTTCCCGATGGCGATCGCCACCGGTAATACCTTCGTCCTCAAGCCCTCCGAGCAGGATCCGCTGGTGACGATGCGCCTGGTCGAGCTCGCGCTCGAGGCCGGCATCCCCAAGGGCGTGCTCAACGTCGTGCACGGCGGGCCGGACGTGGTCAACGCGATCTGCGACCATGCCGACATCAAGGCGGTCTCGTTCGTCGGTTCGACCAAGGTCGGCACCCACGTCTACAACCGCGCCTCGCTCGCCGGCAAGCGCGTGCAGTGCATGATGGGCGCCAAGAACCACGCGATCCTGCTGCCCGACGCCAACAAGGAGCAGACCCTCAACGCGATGGCCGGCGCCGCGTTCGGCGCGGCCGGCCAGCGCTGCATGGCCGCCAGCACCGCGGTGCTGGTCGGCGAGGCGCAGGCCTGGATCCCCGAGCTCGTCGCCAAGGCCAAGACGCTCAAGGTCGGCGGCGGCACCGAGGCCGGCACCGACGTCGGGCCTGTGATCTCCTGCGCGGCGCGCGAGCGGATCGAGGCGCTGATCGCCTCGGGCGTCGAGGACGGCGCGACGCTCGAACTCGACGGTCGCAATCCCAAGCTGGGCGGCGACTACGCCAAGGGCAACTTCGTCGGCCCGACGATCTTCTCCGGGGTCAAGCCCGGCATGCGCATCTACGACGAGGAGATCTTCGGGCCGGTGCTGGTCATCCTGGCCGCCGAGTCGCTGGACGAGGCGATCGCGATCGTCAACGCGAACCCGAACGGCAACGGCGTCGCGGTGTTCACCCAGTCGGGCGCGGCCGCGCGCAGGTTCCAAGAAGAGATCGACGTCGGCCAGGTCGGCATCAACGTGCCGATCCCGGTGCCGGTGCCGTTGTTCTCGTTCACCGGCTCGCGCGCGTCCAAGCTCGGCGACCTCGGCCCGTACGGCAAGCAGGTCGTGACGTTCTACACGCAGACCAAGACCGTGACCGCGCGCTGGTTCGACGACGAGACGCTGGGCCACGGCGTCAACACCACGATCAGCCTGAAGTGACGATGGACGCCACCACGACCGCCGGCGCCGACTTCGGCCTGACCGAGGAGCAGGCCGCGTTCCGGGAGGCGGCGCGCGATTTCGCCGCCGCGCAGCTCGCGCCGCAGGCCGCGCACTGGGACGCGGAGGGCATCTTCCCGCGCGAGGTGATCGCCGACGCCGGTGCGCTCGGCTTCTGCGGCATCTACACGCCCGAGGACGCCGGCGGCATCGGGCTCTCGCGCCTGGATGCGGCGCTGATCTTCGAGGAACTGTCGGCGGCCGATCCCTCGACCGCCGCCTACATCAGCATCCACAACATGGCGACCTGGATGCTCGCGACCTGGGCCGGGCCGCGCGTGCGCGGCGAATGGGCGGCGGCGATGGCCAGCGGCGACAGGCTCGGCTCCTATTGCCTGACCGAGCCGGGGGCGGGGTCGGATGCCGCCTCGCTCAAGACCCGCGCGGTGCGCGATGGCGACGACTACGTCATCGACGGCAGCAAGGCCTTCATCTCCGGCGCCGGCGCCACCGACATGCTGATCGTCATGGCCCGCACCGGCGGCGAGGGCGCGCGCGGGATCAGCGCGTTCGCGGTGCCGGCCGACCTGCCGGGCATCGAGTACGGCAAGA
Source organism: Luteimonas sp. FCS-9 (assembly GCF_001014645.1). Lineage (GTDB taxonomy): Bacteria > Pseudomonadota > Gammaproteobacteria > Xanthomonadales > Xanthomonadaceae > Luteimonas. The sequence continues at coordinate 124,038 of NZ_LASZ01000007.1, read as the reverse complement.
AGGAAGAGAAGATGGGCTGGAACAGCCAGCCCACCCGCACGATCAGCTTCACCGGCGTGCGCGTGCCGGCCGACCACCTGCTCGGCGCGGAGGGCGAAGGTTTCCGCATCGCGATGAAGGGCCTGGACGGCGGCCGCATCAACATCGCCGCGTGCTCGCTGGGCGCGGCACAGGGCGCGCTCGACGCCGCCCGCGGCTACCTGCGCGAGCGCAAGCAGTTCGGCAAGGCGATCGGCGAGTTCCAGGCGCTGCAGTTCAAGCTCGCCGACATGGCCACGCAGCTCGTCGCCGCGCGCCAGATGGTGCATACCGCGGCGCGCAAGCTCGACGCCGGCAGCGCCGATGCGACCGTGTGGTGCGCGATGGCCAAGCGGTTCGCGACCGATGCCGGCTTCTCGGTGTGCAACGATGCGCTGCAGCTGCACGGCGGCTACGGCTACATCCGCGAGTACCCGATCGAGCGCCTGTTGCGCGACAGCCGCGTGCACCAGATCCTGGAAGGCACCAACGAGATCATGCGCGTGATCGTCGCGCGCCATCTGCTCAACACCGAGGAGGACCTGCGATGACCCACGCCGCCCACGACTACCGCACGCGCGACTGGACCGGGCTGGGCCTGGAGATCGACGGCCACACGGCGATCGTCACGCTGCGCAATCCGCCGGCCAACACCTGGACCGTGGACAGTCTGTCCGCGCTGCGCGACCTGGTCGCCGCGCTCGACGGCGATCGCGACATCTACGCGCTGGTGGTCACCGGCGAGGGCGAGAAGTTCTTCTCGGCCGGCGCCGATCTCAAGCAGTTCGCGTCGGGCGACAAGGCCCATGCGCACGCCGCCGCCGAGCGCTTCGGCGAGGCATTCGAGGCGCTGAGCGCGTTCCGCGGCGTGTCGATCGCGGCGATCAACGGCTACGCGATGGGCGGCGGGCTCGAATGCGCGCTGGCCTGCGACCTGCGTATTGCCGAGGACCAGGCGCAGATGGCGCTGCCCGAGGCGACCGTGGGCCTGTTGCCGTGCGGCGGCGGCACCCAGAACCTCACGCGACTGGCCGGCGAGGGCTGGGCCAAGCGCATGATCCTGCTCGGCGAGCGCATCGACGCGGCGACCGCGCTGCGCATCGGCGTGGTCGAGGAGGTCGTGGGCCGCGGCGAGGCCAGGGCGCGCGCGCTGGACTGGGCGGCCAAGGCCGCGAAGCAGTCGCCGACCAGCGTCGCGGCGTGCAAGCGCCTGGTGCAGACCACGCGCAGCCAGCCGGCGAGCGCCGGCCTGATCGCCGAGCGCGAACTGTTCGTCGACCTGTTCGACACCGCCGACCAGAAGGAAGGCGTCGCCGCGTTCCTGGAGAAGCGCAGCCCCGCGTGGACCAACGCGTGAGCGCGGCCGACCCCGCCGCGGTGCTGTTCGAGACGCGCGCCGCCGCCGGCGGCCGTCGCGTCGGCATCGCCACGCTCAATCGGCCCAAGACCCTCAACGGCCTGTCGCTGGAGATGGCGCGGCTGCTCGACGCGCAGTTGGTCGCGTGGGCGCAGGACGACACGATTGCGCTGGTCGTGCTGCAGGGCGCCGGGGAGAAGGCGTTCTGCGCCGGCGGCGACCTGCATGCGCTGCACGAAAGCATGGTCGCCTACCGCGCGGCGGGCGCGGACGACGTGTGCGACAACCGCTATGCCGCCGAGTTCTTCGAGGTCGAGTACCGTCTCGACCACCGCATCCACACCTACGCCAAGCCGGTGCTGGTCTGGGGCCACGGCATCGTCATGGGCGGCGGGATCGGGTTGATGGCGGGCGGCAGCCATCGCGTCGTGACCGAGCGCTCGAAGCTGGCGTTCCCGGAAATCACCGTGGGCCTGTTCCCGGACGTGGGCGGCAGCTGGCTGCTCGCCCGCGTTCCCGACCGCGCCGGCCTGTTCCTCGCGCTGACCGGTGCGCTGCTGGGGCCGGGCGATGCGATCCACGCGCAGTTGGCCGACGTGCACCTGGCGGAGGCCGATCGCGAGGCGGTGTTCGACGCGCTGGCCGCGGAAGACTGGACGCGCGACGACCGCGACAACCACGCGCGCCTGGGCGCGCTGCTGCAGCGCTTCGTCGCGCCGGTCGAGGTCGGCCCGCTGCAGCTGCATGCGCAGACCGTGGCCGCGCTCTGCGCGCATGAGCGCCTGGAGGACATCGTCGAGGCGATCGCCTCGCTCGAGGCCGGCGACGATGCCTGGCTGGCGGCGGCGCAGAAGACCCTCGCGGCCGGCTCGCCGGGCTCGGCGCGGCTGGGCTTCGAGCTGCAGGCGCGCGCCGCGGACCTGTCGCTTGCCGACACGTTCCGGCTCGAGTACATCACCGCGTTGCATTGCGCCGCGCACGGCGATTTCGCCGAGGGCATCCGCGCGCTGTTGATCGACAAGGACCGCACGCCGAAGTGGGAGCCCGCCACCCTGGCGGCCACCACGCCGGCCTGGGCACAGGCGTTCTTCGCCGAGCCGCAGTGGCCGGGCGGTACGCACCCGCTGGCCGACCTGGGCGCTTCGCGCGCCGGATAGACCGGCGTTGCCTGCAGTGGCGGGCACGCCCACCCCCCATCGCGCGCACGCGCATCGCGACCCGGAGACTCACATGACACGCATCGCCTTCATCGGACTGGGCAACATGGGCGGGCCGATGGCCGCCAACCTTGCGAAGGCAGGCCATGCCGTGCGCGCCTTCGACCTGAGTGCCGACGCGCTCGCCGCCGCGTCGAGCGCCGGCGTCACCGCGGCGGTCGATGCCGCCGACACGCTGGCCGACGCCGAGGTCGTACTCTCGATGCTGCCGGCCAGCCGCCACGTCGAGGGCCTGTACCTCGGCGACGAGGGCCTGATGGCGAAGATCCCGGACGGCGCGCTGGTGATCGACTGCAGCACGATCGCACCGGCCTCGGCGCAGAAGGTCGCCGCCGCGGCGCAGGCGCGCGGCCTGCAGATGATCGACGCGCCGGTCTCCGGCGGCACCGCCGGCGCGCAGGCCGGCACGCTGACCTTCATCGTCGGCGGCAGCGCGGATGCGCTCGCCCGCGCCCGTCCGGTGCTCGAGGCGATGGGCAAAAACATCTTCCACATGGGCGACACCGGCGCGGGCCAGGTCGCCAAGCTGTGCAACAACATGGCGCTGGGCGTGATCATGGCCGCGACCGGCGAGGCGATCGCGCTCGGCGTCGCGCACGGCCTGGACCCGAAGGTGCTGTCGCAGATGATGGCCGTTAGCACCAGCCGCAGCTGGGCCACCGAGGTCTGCAATCCGTGGCCCGGCGTGCTGGAGAACGCTCCGGCCGGCCGCGGCTACACCGGGGGCTTCGGCAACGACCTGATGCTCAAGGACCTGGGCCTGGCCGCCGAGGCCGCGATGGGCGCCGGCGCGGCGGTGCCGCTGGGCGAACTGGCGCGCAACCTGTACGCGATGAACAGTCAGGCCGGCAATGGCGCGCTGGATTTCTCGAGCGTGGTCAAGCTGCTGCAGCGCGGCTGAGCGAACCGTCGTCGCGGACGCGCTGCGGTGGCGGCGCGCGGGGGGCCGGCTACCATGGACGGCCCCTTCGACCTTCGCCCGACCGCCATGTCCGCTCCCGCCCGCCCGCCGCTCCCGACGCCCGAGGGCTTCGACCCGAGGACCGACCGGCTGCTGCTGCACTCGTGCTGCGCGCCGTGCTCGGGCGAGCTGATGGAGGCGTTCGTCGAGGCCGGCATCGACTACACCGTGTTCTTCTACAACCCCAACATCCATCCGGTGAAGGAATACCTGCTGCGCAAGGAGGAGAACATCCGCTTCGCGCAGACGCATGGCGTGCCGTTCGTCGATGCCGACTACGACACCGACAACTGGTTCGCCCGCGCCAAGGGCATGGAGAACGAGCCCGAACGCGGCATCCGCTGCACGATGTGCTTCGACATGCGCTTCGAGCGCACCGCGCTGTACGCCCACGAGCACGGCTTCCCGCTGATCACCAGCTCGCTGGGCATCTCGCGCTGGAAGAACATGGCGCAGATCAACGACTGCGGCCACCGCGCGGCCGCGCCCTACGACGGCCTGTCCTACTGGGACTACAACTGGCGCAAGGGCGGCGGGTCGTCGCGGATGATCGACATCAGCAAGCGCGAGCGCTTCTACCAGCAGGAATACTGCGGCTGCGTGTACTCGCTGCGCGACACCAACCGCCACCGCCGCGCCCAGGGCCGCGAGCGCATCCGCATCGGCGTGCAGTTCTACGGCGACGCCGAGGATTGAGCCGCGCGTCGCTGCGCGGCAGGCGCGCGATGCGTTACTGTCGCCAGCCACCCGAAGGAATCCCGCCATGCGCCCCGTCCTGGCCGCCTGCGCCGCCCTGGCCATCGCACTGCCCACCGCCGCCGCCGACCGCATCACCGGCAAGGCGTTCGCGACCCGCAGCGAGGTCCTCGCGCCGCATGCGATGGCCGCGACCTCCCACCCGCTGGCGACCCAGGTCGCACTCGACACGATGCGCGCCGGCGGCACGGCGGTCGATGCCGCGATCGCCGCCAACGCCGCGCTCGGGTTGATGGAGCCGACCGGCAACGGCATCGGCGGCGACCTGTTCGCGATCGTCTGGGACCCGAAGACGCGACGCCTGTACGGCTACGACGGCTCGGGCCGGTCGCCGCGTTCGCTGACGCTCGCCGAGTTCGAGCGCCGCGGCCTGACCGACATCCCCTCGCACGGTCCGTTGCCGGTCACCGTGCCGGGTGCGGTCGACGGCTGGTTCGCGCTGCACGGCCGCTTCGGCCGGCGCACGATGGCCGACAACCTCGCACCGGCGATCCGCTATGCCCGCGAGGGCCATCCGGTGCACGAGGTCATCGCGTACTACTGGGACCGTTCGGTGCCGCGGCTGTCGCAGTGGCCGGGCTTCACCGAGCAGTTCACGATCGACGGCCGCGCGCCGCGCAAGGGCGAGACCTGGCGCAACCCGAACCTGGCGAACACGCTGCAGGCGATCGCCGACGGCGGCCGGGACGCGTTCTACAAGGGCGCGATCGCGCGGACCATCGGCGACTACTTCGCCGCCAACGACGGCTTCCTGTCCTACGAGGACCTCGCCGCCCACACCGGCAACTGGGTCGAGCCGGTCTCGACGAACTACCGCGGTGTCGACGTCTGGGAGCTGCCGCCCAGCGGGCAGGGCATCGCCGCGCTGCAGATCCTCAACCTGCTCGAGCCCTACGACCTGGCGTCCTACGGCTTCGGCAGCCCCGAGCACGTGCACCTGTTCACCGAGGCCAAGAAGCTGGCCTTCGCCGACCGCGCGCGCTGGTACGCCGACCCTGCTTTCCACCCCGCGCCGGTGGAGCGGCTGATCTCCAAGGACTATGCGCGCGAGCGCGGGCAGCTGATCTCGATGGACCGCGCGCTGCGCGAGGTGCAGCCGGGCACGCCCCGGCAGCTCGACGAGGGCGACACGATCTACCTGACCACCGCCGATGCCGACGGCATGATGGTCTCGCTGATCCAGTCCAACTACCGCGGCATGGGCAGTGGCATGGCGCCGCCGGGCCTGGGCTTCATCCTGCAGGACCGCGGCGAGCAGTTCGTGCTCAAGGCCGACCATCCCAACGGCTATGCGCCGGGCAAGCGGCCGTTCCACACCATCATCCCCGCGTTCGCGACGAAGGACGGCGAACCGTGGCTGAGCTTCGGCGTGATGGGCGGCGCGATGCAGCCGCAGGGCCACGTGCAGATCCTGATCAACATGCTCGACTTCGGCATGAACCTGCAGGAGGCCGGCGACGCGCCGCGCATCCAGCACGACGGCTCGACCGAGCCGACCGGCCAGAACACCGCGATGACCGATGGCGGCGAACTCGACCTGGAAAGCGGCTTCTCCTACGAGACCGTCCGCGCGCTGATGATGAAGGGCCACTCGGTGCGCTTCTCGCACGGCCCCTACGGCGGCTACCAGGCGATCATGAAGAACCCCCACGGTGGCTGGATCGGCGCCAGCGAATCGCGCAAGGACGGCCAGGCCGCGGGCTACTGACGGCGTCCGGCGTCCGGCGTCCGGCGTCGGACCTCGGACCTCGGACCTCGGACCGTCATCCGCAGGTCGGCGAGCGGCACTACGCCCGCTCGCCCACAACGCGCGACACCACCTCCCCCGCCCCGCGCGACCCTTACCTCCCCCGCACCGCGGGGGAGGTCGGCGCGCGCAGCGCGCCGGGTGGGGGCGCGGGCCTTCCCAGTCCACAGGCCTCCCAAAGGCACGGCCCTTCCCAGGGCACCGCACCGCGTATCCTCCCCCGATGCCCGGAACCCGGAAGTCCCCGATGCGACCCTTGCTGATCGCGGCTCTGCTCGCGACCCTCGCCGTCCCCGCGGCACAGGCCCAGGCGCCGTACGCGCGGTTCGACGAGGCGCCGCAGGACGATGGCACGTCGGCCGCCGAGCAGCGTGCCTGGACCGACTGGCTGCAGCGCAGCGCCGCCGCACTCGCCGAGCGCGGGCAACCGCGCGAACTCGCCCTGGCGGCCATGTTGCGCTCGGCAGCCTCGACACCGGTCGACGCCCCGCTCGACGGCGACACGCCGTCGGTGCCGGTCCCGGCCGACGCCCAGGTCGAGGCCTGGCGCCGCAGCGCCGCGGACAAGGCCGGCGACGACGCGCTCGCCAATGCGCTGCTGATGGCCGGTGGCGACACCCAGCTTCGCCTGCGTGCCGCGCAACGCTGGCTCGGCGGCGACCCGGAAAACCTCGCGCCGCTGCTCTACCGCGGCGGCGGCGTCGCGGCGCTGCTGGCCGATGCGCGTGGCGCCCGCCGCTTCGACCTGCACATGCTCGACCAGGTGCGCTGGATCCAGGCGGCGCTGCTGCGCCACCCGCCGACCGCGGCCGAACGCGCCGCGCTGGCCGACGCGGGCGACTACGTGCCGGACGAGCACGCCGCGACGATCGCGATGTCGCTGTGGGCCGCGGTCGCGCCGCCGGGCCTGGCGCCGCTGCTGCAGGGCTGCGACCCGGCCGCGCTGCGCGGCGACGCCGCCCGCGTGCGCGACTGCCGCCATGTCGGCGCGCTGATGGCCGACACCGCCGACACCCAGCTCGGCCGCATGGTCGGCCTCGACCTGCTCGCGCGCACCGCCGCCACGCCGGCCGAAGGCGCCGAGGCGCAGTCGCGCCGGCGCACGCTCGACTGGCAGATGCTCGAGTGGGGCCGCATCGCCGCGTCGCAGCCGCGCGACGGCGCCGCGCAGTTCGTGCGCCTGCTCGCCGACCCGTCGATCCGCACCGAGGCCGCGCTGGTCGAGCGCGTGCTGCAGGAGGCCGGCGTGTCGCCGACGCCGCCGGCGGGCTGGCAGCCTCCGCGGCAGTGAACGGCGTCGCGGCCGGCCGGGGGCGGGGCCGTCTCCGCTACAGCCGCTGCGCCTTGCCGGCCGCGAGCGCGTCGTCGACCAGACGCGGCAGCGCCGCTTCGATCTGCCGGCTGGCTTCTGCCTGGCGTTCCCCAAGCGCACCTTGGCGGCGGCCCAGTTCGGCCTGCTGCTGGCCCAGCGCCCGCTGGCGTTCGCCGAGCGCGCGCTGGCGGGCGGCGATCTCGTCCTGCTCGCGGCGCTCGGACGCCGGCACGGCGTCCGGGCCGGCCCGGGCGCGTTGCGCGGCGGCGACGGCCAGCCGCGCCTGCCGCTGGCCCAGCGCGCCCTGTTCGGCGCCGATGCGGCCCTGCTCGGTGCCCAGGCGTCCCTGCTGCGCGCCCAGTTCCCCCTGCTCGCGGCCGAGGCGGGACACCGGCTCGAACAGCGCGTCGAAACGGCGCAGCGTCGCGGGGTCGCGGATCAGGTAGCGATCGTCGCCGCGGCGCAGCCACAGCGCGTCGCCGCCGCCGGTCCGGGCCTTGGCCTCCTCGAAATCGGCCGTCGAACCGCTCATGACGTAATCGGCGCCACCGCGGGTCCGCACATAGGCCTGCGACGTCCGGTCCGAGAGGTGGATCCGGCCGGTGGTGACCGTGGTCGCCGAGGCGATCGAAGACGCGATCGCCGGCGCGGCGGCGGCCAGTGCCTCGGTCGTGGCGGCGGCCGTGATCTCGGCGATGTCGACCGAAGCGAGCGCCGCTTCCGCCGCTTCTGCCGCCGACGCGGCGATGTCGGCGATCTCCGCCGGATCGAGCGCCGCGGGGATCGTCGCCGCCGTCGCCGGATGCGCAGGCGCCGGCGGTACTGCAGGCGTCGTCGGGATGACGGGACGGCCCGGCGCGGCCGGCGGCGCCGGCAGGGCGGGGGGGACCGGGACCGCGGGTGCCGCGGGCACGGCCGGCGCCGCGACCAGCCGCAGCGGCAGCACGCCGGCGACGGCGACCGCGATCAACAACAGCGATGCGCCGAGGCGCGAGGAACTGGACGTGTTCTGCAGCATGGTCAGTCTCCGCTTGAGGCTCAGGAAGGTCGGCGATGCGCTGGCCAGGCACGCCGGCCGGCCGGGCGAGACGCCCAGGCGCACCAGCAGGCGGCCGTAGCCGTGCCGGCAGCGGCCGTCGCCGGCGACTACCGCCGCGTCGCATGCGGCCTCGCGGGCGATGCCGTACTCGCGCACGGCCAGATGCACCAGGGGATGGAAGAACAGCAGGTGGCGCGCCAGCGCCGGGATCCAGCCCAGCCACAGGTCGCCGCGGCGCAGGTGCACCAGCTCGTGGGTCAGCGCCATGTCCAGTTCGTCGCCATCGAGTGCCGCCGGTGCGGGCAGCAGCAGAACCGGGCGCAGCGCGCCGACCAGTTGCGGGGAATCGATGCGCGTGGAGATCCGCAGCGCGGGGACGCGGCGCAGGCCATGGGCCTCGCAGGCCAGTGCCAGCGCCTGGGCCAGCGACGCGTCGGTACAGGCCTGCGATGCCCGCACCGTCGCGCGGACGTCGCGCCAGCCGCGCAGCGTCCCCAGGGCCGTGACCAGCACGCCGGCGGCCCACAGCGCCGCGACCGCTGCCGGCCACGTGGGCACGGTCGCTTCGGGCATCGGTGCGACGACGAGCACGCCGGCAGCGGGCAGGCCAGGGGCCGTCATCGCCGGCCCCATCGCCGGCGCGGCCGGCAGCCACGGCAGCGCCAGCGGTCCCACGGCCAGGCCGAGCACGGCCTGCAGGCCGACCAGCCACCACAGCCAGCACTGGGTCGCCGCCGACAGCCGCGGCAGCCACCGGCACCGGGCCCAGACCAGGCCGGCCAACAGCAATGTGTGCAGGCCGGTCGAGGCCAGGCGTTCGAGCAGCAGCATGATCGTCGCGTCCATGGGTCAGTCCTCTCCGCGGCCGGACTGCAGCTGCGCGACCAGCGCCTCGAGCTCGGCCAGCTCGTCGTCGCTGACCTTGCCGCGCCTGGACATGAAGGCCACGAACGGACTCACCGAGCCCTGCAGGGTCTTCTCCACGAAGGACGCGACCGCGCCCTGCACCACGTCGTCCTCGCCGCGGGTGGCCGCGTAGCGGTACACGCCGTCGACGCGGTGCCGGCGCAGGTAGCCCTTGGCGCGCAGCCGCTCCATCATCGTGAGCACCGTCGAGCGCGCCAGGCCGCGCGCCTCGCCGAAGCCGGCGGCCACCTCGCCGACCGTCGCCTCCCCCTGCTGCCCGATCGACTGGAGCAGCGCGAGCTCCTGGTCCCCGATCGTCGCTCTGGCCATCGTCCGCTCCCGGCTTGACTACAGATGTCGCCAGGCTAGGTGTGACGACAGCTGTCGTCAAGCATGACCGATGGCAGGGGCGGCGCCGGACTTCGGCATCGGTCGTGGTGCCTGCCGCACGCGTGTCCGCGCCCCGGTGTACGCTGGACGTCGAGCGGACCTGCGGAAGACGTCGATGAAGACCGTGCTGGTGGCCAGTTCCAAGGGCGGTGTCGGCAAGACCACGATCGCCACGCATCTGGCGGCGCACGCCGCGCTGGCCGGCGAATCGACCGTGCTGATCGATGCCGACCCGCAGCACTCGTCCACGCGCTGGGCGGAGCGCCGTGCCGGGCTCGACAGCGCGGTGCTGCCGATCGACGGCAGCGCGCGGCACCGCAAGGTGCTGGCGGCGATCCCCGAGGGCACGACGCGGGTGGTCGTCGACGCCGCGGCCGGCGCGATGGCCGACGACCTCGACGCCTACCTGGAGGCCGCCGACGCGGTGGTCGTGCCGGTGCTGCCGTCTGCGCTCGACATCGACGCGACGGTGGGCTTCCTCAACACGCTGGCCCGGCACCCGGGCGTGCGCCGCGGCAGCACGCGTGTGGGCCTGGTCGCCAACCGCCTGCGGCCCTGGACCAACGCGTCGCAGCAGGCCGTCGAGCTGCTCGCGCAGTGGCCCTACCCCGTGGTCGCGCAGCTGCGCGACAGCCAGGCCTACGTGATGCTCGCGGGGCTGGGGCGCAGCCTGTTCGACTACCATTCGGCGCAGGTGCGCGAGCATCAGGCCGACTGGGCGCCGCTGCTGAAGTGGCTGAAGAAGTAGCCGCGCGCCGATCGCCGACCCCGACCCAAGAGACCGCCCACGCCCATGCGCGAACTGATCCTGCTCCGCCACGCCCACGCCGACCCCGCGCTGCCGGGACAGGCGGACATCGACCGCCCGCTGTCGGCCGAGGGGCTGGCCGAGGCCGAGGCCGCCGGGCGCTGGCTGCGCGACAAGGCGCTGGTGCCCGATTGCGTGCTTTGCTCGCCGGCCAGGCGCACGCGCGAGACGCTCGAGGCGGTGCTGGGGGTCGTCGGCTACGTCGACCAGCGCCTGGAGCCGGCGATCTACGAGGCCACGCCCGGCACGCTGGCCGGCCTGGTCGACGACCACCGCGAGGTCGGGCGGCTGCTGCTGGTCGGCCACAACCCCGGCCTCGAACGGCTCGCGGCGCTGCTGCACAGCGGCCAGTCGGGCGACTACCGCGGCATGCCGCCGGCCGGCATCGCGGTGCTGAGCCTGCGCGACGATGCCGCGGTCGAGCCCGGCGTCGCCGACCTGTCGGCGTTCTGGTGGCCGTAGCCGCCGCGTCGCGGGCGATGCCGTCGGCACGGGGACGCGGGGCGCGCAGCGGCGGGGCGACATCGCCGGTCGGCCCGTGGTTGCGGATGCTCGCGCCCGCCGGGTTCTGGCTCTCGGCGCTGGCGGCCGCGCCGGCGCTCGCCGACGACGATCGCGCGCTGGTCCTCGACACGACGCGGTCGGACATCGGCTTCCACCTGCGCACGCGCTGGGGCCAGCAGCTCGACGGTCGTTTCGACGACTGGCGCGGCGAGATCGCGGTGCTGCCCGACGGCCGCCACCAGGTGCGGCTGACGCTGCCCACCGGCGGCGTGGAGATCGTCGGCAGCCGCAGCTACACCCGCATCACCCGCGGCGCCGGCTTCTTCGATGTCGAGCGCCATCCCGAGGTCCGCTTCGTGTCCGACCCCTATCCGCCCGAGCTCGTGCGCGACGGCGGCGAGCTGACCGGCGTGCTGAGCATCCGCGGCATCGCCCAGCGCGAGACGTTCCGGATCGCGCCGGCCGCCTGCGCGCGTCCGGCCGTCGACTGCGACGTGGTCGGGCAGGGCGACGTGCGCCGCAGCCGCTACGCGATGGATCGCTGGGGCTACGCGCTGTCCGACCAGGTCCGCTTCACGCTGCGGATCCGGGCGGTGGATCGACCCTGATGCGCCTGGCCGGACGTGCCCTGCTGCTGGCCGCGACGCTGGCCACCGCGGCCTGCGCGACGCTCACGCCCGCGCAGCGCGAGCGCGCGGCGCAGATCGCGGTCGAGGCGCGCGACACCACGATCGTGTGCGAGCGCGAGGACGCCTGCGCGACGCCGTCGCCGCTGCGCGAACTGGGCGTGCGCGCGTTCGCGCGCAGCGCGCCCGAGGCGCCGCGCCACGCCGCGCTGCTGCTCGAGTACGGACAGGACGCGCTGATCGCGCGGCTGGACCTGATCCGCGGCGCGCAGCGCACGCTCGACGTGCAGACCTACATCTTCGACGAGGACGACTCGGGCCATCTCGTGCTCGAGGAACTGCTCGCCGCCGCCCGCCGCGGCGTGCGCGTGCGCCTGCTCGTCGACCAGCTCTCGGCGCTGCGCACGGTCGAGACGCTCTCGGCGCTGGCCGGTGCGCACGCCGGCTTCGAGCTGCGTATCTACAACCCCGTGCTCGGCCGCGCGCGCATCAGCTATCCGCGCTACGCCCTGGCCGCGGCCTGCTGCTGGCGCCGCCTCAACCAGCGCATGCACAGCAAGGCGCTGCTGGTCGACGGCGTGGTCGGCATCACCGGCGGGCGCAACTACCAGGACGACTACTTCGACTGGAACGACAGCTTCAACTTCCGCGATCGCGACATCCTCATCGCCGGCCCGGTCGTGGCCGACATGGCCGAGAACTTCGAGGCGTTCTGGCAGGCGCCGCTGAGCATGCCGGTCGAGCAGCTGACCGACGTCGGCCGGCAGCTGCTGCGCGGCGGCGTGCCGGAGGTCTCGTTCCTCGACTACGCGCGCCCCGAGCGGGTCGCCTCGGTGTCGGCCGATGCCGCCGACGCGGTGCTCGTGCAGCAGCGCCTGGCCGCTGCCGCGCTCGAGGTGGGCGAGGTCGAGTTCATCGGCGACCTGCCCACCAAGCACCGGCGCGACCGCGAGCGCGCGCAGGCCGCGATCGCCGCGACGCCGCGGCTGCGCGCGCTGATCGAATCGGCCGAGGAGAGCGTGCTGCTGCAGACCCCGTACCTGGTGCTGTCCAAACCGGCCGAGCAGGTCTTCGAGACCTTGCGCGAGCGGCCCGACCCGCCGCAGGTCACGGTCTCCACCAACAGCCTGGCGGCGACCGATTCCTTCATCACCTACGCGCTGTCGTACAAGTACAAGCGCCGGCACCTGCGCGACTTCGGTTTCCACATCTACGAGTACAAGCCGTTCCCCGAGGACGCGCCGATCGACCTGGAGGCCACCGGCGCGGTCGGCATTTCATGGAATGCCGATGGCAGCGTCAACATCGAGGAGAGCGGCGCCGAGGGCGCGGCGACGACGCGCGCCGAGGCGCTGGCGACGCGGCCCGAGAGCGCGCCGCCGCTGACGCGCGAATACTCGGCGCTGCGCTACGCCGGCATCGGCGTGAACCGGCGCGTGCCGCTCAACCGCGCCGGCGTGCGCGTCGGGCTGCACGCCAAGTCGATGGTCGTCGACGACCGGGTCGGTGTCGTCGGCACGCACAACTTCGACCCGCGCGGCGACACCCTCAACACCGAGAGCGCGATCGTCATCGAGGACGCCGCGTTCGCGCGGCGGCTGGCGGCGAGCATCCGGCGCGACATCGCCCCGGCGAACTCGTGGACCATCGCCCGGCGCGACAAGCCGCCGTTCTTCTCCGGCATCGACTACACGATGGCCAAGGTGTCCGAGCGGCTGCCGGTGTTCGACCTGTGGCCCACGCGCTACGCGACCAGCTACGAGTTCCAGCCCGGGCCCGGATGCCCGGCGCCTCTGCCGCCCGACGCGCCGGGCTTTCGCGCCTGCTACACCCCGGTCGGCGACTTTCCCGAGGTCAGCCTGGGCTGGCGCAGCATCCTGACCCGGATCTCGACCGCCTTCGGCGCGGGACTGGTGCCGATCCTGTAGCGGGTCGCTGGTGAGCCCTTCCCCGCTTGCGGGGCATTGCGCCTTTTACGTGTGGAAGGTTGGGATGCGCGCTTTCGGCCCCTTCCCCCCGCGCACGCGGGAGGTGACTGCGTGCGGTGATGGCCTTAGGCCCCTTCCCCCGTGAAACGGGGGAAGGTTGGGATGGGGGCGGCTTTTCTGCGCGAAGCCCGTGCCCCCACCCGGCGCGCGGTGCGCGGTGCGCGCCGACCTCCCCCGCGGGTCGGGGGAGGGAACTGGCGCGAGTTGGTTGGTCGCGTCCGGCGTCGGATCTGGCGCGTTCTCCGCGTCGGCCTTTTTCACTCTGCGGGCCCAAGATCCGATCCGGCCATCGGCGATTGCGCGAAGTGCGGGCCGGGCAGGGCACATCGGCCTAATTTAAAATGAACAAATACTGAACAGTCGAGGGCGGTGGACCCGCTATGACCTCCGGCACATGGTGTTATCGAACGGTGGTGTTGTAGTCTACCAACACACCAAATCACACCAGAACCGGAGCACGCCATGCAGACCCAGACCGCCCCCGCCCGTACCGCCGACGCCGCCGCCTATGCCCGTCCGTTCGGCGTCGGCTACGGCCGCAGCAGCAGTTACGGCACGCCGCGCAGCTACAACCAGTCGTCTTCGGTGCCCAGCCGCTTCCGCGTCGCCTGACCCCCGATCGCCCGACTGCCCACCTTCCACCTGCCGTCGAACAGGATCCCCCCATGACCCGCATGCACGCCATCGTCCACGCCGCCGCCGCCCGTCTCGCCCCGATGTCCGCGCTGCCCCGCGGCGATGCCCGCCCCGAGGGCGCCTCCCGTCGCACCGGCGCCGGCCTGCGCGGGCGCGACGCCGGATCGCTGCCGACGCGCTTCCGCTTCGCCTGAGTTGCTACGGCCGCGGCGCGCACGGCAGGCCGCGATCCGGCCCTGCGTCGAGCCCGGCGCGCCGCAACGCTCCGGTGCATGCGCCGCGCCGCGGAACGGCCTAAGCTGGCGCGTTCCCGTCCGGAGTTCCGCGCCGCATGTTCCGCAGCGACACCACGGTCGAGCAGCTCAATGCGCTGTCGGCCAACACCGCGATCGCCACGCTCGGCATCGTCTTCACCGAGATCGGCCCCGATTTCCTGCGCGCGACGATGCCTGTCGATGCGCGGACCCACCAGCCCTACGGGCTGCTGCACGGCGGCGCCTCCGCGCTGCTGGCCGAGACGATCGGCAGCACCGCCGGTGGCCTGGCCGCGCCGCAGGGCTGCGGCGTCGTCGGCATCGAGATCAATGCCAACCACCTGCGAGGCGTGCGCAGCGGCACGGTCACCGGCACCGCGCGCGCGCTGCACGTGGGCCGCAGCACCCAGGTGTGGGACATCCGCATCGAGGACGCCGACGGCCGACTGGTCTGCGCCTCGCGGCTGACGCTGGCGGTGATCCCCAAGCCGTGAGCGCGGGGCCGACCGGCAGTGGCGGGCGCGCGCCGCGTTTGGGTATGGTGCGCGCATGACGACCTCCCCCGTTCATGCCGGTGCCGGCGGCACGTCCGCGCGCGCGCTGCGCTACGCGTATCGCGTGCCGATGCTGCTGTGGCACGTTTTCGTGCACCTGCCGTTCGTGCTGCTGTCGATGCTGCCGCCGATCGGCGCGCGCACGCTGCGCGACGGCGAGCGGGTCGACCACCGCATGATCCGCTGGTGGCAGGGCGGGCTGATGCGGGTATTCGGCTTCCGCATGCGCCGGATCGGCACGCCGCTGCCCGGCGCCACGCTGTTCGTCGCCAACCACGTGAGCTGGGTCGACATCGTCGCGCTGCACAGCCAGCGGATGATGGGCTTCGTCGCCAAGCGCGAGATCGCCGGCTGGCCGGTCGTGGGCTGGCTGGCCGCGCGCGGGGAGACGATCTTCCACCAGCGCGGCAGCCAGGAATCGCTGGGCGGCGTGCTGCAGGAGATGCTCGCGCGGCTGCGTGCCGGGCGCCCGGTCGCGGTGTTCCCCGAAGGCCGCACGCGCGGCGGTACGCACGTCGGGCCGTTCCATGCGCGCATCTTCCTGGCCGCGGTCGAGGCCAACGTGGCGGTGCAGCCGGTCGCGCTGCGCTACGGCGCCGGCGGCTCGGCGCAGACGGTCGTGGCGTTCGGCGAGCGCGAGTCGTTCTTCGCCAACTTCCTGCGGTTGCTCGGCGAACCGCCGCGGCAGGCCGACGTGATGTTTCTCGAGCCGATCCTGCCTGGCGAAGGCGAGGGCAGACGGCGGATCGCCGAGGTCTCGCGCGAGCGCATCGTCGCCGCGCTCGGGGCGGCGGGATGACCGCGGCGCATCCGTCGTCGACGGCGGATGCGGACCGGCCGCCGGGCCCCGACGGCCGCCTGCGCGGCAGCGACTACGTGCCGCCGGCCTGGCTGCGCAGTCCGCACCTGCAGACCGTGCTCGGCAGCAGTCCGTGGCGCCGCCGCCACGGCGCGCGGCTGCTGGCCGCGACCGGCGCCGTCACCACCGAGCACCTGGTCGACGGCGGCGACGGCGTGCGCCTGCACGGTCTGCACTCGGTGGTACCCAGGCGCGAACCGCGCGGCCTGGCGCTGCTGCTGCACGGCTGGGAGGGCAGCACCGAATCGAGCTATATGCGCCTGACCGCCGCGAAGATGCTCGAGCGCGGCTACGAGGTGTTCCGGCTGAATTTCCGCGACCACGGCGGCAGCCACCACCTCAACGAGGCGATCTTCCACTCCAACCGCATCGACGAGGTCGTGCACGCCGCGCTCGACGTGGCGCGGCGCTTCCCGGCGCGGCCGATGCTCGCGGCCGGCTATTCGCTGGGCGGCAACTTCGTGCTGCGCCTGGCGTTGCGCGCGCCGGCCGCCGGCCTGCAGCTGGCCGGCGTGGCGTCGGTGTGCCCGGTGGTCGACCCGGCGCGCACGATGGCCTACATGGAGCGCGGGCATCGCCTGTACCTGCGCCATTTCGAGCGCACGTGGCGCGCCTCTTTGCGGCGCAAGCGCGACCTGTTCCCCGAGCGCCACGTCTTCGACGATGCGACGCTGCGGCTGGGCATGCGCGAGCTGACCGAATGGCTGGTGCAGACACACACCGACTTCGGCACGCTCGACAACTACTTCGACGGCTACTCGGTCGCCGGCGACCGCCTGGCCGGCCTGCAGGTGCCGACCGACATCTTGATGGCGGCCGACGATCCGGTGATCCCGCTCGACGCGTTCCACACGCTGGCGCTGCCGGCGCATGCGCGCATCGAGCTCAGCCGCTGGGGCGGGCACTGCGGCTTTCTGCTCGACGCCCGCCTCGACGGCTTCGCCGAACGCTGGGTCGCCGCACGCCTCGAGGCGCATGCCGCGGCCGCGCGCGAAGCCGGCACGCGGACGCGGCTGGCGAGCGCGATCGGCGCCGACATGGCGTCCGGCGCCGGCTGAGCGTCGCCGCGCGGATCGCCTCCCCCGCGTCGCGGGGAGGTCGGCGCGCGCAGCGCGACGGGTGGGGGCATGGACCTTCCCGACCAAGCGCCCCCCATCCCCACCTTCCTGTGAAGGCCGCAATGCCCTGCGGAGCGGGGCAGGAGACGCGCATCGTCGCTGTAAAGATCACCTCCTCCGCATCGCGGGGGAGGTCGGCGCGCGCAGCGCGACAGGTGGGGGCACGGGCGCCGGCCGTCGGCAGACGGCCCGCTACAATGCCCGGCCCAGCCAGACGGACGGCTTCGCGCCGGCACCAGCATGCAGCAACAGATCCTCGATGCCCTGCGCCGCGGCGCCCACGACGAAGCCGCGGCCCTCGCGCGCCAGGCGCTGGCCGATGCGCCCCGCGACGCCGGCCTGCTGCGCGCTGCCGCGCTCGCGCTGCGCACGGCCGGCGACCGCGACGGCGCGTTGGCGGCGATCGATGCCGCGATCGCCGATGCGCCCGACGAGGCCGAGCTGCACTTCCTGCGCGCCGGCATGCTGCTCGACGCGCGCGACATCGAGGCCGCGCAGGCGGCGCTGTCGCAGACCGTTTCGCTCGATCCCAACCAGTTCGGCGCCTACGTGATGCGCGCGCAGATGGCGATCGGCCGCGGCGATCTCGACGAGGCCGAGCAGCAGCAGAAGCTGGCCGAGCGCGTGGCGCCCGAACACCCGTGGACGACGATGCTCGCCGGCGCGATCGCCTCGCGCCGCGGCGACCACGACCGCGCGCTGGGCCTGCTGTCGCACGCCTCCGGCCAGGCGCCCGAGGACCTGCAGGTGCTGCATGCGCTCGCCTTCGGCTATCTCGCAGCCGGGCACCTGGCGTTCGCCGAGCAGGCGTTCCGCCGCGTGATCGAGAAGACCGGCCAGGCGCCGCTGCGCGGGCTGCTGGCGCAGATCGTGCTGCAGCAGGGCCGTCCGGCCGATGCCGCCGACGTGATCGCCGAACTCCTCGCCGATCCGGCGCAGGTCACGCCGGCCTGGCAGACGCTCGGTGGCGAACTCGAGCTGCAGGCCGGGCGCCCCGAGCGCGCCGCGCCGCTGCTGCATGCCGCATTCGCCGCGCATCCCGAGTCGCGACGCGCGACCAACGCGCTGGTCCAGCTGTGGGGCGCGACCGATGCGGCGGACGAGGCCCGCGGCACGCTCGACGCCGCGCTTGCCGCCGCGCCCGAACACGACCACCTGTGGCTGGCGCGGCTGGCGTTCGAGCCGTTCGCGGGCGAGGCCGCGCGCGGCATCGTCGAGCGCTGGAACGCGCGCCGTCCCGACCACCTGCCGGCGCTGCAGGCGCGGCTGTCGCTGGAGACCGGCGCCGGCGACATGGAGGCGGCCGAAGCGGTGGCGCGCGCGGTCACCGCGCTGCAGCCGGGCCATGGCGCGGCCAACGAATTCCTGTTCAACCAGCTGCTCGCGCGCGATCCGGCCGCGGCGGTGACGTTCGCGCAAGGCCTGCAGGCGACCGCGCACGACGCTGCGCGCCTGATGCTGCGCCGCTGGGTCGGCCTGGCCCAGGACGCCGCCGGCCGCCACGCCGACGCCGTCGCGACCTGGACGGCAGTCAGCGCCGACGCCAGCGCCGCGGCGAGCGCGCCGCCCGAGCCGACCGCCGCTCCCGCGCAGTGGCCGCCGGTCGCCGAGCCGCTGGCGCCGCAGCCGCCGGCGGTGTTCCTCTACGGCCCGCCCGGCGCCCAGGTCGACCGCGTCGCCGGCATCCTGCGCAACGTCGTGCGCCAGTTCCGTGCCGACCGCTTCGCCGGCCCGGTCGCCGATGCGTTCCAGGACACCGGCGTGCCGGCCAGGCTCGCGGCCGGCGAGTTCACCGCCCGCCAGATCGTCGACAGCTGGCGCACCCAGCTGCCGGCACGCGACGCCGGCGACGGCGCGATCGTCGACTGGCTGCCGTGGTGGGACAACGCCTGGCTGCTGGCGCTGCGGCCCGAGCTGCCGCAGGCGCGGCTGCTGCTGGCGCTGCGCGATCCGCGCGACATGCTGATCGAATGGCTGGCATTCGGCACCGCGCTGACGATGCGCGTCGACGATGCCCAGGCCGCCGCCGACTGGCTGGCGCGCCACCTGGCGCAGCTGGCCGACCTGCTCGAGCAGCAACTGCTGCCGGTCACCGTCGTGCGCATCGACGCCCCGGCGGCCGACCCGATGGCGTTCGCCGCCGCGCTCGGCGAGGCATTGGGCGTCGAGGGCTTCCCGGTGCCGCCGCCGCAGGCCTTCGGCCCCGACCGTCTGCCCGCCGGGCGCTGGCGCGCGTATGCGCAGGCACTGGGCGGGCCGATCGCCGCGCTGACCCCGGTCGCGGTGCGCCTGGGCTACCCGCAGGCCTGACCGCCCCGATTCCCGCCACGCAGGAGACGACATCATGCGCATCCACAGCGACAGCTTCGCACCCGGCCAGCCGATCCCGGCCGCCTTCGCCGCCGGCGCGCCCGACGGCTTCGGCGGCAACCGCAACCCGCACCTGGCCTGGGACGAGGTGCCCGAGGGCACCCGCTCGTTCGCGCTGCTGTGCCTGGATCCCGACGCACCGACCGACCCCGCGCTGGCCGGCCGCGACGACGTCGAGATCCCGGTCGAGCACCCGCGCGGCAGCTTCGTGCACTGGGCGGTCGTCGACCTGCCGGCCGGGCTGCGCACGATCGCCGAGGGCAGCGCCAGCGACGGCGTGACCCGCGGCGGCAAGCGACAGCCGCCCGGCCCGGACGGCGCGCGCCAGGGCCTGAACGACTACACCGGCTGGTTCGCCGGCGATCCGGACATGGCCGGCGACTGGTTCGGCTACGACGGTCCGTATCCGCCGCCCAACGACCTGCGCACGCACCGCTACTTCTTCCGCCTGTTCGCGCTCGACGTCGCGCGCCTCGACGTGCCCGACCGCTTCACCGCCGCCGACGTGCAGCGCGCGATGCAGGGCCACGTGCTGGCCGAGGCGACGGTGTGGGGCAGCTATGCGCTGCATCCGGGCGCGCCCCCGGCCTGAGGCCAGCGCACCGCGGCGTCGGGTCTGATCGATGATCGGGGCGCCGGGCGCGTCGGCCGGCGCACCCGGATCGAGGTCGCGCCGTCAGCGCGCGACGGTCTCCGACTCGACCACCATGTCCAGCACATAGGCCTGCGCCGGCGCGTCGGCTGGCGGGTCGCGCAGGTCGAAGCGCTGCACGCGCGCCACGTTGCGCACGCCGTCCTCGTGGGTGAAGCCCTCGATCTCCTGGTACAGGGGCGTCCATGGCGCGTCGTCGTCGGGCACGCGCACGCCGTCGGCGTCGTAGCGCACCTCGCGCGTCTGCAGGCAGCGCTGGTCGGGGATGAGCGGATGGCTGCAGGCTACGCGCTCGGGCGCGATCTCCAGGAACACCTGCTCGCCCTCGCTGCCATAGCGCGTGGCGGGCGTCGGCGCGCCGTCGAACGTCAGCACGTCGCCGTCGTCGAGCTGCAGCGTCAGCCGCGGCGGCTCGCCCGCCGCGATCGCCAGGCGATGGGTGCCCGGCAGGCGCTGGCCGATCTCGCGCTCGAGCGTCGCCAGCCGCTCGTCGGGGCAGGCCATCAGCGTCGAGATCACCTGGTCGACGGTCATGCGGTCGTCGTCGAGCGCGACGTTGGCGCTCATGCGGTTGCAGGCATTGCGGACCTGCACGCCGCCGTCGCGGAAATCGAGCTGCAGCGGCTCGCCGCCCTCGGCCAGCAGCCCGTCGATCGCCGCGCCGGTGCCCGAGCGCGCATCCACCAATCGCCAGTGGTAGGCGCCGAGCGTGGCGGTGTGGTCGGCCGGCGCGGCGTCGGGCAGCGCGGCCGCGGCGCTCTGCGCGTCCGGCGTCGAGGCCCCGTCCGGCGGCGTGGTGGTCGGCGAGCAGGCGATCAGGGCGAACGGCAGCAGCAGGGGCAGCGCACGGCGCATCGGGGGCTCCTCAATCGGATCGGACGGATGCCGCGAGCTTAACCGCCCCGCCCGCATGCGCCCGTGGACGCCGGTCTGCGCCGGCGGTGTCCGTCACTACAGGCTCGCGCATCACTTCCCAGCCTGCGGTGTCCTCCACGCCAGGTCGCACGTACCACCTCCCACGCCTGCGGCGCGCGCCCCTCGCGTGCACCGCACAGATCTCACACCTCCCCCGCTCGCGGGGGAGGTCGGCGCCGACAGGCGCCGGGTGGGGGCACGGGCCCTCCCGATAGCCGCCTCAGCCCCCCGACGGCATCAACAGCAGCAGCCCGATGCCCAGCGCGATGCGGTAGACCGCGAACCCGGTGAAGCGGTGGCCCTTGATGTACCCCAGCAGCCATTTGACGACGACGAAGCCGGTCACCATCGCCGCGACGAACGCGATCGCGACGTCGCCCCAGGCCTCCTCGCCCAGGCCCTGGTCGAGCCACAGCTCCAGGAACGCGTAGGCGCTGGCCGCGAACATCGTCGGGATGCCGACCAGGAACACGAACTCGGTCGCCGCCGAGCGCCGGCTCAGCCCTGCGAGCATCGCGATGAAGATCGCCGCCGCCGAGCGCGAGGTGCCGGGGAACACGCCGGCCACGACCTGCGCCAGGCCTACGAGCACCGCGACCGTCCAGGTCACGTCGGTGCGGTCGGGCCGGCGCTCGGCCAGGCGCTCGGCGACGATCATCCACACGCCGCCGATCACCAGCGCCCAGGCCACCGGCGTCACCGTCTCGGGCAGTTCCCAGCCGGCCATGCGCACCGGCAGGCCGACCAGCGCGGTGACCAGGAACGCGAGCGCCAGCTTCATCGCGTAGTCGCGGTTGGCGCGCTCGCGCAGGCCGGTCGTCAGGCTCCAGATCCGCTGGCGGAACACCAGCGTGATCGCGACGATCGCGCCGGCCTGGATGACGATGTTGAAGAAGTCGGAACGGGCGCCGAGCCAGTGCTGGGCGATCAGCAGGTGGCCGGTGCTGGAGACGGGCAGGAACTCGGTGAGCCCCTCGATGATGCCGAGCAGCAGGGCGGAAATCGGGTCGGACACAGGGGCTCGCGGTGCAGCGGTGGGGGCGGGCAAGCATACGCGCCCGGTCCCGACGGGACCAAACCCGCGCAGTGCGGACTTGCTCGCCTCCCCCGCTCGCGAGGGAGGTCGGCGCGCGCAGCGCGCCGGGTGGGGGCCGGCCCGCGCTGCTAGTCGCGCACCGCCGCCGCAGGCTGCTTGAGTTCGCGATAGCGCGCCAGCGCCGCGCGCAGGTCGCCGCCGAGCGCGGCTTGTTCGCCGAGCTGCTGCTCGAGCACCGCGGCCTGCCGTTGCAGGTCGGCGCGCTGGGCGCGGATGCCCGCGACGAGCGTGGCGCCCACCGGCTTGTCCTGCAGTTCGAGCTCGGCGGCCTGGCGCAGCAGCGACACCAGGCTGGTGCGCAGATTGGCGATGCCCAGGTGCGAGGTCTTGATCGCCTCGTCGACCAGCACGATGCGCTCGCCGTAGGCGCGGCGCAGGTCGGCCTCGGTGGCGTAGGACTCGACCATCGCCAGCTCCCGGCGCTGCAGCGCGCCCCGGGCCTCGGCCTCGCGCTGCGCCTGCGCCGCGGCGGCATCGGCCGCGCTGCGCTCCTCGGGCGTGGGCGCGCGCGCGATCTCGGCAGTGCGCAGCCCGCTGCGCGCGTCGATCTCGGTGCGGGCGGCATTGACCGCCGAGGCGGGCAGGGCGTCGCCGCAGACCCGGCGGCCGTCTTCGTCCCAGCAGTACACCTTGCGCTCGGGCGCGGGCGCCTGCGCGCCGGCCACGGTGGCGGCCAACAGCAGCGCGACGGCGACCGGACGTGCCTGCGATGTCATCGTGTCCCCCTCCCCCGGTCGCTCTGGCGCGATCAGCGCGCCGGGCCGCTCCCGTATCGGGCCCGGTAGGCGAGCAGGCGATCGCGTTCGGCATCCAGTGTCGCGTTTCCGCCCGCGAACGCAAGCAGGTCCGAGAGCCCGGCGATCGCGACGACCGGCACGCCCTGTTCGTCGGCCACGCGCTGCGCGGCCGAGCGCGGGTCGGCGTCGGCCACGCGCTCCTGGCGGTCGAGCGCGATCGCGATGCCGGCCACCCGGCCGCCGGCCGCGTCGATCAGCCCGAGCGCCTCGCGGATCGCAGTGCCGGCGGTGATCACGTCGTCGACGATCAGCACCCGGCGCCCGTCGAGCGGCGCGCCGATCAGCGTGCCGCCCTCGCCATGGGTCTTGGCTTCCTTGCGATTGAACGCGACCGGCAGGTCGCGGCCGCGCCGCGCGTACTCCACGCCCAGCGCGCTCGCCAGCGGGATGCCCTTGTAAGCCGGGCCGAACAGCAGGTCGAAGTCCAGTGCGGCCGCGTCGAGCGCGTCGGCGTAGCAACGCGCCAGCGTCGCCAGCGCCGCACCCGAATCGAAACGCCCGGCGTTGAAGAAGTACGGGCTGACGCGGCCGGACTTGAGCGTGAATTCGCCGAAGCGCAGCGCCTGCACGTCGAGGGCGAGCTGCAGGAAGCGGGTGCGGTGGTCGGACATCGGCGGCCTGGGATGGAGACGGAAAGCGGAAATGGTAAGGCAACGCGCCCGGCGGGCCGCGCCGGCGTGCGATTGCGCTCGATCAATGCCGCCCGTCGTCGCGTCGCGCATCCTCGGATCGTCATTCGGACTGCTGGGGAGCGGCGCGATGCGCACGACGTGGACACTTGGACTGGCGGCCGCGGTCGCCCTCGCATTGGGCGCCGGCGGCGCGGCACTCGCGCAGCGCGACGACGACGGCCTGCGCGCGATCGCCACGGCGCTGTTCGGCGCGGTCGGCGACGCGCCGTCGCAGATCCGTGGCGTCGCGGTCAGCGCCGAGCGGGTCGAGCTCGGCCGGATGCTGTTCTTCGAGCCGCGGCTCTCGCGCAGCCACATCATCAGCTGCAACACCTGTCACAACATCGGCACCGGCGGCGCGGACAACGTGCCGGTCTCGATCGGCCACGGCTGGCAGCGCGGGCCGCGCAACTCGCCGACGGTGTTCAACGCGGTGTTCAACGCCGCGCAGTTCTGGGACGGGCGCGCCGCCGACCTCGCCGAGCAGGCCAAGGGACCGGTGCAGGCGAGCGTGGAGATGAACAGCACGCCCGAGCGCGTGGTCGAGACGTTGCTGAGCCTGCCGCGCTACGTCGAACTGTTCGCCGCCGCGTTCCCCGGCGACACCGCGCCAGTGAGCTTCGACAACATGGCGCTGGCGCTGGAGGCGTTCGAGACCACGCTGGTGACCCCGCACGCGCGCTTCGACCGCTGGCTGGAGGGCGACGACGGCGCGCTCGATGCGACCGAGCGCCGCGGCCTGCGGCTGTTCGTCGACAGCGGCTGCGCGGCCTGCCACAACGGCGCCAACTTCGGCGGCCAGGCGTACTTCCCGTTCGGTGTCATCGCGCGTCCGGGCTCGGAGATCCTGCCCGAGGCCGACAAGGGCCGCTTCGCGGTCACCCAGACCGCCAGCGACGAGTACGTGTTCCGTGCCGCGCCGCTGCGCAATGTCGAACTGACCGCGCCGTACTTCCACAGCGGCCAGGTCTGGGATCTGGAGCAGGCGGTCGCGATCATGGGCAACAGCCAGCTCGGCCGCGAGCTCGACGCGACCGAGGCGGCCGCGATCGCGGCGTTCCTGCGCACGCTGACCGGCCGCCAGCCCGACGTCGGCTATCCGCTGCTGCCCCCAAGCACGGCGACGACGCCCCGGCCGGAGTAGGCGCGCGTCGCATGCAGGGCGCAGCGACGCGTTTTGCGTCTTCGTCCGCGTGCGGATAGCGATGTTTTGCTCCTTCCCCCGCGTGCGGGGCATTGCGCCCTTCACGGGTGGAAGGCTGGGATGGGGGCAGGTTGGCTGCGCAGGGCCCGTGCCCCCACCCGACGCGCTGCGCGCGTCGACCTCCCCCGCGCGCGGGGGAGGTGGCACCGAACTACGCCGCAGGGTTCAACTTCACCGACCTCTTCCCGTGCGCGGGGGAGATAGATCCCGCAAAGCGACGATCGTGCGGACCGGCGGCCGTGCGTCGGTTACCCTTCGCGCCATGAGAATCATCAGCTTCAACGCCAACGGCCTGCGCTCGGCCGCCCGCAAGGGCTTCTTCGACTGGTTCGCGGCGCAAAACGCCGACGTGCTGTGCGTGCAGGAGACCAAGGCCCAGGAACATCAGCTCGCCGGCCCCGAGTTCCTGCCCGCTGGCTACAAGGCCTGGTTCCGCGATGCGACGACCAAGAAGGGCTACAGCGGCGTGGCGATCTACGCCCGGCGCGAGCCCGACGAGGTCCGCACCGCGCTGGGCTGGGCGCCGTTCGACGAGGAAGGCCGCTACATCGAGGCGCGTTTCGGCAACCTGAGCGTGGTGTCGTTCTACATCCCGTCCGGCTCGTCGGGCGAACTGCGCCAGGGCTTCAAGTTCGAGGTCATGGCCTGGCTGCGCCCGATCCTCGATACATGGCTCGCCAGCGGCCGCGACTACGTGCTGTGCGGCGACTGGAACATCGTGCGCAGCCGCAACGACATCCGCAACTGGTCGAGCAACCAGAAGAATTCCGGCTGCACGCCGCCCGAGCGCGCCTGGCTCAACGGCCTGATCGCCGATGCCTGTGGCGACGGCCTGTGCGACGCGCCCGACACCGGCTGGCTCGACGCGCTGCGCGTGCTGCGGCCCGAGGCCGCCGAGTACACGTGGTGGAGCAATCGCGGCGCGGCACGCGCCAACAACGTGGGGTGGCGCATCGACTACCAGTTCGTCACGCCCTCGCTGCGCGACCGCGTGCAGGCCGCCGCCGTCCACGCCGAGCCGCGCTTCTCCGATCACGCGCCGCTGGTCGTGGACTACCGCGCGTGAGTGCCGCCGCGCCGGCGAGCTCCGGCAAGCCTTCGATCTGGCGGGCCTTCACCCAGCCCGCGGCGTGGACGATGTTCTTCTTCGGCTTCGCGTCCGGCCTGCCGTTCCTGCTCGTCGCCGGCACGCTGGCCTACTGGCTGCGCGAAGGCGGCATGGAACTGCGCGACATCACGATGATCGCCAGCGCCGGCATGGCCTACTCGTTCAAGTTCCTGTGGGCGCCGCTGGTCGACCGCTGGCGCCTCCCGCTGCTCGGACGGCTGGGCCAGCGCCGCGGCTGGCTGCTGCTGGCGATGGGCGCGGTCATGGGCGGGCTGCTGGGCATGGCGTCGGTGGGCACCGGGCCGCTGGCGCTGTTCGTCGCGTTGACGCTGCTGGTCGCGTTCTCCGGCGCCACGCTCGATATCGCGGTCGACGCCTACCGCGTCGAGATCGCGCCGGCCAACGCGCAGGGCGCGCTGGTGGCGACCTATTCGCTGGGCTATCGCATCGCGTTGATCGTGACCGGCGCACTGGCGCTGGTGCTCGCCGACCACGTTGCCTGGCCGATGGTCTACCGCGCCATGGCCGCCTGCATGCTGGTGCCGATCGTCGCCTGCCTGCTGGCACGCGAACCGGACATCGTGCGTACGCGCGCGCAGAACTGGGTGCAGGGCCTGCGCGAGGGCGTGGTCGAGCCGTTCGCCGATTTCTTCCGCCGCTTCGGCGGCAAGGTCGCGATGGCGATCCTGCTCTTCATCCTGGCGATGAAGATCTCCGACCAGGCGCTGATCGGCGGCATCATCGGCCCGTTCTATCTCGATCAGGGCTTCAGCAAGACCGAGATCGCCGCGGTCACCAAGGTCTACGGCATCTGGATCGGCATCGCCGGCGCGTTCCTGGGCGGCATCGCGGTCGCGCGCTGGGGCGTGCAGTGGCCGCTGTTCGCGGCGATCGTGCTGGGCGCGGCGAGCAACCTGCTGTATCTGGCGCTGATCGGTGCCGACGGCGACCTGACCCGGCTCACGATCGTGATCTCGGGCGAAAACCTGGCGCAGGGTTTCCTCGGCACGGTCGCGGTCGCGTACATGTCCGCATTGGTCAACCAGCGCTATACCGCCACGCAGTACGCGCTGTTCTCGTCGTTGATCATGCTGCCGGGCAAGCTGCTCGGCTTCTTCTCCGGCTGGATCGTCGAGGTCACCGAGGGCTACACGGTCTACTTCGTCATCACCGCCGTCGTCGCGGTGCCGGCGCTGCTGCTGTTCTTCTGGCTCAAGCCCCGGGTGCGGCTGGGCGAGGACGCGCCCGCCATGGCGCAGGTCGACGCCGCGCCGTAGTCCGGCGCGTTCCGCAGGCGGGCCGGGTGCCCGCCGTCACCGCGTGGTGCGTGCGATGGCCTCGTGCGGAAGCGCCGGGAGCACGTCCGCCGATGGGCGCGGATTGAGCGACGAATGCGAAGGCGTCAGCCCTGCACGTCGGCGAGCGCGGCCTCGGTCGCAGGCGCCGCGTGCAGGCAGGCATCCGGATCGCCGTCTAGGCCGGCCGGCATGTTGCAGGCGCGCGGCGCGAACTCGAGCGTGCTCTGCCAGCCGGGCTTGCGGTCCGGGCGCAGGCCGACCTGCACGTCCACGTCGCGGATCTTCACGCGCGCGGTCTGCGGCGCCCCGCCGGCGACCGCCCAGCCATCGAGCTCGAGCGCGAGCGTCGGATCGAGCAGGCGGTTGTCCTCGAGCAGGCCGCGCACCTGGTCCAGCGCGACGGTGTGTTCGCCGCCGATGCCGCTGGGCTCGATGTCGACGCCGGCGAGCAGGCCGTCCTGCTGGCGGAACGCGACCCGCTCGGCAGGTACGGTCAGCAGCCGGCCGTCGGGCAGGCGCAGCGTGACGTGGCGTGCCTGGGCGATCGTGTGTTCGGCGGCGAGCACGCCGTCGCGCTGCGGCCAGGCCAGGTCCACCTGCTCGGCGACCGGCGCCGACAGGTCGATGTGCAGCGGCTTGACCAGCGCAGGCGGCGACTCGATCTTCGCGCAGGCGCCAACGGCCAGCAGGCCGGCGACGAGCAGCGCGTTGGCGCCATGGCGCAAGCCGCGCCGGGAAAGGAGTGCAGGGGTCGAACACATAGCGGAATCCTGTCGCGGAGGGGGAGGCGGAGGGACCGTGCCGGACCCGTCTGTGCGGGTCTTGGGCGTCGAGGCGTCGTCGGCCGGCGCGGGTCGCGCGGTGCGCCTGCGATGGCCATGCCGAGGGTCCCCCGCGCCGGATCAGACCAGCGCCGAAGTTAAGGTCGCGTCGACGCAGCGTTGGCGCAACTGCCTGTAACCGCTTCCATTTCCGGCTTGGTCGCGGCCTATCCCGCGCGCTGGTTCAGCAGTTCGCGCAGCGCCTGCTTGCCGGCGGCATCGAGCGCGCCTTCGCGCTGGCGGGTCAGCAGGTCGTCGATGCGCTGCTGCAGCACCTGCCGGTCGAGCTGGGCGACCACGTCGCGCAGTTCGATCTCCCACGTCGCCTCGTCGCCCGGCAGCGACTGGCTGGCGAGCTTCTGCAGCGCCGTCGCCTCGTCGCGGCCGTCGAAGTGGGCGAGCAGGGAGCCGGTGCTGATGTCGGGACGCACGCTGGCGACGGCGATCAGCTCGGTCAGCAGGTCGATGCCCGGCTGCTGCAGCGCGACGAACGGGTAGGGCGGCGGCAGCGCCGCGGCCATCGCCGGTTTCTGCAGCAGCAGCGCGATCGCGTGGCGCACCAGGCTGCGCCGCGGCGCCGGTACCGCGCGGCCGCCGCGGGGCATGCGCGTCGGCGGCGCGGGCGTGGATGCCGTGGGCCGGCCCAGGCCGGTCAGCTCGGTCAGCCGCTGGCGCATCAGGTCGGCGAACGCGCCGTCGGGGATCTGCGCCAGCATCGGCCTGGCGCGCTCGGCCAGCCGCGCCTTGCCGTCGAGCGTGGACAGCGCGATGCCGTCGCCGACGGTGTCGAAGAAGAACGTCGACAGCGGCGTGGCCTCGGCCAGCCGCGCCTCGAAGCCCTGCACGCCCTCCTGGCGCACGATCGTATCCGGATCCTCGCCGTCGGGCAGGAACAGGAAGAACGCCTGGCGCCCGTCGCGCATGCGCGGCAGCACCGATTCCATCGCGCGCGTGGCCGCGCGCCGGCCGGCAGCGTCGCCGTCGAAGCAGAAGTACACGTCGGCCGCGTTGCGGAACAGCAGCTCGGCGTGGTCGGGCGTGGTCGCCGTGCCCAAGGTTGCGACCGCCTGCGGCAGGCCGTGCTGGAACAGCGCCACGACGTCCATGTAGCCCTCGACGACCACCAGCCGCTCGATCTTCTGGTTGGCCTGGCGCACCTGCCACAGGCCGTAGAGCTCGCGGCCCTTGTGGAACAGGGGCGTCTCGGGCGAGTTGAGGTACTTGGGCGAATCCTCGGCCGCGAGCACCCGGCCGCCGAACGCGATCGGGCGGCCGCGGCGATCGTGGATCGGGAAGATCACCCGGTCGCGAAACTTGTCGTAGCTGTGGCCGCGCTCGTTCTTCGACAGCAGCCCGACCTTCTCCAGCACCGCGATGCGGCGCGCGTCGTCCTTGCCCAGCGCGTCCTTGAGCGCCGAGAAGCCCTCGGGCGCGTAGCCGATCGCGAACTGCTCGCGCACCGCATCGTCGACGCCGCGGCGGTCGAGGTAGTCGCGCGCCTTGTCGCTGCCGGCCAGCTGACGCCGGAAGAACCGGGTCGCGGCCTCGAGCGCCTCGTACATCGGCGCGCTGTCGGGACGCGCTTCGCGCTGCGCCGTCTCGCGCGGGATCTCCATGCCGGCGCGCTTGGCCAGCTCGTCCACCGCATCGAGGAACTCGAGGCGGTCGTAGTTCATCAGGAACGAGATCGCCGTGCCGTGCGCCCCGCACCCGAAGCAGTGGTAGAACTGCTTGGTCGGCGAGACGGTGAAGCTGGCCGAGCGCTCGTCGTGGAACGGACAGCGCGCCGCGTACTCCTTGCCCTGCCGCTTGAGCGGCACGCGCGCATTGATCACCTCGACGATGTCCGTCCGGGCGAGCAGGTCGTCGATGAAGGCGTCGGGGATGCGGGCCATGTCAGGAGCGCATCAAGCGTTCGAGCAGCAGCGTCTGCAGGTCGCGGCGGCTGTCCAAGACCGCGACGACATGCACCGCATCGGTGCCCGACAGATAAAGAATCCGCCACGGTTTGACGACCAGCTCCCGGTATTGCGAGAGACCGGCGTCGCCGAGTTCGGGCACGATGCGACCCCGCTCGCTGTGGCTTTCCAGCGTGGCGGTACGCTGCTGCAGTGTGTCCAGCGTCGCCAGCGCCGCATGCGGGTTCTCGGCAGCGATGTAGTCGATGATGGCGGACAGATCGTGTTTGGCGGTCTGCGTCCAGTGGACCACACGTTCAGCCATGCCGGGCGTCCAGCCGGGCGCGTAGCTCGGCGAAGACCTCGTCCTGCGGCTGGGTACGCCCTGTGCGGACATCGGCCTCGCCCTGCGCGACCAGCTTCATCATCAGCAGGCTCTGCTGCTGGCGCTGGTAGCTCTCGTAGCTCTGCACCACGGCGGCACCGCGCCCGTTCTGCGTCAGGATCACGGCCTGCCGGTCCTCCTGCAACTGCTTGAGCCACTGGCTGGCCTCGGACTTGAAGTCGCTCAGGCTGATGACGGATTCGGTCACGGCGATCGTCCCCCAAGGACTGAATTTGGTCCAAGTATAGTCCGATCGCGTCTTGTCGGGCGTGCGGCCTTCAGCCGGCGCTTGCGCCTGTTCCAGCCGCCTGCCGCTCGGCGCGCTTGCGCAGCGCGCGGTCGACCGACGCCCGGCGCAGGCGCTCGTCGACGACCGCGGTGATCAGCGCGCCGACGAAGAAGATCGTCGCCGCGTAGTACATCCAGATCAGCAGGATCACCAGCGTGCCGAACGAGCCGTACGCGCTGCCGGGTGCGGCATGGGCGATATAGAGCCCGATCGCCCAGCGCCCGACCACGAACAGCACCGACGTGATCACGCCGCCGAACAGCGCCTGGCGCCAGCGCACGCGGCGGTCGGGCAGGTAGTGGTAGAGCAGCGCGAAGGCCAGTGAGTAGATCACCAGCATCAGCGTGTTGCCGACCAGCGGCAGCACCGTCGGCACATTGGCGAAGATCACCTCCACCGCCGTCGTGAGCAGCGTCGACGCCAGCACGAGGAAGCCGAGCGCGAACACCACGCCGGCCGAGAACACGCGCTTGCGCAGGAACGCCTTCAGGCCGCCCGGGATCCGGTCGCCGTCGGTCCTGAAGATCAGGTTCAGCGTGCCCTGCAACTGCGCGAACACCACCGTCGCGCCGACGAACAGCAGCAGCGTGCTCCACACGCCGGCGAACGAGCCGATATCGGGCTGCTCCTTGGCATTCTGGATCACCGTGCCGGCGACCGTCTGCGCGCCATCGCCGGCGAGCTCGCCGATCTGTTCGAGCAGCGCGTCCTGCGCGGCCGGGTACAGCGACGCGGTGATCCACAGCACCAGCACGAGCAGCGGTGCCAGCGAGATCAGCATGTAGAACGACAGCGACGCGGCCTGGGTCAGCAGGTCCGCATCGACGAAGCGCTTGACCAGCGTCGCCGGCAGGCTGTCCTCGACGCGTTCGATCGTCCGGTCCAGCCGTCGCCGCGTCCGCGACCAGCGCGTGTGGGCGGCGGGCGCGGTGTCGGCGGTGTCGGTCGAAGTCGGGGGCGGGGCGGGTGTGTTCATGCGGTCTGTCGTGGTCGAGGCCGGGAGCGGTCGGCGAAGCGTCCTTTCCGGCGTTGCCGTCACCTTAGGCGCGCGTCCGTACGGAGGCGTGACGATGCGGCAGGTAATGGTCTCTTGCGAAGGCCCGTGCCCCCACCCGACGCGCGGTGCGCGTCGACCTCCCCCGCGGGCAGGGAGGTGAGGGCGCGCGGCCCGCTTTCGCGGCGCGCATAATCGGGCCGTCCCGCGCTTTTTCCCGGAGTTGCCGCATGCGTATCCATCCCCTCGTCCTGGCGCTGTCGTTGCTGCTGCCCGTCGCCGGCTGTACCGGCGCGGCGCCATCCGCGGCCGCCGACACCGCAGCCGTCTTACCCGCCGCCGACGCGGGGGGCGCGCCGGTCGCGCAGGCCGGTGTCGACCAGGCGCTGCCGCGCATGCTCGTGCACAAGACCGCGACCTGCGGCTGCTGCGGCAAGTGGGTCGATCACATGCGGCAGGACGGCTTCGAGGTCGAGACCGTGGACGTCGACGACCTCGCCGCGGTCAAGACCCGCCTCGGCGTGCCCGACGCGATGGCCTCCTGCCACACCGCCGAGATCGGCGGCTACTTCGTCGAAGGCCACGTCCCGGCGCAGGACGTGCGCCGGCTGCTGGCCGAGCGCCCGGCCGCACGCGGCATCGCGGCGCCCGGCATGCCGATGGGCTCGCCCGGCATGGAGATGCCCGACGGCCGGAGCCAGGCCTACACCGTCGAACTGGTCGAGGCCGACGGCACGCATCGCCCGTTCGCCGAGCACCCGGCGCGATAGCACCGCAGGACGCGCCGGGCCCGGCGCACGGAACTGAATCGCCGCGCGGATGCTTAACGCATTCACATGGCCTGCCCGCATAATCGTTGCGCGCGCAGGCCTGCGCGTCGTCTCGTCCGTTTTCGTTGCCCGGAGTCCTGCATGCGCGTTCGTTCCCTGACGCTGGCCCTGTCGCTGCTGCTGTCGCCGGCGGTGTTCGCGCAGGAGGCCGCGCCGCCGCCGACGGACGACGCGCCCGCCCAGCCCCAGGACGTGCCTGCCGACGCCCCGGCGCCGCAGGACCGCGAGGCCGCACCCGACGAAGCCCAGGCTGCCCGCGAGGTCGCCGCCAGCGACGATCCCGATGCGATCGAGCACGCTTCCAACCGCGTCCCGCTCGAGGAGATCCGCCGCTACGTCGGCGTGTTCAACGCGGTTCGCCAGGCCTACGTCGAGCCGGTCGAGGACCGCAAGTTGATGGCGTCGGCGATCCGGGGCCTGCTGCTCGACCTTGATCCGCACAGCGTCTACATGGAGAAGGACGACGCCGAGGCCTTCGACGAAGGCACCACCGGCGCCTACGAAGGCATCGGCGTCGAGGTCATGTACCTGCCCGACGGCAGCATGCGCGTGATCGCGCCGATCGACGGCACCCCGGCCGAGAAGGCCGGCATCCGCGCCGGCGACGTCATCGTCAGCGTCGACGGCCGCACGCTCACGCCCGCCGACAACGAAGGCCACGGTCCGTTGCGGGGCGAGTCGGGCACGGCGGTCGTGCTGGGCGTGCTGCGCGACGGCGAGCGCGCGCCGCTGGAGATCCGCGTACAGCGCGAGACCATCCGCGTGGTCAGCGTGCGCGGCCGCATGCTCGAGCCGGGCTATGGCTACGTGCGCGTGAGCCAGTTCCAGGTCGACACCGCCGCCGACTTCAGCCGCACCGTCGGCGAACTCGCCGGCCAGAGCGGCGGCCGCCTGCGCGGGCTGGTCATCGACCTGCGCAGCAACCCCGGCGGCCTGCTGACCTCGGCGGTGCAGATCGCAGACGACCTGCTCGAGAGCGGTCCCATCGTCAGTACGCGCGGCCGCATCCCGATCAGCGACGCGCAGTTCAGCGCCACGCCCGGCGACATCCTCGAGGGCGCCCCGGTCGTCGTGCTCGTCGACGTCGGGTCGGCCAGCGCCTCGGAG
This sequence comes from Luteimonas sp. FCS-9, assembly GCF_001014645.1. Classification (GTDB taxonomy): domain Bacteria; phylum Pseudomonadota; class Gammaproteobacteria; order Xanthomonadales; family Xanthomonadaceae; genus Luteimonas. The sequence goes on along the minus strand of NZ_LASZ01000007.1, from coordinate 90,553 downwards.
GTGCTCGCCGGCGCGCTGCGCGACAACGGCCGCGCCCGCGTGGTCGGCAGCCGCACCTTCGGCAAGGGCTCGGTGCAGACCGTGCTGCCGCTCGACAACGGCGATTCGGTCAAGCTGACGACCGCGCGCTACTTCACCCCCAGCGGCCGCTCGATCCAGGCCCGCGGCATCGATCCGGACCTCGTGCTGCGCCCCGAGGACGCCAATCCCGATGCCGACGCCCCGCGCGCGGCCAGCGCCTATACCGAGGCCGCGCTGCCCGGCCATCTGCGCGGCGACGAGGAGGACGGCAGTACCGGCGGCGAGGCCTTGCCCGGCGACGCGCCGATCGCCGCGGCGCTGGCCGAGCTCAAGAAGCCCTGGACCCCGACGGTCCCGCCGCCCGAGACCCCGGCCGCGGCGCCTGCCGAACGCTGACAACCTTCCGTGTCGGCCGCGGGACCGCCTCGGGGCTGTCTCGCCTGCTGCACGTGTCGGTCCGGGAGGGCGCCTACACGCGTTCCACGTCGCGCAGGCCGATGTCGGATGCCCGCCGAAAGGCGCCGGCCACTGCATCGCTGTCCCGGTCGGACACGCTGCAGGCGTCGAAGATGTCGCGCCAAGTGCCAAGCCAAGGCGACAGCGCCAACTAGATATGTAATAACGTTACAATAACGCCGGGCTCCGGTTCCGGAGGCGGGAGCAGTGCGCAGCGCCCGGCCCGCCCATGCGCGTCCTCCTGCCGAGTCACGACCATCGACATCTCACTTCTCTCGTGCGGCGTGCGTCGCCGCGCGCCCTGCCGTGCCGTCCCGCTGGCGCCCGATGCCGCGTCCTCCCGTGCCAAGCCTGCCCTCGCAGGCGTCCTGCTGGCCAGCGCACTGGGCGTGGCTGCCGGCGCCTCCGCCCAGACGCCCGCAGGCACGGCCACGGGCGACGAGGCCAGGGAGTTCTCCCCCATCGAAGTGCGCGCGCGCCGGCTGGCGACCGAGGGCAGCGGGTCCTATGCCGCGCCCTCGGTCGCGCCCGGCGGCAAGGTCGCCGTCGACGTGCTGGACGTGCCCAACTCGGTCAGCGTGGTCACGCGCCAGCGCATCGAGGATCAGGATCTGGTCGATGTGGAGAGCGCCTTGCGCGAGGTCACCGGTGTGACCGTGACGCCGTGGGACGGCGCGACCAGCCAGATCCGTTCGCGCGGCTACAACCTGGAGGCGGCCTACGACGGCATCCCGGCCTACGGCGCGCTGTCGGCGTTCCAGCAGTTCGACCTGGCGATCTACGATCGTATCGAGGTGCTGCGCGGCCCCGGCGGTCTGTTCCAAGGCTCCAGCCAGCCGGGCGGCGTCGCCAACTTCGTGCGCAAGCGCGGGCGCGACACCTTCGGCGGATCGGCCGTGCTTTCGGTCGGGTCCTGGTCCAACGCACGCGCCGAACTCGACGTCGGCGGGCCGCTCACCGCGGACGGCGCGCTGCGCAGCCGGCTCGTCGCCTCGACCCAAGACCGCGGCTATTTCTACGACACCGCCGAGTCGCGCAAGCACTTGGTCTACGGCACGCTGGACTACGACCTGGGCGAGCGCACCACCGTGTCGCTGTCGGCCACGCGCCAGCGCGACGCCGTGATGCCGTACGCCGGCCTGCCGGCCTACACCGACCAGGGATTCCTAGACGTGCCGCGCTCGACCTACGTCTATCCCGACTGGGTGATCCAGAAGTGGGACAAGACCGCGCTGTCGCTGGACCTCGAGCACGCGTTCGACGGCGGCTGGCTCGGCCGGGTCCGGCTGGGCCGCCAGACGCTGGACTGGGACTACCGCGACAGCTATCCCACCGGTGGCGTCGACCGCGACACCGGCACCGTCGCCAGCTATGCGCGCCGGCGCAGCGACAACGCCGAGACGCGTACCGCGCTCGACGCATTCGTCGCCGGCCCGTTCCGCCTGCTTGGCCGGGAGCATCAGGTGCTGGCGGGCATGAGCCTCGAGGACTACGAGAGCACCACGCTGTGGGGGCAGGGCGCGCCGGTCCGCGACGTGCCGGTGCTCGATCCGCGTGTCGTCGAGGACGTGCCGATTCCCCACACCAGCGGCTATCGCTCGCGCACCTGGCAGGCCGGCCTCTACGGCCAGCTGCGCTGGGCGCTGAGCGAGCGGCTCACCGGCGTGGTGGGCGGTCGCTGGAGCGACTTCTCGGTCAGGAGCCGGACCGTCGCGCCGCAGCCGCTCACGCCCTGGACGGATGGCGCGAAGTCCGACGATGAATTCACGCCTTATGTCGGCCTCGTCCATCGCATCGCCGACGACGTCACCGTCTATGCCAGCCACGCCGATACCTTCCTGCCGCAGACGCAGCGCAGGGTCACCGGTGAGGCGATCGACCCGCGCGTGGGCAAGCAGTTGGAGATCGGCGCGAAGGCCCGCGTGTTCGGCGGCGGCCTGCAGCTGAGCGCGGCCGCCTTCCGGACACGCGACGTCAACCGCGCCTATCCCGACACCGCCCATCCCGGCTTCTTCCTGCAGGCCGGCGAAGTGGAGATCGAGGGCTGGGAGGTCGAGGCCGGCGGCAGCCCGCTGCGCAACCTCGACCTGACGGCCGGCTACACCCAGCTGCGCACGCGCTACGTTGCGCACCAGAGCTTCGACGCAGGCGAACCGTTCAGCCTGTTCGAGCCGCGCCACGCCTTCAAGCTGTTCGCGCACTACCGGATCGACCGCGGTGCGCTCGACGGCCTGTCGATTGGCGGCGGCGCGCACGTGTCCAGCGGCCTCCTGGGCACCGGCGTTGCCGGCGTGCGCGAGCAGGGTGGTCACGCCGTGGCCAGCCTGCATGCCGGCTATGCGATCTCGCCCGCGCTGCGCGTCTCGGTCGCGGTCAACAACCTGTTCGACCGGCACTACTGGGCACGCGTGGGCGGGCTCAACAGCTACAACATGCCCGGCGAGCCACGCAATGTCATGGCCACGCTGCGGGCGCGGTTCTGAGCGCGCCGCCGTCTGCATTTGCGCTCCCCTTTCCTGTTCGAGTCCTTCCGATGCCGATGTTCCTGCGACCGTCCGCCTGCCTGTCGCTGATCCTTGCTGCGCCGTTGCCGGTCGCGGCCGACGTCCATCCCGAGGACGCGCGCGCTTCGGGTTCGCCTGTGGGGGACGCCAGCAGCCTGTCGCCCGTCTGGTCGTCGGCCAGCGCCCCGTGGACGGTCCGGTCACGATCGGCGGCAAGCTGCCGATCGACGCGAAGGACACGCCGCGGTCGATCTCGACGATCGACCGCGCACGTCTCGATGAGGAACACGTCACGTCCATCGCACGGGCCGTTGAGCGCGCCACCGGTGTCTACGTGCGCGATCAGGGCGACATGGACGACGGCCCGATGTTCTATTCGCGGGGCTTCGCGATGTCGGTCTCGGAAAACGGCATTCCCTTCGACACCGCGTACTACGGTGCCGGCCTCGACACGGCGCTGTACGAGCGCGTGGAGATCCTGCGCGGCCCCGACGGGCTGATGCAGGGGCAAGGCCAGCTCGGCGGGACCGTGAACCTGGTCCGCAAACGCCCGACGGCCACGCCACTGAACGAGGCCCAGGTCACGCTGGGACAGTGGGACGCGCTGCGTGGCTCGATCGACCTGTCGCGTCCGTTGCGGGCCGATGGCCGGGTGCGTGGCCGCGCGGTACTGACGGGCGAGACGCGCAACGCGTGGCTGCCCCATGTCGGCAGCAACAAGCGCCAGGGCTATGCGATCGTCGAAGCCGATCTTGGCCAGACGACCACGCTGGCGTTCCACGCGCAGGCGCAGTCGAGCAGCGTCCAGCCCAACTTCGGCGCGCTCTACGACGGGACGCGCTACACGCCGCGCGGCCAGTACGGCGGCGCGCGCTGGAGCCGCTTCGATCTGCATCGCACCGACGCGGGCATGGACCTGACGCACGGCTTCGGCGACGCGCTGACGCTCAAGGCCGCTGTGGATTACCGCCGCTACGACGACCGCAAGCGCTTCGCCTTCCACAACCCCCACCCGGACTTCGCCCAGACCGGCCGTTCGGCGCTGATCAATCGCGCCACCTGGTTCGAGGGCGACCAGTGGACCGGCGACGTGCACCTGCTGGGCCGCTTCCAGGCGGCAGGCCGCGAGCATGTGGTCGTCATCGGCGGCAATGTCGAACAGTTCGAGTTCCAGAACTGGACCCGCAACGCGCCGTCGGTGGGACTCTGGGCGTTCGGCGATGCGGACGTGCCTTATGTCGAGCTCGACCGGCCGGAACCGCGCAGCACCCGCATCGTCCAGGCGGGCCTCTACGCGCAAGGCCGCTTCGCCATCGCCGACCGGCTGCAGCTGCATCTGGGGAGCCGGTTGAGCCGCTATCGCTCGCACAGCACGAGCGGCGGGACCACGACGCCGAACTACGACGAGGCCGGCGTCTTCACCCCGTACGGCGCGCTGGTGTGGCGGGTCTCGCCGCGCTGGAACGCCTACGCCAGCTATGCCGACATCTTCCGTCCGCAGAGCTGGGGGACCGAGGACGGCACCGGGGCGCTGCTGCCGCCGCTGGTCGGCCGCCAGGTCGAGCTGGGCGCCAAGGCCGGGTTCGGCGACGATCGCCTCCTGCTCAACCTGGCGCTGTTCGACGCACGCGACACCAACCGCGCGATCCGGGACCCGGCCGACCCCGAGGCCTGGGTCGCCGCCGGCGAGGTCGAGAGCCGCGGGGCGGAGATCGAACTGTCGGGCGAACTGGCCGAGCGCTGGCATGCGACGGTCGGCTACACCCAGACGCGCACCCGGTTCGCCTCTGGCTACGGCGCCGAGGACGGCAGCGACTTCAACGCCTTCTCGCCGCGGCACACGTTCAAGCTATGGAGCACCTACACGTTCGCCGCCGGCGGGCCGCTGCCGGGCTGGTCGGCCGGGCTGGGGCTGCGCGCATTCAGTGAGAGCCGGCTCGCGGTCGCGGCGCCCTTCGTCTTCACGGCCCGCCAGCCCGGTTACACCGTCGTCGACCTGCGTGTGGCGATGCCGCTGGCGCGCAGGGGCGAGCTTGCGCTGCACGTCACCAATCTGTTCGACCGCGCCTATGTCGCCGCGCCCAACATCCGTGCCTTCTACGGAAGCCCCCGGCATGCCGAACTGCGCTACGCCCTGCGTTGGTGACGCCGGGCGCGGCCAGGAACGTCACAGTGCCGCGTAGCGCCGGTTGACCTGCGCCCAGTTGACGACCGTCCACCAGGCCGCGATGTAGTCGGCCCGCCGATTGCGGTACTGCAGGTAGTACCCGTGCTCCCAGACGTCGAGCGCCAGCAGCGGCGTGCCGCGTTCGGCAACCACGTCCATCAACGGATTGTCCTGGTTGGCGGTGGTGGTGATCGCCAGCGAGCCGTCGGGTCGGGCGATCAGCCACACCCATCCCGATCCGAAGACCCCGCGCGCCGCCGCCTCGAACCGGGAGACGAACGCCTCGTGACTGCCGAAATCCTGTGCGATACGCGCCGCGAGCCGTGCCGACGGCGCGCCGCCCTGGCCGGCCGGCGCCATCAGCGTCCAGAACAGGCTGTGGTTGTAGTGCCCGCCCGCGTTGTTGCGCACGGCGCCGTCGTAGCTCGATACCTTGGCCAGCACTGCCCCCAGATCGGCCCCGCCATGCCGGGACGCGGCCTCGAGCGCGGTGTTGAGATTGTCGACATAGGCTTTGTGGTGCCGGCCATGGTGCAGTCGCATCGTCTCGGCGTCGATGGCGGGCGCAAGGGCGTCGTCGGCATAGGGCAGCGCCGGCAGCGAGAACGGCGCCGTCTGTTGCTCGAGGCCGGACGAGGCGAACGCAGACGCTGTGCAGGCGAGCAGTGCGAGCAGGCAAACCACGAGTCGGGACATGATGTGCTCCTTCGTTGGAAGAGGTCGGTGGGAGACGGGCGCAGGGCGGACCGGCGCGGCGCGCGATGGGGCCCCCGTCGCGCCGTGTGGCGCGCCGCCGCGCTTGCGCAATCCGTGTCTGGCGGGCGGACGTCGGTCATCCGTCGATATCGATCACGACCGTGCATCGCGACGTGTCGGACTTCGGCGGAGAGCGGTGGATGAGGCCCCCCGGGCCAGGGCCGGCGAACCGTGCGCCCTTCATGACCGCCACCTCGCCGGTCGCGAGCTGGCGCACGGCCGCCCAGTCCAGCACGCCATCGTTGTTGCCTTGCCCCAACGCCGCGCGATCGACCGCGCTCTCGCGCAGCCACTGGGTTCCGGCCCCCGCATAGGTGCAGATCATCCGCAGGGCGACCTGGTCGGAATGGAACAGGCGGCACCCGTCGCCCTCCACGCGTGCGATACGCAACGGCAGCGCCCGGCAGTCCGGCGCGATGCGTCGGGCCCAGTGCAACAGCAGCGCAAGGTCGCTACGCAGCGCTGCGACCTCGTCGACGCCGGTACCCGGCGCCAGCGCCGCCTCGAGTGCGAGGTCCAGATCGCGCGCGAATCCGGTATCGACCGCAACGGATCGCCGCACGGTGCCTTCAGCCGGCGACACCATGCGCGCCTGCGCCAGCACGTCCGACGCTGGCCGCCGCTGCCAGACCGCCAGCGACGTCTGTGGTTCCCGGATCCGGAGCAGGATCTCCGGACGCACGTCGAACAGATAGCGGTCCCCCGTGGGCGGCGCGGGGAGACGTCGGGCCGCGCGCATCTACGAGAAGCCGCGCTGCGCCCGGCGCGACGCCGCATGCGCGCGCAGATTGACGGCATGGGCGGCGACCAGACAGCCGCCTCCGGCGACGCCCAGAACCGAATGCCAGATCGCGTGGTGCGTCACGGACGGCACCAGCAGGGCGATCGCCAGCGACCCCGCGCCGGCCAGCGTCACGGCCAGCGGCGCATACGCCCGGTGCCGCCGCAGCCCGTAGACGCTGGCCACCAGCGCGACCACGACCGCGGACGACGCGATCAGCCACTCCCAGCGCGTCATCGTCACCAACACCAATGCCAGCGCGTGGTCGGGATGGCGATGGGAATGCAGGGCGATCAGCAGCGAAGGCGCCAGGACGAACGCCAGCGGCATCGCCAGGCAATGGACCGCGCACAGCCCGGACCACGCCATGCCGAACAGGTCGGCCCAGCGCGCGCTGAAGGGCGGGTCGCGGAGCGCGTGCGTCGATCGGCTCATATTGTTACTATATAACATTAAGCCCGGAGTCGCCATGTTCCCCGTCCTTCATCGATCCCTGCCTGTCGCGGCGCTCGCGCTGCTGGCCGTCGGCCTCGCGCAGGCGCACGGTCCCGGGCACGGCCCGCACGTCCATGGCCAGGCGCAGGCCCAACTCGTGCTCGAGTCCCGGACGCTGACGGTGACGCTGCAGGCGCCCGGCGCGAGCGTGGTGGGCTTCGAGCGGCGGGCGCGCGACCCTGCGGAATCCCGGCAGGTGGAGCAGGTGGCGGCCCATTTCGAAGCGCCGTCGGCCTGGTTGACGCCCAGCGCCGCGGCCGGCTGTCGGCTGCAGGACCGCACCGTCGACGCCGGTGCGTTCGCATCCGGCTCGCACGCCACGCCCGGGCATGCGGATCTCGCGGCCAGCTACCGCTTCGTCTGTGCCCGGCCGGCCCGTCTGACGGAGTTGCGTCTGGACCTGTTCCAGCGCTTTCCCGCACTCGAGCGCGTGCGTGTGGAATACATCGTCGACGACATGCAGGGCGAACAGGTGCTGAGCCCGCGGACCCCCGTCGCGCGGCTGCGGCCATGAGCGACGCCGACGCGATCGCCCTGGAGCACGTGGCTTTCGGCTGGACGCCCGACCGCGCCGTCCTCGACATCGACCGCCTGCGGATCGCCCGGGGCGAGCGCATCTTCCTGCATGGCCGCAGCGGCAGCGGCAAGAGCACGCTGCTGGCGCTCGTGGCCGGCATCGTCGCGCCGGTCTCGGGCCGGGTGCAGGTCCTGGGCAACGCGCTCGAGGCGATGCGGTCGTCGCGGCGCGACGCGCTGCGTGCGGCGCAGATCGGCATCGTCTTCCAGATGTTCAACCTGATGCCGTTCCTGTCGGTGCGCGACAACGTGCTGATGGGGTGCCGGCTTTCGTCGGCGCGCCGTGCGCGGGCCGCTGCCGACCGTCCCCTGGACGAGGAGGCCGACCGGTTGCTCGAACGGCTCGGGCTGGACCCGGCCGCGCTGGGGCCGGTACCGGCCAGTGCGTTGAGCGTGGGCCAGCAGCAGCGCGTGGCCGCCGCGCGCGCGCTGATCGGGCGCCCGGCGCTGGTGGTGGCCGACGAGCCGACTTCGGCGCTCGACGACGACAGCGCCGCGGCGTTCATGGCCCTGCTGATGGCCGAAGTCCGGCGCAGTGGCGCGACCCTGCTGCTGGCCAGCCACGATCGCCGGCTGGCGCGACACTTCGACCGCGAGATCGACCTGGCGCGCATCAATCGCGTTTCGGGAATCCCGGCATGAACGCGCGCTGGTGGACGACGCTCGCGATCCGGAGCCTGCTCGACCGGCGTGTCGCGGCGGTGCTGACGTTGTCCACCATCATGCTGGGCGCGTGCCTGTTGCTGGGCGTGGAGCGGATGCGCGCGCAGGCCAGGGAGAGCTTTTCCAGCGCGGTGTCGGGCACCGACCTGATCGTGGGTGCACGCACCAGCCCGGTGGGCCTGCTGCTGTACTCGGTCTTCCATATCGGTGAGCCCACCAGCAACGTGTCCTGGGACAGCTACCAGCGCATCCGCGCGATGCCCGGGGTGGCGTGGGCAGTGCCGCTGTCGCTCGGCGATTCGCACCGCGGCTACCGGGTGGTCGGCACCAGTCGGGATTTCCTGCGGCACTACCGGTACGCCGGGCGCCAACCGCTTGCGCTGGCCGAAGGGGTCGCCTTCGACGGCGTGCACGAAGCGGTGATCGGGGCCGAGGTCGCGCGCGTACTCGGCTACCCCGTGGGCCAGCGCATCGTCCTCGCCCATGGCACCGCCCGTCACAACCTCCACCAGCATGACGACGCCCCGTTCACCGTCGTCGGCATCCTCGCGCCGACCGGAACGCCGGTGGACGCGAGCGTGCTCACCAGCCTGGAAAGCATCGAGGCGATCCATGCGGACTGGCAGACCGGCACCCGCATCCCCGGGGCACGGCCGACGGTTCGCGACGAGGCGACGCTCCAGCCCCGGTCGATCACCGCCGTGCTGGTCGGCCTCGAGCGCCGGGCCGCGAGCTTCCAACTGCAGCGTGCGATCAACGACGACCCCGGCGAGCCTTTGCTGGCGATCCTGCCGGGCGTGGCCCTGCAGCAGCTGTGGCGGCTCGTCGGCGGATTCGAGCGCGTGCTGGCGGTCGTCAGCATGGCGGTGCTGGCGGTGGGGCTGATCGGCATGACCACGGCGTTGACCGCCACGCTGGAGGAGCGACGGCGCGAGATGGCGATCCTGCGCGCGCTGGGGGCCAGGCCGGCGCAGATCGCCGGTCTGCTGGTGCTCGAATCGACGGTGCTGACCGTGGTCGGTGCCGTCGCCGGCGCCGTGCTGCTGCAGGTCGCGACGGTCGCCGGACGCAGCTGGCTGCTCGGCCGCTATGGCGTCGTCGTCCCGGTCGCCTGGCCCGGCATCGACGACCTGCGGCTGCTGGCATGGGTCCTCGCAGCCGGTCTTGGCGCGGGCCTCGTTCCGGCCGCGATGGCCTACCGCAGAACGCTGGCCGACGGCCTGACGCCTCGCCTGTGAAGCGGCCCGTCCTGTCCCTGTTCTTCGCGGCGCTGCTGGGGGCGTCGGGATGTTCGGAGCCGCCATCGCCGTCGCGCGCGACGGCCCCGGACGAGACCGTTGCCACCGCCCGCGACCGGGTCGCCCAGGCGCCGGGTCCCGAGGGCGCCGAGCCGATCGACTGGCGCTATCTGGGCGACGACGGCGTGCTCGAACTCGACTGGCTGCAGCTGTTGCCGGCCGACGAGCTCGATGCCCTGTCGTCGCCCCGGCCGGTCAGTCACACCGGCACCGACAGGATGGCGCAATACGGAAGCGACCGGATCGTGCCCGCCGTTCTCGGGATCGCGATGCGGTTGCCCGGCTACGTCGTGCCGCTGGAAACGGATGGCCAGGGACGCGTGTCCGAGCTGTTTCTGGTGCCGTACTACGGCGCGTGCATCCACGTGCCGCCGCCGCCGCCCAACCAGATCGTGCACGTGCAACTCGCCGTGCCGACGCGGGTGGACGACATCTACGAGGCCTACTGGGTCGAGGGCGAGCTGACCGACCAGGCGACGCAGAACGCGCTGGCCGGCACCGCCTACTCGATGAAGGATGCCAGGCTGACGGCCTATACGGATTGACCCCGCCCACGCTTCTCGTCCGCCGTCGCGCAAGCGCGATCGACGTCGCCGAACATTCACTTCTTGGAGGCCCACACGATGCAGCCCGTTCCGACAAGCCAGAAACTGATCCCGACGTGGTACGTCGATCCCGCCGACGAGCAGCACATGGCCGAAGGCCATGCCCCGATCTGGCGGCACATCGTCGCGCTGATGCCCGAAGGCGACCTGTCGACCCGGACCGTGCTCGACTTCGGATGCAACCAGGGCGGTTTCCTCCGCCAATTGCACGCCTTGCGGCCGTTCAGCAGGGCGCTGGGCGTCGACATCGCCGAACAATCCGTCCAACGGGCCGAGGCGCTCAAGGGCGCACTGCCGGTCCAGCACACGACCGATGTCGGACTGGCCGGGTGGACGGACCATTTCGACCTCGCCTTCAGCCACGAGGTGATCTATCTGATCGAAGACATCCAGGCCCATGCCCGGACGCTGTTCGATGTCCTGCGGCCCGGCGGCGTGTACTACGCGATCACCGGCTGCCACACCGACAATCCGCAATGGCCGCGCTGGCGGCAGATCGTGGCCGAGCGCACCCACACCGACGTCCAGGATCGCTCCGTCAGCGATTATGCGCAGGCGTTCGAGCGCGCTGGATTCGCGGTCACCGCCAGGTTGTTCGAGTATCCCGGTTTCGTGCCCTACGCGCCCGACGGCTGGAGTCCGGACTTCTACCAGGCGCTGGCGTACTACACGCGCTCGAAGGTGATGTTCCGGCTGGTCAAGCGCTGACGGGGAGAGAGGGCGATGCCCTCAGCCCGTTGCGCCGGCCCGCGCCTGTTCGAACCACGCGATGACCTGCTCGCGATGCGCGCGACCCCAGACGTCGTCGAAGCGCTGGGTGTGGAAATCGCGGGGGTCGCGCAGCGCCCGCAGCCGGGCGTCGATGAAGTCGGGCGTCAGCGCCAGGCCGCAGTCGATTTCGATGCAGCGGCGCCATTCGGAAAAGTCGCGCGGAACGGGAGAGCTCATCGTGGATGGAGTCCGGGTCGGGCCGAAGGAGGCGGGTGCATGGGCTCGCGTGTGGACGACCGCGCCGCCGCAAGCCAGGTCTCGAGCACGGGCGCGAGCCCGGCATAGCGGTTGCCGTCCCAGCCGTTGGCGAGCACCGTGCCGTCGGGTGCGATCACGACCAGATTCGGCGGGGCGATGCCGCCCAGGCGCCGGACGGCCGGCATCGCCTGCAGGCGACGGTGGTCGATAGCCGGCCAGGGCATCGACTGCCTGCGCATGTAGCGGCGCATGTCGCGCTCGGATTCGTCGAGGCTCACGAACACCACTTCGGTATCCACGCCCGCGGCGCGCAGTTCGGCGTAGACGTCGCGCAGGGTCGGCACGAAGGCGTGGCAGGGACCGCACCAGCCGGCGCCGAAGTACAGCACCAGCAGCGCCGGCGGACGCTGCCATTGCCATCGCGCCATCCGTGCCTCGCCCGGCCGGACCAGGGCGTCGCCGACCTGCGCGCGGAAATCCGGCGGCACCCGTTCGGGCTCCGCCGCCTGCACCGAGGACGGCGCGAGGCAGGACAGCAGCGCGGCTGCGAGCAGCCACGTCGCTGCCTCAGAACGCATGACGGATGCTGGCGTAGACCGATCGGGCGAACCGCGGCCCGTAGACGTAGTCGCTGTCGCGCCCGGCGCCGCTTTCGAGGTCCTTCTGGCGGTCGTCGAACAGGTTGCGGACGCCGAACGAGACGTCGACCGCACGCTCGCCGAGGTGGAAGTGACGCGTCGCGCCGGTGTCCACGACCCAGAAGTCGTCGACGTGGCGCAGTTCGCCGGCGTTGTTGTTGAGCACATGCATGCGCCCGGTGTAACGCAGACCCACGAACGCGTCCCAGCGATCGTTCGGCGACCACACCAGCTGCGACAGTCCGCTCCACTGCGGCGTCTTGAGATAGTCGCGGGTCGCGATCACCGTATCGCCACCGTCGCCCGTGTCGTCGAACACCACCTGCGCATCGTCGTAGCGCGACCGGTACCACGACACGCCCGCGGTCAGACGCAGCGTATCGCGCGGCTGCCACCCCACATTGGCTTCGATGCCCGACACGCCCGAGCCCGAGGAGTTGCTGCGCACCTGGAACAGCTCGCCGTCGAACACGTCGCTCTGGATCTCGCTGAGCACGAAGCTGTCGCGCAGCTGCGTGTAGGAGGCGGTCACATCGACCGACACCCGCGGATCGAGCGCATCGGACCGCCAGTCGAAGCCGAGCATGCCGGTGAGCGCCTTCTCTTCGGTGAGCCCGTCGATGTTGCGGATCGAGACCGGCTCGGCGCCGAGCGTATCGACGTGCAGGTCCTCGCTGAACACCTCGGGCGCCCGGAACCCGGTGGATACGCCTGCGCGCAGCTTCAGCTGGTCGGTGGCCTGGAAGGCCAGCGCGATACGTGGCGAGAACACCGCGCTGTCGAGTTCCGAGCTCTTGTCCACCCGCGCGCCCAGCACGAGATCGGTCGCATCGTCGACCGCCCATTCGTCCTGCACGAAGACGCCCAGGTTGGAGAAGGTCGCATTCTCGGCGCGCCGCAGGACCACGCCGTTCGCGTTGCGGTTGTCGTCCTTGATCTGCTCGCGCTTGTACTGCACCCCGAACGCCAGCGCATGCGCGCCGGCGCGGTAGTTGAACTGCGTGTCGAGGTAATGCAACGGATTGTGCGTGAAGCCGTACTGGTTGAACGACGTCGAGGCGGCGCTGCCCGGGAGGGTTGGGTCGAGCGCGTCGGGATCGTAGTCGGGGCTGGCCGGATCGGTCTCCACCTCGCCCAGTCCGCCGTAGAAGCTGTCGCGGCGGATGTCGGCGAAGGCGTAACTGACCCGGAAGTCGAAGTCGTCGTCGACGATCTGTTCCCAGGACAGGCTGCCGCGCTGGTAACGCGTCTTCAGCGCCTCGGCGATGTTGGCCAGGTATTCGGGCTGGTCGAGCCGGTTGCCGCCGCGTCGCTCCTCCCACGTGTACTGGTAGTCCGCCCGCAGGCGCGTGCGATCGGTCGGCGCGAACCAGGCCTGGAAGCCGCCGACGCGCTGTGTCTTCTCGGTGATCTCGCTGTAGCCGTCGCCGTTGTAGTCGATGGCATCGTTCTGCGCAGCCTGTGCCACGAACGACGCCCCGAACCGGCCGTCCTCGCTCACCGCATCCAGACGGCCGTCGCCGTACCAGACCGGCTCGCCCTTCTGCACGTCGACGCTCGCCTGCACGAAGCCGCCATTGCGAAGCGGCTGTTCGGAGACGAGATTGATCACCCCGGCGACCGCGCCCGGCCCGTACAGCGACGAGCCGCCGCCCTTGACCACTTCGATCCGGTTGACGAACGCCGCGGGCACCTGCTCCAGGCCGTAGACGCCGCCCAGCGTCGACAGCAGCGGGATGCCGTCGAACAGCAACTGGTTGTATGCGCCGCCCAGGCCCAGCAACTGCACTTCCGACGTATTGCAGTTCTGGCAGTTGCTCTCGACGCGGACGCCGTTGATCAGTTCGGCAGCCTGGGAGAAGTTCGTGGCCGCGCGCAATTCGATGTCCTGCTGGCGCAGCACCTCGGTCCGTACCGGCACGTCGGCCAGCAGCCGTTCGGTCCGGGTCGCGGTGCTCACGCGCACTTCGACCGCGTCGAGTCGGGTCGCGGCGCGGTCGTCCTGGGCCGACGCGGCATGGGGAAACAGGATGGCGGCCAACGTGAGCGCAAGCGGCCGCAGGGGGCCGGTCGCCGCACGCGGGCGCGCAGGAGGGGAGGGGAGGCGATGGGCCATGGGTGGGGTTCCAGGCATCTGGCAAAAACGAATAGTTACAATATAACATTGCGGTGTGGTCGCGCCTCCCAGAAGTCATGTCTGTACGTCTCGCAAAGCGCATGTCGCCACGGTCGTCGGCGTGCGACGCCCGACTGCCATCCCGGCGAGGCCCCGGGGCGGTGCAGACCGGCCGCGCGGGTGCGGGCCACCGCCGGTCCATGGCGGACTCACCCTCGATTCCCCTGCAACGAAGGCAACGATTCCAATGACGATGATCCGACCGCTCCCCACCCGCCTGTGGGTCCGCCTGGTCGTATGCGCGCTGTTTCCCGCCGCCCTGGGGGGATGCCGCAGCCTCGAGGACGCGGAAGCGCCACCGCATGTGCGCAACGTCATCGTCATGATCAACGACGGCGCCGGCTGGGGCGCCTGGGACGCCGCGGCATACTGGCAGTACGGGCATCGGCGCGGCGCGCCGTATGCGGACTTCCCTGCCCGCTACGCGATGCGCACCTCGCCGCTCAATACCAGCAGCAGCCCGACACACGACGCGACCGCGCGCGTGGATTACGACCCCGCGCTGGCCTGGAGCACCGAACCCAGCGACGATCCGGCGCTGCCGTTCGTCGGCTACCGCGAACTGGCCCGCGCGGCCACCGACAGCGCCGCGGCCGGAACCGCGCTGGCATCCGGCATCAAGACCTACAACAACGCGATCAACCACGACAATTTCGGCCGTCCGGTCGAGCCGGTCACGTTCGTCGCCAAGGCAGCCGGCAAGGCGACCGGCGTGGTGACCAGCGTGCCGTTCACGCATGCCACCCCGGCCGCCTTCGCTGCGCAGAACGCCTCGCGCAACCGCTATCACGAGATCGGGCGGCAGATGCTCACCCAGGGCCGGCTCGATCTGATCATGGGCACCGGCGCGCCGGGCTACAACGTCAACGGCACCGCGTGCGATGCGCTGGCGGCGGACGAGTCGCAGGCCGGCTGCAGGCAGCCCGACGAGTTCCTCGCGACCGAAGACTGGCAAGCGCTCCAGGCCGCCCGCTACGTGCCTGCCGGCGCCCGCGCGCCCTGGAAGGTGATCCGCAGTAACGAAGAGTTCGCCGCCCTGGCCGAAGGCACGCTGCGCACCGATGCCCCGGTGCTCGGCGTGCCGCGGATCGCCCGGACGCTGCAGCAGGCGCGCGAACGCCGGATCCTCGGTGCCGACGCCGCCACGGCCTCCGGCGACCGCCTGGTGCCCAGCGTCCCGACGCTGGCGACGATGACGCGCGGCGCGATCGCGCATCTGTCCGCGCGGAGCGACGAGGGCTTCTTCCTGATGGTCGAGGGCGGTGCCACCGACTGGGCCGCGCATACCAGCAAGTGCGGCACCCAATGGCAGTACGGCGCCTGCACCTCCGAACCCGAGTACGGCCGCCTGATCGAAGAGACGGTCGACTTCAACCGGGCGGTCGCTGCCGTGGTCGCCTGGGTGGACGCCCACAGCAACTGGGACGAGACGCTGCTGATCGTGACCACCGACCACGACAACAGCATGCCGATGGGCCCCGACGCGCAGACCGTTGCGTACCAGCCCGTGGTCAATCGCGGCCGGGGCGCGACGCCCGGCATCAGCTTCAGACCCACCGGCAACCATTCCAACGCCCTGGTGCCGCTGTGGGCCAAGGGTGCGGGCGCGGACCTCTTCGAACGCCGCGTGCGCGGACGCGACGATGGCTACGCCCGGCACGTCGGCTGGAACGACGGCCGCTACATCGACAACACGGACGTGGCGTTCGTGGTCAGGGCGCTGCTCGAGAGCCGCCCCGTCGAGGGCCTGCATCTGCAGCGGACACAGTCGCCCTGACGATGATCTCGAGCGCCTGACCAAGACGAAGGGGGTTCGTGCTGCGCATGGCCGTCATCGAGATCCACGGGCGATGCGCGGCCTGCGTCGCCGCGTCGGCCGGCCCGCCTGTGGCCGCCCGGCCCGTTCCCACGCTGCATTCCTGAGCGCATTCGCATGAAACCCCGATTGATCCGCACCCTTGCACGGGCGCGCACCGCGCGCTCCCCCGCTGCCCCGCCTGCGCCGATGCGGGCGTGCGCATGACCGCGCGTGCGCGGACGCCGTCCCCGCCGCGTGCACGACGGCAGGATGTCACGCCGGTCACCGTGCTCAGCGGTTTTCTCGGAGCCGGCAAGACCACGCTGCTCAAGGGCCTGCTGCGTCAGGCCGCGCAACCGGGTGCGCCCTGGCGCCTGGCCGTCATCGCCAATGACATGAGCGATCTGGACGTCGACCGGGACGTCATCGCCGGGACCGACCTGGTCGGTGAGCGCCAGGGCAATTTCATCTCGATCGCCACCGGTAGCATCTCCAGCAAGCGTTTGCTGCCGGTGTTCAAGCGTGCGGTGGAGACGCTGCTGTCGGACTACCGGCCCAGCCATCTGCTGGTGGAGACGTCCGGCAGCACCCATCCCTGGCCGCTGATCGAAGCGCTGCGGGATCTGCCGGGCGTCGAGTTGCATGGCTTCATCGCACTGCTCGACGGCGCCATGCTGGACCGCGATTACGAACGCGGCGAAGCCATCGCGGCCGGCCTCCGGCGCAACCACGCTGCCGGCCGGCGCGGGATCGAAAACCTGCTGGCGGAGCAGATCATGTTCGCCAACCGGATCCTGCTGACCAAGAAGGACCGTCTCGCTGACGGCACGTTGCAGGAGATCGGCCATGCCATCCATCCGCTCAACCCGTACGCCGACATCGTCGGCGTCAGCTGGGGCGGGCTGCGCCTGGACGATGTCCTGCGGATGCCGCCCTACGATCATCGCCGCGTGGCGCCTCTGGCGAAGACGTTGTCCGCGACGCGCAGCGACACCGCGTCTTCGCAGATCGCCGAACCGAGCGCATACCGCATCGGCACCCGGGTCCTTGCCGATCCCCGGCCCTTCCACCCCCGGCGCCTGTGGGAGGTCTACCACCAGTTTCTGGGCATCGGCATCCATCGTTCCAAGGGGTTCTTCTGGCTCCCCTCGCGCGACGAACTGGTCCTGCTCTGGAACCAGGCGGCCGGCGCCATCGGTCTGGAGGCGCTGGGCTACTGGCGCGTCGTCGCCCTGCAGGACCGCGCGCTGAAGATGACCCGTGAAGAGCGTCAGGCGATGGCCGACAAGCTCGCTTCGTACCCACCGCTTTTCGGCGACCGCCGGTGCGAGCTCACGGTGATCGGCCAGGAGGACGAACTCGACGTGTTCGTCGATGCGCTCCGCACGTGCTTCTGCACCGAGGCGGAGATCCGTGCCTGGCAGGCCGGCCAGGCGTTCGACGACCCCTGGCCGACCAGGACCGCGACCATCGGTATCGGCTGAGGCCCCCGCCCGCAGCCTGCCGTGCGCGCCGGGGCGCGGAATTCGTAATGTTATTACATGATAAAGTGCCCGGCCCATCCAGCCCGGCACGTGTCGATGCCCGCACCCCCGAACGCCCCGATCGTCGATGTCCAGCAACTGCGCGTCGCGTTCGGCGGCAGGCCGGTGCTGTCCGGACTGGACCTCCATGTCGGCGAAGGCAGCGTCTATGCCCTGCTCGGCGGCAACGGCACCGGCAAGTCGACCACGCTCTCGGTGCTGCTCGGCTTCCTGCGCCCCGATGCGGGCCAGGTGCGGGTGGCCGGCATCGACCCGGTCCGCGCGCCTGCGCAGGCGCGCCGCCGTCTCGCCTACCTGCCGGAGAACGTCGCGCTCTACGAGCATCTGTCCGCGTTCGAGAACGCCGACTACCTGCTCTCGCTGGCCGGGCGCCGCGCACCCCGCGAGGCGATCCACGAGGCGTTTCGTGCGGCCGGCCTGCAGGAGGCGGCCTGGACGCAGCGCCTGGGCGGCTTTTCCAAGGGCATGCGCCAGAAGGTCGCGATCGCCGTGGCGCTCACGCGCGAGGTGCCGTTGCTGCTGCTCGACGAGCCGACCTCCGGTCTCGACCCGGGCGCCAGCGCTGATTTCCACGGTCTGCTCGCATCGGTGCGCGCCCGCGGCACCTCGGTGCTGATGGTCACCCACGACCTGCTGGGTGCGGTCGAGGTCGCCGATCGCATCGGTGTCCTCGAGCAGGGCCGCATCGCGTACGAGGCCGACCGCGCCGGGTTCGACCTGGCCGCGCTGCACGCCCACTTCTCCGGCAGGTCCCGCGCCGCATGAGCGCCGTCGTCCTGGTGATGTGCAGCGAACTGCGCGCCATGCTGCGCAACCGCACCGCGCTGGCCGGCATCGTGCTGCTGGCGATGCTGACCCTGGTCTCCACGCTCGTCTCGCACCACCACATGCGCAGCGCCGAGGAGCATCGCGCGCGGCAGCAGGCCGCGGCGCAGGCCGCATTCGACGCCCAGCCCGACCGCCATCCCCATCGCGTCGTGCACTACGGCCACTTCGTCTACCGCCTGCCGTCGGCGCTGGCGGCGTTCGACGCCGGCGTCGATCCGTTCACCGGCAGCAGCATGTTCCTGGAAGGCCACCGCCAGAACACCGCCAACTTCGGCGACGTGATGCAGAGCTCGGTGCTCGTGCGCTTCGGTCAGCTGACGCCGGCGTTCGTGCTGCAGGTGCTGGCGCCGCTGGTGCTGGTGTTCCTTGGCTACGGCGTGCTCGCGCAGGAGCGCGGGCGCGGCACGCTGCGCCAGCTGATGCTGCAGGGCGCCTCGACCTGCGCGATCGTTGCCGGCAAGCTCGCCGCGCTGTGCCTGGTGGCCGGTACGTTCGCGCTGCCGGCGTTCGTCGGCCTGGCGATCCTGGCGGCCAGGCCCGAGGCCTCGTCCGCCGTCGCCCTGGCGCTGATGCTGGCCTATGCGGTGTACCTGGTCACGTGGTGCGTGCTCGTCGCGGCCGTGTCGGCCCTGGTGCCCCGGCGCCGCGACGCGCTGCTCGCGCTCGTGGCCCTGTGGGCGGTCGTCGCGCTGCTGGTGCCGCGGATCGCGCCCGACATCGCGCATGCCGCGTTTCCGCTGCCCGACCGCTTCCAGACCGACGTCGCCATCGCCGCCGACCTGCGCCGCATCGGCAACAGCCACGATGCCGACGATCCGTACTTCTCGGCGTTCAAGCGCGACGTGCTCGAACGCTATGGCGTCGAGCGGATCGAGGATCTGCCGGTGAACTACAAGGGCCTGGTGGCGGTGGAGGGCGAGCGACTCACCTCCGAACTGTTCGACCGCTACGCAGCGCGCAGCGCCGGGCTCCAGCAGCGCCAGAACGCGCTCGTGGCGACGTTCGCCACGCTGAGCCCCGCGATCGCGCTGCGCCAGCTCTCGATGGCCGCCGCGCAGACCGACCTGGCCGCGCACCTGCACTTCCTGCAGCAGGCCGAGGCGCACCGCTACCGCATGGTCCAGCAGCTCAACCAGCTCCAGGCCGACGGCGTGCGCTACGCCGACGACACCGCCACCGATGCCGGCGCCGATCGCCGCAAGCGCGTGGATCGCGCGCACTGGCAGGCCATTCCACCCTTCGCGTTCCGCCCGCAGCCGGCATCCATGCTGCTGGCGGCGATGCTGCCGGGCACGCTGGTGCTGCTGGGCTGGCTGCTGGTCGCGCTGGCGGTGCTGGCGCTGGCCGCACGCCGGATGGAGGCCTCGCGATGACCCTGTGGCGCTACGAACTCGCGCTGATGCTGCGTTCGCGCATGGCCGCCGCCGGCCTGCTGCTGCTCGTCGCGCTGGCCATCGTCAGCCTGGCGTCGGGCCTGCAGCGTGTGGAGAGCCAGCGTGAGGCGATCGCGCGCATCGCCGCGCTGCAGCAGCAGGAGCTGGCGGCCGCGGTCGCCGCCCACGGTGCCTCCACCGATGCCGGCACCGCGGCCTATGGCACGTTCCATCCGACCTGGCATCCGCCGTCGCCGCTCGCGTTCGCCGCGGTGGGCATGCGCGACGTCGCGCCGTTCATGCTGCGCATCCGCGCGCTGGGGCTGGAGGCGCAGATCCACGACGGCGACACCTTCAATCCCGAGCTCGCGCTCGCCGGGCGCTTCGACTACGCCTTCCTGCTGACCTTCCTGCTGCCGCTGTTCGTGATCGTGCTGTTCCACGACCTGCGCTCGTCCGACGTCGAATCGGGGCGCGCGCGCATGTTGCGCGCGCTGCCGGATGGCGTGGGGCGGCTGTACCTGCGCCGCAGCATCGTCCGCGGCGGCGCGCTGCTGCTGTGCGTCGCCGTGCCGTTCGTCGGCTTCGCGTTGCACCAACGCGTGCCCGGCCCGCTGATCGCGGCCGTCGTCGCACTCGCGGCCGGCTACCTCACGTTCTGGATCGTGCTGGCCAGGCTGGTCGCGGCGCTCGGCGGATCCTCGGCGACCAATGCCGCGTCGCTGGCCACGCTCTGGGTCGCGATCGCGCTGGTGCTGCCGGCGCTGGCGCACGTGGCGATCGAACGCACGATCCGTGTCGACCAGGGCGCCGAGATCGCCCGCGCCCAGCGCGAGGCCGTCAACCGTGCCTGGGACATCCCGCGCCAGGACACCATGACCGCCTTCTATGCGCGCTATCCGCAATGGCGCGATTCGGCGCCGCTGGGCGAGGCCTTCCACTACAAGTGGTACCTGGCCTTCCACCAGAACGGCGACGACAGCGTCGCCGACATGGCGGCCGCCTATCGCGACGGCATCGAGCGCCGCTCGGCCGCCGCCGAGCGCCTGGGCTGGCTGCTGCCGCCGGTCGGCGTCCAGGCCCTGCTGACCCGCTGGGCACGGACCGACATGCGCGCGCATCTGGCCTACCAGGATCGCGTCCGTGCCTACCACGCGCAGCTGCGGCACTTCTATTACGGGTACCTGTTCGAGGATCGGCCGTTCACCGCGGACGACTACGCGCGCGCGCCTGCGTTCTCGCCCGATCCACGGTAAGGACGTCCCGGCGAACGCCGCGGCGATGCTGGATCGAGGGAACTGTCCCGTCCTGCCTGGAATGCGCTCGTCCCATTGATTCGAACCCTCAATGAAGCGAGGAGGCCCGCTTATGCCTTCGGGTCACGGCTGTTACTTCGGCCGACGGTAAATGCATCGCCTGGCCGCATCTCCCGGCCGCGTGCAGTTGCGCGACCAGCTGATGGACCGGCTGTACGCGGACCACCGCATCGTCACCGGCCGCACCGTCGACAGCCGCGTCAAGAACCTGCGCCGCAAGCTCGCCGAGGTCGGCGGAGAGGACTGGATCCGTTCTGTCGACGGTGTGGGGTATCGCTTCGATGCCTGACGGGGCGGGGGGCGGGCCGGTGAGACATTCACCAATGACGTTGCGCGAAGCCGACTTGAAGCGACGGTAGCTCCTCCGTTAAGAAAGGATGCTTTAATAACGTGGCGCGTTGGTAAAGAATGCTTTGCCAGTACAGCCGCAATCCAAGGATCGTGTCATTGCCGCGCACGCAAAACTGGATTGGCGGTAGTCGGCCAGGCAATGCGCGCTTCGTCCCGCCGCCGGCCAATGCCGTCGGTCCGGCCCTCGGCGACCTGGAACGATACATCCATCATACCGAGCACACGTTGCCGCCCCTGGTGCGCGTGGCCTTGGCGCACGCCCAGTTCGAGACCATCCATCCATTCCTCGACGGCAACGGTCGTATTGGACGCCTGCTCATCGCCATGTTGCTGGAGGCGTGGGAATTCGTGCCCGAGCCGCTGCTATACGTGTCCGGTTATCTGAAGAAGCACCAGCGTGCGTACTACGACCGCCTTTCCGCCATTCGCCTTGATGGCGACTGGGAGGGATGGGTGTCCTTCTTCCTGGAGGCCGTGGAAGCGGCGGCCGATGAGGCCCAGGGAAGCATCGTCGCCATCGCCGCACGCATCGCCGATGATCGCAAACGGGTGCTGGAACTCGGCACCAGCACGCTGGCCACGCTCCGCCTGTTCGAACTGCTGCCCACCATGCCGAGGATCACGATCGATCGCGCGGCCCAGCTTCTGTCAGTCACGCCCCCCACCGCTGCGAAAGCCATCCAAGGCCTGCAGGCAGCCGATGTGCTGCGTGAGACCACAGGGCGCTCGCGCAACCAAAGCTTCCTGTATGTGAGCTACGTGCAGCTCTTGGTGGACTAAAGCGGACGCACGCAACTTGGGCTGATCGTGCGACCAGAAGGTCACCGAATTGGCGCGCCTGGAGGGATTCGAACCCCCGACCAATGGCTTCGGAAGCCACTACTCTATCCGGCTGAGCTACAGGCGCGTCGTCCGGCCGACCACCGCGAGGCGGGGAGGGCGGCCGATGATTGTAGCCCAAAGCGACGCCCGCGATGCACCTGGCCGCTGGCGACCGCCCTTCAGCCCGCCGCCATCGCGCGTCCCTACAATCGATCCGCTCCGACCGTGATCGGCGCCCGGTTCCCCCACCCGGATCCCCATGCCCTGGAATGCCCTGACCCTGCTCGGCGACGCCGTGCTCGTCGTGCCGCTGCTGGTCGCCGTCGCCCTCTGGCTGCGGGTCCGGCCCGGGGCCCCGCGGCTGTCGGGTGCCGGCCTGCTGCACTGGGCCGCCCTCGTCGCCGGCAGTCTCGCGCTCGTCGCCGCCAGCAAGATCGCGTTCTACGGCTGGGGCACCGGCATCCGCCGCTGGAACCTCACCTGCTTCAGCGGTCATGCCGTGCTGGCCTGGCTCGCCTGGCCAGCGCTGTTCGCATTGCTCGTGCCCCCGCGCTACCGCGTCCTGCGCCTCGCGGCCACGCTCGCTGGCGCCGGACTCGCGGCGCTCGTGGCCTGGTCGCGCGTGCCGACCGGCGCGCATCCGCCGAGCGAGGTGATGGCCGGCGTGGCGCTGGGCCTGGCCGCCTGCCTGGCCACGCTGCGCCTGGTGCGCGGCCTGTCGCTCGACTTCCGCGGCATCGCGCTCGCAGCCGGCCTGGCCGGCCTCGTCGCGCTGGCCGCCGAGCGCGACGTTCCCAGGCCGAACACCGAACGCTGGTTCGCGAAGGCCGGTGTTGCGTTGTCGGGCGCGGAGAAGCCGCAGTCGCGCAGGCATTGGCGGGATTGAGCTGGCGCCTCATCTGGGTTCAAAACCCACCTCCCCCGCACGCGGGGGAGGTCGACACGCACAGCGTGTCGGGTGGGGGCACGGGCCTTCCCCCATGCACCCTTGCCCCGACGGCTCGCACTCGCTGAACAGCGGTATTTGACCGGAATCCGCCTGCCGCAGGACAATAACCGGTCATTGAAATCCACCGGCCACGTCATGTCGGCCGTCATCGCATCCGGCACATCGGGGAGCCCCGTATGTTGCAGAACCGAAACCGCGAAAAGTTCATCCAGGCGATTCTCTATTTCGCCCACAACACGGTTGCGCTCGGTAAGGTCAAGCTGTTCAAGCTGCTGTACCTGCTCGATTTCGAGCATTTCCGCCAGACGGGCCGTAGTGTGACCGGCCTGGAGTATCGGGCATGGAAAATGGGGCCGGTGCCCTCCGAACTCGTGCAGGAATGGGACGAGTTGCAGGACGACCTGGCCGCTGCCATTCGCATCGAATCTCGTCCGGTCATCGACTACGAGCGACAGAATGTCGTCCCGAGGATCGACTTCGACGCGTCGCATTTCAGCAAGCGCGAGCTGCGTTTGATGGAGCAGGTGGCCGCCCGTTACCGCGGCACCTTGTCCGGGAAGATGATCGACGTCACCCACGCCGAGAACGGTGCGTGGACCAAGGTGTGGGCCGAGGGTGAAGGGCGCGATCGCACCATCCCGTATGAGCTGGCAATCGCGGACGATGCGCCGAACCGTGAAGCGGTTTTGCAGGCGGCGGCCGACTACGAGGCCATCGAAGCGGCACGGAGCGCCTAAGCGTGTCCGGGGCGCCTGCGCGGTTGCTGCCGGGGACTGTTCTGCGTCATTCGCGCTTCTATCTCGACAGAGCGACCGGAGAGTACAAGCCCAAGTTCCTCCTGGTGCTCGCACCGGTGCGCGGCGGCGATCATGTCGTACGCCTGTTGACCAGTCGCCATGCGAATCTGCGTCGTGAGCAACCGCCTTGCGATCACGGCGAACCTTATCCGGGCTTCTATCTCGGCGTGCTCGACACCGCCCGTGGGCTGGGCAAGAAGAGCTGGCTCGATTTGCGCGGGCTTCAAGACGCAGACGGCGTCGAGAGCGCGCGTCTGCTCGGCAACGGTACGCTGACGATCGTCATGCAATTGCCCGCTGCATTGTTGGCGCCGGCGGTGCGCTGTGTTGCCGCAGCTGACGACACCACGCAGGCGCAGGAACAGGCATTGCTCGACTATGCGGCGACGCTTTAACAGAGAGAAAGCGCCGCGCGCATCTGCGCCTTGTCGACAACCGTCGCGCCATGAACATCACCTCCCCCGCGTGCGGGAAAGATCGGGCGCTTTTGCCCTGCGAGCACGCACGAATGGTCGACACGCGCAGCGTGTCGGGTGGGGGCACGGGCTTTCCCTATCCCTCCGACTCCCCCTCCACCGACAACGTCACCACACCCGCCTCGGTCGTGATCCGCACCCGGCTGCCGACGGTGAAGCCCAGTGCCTCCAGCCACAGCCCTCGCAGACGCAACGTGGGAATCTCGTCGTCGCCCCGGTAACGATCAAGGCTGGGATAGGAGCCCGACCCGACCGTACAGCGCCGCGGCCGACGCGCGCGGCGGGGCTTGATCGTCTCGGCCTCGTCCAGGGCCGCATCGTCGGCGACGTGAGACAGGGGACCGGGCGCCTCCCGGCAGCGCCAGCGCTTCAACGCGTGCTCGGCTTCGGGCGGCAAGGGCTTGGGGCGGCGCACGAACGGCGCGTAGCGCGGCGGCAGCTCGTTGCTCATGGCGCAACCTCCGGACGCGTGTGTGCGAAACAGACAGCAGCCAACGGACGTAGGGTCATGGAGAGTCTCCTTCATGGCGCACCGCGCACCAGACGCGGTGCCGCCGGACAGTGGGGCATGCATACGACGCGAGCGTGCGCATCGCGGCACCTCGGTGGCCCCGGTACGAACTTCTCGCCAAGGGCACCGTCATCAATCGCAAGAGCCGGGCACGCGCGCGCGTGCCCGGCCAGTCGCACCGATCAGTGCAGCGAGGCGCCCAACGGGCGCTGCGAGACGGCCCCATATGCCGGCCGCGCCTCCCGCACACCGCCGCGCGGCCTGCGACCCTGTGCGAGCCGCTGGTCGTCCAACTGCTCGAGAATCGCCCGCACCGCATCCGCGCCGTCGACGATCGCCTGCCCCAGCGCCGGCAGCGTGTCGTCGGCCAGGTCGTCATTCCCCGACGCGATCACATCCCCATGCGCCGTGAGCGTCTGCACCAACCGATCCAGCGCATCCATCTGGTCGAGCGTCACCCCGTAGACGAAGCGCGCGAGATGCGCGTTCTCCCCCGCATCATCACCGGCGTCCTCCCCCGTGCCGGGATCCGCTGCCTTCCCCGCACCGGGATCCGCTCCCTCCCCGCCGCCGGGGCCCTCTCCCTTCCCGCCGCCGGGATCCGCTCCCTCCCCCGCCTGCGGGGGAGGGCTGGGGAGGGGGCGCGCCTCATCCTCGTCGCCGTCTCCCCGCCCCGCCTGCGGCGACATCCCGGAGATGGCGCGCTCCCCCTCATGACCTTCCCCTTCCCCCGCATGCGGGGGAAGGTTGGGATGGGGGCGCTCCTCATCCAGGCCACCCGAAACCCCCTCAAGCACCCACGCCGCCTGTTCCGCCAGCAACCCAAGACAGGTCGCCAGTTCGCCCATGCGCACCTCGGGCACATCGTCCTGTTCTTCCGCCAGCGTGCGCGGCCGTGCCAGCCGCGACAGGAACACCAGATGGGCGTGCAGTTGCGTGAGCCGCAACTGCCCCGGCTCGTTCAGCACATAGCCCGGCAGGGCGCGATCGTTCGCTTCTCGGTTCGACATCTCAACCTCCTCAATCCATCGAAGGGCCCGCCCACCGCGGGACGGCGGACGGGAAGTCGGGAGGTTAGAAACCGCAGGTAGTCGGCGGGCGTATTTCCCCGAGGGGTGTTGTATTAGCCGCCCTCCCGACGCAGGCATCGCGTCGGTCTGCGCCCGCAAGTGCACGGGCACAAAAAACCCACCGGTTTGACGGAGGTGGGGACCGCTACCTGAGGAGTTTCTACGCTCCTTGCCGCCGAGTCTGCGATGGGATGGCGCTGTGAGTCAAGATCGACTGTGTCAGGAAAGCCCGCGGTCTTGTGTAGGGAAATTCCGAAGTTGGAACAAGGCCACTACGGCTTGGACGACTGCGATCGGAACGCCGCGTTCCGATGAGAGCGCCACACGCGCTCGATGATGCGCGCAAGGCGGCTCCTTTCGCGTTCTACCCTGATCTTGTGCAGTCAGCAGCGGGTTTGAATGCTTGCGTTCTTCGTTCGTGCGACGCGCGTATGCTCTAATGAACCGTTCAAAGTTGGATGGCGGAAAAGAACGTGGCGGCGCTGGAATTCTCCCGTGAAGTGCTGGACTGGGCTGCCGATAAGGCGGGCGAGTCCCTGCACGGGTTCGCCGAAAGCATCGCAAAACGCGACGGGGATCGCGAACGCATCGTCAAAGGACATTTGACTGTCCCGCAGGCCGAGAAGCTTGCGAAGAAGGCGCGTATTCCGTTTGGTTATTTGTTCCTCGAGAAGCCGCCTGTCGTGGCGCGACCCAGCATTCCCGATCTTCGCCAAGTACAGGATGCCGAACCGCTGAGCGAAGCGTTTCACGAGACGCTTGAGGATGTGTTGGCGAAGCAGAATTGGTTGGCCGAGTACCTGTCTGACGCGGGTGCAGGTGAGGTTCCATTCGTCGGTCGCTTTGCAGCGGCAGAGAGACGCAACGCCGACGACATTGCGGCGGATATCCGTCGCGAACTTGGCATAACGGACGATGATCGCCGCAAAAGTCCTGACGCGTCTTCCTACTTCTCTGCCTTGAGCGCCAAGGCGGAGGCGAAAGGCGTTCTGGTGTTCAAGACGGGCTATGTCAAATCCAACACGCGTCGTCCGTTGTCGGAAAAGGAATTTCGTGGCTTTGCGATCGCGCACAAGCTGGTGCCGCTTGTTTTCGTCAATGGTCGCGATGCCGAAGTCGCCGCGGTCTTCACGCTCATGCACGAGCTGGCCCACATCTGGCTCGGGGTGACGGGCGTTTCCGATGTGGCGCCGGGACAATTCGGAAGTCCGGTCGAGCGCCTCTGCAATCGGATCGCGGCGGACGTGCTCGTTCCGATGGATGCTTTCCTGGCGCGATGGAATGGCCCGCAAGACGTGGACAAGATTGCCAAGTTCTTCCGTGTGAGCAAGCTTGTCATTGCACGGCGCGCGCTGGACAGCAAGCTGGTCGACCAGGCCTTCTACGACGAAGTCGCCGCCAATACGCAGCGCGCCAAATCCACGGGCAAACCGAGTGCGCTTGTGACGATTCCAATCCGGAACAGCAAGAAGTTCACGCGAACGATTGTGGCGAGTGCAATGAGCGGTCAGACGCTGCTGCGCGATGCTGCAAGTCTATTGAACGTCAAGCCGGACACGGTGGTGACGCTGGCAAAGGGACGCGCCGAGAATGGCTGACAAGTACATCATCGATTCCAACGTCTTCATACAGGGGAAGAATTTCCACTACCACTTCGCGTTCTGCGAAGGATTCTGGGATTGGGTGCACGAAGGCTTCGATAAAGGCGTGATCTACAGCATCGGTAAGGTGCGTGCAGAGCTGGTTGCCGGTAAAAAAGGCGACGAAGCACGCAAGTGGGCCGAGGACATGCCGGCCGGGTTTTTCCTGGATGATGTCGGCGATTCGGGCGTGATGCATGAGTACGCCCACTGCATGCGCTGGGCGGCAGCCGACAAGCACTACCAGCCTGCTGCGCTGGCACGCTTCGCTGAGGCCAAGCGCGCAGATGCATTCCTGTTGGCCTATGCGCGCGCCCACGGCCATGTTGTAGTGACGCAAGAGCTGTCGCAGCCGGACAAGCGGAAGGAAGTCCCCATTCCCGACGCGGCGCTCAAGATTGGCAATGTGAAGACGATCACGATCTACGAACTGCTCCGCGCACACGCGCGTCCTACGTTCGTCTTCAAGCCTTAACGGCCAGCCTGAGTCGGCGGTTTGAGCTATTGAAGCGCTGGGGGCGGCCCGCCGCTCAAAACGCCGGGCTGCGATGCCAGCGGCAGGCGCTCTCGATGATCTGCTACATGTCAGCCCACCAAGTCTGCCGCCCAACTGCGTGCGTGCCTGATAGCTGGCCCCGACCAGTATCGCCGGATCACCGGCCCTGCGAGGCGCAACCTCGACTGAAATGGCGGTGACGACCCAGCACTTCCTGAACAATTCAGGTGGCTAAAGCGTATGCCTCGGCGGGAGTCTTCATGCACGGCACCTGATGTGGCCCCACCCGGGGAGGCAGTCATGAATAGCCTTGGCGGCGGAGCGCACGACCTCCTCGAAACCATCTCCCGCATGCGTCAATCTCATCGCCACGAGCGGCGGGGCATATCAGAACGTTTCTAAACCGTATTTCCTTCCGCTCCAAGTCAGAACCCTGTGGCACATAAAGGCCCAACTTCAGGAAACGCCCGTGCCGATCATTGAAGCCGATTCCCGCATTTTCCCGCTCATGCAGAATCCCATTGATCCAGATCCTTATCTTCCCCGCCCGGGGGTCGAAACGCTGGTACATGACAACGCGGTTCCAGCTATCGAATCGAACACTACCGAGGCGCAGCGTACCCTTGCTCGTATACAGAAACCCGGAGGAGTCTTCAGGCGTCACCCGCTCCTCGCTGGAGCGGAAATCGTACTGAAGAAGACCATTCCTAACGACCAAGCTAGAAACAGGGTTACGCCACTTCTCACCAAGATCAACATCAGGAACGCTGTGGTACTGCATGATGATCGTAAACTTCGAGTCGCCCTCGAATGATGAACGCGGGGCAAAAAATTCGAAACTAAGCCATTGTTCGGTCATCCATGGCATAGGGCGGGTCTTTATCTCGGCCCCTTTTGTCGCACGGCGCCCATCCCACCCATCACGCCGCCATTCGAAAACATATTCGGCGCTCTCCGGCCGGATATGCTCTCCGCTCACTCGCGGCTCAGCCCGCACCGAATAAGGGTAAGGCGCCTCCCTCAACCACGCTGCCGTTGCCGGGAGCCCAGTTGCATACACATAGCCGGAATGCGAGATCGTAAGAACGGAGGCCGCCAGCACCATGCTCACGACAAGCCCTCTGGCGCATGTCAAATCGCTGAAAGCGATCATAGCGAGCAGTCAGTCAACGCCGAAGACCATTGAACGGATAGCCGATACCAACTCCGGTGTGGCACCTGCGGAAACAGCGGCACCAGGAGCAATCCGCATGCCCTGGATCTCACGATACGCCGCAATGATCTCGTCGGCGTCATTCGCGATCCTGATCAACGCGTGGTCCCGGAAGCGACGCGCTGTCGCAAGCTGGTGGTCGTTACGGTGCTCACCCAGAGCAGCCATTCTTGGCATAAGAATCGCTGGCTTGGCATAGCGCATGGCGGAAATTATGCTGCCCATGCCGGCATGGGACACGATGCAACTGGCATGGGAAACCAACTCCTCGAACCTGTCGGCATCAACAAAACGCTCATGCCGAACGTTGGACGGGATATAACTACCTGGGCCAATCTGCGCGAAGCCGGAGATGCCGGTCCGGGCTATCGCCTGGTCTACCGCCTCTATTAGCCTGTCGAACGGTAGCTGCGTCCCTATCGTCACGAAGATCACAACACTGCCCCTACGTAGAACGGACCCTCCGGCCTGGCAAGCTCTGGCCATTGCGTCAACCAGTGATCCGCCCAGCGCCTAGCCTTTCTTCCGGCCAGGGAAAGTTCTTCAGAGTTTGCGATGCTGTCGATCCAGATCGTACGGGCTCCCAGCAACTTCCCGAAAACGATAGCGATGTAGCCGGGAGCTGCACCCGTAGATATGACCACATCCGGCCTGAACCGGACGATCCGGTATCCAATATGGAGAGCGGACAGGATCAACGCCCCCTTGCTATCCATGTTGCCATCGGGAACGAGGTGATAGTCCGCTCCCTGCATTTCGCGCGTACTTGGCTCCCTGGTCGTGAGGAACAGCACCGAAGCCCCTTGGAGAGCCGGACGCAGGCGAAGTAGCTGAATCCAGTGCCCGCCACCAGAGGCGACTGCAAGGACACGCGGCGCACGGCGACGATCAACCTGCATGGGACGCACCACCATTTTCGCTACGCGCCGACCGTCCCACGCTAGGTGGGCTCGCAGTACTGAAGAGATATCCGAATGCAGCCGCCAGATAAGGAGCAGCCAGGCCGCTATAGATCACATGGCCCGCAGTGACGCTGACAAGCAGAAGAATGGACGACAGAACAAGAGAAATCGTCAGCGCATCCGAGGAGCGGAGCAGGGCCCTGCTACCCTTGCACCAAGCCCAGATGAAGGGGCCATAGTAGAGGAGGAGGCCGAGAAGACCGAAAGACCCCACGATATCGAATACGTCAATCTCGACCGGATGACCAAGACGCAGCAGCATCTCGTGACGCCCCGGGCCGAAAACATACTCGACCACCGAGTACTGGGACCAGACACCGGAAAGGAACTCGCGCGTAAATTCCTCGCGGCCGCTGAAGATCACGAACGCAAGCCCGTACTCGTGGAAAAAATACTCTATCCGCCTGAAAAGGCCCGTGCTTTCCACAAGCTGGATGATTAAGGGAGAAGCCGCCAGGACCAAAACAATCGCAACGAACCCGATGATCGGCCCGCGCATCGAAGACATCTTGAAACTGAGAGCTCCACGGAACATCTCGATGGCAGGAAACGCCAATGCGACGATCACACTCCCCAGGATCGCCACCTTTGTGGCCTTCAGCACCGATGCCAAAAGAAACAGCGCGCACACGACCAGATACGGAACCATCCTGCCTTTTTGATGATAAAGCATGCCGCACAGGATCACTTGGCACAGCAGAATCATGAACGACATTTCGTTGCCAGCATAGATGAAGCCGACCGCGCCGATCTGCTCCGAGTCGCTGCTCTTTCCGTACTGCGAATACCCATACCCCAACGTACCAAGTAGGAGATTCGCGAAAAGCACGGCAGAAACCCAGCCGAAGCACTTGAACAACCAGCGGGAATCAACCAGCCCGTCACGCGTCATCCGCGCGAACGCGTGGTATCCCAACCACAGGATGTTGAAACGCAGCAACCACTGCGCATCGTCCATGACAGAGCCGACACTCACATCTGCAAGGGAATGCACAAGGACGAACACCGCATTGCTGACGATGCAGGCACACAGCACCAGCACGCCCGAGCGGGTGTGCAGCGCATAACATGCCAGCAGCGCCAGATAGGCCATCTTGACGGCCTGGGACAGGCCCGATATGCCTGCCCCGCGCAGCAGTGCGCCATTGAAGGTGTCCACAACGATCAACAGCGGTGTCATCAGCAAAAGCAGCGCGGCCGACAGCGCCAGCAGACCCTGGCCCTGTTGCCGGCGTAGCCTCGCGTCGCGGGAGCCGGTCCCCGCCCGATCAATCGACATCAGCATCAGCCCGTCTCCCGCCAATCACGTTCCGAAACAGCATCGCGAGGGCGCGCCCCACGACATCTCCCGAATAAAGCTCAGCGCGGGCACGCGCCGCCAACGACATCCTCTGTATCTGCTCCTGATCAGCCTGCAATGCAAGCCGCATGGCAGCGGCCAGCTGCTGCGCATCGCCTGCAGCAAACAGCCAGCCCTGCTCCCGGTCGTTAATGATCTCTTCCATCGCGCCATTCCTCGCAGCTATCACCGGGCGGCCGCACGACATCGCCTCAAGCGCCACGAGGCCCAGGCTCTCGCCTTTTCGATGAGACGGAAACACAAGCACGTCACACGCAGCAATCGTCGCGGCGACGGCATGTGGGTCAATGCCGCCCAGGAACTGGGCGCTCGCCTGCGCGAGGCCCCCAGCGCCACGCTCGAGATTACCCCGCTCAGGGCCATCGCCCGCGAACACCAGTTCGAACTCCAGTCCGGGATCATCTTGCTCAAGCAGCTCGGCCGCCTCGATCATCAAGTGCACACCTTTCCCGTTTATCAGCCGGCCAAGGAACAGAAAACGGAGCTTCGCCCCCGTAGTGGGCACCTGGTACCGGAGACGGCGAACATCCACTCCGCCCGACGGGGAAACCTGCAGCTTCTTGCGAACATCCGGAAAAATCGAAGCCACCAGCGCAGCAAAATAGCGGGAGGGAGCGATCACCATCGTCGAGCGGCGCAGGCAGTGCCCAGTCACCCACCTTATCAGCTTCTCTCTCGCGCGACCCGCCTTGTCGGGCGCAACGTCTGCGCCATGGACATGCGTGACGAGCGGTAGATCACGGACAAGCAGGGCCAGCGCTGCGCCAAGATAGGAATGACTCGGAAAATGTAGATAGACCAGGTCATGCCTAGAGAAAAGGACAGCGAGGAAAGACTTTAGATAGAACGAAAGGTACCCGATGACCTTGTTCCCGCGATCGAAGCGGACAACCCTGTCGACAGACGCCCCGTTCTCGGCCAATTGCTCCGCAATGCGCTCGACGAAGATGCCGAACGCCGGCTGCTCGGCACTCGGGTACATGTTTGAAATGACAAGAACTTTCATCTGGTGCTCGTCATGCCCGCTCGTAGCTGCGCTTGAGGCCGAACCTGTAAAGAAGCTTGAGCCAGCCGCGATAGACACGGGTATGTGTCAGCACCATCATGACCTTGATGGCCTCGCCAAACGCGACCCGTCCATGGAGCAGATCGGCGCCCAGCAGGACAGCGCCCTTGGCGGGGTACAGGAAGTCCTTGAGGACACCCGACATCGAGAACATCTCGGCGAATTCAGGCTGGCTTTTGCTCAGCCTGTAGAACCCTCCCACGTGGCGGCGGCGCATCTGGCTGAGCTCTGACAGAGAGCTACGCGCGGGATGACGCACGATCGCCTCATCCGCGTAGCGAAGGGCAAAGCCAGCGGCCACCGCGCGCTTCGTGAACTCCGAGTCTCCCCCGGAGAACGTACGCGTATCGAATTCACCCACCCCGTCGAAAACTGCGCGCCTTACGATCAGGTTGGCAGTGACTGCCCAGCCCTGCCGCACGCTTTCCTTCTGCTTGAACGCGAAGCGCCGTTCAAAAAGTTCCACCGGCGTCGGGCTCTCGGGATCGGCGAAGAAAACATCGATCCTTCCCGCGAGAAGCGCAGCATCCGCCTCGCGGCTCAGGTGGGCGACCGCGGCCTCAAGCCACCGCGGGTCCGGCAGGCAGTCCGAATCCGTAAAAGCAATGATTTGGCCGCGCGCGATACGAAGCCCCGAATTGCGCGCGGCATAAGACCCTGGCGTCGGCTCACGGATCATCCTGAAGCGTGCGTCACCAGAAGGGACCTCAGGAAGGTTCTTCGTCGACCCATTATCGACGACAATCACTTCGAACGAGCCGGAGAACTCCTGCGCCTGCAATGCAGCGACGCACTGCGCGACTTTCTCGCCCTCATTGTAGGTCGGAATAATTACGCTTACATCAAATGAATCAGACATGGTGATAACCCCGCTCGCCCCCTTATTGGACCATCAAAAGCCAACACCGCTCACGGGCGACCGGCGGACCTCACCTTCTCCTCCACTTCGCGCCACATCTCCTCCGTCTTCGCTTTGAGAACGGACGCGGCACTGGATATCTCCGTGGAAACGGAGGCGCGAAAAACTTCGTTCTGCAGATTGTCAATCAAGCCATCCAGTGCATCAAGGTTCGACAAATCGGGGATCAGAAGGTCCGGGCACGCGAAGTCGCGGAAGAGCTCCGGATACTTGTGCGACCATCCTGCACCGATACAGGGGACGCCTTGCGACAAGGAACTGACAAGCGCATGGAACCTGGACCCAATCACGAAGTCGGCCTTACCGAGCATGCCCTTGAGCACGCGCGGGTCAGCGTGCGTGAGTACTGGCAGATCAGTGTACTTAGGGCCCATCAGCCCAAGCACGGCACGGTCCTCTTCCGCATCATGGAGCACGAAGGCCGGGTTGAGCCCCTGTTTCCGCATCGCATCGACAGCGTGGCGAAGGAAAGCGAGGTAGGCATCGCCCGTTCCAGTCTTGTCCAGCATGCGGATATTCGGAACGATTGCGCAGAACCGCTCCGGTAGAACGACATCAGCGGGCAGGCGGGGAGAGACAGTGACCGTGAAGTCCGGGTACTGCTTCAGTGCCCGATTCACTCCTAGCCCTTTGACGCATGAAAACGATTGGCTGTCGCGGGCGCAGACCAGGCTTGCCCGGGAGAACATCCTCCTGCTCCAGTCTGCAACGTCGGGCTGCTCGAACGGACCCAGCGCCTGTGGCAAAAGCACAAGCTGCTGCCTGCTCCGATAAGGCCTGACCATCGTACGCACAAGCTTTCTCGGGCGGCTTGCCCCCCATTGATCCGAGAATGCAAAACCAGACGCATCTAGCACGATATCGACCTCGGCGGGGCTGATCACGTCCGGGCGGCCGCGCCAGGCGATCGCTGCCCAGGCGCTCTTGATCGGCCCCAACCTGCCCATGAACTCCCAGGTGGTCAGAAATCCATGTTTTTTGCGATCGGCTTGGCTGCCGTACTGCGACGGCACCACGAGCCGCACACCCGGAAATGTCGCCCGCATGCGGTCGGCGATCGCGATTGCCATCAACTCGGCTCCCCTGTTATGGGTTCCGGTTCCATTGATCTCGATAGTGAGCGGCTTCATTTTGCCTCGAAGTTGTATTTGCAAATCACTGAAACGGGCTTCTTACCCGAGTATGCCACCATGCCTTCCGGGTCAGGGAAGCCAAATGCGACCAACATGATGGGCCGCTCGTCTGGCGCGAGACCCAGGAAGCTCGCCATCTTCTCCTCTCTATCCTCGATATCCGGCCAGTTGATGCAGCAGGAACCAAGCCCCTGTACTTCGAGCCCGTACACGAAAGACATGATCGCAAGCGATCCATCCGTATAGATCAAATGGCGATCCCGCTCCTTGAAGTAATTGCGCTGCTTGCCAACAACGATAGCGAGCGCAGGAACCTGATGCGCGAATCCGGCTGTTCCCATCGGGAGCTTGATCGCTTCTTTCACAAGCTCCGGGTCATCAATGATCCGAAACTCATATGGCTGTCGATTGCAGGCCGTCGGCGAGTAGCCAGCAACGAGCACCGCTTTCTCCACCATCTCGCGAGGGACGGCCTTGGGAAGAAACCAGCGTACCGAACGGCGGAACTTTGCGAGCCCCAGCAGATCCTCATAAGTGATCGAGGGCGCATCCTCCATCCTGCGCACATAGGGAATCATCTGCTCACATGCATCCACCGACGCCACTTTGGCGCCGGCATCACGCACGGTGGCACGGAGCGGATCCACAGCCGGATGGGCAGGGGTCACCGCCATGTACTCATTGAGGACGTCACGCGCCCAGCACAACTCGCGGCCCTGGACGCCTCCTTCGGCAGCCCTCGCGTAAGCCGAAACCGTTTCGTCGATGTAGTTGAGTGCAAACGGGACTCGCCTGGGCCGCATGAGCAAGCCCTTCTCGAGGCGATGCACGTTACGACGCAACAACGCTGAGCTCTCCTGCGGGTCACGCAGGGAACGGTTGTAAGCAATTCTTCCGGCAAGCGTGGCGACATGCTCACGCCCGAAATATCCTGCGACGAGATAGTACAGTCCCGCGGAAAATCGACTTGAGGCGGCGATACGCAAGAGGAATCGATCCAGCAATGACAGACACGACTTCAAACGTCGTTTAATCTTAGAAAGAGCACTCATCTTAATTTTCCATTCTCTTTATTTCCTCCTGATTTCCCGCGCGAGGCGCCCATAAGCCTTGAGCTCACGGACGCCGCCAGGAATCAGGCAAAAAACGACCAGAAATGCCAGCGAGAAGACAAGAAATGCGAGAACAAGCGAGAAAAAGTCGCCGAAGGGCGAAACGAACGGAATAGCAGATATGTTGACACCGCTAGCAATCGCCGCGGAAAGAGACGGCCTCATCAAAGCTGCAAAGAAATCCGATGGGCGTACTGGTGTTTCGTTGAAAGCAAAGATGAGCGACGGATAGAGAATAAGATAGTTAGTGATCGCATAAGAAGCCGCAACCCCAACGCTTCCCCAAAGAACACCGATTGCGAAGCCCACGCTCACCGCAACGGCGTTCAGTACGCCCCATATCAGATAGCGCTTGGTTTTTCCCAGACTAAGTAGGACGAGTCCCCGCAGGCTGGCGGCCGGCTGAATAAGTCCGGTCAAACCCAGGAGCACGAAGATCGGAACCATCTCCGACCAGCCATCGCCCAACGCCACGCGAATGACGCCTTCAGCATTGACCGTGAGGAATGCCATCAGCGGGATCGATAGCATCCCGAGCACTGCCGTGATCTGTCGGTAATATCGACGGAACTGATCAGGCTCAGCCTGAAGCCGGCTCAAGACAGGAAGAGCGACGGCATTGATCGGCGTGCGGATGCTGATGATCGGGAGCATCATCAACTGATATGCGCGACTGTACAACCCCAGCGCTCCAGCGCCCCAGACTCGTCCGATGAGGACATTATCCAGGTTCCGATGGAAATAGTTGACGAATTCAAACGCTGTGACATTGACGCCGAACCCTATGAGTTCTTTGACGCCCTCGGCGCGACGGGGCAATCCAGGCCTGAAGCTGGAGAGGGAAAAATAAAGCAGCGTCGTCGTGGATACGCCCGCGACTGTGCCCCATGCGAGCGACCAGTAGCCATATCCATTAGCTGCCAATGTAATTGATGTGAACAGCGAAACGATGGCGCCGGAGATATCGGAGAATGCTTTTGGCTTGAATCGAAGCTCACGCTGCATTAAAGCAGCATGCTGGGCGCCGAGACTGGCAAGCAGGAAGGTGCTGCTCAGGAGCACTGTGACCGGCAGCAGTTCAGCGCGCCCGTAGAACTTGGCTACAAACGGGGCACATGCTGCTACCAGAAGCGTCAGGAATGCGCCGGTTGCCACATTGATCCAGAACAGCGCATTGGTCTGCGCGAAGGTGAGATTCACCTTCTGGATGGACGCCGTTGACAAGCCCATGTCACGGAACAGGCCCGCAAATGCAGTGACCGCGACGATCATCGCGATAATGCCGAAATCTTCGGCAGGAAGAAGGCGCGAGAGCACCACGGTAGAAGCAATCTGTACAGCGATGCTTCCACCTTGCGCCGCCATTGTGACGACGCCACCGCGGACACTCTTTCGCTTTAATTCCTTACCTTGCATGGAGCACCGAATACGACATCGATCGCGATATTTTGAGTCTTAATGGGTGGGCGGCAACACTGGCTCGCATTTCCACTGCGTCAATCGGCCGCGAACAGATCCCGGCTATAAACCTTGGCTTCGACGTCACGTAACTGCTCCGTCAGCCGATTGGCCACGATGAGA
Source organism: Luteimonas sp. FCS-9 (assembly GCF_001014645.1). Taxonomy (GTDB): domain Bacteria; phylum Pseudomonadota; class Gammaproteobacteria; order Xanthomonadales; family Xanthomonadaceae; genus Luteimonas. Next base: position 53,131 of record NZ_LASZ01000007.1, on the reverse strand, counting down.
TCTGCCGCCTCCTTGAACTTGGCGATATCACGGACGACCCTGGATCCGAAGAAATCATCCTGCTGAAGCGCCGGCTCATACACGATCACCTCGACACCCTTGGCCTTGATTCGCTTCATGACTCCCTGTATTGCGGAAGCCCGGAAATTATCCGACCCCGCCTTCATGACGAGTCGGAACATGCCTACAACGCGCGGATTCCGGCGAAGGATGTCCTCGGCAATGAAATCCTTCCGGGTCCGATTCGCTTCCACGATGGCGTGGATCATGTTCTGCGGGACATCGCGGTAGTTGGCGAGCAACTGCTTGGTATCCTTGGGCAGGCAATAGCCGCCGTAGCCGAACGAAGGATTGTTGTAGTGGCTGCCGATGCGCGGATCGAGGCTCACGCCTTCGATGATCTGCCGGGTATCCAGGCCATGGGTGCAGGCGTAGGTGTCCAGCTCGTTGAAGTACGCCACCCGCATCGCGAGGTAGGTGTTGGCGAACAGCTTGATCGCCTCGGCCTCGGTCGCATCGGTGAACAGCACCGGGACGTCCTGCTTGATCGCACCTTCCTGCAACAGGCCCGCGAAGACGGCGGCGCGTTCGGAGCGCTCGCCGACGATGATCCGGCTGGGATGCAGGTTGTCGTACAGCGCCCGGCCTTCGCGCAGGAACTCCGGCGAGAACAGCACATTGTCGGTGCCGAACTGTGCTCGGACCTTGGCGGTGAAGCCCACCGGCACGGTGGATTTGACCACCATCACCGCGTCGGGGTTGATCTCCCGCACCTGCGCGATGACGCTTTCGACCGAACGGGTGTTGAAGTAGTTCGACGTCGTGTCGTAGTCAGTCGGGGTCGCGATGACGACGTAGTCTGCACCCGCGTAGGCCTGCAGGGGATCGGTCGTCGCGGTGAAATCCAGCTCCGGCTTGGCGAGGTACTCGCGGATCTCGGCATCGTCCAGCGGCGATTCGCGGCGGTTGAGCATCTCGATCTTGGCAGCGTCGATGTCCAGGGCGACCACGGTGTGGTGCTGGGCGAGGAGGAGGGCGTTGGACAGACCGACGTAGCCGGTGCCGGCGATGGCGATTTTCATGGGCGGTGGGCTGGTTGTGGGATGTGGGTTGGAAGGGTGGAGCGGAGAGCTAAGGAAGCGAACAGCAAAAGGCGCCCCCATCCGGCCCTTTGGGCCGACTTCCCCCGCAGGCGGGGGAAGGGGGAGTGGCGACTTCTCCGGCGGGCGGGGAAGGGCGCGATGGGAAGACCGAGGACGCGTTGCCGTCAGTAGGCGTTGCGGCCGATGAAGCCCTTGAAGACCGTCATGACGATGATCCGCAGGTCGAAGGCCAGCGACCAGTTCTGCAGGTAGTACAGGTCGTGCTCGACGCGGCGGGCCATTTTATCAAGCGTGTCGGTCTCGCCGCGCAGGCCGTTGACCTGCGCCCAGCCGGTGATGCCGGGCTTGACCCGGTGGCGCTGCATGTAGTCGTCCACTTGGTCCATGAACTCGTGGTTGTGGGCGATCGCGTGCGGGCGCGGCCCGACGATCGACATGTCGCCCTTGAGCACGTTGATGAACTGCGGCAGTTCGTCGAGGCTGGTACGGCGCAGGAAGGCGCCGAACGCGGTCACGCGCGGATCGCCCTTCCTGGCCTGGGTGACCTTGCCTGCCGTCTCCGCGTGGACGCGCATGCTGCGGAACTTCAGCACCTTGATCTCGCGGCCGTTGAGGCCGTGGCGCCGCTGGCGGAAGAACACCGGGCCAGGCGACGACAGTTTCACGCCCAGGGCGATGCCCAGCATCAGCGGCGAGATCAGCAGCAGGATCAGGAATGCCAGCACGTGGTCCTCGACCGCCTTGAGCACGTAGGCGTCCCCACGCAGCGGGCTGCTGCGCAGGTTGATGATCGGTACGCCGGCCACCTGCTCCACCGAGTGGTTCAGCATCTGCATGCCGAACAGGTCGGGCACCAGCTTGATGTCGGCGGTGGAGTGCCGCAGGCGGTGCAGCACGTCCTGGATCTCGGCCTCGGCGCTCATCGGCAGCGCGATCCACACCTGGTCGATGCGCAGCCGCCGCACGTACTGCTCCAGCGCGTCCACGCTGCCGAGCAGGGGCAGGCCGTCGAGCCGCTGGCGCGAGGTCGCCGGCGCGAACCAGCCGCGCACCTGCAGGCCGAGCCACGGCTGGGCCACGAGCTGCTCGGCCAGGCGTCTGGCGTCGCGGCCACCGCCGACGATCACCGCGGTGCGCCGGTCGACACCGCGCGCGCGCAGCTGGTCGGCCAAGCTGCGCACGCCGACGCGCAGGAGGCTGGTGCCGGCGACGGTGAGACCGAACCAGGTCGCCCACCACAGCCGCGAAAAGTCCTCGCTGAGCTTGAACGCGACCGTGTAGAGGATGCTGGCGGCGAAGACGAGCGTCCACAGCGCCAGCAACTGGCTGCCCTCGCGGACCAGGCCCTTCCCGCGCCAGCTGTGATAGAGGGTGGAACCGTTGAGCACCAGGACCGCAAAGATGAGCACACGTGCCAGGTTGCGCACGTAGTCGAGCGGCATCGCGAAGGTGTCGAAGCGCAGCCAGTAGGCGACGAGGCCGGCGACCAGCAGCACCACCACGTCCAGGGCACGCAGCCCCCAGGACAGCAGGGCCGTCAACTTGCTGGCAATGCGCCAGTCCCCTTCGGCCTGCGGCCGGCTGGGTGCGAAAAACATGCTCGACTCCTTCATCGAGCACAGAGCCGACCCGGGCCCCTCCCGTGGGACGCCCCCGACTTCACCCTGTGTCCAGTACTCAACAAACCAATGGTCGCGGTCTGACGCCGCTTTGTCTGTTCGGCCCGCTGTCGCGAACCTCACGCCTATTCACGAATGGTGAGAAATTTCTCACACGCGGCGCAGGGTGGCAACGAAAAGTTGCTGCAGTGCGTCAACAAGTGACCGAAACTGCCATATGGCGCCTGTTTCGATGAACGGCCGACCGCCGGCATTCACACAAGATCGAGCCGAAGTGCGCGCAGCGCGCCAAGTCATGTTCTTGAATGCGTCATTCATCGGGTATGTCGCGCGATGGCTACCGGTCCACCCATTCCAGGTTGTCCAACAGCAGGTCCCCGCTGCGCTCGCCGGTCATCGGGTACAGGCCATAGGTCCGGAACAGCTTGGCGCCGCCGTCACGGAACAGCGGTTGCCACATGATCTCGGCGCGGGCGCGGCTCGGACGGGGCAGCAGGAAGTCCATCGGGATCGAGAAATAGATGCCCTTGTCGAAGCTGCCCTCGCCGAACGTGCGAGAGGAGATGTTGGTCTTGGTCGCGTAGGCGCCCATGGTCACGCCATTGTCGAACCGGCGGGTCAGGTTGACCGTGGTGCCGATGTCGCCGGCCAGGTACTTGCCCACGCTGACGTTGGCCTGGAGCCGGTGCTTGCGGCCGAAGGTGTAGTAGCCGGTGATGTGGCCGGTCGTGATCTCGTAGTCGCGGAAGCCGGCGTGCTGGTCGAAGTCGCGCTGCCGCACTTGGTTGACGTCCATGCCCAGCGCCCACTGCTCGCCGAACGGCCGGTACAGCAGCTCGCCGCCCACGCCGCCGTACATCGCCTCCAGGTAGCCGGCGTAGGCCATGCCATACCAGTCGCGACCGAGCTGGTGCACGGTCGTGAGCTGCAGGTTGGGCACGGTCACGTCGGACGTGGTCATGTACTGGCGCTGCCAGGTGCGCACGCGCGGCAGCCGCGTGGGCGCGTCGTAGCGGAACTTGTCGAAGTTGTTGGCGATGTCGACGCTGACCATGCCCGACAGCCAGGTGCTGCGCCCGAACCAGTAGGCACCGCTGAAGTCGGCCGACAGCTGGTAGAGGATGAAACCGTCGGGTCCGCCCAGCACCTGCTTGTAGCCGGGTGCGATGCTGCCGCGCAGGCGTCGGAACGGCGCCTCGTAGACCTCTTCGCGGCGTTGCTGCGCCGGAGGCGCCAGCTCCACCTTGCGCGCGAACGCGGGCAGGTCGATCCGCCTGTCCACGTAGTCGGCGAAGGCCTGCCGCTCCACGCTGGTCTCGGCGATCGGCGTGCCGGCGCGTTCGTGCGCGAACGTGAACCACGCGACATCGTCGCCCAGCGCGTTGTCGAGCACGCGGGCGCCGCGACCGATGCCTTGCGCCGGGTAGAAATAGCGGTTGTGGCTGCCGTGGACGATGACCTCGTGATCGCGGCGCGTGATGCGCGACACGCGGATGCCTGCTTCCTGGCCGAGGTCGGCGGCGATGCTGGCCCAGTCGGGATCTGTGCCGGCCCCATCGTCCGACGCCGGAACCGGCGCCCCGGTGGCCGCGCCGACGCTGGCGTCAGGATCGGCATGGCGCCGCAGCGGCACGACGGGCCGGTCCAGGATCGGGGCATTGCTGCGCGCCGTTGCGAGATTGGTCGTCAACGTCAGGCCGATCACCGCGGTGTTGCCGCGCTCCAGGCCGGCGGTCAGCTGCAGGTTCGGGCTGGGGCGATAGACCAAGCCGACATTGATTGGCGAGTCCTGGCGCTGATTGTTGCCCTGGGGCTCGCGCTCGTAGTCGTTGCCGTCGAGCTCGACCTTGAGCAGCAGCTGGTCGAGCGGCGTCTGCCAGGTGATGCCACCGAATACGCCGATCGGGCCACGGAACACGTCACGACCGGCCTGGCCGGCGCGCGTGATGTCGGGATCGGGGATCGGCCGCGTCTCGAAACGGTCGTCGATCAGGCGCAGCGGATTGGCGATGTCGCCGCGGTTGCCGATGTAGCCGGTCGCGAATCCGAGGCTGGCATCGATACTGCCGAACCGCTTGTTCGCCACGAGGTACTCGCTCGAGAACAGGCCGGTGCCGCCGACGTCGCGCATGCCGAAGGCGATTTCCGGCCAATGGCGACTCTCTTCCCAGAGTCGCACCTTGATGTCGATCGACTTGTCCTTGAAGTGCTGGTCGCCGCTCAGGCTGGGACGCCCATAGCGGCGATTGTTGACGTTCATGTAGCGGAACGTGCCCTCGAACCACGGGAACGGCTGCATCGACAGGTTGTAGCGCGCGTATGGCGCGGTGTAACTACCGGTCAGGCTGAGCTGGCCTTCGGCCTCCATGCGCGCGGTCGGGGTCTGCAGCAGGCCGGCGCCGCCCCAGTCGCCCTGGGTGACGAGGTCATGCGCCGATTCCTGCGCGTGCAGGCTGCCGGCGATCGCCAGGGCCAGCAGCCCCGGCGCCAGGTGGACGGGGCGGCGGCGATGGCGGGCGGTCATGGTGCGGGGTCCGTGTTCGAAGTGTCCGGCGCGTGGGCGGGCAGAGGGGCGATCGGCTGGGTCGCCAGGAAGTCGGCGAGTTCGCGGTTGAGGTCCGGCGTGCCGGCCCGGCGCAGGTCGCGTTCGGGCAGCGGCACGTAGAGCGTCGCCCCCGGGGCGAGCGCCTGGTGCGGGCTGCGGTTCCAGGCGGCGATGCCGAGCGTCTGGACCGTGCCGTCGGGCTGCACCGCGAACAGCAGGTCGCCGTCGGCAGCCGCGGCCGGGCAGTCGTGCAGGTACTCGACGGCATCGCGCAGCGGCGCGTGCGGCAAGGTGCAGGGCGCAGCGACCGCGCCGGTCACCCGCACCTGGGTGGGCCGCGTCGGATAGAGGACATGGTCCCCGGGTTGCAGCACGAGGTTGGTCTCGGGGCGCACCTCGACCACGCGCGCGGCGAGTTCGTTGCGGACGCGGCCGGTGACGGGCATCGCCGCAAGCTCGGCTTCCAAGCGCGCCGCAGCGGCGGCCGTGGCCGGCTGCACGTCGACAGCCGACTGCAGGGCTTGCAGGTCGTGCAGCACGCCGGCCTTGAGGCGCGTCTGCGCCTCGAGCGCGGACGGGCGCAGCAGCGCGGCCCCGGTCGGATAGGCAGCCTCGGTCGGCATTGCCGCCAGCAGGACCTCGGCCAGCCGGGTGCCGGTCGGCACCTGGAACACGGAGGGGCGCTGCACCGCGCCATCGACGCGGACCTGCAGCGTCCCGGACTGCGCCTGCGCGGCGGTCGTCGCGGCGAGCAGGGCCAGGAGCAGCGACATGCGCTTCATCGGGCGCCTCCCGGCCGGTACGGCTTGAGCTGCACGAGGTCCACGCTGTGGCCGGGCGCCACCAGTTGCCGGCTCCTGCGGATGAAGCCGGTCTGCGGCTCCGCCCAGTAGGTGTTGGTCGCCTCGACGCCCGCGCCGCGCAGGCTCTCGTCGAACCGCACAAGCGTATGCGTCGTGCCGAGGATCTCCACCTGCTCTGGTCCGGTTCGACGCAGTTCGCCTTGCACCATCGCGCCGTGGCGGTAGCCGGGCATCCAGTCGTAGCGTCGGAGCGTGGCGACCGTGCCTTCGAGGCTCGCCAGCCGCGCGAACGGGTTGTCGCCGACCAGGCGGATGTCGCTCGCGTCCTGGGGCAGGCCGGCGGTTCCGCTCAGCAGGCCGCCCTGCAGGAAGATGATCCGGCGGTCGGGGCTGTACCAGGCGCTGCGGCCGGCGTCGTCGTTGCCCAGCACCATCAGGGCCTCGAAATCGTCACCCTGCACCAGCATCTGGGCGTAGGGATTGGCGGCCACCTGTTCCGCGGTGATGTCGAGCTTGGAGCCGAACACCGCGAGGCGGGCGGCATCGAGGCTGCCGCGGCTCAGGCCGCTGCAACCGGCCAGGACCGGGAGCAGCAGGGCGAGACAAAGCGTCGCCATCGCCCGCACGGCGGACGGGGCGTAGGAACGGGCCATCATCGCGACGAAATCACTCCAGGTCGTTGCTGGTGCCAGCGGCGTTGCGGATCAGCCCGGAGAACGGAATCAGCTGGGCGATGAAGCGGTTCCAGCGGGTGATGCCGGCGGCGCCGACGAAGACCACGTCGCCGGGCTGGAGCTGGAACTGGCTGGCCACCGCGAACGCCGCCGGGGACTTGGCCTCAAGCTGATAGACGACGGACGGCGGGGCATCGACCTCGAGCCCGCGCGCACCGCGGATCACGTAGACCGCGTTGCCGTTGGACGTGGTCTGGAGCAGGCCGCGGGCGCGGCCCAGTGCCTGGCTGAGGCTGATGTTGCCGGTGCGGAAGCTCTGCGCGCCGGGCGAGGTGACCTCGCCGACGACGAAGACTTCCTTCGCATCGAGGAACGGGATGTACAGGTGGTCGTCGGGCTTGAGGTAGATCGCATCACCCGCCTGGCGATCCAGGTCGATGGTGTAGCTGATGCCGTCGCGGGTCAGGCGCACGCCCGACAGGTCGGCGACCGTCGGGTTGATACCGGCCTGGCTGATCGCGTCGTTGAGCGTCATCGGTGCCATCGTCAGCGGGACGGCTGTGGAGTTGGCGGTCGCACCGGTGACCCAGGCGCGCTGGCTCGCATATGTCATGACCGAAACATCGACCTGCGGCGATTCGATGTAGCGCGCAAGCCGGGTGGCGAGGTCCGCACGCAACTCACCAGGCGTCCGGCCCGCGGCCTGGACCTTGCCGATATAGGGGTAGAACAGGGTGCCATCCGTCTGGACATGACGGCCGGCCGCATTGAGCTGCTGTTGCGCGCCTGCGGGAACGGTGAGCTCCGGATGGTCCCAGACGGTGATGTACAGCACGTCGCCGATGCCGATGGTGTAGGCGGGCGGCTGGTATTCCACGAGCGCGGTCGGCAGCCCGCCGGTCGTCTGTTGCGTGGCCCGTTCCATCGCGATCAGCTTCGGCGTGATCGGGATCAGGTCCAGCTGGTCGTTGCCGACCGTGCGGATGCCTTCGTCGTTGGTGCCGCCGGGGCGCAGGTGCTGGCCGGGACTCCAGATGCAGCCCGACAGGGCGGAAACGGCGACGAGGGCGATGAGCGGGCGCAGCGATACGCGCATGGGCGGAACTCTCCTGGACTCGATGCGCGGCCAAGGGTTGCCGTGCATAAAAAACCCCGCCGGCGCGAGCCGGCGGGGTCGATCTATCGGTTGACCGCGAGGTGCGGAAGCTCGATCAGCCGCCGGTGCCGGTGCCGCCCGTGCCGCCGGTGCCACCGGTACCGCCGGTGCCGCCGCCGCCATCGCCACCACCGTCACCGCCGGTGAACTCGCCTTCGCTGTCGCCATTGTTGTCCATGGCGACCGCGGCAAGCGCGACCACGCCAGCCACGATGCCGACGGTCTGTCCGGTGGTCAGGCCGGTGCCGACCGCACCGCCGGTACCGCCGGGGATGCCGCTCTCGACGGGGGCTGCAGCCGCGTCGTCGTTGGAGCCCTGCGCCTGCGGTGCGGCAAAGGCGATGCCGGACATGCCGGCCAGGGCGATGGTGCCGATCAGGCGAAGGGTCTTGTTCATGAGGGGGCTCCGAGCTTGTTGGAGGACGGGGTGCGTCCAGGCTGACCGCGAGGCTATTGCGGACCGCGGCTACTGTCAAGGAATTCCGGTGGCGCGCCCAATCGGGTCAGGGACGTTGCACAAAGCTGAACCTAGTGAAGGCCCTGCGCGCGGTTTTCGCTTTGCTAGACTACGCGCTTGTGTCCGCCCCGGCGGCGTCCGGGAGTGGAGTGCGTCCAGGTGTTTCGGAAGGTCCTGTTCGTCTGCATCGGCAACATCTGCCGCAGTCCCACCGCGGAGATCGTCCTGAGATCGGCACTGGGGTCGTCCGGGATCGCCGTCTCGTCGGCCGGCCTGCAGGCGCTGGTCGACCATCCGATCGACCAGACCGCCGCGACCCTGCTGCACGAGCGTGGCCTGGAGACCGACCTCCACCGTGCCCGCCAGTTGACGCCCGCGCTGCTCGCCGACGCCGACCTGGTGCTGGTGATGGAGCGGGCTCACCAGGCGCGCATCGCCCGCGAGGTGCCGCAGGCCAGCGGCAAGGTGATGCTGCTGGGCAAGTGGATCGGCGACCGCGAGATTCCCGATCCGTACCGCCAGCAGCGTCCTGCGTTCGAGCATGTGCTGGGCCTGGTCGACGACTCGGTCGCCGCCTGGCAACGCTACCTCCGTTAGACGGTCGTTGACCGCATATCCCGATACTCCGCGCATCGCGCCTCCCATTACAGAAGCCAGAGCCACTGCATGAGCAAGGAAACAGGAGCGTCCCCCAAGGACGAGGACGAGATCGACCTGCGCGAACTCCTCGGCACGCTGATCGATCGCAAGTGGTGGATCATCGGCATCACCGCGGTGTTCTTCGTGGCCAGCGTGGCCTATGCGTTGCTGGCGACGCCGATCTACCAGGCGCGCTCGATGGTGCAGGTGGAATCCAAGGCGCCGACGATTCCCGGCCTGCCCGACCTCTCCTCACTGGGCGGGGGCGTCACCTCGACGGCGGCCACGACCGAGGTCGCGTTGATCACGTCCCGGACAGTGATCGGCGGTGCCGTCGACACCACGCGTGCCGACGTGATCGTCGAACCGGCGCGCTTCCCGTTGATTGGCGGCTTCCTGGCGCGTCGCTTTTCGCCCGAGACGCCCGACCAGGTGGCGTCGCCGTGGTTCGGCCTGTCGCGCTACGGCTGGGGCGGCGAGCACGTCGAGATCGTCGGTCTCGAGGTGCCGTCCGTACTGGAGGGTCAGCCGCTGACGCTGCGCGTGGGCGATGACGCCTCGCGTTTCAGCCTGCTCGGGCCGGATGACGAACTTCTGGTCGAGGGCACGGTCGGCGCGGACGCCGAGGGCGGCGGCGTCAGGCTGCAGGTCGCCGCGCTGCGCGCCAACCCGGGCACGCGCTTCGAGGTGACGAAGTTGCGGCGGCTCGATGTGGTCGCGGGCTACCAGCAGGACGTCAATGCGTCCGAGCAGGGCCGCGAGTCCGGCATCCTGCAGTTGGCGTTCGAGCATCCCGATCCGCAGTTCGCCGAGGCATTCCTCCAGGCGGTCGCCGCCGCGTATGTGCGCCAGAACGTCGAGCGCAATTCCGCCGAGGCCGGTGCGCAGTTGGAGTTCGTCCGCGAGCAGCTGCCGACCGTGCGCCTCCAGGTGGAGGCAGCGCAGAAGGCGATGAACGAATACCAGACCCGGGCGAACTCGGTCGACATCACGATGCAGACGCAAGGGCTGCTGCAGCAGGAAGTCGCGGTCGAGACGAGCATCCAGCAGTTGCGCCTGCAGCAGGCCGAGATGGATCGCAGCTTCACGCGCGAGCATCCCGCCTACCGTGCACTGCTCAAGCAGATCGGCGAGCTTGAGGCGCGCAAGGCGGGCTTCCAGAAGCAGGTCGGCCAGTTGCCCGACACGCAGCAGGAACTGCTGACGCTGACGCGCGACCTGCAGGTCAGCAACGAGCTCTACACCGGCCTGCTCAACCAGGCGCAGCAGCTCGACGTCGCGCGCGCCGGCACCGTCGGCAACGTGCGCATCGTCGATCCGGCCGTCGTCGACACGCAGCGGCCGGTGAAGCCGCGCAAGTCGCTGATCGTGCTGATCGGCACGCTGCTCGGCGGCTTCCTGTCGGTGGCGCTGGTGTTCCTGCAGAAGCTGCTCAATCCTGGCATCGAGGATCCTGCGCAGATCGAGGAGCTGGGCCTGCCGGTGTACGCGGCGATCCCGCTGAGCCAGGCGCGCGACCTGCTGATCATGGACCGGCTGCGAAACCGCAAGGGCCGTGTGCGCCGCGACCCGGGCTTCGACAAGCGCCAGCACCTGCTCGCGGTCAACGCGCCGGCGGACCTGGCGATCGAGGCCATCCGCAGCCTGCGTACCAGCCTGCACTTCGCGATGCTCGAGGCCAAGAACAACATCCTGGCGATCTCGGGCCCGCGTCCGGCGGTCGGCAAGACCTTCGTCTCGGCGAACCTGGCCGCGGTGATCGCCCAGGCCGGCCAGCGCGTGCTGGTGATCGACGCCGACATGCGCAAGGGCACGCTGCACAAGGTGCTCGGCGTTCCGCATGCCCAGGGCCTGTCCGACGTGCTCGGCGGCAAGCTCGACGTCGCCGCGGCGATCCGCCCGGCGGACGGCGTGGAGAACATGCACTACATGGTGCGTGGCGATATCCCGCCGAACCCGTCGGAATTGCTGATGCACCCGCGCTTCGGCCAGTTGCTGGAGACGCTGTCGGCGCAGTACGACTTGGTGATCGTCGACACCCCGCCGATCCTGGCCGTCACCGACGCGGCGGTCATCGCCCGCCACGCCGGGTCGAGCCTGCTGGTGACGCGTTTCGGCGTGAACCAGCCCAAGGAGATTCTGCTGACGAAGAAGCGCTTCGAGCAGAACGGCGTGCAGGTCAAGGGCGTGATCTTCAACGCCGTCGAAAAGCGCGCCACCGGCTACTACAGCTACGGCTACTACGAGTACAAGGCCGACAAGGCCTGATCGCGGGGTTTTGCCCCTTCCACCGCATTGCGGGCATTGTGCCCTTCATGGGTGGAAGGTTGGGATGGGGGTGCTTTCTGGGCCAAGTCCGTGCCCCCACCCGATGCCTGCGGCATCGACCTCCCCCGCACGCGGGGGAGGTGAATCTCCTGGAGGTCCTGCTTTTCGGCTCCTTCCCCCGCATGCGGGGGAAGGTTGGGATGGGGGTGCTTTCTTGCGTCAAGCCCGTGCCCCCACCCGATGCCTGCGGCATCGACCTCCCCCGCAGGCGGGGGAGGTGAAATCGCGCGCGGCTCCGCTTCTGGGCTCCTTCCCCCGCATCGCGGGGCATTGCGCCCTTCATGGGTGGAAGGTCGGGATGGGGGCCGCTTTTCGCTAGTGCTCCAGCGTCTCCGGCGCACGCGGCGTCGGCGGGGGGCGTCTGCCGAACCGCGTCAGGCGCGCGACGTGGCGCAGCGGCGGCAGGACGCGCTCGCGCCGGGCGCTGAGCCAGTACCAGCCGAGGCACATTGCCAGGAACGCGAGCAGCAACACCGGGTGCGGGACGTCGGCCCGCATCGCCAGGCCCGCGGCCGTGCCGCACAGCAAGCTCGCCGCCACCAGCACCACGACGAGCTGCGTATGGCCGAAGCCGGCCTCGAGCATCAGGTGGTGGATGTGGTTGCGGTCGGCATGGAACGGAGAGCGGCGGGCGAGCAGCCGGCGCGTCACCACCACCAGCGTGTCCATCACCGGGATCGGTACCAGCCACAATGCGAGCACCGGGTTGACCGGATGCCCGGGGTTCTGGGTCAGGCGGAACGAGAACCAGGCGATCACCAGGCCGAGGAACGCGCTGCCGGCGTTGCCCATGAACAGCGACGCGCGCTGCCGCCAGGGCAGTCGCAGGTTGAACACCAGGAATGCCGCGACCGCGCCCATCAGGATCATCATGCGGTCGGCGATGAGGTCGTTGCCGGCATAGAGCGCGGCGCCGGCGAGCATCAGCAGCGCACACCAGACCAGACTGCCGGCCAGGCCGTCGACGCCGTCGACCATGTTGATCGCGTTGATCAGGCCCAGCGTGGCGAACACCGTGAACGGCACCGACAACGCGCCCAGCGACATCGACGACAGGCCGATCACCGGCCCGAGCTGCTCCACGCGCACGTCGCCCGCGTAGATCATGACCAGCGCGGCGAGCGTCTGCGCCAGGATCCGCCAGTACCAGCGGACGTCGTAGAGGTCGTCGAGGATGCCGATCGCCAGCAGGATGGCGGTTGCACCGAGGAATCCCGGGAAGCCGTCGCCGACCTCCGGCACGAAGACGAGCCCGGCGACGATGACGCCCAGTCCCATCGCGATGCCGCCGGTGACCGGCGTGGGCGATGCGTGGTCCTTGCGGCCGTGCGGGTGGTCCACGAGGTTCATCCGGCGCGCCAGCGGCGCGCAGCACCATAACGTGACCCACGTCACGACCAGCGCCAATCCTGCGCTCGCCCAATCCAGATGGATCAGCACCTCGATCATCGCCGTGCATCCCTGGCCCCCGACGCACCGCGTGCGTCCGGCGCATCAACCCTATGTCACCTCACGTTGCGACGTCTTCATCTTGCTGTCCAAGCGCACGTCGCACCCATTGCGCAGCCAATGCGATCGACAACCCGGTTGCCGCGCCCATCAGGTTCACGCCCACGTCGGTGAGCCGCGGGGTGCGGCCGGGGCTCAGTCCCTGCAGCAGTTCGGCGGCGATCGCCATGGCGACCAGCACGGCGACGACGTGCCGGCGCGGCCAGCGCGCACAGAACACCGCGAGCAGCCACGCAAGCCAGGCGAACGCGACGAAGTGCACGATCGTCGGCAGTTCCCAGGGCGTCCTGCGTGCGAGCTGCTCGAGCGTGGTCACGTGCGGCCGTCCCGCCAGCGCCACCAGCCGGGGCGTCGGCAGCACCAGCGACGCCGCGACGCCGGTGGCCGACACGATCAGCGCGACCGTCGCGGCGAGGCGTCGCGTGCGCGTGGGCAGCAGGACCAGCGTCAGCAACGCGCAACAGGCCGCGACGAACACGATCGGCGTCATGGCGGCAGCAATTCCCGGTACACGTCGAGCGTGCGGGCGATGACGATGCGCTCGTCGAACTGAGCGAGCGCACGGACGCGGGCCGCAGCGCCCAGCCGATGCGCGAGTGCCGGGTCGTCGTGCAGGCGCGCGATCGCCCCGGCCAGCGCGGCGGCGTCGCGCGCGGGCACCCGCAGGCCGTCGACGCCATCGTCGACGACGTCGCGGCATCCGGGCACGTCGGTCGTCACCAGCGGCAGCGCGCAGGCGGCCGCCTCGATCAGGCTCTTGGGCAGGCCCTCGCGATAGCTGGGCAGCACCGCCACGTCGACGTCGGCCAGCAGCGCGGCCATGTCGTCGACGTGGCCCAGCCACTGCAGCGTGCCGTCGGCGACCCAGGCCTCGACCGTCGCGACGGGCACGGCCGCCGGATTGCCCGGGTCGGGGTCGCCGGCGAGCAGGAACGCGATGTCCCGGCCCTCGCCACGCAACCGGCGCGCGGCGGCGACGTACTCGGCCAGGCCCTTGTCCCACAACAGCCGGGTGGCCAGCAGCACGCGCAGGGGCCGTCCCGTGGCGCGATCGCGACGGCGTGCATCGAAACGCGCGCAGTCGACGCCAGAGCCGGGAATCAGCCGCACGTGCGCGCTGTCGACGAGCCGCGCGCGCGCGAAAAGCGCCACGTCGTCGCGGTTCTGCAGCACCAGCCGCGCGTCGCGCCCGCCGAGTGCCGCGCGCATCAGCCCGCGTACCAGCGGACGGAGAAGGCGTGCACGCGGCGAGCGGCTGGTGAACACGTAGCCCAAGCCCGCCACGGCGCCGACCCGCGCCGGGATGCCTGCCCAGCGCGCGGCCAGCGCGCCGTAGACCGCGCACTTGATCGTGAAACCGTGCACGAGCGCCGGCCGTTCGCGGCGCAGCCGCCGCGCGAGCCAGAGCAGCAGACGCGCCTCGCGCAACGGATCGAGGCTGCGACGTTGCATCGGCACCGGCTCCCAGCGCAGCCCCAGTGCGCGCAGCCGCTCGCCGTAGGGCCCGGGCGGCGACAGCAGCAACGGATCGTCGCCGCGTTCCAGCAACGCCAGCGCCAGCGAACGCCGGAAGTTGTAGAGGTACCAGTCCGTGTTCGCGAACAGCACGATCGAGCGGCCGGTGCGGGCGGGCGTCCCGGTCATTCGAACGGCAGGAAGCGATAGGGCACCCAGTACTCCGCGTGCGTGGCGAAGTGGAGCCACACGTACTGCACGACCGCGTAGTAGGCCACCGTGCCGGCGACGAGCAGCGTGCGCACGCGCACGTCGCCGCCGGCCAGCAGCGGCAGCCGGGCGAACACGAACAACTGCAGCGGGATCAGATACAGCGCGACGCGGTCGACCGCGGTCGAGGCCAACGGCACCAGCGGCAGGCACGCGATCGCGAACAGCGAGATGCAGACCCACAATCGGCGCTCGGCATCGCCGGCGAGGCGGTCGCGGAACACCAGGAACAGCACCGCGGGCACCACGTTCATCGCCACGCGGATCAAGCCGCCCTCGGAGTGGTATTGCGCCTCGACGTAGTTCTCCCACAGCGTCTCGGTGCTGTCGGCCAGCAGCAGGTAATACAGCAACGCGCCGGTCAGGCCGACCAGCCCGACCGTCAATGTGCGGTTGCGGCTCGCCGCGAGCGCCGCGACCGGCAGCAGCAGCACCGCCGACTTGTGGAACAGCGCGCCCATGGCGATGCAGACGACGAACGTGCGGACGCGCTGGTCGCCGAGCGCCGACAGCCCCAGCAACGCGAAGCCCAGCGCCACCGCCTGCCGGCTGTAGCCCATGCCCACGACGATCAGCATGTACGGCACCGCGACCAGCAGTGCCAGCCACGGCCACGGCTGGCGTCGGCAGAACACCACCGTGCCCCACATCATCAGGCTGCCGTAGAGCAGGTTGACCCAGTAGATGTCGCCGCCCAGGCGCCCGACCACCCAGTTGACGAGGAAATGTCCGGGATCGCCGAGCCGGACGGCCTGTGTGAATGGCAGCGCGTCGGCCATGTGGAAATGCTGCAGGTACGAGCCCCAGTCGCCGCCGACCTCGTATCGCAGGCCAATCATCAGCGCGAACAACACGCCGATCGCCGCCCACGGCACCCAGCGTTCCTCGTCGGGAAGCGGCGGCGCCAGCAGCGCCCAGACCGGCAGCAGGAACATCAGCCAGAAGCCCGTCATGGCAGCAGCGCCCCTGGGCGTTGCGACCGGGCGAACGGCCCTCCTGCCTGCACGCGCATGCGGGGGGTGCTGGCCGGGCCGGTCGGCACGATCATGGGAGGTCCGCTCCAGACACCAGGGCCTGCAACAGCGCGATCAGGCGCGGCGCCCGCACCTGCAGGCAATAGTGCGCTTCCACGTCGCGCCGTCCGCTCGCGCCCATGCGCGTGCGCAGCGCTGGGTCATCGACCAGCGTGCGTAGCGCGGTGGCCCAATCGTCGAGGCCCGTCGCGAGCAGGCCGTTCTCGCCGTCGCGTACCAGTTGCGCGTTCGCGCCGACTGGCGACGCCACGACCGGCAGGCCGCAGGCCATGTACTGGATCAGCTTGTAGCCGCATTTGCCGAGCTCCCACGCCGTCTGCGCCAGCGGCATGATCCCGATGTCGAAGCCGTGGAGCGCGGCCACTTCGCTCGCTTCGCTCCAGGGCACGGCCTCGAATGGCGTGCCTTGCACCTGGTCCGGCCGGGCGCCCACGGCCACGCAGCGGATGCGGCCTGCGGCCCGCAGCGGCGAGAACGCGTCCGCCACCGTGTGCAGATAGCCGGCGGTGGATGGCGACCCCATCCAGCCGATCACCACGGGGCCGCGCGTGCGTCTGGGCGCCGGTGGCGGGTAGCGGTCGAGATCGATCACCGTCGGCAGCCAGGCCACCTGCCGGCTACCTGCGGCCCGGGCCCGCTCGGCCAGATAGGCATTGCCGGCGGTGACCAGATCTGCGCGTGCCATCAATCGGTCGAGCTTGTGTCCCAGCGCTGCGCGGACGAGCGGATTGCGATGCCGGTCGTAGCGATGGAACACTGCATCGTCGAAATCCACGACGAGTCGGCGCCGGCCGTCCGACAGCGTCCGCTCGACGATGTCCGGCAGCCAGGGCCAGGCTTCTTTCTCGACCCAGACCAGGTCGTAGCGGGCGCGCGTGCGCACCGCACGCAGGCGATCGCGATATCCGCGCAGCACGGCACCCGGCGGCGCGCGACCGGCATAGAGCCCGGCGACGTAGTCGTCGCCCAGCAGCGGCGAGACGTCGACCTCGAAGCCGGCAGCGCGCAACGCCGGCAGGTACTGGTAGCTGCGCAGGCGACTGCTAGCGCCGAGGCGGCCGTAGCGGGGCAGCATCAGCATGCGCATGATCGTGCTTCTTCACTGCGTCCGCGTGAGGGCATATGGCCGATGAAGTTGGCCGTGACGCATCTAAGCACCATTCGGGCCCCGCATGCTGGTATCAGCCATTGGTAAATTCATAGGCTTCTCAGCGCCTGCAGATAAGATCTGACCGAGGATCGGATGGAAAAGTACGTCACGCCTAGCGAGCGACAGCGAGCTCTATATCCATCCCGATCCAGAAGAACCTCGTCGAGAAACCATTGGGCGGCCTCCTGCAAGGATGGAATCTCGCCCTCAACCAGAAGGCCCGTGTCCCGATCGATCACTTCTGTGCGTCCGATGCCCGACGTCGCAATTACCGGCAATCCACAGAGAAGATACTCTCCCAGCTTTATTGGGGAGATGCCTTGTGTGGACCAGCTGGTCGCGCGGAAAGCCAAGCCTAGGTCGGCGCATGCTAGATAGTGAGGGACAAGATCTTGCTCGCACGAAGCGTAGATAATTGATGTATCGGCTATCCCGAGAGCCTTGGCGTGGATGCGGACGGGCTCAGGTGAGCTGGAGAGCACAAGCAACTTGGCGCCAGGCCTCAGTTTCAAGACTTCGCGGAAGAACCCAGCTATTCGCTCGGGAAGGTATTGGGGGCCCATCGATCCTGCGTAGGCAACCACGGGGCAGTTCGCATCCACTCCAAGGCGGCGCCGCATATGCATGCGCGCTTCGTGGTCCATTGGACTGAACAATAATGGATCGCGCCCGTTGCTGACTACATTAAACATGCTTCGAGAGATGCCGGCTCCTCCTCGTGCGTCCAGAACGTTTGCGGCTTTTTCGGTTCGAACTAGAACCGCTTTGGATACCTGGATGGCGCGAAATTCGACGTATCGCATCACGCGGTAGTATGCCGAGAGTCTCTGGATTCTTCCGAACTCGACCTTTTCGTCCGCAGCAAACCCGTCGGCATCGAATACTATCCTGTGACTTTTGTGCATGCGCGAAAGGAGAAGCGAAAGCGCTGGGAAGATGCTTCGCGGCATGATCACGTCTATCGATCGGCGCGAGACGATCCGGCGGATGGCGAGCGCACCGATTGCCAGCGATAGAAAAGATCCCATAGCCGACGTTCTCCAGGCCCGTATCGACTGATAAGACGCGCCGGATTCCTCGCAAGCCCTTCTTACTTTGGATAGATGGGTTTCACTGGCCCATGTAAAATGCAGAATGTGAAACTCGAAGCCGAGTCTTGACAGCTCATCGAATATGGGGAGGAATAGCCCTTCCAGGTAATTCACTTGGGGCCCGTCCCACGTTATGAAGAGTACTTTCATGCGGCTGTCCCCGTCCGATTGCGTCTCTCGGTGAGAGTGCTGTCGTACAATCGGTCAAGTGAATGAATATAGTTGGTCGGCGAAAACCTTGAGAGTACGCTTGCTCGTGCGGTTTGGCCTATTCGAGCGAGCTCATCTCTGCCTAGAGCCGCAGCTGCTATCACCCCATTGGCGATGCTTTGTCCGTCAACATCTTCAAGCAGCAAGCCGTTAATCCCATGCTCAATTATTTCAGTAGCTCCACCGACAGGGGTCGCGAGTGTGGCAAGTCCCGCAGACATCGCTTCTACGAGCGCAATGCCAAAGCCCTCGCTGAGAGACGGTTGAATGTACAGGTCGCATGATCCGAGGGTGGAAAATGGGTCCTCCATGAATCCGTGGAATGCTACAGATTTCGAGAGGCCAAGTGCGAGGGCCTGTTTCTCCAACAGTGCGCGTTGTGAGCCGTTTCCGACGATGTCAAGCGTGGCTTGCACCCCGGAGTCTCTGACAATTGCTATTGCGTCGAGCAGAGAAGATGCGTTCTTGACCTCTTCCAGCCGGCCCGCGAAGCCGAGGCGAAAGCTTTGGTTGGCATTTTTCAGGGATGAGCGGCGAGTAACCGTATCGAGCATTCTTGCTGGATTGAGCACCACGTGGATATCTTCGCGGTTTGCCTCCTGGAGGGTGACGATCGCGTTCTTGACAGAGTTGGATATCGCGACTACCCCATCTGCTGTCCCGTATACGATCCTGAAAGCTATGCGTGCGGCGGGGGAATGCCGGGGGATGCCGATTTCCTCTCCGAGGGTTACAGGTACTTTCGCGAACCTCGATGCTATAAGTCCGTGGAAGTTCGCTTCGGCCCCATGCGTATGCACAATGTCGGGGGAATATTTTCTAATATGGCGGGTCAGGCTGGACAGGGCGCGAATGGACGGTATGGAGGCGGGTTCTCCGAGTACCGTCACGTTCGCTCCGGAGTTTTTCATTTTCGCGAACGCTGCGCCGCCGGAATGGATCGCACAAAAAGTGTGTTCGAAATCAGATTCTTCCGCATGCTGAGCTAGCAAGATCATGCGGGACTCGACTCCGCCAAAGTCCAGCGATCTGATTATGTGCATTACTCGGCGATTTCTGGACACGACGATACCTAAGGATGGATGCAGTTACTGCTTGGGGCGGTGATAGATTTCGGCGTATTGTCTCGCCACTTCCTTGTGGTCGTGAAAGCGCTCTGCAAAATCACGTGATGCGTCACTCAATATGCCGAGCTTCGATCTAGACTCTATTACGGAGGCGATTTTATCCGCGATGTCTTGCACGTTTGGTCGGATATTGATCACCGGGCAGTCGCAGTAGATGCCATTCGCTCTGGCCTCGCTTTCCATTCCGGACAGGACGATCTTTCCTTTCGCTAGAGCATAGGCGGCGCTCATGCCATAGCTGTAGCTGTAGGCTTGGTCCACAATGATGTCCATGCCATTAGTAAAGGAGTCATAATCGCGATGATTCATTCCGCCTGAGGTGATGAATTCGGCGTAGCGGCCGTATTTTGTGTTGAGGATATCGAATGCCTTCAAGATCAGGCTGGTCCCCTTGAAGTCGTTGGTGCGATTGATCCTATTCAGGGGGTGGAAGATCTTAAGGCGACCTCGCTTTTTGATGGGGTGGACGCGATGTCTCGATATCTCAATCGGGAAGGGGACGACTTCTGGTGGCGTAAGCCCTGCTTGCTGGAGCGAGTATTTGTACTCCCAGCAAAGTGGGACGACTTCCTTGAATTCGCTTATCAGGTCGCGCAGTCCGTTATATTTGTGGTCATCCTCATGCCAGTCGTGAGGGGGGTGGTACGCGAGCGTCCGCACATGCTTGCGATAGATTGCGTCAGATCCCGCAGCGACGTAGATGCACTTTTCCGGATCATTGAATACGTGATTCGCAAGCGCTTTGCTGAGTGGTTTGAAGAAGGGATTTGGGGATATGGTCTGGATGATGTCGAACGAACGAAGCTTGTTCGCGACACTGATCTGGGCCAGCATCCTGCTGAGCGCAGCGGGGATGCCGTTGCCGGGATTCCCAAGAAAAATATCGGTGTCGTAACGTTTCGATCCGTCACCGAGCGTTGCAATCCGCGCTTCAATTCCTATGTCTAGCAGCCCTTTTTTGAGTTCTGTGTGGACTCCGCTCATTTCATGGAGGAGTAGCACTTTCACGCCGTGGCTCCATTTTTCCGAGGTGAGATCATTCTTTGCGGGTCAGCAGTCTATCCATCGCGCGCCTCGCAATTCGTAACTTTCCGGCTTCTGATCCGTTGCTTACGACGGCCAGGAGTTGTCGAAAGTTGAATGCCGCAAATATCGAGGCAATGCACAGACCTATCACCCTTGTGGCTATTTCGGAATGGGTCGAGATGGTCATTAACACGATTGCGCAAGCCAGGCAGGAGATCATGACTTTGACGATGCGCGGGGAATAGGTGAACGCCGTCCGCCGCACCGCCAGCCAGTACACGAGCGGAAGGTAGACCACGTACAGGCCAACGAAGGCCATGCCGCTCGCTGCCAGTCCGAGCAGGGGCAGCCCGATCCAGGTGAGCAGGACGAATACGCCCATGGCTGTCCATTCGGTCAGCATGTAGGTGCGCCCGGCCCCCGATGCCAGCAGGATGAATCCCAGCGGCCAGCTCGCGATCTTGAGGAAGTCGCCCAGCACCTGCCAGCGCAGTACGAGGGCGGCCTCCGCGAACTCCGCGGTGTAGAGCAGGCGGATGACCCAGGGCGCCAGCGCCAGCATCGCAAGCAGCACCGGTGTCGCGAGCAGGAGTGCGACTTCCGTCTGCTGGTTGACCAGGCGGTTGACGGCGTCGCGGTCCTGAATGATCGCGGTCAATCGCGGGTAGAAGTCCGTCCCCATCGCGCGCAAGACGAAGCCGATGTAGGTCATCGAGATGGCCCAGGCGGCCTGGAAATGGCCGAGGGCGTCCGCGCCCAGATCGCGCTGGACGAGAGTGCGGACCACCAGTTGCGCGGCGACGGCCGCCAGGCCCGCCACCATGAAAGCCGTGCCCAGTCGGACCAGTACGCGCCACTGGTTCGATAGCTCGCGCACGTCGCTGGCCGGGGCCTGCACCTTGGGCAGTCGAGCGACGAACACGTGGCCCAAAACGAACGTGGCCAGGGGTGCGGCGACCACGAACGCCACGATGCCGGGCGCGCCCCAACACCAGAGGGCGAGCAGGCCGAGGACGGTCGACAGAACCGCGCTGGCGATCTGTACGCGGGCAATGTCGCCAATGCGCCGCAGTCCATTGAGCAACGCATTCTGCGAGGCGGCCGCCACGGTGAGCGCGACCGCCAGCGACAGCCAGCCGATCTGCGGCGCGAGCGTAGCGTCGTTCAGCACGTACGCCGCGAACACGCCCCGCAGCGACCAGATGACCAGCGCGCCGCCCCCGGCCAACATCAGCGTTCCCCAGAACAGGGCGCGACGAGCCGTGGCGATGCGCTGGGGGTCGCTCCGTCCCGCAGCTTCCGCGATCTGTCGCGTGCCGACATTGCCGATGCCGAGCCCGGCCACGGTCGAGACCAGCGCCACCAGGTTGGTGAACAGGCCGATCAGGCCCACGCCGCTCGGTCCCAAGAGCAATGCGACGGCCTTCATGCGCAGCAGGCCGATGCCGATATTGACGACCGAGGCGCCTCCGATCACCGAGGAAGAGCGCAGGATCTGGCGATAGGAGCTGGCGTCCGACATCGCAGGCTCAGGCGAACTGCCGCACGGTCGCGGCGACCTGGGTCACCTGCTCCGCACTCAAGTGCGGTCCCATCGGCAGGCTGAGGACCTCGCCGGCCAGCGTGTCGGCAATCGGGCAGGCGTCGAAGGCCAGCCGGGTCTGACGATAGGCAGCCTGTCTGAAAGGAGGAATCGGATAGTGGATCAGCGAGCCGACGCCCGCGACTGTCAGTGCCCGCTGCAGTTCGTCGCGCCGCGCGTGGCGGACGACGAACAGGTGCCAGGCCGGCTCGGCCCAGTCGGGGACCTGGGGCAGGATGAGCGGGGTGTCGGCCAGGTCGCTCAGGTAGCGCGCCGCGATGGCGCGGCGCCGGGCGTTCCACGAATCCAGGTGCGCCAGCTTGACCCGGAGTACCGCCGCCTGGATCGGGTCGAGGCGGCTGTTGTAGCCCTGCACCTCGTTGACGTACTTCTCCCGAGACCCATAGTTGCGCAGCATGCGGAGCCGCTCGGCCAATGTGGCGTCCCGGGTCGTGACCGCTCCACCGTCGCCCAGTGCGCCCAGATTCTTGCCGGGATAGAAACTCCAGGCCACGGCATCCCCGTGGCCGCCGAGGCGTTGTCCACGGTAGCGGGCGCCATGTGCCTGCGCGCCATCCTCCAGGACGCGCAGGCCGCGCCGGCGGGCGATCGCGAGGATCGGGTCCAGATCGGCCGGATGACCGTACAGATGCACGGGCAGGATCACCTTGGTACGCGGTGTGATGGCTGCCTCGATCCGTGCCGGATCGATGTTGTGGGTGGTCGTGTCCGGTTCCACCGGCACCGGTAGGGCACCGCACTGGCTGACGGCCAGCCAGGTGGCGATGTAGGTATTGGACGGCACGATGACTTCGTCGCCGACGCCGACGTCCATGGCGCGAAGCGTCAGATGCAAGGCATCGAGCCCGTTGCCGACACCGACGCAATGCGGGGTGCCGCAGTAGGCCGCGTATTCGGTTTCGAACGCCTCGACCTCCGGGCCGAGGATGTACCAGCCCGACGAGACCACGCGAGCGATCGCGGTGTCGATCTCGTCGCGAAGCTCGACGTGCGGCGCGTGGAGGTCGAGAAACGGGATCATGCGTTCTGGCCCGTCAATGCGAGGAACTCGTCATAGTTCCGGATGTAGTCCGCCGCATCGTAATAATGGGACGCGAACACCAGCAGGACAGCATCGGACGAATACTTGTATTGGATGCCCCAGATCATCGGTTCGAGATGCAACCCGTGCTCGGGTCGGTCGAGCACGAATTCGGTGCGTCGGGCACCGTCGTCGGCAACGACGGTCACGCTGCCGCGAACGCAGACCAGGAACTGGTGGCACTCCCGGTGCGCGTGCTCGCCCCTGGTCTCGACGCTCGGGACGTCGAACACCAGGAAGTAGCGCTTGACCTCGAAGGGCACGGAGCGCTGGAACTCGCCTACGGACAGGCTGCCGCGGATATCGCTGACGCGGGGCAACACGTGGAGCCTTGCGCCCTGTAAAGCAGAATCGACCGGTTGTGCGATGGCGGGCGGGGCGGCGTTTGCGCGAGCGCCGCCGCTGGCGTCCACGTAGCCGATGATCCTTGCGGGATTGCCGACGACGATGGCGTTCGGCGGCACCGATCGGGTCACGACTGCCCCGGCACCGACCATGGCACCCCGGCCGATCCGCAGCCCCGGGAGAATCGTGGCGCCGCCGCCGATCGAAGCGCCCGCGTCGATCTGCGTGGTCAGGTATTCGGCCGGCCGCTGTTTACTCCGAGGCCGCATGTCGTTGGTGAATGTGACGTTCGGGCCGACGAAGACATCGTCGCCGATCCGCAGCCCATCCCACAGCTGCACGCCACTCTTGATGGTCGCTCGGTCACCGACGATCACATCGTTCTCGACGAAGCAATGCGCGCAGATGTTGCAGTTCGCCCCGATCCGGGCGGAAGGCAGCATCACGACGAACTGCCAGACGCGTGTGCCGACGCCGATGTCCGATGTCTGGACATCCGCGAGCGGATGGATGAAGGAGGATTCGTCTGCAGCGTTCATCGGAACTCCTGAGCTTCCACTACCGCGATCAGACGTATCACCGTCTTGTCGATCATGTCATGCCAGCCCCGCATACCATGGCGCCGCCACGGCGATGCCGTCGGCGAGCCGGTGCGTGGGCACGTAGCCGAGCAGGCGCTGCGCCTTGCCGATGTCGGCGAGGCTGTGGCGGACGTCGCCGGGGCGGACCTCGCGGTACTCGGGCGGCCTGTCGCCGGCGACACCGTGGGCGGCGAGGGTCTCGCGCAGCAGGCGGTAGAGCGTGTTGAGCGTGGTCCGCTCGCCGACGGCGACGTTGTACACCTGGTTCAGCGCCGACGCATCGGTGGCGGTGGCCGCGAGCAGGTTGGCCTGGACCGCGTTGGCGACGAAGCAGAAGTCCCGGCTGTTCTCGCCATCGCCGTTGATCCGGACCGCGTCCCCGGCGATCAGGGCGCGTGCCCAGGTGGGGATCACCGCCGCGTACGCGCCGTTGGGATTCTGGCGCGGGCCGAAGACGTTGAAATAGCGCAGCCCGATGCTGGCGAAGCCGTACGTGCGCGCGAAGACCTCGGCGTAGAGTTCGTTGACGTACTTGGTCACCGCGTACGGACTCAACGGCCGGCCGATGGTGGCCTCCACCTTCGGCAGCGCCGGGTGGTCGCCGTAAGTGCTGCTGCTGGCGGCGTACGTGAAGCTGCGCACGCCGGCGTCGCGCGCGGCGACGAGCATGTCGAGGAAGCCGGTGATGTTGGCGGCGTTCGTGGCGAGGGGGTCGGCGATGCTGCGCGGCACGCTGCCGAGCGCCGCCTGGTGCAGGACGTGGTCGATGCCGTCGCAGGCGCGGCGGCAGGCGTCGGGGTCGCGGATGTCGGCCTCGACGAAGGCGAAGCGCGCCCACTGGGCGGGCGCGACATGCGCGCGCACGTCCTCGAGGTTGTGCCGGTAGCCGGTGGCGAAGTTGTCCAGGCCGACGACGTGCTGGTCGAGCTCGAGCAGGGCCTGGAGCAGATTGGATCCGATGAAGCCGGCCGCGCCGGTGACCAGCCACCGGTGCGGGCGCGCGCGCAGCGCCGCCCGGCACTGCCGGTAGGCGGGCGGGACGTCCGTGGTGCCCGGCAGCGTGCCCATCGCTAGAGCCGTCCGTCGGCCGCGCCACGCGGCAGGATCGACTTCACGTCGTAGACCACCGCGGCCTGCTTGCCGTAGGCGCGCACGCCATCGGCGCCGAGTGCGCGGAATTCCTCGTGGCCGACCGCGACGATCACCGCGTCGTAGGCGTCGTGGCCGGGCGAGACGATGGCGATGCCGTACTCGTGGCGCGCCCTGGCGGCGTCGACCCAGGGATCGGCCACGTCGACCCGCGCGTGGTAGGCCTGCAGTGCGCGCACGATGTCGATCACGCGGGTGTTGCGCAGGTCCGGGCAGTTCTCCTTGAAGGCCAGTCCCAGCACCAGTACGCACGCGCCGACCGGATTGATGCCCTTGCGGACCATCAGCCGGATCACCTCGCCGGCGATGTAGGGGCCCATGCCGTCGTTGGTGCGCCGCCCGGCGAGGATGACGTCGGGATGGTGGCCCACCTCCTGCGCCTTGTGGGTCAGGTAGTAGGGATCGACGCTGATGCAGTGGCCGCCGACGAGGCCGGGACGGAACGGCAGGAAGTTCCACTTCGTGCCGGCTGCCTCCAGCACCTCGAGCGTGTCGATGCCGAGCTTGTTGAACAGCATGGACAGGTCGTTGACGAGCGCGATGTTGAGGTCGCGCTGCGTGTTCTCGATGACCTTGGCCGCCTCGGCGACCTTGAGGCTGCTCGCGCGGTGGGTGCCGGCCGGGATGATGCTGCGGTAGAGCGCGTCGACGAACGCGGCGGCCGCCGGCGTCGACCCCGAGGTGATCTTCAGGATGCTGGTCAGGCGGTGCGCCTTGTCGCCGGGGTTGATGCGTTCGGGGCTGTAGCCGACCGCGAAGTCGACGTTGAACCGCAGCCCCGAGGCGCGTTCGAGGATCGGGACGCAGACCTCCTCGGTGCAGCCCGGGTAGACGGTGCTCTCGTAGATCACCGTGTCCCCGCGCGCGAGCACCCCACCCAGCGCCGCGCTCGCGCCCTCCAGCGGCGAGAGGTCGGGGCGCCGGGCCGCGTCGATCGGCGTGGGCACGGTGACGATGTAGACGTTGCAGCTGCGGATGTCTTCCAGGTCGCTGGTGAAGATCAGGCGGTCGGCCTCGATCAGCTGCTCGGCCTCGACCTCGCGGGTGCTGTCGCGGCTGGCGCGCAGCTCGGCGATGCGCGCCGGGTCGATGTCGAACCCCATCGTCGCGAACCGCTTGCCGAATTCCACTGCGAGCGGCAACCCGACGTAGCCCAGGCCCACCACCGCGATGCGTACGTCGTCCGTCTGTACCGCATTGCTCATCCGTGTCCGTTCCTGTCGGGTCCCGTCAGCGGGACGGGGCCGCCGTCGAATCGTGACGGCCGGGGACCCGGCCGCTGCCATGCCGCACATGCGTGGAGGCGGGCTTGCGCGCGCGGGTCGCTTCGGCGCACGCGATGCCGGCCAACGCCGCGGCGATCGCAAGCAGCGCGGGGGTGCGCAGCGGGTAGTCGACGAGCGAATGCGCGAGCATCGCGGCGAGCGCGATCCAGGCCGCGAGGCCCAGCGCGCGATCGCGCCCGGGCAGGCGCAGCAGCCGCACGAGCGTGGCGTCGAGGACGACCGCGCCGAGCGCCATCGCGAGCAGCGCCGGCACGCCGCCTTCCATCCACCATTGCAGGTACTCGTTGTGGGCATGGTTGACGTAGCTGCCCATCAGCAGTTGCGGCGGCGCCTCTTGCTCGAACACCGGCACGTAGCTGCCGATGCCGCTGCCCGTGGGCGCGAAGCGCGCGGCGATCGTCTCCGACGCCGCGCGCAGCGGACCGCGCAGGTCGTCCACCGCATCGGTGCGCATCCAGCGCAGCGCGGCGAGCGCGCCGAAGACCATGGCGCCCAGGCCGACGGCCAGGCCCGCACGTCCGCGCCCGGTCGCGGACGGTCTTCGGGCGAGGGCCGCCGCGGGGACCGCCACGATCGCGAGTACCACGCCCGCGCGCGAGCCGGTGAGCGGCAGCGCGACGAGCGCCAGCGCCAGCGCCGTGCCCGCCGCCAGGATGCGCAGCATGCGCTGCGGGCGCACCCGGTCCTCGGCCGCGTCGGCCAGGCCCGCCAGGTGGGCGCCGGCGAACGTCGCCGCGACGACCAGCAGCGCGGCCTGGTGGTTCGGGTTGGCGAAGAATCCCCCCAGCGCCGGCCGCCATTGCGGATAGGGATTGAGCAAGCTTTCCTGCGGCGCGCCGAGCTGCGCGATGCCCAGCAACAGGCTGGCCATCGCGAGCGCGACGATCGCGGCTGCGAGCCGGCGAAGGCCCGCGTGCGACAGCGTCGAGGCCAGCGCGAAGACCGCCAGCGGCGGCAACAGCGAGAACGCGGCATCGCGCGTGGCCGAGGGCAGCAGCGACCAGGTTCGCGGCGGCGGCAATCCGAACCGTGCGAGATCGTCGGCGAGTGCGGCGCGGCCTTCGCCGCCTCCGGCGAGCGGGGCGAGTTGCAACAGCGGAATCAGCAGCAGCGTGCCTGCGAACGCGAGCCACGTGGCGCGCAGCGTGCCCAGCGGGGCGTGCAACAGGCGGTAGGCGCCCCACGCGAGTATCGGGAGCGACAGCAGGCGGACGACGAGGTCGCCGGTGCCGGTGGCCTCCTGGGTGCTGCCGCCGACCAGCAGCAGCGCCAGCAGCAGTGCCGAGGCGGCGGCCACGGCCCACGATTCGCTCTTGTCCCCCAATGCCCTGCGCACGCCGTCTCCCATTCGTCGCGCCACGAAAAACGGGACGGGAAATGCCTTCCCGTCCCGTTCGATCCCCTGCCGGCGGCCGGACTCAGCGGCTGATCGGCGGTGCGGGTTCCTCATCCATGTTGTGCAGGCCGACGCCGACCAGCGCCATCGTGCCGGCGACGATGCCGACGGTCGCGGCGGCCTCGCCGCCCGCCATCGTGCCGGTAGCGCCACTGGTGCCCGCCGCGGCGACGCAGGTCGCCGGCACGCTGTAGACGCCGGCCGCACTCAGCGGCTGGGTGCAGCCATCGGGGTAGACCAGCGTCGCGCGGCTGTTCTCGGCGAGCATCACGCGCGTGCCGGGTCCGACCTGGCTGCCGGACGGCGCCGCGGCGAATTCGCCGCCGGTGCTGGTCATCGCGCTGCCGCGATCGACGCGCAGCGTGGCACTTCCATCCTGTGCGAATGCGGCGGGCGTGGCGGTGATGGCCAGGGCCGCGATCAGCGCGAAGCGAATGTTCATGGCAGTTTTTCCATCCAGAAAGTGTGCCGGAATGTGCCGGGAATGGCGGGCGCCCGACGACGCATGATCGCAGCCTAGTCCTGCCGCGGAGGCGCCGCAAGCGGTATTGACAGGTTTTTCCCGGTCATTCAGCTGGATTTGACGCCCATAACCCATTCAGAAAAAAGCCCCGGGCGCGATTGGAAAATGCGCGGCCGCTCGGAAGGCGTCTCGTGTTAGCCGTTCGATCGTCCAAGTCATTGATTTTGAAAGGGCCTTATTAAGTCGTTTCGATGCGCCAAGGTGCCGCGCTCAAGGTGAATGGGGATTTTGTTCGCCGCCCGCCGAGATTCTCACGTCCGAGACCAGGAGTTCGCCGCGCACGATCTGCGCGACGCCGCGCGGCGCGGGATTGACCAGCCGCAGCCACTGGCCGTCGCAGTCGCGCTCCGGGACCTCGAAGGCCAGGGCACGTTCGGTCCAGGCCTCGGCCTGGCGGACGGCCGCGCCGCGCGCGATCGCACGTCCGCGGGCGCAGGCCAGTTCCCAGGCGAGGCCCTGGTCGCTGCGCAGATCGTCGGTACGGGCCCGCCAGTGCAGCACGTGCGGCCCCGGCGCCAGCAGCAGCGGTTGCTCGAGGCCGGTGCGGGCCACCGGGCGGCCGATGAAGCGCAGGCGCAGCGCATGACCGGACGACGTGCGGACCCGCTGCGTCGCGACACCGGCGGTGGGCCGCAGCCGCCAGTCGAAGCCGGCGCCGCCGATCGGCGCAGCGAAGTCCCCGTTCCACGGCACCGGGAGCCGGGACGGCGCCGGATCGATCCCGGCGAACCAGCGGGCGTAGGCATCGCCCCAGCGGCCCTCGCGCAACATGCCCTCGATCCAGCGGGCCGCCTCGTCGGGGCCGAGATCGCCGGCGGCCCGCAGCGCGCCGTACAGGCGGTCCTTGGCTTCGGGGCGGGCAGTGTCGGCGATGGCGCGCAACGCGCCGGCGCGCCAGCGCGGGCGGTGGGCGAGATGCGCGGCCAGCGCATCGGCGAAGTCGGGGTCGTCGCACAACTGCGCGATCGCGCCGAACAGGTCCTGCCGGCGCGACGGCGCGATCGTCAGCAGTGCATCGAGCTGCACCAGCGCGGCGGCGTGGTCGCCGCCTTCGAGGGCGTCGGCGGCGAGGGCGACGCGCACACCGGCATCGCGCGGCGCACGGCGCGCGGCGATGGCGTAGCGCTGGCGGCTGGCCGGGTCGTCGGTTTCGTCGTCGAGCGCGCGCGCGAGGATGCCGAACGCGCGCCCCTGGCCCGGCGCCTGGGTCAGGGCCCCGCGCGCGATCCGGGCGGCACCGTCGGCATCGCCGGCCCGCAGGCGGGCGTTGGCCTCGGCGAGCGCGGCCGAGGCGTCGCGCTCGGCGTGGCGATGGGCGACGAGTTGCCAGCCGGCCCAGGCCAGCAGGGCCAGAACGCCCGCGAACACGAAGCGGCGCGCGGGGCTCATCGGGTGGCCGCCTCCTGCACCGCCGGTTCCAGCCGCAGTGTGTCCAGCCGCCATCGGGCCTGGTCCCGCACCAGCGTCACGCGCAGCCATCCGGTCTCCCCTGTTCCGCGCCATCCACCCAGTCGATAGGGCGCCTGCATCGAGGCGGCCCGCGCGCCGAGGGTCCACTCGGCGTCCTGCAACGTCATGCGCCGGCGCAGCGCCGGCGCCACGCGCGCGTGCAGCGCGTCCCGGGCGTCCGCGACGGGCTCGGGCACCGGCGCGGCCGGCGACCGTGCGGTGAGCTGGTCGACCAGGGCCGCCACCATGCGTTCGGCCTCGCGCATCAGGCGCGACGGATCCTCCTCCGCCTCCGCCTGGAGGCCGGGCGAAGGGGCAGGCATCGGCCCGGCGGACGCGGACGGTGGCACGGGCGGCGCGGCCGGCGGGGGGACGGGCGCCGGGCGTCGCGGGGGCGCCTCCGGTGCCGAAAGCGCGGCGGGGGTCGCGCGGGGCGCGACGGCGTCGGCCACGGCGGCAGGCGGAGGATCCTCGACCAGCGATGCGTCGGCGGCGTCGGCCGGCATCGCCGCCGCGGGGGCCGGCGAGGACGCGTTGTCGGGGGCAGGGGGTCGACGCGACGAGGCGGGAACGGGGGGGGCCGACGTCGGCCTCGGCAAGGACCCAGGCGATGGCGATGGCGACGCGGCACGTGGCGGCCGGACGGCGACCACGGGATCGTCCTCGTGTGGCGGCGTCCAGTCGGCGCGCATCGCAAGCCAGGCGAGCAGCAGGCAGGTCGCCGCGAGCAGGCCGACGATCCACGGTGCGGCGACGCTGCGCCGGTCCGGCCCGGGCACCGGCAGCGGGGGCCGCGCCGGACCGGCCGCCGTCGCTGCGGGCGGGCGGGCGCCCGCAGGGGGCGCCATCGCGGCAGCGGGGCGCTGCGCCTCGTAACGCGCGCGTGCAGCGGGCGTGCGCAATGCGCGCCAGGCGTCGTTGATGCGCCAGGCGAACGCGTCGCCCCAGTCCTGGCCGCGATCGGGGTGCAGCCAGCGCAGCAGCAGGCGATGGTGCCGGCGCAGCCGCGCGTGCTCGGCGCCCGGCCGCGCGCCGAGCACGCGGTAGGCGTCTGCGCCGTCGGCCAGCAGCACCTGCTGGACGTAGAAGCGCGTGGCCTCGAGCAGCTCGGCCGGCGCGTGGCCGGTCCGCGCGACCGCGGCCCGCAGCGCGTCGTCGTCGCCGGATGCGATCTCGATGACCTCGGTGACGCCGTCGGGCAGCGGACGCGTGCGCAGCGCCTCGCGCCGAGCCGGCACGCGCAGCAGGCCGAAGGCGATGTCGAGGGCTTCCTCTCCGGCGGTCATGCCACCGGCCTAGGGATTGCCGGTCAGCCTGGGCGACGTCCCGTAGGCGTAGTAGGACGCGTAGTCGTCGTCCTGCCCGGCAACCTTGGCGTCGTAGTGCGTGAGCAGCGCGCCGATGACCCGCGCACGCGCGACCAGCAGCCGCTTGAGCGCGGTCTGCGCGGTCTTCCTGCGCGTGCTGCCGGCCTGCACCACCAGCAGCGTGCCGCCCACGACGTTGGACAGCAGCGGCGCGTCGGCGATGCCCAGCACCGGCGGGCCGTCGATGATGACTTGGTCGTAGTGCTCGGCCGCGACGGTGAGCAGCGACAGCAGCCGGTTGCCCGACAGCAGTTCGGCGGGGTTGGGCGGCAGCGGGCCGGCGAGGATCACCTTCAGTCGCTCGTCGTCGGTGTCCACGACCGCCTTGCCCATCGCCGCCGCGCCGGCCAGCAGGCTCGACAGCCCGGTCTCCGAGCGCACCTCGAGCGTCTTGTGCAGCGAGGGGTTGCGCAGGTCCGCGTCGATCAGCAAGACGCGCTTGCCGAGCTGCGCGAAGTTGCGTGCCAGCGTCAGCGCGGTGGTCGACTTGCCTTCGGCGGCGCTGGCGCTGGTGATCAGCAGCGTGCGCGGGACGCCGCGGTCGGTGGAGAACTGCAGCGCGGTGCGCACCGAGCGGTAGGCCTCGGAGAACGCCGAGCGCGGGTCGGCCTGCGCGTTGGCGACGGTCTGCTTCTTCAGGCGCGGGATCACGCCGAGTACCGCCAGGCGCAGGTCCTGCTCGACATCGTCCGGGCTCTTGAGCGTGTCGTCGAGGAACTCGAGCAGGAACGCCAGCAGCGCGCCGAGCACCAGGCCGATCGCCAGGCCCAGCGCGAGGTTACGCGGCAGGCTGGGCTTGAAGCGGCTGGCGGGCACGATCGCGCGATCGACGATGGAGATATTGTTGGCGCCGCCACCGCCGGCCACGCCGATCTGCTTGTAGCGCTGCAGCAGGCCGTCGTAGAGCTGGCGGTTGGTGTCGACCTCGCGGCGCAGGATGTTGTAGTCGATCGAGCGGTTGTCGACGTCCAGCGCCTGCGTGCGCAGCTGCGCCAGCTGCGAGAGCAGCATGTTCTCGCGCGCGCGGGCGGCGTCGTACTCGGCCTTGATCGAGGCCCGCACCGACGCGCGCTCCTCCTGCAACTGGCGCCCGACCTCGTCGATCTGCTCCTTGAGCGCACGCATCGCCGGGTAGTCGGACTTGAACGTCTGCAACTGCTGCTGGTACTGCGCATTGAGCTGCGCGCGCTGCTGCTGCAGCGTGTTGATGATCGACGCGCCCACCGCCGCGGCCGGCAGCGAGCCGCCGCCGCCGACCTGCTGCCACAACGCCTGCGCCTGGATGCGCTGGTCCTGGGCGGCGGCGAGCGCGGTGTTGAGCGTGCTCAGGTTCTGGCCTTCCAGCGAGAGCCCGCCCTCGCCGCTGCCGACGATGTTCTCGCGCGTGGCGAACGCCACCAGGGCGCGTTCCGATTCCTCGAGCCGGCCCTTGGCCAGCGCCAGCTGCGCCTCGAGATAGCGGCTTGCGTGCGAGGACGCGCCGAACCTGCGCTCGACGCCGGACTCGATGAAGCCGTCGGCGATCGCGTTGGCCACGCGTGCGGAGAACCCCGGCAGCGTCGAGTCGAAATGCACCCGCACCAGCCGCGAGTTGCGCACCGGCTCGATGGTGGGCCCGTCGCGGACCAGCGCCGTGCCCTGCGCCAGGTCGGCGCGCCCGTCGTCCTGTGCGGCCTCGTCGACGGCATCGGCCACGTTCTCGTCGGCGGTGTCGGTCGCGTCGTTACCCGCGGACGGGCGCAGCGCGGCGCTCGCGCGCTGCCACCACGACGTCGCGCGCAGGCGTTCGACGGTCGCACGGTCGATCCGCAGTTCGTCGGCGACGCGCTCGGCCAGCGCGCGGCTGCGCAACAGCTCGTACTGGGTTGTCAGGAAGTCGGGTGTGGACGTGCCCTCGGCGTTGGTCATGCCTTCGACCTGCATGATCTGCACGGTTTCCCGGTCGATCTGCAGCGTCGCGGTGGCCCGGTAGACCGGCGGCATCAGCAGCGTGGCCAGCAGCGTGACCGCGACCACCGCCCCCAGCACCCCGAGCACCAGCCAGCGGCGCTTGACGAGGATGCGCCAGTAGGTGAGCAGGTCGATCTCGTTGCCGGTGCCGCGCTTGCCCTCGAGCAGCTCGACGCTCAGGCCGCGGGCGCCGGCGGGGGTCAGCTGGCCGCTGCCGTGCGCCGGCAGTCGGCGCTCGCCGTGTCCATCGTCGCCGGTCACGGCGGGCAGGTGATCGTCTTGCATGCGGGCGGGCTCCTTGTGCCGCAGTCCGTGGCGGGCGTCTCGCAGCGCAGGGTCAGAGCGCGATGAACAGCGCCCAGGCCGGGATCGTGCGCAGGAACTCGCGCATCGCCGATTTGCTGCCCGATCGTTCGACGACGATGATGTCGTCGCCGTAGATCTGCGGGTCGGCCATCTCGCCCCGCCGCACGGCGCTCATGTCGAACGCGGCGGCCATGCGCTCGCCGTTGACGTGGCGGAACAGCACCACGCCCTGCAGGTCGGCCATTTCGTCGAGCCCCTCGGCCATCGCGACCGCCTGCAGCAGCGTGGTCCGCCCGGTCAGCGGGTAGATGCCGGGTTTCTTGACCGCGCCTTCGAGCGTGACGCGCTGGCTGGTGTATTCCTTGACGAAGATGCTGACCTGCGGGTTCTGCAGGTAGCCGTCGGCATAGCGCTGGGCGAGTTCGGTCTCCAGCTCCGGAATGGTGCGCCCGCCGGCCATCACCGCGCCGATCAGCGGCAGCGTGATCTGGCCGTTGGAGTTGACCCGCGCCTGGCGGTTGAGCTCCTGCACGCCGAACACGCTGACCTCCAGCAGGTCCTGCGCGCCGATCCGGTAGTCGGACGCGCCCTCGTAGGCGCCCGACGTCGACGTGGTGTCGGGCGGCGGCAGGTCGGCCGGCAGGTGCTGCGCCCGCTTGCCGCCCGAAGCGCAGGCCGCGAGCAGGCAGGCGAGCAGGGCGAGGAGCAGGAGGCGGACGGGCTGGGTCATGGCAGGTCGTCTCGGCAGTCAGGCGGAGCGCAGCAGGCGGTGCCAGAAGCCCTCGGGCCTGGGCGGCGCGGGCGCGGGCAGCGGTGGCAGGGCGGTCGGCGGGTCGCCGCGCACGATCGCCTGTGGCCGCGTGCGCACCAGGTGATCGGCCTCGACCGCGCCGACCAGGGCGGCCGCGGCCTCGCGGGCCTCGGCCAGCAGCGGCGGGCGTCGCCTCGGGTGGTGCGCGTCGGTCGCGATGACGTGCGCGTGGCCCTCGCCGACGAAACGGTCGGCCCAGTACTTGACCCGGCGGCCGTAGCGGCCGGTCAACGCGCCGGCGGTGATCTGGATCAGCGGGCCGCGCCCGGCGACCCGCACGAACAGGTCGTAGTGCTGCTCCACCCAGCTCAGCCGCTCGGGGTGGGTGATGACCGGCACGTAGCCGGCGGTCATCAGTTCGAACAGCACCTCCTCCAGCCGCGGCGGCGCGACGTGGTGCGGCGGTTCGAACAGCAGGTAGCGTGAGCCGGCGAGGGTCGGGATGCGCCCGCTGCGGATGCCGTCGACCAGCGTCGGCGTCAGGTGCACGTCCGCGCCCTCGACCAGCCGCAGCGCGATGCCCGCCGCGTCGAGCTGCGCCTGCAGCGCGGCGATCGCGGCGCGGATCTGCGGCCCGGTGTTCTCGTACAGGCCGGGATAGATGTGCGGGGTGCAGGCGGTCACCTCGATGCCGTCGGCCACCGCCATCCGGGCCATCTCCAGCGCCATGTCGAGGTCGACGGCGCCATCGTCGATGCCGGGCAGCAGGTGGCAGTGCAGGTCGAACACCGCGTCAGCCCCGCCCGCCGGCATGGTGCCGGCATCCCGCGGCCGGCGGACGCGCGACGCGCGCGCCGGGGGCGGGCGGCCTTCGGATCGATGGCATGCAGGCAACGATCACTTCGCGCTCCGGAACCGGGCGGCGGGGAGCAGAGTCTAGCCCTGCCGCGAAGCCGCCGGTGTGAACTGGGCGTGTGCGCGATTTGCTGCAGTGCGGCGGTATCGGCGGCCGGCCCTGTTAACCTTTGCGCCGCATGATTCCGCACGACGTCCCCTCTTCTCCGCGGCCCGCCGCGCCCTGGCGCGACCGCCTCGCGCAGTACTGGAAACTGGTCCGCGGCGACCGCCCGATCGGCTGGCTGCTGCTGCTGTGGCCGACCTGGTGGGCGCTGTGGATCGCCGCGGGCGGGCTGCCGCCGTGGTGGACGCTGGCGGTGTTCAGCGCCGGCGTCTGGCTGACCCGTTCGGCCGGCTGCGTGATCAACGACTATGCCGATCGCTGGCTCGATCCCCATGTCGAACGCACCAAGGACCGCCCGCTGGCCAGCGGCGCGGTGCGCGGGCGCGAGGCGCTGCTGCTGTTCGCCGGGCTGATGCTGGTCGCGTTCGCGCTGGTGCTGACGATGAACCGGCTGACCGTGCTGATGAGCGTCGTCGGCGTGCTGCTCGCGGCCAGCTATCCGTATCTCAAGCGCTACACCCACCTGCCGCAGGTGTACTTGGGCATCTCGTTCGGCTGGGCGATCCCGATGGCGTTCGCGGCCGTGCAGGGCACGGTGCCGCCGGTGGGCTGGGTGCTGTTCGTGGCCAACATCTTCTGGGCGACCGCGTACGACACCTGGTACGCCATGGTCGACCGCGAGGACGATCTCCAGGCCGGCGCCAAGTCCACCGCGATCCTGTTCGGCCGCCACGACCTGCTGGCGCAGGCCCTGCTTTACGCCGCGACCTTCGCCGCCCTCGCGCTCGCCGGCCGCCAGGCCGGCCTCGGCGCGTACTACTGGCTGGGGCTGGCCGTCGCGATCGGCCTGGTCGCCTGGGAGTTCGCGATCGCCCGCGGCCGCGAGCGCGGCCCGTGCTTCCGCGCGTTCCTGCACAACCACTGGGTCGGCATGACGGTCTTCGCCGGCATCGCCGCACACTACGCCCTGCCGCCGCTGTCGCGGCTTGCAGGCTGAGGAAGATCTGCCGGCCTGCCCGCTGCGCGGGTCGCTTGGTGAGATGTCGACGTCCGAGGGTCGTGACGGGCACCTCCCCCGCATGCGGGGGAGGTCGGCGCGCGTCGCGCGTCGGGTGGGGGCCCGCCGCGGAATACACCGACGCGCTATCGCGCCGTTTCCTGCTGTGCCGATGTCTCGACCGCCGTCAGGCTCCGTGTTCCCGTCCTTGTCGGAGCCGACGGTGCGGCCAGGTGCGAAACGCGATGCGGCACGTCGTCTCCGGCGCGACATGACCAGGGCCGAGCGTGCCCTGTGGCGCCATCTGCGCATGCGGCAGGTGGAGGGCGCACGTTTTCGCCGCCAGCATCCGGTCGGCCCTTACGTCGTCGATTTCGTCTGCCTGGCCCGCCGGCTGGTGATCGAGGTCGACGGCGGGCAACACGCAGGCTCGGCGTCCGATGCGATGCGCGACGCCTTCCTGCGAATGCGGGGCTACCGGCTGCTTCGGTTCTGGAACCACGACGTGCTCGGCAATCCGGAGGGTGTATGCCTGCGGGTCCGTCAGGCACTGTGCGCCGATGCGCTGGCGGGTCAGAGCCGGACGGATCACCGCTAACCGCGGCCCCCACCCAACCTTCCCCCGCGCGCGGGGGAGGGAGCGGAAGGTGTCCCGGCGCACGCGGGGAGGGGCGGAAGGTGTCCTGGCGCACGCGGGGAGGGGGCGGAAGGTGTCCTGGCGCGCGCGGGAAGGAAGCGCAAGGTGTCCTGACGCATGAGGGAAGGGAGCGGAAGGTGTCCCGGCGCATGCGGGTCGGCTTGACGCGCGGGTGGGTTCAAGGCTGCCGGTCGAGAGGGACGTGTCGCCGCGCACCCAGGGCGGACGCAGCGGAGCATGGTCCCGGCGCATGCGGGATTGGTTTGACGCGCGGGTGAGGTCGACGTCGAGGAACGGGGCGAGGGGGAAGTCACCTCCCCCGCGCTGCGGGGGAGGTCGGCGCGCGTCGCGCGCCGGGTGGGGGCATGGGCCGTCCCGGTCGACCGCGCTTCGCCGCGGCCCTGCTGCAAGGCAGGCGAGGCGCCGCCGGCCATCGAGGTCGGGCGCAGACACCGGCCTTCGCAATGCGCTGGAACCGCGACCCGCCGGATGCGAAGACGACGACGCAGGCGACCGCACCGGTTGCCGCCGTCGCCGCGCTCAGGCGGCGCGGACGTCGCGCAGTTCCCAGGCGCTGCCGGCGAGCAGGCGCAGGCGATGCTTGAGCACCGTGCTCGAGATCACGGTGTCGACCGTCAGGTCGATGTCCAGGTCGCGCTGCTGGCCGACGACCTGCGCGGCCGGGTCGGTGATGCCCAGCGCGGGATCGACGTCGTCCGGATCGGGCTGGTCGGCGCGCCAGCGGGCGAACAGGCTGTCGCCGCGCAGGGCGTCCTGCAGTTCGGCGGCGATGCCCTCCGGGCCCTGCGAGCGCAGGGCGTAGGCTCCCGACGTGCGGGCCTTGTCGGCGTCGGGAATGCGGATCAGGTAGCGTGTGCTCATGCGGCGGCCGTCTGCGTTGCGAAAGCCGCAGCCTAGCAACCGGCCGCGTTATGGATCCGTCATGCACCGCGGCCCGACCGACGCGCCGGCCGGTCGCTGCATGGTGGACGCGCAGGCTGACAGCAGCGCGGCGGACGCGGGCAGGCACAGCACGGACTGCGCGCGGCAGGCGGACGAGTGGTCCGGCCACGAGGGCGAATTGCCGGGAATGCAGCCGTGGACGATCCGGAAGCTCCTGGCGAAGCCGTCGCAGCAAGGCACGTCGGTCGCCTGCCCGGAACGCGGCTTCGCGCGCGAGCGCGCGCCTACAAGTGGTTCGCGCAAGCGCCATGAAACGTCGGACGCCTGCTGTAGGAGCGCGCTCGCGCGCGCCGCGGCGTCACCGGGCGCGCGGCCGGCGGGCGTCGCACGCAGGTCAGTGGAGCTGCGTCTCGGCGCGGGCGCGGCGCGCGGTCATCGCGCTGCGCTGGGCGGCGAGGAACGCGCGCATCGAGGCCGGCTTGACCGGCTTGGTGAGTACCCGGTAGCCGCGGATGCGTGCGGTCTGCTTGAGCGTGTCGCTGCCGTCGGCGGTCAGCAGCGCGCCGGGCGTCTCGGGCGCCATGCCGCGCAGCGCGTC
Organism: Luteimonas sp. FCS-9; assembly: GCF_001014645.1. Taxonomy (GTDB): domain Bacteria; phylum Pseudomonadota; class Gammaproteobacteria; order Xanthomonadales; family Xanthomonadaceae; genus Luteimonas. Next base: position 15,052 of record NZ_LASZ01000007.1, on the reverse strand, counting down.
CAGGGTGTCCAGGCCGTCGAGGCGGTCGTGCAGGTGGAAGTCGACCAGCAGCACGTCGGGTCGTTCGTCCATCGCCGCGATGGCCTCGTCGATGGTCTTGGCGCACAGCGGTACCGCGTCCCAGCGTCGCAGCAGCGCGCGCATGCCGGCGAGGATGTCGTCGTCGTTGTCCACGCACAGCACGCGCAGGCCGCGCAGCGATTCGTCGTGCAGCGGCGCGGGCGCCGGCGTGGCGACGACCGCCGCCGGCGCGCTGCGCGGCACGGTGATCGAGAACATGCTGCCGCGGCCGACCACCGCGCGCGCGTCGAGCGTGTGTCCGAGCAGTCGCGAGATGCGCTGGCAGATCGACAGGCCCAGGCCCAGGCCGCGACCGTCCCAGTCGAAGGTGTGCTCGTAGCGGTGGAACTCGTCGTAGATCTGGCTCATGTGGTGCTCGGGGATGCCCGGCCCGGTGTCCCAGACCTGCAGTGCGACGTCGTCGCCGCGCCGGCGCGCGGACAGCACGATGCGTCCGCTGCGGGTGTAGCGCAGCGCGTTCGCGGGGAAGTTCTGCAGCACGCGGCGCAGCAGGCGGCGGTCGCTGCGCACCGGCGTGGGCGGCGCGTACAGGCGGATGTCCAGGCCGCGCGCCTTGGCCATCGGCGCGTACTGGCCGGCGAGCTGGCGCAGCAGTTCGGCGACGTCGAAGTCGACGATCTCCGGCTTGAGCGCACCGGCGTCGAGCCGGGAGACGTCGAGCAGGCCGTCGAGCAGTTCCTCGGCCGCGCGCAGCGAGGTATCGATGCGCTCGGCCAGGTGGCGCTGCTCGCCCGGGTCGGGCGTCTCGCGCAGCGCGGAGGTGAACAGCCGCGCGGCGTTGAGCGGCTGCAGCACGTCGTGGCTGACCGCGGTCAGGAAGCGCGAGCGCGATTCCTGCGCGGCCTCGGCCTCGCGGGTGCGCTCGGCCACGCGCTGCTCGAGCGTCTCGTTGATCTCGCGCAGCGCGCGCTCGGCGCGCTTGTAGTCGGTGACGTCGCTGTAGCTGGTCGCGTAGCCGCCGCCGGGCAGCGGCTGGCCGCGCAGCTCGATGACCTGGCCGTTGCCGAGCACGCGCTCGGACACGTGCGGCGAGCCGGCGCGCATGTAGGCGATGCGCTTGTCGACCTCGGTCTTGATGTCGATCGCGTCGCGCGGGCCCAGCTCGCCGCGCTCGGCGTTGTAGCGGATCAGGTCGGCGACCGGGCGACCGACGTAGAGCATGTTGTCGGGGTAGCCGAACAGCCGCTGGTAGCTGCGGTTCCAGGCCACCAGCCGCATCGTGCGGTCGACGACACTCACGCCATGGTCGATGTTCTCCAGCGTCGAGGACAGCACCTCGCGGTTGAAGCGCAGTTCCTGGCCGGCCTCGTCGAGCATCGCGACGACCTCGTCGACCTCCATGCCAGAGCCCTTGAGCGCGCTGGTCATCAGCAGGCGCGCCGACGAGGCGCCAACCGCGGCGGCGAGCTGACGCTCGGTGAACTGCAGCCAGGTGCGGTCGGCCGAAGCATTGAGCACGAGCGGGCGCGCCTGGGCCTGGGCGTACTCGTCGAACGCGCGCCGGGCGGTGTGGTCGCCGACGATGCGACCGATCAGCGTCAGCAGGTCGCCGACGCTGATGTTGCCGCTCCAGTCCTCGGACGCCAGCGCGCGCCGTTCGGCGTAGGGATCGAGGAACGGCGCCGCGCGCAGGCGCTCGTCGAGCGAGGGCCGCCAGCGCGCCGACACCAGCAGCAGCGCGCCGACGTTGCCCAGCAGCGACCAGAACGTGCCGTGGGTCAGCGGGTCCCAGCCGGCGAGCCCGAACAGCGCGCGCGGCTGCAGCCAGGCGATGCCGAACGGGCCGGTGTCGAGCCACTGCGGCTCGATCCAGCCCGATTCGGTCAGCGCCGGCAGCATGAGCGTATAGCTCCAGATCGCGAAGCCCAGCAGCAGGCCGGCCTCGACGCCGCGCCGGCTCGCGCCGCGCCAGTACAGCCCGCCGATCAGCGCCGGCGCGAACTGCGCGACCGCGGCGAACGACATCAGCCCGAACGCAGCCAGCGTGGTGTCCGAGCCGCTGACCCGGTAGTAGCCGTAGGCCAGCGCGGCGAGTGCGACGATCGCCACCCGGCGGATCCACAGCACCGTCGAGCCGACGTTGCCGCCGTGGCGCTCGGCGTAGCCGCGGCGCAGCAGCAGCGGCATCACCAGGTCGTTGCTGAGCATCGTCGCCAGTGCGACCGACGAGACGATGACCATACCGGTCGCGGCCGAGAACCCGCCGATGTAGGCGAACAGCGCGATCACGTCCGCGTTCTCGGCCATCGGCAGCGCCAGCACGAAGCTGTCGGGCGCGACCGGGCCGTCGCGGCCGAACAGCGCGACGCCGGCGCTGGCGATCGGCAGCACCATCAGGCAGACGATCGCCAGGTAGCCGCCGAACAGCCAGCGCGCGCGTCGGATGTCGCGCACGTCGCCGCACTCCACGACCGCGACGTGGAACTGCCGCGGCAGGCAGATCAGCGCCGCGAACGCGAGCAGGCTCTGCGCGACGAAGCCGGTGGGCGGCGTGTTGTCGACGAGCGCGCGCGTGGCCTCGACCATGTGCAGGTCGCGCGCGCCCAGCCACAGCGTCGCGAACAGGCCCACGGCGACCAGCGCCAGCAGCTTGATCAGCGATTCGAGCGCGACGGCCAGCATCAGGCCCGGCCGGTGCTCGGTGGCGTCGACCTTGCGGGTGCCGAACAGGATCGCGAACAGCGCCATCAGCGCCGCGACGTAGAACGCCGGGTCGCCGAACGGCGTGACCGGATCGTCCGGGCCGCCGAGCACGCCCAGGCTGATCGCCACCGCCTTGTACTGAAGCGCCAGGTACGGCACCGCCGCGACCAGCGCGATGCCGGCCACCATCGCCGCCAGCCGCTGCGAGCGGCCGTAGCGCGAGGCGATGAAGTCGGCGATCGAGACGGTGTTCTGAGACTGGGCGATCAGCGCCAGCCGCTCGAGGATGCGCCAGCCGAACAGCAGCAGGAGCAGCGGGCCGAGGTAGATCGGCAGGTAGCCGATGCCCTGGCGCGCGGCCGTGCCGACCGCGCCGTAGAACGTCCACGACGAGCAGTACACCGCCAGCGCCAGGCTGTAGACCACCGGCCGCAGCCAGGGCCGCTGCGGGTAGAGCGGCCGCCGGTCGCCGTACCACGCCACCGCGAACAGCAGCGCGGCGTAGCCCAGCGACACCAGCAGCAGGATCCAGCCCGGAAGCATGCGACATCCTTCGACGCGACCGCGCGAGTGTAGCGTTCCGGCGCGCCGCGGCGGGCGCGGCTCAGGCCTGCGCGGCCATGCTCCGGTCCTTGCCCGCGCGCTTGGCGCTGTACATCGCCAGGTCGGCGCGCTTGAGCAGCGATTCGAGCGTCTCGCGCGGCCGTCGCAGCGCGACGCCGGCGCTGAAGGTGATGACGATGCGGGTCTCGTCGTGCAGCACCGGCCGGTGCGCGAGCACGGTGCGCAGGCGGGCGAGCGCGGCGAGCGCGTGCGCGAGCGTCGTCGCCGGCATCAGAATCACGAACTCCTCGCCGCCGAAGCGGCCGACGATGTCGCTCTCGCGCAGCGTCAGGCGGGCGACGTCGACGAAGTGCCGCAGCGCCGCGTCGCCGCCGAGGTGGCCGTGGGTGGCGTTGAGCCGGCGGAAGTCGTCGAGGTCCACCAGCGCCATGCACAGCGGCCGGTCCTCGCGCGCGCGCGCGGCCTCGCGCTCGAAGGCCTCGTCGAAGCCGCGCCGGTTGAGGCAGCTGGTCAGCTCGTCCTCGCGCGCCAGCCAGGCGGCGTCGCGCAGCTTCTGTTCCAGCAGGTGGATCCGCTTCTCGCTCTCCTCGACCTCCAGCCGCGCGGCAATCAGGTCGTCGCGCGCGCGCAGCGCCTGGGCCTGGATCCGCCCGGTGTCGTCGAGCACCGCGTCGAGCACGCCGTTGAGCCCGGCGATGCTGCGCGCCTCGCGGATCCGCTGCGCATGGCCGGCCAGCCGGTCCTGGTACTCGCCGGTGTGCACCGCCATGCCGTCCAGGCGCTCGACGAAGGTGGTCATCATCGACTTCATCGCGACCTTGGACGCGTCGATGCCCTGCTTGAGCACGCCCTGCCGGTAGATCACCTCGCGCAGCTCGGTGCGCGCCTCCTCGATCGAGCGCCGGTCGAGCGGGCCGGCGAGCAGGCCGCGGATCTGCGAGATCTGACCGTGCAGCCAGCTCTTCTCGTCGAGCAGTTCGCCGACGTTCTGCAGCAGCAGCTCGAACAGCCCGATCAGCAGCGCGACCTGCTCCTCGGCCGCCTCGGCATGCACGCCCACGCGGCGGCACAGCTCGGACAGCCGCTGCGCCAGCGCCTCGAGCGCATCGCCCGGCGCGTGGTCGCGGAACGCCCTGGCCAGCGCGAGCGCCTCGTCCGACAGCGCCTGCTCATTGCGCAGCAGCGCCGCCAGCGCGACGCCCAGCGTCTGCCGCAGCAGGTCGCGCAGGCGGGCCGAGGCATCATCGGCGGCCGGCGCAGGCGCGTCGAGATCGACGAAGCGCACGTACTTGTCGATCAGCTGCCGCATCGCGCGGCCGTAGGCGGGCCAGTCGCCGCTGGCGCAGGCCGACTGCAGGTACTGGCCGAGCCCGCCGAGCTCGTCGTGCAGCCCGGCGACGCCGTCGGCGAAGGCGGCCAGCAGCGCCTGCGGCTCGTGGGCCTGCGCGAACAGCGCGACCAGCGCCTCGGACCCGATCGCGCCCTCGCGCCCGCGCGCCACCTTCGGGCGTACGGGAGGATCGGACGGATTGGACGGTTTCCGCATGGAGGCCACGTCGTCGAAGGACAGTCGACCTCGTCACGTGCCGGGGCCGTGGCGGACTGCGACTGATCGCGATCGTTATCGGCCTTCCGGCGGCGGACTTGAGGGCCGCGCGGGTGGGGACGTGCCGCGTGGAGTGCTCACGCGGGGGAGAGGAATCGCATGGGGTCCTGCGCTTGGCGCCGTCCCCGCATGGCGGGGGAGGTGAGTCGCAGGGGGCTGCGCTTGGCTCCTTCCCCCGCATGGCGGGGCATTGCGCCCTTCACGGGTGGAAGGTTGGGATGGGGGCGCTTTTCCGCCAAGGGCCCGTGCCCCCGCCCGGCGCGCTGTGCGCGCCGACCTCCCCCGCAGGCGGGGGAGGTGAATCGCGCGCGCAGGCGCAGCAGGGCACTCAGTACTTCGGCACGCCGCCGTCGACGCTGTCGCTCCAGGCGTCGATGCCGCCGGTGACGTTGTAGACGTGGGTGAAGCCCTGGTTGCGGAAGTGCTCGGCGGCCTGCAGGCTGCGGCCGCCGCGGTGGCACAGGAATGCCAGCGGGGTGTCCTTGGGCAGCGCCTGCAGGCGCTGGATGCCCTCGCCGTCGAGGACCTCGAACGGGCGCGACACCGAGGCGGTGGCGCGCTCCTCGGGCGGCCGCACGTCGACCAGCGTGAGCTTGCCGGCGGCGATCCGGTCGTCGGCCTCGGCCGGGCCGATCTCCTGGACCGTCCTGGGCGCGTTCGGGTTGTCGATGACCAGGCCGCGGCCGCGGATGTCGTCGGCGAAATCGATCGTCAGACCCTCGGCGCGGCGCGCGCTGGCCAGGTCGAACTGCACCAGCAGGCCCGCCACGTCGCTGACGATCGCCGACGGGTTGCGCGGCGCCAGCTGCAGGCGGGCGCGGAAGTTGCGGTCGATGTCGATCTGCAGCGCGTAGTCGCCGCCGGCATCGGCCAGCGCCTTGGCGATCATCTCGCGCGCGGCCAGCGTGATCGCGATCGTCGGCGGGGTGCGATCGGGCGCCTCGACGCCGAACAGCCCGTGCAGTTCGCCGCTGCCGGCCATCTGCTCGATGATGTCGCTGCCGCCGACCAGTTCGCCGTCGACGTAGAGCTGGGGGATCGTCGGCCATTCGCCGTAGGCCTTGATGCCCTCGCGGATCTCGCCGTCCTCGAGCACGTTGACGTGGGCGTAGTCGACGCCGACCGCGTCGAGCGCGGACACGGCCTTGGCCGAGAAGCCGCACTGCGGCGCCATCGGCGAGCCCTTCATGAACAGCACGGCCCGATTGCCCTGCAGCAGGGTCTCGATGCGGGTGCGGAGGGCGGGATCGAGGGACATGGCGGAACATCCTGAAGCAGGCGGGGAAGACCGACATGGTAGCGCGGGGCTGCGAAGGCAAGCCCGCGACCGGTGGTCGCGTGGGCAGGATGCTGCGATGCGCGGCGGGCGCGATGGCATGATGCGCGCCATGCCGCCGCACCGTCCGCCCCGTCGCCCGCACCTGTGGCTGCCGCTGCTGCTGGTCTCGCAGGCGCTGGTCGCGTGGGCGTGGTGGCGGCTGGGCTGGCAGGCCGGGCTGCCGCTGCTGCTCGCCAGCCACGGGCTGTGCCTATGGGGCGTGCTGGCGCCCGGCTCGCGGCTGTACGGGCCGGTGCTCGTGCGGCTGCCGGGGGAGGCGGGGGTCTGGCTGACGATCGACGACGGCCCCTCCGACGACACCCGGCCGCTGCTCGACCTGCTCGACGCGCACGCGGCGAAGGCGACGTTCTTTCTGGTGGGCGAGCGCGCGGCCGCCCGGCCCGACCTGGTGCGCGAGATCCTGGCCCGCGGCCACGGGATCGGCAACCACACCCAGGGCCACCCGCAGGCGCGGTTCTGGGCACTGGGGCCGGCGCGGATGCGCCGCGAGATCGCCGACTGCCAGCGCACGTTGACCGCGATCGCCGGGCGCGCACCGGTGTGGTTCCGCTCCGTGGTCGGGCACACCAATCCGTTCGTGCATGCCCCGCTGCGCGACGCCGGGCTGGCGCGCGTGGCCTGGAGCGCGCGTGGCTTCGATGCGGTGGAGAGCGACACGGCGAAGGTCGTCGCGCGCATCGATGCGGATCTCGCGCCCGGCGCGATCGTGCTGCTGCACGAGGGCGCCCGCCACGGGCGCAGCGTGGCGATGGTGGCCGGCGTGCTCGACCGGCTGCGGGCCCGGGGGCTGGAGACGGTGCTGCCGGGGTGATGTGCGGGAATCCGTAGCAAGCCCGTGCCCCCACCCGGCGCGCTGGGCGCGCCGACCTCCCCCGCGGGCGGGGGAGGTGACGTGCACGCTGTGCTGCTTCGCTCCTTCCCCCGTTTACGGGGCATTGCGCCCTTTACGGGTGGAAGGTTGGGATGGGGGTGCTTTGCGTACGGCCCGTGCCCCACCCAGCGCGCTGAGGCGGTCCGCGCGGGGGTGGTCAGGCCGGGCCGGACAGCGGCAAGCGGTGGCGACTCATCCGGCCCGCCAAAGCATGGCGGGCGTTCGTTCGCGCACGAAGCGATGCTTCGTCAACGCGCTCACTCGTTCCGGCCCGCTGAAGCACAGCGGGCGTTCGCAGCCGCGCGCGGCATGCCGCGCAAGCCGCGGCTACTCGTTCCGGCCCGCCAAAGCATGGCGGGCGTTCGTTTCGCGCACGAAGCGATGCTTCGTCAACGCGCTCACTCGTTCCGGCCCGCTGAAGCACAGCGGGCGTTCGCAGCCGCGCGCGGCATGCCGCGCAAGCCGCGGCTACTCGTTCCGGCCCGCCAAAGCATGGCGGGCGTTCGTTCGCGCACGAAGCGATGCTTCGTCAACGCGCTCACTCACCCAACGTCAGCAGGGAGGCGTTGCCGCCGGCGGCGGTGGTGTTGATGGTGATGGTCTTCTCGGTCGCGAAGCGCGGCAGGTAGTGCGGGCCGCCGGCCTTGGGGCCGGTGCCCGACTGGCCCTGGCCGCCGAACGGCTGCACGCCGACGACCGCGCCGATCTGGTTGCGGTTGACGTAGAGATTGCCGACCTTCGCGCGCTGGACGATGCGCTCGACGGTCTCGTCGATGCGCGAGTGGATGCCCAGCGTCAGGCCGAAGCCGGTCGCGTTGATCGCGTCGACGACCGCGTCGAGCTGGTCGCCCTTCCAGCGGATCACGTGCAGCGCCGGACCGAAGTTCTCGCGTGTGAGCTGGGACAGCGACTGCAGTTCCCACGCCCGCGGCGCGAAGAACGTGCCGTGCTCGGTGTCCGGCCCCAGCCGGGCCTCGGCGATCGGCTTGGCCGCGCCCTGCATCCGCGCGGCATGCTCGTCGAGCAGGCTTTTCGCGTCGGGATCGATGACCGGGCCGACGTCGGTCGACAGCAGCGCCGGGTCGCCGACGGTCAGCTCCTTCATCGCGCCGGCGATCATGCCGATCACCTTGTCGGCGATGTCGTCCTGCACGTACAGCACGCGCGCGGCCGAGCAGCGCTGGCCGGCCGAGGTGAACGCCGAGGCCAGCGCGTCCTTGACCAGCTGCTCGGGCAGCGCCGAGGAATCGGCGATCAGCGCGTTCTGGCCGCCGGTCTCGGCGATCAGCACGCCGATCGCGGCATCGCGCGCGGCCAGCGCGCGGTTGATCGCGCGCGCAGTGTCGGTCGAGCCGGTGAAGGCGACGCCGGCCACGCGCGGGTCCGACGTCAGCGCCGCGCCGACGGTCGCGCCGTCGCCGGGCAGGTACTGCAGCACGTCCTGCGGGATGCCGGCCTCGTGCAGCAGCTTCACCGCCTCGAAGCCGACCAGCGCGGTCTGCTCGGCGGGCTTGGCGATCACGCTGTTGCCGGCCGCCAGCGCGGCGGCGATCTGGCCGGCGAAGATCGCCAGCGGGAAGTTCCACGGGCTGATGCACACGAACACGCCGCGGCCGGAGAGTTGCAGCGCGTTCGACTCGCCGGTCGGGCCGGGCAGCGCCTCGGGCACGAACGCCGCGCGTGCCTGGCCGGCGTAGTAGCGCAGGAAGTCGACGGCCTCGCGGACCTCGGCGACGCCGTCGGGGATCGTCTTGCCGGCCTCGCGCGTGCACAGCGCGACGAACTGCGGCATGCGCTGCTCGAGCAGGTCGGCGGCGTGTTCGAGGATCGCCGCGCGCGAGGCGACCGGCGTGGCGTCCCAGCCCGGCTGGGCGGCGACCGCGTTGGCGAGCGCGCGCTCGACGGTGGCGGTGTCGGCCGCGGTCCACTCGCCCACGTGCACGCGGCGGTCGGCGGGGTTGGTGACCTCGGTCCTGGCGCCCGACGGGGTGGCGCCCGGCACGAGCGGCGTCGCCGTCCACGTCGTCGGCGCGCTGCGGATCTGCTCGGCGAGCGTGGCGAGCTGCGCGTCGTTGGCGAGGTTGACGCCCATGGAGTTGCTCCTGTCGTAGGACTGGCTGCGGTAGAGGTCGACCGGCAGCGGAATGCGGGGATGGGGGATGGATTCGAAGCCGGCGACGACCTCGACCGGATCGCGGATCAGATCGTCAATCGCGACGTCCTCGTCGCTGATCCGGTTCACGAAGCTGGAATTGGCGCCGTTCTCGAGCAGGCGGCGCACCAGGTACGGCAGCAGGTCCTCGTGCGAGCCGACCGGCGCGTAGACCCGGCACGGCACGTCGAGGCGGTCGGCCGGGATCACCTCGGCGTAGAGGTCGTCGCCCATGCCGTGCAGCTTCTGGAATTCGAAGCGGTGCGGCGTGCCCGCGGTGTGCGGTCCCAGCAGCGTGCCCGCCAGGCGGTGCACGGCGGCGATCGTCTGCGCGTTGTGGGTGGCGAACATCGGGTAGATCGCATCGGTCGCCGACAGCAGCCGACGCGCGTTGGCCTGGTAGCTGACGTCGGTGTTGGGCTTGCGCGTGAACACCGGGTAGCCCGGGTGGCCCTCGACCTGCGCGCGCTTGACCTCGCTGTCCCAGTACGCGCCCTTGACCAGGCGCACCGGGATGCGTCGACCCAGCTCGCGGGCGAGCGCGGCGATCCAGTCGATGACGAACGGCGCGCGCTTCTGGTAGGCCTGCACGACGATGCCGAAGCCTTCCCAGCCGGCGAGCGAGGCGTCGCGCAGCGCGACCTCGATCACGTCGAGCGACAGCTCCAGGCGGTCGCTCTCCTCGGCGTCGACGGTCAGGCCGATGCGGTGGCCCTTCGCGCGCTGGGCCAGCTCGCGCAGCCGCGGCGCCAGTTCGGCGAGCACGCGCTCGTGCTTGGCGTGCTCGTAGCGCGGGTGCAGCGCCGAGAGCTTGACCGAGATCGACGGGGCGGCGATCTCGTCGTCGAACCGGCCCGAGGTGCCGATCGCGTCGATCGCGTCCTGGTAGGCCTTGAGGTAGCGGTCGGCGTCGCGCTGGGTCAGCGCGGCCTCGCCGAGCATGTCGAACGAGTAGCGGTAGGCGGCGTTGGCGCCCTTGCGCGAGCGTGCCAGCGCCTCGCCGATCGTGCGGCCCATCACGAACTGGTGGCCCATGATCCGCATCGCCTGGCGCACCGCAAGCCGGATCACCGGCTCGCCGACGCGCCCGACCAGCCGCTTGAACGCGCCGTGGACGTTGCGCTTGGTCTCGTCGGCCAGGTCGACCAGCTGGCCGGTCAGCATCAGGCCCCAGGTCGAGGCGTTGACCAGCACCGAGTCCGACTGGCCCATGTGCTTGCGCCAGTCCGCCTCGCCGAGCTTGTCGCGGATCAGCTTGTCCGCGGTGTCCTGGTCGGGGATGCGCAGCAGGGCCTCGGCCACGCACATCAGCAGCACGCCTTCCTCGCTGCCCAGGTCGTACTGCTGCATGAAGGCCTCGATCGCGCCGCGGTCCTGGGCGCGCAGGCGCACCCGGCGCACCAGGTCGGCGGCGGTGGCCTGGATCGCGGCCCGGTCGGCGTCGGGCTGGCGGGCCTGCGCGAGCAGTTCGCGCACGTGCAGCGTTTCGTCGCGCGTCCAGGCGTCGGTGATCGCCGCGCGCAGCGACGGAAGGGAAGCCGCCGCGACGGCGGGGGACGGACTGGCGTTCAAGAGGCGCACCGGCAGGGACGAAAGCGGAATTCTAGGGCGCGCCGTCGTCCGGCGGATAGCTCGGGGTCCGGCACACGCGTCCGGCGCCGGGCTCGCGGGCGCGGAGGCCGGGCGCGGCCGTGCCGCCCATGCTCGGGCGTCCCCGGATCATCCGCTGCCGGTGCGATGTCGGATCGCCCATTCATCATGCCGGTCGGCGGGCTCGGATCCGCCGGTCCAGGCGCGGCTGGAGATGCCGACCGGGCGCTCCGGCTGCGTCACAAGGCGTCATGGCCGGCCGATGCTGCAATGCCGCATGGTCCGGTCGCGGGCACGCAGGAACGCAAACCGCGTCGCGTCGCGGAAAACCGCGGGTTGCCCCCGCAGATTGCGGACAGCTACCATTCATTGGTTATCCGCAGTACGCCGCCGCTCCTGCGCATGCGCTCCGGTCCCCAGGCCGGGCGAGGACGGACGCGTTCCCGCCAGACAACGCCAGCTCAGGCATTGGGGTTCGATGTGAAGCAAGCCGGTCGTTTCAAGCAGTGGATGTGCGGGATCGCCGCGACGGCGCTGTCCGCGGGTGCGTGGGCGCAGTCCGCCGATCCCAAGCCGTGGCAGCTGAACATGGGCCGCGGCGTCACCGCCTCGTCCCAGCACGCCTACGACGCCCATATGCTCGCGCTGTGGATCTGCGTGGGCATCGGCGTGCTGGTGTTCGGCGCGATGGCCGTGGCGATGTTCCGCTTCCGCAAGTCGCGCGGCGCGGTCGCCGCGCAGTTCACCCACAACACCACCGCCGAGATCATCTGGACGGTCGTGCCGATCGTGCTGCTGGTGATCATGGCGGTGCCGGCCACGCGCAAGCTCATCGCCATGTACGACACCCGCGACGCCGAGATGACCGTCAAGGTCACCGGCATCCAGTGGATGTGGAAGTACGAGTACATGGGCGAGGACGTGGCCCTGACCAGCCGCCTGGACCGCGACAGCGACCGGCTGCGGCAGAACCGCGGCACCACGCGCGCCGAGCTCGACGCCCACGGCCACTACCTGCTCGACGTCGACAACCCGCTCGTGCTGCCGACCGACACCAAGATCCGCTTCGTGGTCACCGCCGACGACGTGATCCACTCCTGGTGGGTGCCGGCGCTGGGCTGGAAGCAGGACGCGATCCCGGGCATCGTCAACGAGGCCTGGACCGAGATCCTCGAGCCCGGCCTCTACCGCGGCCAATGCGCGGAGCTGTGCGGCAAGGACCACGGCTTCATGCCGATCGTCGTGCGCGCGGTGCCGCGCGCCGAGTTCGACAGCTGGCTGGCCGCCGAGAAGGCGCGCAACGCGCCGCCGGCCCCCGAGGCCGCGCCTGCGCCCGAGGCGGCGCCGGCCGAGGCCGATGCGGAGGCCGTCGATGCGGCCGCCGCGCAGACCCCTTCCGCCCCCGCCGCGCCCGCGGCCGGCTGATCGCCCGAGGTTGAACGCCATGTCGACGACGCACACCGCCACTGCCGACGCGCACCACGACGATCACGCCCACCGTCAGGGCTTCGTCCAGCGCTGGTTCTTCTCCACCAACCACAAGGACATCGGCACGCTGTACCTGCTGTTCTCCTTCGTGATGTTCATCATCGGCGCGGGCATGAGCGTGATCATCCGCACCGAGCTCGCTTCGCCGGGCCTGCAGCACGTCAGCCCGATGTTCTTCAACCAGATGACCACCATGCATGCGCTGGTGATGATCTTCGGCGGCGTCATGCCCGCGTTCGTGGGCCTGGCGAACTGGATGATCCCGCTGCAGATCGGCGCGCCGGACATGGCGCTGCCGCGCATGAACAACTGGTCGTTCTGGATCCTGCCGTTCGCGTTCACGCTGCTGCTGATGACGCTGTTCCTGCCCGGCGGCGGTCCGGCCGGCGGCTGGACGCTCTACCCGCCGCTGTCGCTGCAGGGCGGCAACAACGTGTCGCTGACGATCTTCGCGATCCACATGATGGGCATCAGCTCGATCATGGGCGCGATCAACGTGATCGCCACGATCCTCAACATGCGTGCGCCGGGCGTGGACCTGCTGAAGATGCCGATCTTCTGCTGGGCCTGGCTGATCACCGCGTTCCTGCTGATCGCGGTGATGCCGGTGCTCGCCGGTGCGGTCACGATGCTGCTGACCGACAAGTTCTTCATGACCTCGTTCTTCAACGCCGCCGGCGGCGGCGACCCGGTGATGTACCAGCACATCTTCTGGTTCTTCGGGCATCCCGAGGTCTACATCATGATCCTGCCGGCGTTCGGCATCGTCAGCGAGATCATCCCGACCTTCAGCCGCAAGCCGCTGTTCGGCTACCAGGCGATGGTCTACGCCACGGCGGCGATCGCGTTCCTGAGCTTCATCGTCTGGGCCCACCACATGTTCACCGTGGGCATGCCGCTGGGCGGCGAGATCTACTTCATGTTCGCGACGATGCTGATCTCGATCCCGACCGGCGTGAAGGTGTTCAACTGGGTCTCGACGATGTGGCGCGGCTCGCTGACGTTCGAGGCGCCGATGCTGTGGGCGGTCGCGTTCGTCGTGCTGTTCACGATCGGCGGTTTCTCGGGCCTGATGCTGGCGATCGTGCCGGCCGACTTCCAGTACCACGACACCTACTTCGTGGTCGCGCACTTCCACTACGTGCTGGTGACCGGCGCGCTGTTCTCGATCATTGCGGCCACCTACTACTGGTGGCCGAAGTGGACGGGCCGGATGTACAGCGAGTTCTGGGCGAAGGTGCACTTCTGGTGGACGATCGTGTTCGTCAACCTGCTGTTCTTCCCGCAGCACTTCCTCGGCCTGGCCGGCATGCCGCGCCGCATCCCCGACTACAACGTGGTGTTCGCCGACTGGAACCTGATCAGCTCGATCGGCGCGTTCGGCATGTTCGCCACGCCGTTCCTGATGTTCGCGATCCTGCTGCATTCCAAGCTGCGCGGCGCGCCCGCGGCCGCGCGTTCGTGGGAAGGCGCCAAGGGCCTGGAGTGGACCGTGCCCTCGCCGGCGCCGCACCACACGTTCGCCAAGCCGCCGGTGCTCAAGCCCGGCGACCTCGCGCACGACGACATCAGCCACTGACGCCGACGGAGCCGCAGCCCGCGATGCCGATCCCCGACGCCAACGACGACCTGACCGCCCGCCGCCGCCGCGCGCGGCGCACGGCGCTGACGATCGCGGTGGTGGCGCTGTGCATCTATGCCGGCTTCATCCTGCGCGGGGTGCTGCTGGCATGAGCGCGCGGCGTCCGCTGGGCATCGGCAAGCTGGTGGCGGTTTCGGTCGCCGCGTTCGCGTTCACGTTCTCGCTGGTGCCGCTCTACCGCATCGCCTGCGAGAAGGTCTTCGGCATCCGGCTGGAGAACAGCGCCGCGGCGGCGCCGGTGCAGGCGGCCGGGGGTGGGGAGGAACGCTGGGTGACGGTGGAGTTCGACGCCAGCGTCAACTCGCACCTGCCCTGGTCGTTCCGTCCCAACCAGACCCGCATGCGCGTGCGCGTGGGCGAGCAGTACGAGACCACGTACTACGCGCACAACGACAGCGCGCGGCCGGTCGTCGGCAGCGCGACGCCGTCGGTGGCGCCGGCGCGGGCCTCGGGCTTCTTCCAGAAGACCGAGTGCTTCTGCTTCACCGCGCAGACGCTGCAGGCCGGCGAGACCCGCGACATGCCGGTGCGCTTCATCATCGACCCGTCGCTGCCGCGCGACGTCAACACGGTCACGCTGTCGTATACCTTCTTCAAGAACGATGTACTGACCTCGCGGCTGGTCGCCGGCGTCGCCCCGGTGCGCGACGCGCGCCTGGCCGCCGCGCCCTAGCGTTCCCCGTTCCGCCCCCGACACCGCGCCGCCACCCGGATACCGCCATGGCCCACGTGAAGACCGAACACCAGGATCCCAACGTCTACTTCGTGCCGCACGACAGCAAGTGGCCGCTGTTCGCCTCGGTCGCGCTGTTCGTGACGATGCTGGGCCTGGCCAGCTGGTTCAACGACGCGAGCTGGGGGCGTACGACGTTCTTCGTCGGCATCGCGGGCCTGGCGCTGATCCTGTTCAAGTGGTTCGCCGACGTCGTGCTCGAGTCGGTCTCGGGCTACTACAACAAGCAGGTCGACGTGTCGTTCCGTATGGGGATGGTGTGGTTCATCTTCTCGGAGATCATGTTCTTCGGCGCGTTCTTCGGCGCGCTGTTCTACGCCCGCACGCTGGCGCTGCCGTGGCT
>NZ_LASZ01000006.1 GCF_001014645.1 Luteimonas sp. FCS-9 | reverse complement strand
CGAACACGGCAAGCAGCGCGACGCCCGCCGCCAGTGCGGCCAGCGCCCAGGCCGGCCAGCCCCGCCCCGGCCCTTCGAGCAGCGGCACCAGCAGCAGGCCGAGGCCCGCGCTTGCCAGCGCGACGCCGCCCCAGTCCAGCGCCGGGCGCTGCGGCGCGTGCGACTCGGGCACGAAGCGCGCCATGCCGATCGCGAGCAGGCCGATCGGCACGTTGATCAGGAAGATCGTGCGCCAGCCCAGCCGGCCGATATCGGCGTGCACCAGCCATCCGCCGAGCACCTGGCCGGCGATCGCGGCCAGGCCCAGGGTCATGCCGAGCAGGCCGAACGCGCGGCGCGCGGCGTCGCCCTCGAAGTGCACCCGGATCGAAGCGTAGACCTGCGGGAACAGCAACGCGGCCGCCAGCCCCTGCAGCACCCGCGCGGCGATCAACGACCCGGCGTCCGGCGCGAGGCCGCATAGCGCCGAGGCCAGCGCGAAGCCCGCCATGCCGACCACGAACAGTCGCCGGCGGCCGTGGCGGTCGCCGAGCCGCCCGCCGGCGATCAGCAGCACACCGAAGGCGAGTTCGTAGCCGGCGACGACCAGGCCCAGCTGCGCCAGGCTCGCGCCGAGCGTGGCCTGCATCGACGGGATCGCAACGTTGACGACGAACAGGTCGAAGATCGTCACGAAGCCGGCGAGCAGCAGCACGGCCAGGCCACGCCACGGCGGACGCGCCGGTGCCGCCGCGGGCGCGTCGGCGGCCGGCGGGACGTGAGGTCGGGAAGTGGTCATGGCGACGGTCCAGGAATGGAGGCGGCCGGAGTCTGGACCGCGCTTCATCCCGTTACAATTTGTCGATTCATGCTGTTACACAGAGCAACCGGAGCCCGTCCGATGTCGCGCCTGCATCGCGCCCGTCCCGAACTGTCGAGCTTCCTGCGCGCCTGCCGCGAACGCCTGTCGCCGGCCGACGTCGGCCTGCCGGCCGGCAGCCGCCGGCGCACGCCCGGCCTGCGCCGCGAGGAGGTCGCCGCGCTCGCCGGCGTCGGGCTCAGCTGGTACACGTGGCTCGAGCAGGGCCGCGACATCGGCGTGTCGGCCGCGTTCCTCGACAACTTGGCGCGCGTGCTGCGGCTCGACGCCGCCGAGCGCCGGCACCTCTACCTGCTCGCGCACGCGCGCCCGCCGGCCGAGCCCGGGCGCACGTTCTGCCAGGTACCGCCGCTGGTCGGGCGACTGATGGACGACCTCGCCCCGCACGCGGCGCACGTGCTGAACCTGCGCTGGGACGTGCTCGCGTTCAACGCGCCGGCCGACGCATTGTTCGGCTTCGGCGCGCATCCGCCCGAGCGGCGCAACCTGCTGTGGCTGCTGTTCGTCGACGAGGGCATGCGCGAGCGGCTCGTCGACTGGGAGACGCAGGCCCGCCGCATGCTGTCGAGCTATCGCCGCGACCACGCCCGCGCCGCGCAGGACGCCGACGCGCAGGCGCTGGTCGAATCGCTGCGCCGGGCCTCGCCCGAGTTCGCGGCCTGGTGGGGCCACCACGACGCCGGCGCGCCGTGCAGCGGCGAGCGCCTGCTGCGCGTTGACGGCGTGCCGCTGCCGTTCGAGCACACGATGCTGACGATCGACGAGGAGCGCCACCTGCGCATGGTGGTGCACGCGCGGCGACAGGACACCACGGGCTGACGCGCGCCGCCGTTCCCGTCGTGCGGGAGACCGTGCCGCGGCACGGCCCGCGCCTGCGATCAGGCCAGCGTCGCCGCCGCGACGAAGCGCCAGATACCGAGGCCGGCCATCGCCAGCAGCAGCAGGAAGGTCAGCACGGCGCCGCCGGTGCGGCCGACCGAATAGCCGGCCGATCCGCCCAGGCCCACGGCGTGCAGCACGCGCGCGAGCAGCAGCGCCAGGCCCAGGCTCCACAGCAGCCGGGTGTCGAACGCGGCGAGTTCGAGCAGCGCGAGCATCAGCAGCGCCAGCGGCACGTATTCGCCGAAGTTGGCCTGCACGCGGACCTTGCGGGCCAGGACCGGATCGCCACCGGTGCCGATGCCGACCTTGGCGGCGTTGCGGTGCAGGACCACGCGCAGCGACAGCGCGACGTAGAGGACGACATGCAACGAGGCGATCAGCAGCGAGATGCGAGGAATCATCGTGCGTGCTCCATCAGTGCCTACTCCCCGGGGGCGTGTTCCATCGGCGTGCGCGCCTGCGATGCAGGTCCCGCCGGCTCGACCTTCGCCGCGCCGACCGGGTTGCGCGGGTCGCTGCCGCCGGTCAGCGTGCCGTCGGCACGGTTCCACAGCACGGTCTGCAGATTACCCCAGACGTGGCTCGAACCGCGCCCGCCCGCCGCGCGGTCGCCCGGCAGGTCGACGGTGTGGCCCAGCGCGCGCAGCCGCGCGGCGGTATCGGCGGAGAACGCGTCGGACTCGGCCGAGATCGCGTCGGGCATCCACTGGTGGTGGTAGCGCGGCAGCGCGGCGACGGCCTGCGCGTCGAGCCCCGCGTCGTAGCCGAGCACGCCCAGCAGCACCATCGTGATGATCCGGCTGCCGCCGGGCGTGCCGAGCAAGGCGACGCGGTCGGGCGATTCGAGGAACGTCGGCGTCATCGAGCTCAGCGGCCGCTTGCCGGGCCGGGGTGCGTTGGCGTCGAAGCCCATGACCCCGAACGCGTTGGGCACGCCGGGCTGCAGCGCGAAGTCGTCCATCTCGTTGTTGAGCAGCACACCGGTGCCCGGTGCGACCAGGCCGCTGCCGAACAGCAGGTTCACCGTCTGGGTGACCGCGGCGCGGTTGCCGGCGGCATCGACGATCGAGAAGTGCGTGGTCTCCTCGTCCTCCAGCGGCGTCGGATCGCCCGACAGCAGGTCGCTGGGCGTGGCCTTGTTCGGGTTGATCGTCGCGCGCAGGCCGGCGGCATAGTCGCGGCTGAGCAGCGTGCGCTCGGGGATCTCCACGAAGTCCGGATCGCCCAGATAGAACGTGCGATCCCGGAACGCGCGGCGCATCGACTCGACGACCAGGTGCGTGCGCGCGGCATAGTCGAGCGCGGGCAGGTCGTACGGTTCGAGGATCTGCAGCATCTGCGCCATCGCGATGCCGCCCGACGACGGAGGCGGCGCGGTCACCACGGTCCAGTCGTGGTAGCGGAAGCGGATCGGCGTGCGCTCGACGACGCGGTACCCGGCCAGGTCCTCGGCCGTCCACTGCCCGCCCTCGGCGTTGACGCCGGCGACCAGCTTCTCGCCGGTCGGGCCGCGGTAGAAGCCATCGAAGCCGCGCTCGGCAAGCCGCCGCAGCGTCTGCGCCAGTTCCGGCTGGCGGAAGGTGTCGCCCTCTTTCGGCGCCTGGCCGTTGGCGAGAAACACCGCGCGCGTGCCGGGGTAGCGCTCCATGACCTGGCGCCGCGACTGGTAGCCGCGCGCGAACCGGGCGTAGACCGGGAAGCCGTCCTCGGCGATGCGGATCGCCGGCGCCAGCGACTGCGCCAGCGGCAGCTTGCCGTAGCGCTCGGCGACGTGCACGAACGCGGCCGGCAGGCCGGGGATGCCGGCCGACCACGGGCCGTTCTCGGCGCGGTCGCGGTCGAATTGGCCGTCGGCGCTGCGGTAGCGGTCGGGATGGGCGCTGGCGGGCGCGGTCTCGCGCGCGTCGATGAACACGTCGCGCCCCGAGGCCGCGTCGTGCAGCAGGAAGAAGCCGCCGCCGCCCAGGCCCGAGGAGATCGGCTCGACGACCGACAGCACGGCCGAGGTCGCGATCGCGGCGTCGAACGCGTTGCCGCCCTCGCGCATGACCTGCAGGCCGGCCTCGGTGGCCAGCGCATGGGCCGAGGCGACCGCGTTGCCCGGCGGGGTCGCGGCCGGCTGCGCGGCGACAGGCGCGGGCTGCGGGCGGACCTCGCGCGCGCACGACGGCGCGACGGCCAGCAAAAGGACCGAGAGCAGCAGCGCCGGCAGACCGGCGGCGGGGAAACGACGACGCGTCATGACGACTCCTGCTGCAGGCGCGCCAGCTTGGCGAGCAGCTGCGCCTGGGTTTCGGGAAGGTCGGGATCGGGATCGATGCACTCCACCGGGCACACGACCACGCACTGCGGCTCGTCGAAATGCCCGACGCACTCGGTGCAGCGCGCCGGATCGATCACATAGATCTCCTCGCCCTGCGAGATCGCCTGGTTCGGGCATGCCGGCTCGCAGACGTCGCAGTTGACGCAGAGCGCATTGATCTTCAGGGACATCGGGCCATTGTAGTGAGTGCGGCGTCGCGCGGCGTTCCATCGATGGAACCGCGTCGCCCGGCAGGCGCGGCGCCCTGGCCGAACGGTTCACCTGCCCCGAAACAGCGACGCCGCCGTGCCCGGGGGGGCGGCGGCGGCGCGCTGTGCATCGGGAATGCCGGCCAGAGCCGGCGCCCGGGGCTTACTTGGCGGTGTCGACGAACACGTACTCGACGCCGGCCGGCTCGACGGCGGCCTTGACGCGTGCGTTGTCGGCTTCCTCGCCGATGAACAGCACCCGCACGCCCTTCATCGTGCCGGGCTCGACTTCCGCGAACGAGGCGACGGTCAGGTCGGCGGTGCGGGCCGAGTTCACGCCGGCGTAGATCAGCAGGTTGCCGCGCACGATGCCGCGCGCGACGTCGAGCTTGGCCTTGTCGAGCAGGCGATCGTAGTTGCCGTCGACCGGGGTCGAGAGATCGTCGGCCTCGCCATCGGACGGGGCAGCCGGGTCGGCGGGCGGCGCATCGGCGACGTTCGCGGCCGGCGGCGGCACCAGGTAGACGTACGGCGAGTTGTTGATGCCTTCCATGTGACGGCTGGCGACCTCGTTGAGGTAGGCGTTCCACGCCGCCTTGTCCTCGGTGGTCGGCGCGGCGACCGGTGCGGCCTCGGCCTGCTGCGTTTCTTCCTTGTTGCCACAGGCGACGACCGGCAGGACCAGGCAGGCGATCAGCAGCGCACGGGTGATGGACTTCATGGCATTCCCTCTTCTTTCTCTTGCGTTTGGATGGGCAACGTCAGCGTTGCGAGTGTTTGCGCAGTGCGCGATCGACCGCGGCGGGCACGAAGCCCGACACGTCGCCGCCGAGGCGCGAGATCTCGCGCACCAGCGTGGAGGAGATGAAGCCGTACTGCTCGGCCGGCGTGAGGAACAGCGTCTCGACCTCGGGGATCAGGTGGCGGTTCATGCTGGCGAGCTGGAATTCGTATTCGAAATCCGACACCGCGCGCAGCCCGCGCAGCAGCACCCCGGCCTCGACCTTTGCGACGAAATGCGCCAGCAGCGAGTCGAAACCGATGACCTCGATGTTGTCGTGGTGGGCCAGCGCCTCGCGCGCCAGCGCCACGCGCTCGTCGAGCGACATCGCCGGGCGCTTGGCCGGGCTTTCGGCCACGCCGACGATCAGGCGTTCGAACAGCGGCGCGGCCCGGTCGACCAGATCGACGTGGCCGTTGGTGATCGGGTCGAAGGTGCCCGGATAGACCGCGATGCGTTTGCGACTCGCACTCATGGCTGACGTTCGCTGTCGGGAGGCAGGGGTGCGGCGTGGCGCGGGCGCAAAGTGTAGCAGCGCCGGCGCGGTTCAGCCGTCGCGACGCCAGAGCGCGCAATGGGCCTCGCGGGTCGCCAGTTCGCGGTGCTGGCGCCAGCCGGCGGGCGGCTGCGCCGGGCGCGCGACGGGCGATTCGACGTACAGCCAGGCCTGCGGCGCGAGCGCGATGTCGAGCGCGGCCAGCGCGGGCGTCCACAGGTCGGCGGCGAACGGCGGGTCGACGAAGGCGATGTCGAACCCGCCCGCCGGCAGCGCCGCGAGCACCTGCAGCGCGTCGCCGCGGCGGACTTCGACCGCCTGCCCGCCGGGCAGTCGCGCGGCCACCGCCGACAGCGCCGCGGCCAGCGCCGGCTCGCGCTCGATCAGCAGCGCCGAGCGCGCGCCGCGCGAGACCGCCTCCAGCCCGAGCGCGCCGGTGCCGGCGAACGCGTCGACCACGCGCGCGCCCGGCAGCGCCGGCTGCAGCCAGTTGAACAGCGTCTCGCGGACGCGGTCGCCGGTCGGCCGCAGCCCCGGCGCGTCGGGCACGTCCAGCCGCGTGCCGCGCCAGCGGCCGCCCACGATGCGGACCCTGCCGGAGGCCTGTTTCATCGGCGCCCCGCTGCACGGGGCGTTGAAAATGCGGGTGATACCATGCGCGCCATTCTCCCCCATCCCGACTCCGACGGCCGCATGGTCAGCTGGTTCAAGCGCGACAAACCCCAATCCGAGGGCGGCCGGCGCCGCCTCACCGACGAGGAGATCGCGGCCGCGTTCGCGCCGCCGGCCACGTCGCCGGCCGAAGCGCCGCCTCCCGCCGCGGACGTCGTGCCCGCACCGGTCGCGTCCCCGGTCGCGCCGCTTCCTGCCGCGCCGACGCCGGTTCCCGCGACGCCGCCCACGCCGATCGCGCCTGCGCCGGCCACGCCTGCGCCGGAGCCGCCGATCCGTGCGGCGGAGACGCCGGCACCTGCCCCTGCACCGCCCACCGCGCCCCCGGTCGTCGCCGACATCCACGCCGACGCCGCCGTCGCGCCTGCACCCGCACCGGTCGCATCGCCGCCGCCCCCGCCGCGTCCTGCGACCTACGACCCGGCCGCGGCGCTGGCCGACTACGTGTTCGCCAGCACGATGCCCGCCGCCGCGCCCGGCAGGTCGGGCTGGCGCGAGCGCCTGAGCGGCAGCACCTTCGCGCGCAGCTTCGGCGGCCTGTTCTCGCGCAACCCCAAGCTCGACGACGACCTGCTCGACGAGATCGAGACCGCGCTGCTGACCGCCGACGTCGGCGTGGCGGCGAGCACCGAACTGGTCGAATCGCTGCGCAAGCGCATGAAGGCGCGCGCGTTCACCGACGCCAACGCGCTGCTGCAGGCGCTGCGTGCCGACCTGGTCGCGATGCTCGAGCCCGTCGCCAGGCCGCTGGCGATCGACCCGTCCGCCAAGCCGTTCGTGATCCTCACCGTCGGCGTCAACGGCGTCGGCAAGACCACGACGATCGGCAAGCTCGCCAAGCGCTTCAAGGACGAGGGCCACGGGCTGATGCTCGCCGCCGGCGACACCTTCCGCGCCGCCGCGGTCGCCCAGCTCAAGGCCTGGGGCGAGCGCAACGGCGTCGGCGTGGTCGCGCAGGGCCAGGACGCCGACCCGGCCGCGGTCGCGTTCGACGCGCTGCAGGCCGCGAAGTCGCGCGGCACCGACGTGCTGATCGCCGACACCGCCGGCCGCCTGCACACCCAGCAGGGGCTGATGGCCGAGCTGGGCAAGATCCGCCGCGTGCTGGGCAAGATCGACGCGACCGCGCCGCACGAGGTGCTGATGGTCATCGACGGCACGACCGGCCAGAACGCGCTGTCGCAGTTGCGCCAGTTCAACGCTGCGGTGACGGTCACCGGCCTGGTCGTGACCAAGCTTGACGGCACCGCCAAGGGTGGTGTGCTGTTCGCACTGGCGCGCGAGTTCGGCATCCCGATCCGCTTCGCCGGCATCGGCGAGCGGCCCGAGGACCTGCGCGTGTTCGATGCCCAGGCCTTCGTCGACGCGATGCTGCCGGAGACGCTCGGGGCGTGAGCGCCACCGGGCAGGCGCCGGCCCCGCCGGTGCCGCCGGTGCCGCCGCGCCGGCGACGGCGCTGGCCGACGTGGCTGCTGGCGGCGCTGGTGCTGCTGGCCGCCGGCATCGCCGCGGTCTGGCTGCTGCTGCCGCCCGAGCGCGCCTTGCGCCTGGTGCTCGCGCGTCTGGAACCCGCGCTCGGGTTGTCGATCGCCTTCGAGGGCGACGTCGACTACCGCCTGCGCGGCACGCCGCAACTGGTGGTCCACGACGTGACCGTGCGCGTGCCCGGCACACCGGCGCCGATGCTGCAGGCCCAGCGCGTGCTGCTGGCGCTGCCGTGGAAGACCCTCCGCAGCCGCGGCGCCGACCTGGAGATCGCCCGCGTCGAACTCGATGGCCCACAGCTGCACCTGCCGACGCTGCTGCGCTGGCTCGACGCGCGGCCGCCCGGCGACGGCGCCCTGCCCGCCTTCACCGACGGCCTGCGCATCCGCGACGGCCGGCTCGACGCCGAGGGCTGGCGCATCGAGGCGCTGACGCTCGACGTGCCGTCGCTGCATGCCGATCGCGCGCTCGCCGCGCAGGTCGCTGGCACCGCGATCGCGGACACGCTGCGCGCGCCGTTCCGGCTGCGGCTGCGCGCCGATCGCCCGGTCGCGTTCTCCCGGATCGAGGCGCGCGGCACGCTGTCGGCCGACCTCGGGGACGGCCGGCTCGACACCCGGCTCGCGCTCGACGCCACGCGCACCGACACCGACGCACCCGGCTTGACGCTGGCACCGCTGCGCCTGGCGATAGACACACGCTGGCACGCCGACGCAACCGACCTGCCGTTCGCGCTCGGCCTGCACGGCCGGCTGGCATTCGCCGACGGCCGCCTGGCGCTGGCACCGGTCGGGCTGGCAACGCGCGCCGAAGGGCTCGTCCCGACGCTCGCCGCCGGCGGACGCATCGCGCACGGCGATGCGCTGCAGATCGCGCTCGACGGGCGCATCGCACGGTGGCCGGACGGCTGGCCCGCCCTGCCTGCGCCGTTGTCGCAGGCCGAGGGCCCGCTGCCGTTCGCGCTGCGCTATGCAGGGCCGGCGATGCTGGACGCGCCGCTGTCGCTGCGCATCGCCCATGCCGGCGCGCGCTTCGACGGCAGCGCGCGCCTGCCCGACCTGCTGCGCTGGCTCGACGCGCTCGACACCGGCACACCGCTGCCGCCGTTGCGCGGGCAGTTGCGGGTCGAGCGGGTCGAGGTGTCGGGCGCGACGCTCGAGGGCGTCGAGATCGACTTCGACGACAGCACCGCGCCATGACGCCGGACTACGCCGCCCGCCTGCTGGCCTGGTTCGACGTCCACGGCCGCCACGACCTGCCCTGGCAGCATCCACGCACGCCGTACCGCGTATGGCTGTCGGAGATCATGCTGCAGCAGACCCAGGTGCGGGTGGTGATCCCGTACTTCGAGCGCTTCGTCGCCGCGCTGCCCGACGTGCGCGCGCTGGCCGCCGCGCCGCGCGACGACGTGCTCGCGCTGTGGTCGGGCCTGGGCTACTACGCCCGCGCACGCAACCTGCAGGCCGCCGCCCAGGCCTGCGTCGAGCGGCACGATGGCGCGTTGCCGCGCGACTTCGATGCGCTGCTCGCGCTGCCGGGCATCGGCCGCAGCACCGCGGCCGCGATCCTGTCGCAGGCCTGGGGCGACCGCTTCGCGATCCTCGACGGCAACGTCAAGCGCGTGCTCGCGCGCCACCATGGCGTCGCCGGCTGGCCGGGCCTGCCGAAGGTCGAGAAGGCGCTGTGGGCGATCGCCGACACGCTGCTGCCCGACGCGCGCATGGCCGACTACACGCAGGCGCAGATGGATTTCGGCGCCACGCTGTGCACGCGCCACGCGCCGGCCTGCCTGCTGTGCCCGGTCAACGCGGACTGCGTGGCGTTCGCGCAGGGTCGGGTCGAGGAACTGCCCACCCCCAAGCCGACCAAGGCACTGCCCGAGCGCGAAGCGACCGTGCTGCTGCTCGAGGACCGGGCGGGGCGCGTGCTGCTGCAGCGGCGCCCGGCCACCGGCGTGTGGGCCGCGCTGTGGTCGTTGCCGCAGGGCGAGGACGCCGACGCCGCGCTCGCATGGCTGGACGCCCACGCGCCGGGCCTGGTGGCAGCGGACGACCGCGACGCACCGCGCCGCCTGCCGACCGTGCATCATGGCTTCACCCACTATCGCCTGCAGCTGCATCCGCTGCACTGGCCCGGCCTCGCCCCGCGCCGCGGCGTGCGCGACAATGACGACCTGCGCTGGGTGGCCCGCGACGAACTCGCGGCGCTCGGCATTCCCGCACCGATCCGCACGCTGCTGCTCTCGCCGCGCGTCGCGCTGGAGGACTGACATGAGCCGACGCGTCCACTGCGTCCACGACCAGACCGAGACCGACGGCCTGGATTTCATCCCCTGGCCGGGCGAGCTCGGCAAGCAGGTCTTTTCCAGCATCGGCAAGCCGGCCTGGGCGCGCTGGCTGGCGCACCAGACCATGCTGATCAACGAGAACCGGCTCTCGCCGCTCGACCCCAAGCACCGCGCGTTCCTCGAAGGCGAGATGCGCAAGTACCTGTTCGAGCGGCAGACCGACCGCCCGATGGGCTACGTGCCCGAATCGGAAGGCTGAGCCGCCGCCGGCGGCGCGTCCGAAGGCCGGTCGAGCGACGGCTCGCCCTCACGGTTCTGTTTCTCGGCCGCGCGCACCGCCTTGACGTCGAGCGGACGGATCTGCCGGATGTGGCACGGCAGGCTGATCGTGCCGCGGTCGCGGACCAGCACCTTGTCGAAACGCGCGTCGACCCGGCTCATCGTGCTCGTCAGCCCGATCGCCGGCGTGAACGCGAGGTTCTGGCACGGCCCCGACAGGTCCAGCAGCCAGGCCTCGCTCGGCCGCGTCCAGACCGCGAGCGCGCTGTCGCCCAGCGGCGTCCAGCCGTTGATCTGGCCGAAGTAGCGGAAATGGTCGGCCGGCGCGCCAGCGTGCGCATCGTAGAGCGCATATTTCTCGGTATCGCGCGGCCCGGGGCTGGCGCAGGCGGCGAGCGTCAGCGCAGCCAGTGCGGCGGCGAGCGTGGCGGGATGGCGGCGCATGCGGACCTCCTTCGATCACGTGCGAGGGCGTCGGACGCCCGATCATGCGCCCGCCCGCGCGGCGATCCGCGCAGGCCCCGGCCGGCGTTCAGCGCGTGGCCGGCTGGCCGTCGGCCTTGTCGCCGGCGACCGGCGCATCGTCGCCCGGATGCCGGCGCACGATCCAGTTGAACAGCGGCGTGGCCATCAGCGTGGTCACGATCGCCATCAGCACCAGGATCGAGAACAGGCCCGGCTCGATCACGCCGGCCTGCAGGCCGATGTTGATGAGGATCAGCTCCATCAGCCCGCGCGCGTTCATCAGCGCACCGATCGCCTGCGCGTCGCGCGGCCGCTCGCCCGCGACCCGCGCCGCCGCCCAGCACGCCAGGCCCTTGCCGGCGAACGAGGCCAGCAGGATCGCCCCGGCCGCCAGCGCCAGTTGCGGCGACAGCACCATGCCCAGGTCGGTCTTGAGCCCGGAGAACGTGAAGAACATCGGCAGGAAGAACACCACCACGAACGGCTGCAGCAGTGCGCGCAACTTGTCGACCAGCGCGCCCTTGGGCATGCACGCGCCGAGCAGGAAGCCGCCGAACACCGCGTGGATGCCGATCGCGTCCATCATCCACGCGCTCAGGCAGAACAGCCCCAGCACGGTCGCCAGCGTCGTCGCGCCCAGCGGCGCGTCCGGCCTGGCGTGGTCGGCCAGGCGACGCAGCAGCCGCCGCCCGACCAGCAGCATGAAGACCGCGAACGCGATGCCGCCGCCGATCGCCAGCCATGCGCTGTCCCAGCTGCCGCCGAAGCTCGCGAGCACGACCGCCAGGATGCACCAGGCCGCGGCATCGTCGATCGCACCGGCGGTCAGCGCCAGCGTGCCCAGCGCGCTGCCGGCGAGTCCGCGCTCGTGGATGATCCGCGCCAGCATCGGGAACGCGGTGATCGCGATCGCCGCCCCCAGGAACAACGACGCGTCCGACAGCCGCACGTCCTCCGCGAACAGGTTCGGCACGCCGAGCAGCCACGGCGCCAGTGCGAACGCCAGCGCGAACGGCACCGCGATGCCCGCCACCGACACCAGCGCCGCGCCGCGCAGCCGCGCGCGGAAATGGTCGCTGCGGAACTCGGTGCCGACCAGGAACATGTACAGCCCGACGCCGAACTGCGCGAACACGTACAGCGTGTCGAGCGTGCGCACCGGAAACAGCGCCGCCTGCAGATCGGGCAGCAGCCAGCCCAGCAGCGACGGCCCGAGCGTGACGCCGGCGATCATCTCGCCGACGACCTGCGGCTGCCCCATCCGTTGCGCGAGCCGCCCGACCAGCCGGCACACGAGCAGGATCACCGCGGCCTGCAGGAAGAAGTACACGGACAGCTGGGCGGTGGGCATCGATGTCTCCGCAACGCCGGCGCGGCGCGCGCCGATGAT
This sequence comes from Luteimonas sp. FCS-9, assembly GCF_001014645.1. GTDB lineage: Bacteria > Pseudomonadota > Gammaproteobacteria > Xanthomonadales > Xanthomonadaceae > Luteimonas. Next base: position 215,011 of record NZ_LASZ01000006.1, on the reverse strand, counting down.
AGCGTCGCGCGGAGACGTGTACGCGCCGCCCGTCCGCGTGCGACCCTGCGCGCATGCGGATCGCGATACTCGACGATTACCAGGATGCCGTGCGCGGGCTCGACTGCTTCGCCCTGCTCGACGGCCACGAGGTCACCGTGCTCACCCGGCCGATGACGGAGGACGCGCTGGTGCAGGCGCTGGCGGGCCACGACGCGATCGTGCCCATCCGCGAGCGCACCGCGATCACCGCCCGCCTGCTGGCGCGCCTGCCGGACCTGATGGTCATCTCGCAGACCGGCAAGGCCGGCCGCAGCCTGGATCGGGCCGCCGCACGTGCGCGGAACATCGCCGTGCTCGAAGGCGAAGGCGACCCCACCGCCCCGGCCGAGCTGACCTGGGCGCTGGTGATGGCGGCCTACCGCCGCATCCCGCAGTACGCCGCCCGGCTACAGGCGGGCGCGTGGCAGTCCGCGGCCGCCACATCGGCGCACGACGGCATCGGCCGCGCACTCAACGGCGACGTGCTCGGGATCTGGGGCTACGGCAGGATCGGGCGTCTCGTCGCCGGCTACGGCAAGGCCTTCGGCATGCGCGTGGTCGTCTGGGGAAGCCCGGCCAGTCGCCTGCGCGCCGTCGAGGACGGCCATGCGGCGGCGCCGTCGAAGGCGGCATTCTTCGCGCAGGCCGACGTGCTCTCGCTGCACCTGCGGCTCGAGGACGCGACGCGCGGCATCGTCACCGCCGCCGATCTTGCCCGCATGAAACCCTCCGCGTTGCTGGTCAACACCAGCAGGGCCGGACTGATCGAGGACGGCGCAGTCGAAGCGGCACTGCGCGACGGCCCGCCCGGCACGTTCGCGCTCGACGTCTTCGACCAGGAACCGTTGCCGGCGAGTTCGCCCCTGCTGCGCGCGCCGAATGTGATCGCGACCCCACACCTGGGCTACGTCGAGCAGAAGAGCTACGAACTGTACTTCACGTCCGCGTTCCGCAACCTCGTGGACTTCTTCGCCGCGGCGCCGCCGGACGCTTGAGCGTCCGATGCGTGGTGCCGGATCCTCCCCGGCCGCCGGCTGGATGGCCGCCCACGAAGAAGGCCCGCATTTCTGCAGGGCCCTGCCGCCTCAGGCATCGCGCCATGCCTCTTCGTAGTCCTGGCCACCGTAGAACACACCGAGGATCGACACCACTTCCCGCTCGGAATCCACGAGGAACGCGATCACGGCGGCGCCGCGATAATTGGTGACCCGAAGACCCGGAAACAGATCGTCTCGCCTCGTGCCCCGCTCCGGGAACGTCACCAGGCTTTCGCAGTAGGCCACGATGGCATCGACATAACGGATCGCCGAAACAGGCGCGCCGGCATCGATGATGTATCCCTCGATCGCGGCAAGTTGGGCGACCGCCTCGGGGGCGAACTCGACCCGATAGCTCACGCGCGGCGCCGACGCTTCTCTGCCAGTTGCTCGCGGGCCTGACCTGCGGACATGGCTCGCCCCGGGTCGGCCTTCAAAGCCTGGGCCGCCGGCACCACCTGCTCGCGCAGCCAAGCCTCCATCGCCCGATCACGGGCCAGCAACGTACGTAGCCCATCCCGGATGACCTCGCTTTCCGTCGCATACTCACCCGCCGCAACCTTGGCCTTGACCAAGTCGGCCATTTCATTGGGGAGAGTGATGCTGAACTGCTGGGTTGAGCGCATGGCGACACCAATGTCTCGAGTAGGATTAAATCCTACTCTTCGCATTTCGGCTTCACAACTGAACGCCGATTCCGCGACGCGGGCCGGTATCACATAAGGCCAAGCCCCCGCAGCGCGCGCCAAGAGTTGATGCCTTCCCGCCGCCTCGACCTGCAAGGTAGGTCAGCGTTGGCTGCTGATCGAGAGCGGCCGTAGCGCAGGCGCGGCCAGTTCGAATGCATCGCGCATGTCAGCCACCCTAGCGAACGGGGAGCCGCTTCCGGCCTCGAGCGTGCCTTCGGCTTTTTTTACTTCCGACAGCATGGTTCGCCTGTCGACGCGAAGGCGCGTTCGACGAGCTTGTTCTGACTTTGTCGTTGGCGGTATTCGGACTGACCCGACCCCAGTCGGCATGGGAATAACTACCGATCTGGCTGTCGCGGTATCGCACAAAATCGCTGGAAGCTGAACAGAAGTCGCAAGCCTTGAGACTACCGTTCGCCAGCATCGTGTCCCCGGCAGTCGCCAATTCTGCACTATGGCGCGTCTTTAGTGATAGATTCGGCCCGATTGCGGCCCGGGCAATCCACTCCCCAACCAGTTACGTTCGAAGTCGGACAAGAGGTCTTTATGCCGCCTGCTACCACAGGCCATTCTTCTAGAAGCGTTGCGCAGTACATAGTTAGTCACTGCGCAGCGAATGGGAAGCTACTGACTCCCATGCAGGTGCTCAAGCTCGTTTACATAGCGCACGGCTGGATGCTGGGACTTGCCGGCAAGCCGCTGATTGCCGATGAGATCGAGGCGTGGAAGTACGGACCTGTCATCCCTGAGCTGTACCACGCTCTAAAGAGCTACCGAAGCGACACAGTCACGCAGGTGCCTGGCGCTGAAAATGCTGTGTTCGATGCTGACGAGCAAAGCATCATGGATCAAGTCTGCCGCATATATGGTGACCAAGATGGCATACAGCTATCGCAGCTAACCCATCAAAATGGGTCGCCATGGGCGCAGACATGGAATAGTCGTATTCGCGGAAATGTCATTTCAAATGATGTTATTCGCGCCCACTACGCGGCACTTGGGCAATCCCAGCGTTAGATACTTTTGCGCTTCAGAGTGCAAGGATGACCGCAGAACAACAAGACGATCAGCAACCACAAGCACCGCCCGCTCGGACGACGCTTGTTGTGCCTGCGCTTGAAGTAGGCGACATACCTGACGGTGATGATCGCAAGGCTCGCCGTGAGGCGAGCGCGATAGCTAATGAAAGCCTTGAAGTCGAGGCAAAGGCTCGTGTTCGCCGAGTTCAGCGTCGCGAAGCGATCCGAGACATTGTGCACTGGCTAAAGATCGCATTCATTCTTATCTTCGCTTTGGGCATCTTGGCATCGCTTGCCATTGTTGGCCTGCACATTATGACGCCGGTAAGTTTTTTGACTCCTGAGCAGCTAGGCACCCTTAAAACCGTTCTAACCAGTTCGCTCGTTACCGGAGCTGCGGGAGCTCTCTTTAAGAGCGTGCAGCGAGACTTGGACGAATAGGATGGCCGGCGATCTCCAGATCACTGCGAAGCACGTCTAGCTGGATTACCCAGAGAGGACGACAGCGCTTAGATATTGCAGACTGGCGCAGACTACTTTGGTGCGCAACGCGCGGCAGTCGGCGGCCAGCGCGCCGATATGTAGGAATAGTCCAATCGGTTTCAGCCTGCGCGGCGCTGTCGCACAGGCCGCGGCAGTGCCGCGCGTTCGCCACCTATGCCACGACACGGGCAGCATCTGCACGCTGTGGTCGCGGCCTACGCAGGCCCGGTGTAGCGACGACGGAGCGACGGGTGTCGATGGTGTGCATGCCTGGAGTGTGCCGCACGCGCACCGTGCAAGGACAAGCAGCATCGGGGCCGGCCGAGTGGTGCTACAGCGCCGAATCGGCAAAGCGCCGGTCCCGAAAGCAAACGCCCCATAGAGCTAAAAAGCTTACAGGCCGCGGAGCTTGCAGCATGTTCGCAATGGTGGCCGGGGAGGGAATCGAACCCCCGACACGGGGATTTTCAATCCCCTGCTCTACCAACTGAGCTACCCGGCCACTGCGGGACGCGCATGATACGGGGCGCGTCGCGGAACGGCAACCGTTTCGTCGTCGGCCCTGTCCAGCGGGCCTCCGGCCTGGCCCGGGCGGGCACCGGCCGGGCCCGGCGACGCGTTAACATCGTGGGCCGACCCTCGACGGAGACCTGCGATGAAGCCGTGGAAGCTGCTGACGATCCTGCTGGCGACCTGCGTGGTCGCGGCCTGCGCCACCAGTCCGCGCCGCGTCTCCGAGCCGGCGGCCAGCATCCAGCAGCTGAGCGTCGCGGCCGACGGCGGCTGGTCGGTGGACGTGCGCGTGCAGAACTACAGCAGCGTGCCGATGCGCTTCGAGACCATCACGCTCGAGCTGGCGGTCGGCGGCGATGCGGCCGGCACGCTGGTGTCCTCGACACCGATCACGATCGGCCCCGAATCGGCCGATGTGCTCACGCTGACGCTCGCCCCGAGTGCGCAGGCGCGGCTGCAGGTCGCCGACGCGCTGGCCGCGGGCCGGGTGCTGCCCTACCGCATCGACGGCACGCTGCGTGCCGCGCCCGAGGACCGCGGCGCGGCGCGCGACTACAGCGTCCGCCGCGACAGCGCGCTCAGCCCGGTGCCGGGCCTGCCGGGCGTGCTGCGCTGATCCTTCCGCGCACGCGCATGCCGCGTGACCGCCCCTTTCGCCGAGAGCCGACGCCATGAGCAGCTACCACGTCCCGTTGACCGACATCCGCTTCGCCCTGCACGACGTGCTGCAGGTCGACTCCCTGTTCGCCACGCTGGGTTTCGAGGACTCCAATCGCGAGACCGTCGACGCGGTGCTCGACGAGTGCGCACGGCTGTGCGAGGGCGTGCTCGCCCCGCTCAACCGCATCGGCGACGAGCAGGGCGTGCGCTACGACAAGACGACCGGCGCGGTGACCACGCCCGACGGCTTCAAGGACGCCTACGACCAGTTCGCGCAGGGCGGCTGGACCGGCATCAGCGCGCCGGCGGAGTTCGGCGGCATGAACCTGCCGCACGCGATCGGCATTTGCCTGGAGGAGATGATCGACGCGGCCAACCTGGCCTGGAGCAACTTCCCGCTGCTCTCGCACGGCGCGGTCAACGCGCTGCACCACCACGGCGAGGACTGGCAGAAGGAGGTCTTCCTCAAACCGCTGATCGCCGGCACCTGGACCGGCACGATGTGCCTGACCGAGCCGCACTGCGGCACCGACCTGGGCCTGCTCAAGACGCGCGCCGAGCCCATGGCCGACGGCGCCTACGCGATCACCGGCACCAAGATCTTCATCACCGCCGGCGAGCACGACCTGACCGAGAACATCGTCCACCTGGTGCTGGCCCGCCTGCCCGACGCGCCGGCCGGCAGCAAGGGCATCTCGCTGTTCGTCGTGCCCAAGGTCAAGGTCGGTCGCGACGGCGCGCTCGGCGAGCGCAACGCGGTGCGCTGCGGCGCGGTCGAACACAAGATGGGCATCCATGGCTCGGCGACTTGCGTGATGAACTTCGACGGTGCGCAGGGGTGGCTCGTGGGCCAGCCGCACAAGGGCCTGCTGGCGATGTTCACCATGATGAACACCGCGCGCCTGGGCGTCGGCGTGCAGGGCCTGGGGCTGGCGACGCGCGCCTACGAGAACGCGCTGCGCTACGCGCGCGAGCGCCTGCAGTCGCGTGCACTCTCGGGCCCGAAGCTCCCCGGCAAGCCGGCCGACCCGATCCTGGTGCAGCCCGACGTACGCCGCATGCTGCTGACCTGCAAGGCGCTGACCGAGGGCGGGCGGCTGCTGGCCTACCACGCCGGTTCGCTGGTCGACGCCGCGCACCACGCCGGCGACGAGACCGCGCGGCGCCAGGCCGACGACCTGCTCGGCTTCCTGACCCCGATCGTCAAGGCCTGCCTCACCGAATGGGGCAACGAGTGCACCTACCACGCGCTGCAGTGCTTCGGCGGCCACGGCTACATCGCCGAGCACGGCATGGAGCAACTGGCACGCGACGCACGTATCACCACGCTCTACGAGGGCACGACCGGCATCCAGGCGCTGGACCTGGTGGGCCGCAAGGTGCTGCAGCTGCAGGGCGCGGGGCTGCGCGTGTTCCTGGGGATGATCGAGGCATTCTGCAGCGAACACGGGGGCAACGCGCAACTGGCCGAGTTCGTCGGCCCGCTGCGCGAGCAGGCCACGCGGTGGCAGGCGCTCACGCGCACGATCGCCGAGCGCGCGGCGGCCGATCCCGAGGAGATCGGCGCGGCCGCGCACGACTACCTGTTCTTCTCGGGCTACGTCGCGCTGGCGTACTGGTGGGCGCGCAGCGTGGCCGTCGCCGATGCCTCGTCTCGGCCGGAGACGTTCAAGGCCGGCAAGCGCGAGACCGCGCGGTTCTACTTCACCCGCCTGCTGCCGCGCACGCTGGCGCACGCCGCCGCGATCGAGAGCGGCCCGGCGCCGCTGCTGTCGCTGGCCGACGAAGCGTTCGACAGCTGACGCCACACGGGCACCGGCGGGACCTGCCCGCCGGAGCCATCGAGCCGCGCCGTTCCACGCCCGCGACGGGCGCGGCCATCTTGCACAAACCGTCATCGTTCGGGTATATGCTCGATTCCCGATGGAGACCGACTGCGCGCGTCCTCGCCTCGTCCCCACCGGTTCCGATCCGGCGCCGGTCGCCGAAGCATCCGCCGGCGCTTGCGCTCCCCGCCCCCACGCCACCGGCGTCCGCCTGCTCGCGCTCGACGCGCACGGCCGGGCCCTGAACTGGATCAGCTGGCAGGACGCCGCCTGCCTGTACGCGCGCGACGCGGTAGCCTGGACCCTCGGCGATCCGTGCATCACCGTGCTGGGTGGGCTGTGCCGGGCGACCGGACGCCAGAGCCGGCTGGACCTGCACCCGATCATCGCCGGCCGCAGCCACGCGCGCGCCAGCGCGGTCGACCCGACACCGGCGCTGACCAATCCCGCGCTGTTCGCCCGCGACCACCAGCTGTGCCTGTACTGCGGGCGCCAGGTCGGTCGCCAGTCGTTGACCCGCGACCACGTCGAGCCGCTGTCGCAGGGCGGGCTGGACATCTGGGAGAACGTGGTCGCCGCGTGCGTGGCCTGCAACTCGCGCAAGGGCGGGCGCACGCCGCAGCAGGCCGGCATGCCGCTGCTGGCGGTGCCGTTCCGGCCGAGCTGGATCGAGCACCTGATCCTGAGCAACCGCAACATCCTCGCCGACCAGATGAGCTTTCTCAGCTCCCATCTGCCCCGCCGCGGCCCACGCGCCATCGCCTGAATCGAAGCGAGGATGCCCGGCCGCCCGCGGGCGGCGTTCGACGCGACGCATGCGCCGGAAGGCGCATGCAAACGTCGCGGCTCACCCTCGCCGACCAGATGCGCTTTCTCAGCTCCCATCTGCCCCGCCGCGGCCCACGCGCCATCGCTTGAACCGGGGGCGGCGTTCGACGCACCCCGGCGCTCCGCCCACTGCCCGCTGTCCACGCACCCGCAGCATGACGCCCGGCCGGGGCCAGGCCTTACAATGGCGGGATGACCGATTCCACGCGCTATCCGCGCCTTTCGCGCATCGACGCGCCGTCCGACCTGCGCCAGTTCGACGAGAGCGAGCTGCCGGCGATCGCCGACGAGCTGCGCGCCTACCTCATCGAGTCCGTCGGTCGCAGCGGCGGCCACTTCGGCGCCGGGCTCGGCGTGATCGAGCTCACGACCGCGCTGCACTACCTGTACGAGACGCCCGAGGACCGCATCGTCTGGGACGTCGGCCACCAGACGTACCCGCACAAGATCCTCACCGGCCGCCGCGACCGCATCCACACGGTCAAGCAGAAGGACGGCGTGGCGCCGTTCCCCAAGCGCGAGGAATCGGAGTTCGACACGTTCGGCGTCGGCCATTCGAGCACCTCGATCTCGGCCGCGCTCGGCATGGCGGTCGCCAACGCGCGCGCCGGCAACGAGCGCCGCGTGGTCGCGGTGATCGGCGACGGCGCGATGACGGCCGGCATGGTCTACGAGGCGCTCAACCACGCCGGCGGCATGGAACCCGAGCCCGACCTGCTGGTGGTGCTCAACGACAACCGCATGTCGATCAGCGAGGCGGTCGGCGGCCTGACCCAGATGCTCGGCCGCATGACCGGCAGCCGCACGCTCAACGCCCTGCGCGAGAGCGGCAAGAAGCTGCTGGGCGACAAGAACAACCCGACCGCGAAGTTCGTGCGCCGCTGGGAGGAACACTGGAAAGGCATGTTCGTGCCGTCCACGCTGTTCGAGGAGATGGGCTTCCACTACACCGGCCCGATCGATGGCCACGACATGAAGGCGCTGGTCGGCGCGCTCAAGACGCTGCGCGGGCTCAAGGGACCGCAGCTGCTGCACGTGATCACGACCAAGGGCAAGGGCTACGAGCTCGCCGAGGGCGACCAGATCGGCTACCACGCAGTGTCGCCATTCGACCCGACCAAGGGCGTGGTCGCCAAGGGCGGCGCCAAGAAGCCCACCTACACCGACGTCTTCGGCGACTGGCTGTGCGACATGGCCGCCGCCGACGACCGCCTGCTGGGCATCACCCCGGCGATGCGCGAGGGCTCGGGCCTGGTGCGGTTCTCCAAGGAATACCCCGACCGCTACTTCGATACCGCGATCGCCGAACAGCACGCGGTGACGCTGGCTGCTGGCATGGCCTGCGAGGGCGCCAAGCCGGTCGTGGCGATCTACTCGACGTTCCTGCAACGTGCCTACGACCAGTTGGTCCACGACGTCGCGGTGCAGAATCTCGACGTGCTGTTCGCGATCGACCGCGGCGGCGTCGTCGGGCCCGACGGCGCCACGCATGCCGGCAACCTCGACCTGAGCTTCCTGCGCTGCGTGCCGAACATGGTCGTGATGGCGCCGGCCGACGAGGACGAGGCCCGGCGCATGCTCACGACCGGCTTCCGGCACCTGGGCCCGGCCGCGGTGCGCTATCCGCGCGGCACCGGCCCCGGCACGGCGGTCGACCCGGGCCTGGAGACGCTGCCGATCGGGCAGGCGCAAATCCGCCGGCAGGGCCGCCGCATCGCCCTGCTCGCCTTCGGCGCCATCGTGCCGCCGGCCGAGGTCGTCGCCGCCGAGCTGGATCTGACCGTCGTCAACATGCGCTTCGTGCGCCCGCTCGACCGCGCGCTCGTGCTCGAGCTCGCGCGCTCGCACGACGGCTTCGTGACGCTGGAGGACAACGTCGTCGCCGGCGGTGCCGGCTCGGGCGTGGCCGAACTGCTCAACGCCGAGGGCGTGACGATGCCGATGCTTCACCTCGGCCTGCCAGACGCGTTCCAGCATCACGCCAGTCGCGAAGACCTGCTGGCCGAGGCCGGGCTGGACGTCGCCGGCATCCGCGCCGCGGTGCTGGCACGCTGGCCGGACCTGGCGACTGCCGCCCCGGCCGTGGACAGCGCCGCGGGCTGAGGCGAGGCCTGAGGGCCCAAGGGGGCCTCAGCGACCTGCGGCGGTGGGTTATCGGGCCCCGGCCGCGATCTTGTCGGGCAGCGCGAAGCAGTCGACGAACCGCGCGGCGAGCCCACGGTCGCCGGTCAGGCGCAGCGCGCCCGCAGCTTCGGCCTCGGCGAACGGTCGCCCGGCGTAGACCAGAGTGACGAAGGTCGTCGTCGTATCGGTATCGAACCCCACGTCCACCGCGTCCGACTCGCCACGCTCGATCTCCAGGCCCGCGGGTGACAGGCGGCCGACGAAGGCGCTGTCGGGGAAACGGAACGCCAGCGTCATCGCCAGCGGCTCGCGATCGGGCCGCAGCATCGTGCGCAACGACAGCATCGTCGAGACTGCCGACAGCGGACGCATCGGGTCGTGCAGCGGCGAGCGCACCGCCCAGCGGCCGAGCGCCTGGAAGATCGGCTCGGCCTCGTAGCCCCACGACGTCAGCTCGTACGCCTGCACCCGCGCTGGCGGCGGCAGCTGGCACCGCCGCAGGATGCCCGTGCGCTCAAGGCCCGCCAGCCGCTGCGTCAGCACGTTGGCACTGATGCCGGTCAGGTCGGCCTTGAGATCGGAGAAGCGGCGCGGCCCGAACATCAGTTCCCGGATCACCAGCAGCGACCAGCGCTCGCCGACGAACTCGAGCGCGAGCGCAGCGCCGCAGGCGTCGTCGTACCAGCGCCGGGCGCCGCCGCTATCGGTATCTTTTTCTGACTTCATGGTTGTTTTTTATAACTTTCAAGTCCAGGATCAGCAATGCGTCCACCGAGACGCCTCGTTCCACTCACCGACAGGAGAAGGCGGATGACCTATGTCCAGGGATTCGTGGTCGCGATCCCCACGTCCAACCGGCACGCGTACGAACAGCATGCCCGCAACGCGTTCCGGCTGTTCAAGGACTACGGCGAGGTGCGCTGCGTCGAGACCTGGGGCGACGACGTGCCCCGCGGCGAGCACAACGACTTCCAGGGCGCGGTGCATGCGACCGACGAGGAAACGGTGGTGTTCAGCTGGATGGAGTATCCGGACCGCGCCGCCCGCGACGCCGCCTACGGCAGGATGATGGCCGATCCGCGTATGCAGCAGATGCCGGAGATGCCCTTCGACGGCAAGCGCATGGTCATGGGCGGCTTCGCGCCTTTCGTCGATGTCGGCAGCGGGCGCGGCCGCTACTTCGACGGCTTCCTGCTGCCCGTCCATGCCGACCAGCGCGAGGCGTACGCCGCACTGGCGCGCAAGGCCGCCGACGTGTTCCTCGACCACGGCGCCGTACGCGTGGTCGAGGCCTGGGGCGACGACGTGCCCGAGGGCAAGCACACCGACTTCCGGCGCGCGGTCCTGCTCGCGGACGGCGAGCACGTGGTGTTCGCGTGGGTCGAATGGCCGTCCAGGCAGGTGCGCGATGCGGCCCGGCCCAAGCTGATGGACGACGCGCGGATGCAGCCCGAAGGCGACCTGCCGTTCGACGGCAAGCGCGTGGTCCAGGGGGGCTTCGCGGTGCTCGTCGACGAATGAGGCGACGCCCGTCCCGGACGTCCGCCGCGCTGCGCGGCGCGCGACCGGCGCGCTACGGCGCCTCGACGACGTAGCCCTTCGCGGCGAGCTTGGCCAGGTAGCCATGCTCGCCGAGCACCAGCGCCATCGGCAGCGTGGCGAACGTCGTGGGGTGCTGCGCGAGCGCGGCCTCGCCCGCCTCGAGCCAGCGCGCCTCCACGCGCCGGTCGATGTCCTCCACGCCCAGCCGCTTCGCCAGTTCGCCCTGGGTGAAGGTCCGCATGCACACGGCGTAGGCGTTCTCGCCCGGCAGCGCGCGCAACGTCGCGATGTCGCCGACCGCCCAGGCGTTGGCGCGCTGTCCCATGTGCTGGAGGTCGCGCTCGATCCGCACGAGCATCCGCTCGAAGCAAGGGATGTCGTCGAGCGGCGCCCCGCCGAACTCGCGCAGCAACGCCTTCGGGTCGTCGATCCGGATCTCCACCTCGGCCTCGATCACCGGAATGTCGTGCGCCTTCGCCACGCGCGCGACGACCGGCTGCACCACGCTGCCCTGGCGCAGGCGCGAGCGCTTGATCGCCGATTCGTAGAGTTCGGCGGCCGCTAGGATCGGCCGCCAGCGCTCGACGCGGTCGCCGCGGCCGAGCCAGCGCGCCTTCAGCGGCTGCCAGCGCGCGTAGAGCGCGGGCGGCACCACGTCCTGCAATCGCGCGCCGTCCGGATTGCGGCGCGCCCTCAGCAACGACGGCAGCAACAGCATCCCGCGGAGCCGGCCGACACCGGATTCGACCCGGATGCCGGGCGCTGCGATCACCGCCTGCGAGCGTGCGACGACGGCCTCGACCTCACCCGACATCCAGTCCATGTCGCGCGGCAGCGGCGACAGCTCGCCGAGCACGTAGAGCGTGTGGTCGCCGTGGTGCACTTGCCACAACCCCGGACCCGGCTGGGCGCCCGAAACCACGACCGCGCGCAGGTCGACGATGTCGGGACCGGCGGGGGCCGGCGCCGTCGTGCCGCTCTCGGACACCTGCGCCCGTACCGGCATGGCCGTGCAGCCCAGCAGGAGCGCGAGGCAGGCCCCAACGATCGTTCCGCGCATCCGCCCGTCCTCCTGGTCCGAACATCGCATTGAATGCGCGCCGTCCGGTCCCGGCAAGTCGCGCATGCGTCGGCGTGCGCGACCGGCGGCGCGCGTGTCCGCGAGGCGCCCGGCTCCCGCAACGTCGGACAAAAAAAGGCCCGCGCGAGGCGGGCCCTGAAAAATTGGTCGGGGTAGCCGGATTCGAACCGACGACCACTTGTCCCCCAGACAAGTGCGCTACCAGGCTGCGCTATACCCCGGAAAGCTGGGCAGTATACCCGTTGGCGGGCGTTTCGCCCATGCCGATTCAACGCTTGAGCAGCTGCAGCACGTCCTCGAGCTCCATGCGCACCTGGCGCACGATCTGGCTGCTCAGCGCCGATTCCTGCTTGGCGCCCTCGCCTTCCAGGCGCAGGCGCGCGCCGCCGATCGTGTAGCCCTGCTCGTACAGCAGGCCGCGGATCTGGCGCACCATCAGCACGTCGTGGCGCTGGTAGTAGCGGCGGTTGCCGCGGCGCTTGACCGGGCTCAGGCTCGGGAACTCGGTCTCCCAGTAGCGCAGCACGTGCGGCTTGACGTCGCACAGCTCGCTGACTTCGCCGATCGTGAAGTAGCGCTTGGCCGGGATCGGCGGAAGTTCGCGGTTGCTGCCCGGGTCAAGCATGGGCGGCTCCCGCGCCGACGGTGCCGGTGTAGGCCTCGACGCGCTCCTTGAGCTTCTGGCCCGGGCGGAACGTGACCACCGTGCGCGCGGAGATCGGGATCTCCTCGCCGGTCTTGGGATTGCGGCCGGGGCGCTCGTTCTTGCGGCGCAGGTCGAAGTTGCCGAAGCCCGACAGCTTGACCTGCCGGCCATGCTGCAGCGCCTCGCGCAGGACGTCGAAGAACGCGTCGACGAACTCCTTGGCCTCGCGCTTGTTCAGCCCGACTTCCTCGTAGAGCTTCTCGGCCATGTCCGCCTTCGTCAACGCCACGCCGTCATCCCCCTGTGCACCTCAGCCTCGGATCTTCGCACCGTGGTCGCGCGCGAGCGCCTCGACCACGTCCGCGACCACCGAATCGACGTCGCGATCGGTCAGAGTGCGCGATGTTTCCTGCAGAATCAAGCCCATGGCGAGACTCCTGAAACCCGATTCGACCCCCTGCCCGGCGTAGCGGTCGAACAGCCGGATCGCGGTCAGCAGCGGCCCGGCCGCGGCGCGCGCGGTGGCCTCGAGCGCGGCCCAGTCGACGGACTCGGGCGCGACGATCGCCAGGTCGCGGCGCACCGACGGGAAGCGCGACAGCGGCGCCACGCGCGGCAGCGCGCGGGCCTGCAGCGCCGCGGCGTCGAGTTCGAAGGCAACGACCGGCGCGTCGACGTCGAGCGCGCGCAGCAGCCGCGGGTGCAGCTCGCCGATCCAGCCGACCCGCACGCCGTCACGCAGCACGTCGGCCGAACGGCCCGGATGGCCGTGGGCGACGGTCGAGCGCCGGAAGTCCAGCTGCGCGCCGGCGACGCGCGCCAGCGCCTCGAGGTCGCCCTTGAGGTCGAAGTAGTCGACCGGGCGCGCAGCGGCGCCCCATTGCTCGGCATTCGCGTCGCCGGCCACGGCCGCGGCGACCCGCAACGTCTCCACCGGCGCGCCTGCGTCCGCCGCGCCCGAGGCCCGGCTTTCGAACACCTTGCCGAGTTCGAACAGCCGCACGCGCGCCTGCTGGCGGGCGAGATTGCGCGCCAGCGTCGCCACCAGCCCCGGCAGCAGCGCGGTGCGCATGACCCCGAGCTCGGCGCTCAGCGGGTTGGCCAGTGGCACGGCACCGTCGTCGGCCTGCCAGGCGGCGAGCAGCGCGGCGTCGACGAAGGCGAAGTTGACGGTCTCCAGGCAGTCGCGGGCGACCAATTGGCGACGCAGCTCGGCCTCGGCGACCCGGGTCTCGCTGGGCGCGGCGATGCGGGTCGCGCCGCCGGGCAGCGTCGTGGGCACCCGGTCGTAGCCGTGGATGCGCACGACCTCCTCGATCAGGTCTTCCTCGATCGCCAGGTCGAAGCGCCGCGTCGGCGCGGTGACCTGCCAGCCGTCGGCATCGGCCGCGACCTCAAGCCCGAGCGCGCGCAGGATGCGCTCGACCTCGGCATCGTCGACGGTCAGGCCGAGCACGCGCGCCAGCCGCGCGCGGCGCAGCGCGATCGTGCGCGGCTGCGCCAGGTGCGCGTCGAGCTCGGCCGCGGTCACCGGCCCGGCCCGGCCGCCGGCGACGTCAAGGATCAGCCGCGTCGCGTACTCGAGGGCGGTGCGCGGCAGCTCGGGATCGACACCGCGCTCGAAGCGGTGCGCCGCGTCGGTGTGCAGGCCCAGGCGCCGGCTGCGGCCAATGATCGCATCGGGTGCGAAGTGCGCCGATTCCAGGAACACGTTGCGCGTAGTGTCGGTCACCCGGGTGTCGAAGCCGCCCATCAGGCCGGCGAGCGCGACGACGCGGTCGGCGTCGGTGATGGCCAGGAACTGTTCGTCGAGCGTCGCCTCGCGGCCGTCAAGCAACTTGAGCGTCTCGCCGCCGCGCGCGCGGCGCACGCCGACCGGGCCGGTCAGCAGGTCGCGGTCGAAGGCATGCATCGGCTGGCCGAGCTCGAGCATCACGTACTGGGTGACGTCGACGAGGAAGCTGACCGGGCGGATGCCGCTCCGGCGCAGGCGCTCGGCCATCCACACCGGCGTTGGGCGCGTCGCGTCGACGCCCTCGATCACGCGGCCCAGGTAGCGCGGCGCGTCGCCCTCGGCGTCGAGCGTCACCGGCAGCGCGGCCGTGGACGCGACCTCGACGGCCGGCGCCTGCAGCGGCGCGACCTCGCTGCCGAACGCGGCGGCGACGTCGAACGCGATGCCGCGCACGCTGAAGCAGTCGGCGCGGTTGGGGGTGAGCTTGAGTTCGATCGTGGCGTCGGGCAGGCCCAGGTAGTCGGCCAGCGGACGGCCGACCGGCGCGTCTTCGGGCAGTTCGAGCAGGCCCGACGCGTCGGCGTCGATGCCCAGCTCCTTCGCCGAGCACAGCATGCCGTTCGACGCGACGCCGCGCAGCCTGGCCGCCTGGATTGTCAGCTCGCCCACGCGCGTGCCGATCGTCGCCAGCGGCGCGACCAGGCCCGGGCGCGCGTTCGGCGCGCCGCAGACGATCTGCAGCGGCTCAGCGCCGCCGGCATCGACCTGGCACACCTGCAGCCGGTCGGCCTCGGGATGCCTGTCGGCCGAGACGATGCGCGCCACGACGACGCCGTCGAGCGCGCCGCCCAGCGGCACGATGTCCTCCACCTCCAGGCCGATCGCGGTCAGCGTCGCGGCGAGGTCCTCGCGCGAGGCGTCGGTGCGGACGTGCTGGCGGAGCCAGTTTTCGGAAAATTTCATGCTGGAATTCCGGGATACGGGATTCGGATTCGGGATTGGGGATTCGAAACAACGGGGATCCGGTATCGGTCGGGATCCGCTGTCCGAATCCCCAATCCCGAATCCCGTATCCCCTTCCTCAGGCAAACTGCCTGAGGAACCGCACGTCGTTGTCGAAGAACGCGCGCAGGTCGTCGACGCCGTAGCGCAGCATGGCGAAGCGCTCCACGCCCATGCCGAACGCGAAGCCGGTGTAGCGCTCCGGATCGATGCCGACCGCGCGCAGCACGTTGGGATGCACCATGCCGCAGCCGAGCACCTCCAGCCAGCGGGTGCTGCCGTCGGCCTGCTGCCAGGCGATGTCGACCTCGGCGCCGGGCTCGACGAACGGGAAGTAGCTGGGGCGGAAGCGCATCTCGAAGTCGCGCTCGAAGAACGCGCGCACGAACTCGCTGAGCGTGCCCTTGAGGTCGGCGAACGTCGCGTGCTCGTCGACCAGCAGGCCCTCGACCTGGTGGAACATCGGCGAATGGGTCTGGTCGCTGTCGGACCGGTAGACCTTGCCCGCGGCGATCATGCGCAACGGCGGGCGGTGCTCGCCCATGTAGCGCACCTGCACGCCGGAGGTGTGCGTGCGCAGCAGGCGCGCGACGCCAGCCGCGTCGGGCGCGAAGTAGAACGTGTCGTGCATCGCGCGCGCCGGGTGGTGCGGCGGGAAGTTCAGCGCCTCGAAGTTGTGCCAGTCGTCCTCGATCTCCGGGCCGTCGGCCAGTTCGTAGCCCAGCCGGCCGAAGATGTCGGCGATGCGCTCGAGGGTGCGGCTGATCGGATGCACGCCACCGCGGCCGGCGTCGCGCCCGGGCAGCGTCACGTCCACCGTCTGCGCGGCCAGGCGCGCGTCGAGCGCGGCGTCGTCGAGCGCGGTCTTGCGCCGGGCCAGCGCCGCGCCGATCGCATCGCGCGCGCGGTTGATCGCCTCGCCGGCCGCCTTGCGCTGGTCGCCGGGCAGCGCGCCGAGCGTCTTGAGCTGGGCGGTGATGCTGCCGCTCTTGCCCAGCAGCGACACGCGCAGCGCCTCGAGCGCCTCGGGCGTGTCCGCCGCGTCGATGTCGGCCAGCGCCCGGCTCGACAGGGATTCGATTTCGCTCATCTACAGGCCCGTCACTGGTGGAGGTCCGCGCCGCCGGCACGCCCGGGACCGGGGCGCCGCACGTTCGGGTGCCGCAAAAAACGATGGGGAAGGACTCGCGCCCTTCCCCACGTGGCCGCCGGACGGATCCGGCGGCAGTACCGCTTTACGGTGGAGACGACGGCCTTTAGGCCGCCAGCGCGCCCTTCGCCTTCTCGGCGAGCGCGGTAAAGCCGGTGGCGTCGTGCACCGCGATGTCGGCCAGGACCTTGCGGTCCAGCGTGATGCCGGCCTTGAGCAGGCCGTTCATGAAGCGGCTGTAGCTGATGCCGTTCAGGCGGGCCGCGGCGTTGATGCGCGTGATCCACAGCGAACGGTAGTCGCGCTTCTTCTGCTTGCGACCGATGTATGCGTACTGGCCGGCCTTGATGACCGCCTGCTTGGCGACGCGGAAGACCTTGCGACGGGCGTTGTAGTAGCCCTTCGCGCGGCCGAGGACCTTCTTGTGACGGCGGCGCGCTTGGACGCCACGCTTGACTCGTGCCATGGTTCAGTCCTCCTCAGAGATACGGCAGCATGCGGTCGAGACGACCGCTGTCGCACGCCGGAATATGGTTCGTCTGGCGAAGATTGCGCTTCCGCTTCGTCGCCTTCTTGGTGAGGATGTGGCTGCGATTGGCGTGGCCGGCCTTGTACTTGCCGGAAGCCGTCTTCCGGAAACGCTTGGAAGCGCCCCGGTGCGTCTTGATCTTGGGCATTGCGAGAGTCCTTGTGGGATACGAGTACTGACCGGGCGGCGGCCTTCGCCACGCTTTCCATCCATGCCCATGCCGGTGTTCAGGCCTCGATCCCCGCGGGATTCCGGCCGGTCCTGATACCGCTCAAACCACCCGGACAGGCCGGGAGCCGCGCATTATGCCGCGCGGCGCTTTGGCTTGCAAATCATCGGCTTGGCCGGCGGCAGGTGTGCGGTGGGGCGCTCCCCGGCCGATCGGTTCGCGCGCGAGCGCGCTCCTACGGGGGCTAGAGCCGAAGCGGGCCGGTCGGCGCGCCAGAACGGAAAGAGGCGCCTTGCGGCGCCTCCTCTCGCCCTCGCCCCGCTCCCGTCAGCGGGAGAGGGGGACCGGGATGTTCACGCGCGAAGCGCGCGGGTCACTTCTTCTTCGGCGCGATCATCATCACCATCTGCCGGCCTTCCAGACGCGGGCGCGACTCGATCACGATGTCCTCGCCCAGGTCGGCCTCGATCCGGGCCGCCATCTCGCGGCCCAGCTCCTGGTGGCTCATCTCGCGGCCGCGGAAGCGGATGTTGACCTTGATCTTGTCGCCTTCCTCGAGGAAGCCGCGCATCTTGCGCAGCTTGATCTGGTAGTCGCCCTCGTCGGTGACCGGCCGGAACTTGAGTTCCTTGATCTCGACCTGCTTGGTCTTCTTCTTGGCCTCGTTGGCCTTCTTCTGCTGTTCGAACTTGAACTTGCCGAAGTCCATGATCTTGCAGACCGGCGGGTCCGCATTGGGCTGGATCTCGACGAGATCGAGCCCTTCTTCCTCGGCGGTGCGCAACGCCTCGTCGCGCGACAGCACGCCGATCATTTCTCCGTCCGAACCGATCACGCGCACACGGGGTACGCGGATGTCCTGGTTGCGCCGATTCTGCTTGTCAGGGGTGCTAATACTGCAATCTCCAAGATGGAACATGCCGCCGGCTCGCCAGCCAACGGGGCGACCGGCGCGGTCCATGGTGGATCCGCGCCGGTGAAGGACTCATGCTGACACCGGCTCCGCGCGGAGGCGCGAAACGAAGTCGTCGATCGGCATCGTGCCCAGATCTTCCCCGGACCGCGTCCGAACCGCGACTGCGCCGTTTTCCTTCTCGCGATCCCCGACCACGAGCAGATACGGCACCCGCTGCAGCGTGTGCTCGCGGATCTTATAGCCGATTTTCTCGTTCCGCAAATCGGCCTCGATCCGGACGCCTTGATTCGCAAGGGATTTCCGGACCTCCTCGACGAAATCGGCCTGGGCGTCGGTGATGTTCATCACCACCGCCTGCACCGGCGCCAGCCAGGCGGGGAACTGGCCGGCGTGGTGCTCGATCAGGATGCCGATGAAGCGCTCCATCGAGCCGACGATCGCCCGGTGCAGCATCACCGGGGTGCGGCGCTGGCTCTGCTCGTCGACGTACTCCGCGCCCAGGCGGCCGGGCATCATGAAATCGACCTGCATCGTGCCCAGCTGCCAGGTCCGGCCGATCGCGTCCTTGAGGTGGTACTCGATCTTCGGGCCGTAGAACGCGCCCTCGCCCGGCAGCTCCTCCCAGGCCACGCCGCAGGCCGACAGCGCGTTGCGCAGCGCGGCCTCGGCCTTGTCCCAGGTCGCGTCGTCGCCGAGCCGCGATTCGGGCCGCAGCGCGATCTTGATCTGGATGCCGTCGGGCGCGAAGCCGAAGGTCTCGTACACCGCCAGCGCCTGGCGGTGGAACGCGGTGACCTCGGACTCGATCTGCGCCTCGGTGCAGAACACGTGGCCGTCGTCCTGGGTGAAGCCACGCACGCGCAGGATGCCGTGCAGCGCGCCGGACGGCTCGTTGCGGTGGCACGAGCCGAACTCGCCGTAGCGGATCGGCAGGTCGCGGTAGCTGTGCAGACCCTGGTTGAAGACCTGCACGTGGCCGGGGCAGTTCATCGGCTTCACCGCGTAGGTCCGCTTCTCGGACTCGGTGAAGAACATGTTGTCCTTGTAGTTGTCCCAGTGACCGGACTTCTGCCACAGCGAGACGTCGAGGATCTGCGGGCAGCGCACCTCGCCGTAGCCGCTGTCGCGGTAGACGCGGCGCATGTGCTGCTCGACCACCTGCCACAGCGCCCAGCCCTTGGGATGCCAGAACACTAGGCCCGGCGCCTCCTCCTGCAGGTGGAACAGGTCCTGGGCCTTGCCGATGCGCCGGTGGTCGCGCTTCTCGGCCTCCTCGATGCGCTGGACGTAGGCCTTGAGCTGCTTGGCATCGGCCCAGGCGGTGCCGTAGATGCGCTGGAGCTGCTCGTTCTTCGAATCGCCGCGCCAGTAGGCGCCGGAGATGCGCGTGAGCTTGAACGCCTTGAGGAAGCGCGTGTTGGGCACGTGCGGACCGCGGCACATGTCGACGTACTCCTGGTGGAAGTACAGGCCCATCTCGGTGATCTCCGGGCCCATGTCGTCGATCAGCCGCAGCTTGTAGTCCTCGCCGCGCGCGCGGAAGGTCTCGACCACCTGCTCGCGCGGGGTCATCTTCTTGACCACCTCGTACTCGGTGTCGATCAGCTCGCCCATGCGCTTCTCGATCGCCGCCAGATCGTCGGGCGTGAACGGCCGCTCGCTGTAGACGTCGTAGTAGAAGCCTTCTTCGATCACCGGGCCGATGACCATCTTGACGTCGGGATAGAGCTGCTTGACCGCATGGCCGACCAGGTGCGCGCAGGAGTGGCGGATGATCTCCACGCCCTCGGGGTCCTTCGGGGTGAGGATCTGCAGCGTGGCGTCGTGGTCGATCAGGTCGGAGGCGTCGACCTGGCGGCCGTCGACCTTGCCGGCGACGGTGGCCTTGGCCAGCCCGGGGCCGATCGACTGGGCGACCTGCATGACGGTGACGGGATGTTCGAACTCGCGGCGGCTGCCGTCGGGAAGCGTGATGGTGATCATGGGGGTGTGGGCCGTGAAGGGGTGATGGGCGATTCGTGGCGGCAGGCGATCGTGCGTTCCGATCGCCGCGCCCGAACCACCGCGCGTCGCATAAAAAAAGCGCCGCGAGGGCGCCATGGGGAACCCGCGGGGCGATCAGCGCTGGAAGACGGTAGTGCTCATGTCGCACGCTCGGCCGGCGGAACGCGGGCCACCTGTCGGCTGGGAAGGAAGGGACGCAGGGCACCGATTCTAGCCCAGATCGCCCGGTCCGGCGCCCGAAAAGCCGGGGCCGGGCCGCCGCGTGGCATCATGGCCCCGGCCCCAGCGCCGCGACCGCGTGCGATGACGATCAAAGGCAAGCCCACCTCCCTCGATATCGCCCACCTGGCGGGCGTGTCCCAGCCCACGGTCTCGCGCGCGCTGCGCGGCAGCCCGTCGGTGAACCGGGACACGCGCGAGCGCATCCTCGCGATCGCGCGCGAGCTCAACTACAAGGTCGACAAGAACGCCTCGAACCTGCGCTGCCAGCAGTCGGGCACGCTGGCGCTGCTGTTCTTCGAGGAGCCGGCGGACGATGCGATCAACCCGTTCTTCCTGTCGATGCTCGGCGCGATCACCCGCGCCTGCGCGCTGCGCGGCTACGACCTGCTGATCTCGTTCCAGCAGCTGTCGAGCGACTGGCACGCCGACTACGAGGACTCGCACAAGGCCGACGGGCTGCTGCTGCTCGGCTACGGCGACTACCTCGAGGCGCGCGGGCGGCTGCAGCAGCTGGTCGAACAGGGCACGCGCTTCGTGCGCTGGGGCGCGGCCCTGCCGGGCCAGCCGGGCGTGTCGATCGGCAGCGACAACTTCCAGGGCGGCCACGCGATGGCCGGCCACCTGCTCGCCCAGGGCCGCCGGCGCATCGCCTTCCTCGGCGATGCGTCCGCGCGCTACCCCGAGTTCCAGGAACGCCACCGCGGCCTGGCCGCAGCGCTGGCCGGGGCGGGCCTGGCGACCGACCCGGCGCTGCAGGTCGACGCGGTCACCAGCGAGCAGTCGGGCTTCGAGGCCGCGCGCGCCCTGCTCGCCCGCGGCGTGCCGTTCGACGCGATCTTCGCCGGCAGCGACCTGATCGCGATCGGCGCGATGAAGGCCCTGCACGAGCATGGCCTGCGGGTGCCGGACGACGTCGCGGTCGCCGGCTTCGACGACATCCCGCTGGCCGCGTTCGTGACCCCGGGGCTGTCGACCGTGCAGCAGGACACCCGGCAGGCCGGCACGCTGCTGGTCGATACGCTGATCGCGCAGATCGAGGGGACGGCCGCCGAGAGCCGGACGATTCCCGGCCGCCTGGTGCTGCGCGGCTCGACCGGTGGTCCGCCGCCTCAACCGCCTGCGGCGCGGTAGCGCGCCAATAGCGTCGCGGCGACGCGCTCGGCCATCTCGTCGGCCAGCTGCTGCATCGGGGCATTGTCCAGCTCGGCGGTGGTCTGGCGGAACAGCGCCAGCCAGCGCGCGAACATCGCCTCGTCGAGGGCCGGCAGCGCCAGGTGCCGCTGGACCGGGGCGCCGCGGAAGCGGCGGGTGCCGCGCAGCATCGCCGACCAGAAATCGACCAGCAGCGCCAGATGCGCCGGCCAGTCGGCCACGTGCGCCTCGAACACCGGCCCCAGCAACGCGTCGGCGCGGGCCCGCGCATAGAAGGCGTGGACCAGTCGGACCACGTCCTCCTCGCGGCACAGCGCGGGACCTGGGGCGGGCGTCGGACGATCGGGCATGGACGGTGTGCCCGGCGCCTCGGCCCGGGACATGAACGGCAGGACAGCGCCATCATCCCGCCCGACGGCACGAAAGGCCAGGATGATCCAGATCAAGGCGCGGGCCCCGGCAAACCCGGAACATCCCCCTCAAGCAAGAAGACCAGACCCCAACGGAGACGCTCCATGAACACCCGTACGATGCTGCTCGGCCTCGCCCTCCTCGGTGCCGCCGGCATGGCCCACGCCGCGCCCAACTGCACTGTCAGCCTGAAGGGCAACGACCAGATGCAGTTCGACCAGAAGACCGCCACCGTTTCGGCCAGCTGCCGCACGGTCACCATCGAGCTGGCCCACACCGGCAAGCTGCCGGCCGCCGCGATGGGCCACAACGTCGTCGTCACCGCCACCCCCGACGCCGATGCGGTCGCCCGCGACGGCATCAAGGCCGGCGCCGCCGCCGACTACATCCAGGCCGGCGACAAGCGCGTGCTGGCGCACACCAAGCTGATCGGCGGCGGCCAGACGGCCACGATCACCCTGCCGGGCTCGGCGCTGAAGGCCGGTGGCGACTACACCTACTTCTGCTCCTTCCCGGGCCACTCGGCAATCATGCGCGGCAAGCTGGTCGTCCAGCCCTGACCGATCCGCCCCGGGCCGCCGGCCCGATCCGCGAGACCAGGCGCCACCTTCGGGTGGCGCTTTTTTTGGATGGCATCGGACCGATACGTGCGCCAGTCGTCCCAATGCCGTGTAGGAGCGCGCTTGCGCGCGATGGACATCTCCGGGAACGCCCATCGCGCGCAAGCGCGCTCCTACAAGACAGCTGCGCGTGATCGGCACATGCATCCGGCTCTGGCCGGGCTTTGATAGAAGCCCGGAAAACGCCCATCCAAAATGGTTTCCGAATCAATTGATTTGAATCAATACCGGCTTTGATCGAAATCAAATTGTTCAATTGAAACAATCACTCACGGATTATCCATTCACATATTCTTGATCCCGATCAAGGCGACGCATAAACCCTGGACGCATATTGTTCCCACGCCAAACAACAAGCGAACGGAAACAAAGGAGAACGCCCAGATGCACGCCCTGAAGACCAGCCTGCTCGCCGCCGCAATCGCGCTCGCAGCCTCCCCCCTGCTGTCCAGCCCCGCCCAGGCGGTCGATGCGAAGGACCTCGTCAACGCGACACTGAGCGGCGCCTCGGAACTGGCCAACCTGCCGCGTCAGCGCGTCGAGCTCAAGCGCCCGCCCTTCGTCCACGATCACGAGCAGGTCGCCAAGGGCGGGCCCAAGGTCGTGCAGTTCACGTTGCCGATCGTCGAGAAGGAAATCGTCATCGACGGCGAAGGCACCAAGCTGCATGCGATGACCTTCGGCGGCTCGGTCCCCGGCCCGCTGATGGTCGTGCACGAGGGCGACTACGTCGAACTCACGCTGGTCAATCCGTCCACCAACTCGATGGTGCACAACATCGACTTCCACGCCGCCACCGGCGCGCTGGGCGGCGGCGACCTGACGGTCATCCAGCCCGGCGAGGAAGTGGTGCTGCGCTGGAAGGCCACGCGTCCGGGCACGTTCGTCTACCACTGCGCCCCGGGCGGCCCGATGACCCCCTGGCACGTGGTCTCCGGCATGCAGGGCACGGTGATGGTGCTGCCGCGCGACGGCCTGAAGGACGGCGACGGCAAGTCGCTGCGCTACGACCGTGCGTACTACGTCGGCGAGACCGACTTCTACGTGCCGCGCGATGCCGACGGCAACTTCAAGACCTACGGCTCGCACGCCGAGGCGCTGCCTGACACGCTGGCGACGATGAAGAGCCTGACGCCCTCGCACGTGGTGTTCAACGGCGCGGTCGGCGCGCTGACCGGCGAGCAGGCGATGACCAGCAAGGTCGGCGAGACGATCCTGCTCGTGCATTCGCAGGCCAACCGCGACAGCCGCCCGCACCTGATCGGTGGCCACGGCGACTACGTCTGGGAGGAAGGCAAGTTCAACAACGCGCCGCTCAGGGACCTGGAGACCTGGTTCATCCGCGGCGGCTCGGCAGGGGCCGCGCTGTACACCTTCCGCCAGCCCGGCCTGTACGTGTACCTCAACCACAACCTGATCGAGGCGGTCCTGCTCGGTGCCGCGGCGCACATCAAGGTCGACGGCGACAAGTGGAACCACGACCTGATGACCACGCCCTCCCCGGTCGGCCCGATCAAGCCCGGCACCAGCCTCGCGCTGCCTGCCGACAAGTAAGTCACGCGCTCTCTCCAGCGCCGGGCCACCCCTGCCTCGCAGGGGTGGCTTTTTCGTTCGTGGGCCCGCGCGGTCCAGCCGCGTGTACCCTGCCGGCGCTCGTCGCATCGTCCAGCCGGATGCGCGCGGCGGGCGCTTGTTGCCCGGCCCGCAGACGCCGCCCCGGCCGACGGTGCGAGGCGACGGAAGGCCGGCACTGCCTGGGCATGCCCCAGATCGCGCGGCGACCAGGCATCGCCGCCGGCGCCCACGCAGCACGTTGTCCGCCTGCCGGTCTGACCCACCCGCGCAATGCGTCCGACGCCAGGAATGCCGCCAAGCAGCCGGTCGGGCGCCGCATACCGGGACGTCACGGACATGCCTGCGCACACGCGCCATGCGCCCGACCGGATCACGCGCCAGGATTCTGGCCCGTGACCGGCGACGCGGTGCGAGCCGCGGCGAGACGCCGTCGTGGGGACATCATGTCGGACGCGCACCGCCCTCGCGCGCGAC
Organism: Luteimonas sp. FCS-9; assembly: GCF_001014645.1. Lineage (GTDB taxonomy): Bacteria > Pseudomonadota > Gammaproteobacteria > Xanthomonadales > Xanthomonadaceae > Luteimonas. The sequence continues at coordinate 190,583 of NZ_LASZ01000006.1, read as the reverse complement.
CCGCAGGCAGTCCGCGCGCCACGTACCGGAGCGCCGATGGCCCCCAGTGGTGGCCGCACGCGTCCTGCACGTCCGAAGGCCGCCTCAGAGCAGGTAGAAGATCCCCAGCGGATGATGCGCGCGGGCGATGCAGTAGATCTGCGCGAACGTCAGCAGCGCCGCGACGTAGAGGATCGCGCGCGTGCGGCGTGGCCGCTTCTGGCCGAAGGCCAGGATGCCCAGCACGACGTAGACCACGATCAGCACCACCTTGGTCGCCAGCCAGCCGTTGGCGTAGAGCGCGCCGGGCAGGATGGTCAGCAGCATCATCGCCGCGGTCAGCAGTGCGGTGTCGATCGTGTAGCTGGTGTAGCGCACGACCGCCGCCTTCGGCCAGCGCATGCCGGCGAGCAGGCCGGCGCCGCGCAGCGCGAACAGCGCGCCGCTGGTCAATGCCAGCCCCATGTGCGCGTGCTTGATCTGGGGGTAGAACTCGATCATCGAAACGGAACCTCGGAATGTCGGCCAGCGCGCCGCTGTCGCGTCGCGGCCGGCGATGAAGGGGACAGCATGCCGGGCGGTCGCCCGGCCGTCATCCCGGCTTGCCGTCGGCGCGCGGCGACAGGTAGATGGCGCCGATCCGGGCCACCCACGGGCCCAGCACGACCAGCCAGCCAAGCGCGGACACCGCCAGCCACAGCATCGTGTCGGGCAGCACCTCGGCCGAGATCCGCAGCGCGGCGACGATCTGGATGCCGATGAAGGCCCACCACGCCGTGCCGGTCATGCGCAGCGGGCGCCCGGAATGGCCCTGGGTCACGCGCGTCACCATCGCGACCAGCACGCTGCCGAACAGGCCGATGAACAACGCGTGCGCCGGCGCGCGTCCGAGCAGGAACGTGCCGGTGTCGAGATACAGCAGGCTCTGCGCGGCGTGCAGCACGAACGTCACCGGCCACCACAGCAACCCGAAGAACAGCGTGCTCAACAGCCCCGGCGCCGCGCCGCGCGGCCACCAGCGCCACAGGGTGTAGAGCGCCAGCCCGAGCATCGGCAGGTCGACCAGCCACAGCCACGCGTAGGCGTGCACGAGCTCGAGCGCCAGGTGCGCGGCCAGCAGCGCCCACATCGCACCGAGCCACCCCATCGGCCGCCAGGCCACGTAGCCGGGCACGACGTTGCCCGCGAAGAACGGGAACATCCGGTGCGCGACGGTCAGGTACACCGGCAGCAGCAGGCCGAACGTGCCCAGCTTGATGCTGACGAACACCAGCCACGGCGAGCCGGTCGCGACGAACCCGGCGAAGCACAGCAGTCCCGCCATCCCGAGCCACAGCGCGGCCAGGCAAGAGCGCGCATGCCAGGTGCGCCCGCGTTCGGACAGCACCAGCCGCGTCAGCAGCCACAGTCCGGTGCCCCACCCGGCCAGCGTCATGAACAGGCCGATCGTCAGCGCGACCTCCAGTCCCATCGCCGCGCACAGCAGCAAGGCCTGGCCACCCATCAACCCGATGCCGACCGGCAGGTACTGCCAGCGCGGCACGTCGCGCAGGCCCAGCCAGCGCGGGAACGTGGTCAGCAGGAAACCGAAGAAGAAGCTCGGCAGCACCTGGTACTGCATCACGAACGCATGCAGCCAGCCCGGATGCGTCGCGGACTGCGGCATCCCGAAGCCCAACTGCCAACGCTGCGCCGCCAGCCACGCCGCCCACCACAGCATCGCCAGCAGCAGGTTGCCCGCACCGATGAAGAACATCAGCCGGTGCGGAGCGACAGCCAGCAACTGCGGCGAAGGACGGGGCGCGGAAGTGTTCATGCGGGCATCTTCGGCCATGCGCCCTCGCGCCGTCGTTGACGTGGGTCAATCGCCCCCACGACGGACGCCAGCCTACTGCCTCCCGCTTTACGTTCCGACGCCGCACCCGCACACGCAGACATCGCCGCTCTCCGATCCGACATCGCCCCCGTGTCCAGCGCCTGTCGGGGGCCGCGACCACCAAGCGGATGTCGGGCCGCGACTGGGCACGGTACCCGGCAGGCGCACACGCAGACGCCGCCGCTCTCCCATCCGATATCGCACCCGCGTCCAGCGCCTGTCGGGTGCCGCGACCACCAAGCGGATATCGGGCCGCGACTGGGCACGGTACCCGGCAGGCGCACACGCAGACGCCGCCGCTCTCCCATCCGACATCGCACCCGCGTCCAGCGCCTGTCGGGTGCCGTGACCACCAAGCGGATATCGGGCCGCGACTGGGCGCGGTACCCGGCAGGCGCACACGCAGACGCCGCCGCTCTCCGATCCGGTCTCGCACCCGCGTCCAGCGCCTGTCGGGTGCCGTGACCACCAAGCGGATATCGGGCCGCGACTGGGCACGGTACCCGGCAGGCGCACACGCAGACGCTGCCGCCGCGCTCCGATCCGACCTCGCCCCCGTGTCCAGCGCCTGTCGGGCGCGCTCGCGCGATGGGAGCATGCCCGGGAACGCCCATCGCGCGCGAGCGCGCTCCTACAGGGGCATTGGAGAGCTGGCGCGCGCGTCGTCCCAACGCCGCGCCACAAAAAAACCGGGGCCGCATGGCGGCCCCGGTCGATCGAACATGACACTGGATCAGCGCTTGGCGGCCGAGATGCCGACCGCATCCACCGGCAGCGACGCCTGCTTGGGCGCGATCCACAGGCGCAGGACGAACCAGGCCAGCGCCACCGCACCCACGCTGAAGAGCGTGTCGGCCGGAACGCGCATCCACACCAGCATCTCGATCAGCGGCTGCTGCATGAACTCCGCCGAACGCGCGTACCAGTAGCCGTGGTCGAGCACCGCGTTGAGCTGCAGGATACCCAGCGGCAGCAGCGTGAACGCCGACATGCCCGCCAGCCCGATGTTGAGCGACCAGAAGGACACCTTCAGCGCCCGCTCGTTCCATTCCACGCCAGGCTTCAGCCCGCGCAGGCAGAACAGCATCAGCCCGATGCCCAGCATGCCGTAGACGCCGAACAACGCCGTGTGGCCGTGGTTGGCCGTCAGGTTCAGGCCCTGCATGTAGTACAGCGGCAGCGGCGGATTGATCAGGAAACCGAACAGACCCGCACCGACCAGGTTCCAGAACGCGACCGCGATGAAGAACATGATCGGCCACTTGTAGCGCTGCATCCACGGCGTCGACCTGCCCAGCCGGTAGCTCTGGTAGGCCTCGAAGCCGACGTAGGCCAGCGGCACCACTTCCAGCGCCGAGAAGCTCGCACCCAGCGCGATCACCGACGTGGGCGTGCCCGTGAAGTACAGGTGGTGCAGCGTGCCCAGCACGCCGCCGGCCATGAACACGACCGTCGCGAACAGCACCGCGATCGTCGCCGTGCGTACCTGCAGCAAGCCCAGGCGCGTGAACAGGAAGGCGATCACCGCCACCGCGAACACCTCGAAGAAGCCTTCCACCCACAGGTGCACGACCCACCAGCGCCAGTACTCGACCATCGACAGGTGCGTGTGCTCGCCCCACATCAGGCCCGCGGCGTAGAAGATGCCGATCGCCACGACCGACAGGAACAGCAGGCTCACGATCGAGCGCGATTCGCCGCCGTGGCGGATCGCCGGCCACAGCGCGCGCCCGACCAGCGTCAGCCACAGGATCAGGCCGATGAACAGGAACCACTGCCAGAAACGGCCGAGATCGACGTATTCCCAGCCCTGGTGGCCGAACCAGAAGTTGTGCGCCAGGCCCATCTTCTGCATCACCGCAAACCACTGCCCGGTGAACGAACCGACCACGATCGCGATCAGGCAGACCCACAGCACGTTGACGCCCAGGCGCTGGAACTTCGGTTCGTGGCCGGAGATCGCCGGTGCGATGTACAGGCCCATGCCGAGCCACGCGGTCGCGATCCACAGCACCGCGAGTTGCGTGTGCCACGTGCGCGTCAGCGCGTAGGGCAGGATGTCCGCCAGCGCGAAACCGTAGGCCTCCTGGCCCTCGACCTGGTAGTGCGCGGTCGTCGCGCCCAGCAGGATCTGCACCAGGAACAGCGCGATCACCACCCAGAAGTACTTGGCGCTCGCGCGCATCGACGGCGTGATGCGGATCGAGGCCAGCGGATCGGTCCGCGGCAGCTCGGGCACCATCTCGTCACCGTGGTTGACCGCGTAGTGCCAGCCCAGCAGCGCGACGCCCGCGATCAGGAACAGCACGCTGAAGACCGTCCACATGAAGGCGCTGGGCGGCGGCGTGTTGCCCACCAACTCGTCGGCCGGCCAGTTGGCGGTGTAGCTGATCGCCTCGCCCGGACGCTCGGTCACCGAGGACCAGGCGGCCCACCAGAAGAAGCCCGTCATCGCCTGGCGATGCGCGGCGTCGGGCACCGTGTCGTTGCGCATCGCATAGGCTTCGCGCAGTTCGGCGGTGGCCGGATCGTTGCCGAACAGGTCGGCGTAGTGCGCGCCGACCAGCGCCATCGCCTCGGCGCGGTCGCGCTCGATCGTGATGGTGCCGCTGGCCGCGTCCCAGGTGTTACGGCGCAGCAACTGCTGCACGCGCTTGGCGTAGGCCGCCTGCGTGGGCTCGTCGAGCTGCTTGTAGCTGTCGACGCCGTGCTCGCGGCGCGCCCACAGATCCAGGACCGCCTCGGCCTCGCGATGCAGCCAGTCGGCGCCCCAGTCGGGCGCGACGTAGGCGCCGTGGCCCCAGATCGAGCCGAGTTGCTGGCCGCCGATCGACTGCCAGACCTGCCGGCCGGTCTCGATGTCGGCACGGGTGAACAGCACCTCGCCATCGACGGTGACGACCTTCTCCGGCATGGGCGGGGCCTGCCGGTGGACCTCGCTGCCCACCCACAGCAATACCGCGAAGGATGCGAGCAACAGGGCGGTCAGCCCCAGCCATAACTTGCGTGTCGAACTCATAGCACGGGTCTCTTTCGGGTTCCGCGGCATCGTCGTCCACCCCCGTCCGTGCAACCTTGACCTGCGTCAAGCCGGTATGAATTGCCTCCGACGCGTCGCCTGCGCCCGAGGGAAGCGCGACACATCGACGCCATTTCCCGATGCCTGACCGGTTGACCCAGGTCATTGGCGGCACGTGCCATCGGGCCGATCATCGCGCCAGCGGGAAGGCGCCGCCTCGCGTGCTGCGTCCATCCATCCACGTCCGCATCGAAGACCGATCGGCCAGCCGCGCCCTGCGCGCATGCGAGTCCGCCATGAGCCACTACGCCCTGCTCCACGTCCTGCACCTGTTCGCCGCGATCGTCTTCGTCGGCACCGTGTTCTTCGAGGTGTTGATCCTCGAGGGCGTGCGTCGCCACGTGCCGCGCAACGCCATGCACCAGATCGAGGTCGCGATCGGCGCGCGCGCGCGACGGCTGATGCCGTGGGTGCTGCTGGCGCTCTACGGCAGTGGGCTGGGCATGGCCTGGCGCTATCGCGCACTGCTCGCCCATCCGCTGGCGAGCAGCTTCGGCACGCTGCTGACGATCAAAATCGTGCTCGCACTGAGCGTGTTCGCGCACTTCCTGTTCGCGATGCGCCTGCGCAGCCGCGGCCGCCTGGTGTCGTCGACCTCCAAGCGCCTGCACCTGAGCGTGTTCGCGCACATGGTCGGCATCGTCCTGCTCGCCAAGCTGATGTTCCACCTGGGCTGGTGAGCCGCTCTCCAGCATCCGCATCACCGGCCACCGCCACGGCGTGCTGCAGCGAGGACGAGGTGATCGCGCTCGTGCACCGCTTCTACGCGCGCGTCCGCAAGGACCCGCTGCTCGGGCCGGTGTTCGCGCGCCACGTCCACGACTGGGACGCGCACCTGGCGCGGCTGGTCGACTTCTGGTCGGCGGTGCTGCGTGGCACGCGCCGCTTCAGCGGCGCACCGATGCCGCGGCACATGGCGCTGCCCGGCCTGCGGCCGGCGCTGTTCGAACGCTGGCTGACGCTGTTCCGGCAGACCACCGCCGCGCTCGGCAATCCCGCGCTGCAGGCCGAGGCCGACCTGCGCGCGGCGGCGATCGCCGAACGTTTCTGGCAGCAGTACCGCATCGAAGGCCGCGACCGGCCCACCCCCGCCCCGTCCGATCCCGGAGAGCGCGCATGATCCCGTCCTTCCGCCCGCGCGGCCTGCCGCTGCGCATCGACGAAGCGGCGGGCACTCCTCGACGGGCGCCCGGCAGCGCGCCTGTGCGACCAGCGGTCAGTCGCGCAGCACGTGGTGAGCCAGCGTCTCCAGCTCCACCGGCTGCAGGATCTCCAGGTCGCGGCGATCCACGCGCAGCACGCCGTCGTCCTGCATCCGCCGCAGCACGCGGCTGACCGTCTCCGGTGCCAGGCGCAGGTAGTTGGCGATGTCGGTGCGCGGCATCATCAGCCGCAGCCGCGTGGCCGAGAAGCCGCGCGCGGCGAATCGGCGCGAGAGCGTGACCAGGAACGCAGCCAGCCGCTCCTCGGCGCTGAAGTTGCCGGTCAGCAGCGAGGCCTTGCCGATGTCCTGGCTCAGCAGGCTGAAGAGGTGTTTCTGCAGCCCCGGCATGCGCCCGGCGAGCGTGGCCATCATCGGGAACGAGAACCGGCACAGCATCACCGTGTCCAGCGCGACCGCGTTGCAGGGGTAGCGGGCGCTGTGGATCGCGTTGAGGCCGATCACCTCGCCCGGCAGGAAGAAGCCCAGCACCTGCTCGCGGCCGTTGCCGTCGATGACGTAGGTCTTGATGGTGCCGGCGCGCACCGCGGCGATCGCGTTGAACGGCGCGCCCTCGCGGAACACGTAGTCGCCCTCGCGGAACGGACCGACGTGCTCGACCAGCACGTGCAGGTCGCGCAGGTCGGTCTTGTCGTAGCCCTCGGCCAGGCACGCCGACGAGAATGCGCAGGTGCTGCAGAAGCGGACCTCGTCGCCGTCGTCGGCGATCGGGCCGGGCCGCGGCTCAAGGCCGACCATGGACGGACTCCGGACGCGAGGCGTCAGATCGTGCGGGAAAAGCGGGGCTGCTCACTCGGCTTCTGCAGATACCGGTCGAAACACATGGCGATGATACGCAGCAACGGGCGTCCACGCGACGTGGCGCGGATGCGCGTGGGCGTGCACTCGACCAGCGCGTCGGCCTGCAGCGGCGCCAGCGCCGCCAGCTCGCCGGCGAAGTAGGCCGGGAAGTCCAGCTCGTAGGCGCGCTCGATCGCGGTGATGTCGATCTCGCCCTGGCACATCAGCCGCTGGATCAGGTCGGCGCGCAGCACGTCGTCGTGGCCGAGCACCAGCCCGCGCCAGATCGGCAGCGTGCCGGCGTCGATCGCGGCCTCCCACTCGGTCAGGCCACGGTGGTTCTGCGAGAAGCTGTCGCCGACGTGGCTGATCGCGCTCACGCCAAGCCCGACCAGGTCCGTCTGCGCGTGCGTCGTGTAGCCCATGAAGTTGCGGTGCAGCCCGCCCTCGCGCTGGGCGCGCGCCAGCTCGTCGTCGGGCAGCGCGAAATGATCCATGCCGATGTAGCGGTAGCCGGCGGCGGCGAGCTTCTCGACCGCCAGGCCGAGCAGCGCGAGTTTTTCCTCGGGCGCCGGCAGCTCGGCCGAGTTGATCTGGCGCTGCGGGCGGAACACGTCGGGCAGATGCGCGTAGCCGTAGATCGCCAGCCGGTCGGGACGCGCCTGCACCACGGTGTCGAGCGTCCGGCCGAAGCCTTCGAGCGTCTGCTTGGGCAGGCCGTAGATCAAATCGACGTTGAGCGAGCGCATGCCGTAGCGGCGGCTCGCCTCGATGATCTCCAGCGTCTGCTCGACGCTCTGGATGCGGTTGACCGCGGCCTGCACGACCGGGTCGAAGTCCTGCACGCCGAGGCTGGCACGGTTGAAGCCGATCTCGGCCAGGCGCCCGATGTCGTCGGGCGTGACGAAGCGCGGGTCGAGCTCGATCGAGAAATCGCGCGCCGCGTCCTGGCTGAAGCGGAAGTGCCTGCCGAGGCTTTCGACCAGCTCGGCGATCTGCTCGGGCCTGAGGAAGTTCGGCGTGCCGCCGCCCAGATGCAGCTGCACGACCTCGCGGTCGGCGTCGAACAGCGGCGCGACCATCGCGATCTCGCGGTGCAGGCGGTCCAGATAGACCTGCCCGCGCGCCTCGTCGCGGGTGATGATGCGGTTGCAGCCGCAGTAGAAGCAGGGACTGCGGCAGTACGGCACGTGCACGTACAGCGACAGCTGGCGCGGGATCGGGTCGTCGTTGCCGCGGCGCGCGAGCTCCTGGAAATCGACCTCGCCGAAGCCGGGCAGGAACTGCGGCGCGGTCGGGTACGAGGTGTAGCGGGGTCCGGGCCGGTCGTAGCGACGCAGCAGGTCCGGATCGAAGGGCCAGTCCTGCGGAAGGGCGGAAGCGATGGTGTTCATGCGGCCAGTATCCGCGACAGTGTGTCGCTCCCGCCTTGACTGAAGTCAATCCGATCAACCGGATACGCCCATTCAGTCTGAACGGACGTCGCTGTCCGCAGGGCCGCGCCCGCGTGGCGGCCGCGGCGCCGTGGTCGGCGCGGGACGCACACCACGTGCGTCCCGCGCGCGACTCAGCGCGGTCCGCCGAGCCGGCCGTCCATCGCCTGGCGCAGGCGCGCGCGCAGGTCGGCGCGGCGCGGCGGCGCGTCGAGCACGAACACCCGCAGCCCGTGCGCCGGCACCGAGGCCCGCAGCCGGTCGGTCACGGCGATCTCGCCGCCGTCGAGCGCGTCGCGCCAGGTGCCGGGCTCCAGCCAGCGGTCCACTTCGGCCTGCCACGGCGCGTCGCCCTTGTTGAGCAGCACCAGCGCGATCTGCGCCGTGCCCTCGACGTCGAGCACGCGGTAGAACGCGGCGTGGTCGCCGTCGAGCCCGAGCTCGAGCTGCAGCCCGCGCTGCAGCGCCGGCGTCGTGCGGCGCAGGTTCGCCACCCGGGTCAGCGCGGCGTGGATCGGATGCGCGGACGCGGCATCGACGCGGGCCTGGCCGAAATAGGCGCGGTTGCCGGCGTGCTCGGCGCGGCCGCGCATGAAGCCGGTCTCCGAGCCGTAGTAGATCACCGGGATCCCGCGTGCGGTGAACAGCCAGTTGTGCGCGTCGATGAAGCCCGCATCGCTGGCGTCCATGCGCGGCATGTCGTGGTTGTCGTAGAACGTCGTGAGCTCGTAGGGGTTCGCGTACGGCCCGCCTTCCAGGTGCAGCGACGGCGCCAGACGCTCGAAGCCCGCGCCCTTGGCGAAGACCTCGTCCATCGCCTGCTTCATCGGGAAATCGAGCACGCTGATGCCGCCGTTCCGGGCCCAGGTGTGCTCGGCGATCCGGCCGGCGTCGAACTCGAACGCCTCGCCGAACATGAAGAAGCCCGGATGCCGGGCGCGGATGCGCTCGGCGAAGCCGCGCCAGAATGCGTGCGGCATCCAGGCGATGGTGTCGACCCGGAACGCGTCGGCGCCCTGGTCGATCCACTGCAGGTAGGCACCGGCCAGATAGTCCATCACCGCCGGGTTCGCGGCGTCGAAGTCGCTGAGCTGGGCCAGGTTGCCGTCGAAGATCGAGCCGGTGTCGGCATCGACGGGGCCCACATTGCTGTAGAACGCGTGCAGCGGATTGCCCTTCGGGTCGAGCCGCTGCGGCGGCAGGTTCTGATGGTCGGCGACCAGCGTGCCCTGCGCGTCGAAGATCTGGCCGAAGCCGGGCTGCGCCTCGGGCATCGTCCATGACGGTGCGCCGTGGTTGCCGACGATGTCGAGCACGGTCTTCAGACCCGCGGCGCGCATGCCGTCGGTGAAGCCGCGGAAGTCGAGTCCGGCGCTGGGCAGGTGTTCGTCGAGCCTGTAGAAGTTCGTGCCCCAGTAGCCGTGGTAGCCCGTCTTGCCACGGTCGCTGAGCGTGCTGTTGCACGAGATCGGATTGCCGCCGGTGAATGCCTCGTCCGGGTTGTCGACGATCGGCGTGATCCACACCGCGCCGAAGCCCATGTCGCGGATGTAGCCGGCGTTGTCGAGCACGCCGCGGAAGTCGCCGCCCAGGTAGCCGATGTTGCCGTCGATGCCGTCCGGGCAGCGGACCGGAATGTCGAACGTGCGGTGCGCCCCACCCTGGTCGCGGTGGTCGTTGGCCGGGTCGCCGTTGACGAACCGGTCGGTGACGACGAAGTACACCGCGTGTTCGGCGAACGGCTCGAGCGTGCCGTAGAGGCCGGCGGCGTCGGGCACGCCGGACTGGTCGCGGGTCGCGACGTGGCTGCAGCCCGCGCACAGCAGCGCGGCCAGCAGGACGGGGGTCGTTCGCGGCATCGCGGAACTCCTGGCGTTGGAACGGGACGGAAGATCGGTCGGTGCGGCCGCGCGCCTCATGCGCCGCGCGGGCGCGAGACCCGCAGCACGCACAGACCCGCGACCGCCAGGCTGGCGCCGCCGAGCATCAGCACGCGCATCGGCTCGCCGTCGAACACACGGCCGAGCAGGAAGCCCAGCGTGCTGACCGCGACCAGCTGCGGGATCACGATGAAGAAATTGAAGATGCCCATGTACACGCCCATCTTCTCGGCCGGCAGGCTGTCGGACAGCAGCGCGTAGGGCAGCGACAGGATCGAGGCCCAGGCGAAGCCGACGCCGACCATCGAGGCGAGCAGCCAGCGCGGGTCGTCGACGAACGCGATCGACACCAGGCCCAGCGCGCCGAGCACCAGGTTGACCAGGTGCGCGCCGCGCAGGCCCAGGCGGCGCGCCAGCCACGGGATCACGATCGCGGCCAGCGCGGCGAAACCGTTGTAGGCGGCGAACAGCACGCCGACCCAGTTGGCGCCGTCGTTGTAGGCGGCCGACTGCGGATCGCTGCTGCCGTAGTGGGTCTGCGCGACGGCCGCGGTGGTGTAGATCCACATCGCGAACAGGCCGAACCACGAGAAGAACTGCACGACCGCCAACTGGCGCATCGTCGTGGGCATCGCATGCAGGTCCGCGGCGATCGTGGCCAGCATCCGCTGCGGGGCGAGGCGCGCGGCGACCAGCCGCAGCAGACCGTAGCCCAGCGGCAGACCCGCCAGCACGTAGAGCATGCGATCCAGACCGAGCGCGGCCACCGCGACGAGACCGGCCACGCCGACCAGCAGCCAGGCGAGCCCGCCGCCGGCCGGCGGCGCCGGCGCGCCGGACGCCGGCAGCGCGCCCTCGGGCTGCGCGTCGTCGAACGTGCGCAGCACCTCGGGCGGGTACTCGCGCGTGCGCACCACCGTCCACAGCACGGCCAGCAGCAGCACCGCGCCGCCGAACCAGAACGCGTAGCGCACCGTGTCGGGCACCTCGCCGGGCGCGGCGGTGTTGGCGACGCCGGCCTTGGCCAGCACGAACGGCAGCGCACTGGCGACCACCGAGCCGACGCCGATGAAGAAGCTCTGCATCGCGTAGCCGGTCGGGCGTTGCCGCGGCGCCAGCTGGTCGCCGACGAACGCGCGGAACGGCTCCATCGACACGTTCAGCGATGCGTCGAGCACCCACAGCGTGCCGGCCGCGATCCACAGCTCGGGCGAGGTCGGCATCACCACCAGCGCGGCGGTCGAGAACAGCGCGCCCCACAGGACGTACGGGCGCCGGCGGCCCAGGCGCGTCCAGGTGCGGTCGGAGAAGTAGCCGATCACCGGCTGCACCAGCAGGCCGGTCAGTGGGGCGGCGATCCACAGGCCGGGGACCTGCTCCATGTCCGCGCCCAGCGTCTGGAAGATGCGGCTGACGTTGGCGTTCTGCAGGGCGAATCCGAACTGGATGCCCAGGAAGCCGAAGCACATGTTCCAGATCTGCCAGAACGACAGTGGCGGTTTGCTGTTGCGCATCGCTGCGAGGCCCCTCCCAAGGTCCGCTGCACCGACGCAGGCTGCGCGGGCGAGGCCATGGTAGCGACCGCCGCCGTGGCGGCGGCGATCTGCATACGTATTCATGGCGTGGTCCAGGAACGTGCGCTTTCGCATCCGGCGCGGCATCGTCTACCGTCCCACGGCGCCGCAGAAGGCGTCGGATGGCAGAGAGCGATGAGCGAGAGCAGGTGGTGGCGGGGCGCGGTGATCTACCAGATCTATCCGCGCAGCTTCATGGACAGCAACGGTGACGGCATCGGCGACCTGCCCGGCATCATCGACCGGCTGGACCACGTCGCCGGGCTGGGCGTGGACGCGATCTGGATCTCGCCGTTCTTCCGTTCGCCGATGGCCGACTACGGCTACGACATCGCCGACTATCGCGATGTCGACCCGATGTTCGGCACCCTCGCCGATTTCGACGCGCTGCTGGCAAAGGCCCACGCGCTGGGCCTGAAGGTCATGATCGACCAGGTCTTCAGCCACACCTCCGACGCGCACGCGTGGTTCGAGGAAAGCCGCCAGTCGCGCGACAACCCCAAGGCCGACTGGTACGTCTGGGCCGACGCCCGGCCCGACGGCACCCCGCCCAACAACTGGCTGTCGATCTTCGGCGGCCCGGCCTGGCACTGGGATCCGCGGCGCTGCCAGTACTACCTGCACAACTTCCTGTCGAGCCAGCCCGACCTGAACTTCCACAACCCGGACGTGCAGCAGGCCACGCTGGACTACGTGAAGTTCTGGCTCGACCGCGGCGTCGACGGCTTCCGGCTGGACTCGATCAACTTCTGCTTCCACGACGCGCAGCTGCGCGACAATCCGGCCAAGCCCGAGGCGCTGCGCGTGGGCCGCGGCTTCGCGCCCGACAACCCGTACGCGTTCCAGTACCACTACTACAACAACACCCAGCCGGAGAACATCGGCTTCATCGAGCGGCTGCGCGCGCTGATGGACGGCTACCGCGACGTCGCCGCACTGGGCGAGATCTCGGCCGAGGACTCGCTGGCCACCACCGCCGAGTACACCAGCGCCGGCCGCCTGCACATGGGCTACAGCTTCGAGCTGCTGGTCGACGACTTCAGCGCCGGCTACATCCGCGGCACCGTCGAGCGGCTGGAAGCGGCGATGACCGACGGCTGGCCGTGCTGGGCGATCTCCAACCACGACGTGCAGCGCGCGGTCACGCGCTGGGGCGGCGCCGACGCCAGCGACGACTTCGCGCGGCAGATGGTCGGCCTGGTCTGCACGCTGCGCGGCTCGGTGTGCCTCTACCAGGGCGAGGAGCTGGGCCTGCCCGAGGCCGAGGTGCCGTTCGAGAAGCTGCGCGATCCCTACGGCATCACGTTCTGGCCGAACTTCAAGGGGCGCGACGGCTGCCGCACGCCGATGCCGTGGACCGCCGACGCAGGCGCCGGCTTCACGACCGGCGAGCCGTGGCTGCCGATCCCCGACGCACACCGCGCGCGCAGCGTCGCCGCCCAGTCGCGCGACGAGGGCTCGGTGCTCGCCGCCGCGCGCCGCTTCCTGCACTGGCGCCGCGGCCAGCCGGCGCTGGTGACCGGCGCGCAGCGCTTCGTCGATGCGCCCGAGCCGGTGCTCGCGTTCGTGCGCGGCGACGGCGACGACCGGGTGCTGGCGGCGTTCAACCTGTCGGGACAGGCGCTCGACTGGCCCCTGCCCGCGGAGCTTGCGCAGCTGCGCGTGCTCGACGGCCACGGCCTGCCGTCCGGCGCACTCGATGGCGGCAGCATCCACCTGCCGCCGCACGCGGCACTGTTCGCCGCGGTGGACTGAGCCGGTGCGTCCCTTGCGCGCCGTGCTGGGCGGGGCGCTCGCCGTCGGCCTGCTGGCCTGCGGCGGCGCCCTCGCCGCCCCGGCCGGAGCGGCCGACTGCGACGCCCCCGGGTTCGCCCGCACGCTGCACCCCGTCCAGCCCGACGCGACGCCGGCGCACGCACGCGCCCACTGGCTCGACCGCCGCCTGCTGCGCTGGCCCGGCACCGCCGCCGCGCCCGACACGCGCTTCCGCCTGTATCACGCGGCCGACGCCACGCTGGCCGTACGCCCAGGCGCGACGGTGCAGGGCCACGACGGCGCACTCGATCTCGACGTGCGCACGGCCCCCGTGCCCGCGGCACTGGCCGAGCGCTTCGGCTTCGTTGGCGATGGCGTCACGCTGGAAACCGCCACCGACGACGCCACGCTGTCGGCGCTGCATCGCGGCCAGTCGCTGCTGGTGCACGAGGACGCGCGCGGCCAGGTGCTCGATGCGACCGGACTGCAGCACGCCGGCGCGCTCGACGACCGGTACCGCGACGCGGCCGCGCTGCCGGACTTCGGTGCGCATCCCGGCCCCGGCGGCACCGCGTTCCGGCTGTGGGCGCCGACCGCGCAGTCGGTCGCGCTGTGCCTCTACGAGAATGCCGACGACGCCGACGCGCCGGCCGCCTCGGTGCACCCGCTCGCGCGCGACGCCGCGACCGGCAGCTGGTCGACGGTCGCCCCCGGCGACCTGTCGGGCCGCGCCTACCTGTGGCTGGTCGACGTCTTCGTGCCCGGCACCGGCATCGTCCGCAACCGCGTCACCGATCCGTATTCGGTTGCGCTGACGGCCGACTCGCGGCGCAGCGTCGCGTTCGACCTCGACGCGCCCGCGCTCAAGCCCGACGGCTGGGACGCGCACGCCGCGCCCACGATCCGCGCCGCGACCGACCAGGTGGTCTACGAGCTGCACGTGCGCGACTTCTCGCGCGACGACGCTAGCGTGCCGGCGGCGCAGCGCGGCCGCTACGCCGCGTTCGCGCAGGCCGATTCGCACGGCGTGCGCCACCTGCGCAGGCTGCGCGCGGCCGGCGTCACCGACGTGCACCTGCTGCCAGTGTTCGACCTGGCCACGGTGCCGGAGGTCGGCTGCATCGCGCCCGGAATACCCGACGCCGCGCCCGACAGCGACGCGCAACAGGCCGCGGTCATGGCGGTGGCCGCACGCGACTGCTTCAACTGGGGCTACGACCCGCTGCACTTCAACGCGCCCGAAGGTAGCTTCGCCAGCGACGCAGCGGACCCAGCCGCGCGCATCGTCGAGTTCCGGCGGATGGTGCAGGCGCTGCACGCGCTGGGCCTGCGCGTGGGCATGGACGTGGTCTACAACCACACCAGCGCCTGGGGCCAGGATCCACACTCGGTGCTCGACCGCATCGTGCCCGGGTACTACCACCGCTACGACGCCGACGGCCGTGTCGGGCACTCGACCTGCTGCGCCAACACCGCGACCGAACACGCGATGATGGCCCGGCTGATGATCGATTCGGCCGAACTGTGGGTGCGCCACTACCGCATCGATTCGTTCCGCTTCGACCTGATGGGGCACCAGCCGCGCGCGGCGATGCTCGCGCTGCAGGCGCGCGTGGACGCCGCGGCCGGACGCCCGGTGCAACTGCTGGGCGAAGGCTGGAACTTCGGCGAGGTCGCCGACGGCGCGCGCTTCGTGCAGGCGTCCCAGCTGTCGCTGGGCGGCACCGGGATCGGCAGCTTCAGCGACCGCACCCGCGACGCCGTCCGTGGCGGCGGGCCGTCGGACAGCGGCGACGCCTTGCATGCCAATCGCGGCTGGATCCACGGCCATGCCGACGCCGCACTGCTGCAGCGCCAGGCCGAACTGGTGCGCGTCGGCCTGGCCGGCACGCTGCGCGACTACCGGCTGCCCGACGGCCGCGCGTTGTCCCGGATCGATTATTCCGGCCAGCCGGCCGGCTTCGCGACCCAGCCGACCGAGGTCGTGAATTACGTCGAGAACCACGACAACCAGACGCTGTTCGACATCAACGCGTTCCGCCTGCCGGCCGATGCCGACGTGGACGCACGCGTGCGTGCGCAGGTGCTCGCGATCGCGACCACGGCCTTCAGCCAGGGCATCGCCTACCTGCACGCCGGCGTCGAACTGCTGCGCTCCAAATCCCTGGACCGCAACAGCTTCGACTCGGGCGACTGGTTCAACCGCATCGACTGGACCGGCACGGTCCACGGCTTCGGCACCGGCCTGCCGCCGGCGCCCGACAACGGCGCCAACTGGCCGCTGATGCGCCCGCTGCTGGCCGATGCGATGCGCATCCGCCCGGGCCGGGACGACGTACTGCGCACGCGCGACATGAGCCTGGACCTGCTGCGCATCCGCGCCAGCACGCCGCTGTTCCGGCTGCCCGACGCCGCGCAGGTGCAGGCGCGCCTGCGCTTTCCCGGCGCCGACGCCGACCCCGAACTCGTCGCCGGGCACCTGGACGGCCGCGGACTGGCCGATGCCGGCTTTTCGGAAGTGCTCTACGCGATCAACGTCGCCAACGAGGCGCGCACGCTCGACGCGCCCGAGCTCGCCGGCCGCGCGTGGACGCTGCATCCGGTGCACCGCGCGCCGCAGGCCGCCGACCCGCGCCCGCGCGACGCGGCCCGGATCGATGCCGCACGTGGCCGCTTCACCGTGCCGCCGCGCACGGCGATGGCCTTCGTCGTGGCCGGGGACGCAGCGGAGTCGCCCACGACGGAGCCGTGACGCCTGCGCCGCACGTGCGGTGCTTTGCCCGAGTGCTCAGCCGCGCAGCGTCGCCCCGCCGTCGACGTACAGGTCCTGCATCGCGACGTGGCCGGCCTGCTCGGACAGCAGGAACATCGCGGCGTGCGCCACGTCGACCGGCTCGGCGAGCTTGCCGAGCGGGATCCCGCTCTTGAACGTCTCCAGGCTGCCGGCGATCACCCTCGCCTCGCCGTCGGCATCGGCCCACATGCCGGTCTGCATCGGCGTGCGCGTGGAGCCCGGCGCGACGAGGTTGCAGCGGATGCCCAGCGGCGCAAGCTCGAGGCCCAGGCAGCGCACGAACATCGTCGCCGCGGCCTTCGACGCGGCGTAGGCCGACATCGCATGCCGCGGGATGCCTGCGGCGTTGGAACCCACGACGACCAGCGCACCGCGCCGGCGCGGCGCCATGGCCCGGGCGAGCGCCCGGCCGACATGGAACACGCCGTCGGCGTTGACCGCGAACGTACGCCGCCACTCGGCGTCGCTGGTCTCGAGCACCGGCGTCGTCGACAGCACGCCGGCGACGTGCGCGGCGAGGTCGATCGGCCCGAGGTCCGCCTCGACGCGCGCGACGAGCGCATCGACCGCCGCCGCATCGGTCACGTCGAGCGCGAACGCATGCATCGGCGCGACGCCGGACGCATCGGCGATGTTCGGCACCTGCAGGTCGGTCGCGACCACCGTCGCGCCGCTGGCGCGCAGCAGTCGCACGACCGCCGCGCCGATGCCGCCGGCGGCGCCGGTGACCAGCGCGGTCCTGCCTTCGAAACCCGTGAGTTGCATGTCGATCTCTCCGCGATGTGGATTCGTCCGCGCGCGAGCGCGCGATGTTCTTTGCGTGCAGCGCCGAAAAACGCATCGCGCGCAAGCGCGCGCCTACAGGGGCCGGTCGAACGCCGCCAGCCGCGCGTCGAGCAGCGGCGCGATCGCCGCGGTCGCGTCGCGGCCGGTCAGTTCGCCGTGCCGGAACGGCAGCTCGACCGCCTCGACCCGCGCCGCGTGCGCCTGCCACAGCGCCGACTGCAACTGCGGCCGGTCGACGTGGTCGAGGCCGGCGCGCACGTGCAGCAGCGTGCCGTCGTAGCGCGCGTGGTGGTGCAGGCGCACGAGGCGGTTGGTGTCGACGACCGCGCGCACGACGCCGTCGAGCACACGCCCGGGCAGGTTGCCGAGCGCGCTGTCGCCGCGACGCAGGAAGTCGACGATCGCCTCGCGGCTGCGCAGGTCGGGATAGCGGTCCGGATCGTAGCCGGCGATCGCCAGCAGCGCGCGCAGCGCATCGACGGCATCGGGTTCGGGCTCGGCGCGCCAGCACTCGCTGGGATAGGCGTCGAGCAGCGCGAGGACGCCGACCTCGCGGCCGAGCGCGCGCAGCCGCACCGCCATCGCCTGGGCGAGGATGCCGCCGACCGACCAGCCGAGCAGGTGCAGCGGGCCGCCCGGCTGCAGCGCCGCCACGCGGCGGGCGTAGTCGTCGGCGAGTGCGTCGATGCTGCCGGGCAGCGGCTGCGCCAGGTCCAGTGCCGGCGACTGCAGGCCATGCACGTCGCGCCGCGGCTGCAGCGCACGCGCCAGATCCCGGTAGCACCACGCGATGCCGCCGGCCGGATGCACGACGAACAAGGGGGCGCGCTGGCGTGCCGCGTCGCCGCGCGCCAGCGCGACCGTCGGGCCGAGGCCGTGGTCGGGCGCGGCGTCATCGGCATCCAGCAAGGCCGCGATGCCGGCCACGGTCGGGGTGGCGAACAGCGCGCCCAGGCCCGGATCGCGGCCGAAGCGGCGCTGGATCGCCAGCAGCAGGTGCACCGCGGACAGCGAATCGCCGCCCAGCGCGAAGAAGTCGCCGTCGCCGCCGACGCGCTCGACCCCCAGCGCCTGCGCGAACAGCGCGGCGACCGCAGCCTCGGTCGGCGTGCGCGGCGCCACGAACACACCGGCGTCGAACGCGGGCGCCGGCAGTGCGTCGCGGTCGAGCTTGCCGTTCGCGGTGACCGGCCAGGCGTCCAGCGCGACGAACGCGGCCGGGACCATGTAGTCGGGCACCTGCGCGGCGACGGCCGCGCGCAGCGCCTCGGCATCGAACGCATCCGCATCGGTCGGCTGCAGGTAGCCGACCAGGCGCCGGTCGCCGGCGCGATCCTCGCGCACGATCACCGCCGCCTGCGCGGCCTGCCCGCTCGCGACGATCGCCGCCTCGATCTCGCCCAGTTCGATGCGCAGCCCGCGCAGCTTGACCTGGTGGTCGCTGCGGCCGAGGAACTCGACCGCGCCGTCCTCGCGCCAGCGCGCGAGGTCGCCGGTGCGGTAGAGGCGTTCGCCGGGCCGGTGCGGGTCGTCGATGAAGCGCTCGGCGGTCAGGTCGTCGCGGCCGAGATAGCCGCGCGCGAGCTGCACGCCACCCAGGTACAGGTCGCCGACCACGCCCGGCGGCAACGGCCGCATGCGCGCGTCGAGCACGTACAGCCGCGTGTTCCAGACCGGGAAGCCGATCGGCACCGGGCGCGACGCGTCTTCGGCCGAGGCAGGCCAGAAGCTCACGTCGACCGCGGCCTCGGTCGGCCCGTAGAGATTGTGCAGCTCGGCACGCACGCTGCGGTGGAAGCGGTCGCGCAGGTCGGCGTCGAGCGCCTCGCCGCTGCAGAACACCCGGCGCACGGCCAGACCTTCGGCGTCGGGCGCGGCCAGGAACGCCGCGAGCATCGACGGCACGAAATGCAGCGTGGTGATGCCGCGCGCGCGGATGATGCGCGCCAGCGCGACCGGGTCGCGATGCGCATCCGGCGGCGCGACATCGAGCACGGCGCCGGCGATCAGCGGCAGGAAGAACTCCCAGACCGAGACGTCGAATGTCGCCGGGGTCTTCTGCAGGATGCGGTCGGA
Source organism: Luteimonas sp. FCS-9 (assembly GCF_001014645.1). Classification (GTDB taxonomy): domain Bacteria; phylum Pseudomonadota; class Gammaproteobacteria; order Xanthomonadales; family Xanthomonadaceae; genus Luteimonas. Next base: position 171,349 of record NZ_LASZ01000006.1, on the reverse strand, counting down.
CGCATCGATGCCGTAATGCGTACGCATCCATTCCAGGCGGTTGACGATCGCCCGATGCTCGACGACGACGCCCTTCGGCTCGCCGGTCGAGCCCGAGGTGTAGATCACGTACGCCGCGTCGCCGGGGCGCGCGGGCGACGCGAACGGCGCGTCGGCGCGTTCGCCCCCACCCAGCCCTCCCCCGCTCGCGGGGGAGGGCTCGATTCCCGCGGTCGTCGCCAGCAGCCGGGAAACCCCACCTCCCCCACCTGCGGGGGAGGTCGGCGCCGTAGGCGAAGGGTGAGGGCCGGGCGCGTCGCGGCGTTCGCCCCCACCCAACCCTCCCCCGCGCGCGGGGGAGGGCTCGATTCCCACGCTCGTCGCCAGCATCCGGGAAACCCCACCTCCCCCGCTTGCGGGGGAGGTCGGCGCCGAAGGCGACGGGTGGGGGCCGGGCTTGCCGCGGTGCTCGCCCCCACCCCACCCTCGCCCGCTCGCGGGGAAGGGCTCGATTCCTGTCTCGGTCACGCTGACGGCAGGCCAGTCGTCCGGCGAGAACAGCGGCACGTCACCGGGCCACCGGTGCGCGGTGTCGCGTGCGGCCAGCACGCAGAGCGGCCGCGCCGAGCGCAGGATGCGGGCCAGCCGCTCGTCCGGGTGCGCGAGGTCGAGCGGCAGGTAGGCGCCGCCGGCGCGCAGCACGGCGACCAGCGCGATCACCAGGTCCAGCGAGCGCGGCAGCGCGACCGCGACGACGCCGTCGCGTCCGAGCCCGCGCGCCTGCAGCGCACGCGCCAGCGCGCGGGTGCGGCGGTCGAGCTGGGCGTAGGTCAACGTCGTGTCGCCGAAGGCCAGCGCCGGCGCGTCCGGCGTCGCCGCCATCGCCGCCTCGATCAGCGCGGCCAGCGTGGTGTCGGGCAGCGGGTGTTCGGTCGCGTTGAAGTCGAGCAGCGCGCGCCGCGCCTCGTCCGGCGTGGCGAGCGGGATGTCGTCGATGCCGTCGGCCGTACAGGCCGCGACGAGGAACGCCTGCAGGCGCTGCGCATGCGCGGCGATGTCGGCGGTCGTGTACAGGTCGGGATTGGCCTCGAACTCCAGGTCCAGCGCGGTCGCGCCGTCGCCGCGGAAGCCGATCGTCACGTCGTCGATCGGCCCGGTGCCGAGGATCTCCAGCCGCAGCTGCGCGCCATGCAGCCGCGGCGGCCGGTAGAACGGCTGCACGTTGACCAGCGGGCCGTGCAGGCGGCGCTGGCCGCCGATCAGCCCGAGGTCGCGGCGCAGCTGCTCGCCGCGGTAGCGACCGTGGCGCCGCCCGCGCACCAGCGCGCGCGCGATCGCCTGCACGAACCCGGCCAGCGATGCGCCCGGCATCGCCGGCACGCGCAGCGGCAGCACGTTCATGACCATCGCCGGCACGCGCGCCGTCGCGCTGCCCAGCCGGCCCATGTACGGCACCCCGACCACCGCTTCGGCCTGCCCGGCCATGCGCCGACAGTACTCGGCGGCCAGCGCGGTCAGCACGTCCGGCCAGGGCTGTTCGAGCCGCTGCGCCAGCGCGAGCAGGTCGGCCCGCAGCGCCGCATCGAGCGCGATGTGCAGGCGATGGCAACCGTGCGCGGCCGGCGCGAACCCCGCGCCCAGGCCGGACACCGCCGGCAGGCCGGCCAGGGTCTCGCGCCAGTAGGCCGCGTCCTTGCTGCATTTCTCCGACGCGGCGTAGGCCGCGTCCTCGGCGATCGCGCCCTCGAACGGCGCGAACGGCGTGCCCGCGTCGGACCCGCCGCGCGCAGCGCCGTACAGCGCCAGTGCGCGCTCGGTCAGCAGCGCCATGCCGTAGCCGTCGGTGGCCAGGTGGTGCACGCGCAGGTACCAGACGAAGCGGTCGCCGCCGAGCACGTACAGCCGCTGCAGCGCGAGCCGGTCGCGTGCCGGATCGACCGGCGTGTCGCGGTCGCGCGCCATCGCCACCCGCGCGGCGACTTCGGGCTCGGTCGCCTGCGACAGGTCGACGACCGCCAGCCGCGGCAGGTGGTCGGGATCGACGCGCATCCGCGGTCCATCGGCAGCATCGCGCATGCGCAGCGACAGCGCCGGCGCCTCGGCCGCGGCCTGCCCGGCCGCGCGCACGAACGCATCCACGTCCAGCGCGCCTTCGATCCACAGCGCATGTGCGGTGTTGAACGCCGGGTTGTCCGGCGCCAGCCGCTGCGCGTACCACAGGCCGGACTGCGCCTGGGTCAGCGGCCAGTCGCCGGCCGCTGCGTCCGCGGGTGCGCCCACCGCCTCGGCCATCAGGCGATCTTCTGCTGCAGGTCCTGCACCACGCGCCACCAGCCGGCCAGCGTGGTGTGCTCGGCCAGGTGCGAGAACTCCAGCGGCAGGCCGGACTCGCCCCACTTCATCACCAATCCGAGCACGCGCATCGAGTCAAGGCCCAGATCCATCAGGTCGTCGTCGTCGCCGATGTCCTCGGGTGCCTCGCCCAGTTGCCGGGCGATGTCGGCGCGCATGCGCGCCAGGGTCAGGGGGTCGCTCATCGCAACAGCTCCAGGATCCGGTCGGTGGTCAGCGGAACGCCGCAGGTGCGGGCGATCCAGTGCAGCGCAATGTCGTGGTCGGCGCGGGTGAAGTCGGCGACGGCATCGGCGGCGACGAACGTCTGGATGTCGCGCTGGAACGCCTCGGTCGCCGTCGAGAGCACGCCGATGTGCGCGTAGACGCCCGTGATCAGCAGCTGGTCGCGACCGCGCGCCCGCATCAACGTCTCGAGATTGCTGCGCTGGAACGCGCTGTAGCGGTGCTTGACCAGCACGTGATCGCCATCGACCGGCGCCAGCGCATCGACGATCGCCTCATGCTCGGGCGTCGCACGCATGCCCGGTCCCCACAGATCGGCCTGCAGCCCACGATCGCGCCGATCCTGATTGCCGCGCTGCGCGGTGTAGAATACCGGAATGCCCCGGCTGCGCGCATGCGCCAGCAGCCGCGCGAGGTGGGCGATCGCCGGCGCGATCGGCGCGGCCTGCGCCTCGTAGGCCGCCAGGAAATAACGCTGCATGTCGTGCACCAGCAGCGCGATGCGGCCGGTCTCGGGCACCCACTGACCACGCGCGGCCGGCAGTTCGGCCGCAGTCGGCAACGGGTATGCAGGAATCGTCGGAAGGCCCATGTCTACTCGCTCAATCCATTTGCAATCGTGACCACACGCCCGGCACTCGCCTCATTCGCAAACGCCGGACGATCTGTTTCGGAGACGGCTTCGCAGGGGGCCAGAGCGACCTTCCCGACCGCGCACATGCAACCATTATCCGAAGGCACCATCGAAACGTCCGCGGCAGCGGACTGGTGGCCGGTGGCCGCGCCAAGCGCGCCAGGGATGGCGCGCGCCCGAGTCAGGGCAGGATGCCCTGACCGAGGGACAAGCAGCTGCCGGCCAGCAGGCCGCTGCCCATCTAAAGCAGCAGGCACGGACAGGTGACCGATGGCGCGCTCCCGAGCCAGGACACGATGCCCTGACCGAGAGACAAGCGGCTGCGGGCCGGCAAGCCGGTTCCCAACCAACGCAGAAGCGCACGGCTCCTCACTTACGGAGATAGCGCTCAACTCGCGCACACACGTCATCATGCACCCTGCTCAGCCAGGAACCGCGCGCGTAACTGCGCGCGCAGCTCACGACGGCTGACCTTGCCCACCGCCGTCGTGCCGAACGCATCGACGAACACGATCTGGTCCGGCACCTTGAACGCCGCCAGCCCCCGCCCACGCACCCAGGCCTTCAACTCGGCAGGTCGCGGCCGCGCCTCGCCCGGGATCACGAACGCACAGCTGCGCTCGCCGAGGAAATCGTCTGGAATCGACACCACCGCCGCATCGAACACCTGCGGATGCGCGAGCAGATGGTCCTCGATCTCCTCGGCCGAAATCTTCTCGCCCGCCCGGTTGATGTGGTCGGTCGCCCGCCCCTGCACCACCAGGTTGCCGTCCGCGGTGCGCTGGACCATGTCGCCGGTGCGGTACCAGCCGTCGTCGGTGAACGACCGCGCATTCGCCGCCGGGTCGTTGTGGTACGCGCGGATCGTGTACGGCCCGCGCGCGAGCAGGTGCCCCGTGGTGCCGTCCGGCACCGGCGCCCCCTGATCGTCGACGATCAGCACCTCGTCGTCGGGACTGATCGGCCGCCCCTGCGTCCGGACCACGACCTCCTCCGGATCGCCGAGCCGGGTGTAGTTGACCAACCCCTCGGCCATGCCGAACACCTGCTGCAGCGTGCAGCCCAGCCCCGCGATGACCCGGCGCGCGGCCTCGGGCACCAGCTTCGCGCCGCCGACCTGCACCACCCGCAGGCTCGACAGGTCGTGCGCGGTCTTCGCCGCGGCGTCGGCCCACAGCAGCGCCAGCGGCGGCACCAGGCCGACGCAGGTCACGCGCTCGCGCGCGATCAGCGGAAACGCCACGTCCGGCCCCGGCCCCGGGCTCAGCACCACGCACGCGCCGGCGTACAGCGCGCCGAAGAACCCCGGCGAGCTCATCGGGAAATTGTGCGCGGCCGGCAGCGCGACCATGTACACACTGTCGCGGTCGATGCCGCACAGATCGTTGCTGGCGCGGAAGCTGTAGATGTAGTCGTCGTGCGTGCGCGGGATCAGCTTCGACAGCCCGGTGCTGCCGCCGGAGATCTGCAGGAACGCGACCGACTGCGGGTCGGGGTCGCCCGGCAGCGCGGCGCGATCGCCGTCGAGCCCGGCGACCGGTACGAATTCCCCGCCGTCGCCGACCACGAACACGTGGCGCACCGCCGGCACCTCGCGCTGCAGCTCGCGCGCCAGCGTGCGGTAATCGAAGGCTTCGTACTTCTCCGCGCAGACGTAGGCGACGGCCTCGGCCTTGCGCGCGAAATGCGCGACCTCGGTCAGCCGGTGCGCCGGCAACGCGTAGACCGGGACCAACTGCGCGCGGAACAGCGCGCAGACCACCGCGACGAACTCCGGGATGTTGCCCAGCTGCACGACCACACGGTCGCCCGGCGCCAGGCCCTGCGCCAGCAGCCCGGCGGCGATGCGCTCGGCCTCGTCCCACAGCTGCGCGTAGGTCCAGCGCACTGCGCCGCCGACCACGGCAAGGTCGCCGGAAAAGCGCTGCGCGCGATCGCGCAGGAAGCCCGGGAAGGTCTCGCCGCGCCAGTGGCCGGCCGCGCGGTAGTGCGCGACCCGGTCGTCGGGCCAGACCTGGCGCAGCGGCAGGCGCTGCGGTGCGGGGGTGTCGCTCATGGCATCCTCGATCGAATCAGGCGGCGCGCACGTCGTCGATGCCCAGCGCATCGAGCAGCGCGCGGAACTTGGCGGCGGTCTCGTCGACCTCGAGCGCCGGCTGCGAGCCGGCCACGATACCCGCACCGGCGAACAGGCGCATCGTGCGGCCCTGCACGCGCGCGCAGCGGATCGACACGTACCAGTCGCCGTCGCCCTGCGCGTCGGTCCAGCCCACGGCACCGGCGTAGAAGCCGCGGTCCACCGGCTCGAGCGCGCGGATCGCCGCCAGCGCGGCCTCGCGCGGCGTGCCGCAGACCGCGGGCGTGGGATGCAGCAGGCCGGCGAGCGCGGCCGAGGACACCGACGGATCCTTCAGCGTGCCCTCGATCCGCGTGCCCAGGTGCCACATCGTCGCGGTCGCGTGCAGCGCCGGCTTCGGCGGCGCCTGCAGCCGGCTGCACAGCGGCGCGAGCGCGTCGACGATCGCCTCGACGACGTGGCGGTGCTCGTCGTGGTCCTTGGCCGAGGCCAGCAATGCCTGCGCGGCACGTGCGTCCTCGTCCGGATCCCGCGCGCGCCGCGCCGAGCCGGCCAGCGGATGCGAGACGACCGCCAGGCCGCGCCGCGACACCAGCAGCTCCGGCGTCGCGCCGACCAGCCACGCCGGCGCCTCGCCGGCCGCGACCGGCAGCGGGGCGACGTACGCGGTCACGCTGGCGTCGGTGCCCAGGCGCAGCGCCAGCGCCAGCGGATCGATCGGCGCATCGGCGTCCACCCGCAGGCTGCGCGCGAGCACGACCTTGCGCAGCGCCGCGGCATCGTCCGAATCGCGCAGCCGGGCAACGCCGCGCGCGACCGCGGCCGCATACGCCTCGGCCGGCGGCTCGGCGGCGGTGCCGCGCAGCGGCGGCGGCCACACCGACATCGGCGCCGCGTCGACGGTCGCCGCCACGCGCGCGGGCTGGTACAGCGCGTCGCCCGCGTGCGGGTCGAACGGCAGCGCGCCCACCAGCAACGGCGGGCCGCCGCGCGCGGCTGCGAAGAACGCCGCCACCCGGGCGCCCAGCGTGGCCGCCGGGCCGGGCGGCAGCGAGGCCAGCCGGCCCGCCGCGGACACCGGACGGCCCGGTCCCTGCAGCGCGAACCAGGTCGCCGCGGGCGCGCCGTCGGCTTCCGGCGGTCCGGCCTCCGGGATCGGCATGCGCGGCGACTCGGTCATCGCGCCGCCTCGCGCGGATGCAGCGCCGCGGCAAGCGCCAGCACCAGCAGCACCGCGCCGACCAGCAGGTACGGCGCGCTGGGCGACCAGCGGTAGAGCAGCGTGCCCAGCAACGGGCCCACGACCATGCCCATGCCCTGGACCGAGGCGACCGTGCCGGCCGCCGCGCCCTGCTCGTGCGCCTCGACCGAATCGGCCGCCAGCGCCTGGAACGAGGGGAACACGAAGCCCATGCCGAACGCCGCGACGCCGTAGGCCAGCAGCAGTTGCCATTGCACGGCGACCAGCGACGACGACGCGAAGCCGGCGGCCGAGACCAACGCGCCGATCGCGATCCAGCGCGCCGGCGGCACCGTGCGCAGCCGCATCACCAGCGCCTGGGCGCAGACCAGGCCCAGCCCGACCGCGGTCAGCGACATCCCGGCCGCGCGCGCGCCGTCGGCCGGCGACAGGCCGAGCCGGTCGATCGCGAAGAAGCCGACGACGACCTGGGCGATCGTCACCGAGACCATCGCCGCGAACACCGCATAAACCGGCAGGCGCAGCCGGCGGTCGGAGACCGCCATCGCCGGCCGCGGGCCCGGACGCGGCGCCGTCGCGGCCGGGGCCTCGGGCAGCCGCCACCACAGCACCGCCAGCGACAGCAGCGGCAGCGCCGCCGCCAGGTACAGCGTCAGCGCGATGCTCCGGTAAGCGATCCAGCCGGCCGCGGCCGGCCCCAGCACCATGCCGATCGCGTTGGCGCTGCCCAGCCGCGCCATCATCGCGCCGCGCCCGCCCGGCGGCACCGCGTCGGCGATCAGCGCCGCGGCGGTCGGCGGCACGGCCGCATAGAACAGCCCGACGAGCGCGCGGGTGGCGACCAGCACGACGACCGACAGCAGCACCGCGGGCGGATGCCGCAACGCCAGGTCCACGAACGCCGCCATCGCGATGTAGACCACCGCATAGCCGACCAGGCCGGCGAGCAGCACGCGACGGCGCCCGATGCGGTCGCTGAGCGCGCCCCAGCGGCGCGCCGACAGCATCCACAGCACGCCGGCGGCCGTCACCGACAGCCCCGCATGCCACTCGGCCAGGCCCAGCAGGCGCACCACCGGACCGACGACGGCGACGAACGCCATCATCGCCATGGTCCCCGCGAGCGCGGTGAACACCAGCGCCGACAGGCCGGGCACGCGGGGGGACGCAAGGGGGACAGCGGACATGCGGGAAGGTCTCGATCCGCCGGCAGGACCGGCGACAGCGCCAGGGAAGGGGCGGCGATGCCGCCCCGCGCCAGCCGGACGGGCCCGGCCAGCGCAACGGCCTAAATGATACCAAGTCTCATTTGAGACCTGTAGACATCTGGAATTGATTGAGAATCGTTCGCAATAAACGTATCATTAACGTCGCAGTCGCGTCGCGAGCGTGCCCGCGGTCGCGTCGAGTCCCTCCCCTCTCTTCGTCCGACGACTTTCCGGAGTTTCCACGATGTCCCGCTCTCCTGCCGTCTCCCTCCTCGCGGCCGTGGTCGCGCTCGTCCTGGCGCATCCCGCCGCCGCCCAGTCCACCGCGCCGGCGTCGTCGGCGACCGAATTCGACACCGTCGTGGTCACCGCGACCGGCGTCCAGCAGTGGATCCGCGACGCGCCGGCGAGCATCAGCGTGATCACGCGCGAGGAGATCGAACGCAAGCCGGTCAGCAGCATCGGGCAGTTGCTCAGCACCGTCCCCGGCGTGACCGGCGGCTACGCGCTGTCGGGCGCGCAGTCCAAGATCCGGTTGCGCGGCCTGCCCGAGCAGTACACGCTGATCCTCATCGACGGACGCCGCCAGGGCAATTCGGCCGGCGTGAACTACCGCGACGACCTGGGCCCGCAGGACCTGAACTGGCTGTCGCCGGACATGATCGAGCGCATCGAGGTCGTCCGCGGTCCGATGTCGTCGCTGTACGGCTCCGACGCGATGGGCGGCGTGATCAACATCATCACCCGCAAGATCGCGCCCGAATGGGGCGGCTCGGTCACCTACAACTACAGCCGGCCCGATGCGTCCGACCGCGGCGACACGATCCAGCTCGGCGCCCAGTTCAGCGGCCCGCTGACCGACCGGCTCGGACTGCGCGTGGGCGCCAACCTGACCGACCGGGCATCCGACACCGGGCCCCGGCAGACGCCCGGCAACAAGGCGGAGAACGCCAACGCGCTGCTCAACTGGCGCGTCACCGACGACCACACCATCGGCATCGAGGCCTCGCGGGGCGTGCAGCGCAACATGGGCGATGGAGAGGTCGCGGCGTGGGGCCTGTCGAAGCTCGAACACACCGGCTACGTCGTCAGCCACGACGGCCGCTACGGCGACAGCAGCACGTCCAAGGCCACCGTGGTCCGGAACGAGTACGAGGACACCGGCAGCGACGTGGGGACCCGCTCGAAGGAAACGGTGTTCGACGCGGTGTTCAACACCGGATTCGATTGGGGCGTGCCGCACGCGCTCAACGTCGGCGGGCAGTGGAAGCGCGAGGAACTGCGCAACGAGGCGACGATCGGCACGGTCCCGGTGACCTGGACCGGCAGTGGCCGGATCAGCCCCGAGAACGAAGCCGATTCCTGGGCGCTGTTCGCCGAGGACCATCTGTCGCTGCGCGAGAACCTGACGCTGACGCTCGGCCTGCGCCTGGACAACACCGACAACTACGACGACAACCTGAGCCCGCGCATCTACGCGGTCTGGCATCCGTCGCGCGACTGGACGATCCGCGGCGGCGTGTCCGAGGGCTTCCGGGCACCGAACCTCAAGCAGGGCACGGCGGGCGCGGCGACCCAGTCGCGCGGCAACGGCTGCACGAGCCTGGTCGTCGAGGGCTGGAGCAACCGCGCGGTCAACGCGGACGGCACCACGGGCTGCTACATGGCCGGCAATCCGAACCTGGAGCCGGAGACGAGCACCAACTACGAGATCGGTGCCGGCTTCGACCGCAACGGCTGGTCGGTCGCCGCGACCTATTTCCACACCGACTTCGAAGACAAGATCGAGCAGGTGCCGCTGCGCGACCTGCCCGGCTTCGACTCCAGTTTCGTCAACGGCTACTGGTGGACGGTGGCGCAGAACATCCAGGAAGCGCGCACCCGCGGCGTCGAGGCCAGCATCGTCGTGCCGCTGCACGAGCGCCTGACCTGGACCACCAACGCCACCCGCATGCTCGAATCGAAGAACCGCACCACGGGCGCCAACCTGCTGGTCGTGCCGAAGCTCACCGCCAACTCCTCGCTCGACCTCGACCTGACCGAGGCCTGGTCGCTGAGCCTGAGCGCCCAGCACATCGGCGAGCAGCTGGTCGCCGCGTCGAGCAACACGTTCGCCAAGGCCTACACCACCTGGGACCTGGCGACCGGCTACGACGTCAACCGGCACCTGACCCTGCGCGCCGGCGTCCGCAACCTCGGCGATACCTCGACCCTCGAGGAGGGCAACAACTACGACGGCGGCGCGCGGACCTGGTTCGTCGGCGCCACGGCACGCTTCTGAGCCGCCGGCCATGCGGGACGCGGTGCCGCCCCGCATGGCCCTCACGGCAAGATTGAGAATCAATCTCATAAACTCTAGGATAACGAAGCCTTCACGCGCTTCGTCCCGCGCCGTCTCCCGGATCTCCCGATGCCCGTCCGCCCCCACCCGCGCTTCCGTCCCGCCCTGCTCGCCAGCGCCATCGCCGCGCTGCTGCCGCTGAACGCCCTGTCCCAGACGCGCGAGGACGCGGCGACGCTCGACACCGTCCGGGTCACCGCCGAGCAGATCGCACGCCAGGCGCTGGGCGCATCCACGGTGCTGGCCGACGACATCGAGCGCCAGCCGCCGCGCAACGACATCGCCGAGTTCCTGCGCACGCTGCCGGGCGTCAACCTGACCGGCAACTCGACCAGCGGCCAGCGCGGCAACAATCGCCAGATCGACATCCGCGGCATGGGCCCGGAGAACACGCTGATCCTGGTCGACGGCATTCCGGTGTCGAGCCGCAACTCGGTGCGCTACGGCTGGCGCGGCGAGCGCGACTCGCGCGGCGACACCGGCTGGATCCCGCCCGAGCAGATCGAGCGCATCGAGGTGCTGCGCGGTCCGGCCGCGGCGCGCTACGGCAACGGCGCGGCCGGCGGCGTGGTCAACATCGTCACCCGCGCGCCGGGCGATCGCTTCGGCGGCTCGCTGAACCTCTACGGCCTGGTACCGACCCACGGCGTCGACGGCGGCAGCCAGCGCGCCGGGTTGCAGATGAGCGGACCGCTGTCGGACCGGCTGTCGTTCCGCCTGTCGGGCAACGCCGGCAAGGCGGACTCCGACGACTTCGACATCAACCGCGCGCATGCCTCGGCACGCAGCGGCAGCAATGCCGGCACCTTCCCGGCCGGGCGCGAGGGCGTGCGCAACCGCAACGCCTCGGCCAAGCTGCTGTGGGACGTACTGCCCGGCCATCGCATCGATCTCGGCGCGGGCTTCAGCCGCCAGGGCAACCTCTACACCGGCGACACCCAGAACACCAACCGCAACCCCGAAGTGCTGAAGTGGATCGGCGCCGAGACCAACCGCGTCTACCGCCGGACCTTCGACGTCAGCCACCGCGGCGAGTACGGCCAGGCCACCCGCTCGCTGGCCTACGCCGCGGTCGAGAAGACCCGCAACACGCGGCTGCTCGAAGGCCTGGCCGGCGGCACCGAGGGCATCTTCATCGTCGACGGCGGCTTCGGCGACATCGACCTGCGCACGCTCACGCTGCACGGCGAGGTCAACCACACCGTGACCGGCGACACCGTCGACCACGTGCTGACGTTCGGCGCCGAGTGGGTCGACAGCCGGCTCGAGGACGGCGCGTCCGGCCTGAAGAACCGCAACCCGCAGCCGAACGTGCCGGTGCCACCGACGTCGTGGAACGGCCGCGCCGATTCGCGCATCGCCTCGGTGTTCGTCGAGGACAACCTCTACATCGGCGATGCGCTGACCGTGACCCCGACGCTGCGCTACGACCACCACGACCGCCACGGCGGCAATTTCAGTCCGGCGCTCAGCGCCGCGTTCGAGTTCCTGCCGTCCTGGACGCTGCGCGCCGGCATCGCCCGCGCCTACAAGGCCCCCAACCTCTACCAGAGCAATGGCGGCTACGCGCTCTACAGCGCCGGCATCGGCTGCTGGGGCGGCGGCGGCCCGTGCTTTTTGGTCGGCAACGACGCGCTCGACGCCGAGACCAGCGTCAACAAGGAACTGGGCGTGCAGTTCGCCGACGGCCGCATGCAGGCCGGCCTGACCTGGTTCCACAACGACTACCGCGACAAGGTCGAGGCCGGCCGCGTCGCCGTCGATCGCCTGGGCAACGTCGACGTCTTTCGCTGGGACAACGTCCCCAAGGCGGTGATCGAGGGCCTGGAGGGCAGCGTGGAGCTGCCGCTGAGCGATGCGCTGCGCTGGAACACCAACGTCACCTGGATGCTCGAGTCGAAGAACCGCACCACCGGCGACGCGCTGTCGACGATTCCCGAGTACACCGTCAACACCGCGTTCGACTGGCGCGCCAGCGAGCGCCTGTCGCTGCTGGCCAAGGCCACGTTCTACGGCGAGCAGCAGCCGCAGCGCCTCGACTACCAGGGCCGGCCGGTCACCGGCAGCGCCGCCGACCGCATGCCGCCGTACGCACTCGTGGGCCTGAGCGGGCGCTACCGCATCACCGACCGGGTCAGCGTCACGCTGGGTGTCGACAACCTGCTCGACAAGCGCATCTTCCGCCGCGGCAACGCTTCGGGCGTCAACCTCGGCACGCCCAACGAGATCCAGGGCGCCGGCGCCTACACCTACAACGGGCCTGGACGCGCGTGGTTCGTCAGCACCAACATCGGGTTCTGAGCCCCCGATGAGCGACCGCATGCACACCCGCCGATCCAAGTCCCACCACCCGATCCGCCTGGCGACGCTGGCGGCCGCGACCGGGCTGCTGCTCGCGCTGCAGGCCGTGCCGACGACCGCAGCCGCGCAGCAGCGCAATCCGGCGCGCGCGATCGGCGAGACCGTCGCCGACCATGCGTCGCGGCACTACGCGTTCGAGCGCTTCGAGGTCACCAGCCGCGACGGCCTGCGCAGCTGGCGCGTGCACGTCGCGGTGCCGAAGTCCCCGGCGCCGGCGTCCGGCTACCCGGCGCTGTGGATGCTCGACGGCAACGCCGCGCTGGTCGAGTTCGACGACGCGCTGCTGGCCGAACTGGCGGCGCAGCCGGTGCCGCACGCGCTGGTGTTCGTGGGCTATCCCAACGACCTGCGCATCGATTCCGAAGCGCGCACGCGCGACTACACCCCGTTCGAGGGCGAGCGGCCGGTGCGCGACGGCACCACGATCGTCGGCGGCGGCGGTGCGGACGCGATGCTCGAGACGATCGAGCGCGCGATCCGGCCCGAGGTCGCGCGCCGCGTGCCCATCGATCCGGCGCGACAGACGCTGTGGGGCCATTCGCTGGCCGGGTTGTTCACGCTGCATACGCTGTACACGCGCACGGGTGCGTTCGACACCTATGCCGCCGGCAGCCCGTCGCTGTGGTGGGGCGACGGCGCGATGCTCGGCGCACCCGAGCGGCGGTTCGTGGCCAACAACGCCGGCCGGCCGGCGCGCGTGCTGATCGGCCTGGGCGAAGGCGAGCGCACGCGGCAGGTCGCGCATCGCGACCTGTCGGATCCGCGCGTGCAGGTCCACCTGCGTCGCATCGAGGCCGCGCCGCCGGACTCGGCGCACAGGCTCGCCGACCGCCTGTCCGGCGTCGACGGCCTGCAGGTCGCCTACCGCGAGTTTCCCGGACTGACCCACGGCCCGATGTTCCGGGCCTCGCTGATGTGGACGCTGCATGCCGTCGCCGGCATCGCCGACCACAGCGACACCCCGAGCCACGCGGATGGCGTGGATCCCGGCCGATGATCCGGGCGCGGCCGCGGCCGCGCCCCGCCTGACCCGGACCCCGGCGCCGCCCGGGTCCGCCATCGCCACGACGCCCGGCGTCGCAGCCACTGCGTGTTCCCCTCCCTCCGGCACCTCGCTTTCGCCGGTCCCTTCAGTGCTCCAGGAGTTCGTCATGACAACCTCGCCTTCCCGCCGCCTGCGGCTGGCCGTCCTCGCCCTCGCCCTGTCGGCGGCCACCGGCCTCGCCGGCGCCCAGGTGTTCAGCCAGCCCGACGTCGATTTCAAGGGCAGCGTCCGCGCGGCCAGCCCGGTCGTGCTGCCCGGCAGCGAAGTCGAGCTCGCCGGCAGCGGCTTCAAGCCCGGCCAGCGGATCACCCTGCAGCGCGGCGAGACCGTGCTCAACGCGCAGCCGTTCGTCGCCGACGCCGAAGGCGGCTTCAAGGGGCGCGTCGCGATCCCGGCCGACGCCGCGGTCGGCGTGCACCCGGTGGTCGTGCGCACCAGCGGCCCGGACGCGGCCTCGATCTTCGAGCTGAAGGTCTCCCGGCAACTGCCGGTCTCGGGCCAGGAGCGCTTCGACGTGCGCAGCGCCAAGCTCGCGCAGGGCCTGTACCAGGTCGCCTACAGCGCGAAGAACGACGCGCTGTTCGTGACCAGCGCGGTCGGCCGCCCGCCGGTCACCGTGTCGGCGCTGCAGAAGGTTGACCCGCAGTCGCTGCAGGTCGTGGCCAGCGTCACGCCCGGTCAGGCGCCGGCCCCCGCGCCGCGTCCCGGCCAGCCGGCCCGCCCGGGCGGCGTGTTCGCGGTCTACGGCGTCGGCGTCGACGACGCCAACGGCAACGTCTGGGTCACCAACACCCGCCAGAACACCGTGGCCGTCTACCGCCAGTCCGACCTGTCGCTGGTCAAGCAGTTCCCGGTCGGCGCGGTGCCGCATTCGCGCGACATCGTCGTCGACGCGCAGCGCGGCCGCGTCTACGCGACCGCCGCCGGGGAGAACTTCATCTCGGTGTTCGACGCCAAGCGCCTGGCCCAGCTGGACAACATCGTGATCGAGTCGGGCGTGCGCGGCGAGAAGTTCGCGCCGACCAGCCTCGACCTGGACCCCGCGACCGGCAAGCTCTACACCGCGAGCATGTCCACGCCCGAGGCCGCGGTCATCGACACCGCGAGCAACGCGGTCGAGAAGGTGATCCCGCTGGTCAACGCGCGCAGCGCGATCGGCGTCGCCTGGAACCCGGTCGGCAAGCGCCTGCTGGTGGTGTCGCAGGGCAGCGACAACCTGCTGATCGTCGATCCGCAGACCGGCACGATCGACCACGACGTCTACGTCGGTGCCGGCGCGCTGAACGTCTCCTACGAGCCGACCCGGCGCCTGGCCTACGTCGTCAACCGCGGCGCCGACACGATCGCCGTCGTCGACGACAGCGGCAAGGTCGTCGCCAACTTCGACGGCGGCAGCTTCCCCAACCACGTCAGCAAGGGCGCCGACGGCGTCGTCTACGCGGTCAACAAGGCGCGCGGCGCCGAGGACCCGAAGGGCGACCATATCCGCCGGATCGCGCCCAAGGGGCGCTGAGCCCGCGCAACGCGGGACCCCCCGCCCCCCGCGGCATGCCGGACCGGCATCGCGGGGGCCGAGGGCGGCGCCCGATCTCCCGACGGGGGATACGGGCTAAAATCGTCGTCCCGCACCGGCCGGAGCGCCTCCGCGCCGGTGCGTCTTTTCCGCTTCGACAAGGTGACAGGCCGATGTTCCAGCGCGTCACGATCCGCCATGCCGCCCTGCTCGCCGCCGGCCTGGCCTGCGCGCTCGCAGGTTGCGCCCGCAACGGCGACGACGGCAACGCCGCCGCCCCGCAGGCCGCTGCCGCGACCGCCGGCACGGCGCTGCCCGACGGCTGGCGCCAGGTCGCCGGCACCGACGTGCCGCGGGTACCGCGTTCGCCGCAGGACCTGCCGGCGACCGTCCGCTCCGACGATGGCGTCGAGGTCACCATCGCCGACACCAGCCGCACGATCGTCGGCAACGACGACATCGTCATGGTCATGGATGCGCTGGGCCTGTCGGACCAGGTCTTCGCCGCGCCGGTCAACAGCGTCACCGAGACCGGACGCAAGGCGCCGCATCATTTCCTGTTCAACCGCACCACCGGCGTCGAGGGCGTGCTGAGCCTCGACGGCACGCTGTTCGTCGGCAACAGCCTGCGCCGGCACGGCAAGCTCGCGCAGCCGCTGCGCGACGCCGGCCACGCGATGCTCATCGTCGACGAGCTGCAGCCCGCCCCGGACAAGGTGCGCAAGATCGCCGCCGCGTTCGGTCATGTCGACGAGGGCGAGCAGCTGGCCGCGCGCGTGCAGGCACAGCTCGACGAGGCCGCCGGCATCGCCGCGCGGCATACCCGCCGCCCGCGCGTGATCCACGTCTCGGCCACCGGCGGCGGCGGCGCGCCCACGGTCGGCGGCGCCGACACCGCGGCCGCCGAGGTCATCCGTCTGGCCGGCGGCATCAACGTCGGCGACGAGGCCCGCGTGGCCAACTACTCGCAGCTGAGCAACGAGGGCATCGTCGCGGCCGATCCGGACGTGGTCCTGGTCAGCGAGGACGACCTGCGCGTGTTCGGCGGGCCCGACGGCCTGTGGAAGGCCTATCCCTCGCTGCGGCAGACGCCGGCGGGCATCGCGAACCGCGTCTGGGTGATGCCCGACCTGCAGCTCAAGGCCACGAGCGTCGCCAGCGGCGCCGGCGCGCTGGCGCTGGCGACGGCGCTGGCCGAACTGGCCGCCGAACTCGACGCCCAGCCCGGCGCATGAGCGCGGACGGCCGCGCGACGCCGCGGCGCTCCGGACAGGTCAGGCGCCCGCCCGGCGGCCTGCTGCTGCTCGCCATGCTCGCGCTGCTGGCGGTGGTGATCGTGCTGTCGTTCGGCGTCGGCCCGCTGCGGATCCCGCCCGGCGACGTGGTGCACGTGATCGCGCACCAGCTGGGGCTGGCCGATGCCGGCACGCTGAACCAGCGCGACATCTCGGTGGTCTGGAACCTGCGCGTGCCGCGCGCGCTGCTGGCGGTCATCGTCGGCGCGTCGCTGGCGATGGCCGGCGCCGGGCTGCAGGGCCTGTTCGGCAACCCGCTGGCCGATCCGGGCATCGTCGGCGTGACCCACGGCGCCGCGCTGGGCGCCGTGGCGGCGATCGTGCTCGGCGCCACGGTGCTCGGCGCCTGGACGATCCCGGTCGCCGCGTTCGCCGGCGGCGCGGCGACGACCACGCTGATCTACCTGCTCGCCCGCCCCGACCGCGGCGGCGGCACTGCGACACTGCTGCTGGTGGGCATCGCGATCGCCGCGGGCTGCTCGGCGGCGATCGGCTTCTTCACCTACATCGCGCGCACCGACGAGCTGCAGTCGCTGGTGTTCTGGCAGATGGGCTCGCTGGCGATGGCCGACTGGGGCGACCTGCTGGCCGCGGTGCCGGCGTTCGCGGTCGGCGCGGTCGCGCTGGCGACGCTGGCCACGCCGCTGGACATGCTCGCGCTGGGCGAGCGCCAGGCCCAGCACATCGGCCTGGACGTGCGCCGCACGCGCGCGCTGCTGGTCGCGGTCTGCGCGCTGCTGGTCGGCTCGGCGGTCGCGTTCGCCGGCGTCGTCGGCTTCGTCGGCCTGGTGGTGCCGCATTTCGTGCGCCTGCTCGCCGGCCCCGGTCACCGCTGGCTGCTGCCGGTGTCGGGCGCGACCGGCGGCCTGCTGGTGGTCGTCGCCGACACCGCCGCGCGCAGCCTCGACCCGCCCTCGGAGATCCCGCTGGGCCTGTTCTCGGCCGCGCTCGGCGCGCCGTTCTTCCTGTGGCTGGTGCTGCGCAGCCGCAAGCGGGGCGGCGCATGAGCGGACACGGCGCGGTGCTCGCGATCGAGCGCGCGAGCGTGCGCATCGACGGCCGCGCGATCCTCGACGACGTCGACCTGCGCTTCGCGCGCGGCACGCTGACCGCATTGGTCGGCCCCAACGGCGCCGGAAAGTCGACGCTGCTCGCGGTCGCCTCGGGCGACCTCGTCCCGGCCGCAGGCCACGTCCGGCTCGCGGGCGCGCCGCTGCGCGAATGGAAGGCGCGCGCGCTCGCACGCGAGCGCAGCGTGCTGCCGCAGGATCACGCGGTGCGCTTCGCCTTCAGCGTGCGCGAGGTCGTCGCGATGGGCCGCCTGCCTCACCCGCCGGCGCCGGCGCAGGACGCGCGCATCGCCGAGGCGGCGATGGCGACCGCCGACATCGTCCACCTCGCCGGCCGCGACGTGCAGACGCTCTCGGGCGGCGAGGCCTCGCGCACCGCGTTCGCGCGCGTGCTCGCGCAGACCACGCCGGTCGTGTTCCTCGACGAGCCCACCGCCGCGCTCGACCTGCAGCACCAGGAGGCCGTGCTGCGCACCGCGCGCCGGCTCGCCGACGAGGGCGCCTGCGTGATCGTCGTGCTGCACGACCTCAACCTCGCCGCCGGGCATGCCGACCGCATCGTCATGCTGCAGCACGGCCGCGTCGCCGCCGACGGCAGCCCGCGCGAGGTGTTGACCCGCGAGACCATCGAGCGTGTGTACCGGCAGCCGGTGCTGGTGCTCGAGCATCCGACACGCGGCGTGCCGCTGGTCGTCAGCGACGATCCGCGATGAGCCGCCGCGCAGCGAACGCGACGGCGGCGCGTGCGGTCATGTCCATCGCATCCATCCCGTCCGTCTCGCCCATCCCGTCCTTCTCGTCCGCCTCGCTCCCCTCGCCGGCCTCGCTTGGCTCCCCTTCCTTGGCTGCCGCGCCCGCCATGGCCCACGAGGACCACCCGTGAAACGCACCCTGGTCGCGATCGCGATCGCACCGCTGTGGGCCGCCGCGTTCGCGGCCGTGTACGCCGGACTGTTCTTCCCGGTCTCTGACCCGATCCTCGGACAACTCGGCCGCGGCCAGCGCATGGCCATGGGCGCAGTCATCGGGCTCGCGCTG
The DNA here is from genome assembly GCF_001014645.1 of Luteimonas sp. FCS-9. Taxonomy (GTDB): domain Bacteria; phylum Pseudomonadota; class Gammaproteobacteria; order Xanthomonadales; family Xanthomonadaceae; genus Luteimonas. The sequence continues at coordinate 153,010 of NZ_LASZ01000006.1, read as the reverse complement.
GGCTACGCCGCGATGGTGCTGATCGGCCTGCCGGCGCACGCACTGCTGCGCAGGCGCGTCGCGACGTCGACGTACGCGCTCGTGTGGTTCGCGCTGGCGCTCGTGCTGTGGGCGGTCGTCCACGTCGCCGGGTTCCTCGGCTACGGCCCGGGCTACGCGATCGCCTACCTGTTCGAGACCATCGTCGAACGGCCGGTGGTGCCGCTGTCGTTCGGCCTGTGCTGGGCGCTGGTCGCGGTCACGTTCCGGGTCCTGGTCGACCGGTCGCCTGGGGCGACGTCCGCTCCACCGCCGCCGCAGGACCATCCGTAGGAGCGCGCTCGCGCGCGAGGGACTTCCCTTGACGGCCTCTCGCGCGCGAGCGCGCTCCTGCGGAGCCTGCGCGCAAGCGCGCCACGGTGAGGGGCGCATCGGCGATCAGGACGCGTGCCGGCGATCCAGATGCGTACGCAGACCGCCCTCCACCGTCCGCCCCGCGCGACGGCACATGCGGTCCGATCACCGTAGGAGCGCGCTTGCGCGCGAGGGACTTTCCTTGACGGCCTCTCGCGCGCAAGCGCGCTCCTACGGAGCAGGCGCGCAAGCGCGCCACGGTGAGGGCGCGCACCGGCGATCAGGACGCGCACTGGCGATCCAGATGCTTACGCAGGCCGCCATCCACTTCCGCCCCGCGCGGAGGCACATGCGGAACATCCGACCACCGACCGCCCCGCGCGGCGGCACATGCAGTCCGATCACCGTAGGAGCGCGCTTGCGCGCGAGGGACTTTCCTTGACGTCCTCTCGCGCGCGAGCGCGCTCCTACGGAGGGGCAGGCGCGCGCCTGCGATGGAGATCGCACGCCCGCGGTGCCGCTCAATCGCTCAATCGCTCAATCGCCCAATCGCCCAATCGCTCAATCGGTCGATCTGTCGATCGCTCAGCCGGCCAGCCGCGCGACCACCGGCGCGATCTGGGCCTGCCGGCCGAGTGCGTGCCCGAGGGCCTCGAGCCGTTGCGCCAGCGTCTCGGCGTCTTCGGCGCGCAGCGTCGCGTGGCCGACCTTGCGGCCGTCGCGCGGCTGCTTGCCGTAGTCGTGCCAGTGCACGCCGGGCACCGCCAGTGCGGCCGCGGCGTCGGGCATCGCGCCGAGCCAGTTGAGCATGCACGACACGCCGCGCGGCGCGGTCTCGCCCAGCGGCAGGCCGAGCACCGCGCGCAGGTGGTTCTCGAACTGCGAGGTCTCCGCGCCCTCGATCGTCCAGTGGCCGGAGTTGTGCACGCGCGGCGCGAGTTCGTTGGCGAGCAGCTCGTCGCCGCGGCAGAACAGCTCCAGCGCGAACACGCCGACGTAGTCCAGGCGTTCGGCAATCGCACGGGCATGCGCGGTCGCGGTGCGCACCGTCGCCGCGTCGGCGTCGGCCGGCGCCAGGCTCGTCGACAGCACGCCGTCGACGTGGCGGTTCTCGGTCAGCGGCCAGGTGCGAAACGCGCCGTCGCGCCCGCGCACCGCGATCACGCTGAGCTCGCGCTCGAACGCGACGAAGCCCTCGAGGATCAGCCCGGTCGCCTGCGCCTGCGCACCGAGCGCGTCCCAGGCCGCGTCGACGTCGGCCGCCTCGCGGATCCGGAACTGGCCCTTGCCGTCGTAGCCGAGCCGCCGCGTCTTGAGGATGCAGGGCATGCCCAGGCGCGCGACCGCGGCGTCGAGCGCCTCGCGCGTGGCGATGTCGGCGAAGTCCGGCACCGGGATGCCGAGCTCGCGGAACAGCGTCTTCTCGGCGAGCCGGTCCTGGGTCAGCGCCAGCGCGTCGGGATTGGGGAACACCGGCACGTCCGCGGCGAGTCGCCGCGCGCCGTCGGCCGGCACGTTCTCGAAGTCGAACGTCGCCACGTCGACACGGCCGGCCAGCTCGGCCAGCGCCGCGGGATCGTCGTAGCCGCCCACCAGCAGCGGCGCGCACTGCCCCGCGCAGGCATCGGCCGCACCGTCGAGCACGACGAAGCGCAGCCCCAGCGGATGCCCGGCCAGCGCCAGCATACGTGCGAGCTGGCCGCCGCCCAGGATGCCGACCGTGCTCATGCCTGCCCCCGCGGCAGGACGCCCCGGCGGCGGCGTTCCCGCGCGACAGCGGGACGGGACGCGGGCGCCGGGCAGGCGCGCCCGTCGGTGCCGACCGGCTCGCCGCTCATCGACGCGGATCGTCGTTGGCGGCGACTTCGTCGGTCTGGCGCTGGCGGAACTCGTCCAGCGCGCGGGCGACCGCCTCGTCGCCGGCGGCCAGCATCGCCGCGGCGAACAGCGCGGCGTTGGCCGCGCCGGCATTGCCGATCGCGAACGTCGCGACCGGCACGCCGGCCGGCATCTGCACGATCGACAGCAGCGAATCGAGTCCGTTGAGCGCCCTGGACTGCACCGGCACGCCGAGCACCGGCACCGCGGTCTTGGACGCGAGCATGCCCGGCAGATGCGCCGCGCCGCCGGCGCCGGCGATGATCGCGCGCAGGCCGCGCGTGCGCGCCGAGGCGGCGTAGTCGAACAGCACGTCCGGCGTGCGGTGCGCGGACACCACGCGGATCTCGTGCGGGACGCCGAGCTGCTCGAGCTTCTGCGCGGCGTGCTGCATCGTCTCCCAGTCCGAACGCGAGCCCATCACGATGCCCACGAGCGGCGGGCGGGCGGGCGCGGCCCTGCCGCCGGACGTGCCGCTGGCGGGCGTGTTGCTCTGGACGTTGGCTGACATTGCGCGGGCTCCGGCCTCAAACCGGCATTTTAGAGTGTTTTACGTCCGCGCACGCCCCTGCCGCGCCCGGCGCCGGCGACGCGAGGTGATACGCTTCCGCGATTCCCGAAACACCCCGGACCCGCCCCATGGACCGCAAGCTGCTCGACATCCTCGTCTGCCCCGCCAGCCGCCAGCCGCTGTCGCTGCTCGACCGCCCGGGCCTGGATGCGCTCAACGCGGCGATCGCCGCCGGCGCGGTGCAGCGCGAGGACGGCGCGGCGCAGGCCGAGCCGTTGCGCGAGGCGCTGATCACCCACGACCGCAAGCGCGTCTACCGGGTCGACGACGGCATCCCGGTGCTGCTGGTCGAGGACGGCATCGCCACCGCCCAGGTCGCCGACTTTCCGAAGAGCTGAGGGCCGCGCCCGGCACAGGCATGCACCGGGCGCACCGTCGAACCCCGGACGCCGAGGCCGGCCGACACCGCCGCGCCAGGACCGCCCACCCCACGACCGGCAACGCCCATGACCGATCCCGCAGCCGCCAGCCCGCTCGCACCGCCCGATCCGGACGCCGTCGCCGCCAACGTCGCCGCGGCGCTGGCCGAGGACCTCGGCACCGGCGACGTCACCGGCGCGCTGCTGCCCGACCAGGACGCGGTCGCCAGGCTGCTGTGCAAGCAGGACGCGGTGGTCTGCGGGCGCCCCTGGTTCGACGCCTGCCATCGCGCACTCGACCCCGACGTGCGCATCGACTGGCACGTCGCCGAGGGCGACCGGGTCGCCGCCGGCACCGTGCTCGCGACGCTCGCCGGTCGCACCCGCGCGCTGGTCGGCGCCGAGCGCACCTCGCTGAATTTCATGCAGACGCTGAGCGCGACGGCGACCGCCACCGCGCGCTTCGTCGCCGCACTGGCGGGCACCGGCACGCGCTTGCTCGACACCCGCAAGACGCTGCCGGGCCTTCGCCTGGCGCAGAAGTACGCGGTGCGCGCGGGCGGCGGGCACAACCACCGCATCGGCCTCTACGACACGGTGATGCTCAAGGAGAACCACGTCCGCGCCGCGGGCGGCGTCTCCGCCGCGATCGCGGCTGCCCGGGCTCTGGCGCCCGACCTGCCGCTGGTCGTCGAGGTGGAGACGCTCGACGAGTTGCGCGAGGCGCTCAGCGCGGGCTGCACGCGCGTGCTGGTCGACGACTTCGATGCCGAGATGCGGCGCGCGGCAGTCGCCATCGCGCGGGCCGCGCCGTTCGACGGCCGCATTCCGCTCGAGGTCTCGGGCAGCGTCGATCTCGACGGCCTGCGCGCGATTGCCGCCGACGGCGTGGACTACGTGTCCGTCGGCGCGCTGACCAAGCACGTGCAGGCGATCGACCTGTCGCTGAAGCTGGGCGCGCCTCCCGCCTGATCGGCATGCTTCGTGTAGGAGCGCGCTCGCGCGCGATCGGGCTTGATCGCAAAGCGTCTTCGCGCGCAAACGCGCTCCTACGGGCCGACGCCCTTGTATCGAACGTCCCGCGCCACCACGATGCGCGCATGCCCGATTTCCCGACGATGATCTTCGCGATGCTGGCCGCGTTCGCCGTGTTCCTGTGGTGGAGCGCGGCGCGAGCCGCCGCCGAACGGGCCGGGCAACTCGGCCGCGAGGCCTGCGAGCGCGCCGGCGTGCAGTGGCTCGACCAGAGCGTGCACGCCTACGCGATGCGCCTGCGCCGCGACGACAGCGGCCGCCTGCGCGTGGAGCGCAGCTTCCGGTTCGAGTACTCCGAGGACGGCATCGCGCGCCACGTCGGCCAGCTGGTGCTGCGCGGGGATCGACTGGTCGCGTTCAGCGGGCCGACGCGCCGCGACGTCGCAGCGCTGCCCTGAGCGGACGAGGCCCGGCGCCGCCGCGGACGGACGACGTCGGAAAGCGCGCTACTTGATCACGCGCAGGTGCCCGCGCCGCGGCTCGGGCGGGGTGTCGTCCGGCGGGCCGTCGGCGTCGGCATCGCGGTCGGTCGCACCACCGTCCACCGACTCGAAGGCCGGCCGCGCGGGCGTGGGGGCCTGCGTCTCCCCGGCCGGCGCGGCGTCGTCGTCGCCCGAGGCGACGATGTCCTCCGGCAATGCCATGCCCTGCCCGGTCTCGCGCGCGTAGACCGCCAGCACCGCGGCGATCGGCACAACGACCGACTGGCTGACGCCGCCGAAGCGCGCCGAGAAGCGCACGCTGTCGTTGTCCATCTCCAGCCGCGCGACCGCGCGATCGGCGATGTTGAGCACGACCCGGCCGTCCTGCACGGCATGCGCGGGCACGCGCACGCCGGGGCGGCGCGCGTCGACCAGGATGTGGGGGGTCATGCCGTTGTCGGCGATCCACTCGTACAGTGCGCGGAGCAGGTACGGGCGGTGGCTGGTCATCGCAGGCGCTTGGTCCGTCATGCGCGACAGTCTACCGGCTCGCGGCCGCAGGCGGCAGGCGACGCGGTGCCGGCACGACGCCAGCACCGGGCGGCGCTCACTCGGGCAGCGCGCGCAGCGCGCGTTCCTGCGGGGTCAGGCTGCGCACGAAGCCGGGGCTGCGGAAGATGCGGTTGCCGTAGTCCTCGATCGCCTTGACGCCGTCCTTGGGCAGCGGGATCTCCAGCGCCTGCAGGCGCCAGACGATCGGCGCCATCGCGCAGTCGGCCAGGCTCATCTCCGGATTGAGGAAGAACTTGCTGGCCTTGAACAGCGGCACCGAGGCGGTCAGCAGCTCCTTGAGCCGCTTGCGGCCGGCCTCGGCCTGGGCCTTGTTGCCCAGCTGGATCGCCTGCACCTGCGGGACCCAGTCGTGCTCGATGCGCAGCATCGCCAGCCGCAGCCGCGCGCGCGACAGCGGATCGACCGGCATCAGCGGCGGGTGCGGATAGCGCTCGTCGAGGTACTCGCTGACCACGCTGGCCGCGTAGAGCACCAGCTCGCGCTCGACCAGCGTCGGCACCGAGTGGTAGGGATTGAGGTCGATCAGGTCCTCGGACGGGTTCCGCGGATCGACCACGACCATGTCGTAGGTGACGCCCTTGGCCGCGAGCACGAGCCGTGCGCGATGGCACAGCACATCATCGACCGAGGAAAACAGTGTCAGCACGTTTCGCATGGATGCACTCGCGGCCTGCTTCGGCCTGTCCGTAAGGCTGGCTCCGCCAACCCTCGCGATGCCGCCTGCCCCTCGCAGACGATTGTCGCGGTGCCCGAGTCTCGCATTTCCCTGAGCCGCCCGGCAATGGCACCGGGCGCCTGCCGCCAGGGCCCGGCATCGTGCCGGGCCCGACGGGCTCAGTGGACGTCGCGCCAGTATTCCTTCTTCAGCAGCCAGGCCATGAACGTCAGGAAGGCCAGGAACAGCAGCACCCAGACGCCGAGCTGCTGGCGCTTGAGGGCCGCCGGCTCGCCGACGTACTCCAGGAACGCGGCGATGTCGCGGACCGTCTGGTCGAACTGCTGCGCGTCCTGGGTGCCCGGGGTCGCGATCTCCAGGTGCTCGACCACCGGGTCGGCGCCCTCGGCCGCCTCGGCGTAGACCGGGCGCTGCAGGCCCTGCATTTCCCACAGCGGATTGGGCATCGACGCGTTGGGGAACAGCGCGTTGTTCCAGCCCAGCGGGCGGGTCTCGTCGAGGTAGAACGACTTGAGGTAGGTGAAGATCCAGTCGCTGCCGCGCACGCGGGCGATCAGGCTCAGGTCCGGCGGCGTCTGGCCGAACCACTTGGCCGCGTGCTCGGCGGGCATCGACGAGACGATGTGCTCGCCGAACGCCGCGCCGGTGAGGTTGAGGTTGCTCATCACCTCCTCCTCGGTCAGGCCCAGGTCCTGCGCCATGCGCGAGTAACGCATGAACTTGAGCGAGTGGCAGCCCGCACAGTAGTTCATGTAGGCCTGCGCGCCGCGCTGCAGCGAGGCGCGGTCGCCCAGATCGGTGCCGGCATGCTCGACCGGTCCGCCGGCCGCGGCCAGTGCGCCGAACGACAGCAGCAGGCCGGCCGCCGCGACGGCGATGCGGGCAATGAGTCGGTTAGTCATGCATCGTCACCCGATCGGGCACGGCCTTGGTCCTGTCGAGCTTGGTCCACAGGGGCATCGTGATGAAGAAAGCGAAGTAGAGGAACGTCAGCACGCGGCCGATGATGGTCTCGACCGGGTCGGTGCCGGGGCCGGCGCCGATCTTGCCCAGCCAGACGAAGCACACGGCCAGCAGCAGCAGCATGATCTTGGTCAGCGGGCCGCGGTAGCGGTGCGACTTGACCTTGCAGCGGTCCAGCCACGGGATCAGGAACAGCACAGCGATCGCGGAGAACATCACGATCACGCCGCTGAGCTTGTGCGGCACCACCCGCAGCATCGCGTAGTACGGCGTGTAGTACCACACCGGCTTGATGTGCTCGGGCGTGACCAGGTGGTTGGCCGCGGTGAAGTTGTCGTGCTCGAGAAACCAGCCGCCGAACGCCGGGGCGAAGAAGATGATGAACGCGGCGATGATCAGGAAGAAGCAGACGTAGAAGCCGTCCTTGACCGAGTAGTACGGGTGGAACGGGATGCCGTCGGCCGGTGCGGACTTCGACCAGCGGTTGCCCTTGGGCCCTTTCTTGATCTCCACGCCGTCGGGGTTGTTGGACCCTACCTCGTGCAGCGCGCCCAGGTGCAGCACCACGAGCAGCAGCAGCACCAGCGGCAGCGCGATCACGTGCAGCGCGAAGAAGCGGTTGAGCGTCGCGTCGCTGGGCAGGTAGTCGCCCATGATCCACTCGGTCAGGCCGTTGCCGATGACCGGGATCGCGCCGAACAGCGAGATGATCACCTTCGCGCCCCAGAACGACATCTGGCCCCACGGCAGCACGTAGCCCAGGAACGCCTCGGCCATCAGCACCAGGTAGATCAGCATGCCCATGATCCACACCAGTTCGCGCGGCTTCTGGTAGGAGCCGTACATCAGCCCGCGGAACATGTGGATGTAGACGACGATGAAGAACAGCGAGGCGCCGGTGCTGTGCATGTAGCGGATCAGCCAGCCCCACTCCACGTCGCGCATGATGTATTCGACCGAGGCGAAGGCTTCCGCCGCGCTCGGCTTGTAGTGCATCGTCAGGAAGATGCCGGTCAGGATCTGGTTGACCAGCACGACCAGCGACAGCACGCCGAAGATGTACCAGATGTTGAAGTTCTTCGGCGCGTAGTACTCGGTCATGTGCTTGCGGTACATCGGCATCAGTGCCGGTGCGCGCTCGTTGACCCAGTTGAAGACGCCGTTGGCGCCGCGGACGAGGACGTTGGCCATCACGCGGCTCCCTGCGGATCGACGCCGATGACGAGGGTGTTGTCGTCGGCGTAGTAGTGCGGCGGTACCAGGAGGTTCGTCGGCGCGGGCACGCCGTCGTAGACGCGGCCGGCCATGTCGAACTTCGACTTGTGGCAGGGGCAGAAGTAGCCGCCCTTCCAGTCGGCGTCGAACGGTGCCGGGCGGATCTCGGCGACCATCTCCGGCGAGCAGCCCAGGTGCGTGCACAGGCCGACCAGCACCGAGATGTCGGGCTTGATCGACCGCAGTTCCGGGTTCGCCTCGCGGACGTAGTCCGGCTGCTGGTCGACGTTGCCCGACTCGGGATCCTTGAGCATGCCGTCGAGCGTGGGCAGCGCGTCGAGGATCGCCTTGGAGCGCTTGACGATCCAGATCGGCTGGCCGCGCCACTCGGCGATCAGCCGCTGGCCCTCCTGCAGCGCGCTGATGTCGACGGTCACCGGCGCGCCGGCGAGCTGCGCCCGCGCACTGGGATTCCAGGACTTGATGAAGGGAATGGCGGCGACACCCGCGCCCACCGCGCCCACGACCAGGGTGCTCGCGGTCAGGAACCGGCGCCGCCCCACATTGACTGGCTCATCCCCGCCGCCAGGTCCGATCACCGCTTCGTCGACCATCGGTACTCCGCAAAACTTCGGTAGCTACTGTGCGCTGGCTGCCACGGACCCACCCGTTCCGCAGGCGGCCGCATCGATGTGTGGCAGTGTAGCTGAACCCTGAATCGACCGACAATTGGGTCGAAATGTCGCACCTGCCGTGCGCGCTCAGCGGCTCGCGACCTGCCCGCGGTAGCGCTCGGCGAGCGTGCCCACGCGCTGCACGTAGCGCTGGGTCTCGCTGTAGGGCGGCACGCCCTTGTGGCGGTCCACCGCGCCCTCGCCGGCGTTGTAGCCGGCCGCAGCCAGGGTCAGGTCGCCGTCGAAGCGCCGCAGCAGCCAGGCCAGGTATTCGACGCCGCCGCGGATGTTCTGCTCCGGGTCGAAGGCATTGACCACGCCAAAGCGCCGCGCGGTCGCCGGCATGAGCTGCATCAGCCCCTGCGCGCCGGCGCGCGAGAGCGCGTTGGGGTTGAACGCCGACTCGGCATGCATGATCGCGCGCACGATCGCCTCATCGACGCCGAACTCGCGCGCCGCGCGGGCGACCTCGTCGCGGTAGGCGTCGCGGTTGAGCCGCACGGTGCCGAAGTTGACGCCGGGCGCCGCACCGCAGGCGTAGCAGGTCTCGAAGAAGCTGTAGCGGATCGTGCGCACCGAGGCGACCTGCGCGCCGCCGGCCGGTCGCGTGCTGCTGTAGTGGCGCACGCCGTCGCGGACGTAGGAGTAGACCTGGCCCTGCTGCAGCCGCCGCTGCCCGCCGCTCCGGGCCGGTGCCGCGGTTGCGGCGGGTGTCGGCGCCGATGCGGACGCCGGGGACGACGCCGCGCCGCCGCCCATGAACGTGGCGGGCGCGCCGCGGTCGATGCCCGCCGGTGCGGCAGGCGCGCCCTTCGGCCTGGCCGGGGTCGCGGCGCGGCGCGGCGCGGCCGGCGCACTGGCGACCGCACGGCAGCTGGCGCCCGAGACCCGCTTGCTGACGTACTGGGGAATGCCGTCGCCGCTGTCGCAGCGATACAGCGTGCTGCCGGAGACCGGGCAGGCCGCCAGCAGACCGAGCGTCGCGATGAGTCCCCATCCCCGTTTCACGCCGCGGAGTGTCGCGTCTTCCGGAGCCATTGCCAAGTGCTTGATTGTGAACGGGGCGATCGAGCGGCAGGGCGCGGGCCGGTACACTCTGCGCCCCGCCCAGCCATCCGGCCCGGACTCAACGCCGTCGCCCCGGAAACGCCATGACCCAGCCCGCTCCCCAGGCGCCCGCCGCGCCCGTCCTCGACCTTCCCGTCCCGCCCGCTCAGGGCACGCCCATGCCCGCGCGCGGCAAGCTCTACATCCAGACCCACGGGTGCCAGATGAACGAGTACGACTCGGCCAAGATGGCCGACGTGCTCGCCGCCGCGGAGGGCCTGGAGCTGACCGACGACGTCGAGGAGGCCGACGTCGTGCTGGTCAACACCTGCTCGATCCGCGAGAAGGCGCAGGAGAAGGTGTTCAGCCAGCTCGGACGCTGGAAGTCACTCAAGCAGGGCGGCAAGCCGGTGCTGATCGGCGTGGGCGGCTGCGTCGCGTCCCAGGAGGGCGAGGCGATCGTCAAGCGCGCGCCGTACGTGGACCTGGTGTTCGGCCCGCAGACGCTGCACCGCCTGCCCGAGCTGATCCGCGCCAAGCGCGCGACCGGCCAGCCGCAGGTGGACATCAGCTTCCCGGAGATCGAGAAGTTCGACCGCCTGCCCGAGCCGCGCGCCGAGGGCCCGAGCGCATTCGTGTCGATCATGGAAGGCTGCTCGAAGTACTGCTCGTTCTGCGTGGTGCCCTACACCCGCGGCGAGGAGGTCAGCCGGCCGTTCGAGGACGTGCTGGTCGAGGTCGTGCGGCTGGCCGGCCAGGGCGTGCGCGAGATCAACCTGCTGGGCCAGAACGTCAATGCCTACCGCGGGCCGATGGGCGGCGACGAGGTGGCCGACCTCGGCCTGCTGATCCGCACGATCGCGCAGATCGACGGCATCGAGCGCATCCGCTTCACGACCTCGCATCCGCTGGAGTTCTCCGACTCGCTGATCGAGGCCTACCGCGACGTCCCGCAACTGGCCGACTACCTGCACCTGCCGGTGCAGGCCGGCAGCGACCGCATCCTCTCGGCGATGAAGCGCGGCTACACCGCGCTGGAGTTCAAGCAGAAGATCCGGAAACTTCGCGCCGTGCGGCCGAACATCTCGATCTCCTCGGATTTCATCGTCGGCTTCCCCGGCGAGACCGACGCCGACTTCGAGAAGACGATGAAGCTGATCGAGGACGTCGGCTTCGACCAGTCGTTCTCCTTCATCTACTCGCGCCGCCCCGGCACCCCGGCCTCCGATCTCGAGGACACGGTCACCCAGGCCGAGAAGCACGCCCGGCTCAGCCGGCTGCAGGCGCACATCAACGCGCACGCGGCCGGGATCTCCCAGCGGATGGTCGGCAGCGTGCAGCGGGTGCTGGTCGAGGGACCGTCGCGCAAGGATCCCAACGAACTGACCGGCAAGACCGAGAACATGCGCTCGGTGAACTTCCCCGCCCCGGCCCGGCTGATCGGGAAATTCGTCGACGTCGAGATCACCGCCGCGCTCAGCAACTCGCTGCGCGGCCGGGTGCGCGTGGACGAGGACGCCGCGGTCGCGTGACGCGACCGCCGCGCCGTGCGGCGCGCCGTCAGTCCAGCCGCTTGCGGAACCGCGCGATCGCCAGCGCCATCGTGACCGCGGTGAACGCGCACAGCGCCAGGATCGATGGCCACAGCTCCCAGATGCTGGCGCCGCGCAGCATGACCCCGCGCACCAGGCGCAGGAACTGGGTCATCGGCAGCGCCTCGGCGCCCCACTGCACCACGTCCGGCATGCCGGCGAACGGGAACATGAAGCCCGAGATCAGGATCGACGGCAGGAACACCAGCATCGCGACCTGGATCGCCTGGAACTGGGTGCGCGCGTGCGTGGAGATCAGCAGACCCATCGCCAGGTTGGCGAAGATCAGCAGCAGCGAGGCCAGGTAGACGTCCAGCAGGCTGCCGCGCAGCGGCACGTCGAAGAACCAGAACCCCAGCACCAGGATCAGCGTGGTCTGGATCAGGCCGATCGCCGCGTACGGCAGCACCTTGCCCACCATCAGCTCGCCGCGCGCCAGCGGGGTCGCGATCAGCAGTTCCATGTTGCCGCGCTCGCGCTCGCGCACGATCGCCATCGCGGTGAACATGGTCATCGTCATCGTGAGGATGATGCCGATCAGGCCGGGCACGATGCTGACCGCCGAACGCCGCTCGGGGTTGTAGAAGCTCACGACCTCGATCTGCGGCGCCGCGCGCGCGGCGCGGCGTCCGTCGGGGCCTTCGAGCGGCAACTGCGCGATCTGGTTGGCGGCCGCCTGCACCACCGTGTCGGTACCATCGACCATGACCTGCATCGCCGGGCGACCGTCGACGATGCGGCGCTCGAAATCCGGCGGGATCGTGATCCCGACACTGATCTCGCCGCGTCGCAGCATCTCGACCAGTTGCTGCGGGCTATCGACGACCGCGACCGTGTCGACGACCCCGGTCGCCTGGATGTCCATGACCGCCGCGCGCGAGGTCGCGGTGACGGCCTGGTCGGCGATCGCCGCGTCGAGCCCGCGCGGGTTGTAGTTGATCGCGTAGCCGAACAGCAGCAGGTCGACGACCGGGATCAGCACGATCATGACCAGGCTGATGCGGTCGCGGCGGATCTGCCGCAGTTCCTTGACGACGACGGCCCACAGGCGGCGCAGGGGATTCATGCGGCATCCTCCGCATCGTCGCGGCGGGTCGCGGCAACGAACACGTCCTCGAGGTTGGGGACCGCCGGCCGGACCTCGGCCTCGAGTCCGGCCGTGCGCAGTGCCTCGGCCAGTCCGCCGTCGCCACCCGTGCCCGACCGCGCGAGCACGCGCAGGCTGTTGCCGATCTGCGCGACGCTGAGCACGTCGGGCAGGCGCGCGAGCACCTGCTGCGCACGCCGCGGCTGCGCGGCGCGCACCTCGACGCTGCGGCCCGACAGCCCGGCGGCCAGCTCGCCCGGCGCGCCGTCGGCGACCAGCACGCCGCGGTCGAGGATCGCGATGCGGTGGCAGCGCTCGGCCTCGTCCATGTAGTGGGTCGAGACCAGCAGCGTGGTGCCGCTGTCGGCCAGTTCGAAGAGCTTGTCCCAGAAATCGCGCCGCGACTCGGGATCGACCGCGCTGGTCGGCTCGTCGAGGAACAGCAGCTCGGGACGGTGGATCACCGCGCCGGCCAATGCCAGGCGCTGCTTCTGGCCGCCGCTCATCGTGCCGGCGAGCTGGCCCTGGCGGTCGGCGAGATGGTAGAGCTCGACCAGTTCGTCGACCCGGGCGCGCGCCTGCGTGCGGGGCAGCCCGTAGACCGCCGCGAGGAATTCCAGGTTCTCGCGCACCGTCAGGTCCTCGAACAAGGAGAACTTCTGGGTCATGTAGCCGATGCGCAGGCGCAGTGCATCGGCCTGGTCGGGGATGCGCAGGCCCAGCACCTCGATGTCGCCGTCGCTGGGCGTCAGCAGGCCGCAGAGCATGCGGATCGTGGTCGACTTGCCCGAGCCGTTGGGCCCCAGGAAGCCGTAGACGCTGGCGCGCGGCACGGTCAGGTCGACGTGGTCGACCGCGACCAGTCCGCCGAAGCGCTTGACCAGCCCGCGCGCACGGATCGCCGCGTCGCCGGCCGGCACCGGCGGCGTGCCGCCCGCGGAAGGTCGATCGTCCATCGTCAGAACTCCACCCGCAGCGGCAGGCCCGCCGGCAGGTCGGCGGCGTCCTCGAGCTCGACCTCGGCCAGGTAGCTCAGGCGCGCGGCGTCCTTGCCGCTGAGCGCGTAGTACGGCGTGAACGTCGGCTCGCTGCGCACCATGCGCACGCGGCCGGCATAGACGCGCTCGCCCTCGGCGCCGACGCGCACCGTGGCGCGGTCGCCGACCCGGACATCGGCCCGCAGCGGCTCGGGCACGTAGACCCGCGCATAGGGCTGCGCGCCGACCAGCAGCACCGCCAGCGGCGCGCCGACCGGCGCCTCGTCGCCGAGCCGGTACGGCAGGCTGTCCACTCGCGCCGCGCGCGGCGCCACCACGTCCAGACGCCCGGTGCTGACCGACTGCGCGCGCGCCTGCGCCTGCGCGGCCTCCAGCGCGGCCTGCGCCTGCGCGATCTGCTCGGGGCGCGCGCCGTTGCGCAGCTCGGCCAGCGCGGCCTGCGCGCCGGCGACCTGCGCCTGGGCGTTGCCGGCCGCCGCGCGGGCGCGGTCGACGTCGGCGGCCGAGACCAGCTGCCGGCCGCCGAGCGGCGTGAGCCGGTCGTAGTAGGCGCGCGCGTCGCGGGCCTGCGCCTGCGCGGCCGCCAGGTTCGCGCGCGCCTGGTCGATATCCTCGCGCCGCGCGCCGTTGCGCAGTTCCTCCAGCGCTTGGCGCTGGCGCGCGACGTCGGCCTCGGCGGCCGCGAGCTGCGCGTCGCCACGGGTGCGCTCCAGGGTCAGGATGCGTTCGCCCGCCTCCACGCGCTGGCCCTCGCGCACCGCGATCTCGGCGATGCGCTCGGCGGCGGGCGCCGGCAGCGTGATGCGGTCGTATTCCAGCGTGCCCAGTGCGTGCGGCGGTTCGCGGCTGCAGCCGGCGGCCAGGGCGGCGGCCAGCACCAGAAGGGACATCGGGACGAGACGGGTCATGCAGGCAGCTCCAGGCCGCGATCGAGCAAGGCGAGCGCGTGCAGGCGGATGTCGTCGATCCCCAGCTCGTCGCTGGCGAACAGCTGCCGCCAGATCGGGGTGCCGGCGGCAGGAAACAGCGTCAGCCCGACCAGCGAGACCAGCAACAGGCGCGGGTCGAGCGCGGGATTGAGCCGACCGGCCTGCTGCTCGTGCGCGAAGCGCGCGGCCATGAACGCGCTGATCTCCGGCGCCAGCCGGGTGACCAGCAGATCGCGCAGGTCGCCACCCTCGCTGACCACCTCGCGGATCCACAGCGCCGGCATCCACGGGTGCCGCGCGACCAGCGCGCACAGCAGGTCGACGAACGCGACCAGCACCGTCCGCAGCGATGCGTCCTCCATGCCCAGCAGCGTGTCGCGCACCTCGTCGAACACCGGCATCAGCCGCTCGGCGATCACCGCGTCGCGCAAGCCCGCGGCATCCCGGAAGTAGTAGTGCAGCAGCGCCGGCGTCACCCCGGCCTCGGTGGCGATGTCGCGCAGCGACGTCGCCGCGATGCCGCGGCGCACGTAGCACGCGAGCGCAGCGTCGAGTGCGGACGTGCGCCGGTCGGTATCGCCGGCGGGCGGGCGCCCGGGCGTGCGGGCGGGGTCGGGGGTGCGGGATCTGGCCATGCGGCAAATATTAATTGACCAATCAATTAATGGACGAATGCGCGCTGAACCGGCGCGCCGCGACGCTGCGATGCATGGCGATGCGCTACCCTGCGCGCCCTATGCAGACCAGCCCCCAGACCGACTTCGTCCTCGAACCGGACGACACCGAGCGCCTCGCCAACCTCGCCGGCCCCTTCGACGGCCACCTGCGCCAGATCGAGCTGCGGCTGGGCGTGGAGATCGCCAACCGCGGGCACGTGTTCCGCATCACCGGCCGCGACCGCGACACGGTGGCGCGGGCCGAGGCGTTTGTGCGCGCGCTCTACGCCGAGACCGAGACCGAGACGCTCGACAGCCAAGCGGTCGCGATGCGGCTGTCGGAGGCCAACGTCGCCGGCGACGACGACGTCGTGCCGCAGGAGGTGGCGGTCCGGGTCAAGCGCGGCACGATCCGCGGACGCGGCGCGAACCAGGTCCGCTACCTGCACCGCATCGCCACCCACGACATCAATTTCGGCATCGGCCCGGCGGGCACCGGCAAGACCTTCCTCGCGGTCGCGATGGCGGTCGAGGCGCTCAACGAATCGAAGATCCAGCGGCTGGTGCTGGTGCGCCCGGCGGTCGAGGCCGGCGAGAAGCTGGGCTTTCTACCCGGCGACCTGAGCCAGAAGGTCGATCCGTACCTGCGCCCGCTCTACGACGCGCTCTACGAGATGCTCGGCGTGGAGAAGGTCGCCAAGCTGCTGGAGCGCAACGTCATCGAGATCGCGCCGCTGGCGTACATGCGCGGGCGCACGCTCAACGACGCGTTCGTGATCCTCGACGAGGCGCAGAACACGACGATCGAGCAGATGAAGATGTTCCTGACCCGCCTGGGCTTCGGCTCGACGGCGGTGGTCACCGGCGACCTGACCCAGATCGACCTGCCCAAGCACGTGAAGTCCGGCCTGCGCGACGCGCTGGACGTGCTGCGCGAGGTCGACGGCGTCAGCTTCACGTTCTTCGAGGCCCGCGACGTCGTGCGCCATCCGCTGGTCGCGCGCATCGTCAGCGCCTACGAGCGCCGCGACGCGTCCGACACGGCGACCGGCCCGGCCTGAGCGATGCGACCGGCGCGCGCTTCCGCCCTGCTCGCGACCCTGGCGCTGTCGACGGCCGCCGGCGCGGCCCTGTCGCCGCCCCCGCAGGTGCGCGTCGCGACGGCGACTGCGATCGCCGCGCCCTGCCTGTCGATCGAGACCGGCGCGGTGACGGTGAGCCTGCCGATGGACGCGCTCGGGCGCGCGGTCGCGGCACGCCCGCCCCTGGCGCAGGACGGTGCCGGGTCGAGGCCGTGGCGCGACGAGCGCGAGCGCCTCGCGCTGATCCGCGGCGACCGTGCCGCCGCGCTGCTCGCCGCTCCCCGCCTGCAGGGGCGCGACCTGCACGGCTGCCGGCGCACGGCGCTGCGTGACGTGTCCAAGGACGCGCAGTATGTGATCGGTGCGATGATCGAGGCCGGGACTGCCGCGGTCTCGAGGACCGGCGAGCCCGGCCTGGTGGATGACATGCTGGTCGCACGCCCGAACCCCGAACCGGGGCGCGGCCCCATGGGTGCCGCCCTCTACCGGCTGCACGAGGGCGAGCGCCCGTTTCTGATGCTGGTCGAATGGATCGTCTGAGGCCCCGCCCAGCTCTGCCCTCCCCGTCCTTACGAGGCCTGCCATGACCCAGGGACCCACCCGACTCGACATCGCCGTCGGCTACGCGCTGCCGCGCAAGGGCATCCCCGCGGCGGCCAGCTTCCGGCGCTGGGCCGCCGCCGCGCTCGACGGCCGGATCCGCGAGGCCGACCTCGCGATCCGCCTGGTCGGCGAGGACGAGGGGCGCGCGCTCAATCGCCACTACCGCAGCAAGGACTACGCGACCAACGTGCTCAGCTTCCCGGCCGAGCTGCCCGAGGGCCTGCCCGAAGGCGTGCGGCTGCCGCTGCTGGGCGACCTGGTGATCTGCGCGCCGGTGGTCGCGCGCGAAGCGGGCGAGCAGCACAAGCGCCTCAACGACCACTACGCCCACCTGACCGTGCACGGCGTGCTGCACCTGCTGGGCTGGGACCACGAGGACGACAAGGACGCCGAGGCGATGGAGCAGCTCGAGCGCGAGGTGCTGGCCGCGCTCGGCATCGACGACCCCTACCGCCTGCCCGGCTGAGCCTGCGCCCGTGCGTGGGCGCTCAGAGGCAGTCGACGAGCCCGTCGAAGATCGAGTGCCCGCCCGGCAGCGCGGCGTGGAGGGCCTCACCGCCGGCCACCGCGTCGAGCATCGCCGGCAGCGTCGCGCCGGGCGCGAGCGGCGTGCGGCAATGCCGGACCTCCGGCTGCACGACGATCCGGCCCGAGCGCGGCAGCAGGTATTCGTCGCTGGCCGCGAAACTCCACACGCACATGCCGATCCGGCCGTCGTCCCGGCGCACCGAACACTGGAAGCGCAGCGGCTGGTAGTTGGTGTACTCGCCCTCGCAGAAGGTGTCGCCGCAGACCTGGTCGAACTGCCGGGGAAGCTGGTAGGTCATCGCGTACCAGGCCTCGACCAGCGCGTCGTCGCCGCGGGCGTAGGTCGCGGCGTCGACGTAGGGCCCGTCGAGGCGGTCGTCGGCGCTGGACGGCCCAGGCAGGGCGAGCATCGCGGCGAGCAGCAGCGGGGCCAGGCGGGACGGGCGAACGGCGATCGGCATCTGGGTGCTCCTGAATGGGCGAGCGGCCAGCATCGCCGCAGCCGCTCGCCGGCGCGATCGGAAACCGGCGCGACGGGCGTCGGATTTCGCCGCGCCCGGCACCGGGATTTTCGGCCGTGACGGCGGCCTGGACACCGGCGACGGCGGACGCGCTAGACTTTCCCGACCGCCCCACCATCGCCCCTCCCCCCTGGGGCGCCCATGCCAACGCGATGTCAGAAGACGACAGTAGTCAAACCGCCTCCGAGCCCCACGAGAAACGACGCAGCTGGCTGGACCGGATCAGTTCCGCGATCTCCGGCGAGCCCACGAACCGCGAGGACCTCGTCGAGCTCCTGCGCGACACCCATGCCGATGGCCTGATCGACGCCGACACGCTGCGGATGTTCGAAGGCGCGCTGGGCATTTCCAGCAAGACGGTCGGCGACGTCATGGTGCCGCGCGCGCAGATGGTCGCGCTGCCGGCCGACGCCAAGTTCCTGGACCTGATGAAGCAGGTCGTCGAGTCGGGCCACTCGCGCTTCCCGGTGCACGGCGACGACAAGGACGAGGTGCTCGGCATCCTGCTCGCCAAGGACCTGCTGCGCGGCGTCGTGGCCGACAACGGCCCCGGCTCGATCCACGAGCTGCTGCGCCCGGCGGTGCTGATCCCCGAGTCGAAGAAGCTCAACGTGCTGCTGCGCGAGTTCCGGCTCTCGCGCAACCACATGGCGATCGTCATCGACGAGTACGGCGGCGTCGCCGGGCTGGTGACGATCGAGGACGTGCTCGAGGAGATCGTCGGCGAGATCGACGACGAGCACGACGACGCCGAGGACCCGAACGCACTGATCGCCGCCCAGGCCGACGGCCAGTTCGCGGTCAGCGCGCTGACCCCGATCGCCGATTTCAACGAGCGCTTCGGCGCCGACTTCGACGACGACGAGTACGACACCATCGGCGGCGTCATCATCGGCGCGATCGGCCACCTGCCCGAGGTCGGCGAGGAACTGGCGCTGGGCCGGTTCGCGTTCAGGGTCACCGATGCCGACTCGCGCCGGCTGCACGCGCTGCACGTCAGCGTGCATGCCCAGGACTGAGGCGCCGCGCGCGACCGCTTCGCGCGCCTGGCGCCGCGCGTTCGCGCTGCTGCTGGCGCTGCTCGCCTGGCCGGCGCTGGCGCAGGTCGCCGGCGATGCCCCGCGCGTCGGCGTGGCGACGATGCAGCCGGGCGAGGTGTTCTTCGAGCGCTTCGGCCACAACGCGATCGTGATCGACGATCCCGCCGCGCCGGGGCCGATGTCCTACAACTTCGGCTTCTTCGACCCGTCCGAACCCGACTTCGTCGCCCGCTTCGTGCGCGGCGACATGCGCTACCAGCTCGCCGCGCTGCCGCTGGCCGACGACCTGGCCTACTACCGCGACGTCGGGCGCGGCGTGTCGATCCAGTGGCTCGACCTCGATCCGGCGCAGGCCCGGCACCTGGCGACGGCGCTGGCATGGAACGCGCGCCCCGAGAACGCGCACTACCGCTACGACTACTTCACCGACAACTGCTCGACACGCGTGCGCGACGCGCTCGACGACGCGTTGGGCGGGCTGCTGCACCAGCAACTGCAGGGCCGCTCGCGCGGCAACACCTTCCGCGGCGATGCGGTGCGGCTGGCCTCGCCGGCGACGTGGATGTGGCTGGGCTTCGACATCGGCCTGGGCCCGGCGGCCGACCGCCCGAACGCGCTGTGGCAGGACATGTTCGTGCCGATGCGCCTGGCCGAGGCGCTGCGCGGCATCCGCCACGCCGACGGCCGGCCACTGGTCGCCGAGGAGGTCGCGGTATTGCCGCACCGCCAGCCCGCCGAACCGCCCGAACGCGCGCGCCGGTGGTGGCCGTGGCTGCTGGCCGGGCTCGCGCTGGGCGCCGCCGCGCTGGCGCTGGGCCGCCGCGCGCCGCGCACGCTGGCCGCGACCGCGCTCGGGTTCTGGACGCTGTGCGCGTTGCTCGGCGCCGTGATGCTGTTCCTGTGGCTGGGCACCGAGCACGTGTTCGGCTGGCGCAACCACAACCTGCTGCTGTTCAACCCGCTGTGCCTGGTGCTGCTGCCCGGCGGCTGGCGGCTCGCGCGCGGCCGTGCGCCGGGGCGGACGTTCGCGATCGCGCTGACGACGATCGCCGCACTCGGCGTGCTCGCGCTGTTCCTGCACTGGCTGCCGGTGCTGCCGCAGCGCAACGCGGCCTGGCTGTCGCTACTGCTGCCGGTGCACGCGGCGTTGTGGTTCGCGTTCCGCAGCAGGCGCCCGCGGTAGGCGCACGCTGACGCGCGATCGGACGCGCCCGCGCGCCTTCTCGCACGAGCGCGCGCCTGCGGGGCGTTGCGCCGCTGCATACGTATGCGCCCGCAGGTCGCGGAACCGGCGTGCAAGAATCCCGACGCACGCACGCACGACGAACCGCGTCTGGGAGGGCGCCGCACGATGTCGAACCGTCTTCTCGGATTACTGGCGGCGCTGTTGCCGCTCGCCACGCTCGCCGCAACCGCCGCGGAACCGCGCGCCAGCGCCCGCATCGCCTCGCCCGACGCCACGATCGCGGTCGAGGTCACGACCGACAACGAAGGCCGCGCGAGCTATCGCGTCAGCCGCGCCGGCCGGCCGGTCATCGCCGACTCGCGCCTGGGCATGCTGTTCGCCGACGCGCCGAAGTTCGAGCGCAACCTCGCGATCGTCGACCAGCGCACGCGCAGCCACGACGAGGCCTGGGAGCTGCCGTGGGGCGAGCGCCGCCACATGCGCGACCACCACAACGAACTGCGCGTCACCCTCGCCGAGATCAGCGGCGCCAAGCGTCGCTTCGACGTGGTGTTCCGCGTGTTCGACGACGGCGTGGGCTTCCGCTACGACTTCCCCGACCAGCCCGGCCTGCGCCGGCTGGCGATCAGCGAGGAGCTGACCGAGTTCGTCGTCGCCGACGCGGCGACCGCGTGGTGGATCCCCTCGTTCGAATGGAACCGCGAGGAATATCTCTACCACCGCACGCCCATCGAAGAGGTTGGCGACGCGCAGACCCCGATCACGCTGCGCACCGCCGACGGCCTGCACCTGTCGATCCACGAGGCGGCGCTGGTCGACTACTCGGGCATGAACCTGACCCGCGTCGACGGCCGCAAGCTCAAGGCCGCGCTGACGCCGGGCATCGGCGAGGCCAAGGTCGAGGTCGCCGCGCCCTTCGCCACGCCGTGGCGCACGATCCAGATCGCCGAGCGCGCCGGCGGCCTGGTCGAGTCGGGGCTGATCCTCAACCTCAACGCGCCCAACGCGCTGGGCGACGTGTCGTGGATCCGGCCGATGAAGTACGTCGGCATCTGGTGGGAGATGCACCTCGACCGCAAGACCTGGGCCTCGGGCCCGAAGCACGGCGCAACCACCGCGCACGCCAAGCGCCACATCGACTTCGCCGCGGCCAACGGCCTGGGGGGCGTGCTGGTCGAGGGCTGGAACCTCGGCTGGGACGGCGAGTGGTTCGGCAACGGCGAGGACTTCAGCTTCACCCGTGCCTATCCCGACTTCGATCTCGACGAGGTCACGCGCTACGCGCGCGAGAAGGGCGTGATGCTGATCGGCCACCACGAGACCTCGGGCAACGCCGCGCACTACGAGCAGCAGCTCGACGACGCGTTCGACCTGTACGCGCGCCTGGGCGTGCACGCGGTCAAGACCGGCTACGTTGCCGATGCCGGCCAGGCCAAGGTGCGCGACGCGCAGGGCCGCCTGCGCTACGCCTGGCACGAAGGCCAGGCGATGGTGCGCCACCACCAGACCGTCGTCGACGCGGCCGCCCGGCGCCGCATCGCGGTCAACCCGCACGAGCCGGTCAAGGACACCGGGCTGCGCCGCACGTATCCGAACCTGATCACGCGCGAGGGCGCGCGCGGCATGGAGTTCAACGCCTGGGGCAATCCCGGCAACCCGCCCGAGCACGAGGCCACGCTGGTGTACACGCGGCTGCTGGCCGGGCCGATGGACTTCACGCCCGGCGTGTTCGGCATGGACACCAAGTCCGGCGAACCGATGGCCAGCACGCTGGCCAAGCAATTGGCGCTGTACGTCGTGATCT
The DNA here is from genome assembly GCF_001014645.1 of Luteimonas sp. FCS-9. GTDB lineage: Bacteria > Pseudomonadota > Gammaproteobacteria > Xanthomonadales > Xanthomonadaceae > Luteimonas. The sequence continues at coordinate 131,238 of NZ_LASZ01000006.1, read as the reverse complement.
ACAGCCCGCTGCAGATGGCGGCCGACTTGCTCGAGCACTACGAGGCGCGTCCGGAGGCGTTCCAGTTCATCCGCGACGTGCCGGTCGACTGGGAGGACACCCGCGCGGTGGCCGGCGAGGTCGGCGAGTACGCGGTGATCGCGCGCCGCGCGCGCGGCGGCGACGACTGGTACCTGGGCGCGGTCACCGACGACAGCGCGCGCACCGTCGAGGTGCCGCTGGACTTCCTCGAGCCGGGCCGCCGCTACACCGCGCAGATCTACCGCGACGGCGCGAACGCCGGCTGGCGCGACGACCCGCACGACATCGTGATCGAGTCGCGCGCGGTCGGTGCCGGCGACACGCTGTCGGTCCGCCTGGCACCGGCCGGCGGGCAGGCGGTGCGGTTCGTCGCGCAGTGACGTCGATCGCGGATTGATCATGCCGCGGATTGACGGCACTCGCGGGGCGATCGCGTAGGAGCGCGCTCGCGCGCGATGGGCCTTCATGGAAACGCCCTCGCGCGCGAGCGCGCTCCTACGAAAAAGCCGGTGCTTGTCGCGCCGCCGGACTTCGCCGACGATGCGCCGATGAGCGACTCTCCCGTGACGCCCGGCGACGCGCCGTCCAATCCGCCGAGCGTGGTCAACTGCGCGGTCTACGGGCCGCAGGGCAAGCGCGACGTCCCGCTCGCCGACGTCGGCGAGGCGCTCGCCGAGGACCCGGCGTGCTTCGCCTGGATCGGCCTGTACGAGCCCGACCAGGCGGTACTGGCCACCCTGCAGGCGGAGTTCGACCTGCACGACCTGGCGATCGAGGACGCCGGCAAGGCGCACCAGCGCCCGAAGATCGAGGCCTACGGCGACGCGCTGTTCATCGTCGCCAACACTGCGCAGGCGATCGACGAGCGCATCGCCTACGGCGAGACCCACCTGTTCCTCGGTCCGCGCTACCTGGTGACCGTGCGCCACGGCGCGTCGCTGTCGTACGCGCCGGCGCGGCGGCGCCTGGAACGCGAGCCCGCGCTGTTGGCGATGGGACCGTCCGCGGCGCTGTACGCAGTGCTCGACGCGATCGTCGACAACTACCTGCCCGTGGTCGACGACTTCCGCACCACGCTCGATGCGCTCGAACGCGACATCGTCAGCGCGCAGTTCCATCGCCGGATCCTGATCCGGCTCTACGAGCTCAAGCGCGAACTGACCTGGATGCGGGTCGCGGTCACGCCGCTGCAGGACGTGCTCTCGCAGCTGATGCGCAACACCGGGACGCTGGTGCCGGCCGAGACGAAGCTCTACATCCGCGACGTGCTCGACCATTCGGCGCGCATCAACGAGACCGTCGACGCGATCCGCGACATGCTCGGCACCGCGCTCGGGGTCAACCAGGCGCTGGTGACGCTGACCCAGGGCGAGATCGTCAAGAAACTCGGCGCCTGGGCCGCGCTGCTCGCCGCGCCGACGCTGATCACCAGCTGGTACGGCATGAACTTCCACGACATGCCCGAGCTCGACGGGCGCTACGCGTACCCGGTGCTGATCGGCGGCATCGCGGTCGTCATGGCGCTGCTCTACCGGATGTTCAAGAAGGCCGGCTGGCTGTAGGCGCGCGTTCGCGTGATGGGCACTGCCGCGAAATCCCGTCGCGTAGGAGCGCGCTTGCGCGCGACCGGGATGCCGCGAAGGGCCCTTCGCGCGCGAGCGCGCTCCTACAGGGAACGGTAGGTTTTCGCGCGCGCCTACGGAGGTGGGGGCGGCTACGCCGGCCAGAACCGCGCGAACAGCTCGCGGATCGCCAGCCCACCGCCGCCGATCAGGATCGCGAAGTAGACGATCGTCAGCACGTTGGCCAGGTGGCCCAGCAGCACCATCATGCCGTCGCGCTGCAGCAGGCCGATCGCCAGGCACATCAGCGCCACGCCCGGCACGGTATTGCTGAAGGGGATGAAGCCGAACGGCGCCATCAGCAGCACCGCACCCAGGATCAGCGCCGCGTCGTTGAACAGACCGATGCCGCGGCCGTGGGTCAGCCCGGCCAGGCGGCCGGGCCGGGTGATGCGCTCGAGCCTGCGGACCCACCTGAGACCGGCATCGAGCGCGCCACGCATGCGGCCGGCCGGGACCGTGCGGCGGCGCACCGCGGATGGCAGCCACAGCGGGCGTCCGGCCATCCGGGCCACACCGATCAGCACGATCACCGCGCCGAACACGGTGCTCACGCCGGGGATCGAGACCGGGATCAGGAACACCAGCGTCAGCAGGATCACCAGCAGCAGCATGCCCTGCGCGCCGAGCTCGTCGACCAGCGGGCCGACCTGGACGTCGCCGTCGGGCAGGCCGGCGATCAGCGACTGCAGCTGCTCGCGCAGCGAGGCCTCCATCTGTGCATTCATCGCGTGGCGACCGGTCGGGGCCCTGCGGGCGGGCGCGGGGCGGGCGGCGGCATCGTCGTCACTGGGCGGGGGTCCGGACCGGAAGGCGCGCCATCCTAGCAGGGTGCCCGCGTTGTCGCCCCGGCCATTCACCCCGGTCGGCGGCGCGGCCTAATACGAAAGTCGTAGGGTCGCCCGCCCCGATCGGCGCTGCTGCGCATTGACCGCGCCGTCCGCCGAGGCGACCCTGTGCGCGGTCTTCCCGGGGAATCGCTATGAAGGGTGTCGTCAACCACGTCGTCTGGGGCGCTGTCGCGCTGCTGGGCGCGGCCTGCATGGGCGTCGTCGCATTGCGCCAGGGCGAGCAGATCAGCGCGCTGTGGATCGTCGTCGCGGCGGTGTCGATCTACTTGGTCGCCTACCGCTACTACAGCCTGTACATCGCCAAGAACGTCATGGGGCTCGACGTGCGGCGGGCGACCCCAGCGCACGTCAACAACGACGGCCTCGACTACGTGCCGACGAACAAGCACGTGCTGTTCGGCCACCACTTCGCCGCGATCGCCGGCGCCGGCCCGCTGGTCGGCCCGGTGCTGGCCGCGCAGATGGGTTACCTGCCCGGCATGCTGTGGCTGATCGTGGGCGTGGTACTGGCCGGCGCGGTGCAGGACTTCATGGTCCTGTTCGTGTCCAGCCGACGCAACGGCCGCTCGCTCGGCGACCTGGTGCGCGAGGAGATGGGCCAGATCGCCGGCACCATCGCGCTGTTCGGCGCCTTCATGATCATGATCATCATCCTGGCGGTGCTGGCGATGATCGTCGTCAAGGCGCTGGCCGAAAGCCCGTGGGGCATGTTCACGGTGATCGCGACGATGCCGATCGCGATCTTCATGGGCATCTACATGCGCTACATCCGCCCCGGCAGGATCGGCGAGATCTCGGTGGTCGGCATCGTGCTGCTGCTGGGCGCGATCTGGCTGGGCGGCAAGGTCGGCGCCCACCCGACCTGGGGCCCGGCCTTCACCTTCACCGGCACCCAGATCACCTGGATGCTGATCGGCTACGGCTTCGTCGCCGCGACGCTGCCGGTGTGGCTGCTGCTCGCGCCGCGCGACTACCTGTCGACGTTCCTCAAGATCGGCGTGATCGTCGCGCTGGCGATCGGCATCGTCATCGCCAGCCCCGAGGTCACATCGCTGAAGATGCCGGCGCTGACCGAGTTCGCGTCCACCGGCGACGGCCCGGTCTGGAAGGGCGGCCTGTTCCCGTTCCTGTTCATCACGATCGCCTGCGGCGCGGTGTCGGGCTTCCACGCGCTGATCTCCTCGGGCACCACGCCCAAGCTGCTCGCCAACGAGACGCACGCCCGCTACATCGGCTACGGCGGCATGCTGATGGAATCGTTCGTGGCGATCATGGCGCTGGTCGCGGCCTCGATCCTCGATCCGGGCATCTACTTCGCGATGAACAGCCCGGCCGCGGTCGTCGGCACCGACGTGCAGAGCGCGGCGGCGGCGGTGAGCCAGATGGGCTTCGTGATCACGCCCGAGGCGCTGGAGCTCAAGGCCCAGCAGATCGGCGAGCACACGATCATCTCGCGCGCGGGCGGCGCGCCGACGCTGGCGGTGGGCATCGCGGTGATCCTGCACGACGCCCTGCCCTTCACCGGCGAGGCGGCGATGGCGTTCTGGTACCACTTCGCGATCCTGTTCGAGGCGTTGTTCATCCTGACCGCGGTGGACGCGGGCACCCGGGCGGGGCGGTTCATGCTGCAGGACCTGCTGGGCAACTTCGTGCCGGTGCTGCGCAAGACCGACAACTGGGGGGCAAACGCGCTCGGCACCGCGGGCTGCGTGGCCCTGTGGGGCTACTTCCTGTACCAGGGCGTGGTCGATCCGCTGGGCGGCATCAACACGCTGTGGCCGCTGTTCGGCATCGCCAACCAGATGCTCGCCGGCATCGCGCTGCTGCTGTGCACGGTCGTGCTGTTCAAGATGAAGAAGGACCGCTACGCCTGGGTCACGATCGTGCCCACCGTCTGGCTGCTGATCTGCACCACCGCGGCCGGCCTGATCAAGCTGTTCGACCCCAAGCCGGCGGTCGGCTTCCTCGCCCAGGCCAGCCACTACAAGGCGGCGCTGGCCAACGGCGAGCTGCTGGGCGCAGCCAAGACGGCCGGCCAGATGCAGCAGGTCGTCGTCAACGCCTACGTCAACGCGGGCCTGACGGCGCTGTTCCTGTTCGTGGTGTTCAGCACGCTGTTCTTCGCGATCCGCGCGATCGTGCGCGCGCGCCGCGAGGCGGCACCGACCGCGCGCGAGACGCCGTTCGTCGAGCTCACGCCCGACCAGCAGAAGGCGTGGCTGTGATGCGGGCCGCAACTTGGGCGATGCGCTGATGGCCGGCGCGCTGGTTCCGGTCGACTACTTCGCCACGCACAAGCGCGTGTGGCGACGGGTCGTGCAGACCGCGCGGCTGTGCTGCGGCGTGCCGGACTACGACAACTACGTCCGGCACGTACTCGAAAAGCATCCCGACCGCGAACCGATGGACTACAAGACGTTCTTCCGCGAACGCCAGGAGGCCCGCTTCGGCGGGCGCAGCGGCTTCCGCTGCTGCTGATCGGCCGTTGCATGCATCGACGACGGGCGGGACCTCGCGGTCCCGCCCGTTCTGCTGTGCGCCCCGTCGCTGCCCGTCTCCTGTGGCGCGCACTGGCGAGAGAGGATTTCACGGCGAAGCCCAGTTCGCGCGCAAGCGCGCGCCTACACGGGTCGCGCTGCGATATTGGCAACGGGCAGCACCGCAAAACCGTAGGAGCGTGCTCGCGCGCGACGGGTTCCGCGGCAAGGCCCGGTTCGCGCGCAAGCGCGCTCCTACGTGGGAGGGCGCTGCGATATCGGCAACGGGCCCGTAGGAGCGCGCTTGCGCGCGATGGGGCGCCTGCAGACCACCCCGATCGCGCGCCCGCCTCGACGGGCTACTGCCCCGCCATCATCCGCAGGATCTGGCCGACGAAATAGGCGATCACCGTGCCGGTTGCGTAGCCGACGGTGCCCAGCAGCACGCCGACCGGCGCGAGCGTGGGATGGAAGGCTGCCGCGATGACCGGCGCCGACGCGGCGGCGCCGACGTTGCCCATCGAGCCGACGCCGATGTAGAACATCGGCGCCTTGACCAGGCGCGCCGCGCCCCAGATCACCAGCACGTGGACCGCCATCCAGATCGCGCCGATCGCGATCAGCTCCAGCCGGTCGAACAGCTTGGTGAAGTCCATCTGCATGCCGATGCAGGCGATCAGGAAGTACAGGAACACGGTGCCCAGCCGCGAGGCGCCGGCGCTCTCCAGGTTACGCGCGCGCGTGAAGCTCAGGCTCAGGCCCGCGGCCGTGGCGATCAGGATCACCCACACGAAGGCCGAGTCGAGGCTGTACTGCGCGGCATTCTCGACGTTGGCGGCGAACCAGGCCGCCAATGGCGTGGCGATCGCATGCGCCGCGCCGACGATGCCGAACGCCACGCCGACAAGCACCATCAGGTCGGCGAGCGTGGGGATGCGGGCGTTGGCGGCCTCGAACGCGGCCATCTTGGCCTTCATCTCGTCGATCGCGCGCGTGTCGGCGCCCGAGCGCGCGTCGATCTGCGCCGAGCGGTTGGCCAGGAACAGCAGCGTCGCCATCAGGGCGCTGGCCATCGCGACGTCGACCACCGCGAACTGGCCGAACAGCGTGGCATCGACCTGGTAGACCTCGCGCATCGCGACCATGTTCGCGCCGCCGCCCACCCAGCTGCCGGCCAGCGCCGCCATGCCCTTCCAGGTGTCGCCGGCGACGGCCGGCGGGTGCACCCATTCCATGACCTGGAACGAGACGATCGCGCCCAGCACCAGACCGACGGTGCCGGCGACGAACACGAACAGCAGCCTGGGCCCGAGCTTGAGGATGCCCTTGAGGTCGATCGACAGCGTCAGCAGCACCAGGGCCGCGGGCAACAGCACGCGGCTGGCGATCGGGTTGTAGAGGCTGTTGTGCTCACCGTCGATCAACCCGACGGTGTTGTAGAACGCGGGCACGAAGTAGCACAGCAGCAGCGCCGGCACCCAGGTGAAGAACTTCTTCCAGAACGGCGTCGGGCCGCTGGCCAGCCAGAAGATCAGGCCCAGCGTCGCGGCGATCAGGCCGAACAGGACGATGTCGCTGGTGATCAGCGCAGTGGCGGGTTCGGCGGTTTCGATCGGCATGCGGTCGGCCCTTCGGGTAAACGGGATCGGGGGATGCGCATCGCGCCCGGCGACGTGCCGGGCGCGATGGGGCGGGAGCCTTCGCGGGGATGCGGCGGCGAGCGGCCGCTACTGGCCGATGTGCTGCTTGAGCCAGTCGTTGACGGTGTCGTGCCACAGCACGCTGTTGTGCGGCTGGAGCACCCAGTGGTTCTCGTCGGGGAAGTACAGCAGCTTGGACTCGATGCCCTTGCGCTGCAGCGCGGTGAACGTCGACAGCCCCTGGTCCACCGGCACGCGGTAGTCCTTCTCGCCCTGTACCACCAGCATCGGCACCTTCCAGTTGGCGACGTGGTTGACCGGATTGAAGCGCTCGTAATTCTTCGGCTGGTCGAACGGCGTGCCCTTGTTCTCCCATTCGGTGAACCACAGCTCCTCGGTCACGTAGCCCATCGAGCGGGTGTCGAACACGCCATCGTGGTTGACCAGGCACTTCCACGGCGATCGCCCGCCGCGCTCGAACCAGTTGCCGGCGATCCAGTTGATCATGTAGCCGCCATAGCTGGCGCCCAGTGCGCAGGCGCGGTCGCCGTCGAGGAAAGCGTACTTGTCCTGCGCGGCCGCCCAGCCCTTCTGCAGGTCCTCGAGCGGCTTGCCACCCCAGTCGCCGCTGATCGCATCGGTGAAGGCCTGGCCGTAGCCGGTCGAGCCGTGGAAATCGATCATCACCACCGCGTAGCCCTGCCCCGCATACGTCTGCGGGTTCCAGCGGTAGCTCCAGCCGTTGCCGAAGCTGCCCTGCGGCCCGCCGTGGATCAGGAACGCGACCGGATAGGTCTGCCCTTCCCGGTAGTTCCACGGCTTGACCACGTAGCCATGGACGGTCTCGTTGCCGGCGCCCTTGAACGAGAACTGCTCGTAGTCGCCGAAGGCGACGCCCGGCAGCCGCTCGGCCGCGGTCGGGGTGATCTGGCGCAGCGCGCTGCCGGCGCCGATGCCGGCCATGCCCAGGTCCTGCAGCGACGTGGTGTAGAGCGTGTCGCCCGAACGCAGGTCATTGCGGGTGAAAGCGATCGTGTCGCCGGCGACCGCGAACGAGGAGATCGAGCCATCGCCGATCAGCCGGGTCACCGCGCCGGTCTCGACGTCGACGCGGAACAGCGGGTACTCGCCGGTGTCCTGCGCGGCGACGTAGAGCGTGCGGCCATCGGGCGAGGGCTGCAGGCTGCTGGGCGAGCGGTCCCACTGCGGCGCGATCTCCCGCGCCTGGCCGCTGGCGACGTCCATCGCCATCACGGCGTAGCGGTCGGCCTCGAAGCCGGGGCGTTTCATTGCGCGATAGAACAGCGTCGCGCCGTCCTCGCTGAAGACCGGGCCGGCATCCCAGGCCGGGTTCGACGCGGTCAGGTTGACCGGCGCGGCGTCGCCCGTGGCGTCGATGCGGTACAGATCGAAGTTCGTCGACCACGGCGCCTCGCGGCCCGCGACCTTGACGCTGGCAACGATCGAACGCCCGTCCGGCGCCCAGGTGTAGTCCTCCGCCCCGCCGAACGGCTTGGACGGGATGTCGCCTTCGAGCGAATGGCCCAGTGCGCGCACCGTAGCGACCGGCTGCGCACGCGCGGCCGGCAGATCGGCGACGAACAGGCGGCTCATGGTGCCGTCCTTCCACGTGTCCCAGTGGCGGACGAACAGCTGGTCGTAGACCACGCCGCTGGCCTTGGCGTCCTTCTGTTCGCCGAGCTTGCGCCGGGTGCAGGCGAGATCCGCCGCGCAGTCGCCGAAGGTGTCGGCGCTGAACGCGGCGCGGCTGCCGTCGGGCGAGACCTGGAACGTACCGATGTCGACCGCGACGTCGGTCAGCTGCTGCGGCGTGCCGCCGGCGAGCGGCATCGCATAGACCTGCGAAGTGCCGTTCTTGGCGCTGAGGAAATAGACCGTCCCGCCGTCGGCCGACAGCGCGGGCGAGTTGACGTTCCAGCCCTCCGGGGTGATCCGCTTCGGCGGCGCCAGGTCGCGGGTCACGAGGTTGCGCGCGTACAGCGCCGTCGTGGCCTTGCCCGAGTCGAAATCCAGCGTGCGCTGGGCGAAGACCAGATGGCGGCCATCGGAAGTGAGCAACGGCGCGGACACCCGGTCGAGCTTGACCAGGTCGCGGACGTCGAGCCCCCGCTCCTGGGCGGCGGCCGGCAGCGCGGCGAGCAGGCACAACGACAGCAGGACGGGACGCAGTGGCATGGGACGGGCTCCGGGCAAAGAGTCCGCATGGTAGGCCGCGCCCGCCGGGCTGGCAAAGCGCCGCGCCGCGCCCCGCGCATGCCGCGGCGGGTGCGCCGCCGCCTCGCGCGCATTCATTCCTGCGCGGTGGCGCCGCCCAGGTGCGTGGACAGGAAGGCGAGCAGCCGGGTGTAGAACGCGCGCTTGTTCTCCGGCTTGTAGAAGCCGTGCCCCTCGTTGTCCACGTACAGCGTCTCGACCGGCACGTCGGCCGCGCGCAGCGCGCGTTCCATGCGGCGGGTGTGCTCGACCGGCGCGACCTCGTCCTCGCCGCCGGCGACCAGCAGCACCGGGGCGCGGATCTGCCCGGCCAGGCGCGTGGGCGAGCGCGCCGCCAGCGCCGCGACGTCGTCGCCCACCCATTCGTCGGTCCAGGTGCGCGCCCACGCGGCGGAGCGGCGGTTCTCGCTGCGCATCAGCGGCAGGTCGTAGACGCCGACGTAGCCGACCGCGCAGCGGTACAGGTCCGGCTCGCGCGCCGCGCCCATCAGCGCAGCGTAGGCGCCGTAGCTGCCGCCGTAGAGACAGATCCGCGCCGGATCGGCATGGCCCTGCGCGATGGCCCAGCGCGTGGCGTCGGTGAGGTCGTCCTGCATCGTCGTGCCCCAGCCGCGCGCGCCGGCCTGGCGGAAACTGCGGCCGTGGTTGCCCGAGCCGCGATAGTTGACCTGCAGCACCGCGTAGCCGGCCTGCGCCAGCACCTGCACGTCGGGATCGAACGCCCAGTCGTCGAAGATGCCGAACGGCCCGCCGTGCGGCAGCACCACCAGCGGCAACCGCCCGTCCCCGTGTCCGGACGGGCGCGTGAGGTAGCCGTGCAGCACCAACCCGTCCCTCGCCGGCAGCGAGACCGCGCGCATCGGCGCCATCCGCGTGGGATCGACGCGTTCGCGCCGGGCGAGCGCGAATTCCGCCTGCTTGGTGGCCGCGTCGTAGGTGTAGAAGCTGCCCGGATCGACGTCGCTGGTCGCCAGCAGCAGCTTGGTCGAGGCATCGCGCGTGGCCGAGGCGATCCGCACCACCTGCCCCGGGAACGCCTGCTCGAACATGCGCCCGAGCTTCGCATCGCTGGAGGTGTCGTCGAAGAACGCCTGGCGCGGGGTCGCGCCGAGAAAGCGGGCGCCGACCGGCGTCGTCGTCCCCGGCCGGTACACGATCTCGGGGTCGACGACGGCATCGCGCAGCACCTCGCGCCGAGTATCGGCGGCGATGTCCCAGGCGACGATCGCATCGGGACCGGTGGGCTGGGAGACGCGCAGGTAGGCGATGCGATCGTCATCGGAGAAGCCGATCGGGGATTCCTGGCGTCCGCTCTGGGATTCGTCGTTGAGCAGCCGCCAGTCCTCGCCGCGTCCCTTGCGGTAGTACAGCCGCGAGAGATTGTCGGACCGCGCGCCGACCGCGAAGCGGACCTCGCCGGCATGGTCGGTCGTGAAGTCCGCGCGCCCGACCGGCACGGTGGCTTCGGTCGTGCGCCGGCCGGTGTAGACGTCCAGGCGGTCGACGCGGGTCAGCGGATCGCGGGTGAAGGGCGCCACCGACACCAGGATGTTGCGGGCATCGCCGGCCAGCAGGTCGATCGGCCAGGCCTGGACCAGCTCGGCCTTGCCGCCGGCCGGGATCCGGGTGCCGGTCGGCGTGCCGCGCACGCGCCAGCCCACCAGCAGCTGCGCGCGCGAGCCGTCGGCGTTCATCGCGTACAGCTCGCCCGTCGGGCTGGGATAGTCGCGCGCGCCGAAGCGTTCTGCCAGCGCGAAGACCAGGCGATCGTCCTTGGCCCACCAGAAGTCGGCGATGTGGGTGTTGCGCGGCAGCCGGTAGCTGCCGACGACGCTGCGGTCGGTCCAGCGGATCACGCCGATCGCGGTGCTGTCGCCGTGCGGCATCGTCGCGGCGAAGTATTCGCCGGTCGGCGAGATCTTGATGTCGCGGAAGCCGTCGTCCTCGACGAACGGCGCCAGATCGACCTGCGCATGCGCGCCCGCGCACGCGACCGCCACGACAAGCGCGACCATCCACTGCAGTCCCTTGCGGACCATCCCCTGTTCTCCCTTCGATGTGTGCGGCGGCCATGACGCGGCCGGGCCGGTGGACGCGCTCCCCGCGCGTAGCGCCGATTCTAGCGCGGCGGGCGCCGGCGGATGCCGCCTATACTCGCGCCTTCCGCCATTCCACGACGACGCGCCCATGGCCGCAGCCCCCCTCACCGCCCGGAGCGGTGCCGACGACTTCCTCGGCCACCCCAAGGGCGTGTTCGTCTGCTTCTTCACCGAGATGTGGGAGCGCTTCTCCTTCTACGGCATGAAGGCGCTGCTGCTGCTGTACATCCTCAAGTACCACCTGTTCGGCGACGACGCCGGCTTCGACCTGCTCGGTGCCTACGGCGGCCTGGTCTACGCGGTCCCGGTGCTCGGCGGCCTGCTCGCCGACCGCTACCTGGGCATGCGCAAGGCGGTGGTGCTGGGCGGCGTGCTGCTGGTGCTCGGCCACCTGGGCATGGCGTTCGAGGGCGAGCAGGCGCGCGTGGTCGACGGCGTGGTCGTGCGCGACGAGGCCGCGCTGCAGGTGTTCTACCTGTCGCTGGCGCTGATCATCATGGGCGTGGGCTTCCTCAAGCCCAACATCTCGACGATCGTCGGCAAGCTTTACGCGGCCGACGATCCGCGCCGCGATTCGGGCTTCACGCTGTTCTACGCCGGCATCAACGTCGGCGCGCTGTTCGCCAGCCTGGTCTGCGCGTTCCTGGGCGAGACCTACGGCTGGAAATACGGCTTCGGGGCTGCGGGCATCGGCATGGTCGCCGGCCTGATCGTGTTCCTGTGGGGACAGAAGTATCTCTACGGCCACGCCGAGCCGAACGATCCGGCGAAGCTGTCGGAGAAGCTCGGCCCGCTGACCCGCGAATGGTGGATCTACGCCGGCAGCGTCGGCGGCGCGCTGGTGGTCTGGCAGCTGATCCAGCGCACGTGGACGGTGCACGGCGCGATGCACCTGATCGCCGCGGCGCTGGTGGTCTGGTTCGTCTGGTTCCTGGTCCGGCACTGCAGCCGGGTCGAGCGCGAGCAGATGCTGGCGCTGGTGTTGCTGATCTTCGGCGTGCTGGTCTTCTTCACGCTCTACGAGCAGACCTACGGCTCCTGGGTCACGTTCACCGACCGGATGCTGACCAAGGACCTGTTCGGCCTGGCGCCCGGCGGCTACACGCCCGGCGTGCCGTGGGCGATCTTCGCGCTGGGTGCCAGCCCGCTGCTGATGGTGCTCGCGCTGCGCGCCAGCGACCGCGGCCGCGCCGGCACCGCGCGCGCGGCGGCGATCGCGATGGTCGTCGCGCTCGCGGTCGCGCTGGTGCACGACGTGGTGCTGGTGCCGCAGACCGCCGGTTCGCTGACGTTCCTCGGCGCATTCTTCATCGTCGTGCTCGCCCCGGTGTTCTCGTGGCTGTGGCCCTGGCTCGACCGCCGCGGCCTCAACCCGGGCAAACCGACCAAGATGGCGATCGGCCTGGTGTTCGCGGGCCTGGCGTTCGTGCCGTTGCTGATGGCCGCGCAGGCGGCGGGCGACGGCGTGCTGGCGAGCGTGTGGTGGCTGGTGCTGGCCTACTTCCTGCTGGAGATCGGCGAGATGTGCCTGTCGCCGATCGGGCTGTCGGCGGTCACCCAGCTGTCGGTCGCGCGCGTGGTGGGCCTGATGATGGGCGCGTTCTGGCTGGCGACCGCGTACTCGGAGGTGCTGGCCGCGCAGTTCGGCAAGCTCACCGCGCTCGACGTGGCCGAGGGCGAGGCGATCGACATGGCCGTCGCCGCGGCCCGGTACGGCGAGCTGTTCCAGATCATGCTGTGGATCGGCGTCGGCTCGGGGCTGGCCTACTTCGTGCTCTCGCCGCTGGTGCGGCGCTGGATGCACGGCGTGCGCTGAGCCCGGTGCACGCCGCCATCGCCGGCGGCGTGCAGGGCGCGTCGCGCGCGCCGGGCGGGCGTCACCCGCGCTCGGCGACCTCGGTCGGGTCGTGCGGCGCCTCACGATGCGCCGCCTCGGCCTCGACGTCGCGGCGGATCCGCCGCACCTGCGCGGGCGTGACCGCCGATGCGCGGTTGCCCCAGCCGTTGCGCACGAAGGTCGCCAGCTCGGCCACCTCCTCGTCCGACATCCGCCACGCGAAGCCGGGCATGCCCAGGTTCGACGGCGCAGTGCGCGTGCTCGGCATCTCGCTGCCCACCAGGATCAGCCGCACCAGCGTCGTCGGATCGGCGGCCAGCACGGTCGCGTTGCCCGGCATGCGCGGGAACACGCGGTCGTAGCCCATCGCATCGGTCCGGTGGCAGGCCGCGCAGCTGTCGACCCACAGTTCCGCGCCGCGGCTGTCGTTGATACCGGCCTGCAACGCCTGCGCGGTGCCCGGGTCGGGCGCGAACGACGACGGTTCGTCGGCCGAGGGCGGCAGCGTCTTGAGATAGGCGGCGATCGCGCCGAGGTCGTCGTCGGTCAGGTGCTGGGTGCTGTGCAGCACCACGTCGGCCATCGCCGGGCCGACGACCGCCTGGTGCCGGTTGCGGCCGGTGCGCAGCAGCTCGACGATGTCCGCTTCGCTCCAGGCGCCCAGCCCGTCGGCCAGATTGCCGCGCAGGTTGATCGCCATCCAGCCGTCGATGATCTGGCCGCCGGCCAGGTACTGCGACCCCGATTCGTCGAGCGCCTTTTCCTGCAGCGTGAACGCGCGCGGCGTGTGGCAGCTGCCGCAGTGGCCCGGCCCCTGCACCAGGTAGGCGCCGCGGGCGATGCGCGCGTCGGCGTAGCGCGAGGCGTCGAAGCCGGTGTCCTGCGGATCGGGCGCGAAGGTCTTGCGCCAGATGCCGAGCGGCCAGCGCATCGACAGCGGCCAGCGGATGCCGGTCGGACGGTTCTCCTGCGCGACCGCCGGCACCGCGTGCATGAAGTACGCGTACATCGCCCGGATGTCCTCATCGTGCATGCGCACGTAGGCCGGGTACGGCATCGCCGGGTACAGCGTGTCGCCGTTGGGCAGCAGGCCGTGGCGCACCGCGCGGTCGAACTGGTCGAGCGACCAGCCGCCGATCCCGGTGTCGGGATCGGGCGTGATGTTGGTGCTGTAGATCGTGCCGATCGGCGAGGCGATCGGCACGCCGCCCGCGAACGGCGCACCGCCGGCCGCGGTGTGGCAGGCCGTACAGTCGCCCGCCGCCGCCAGGTAGCGGCCCTGTTCGATCAGCGCCGCGTCGTCGGCCGACGGCGCGGGCCCGGCGATGGCCGGCGTCGTGGTCGGCACCAGCGCATAGGCGAGCAGCGCGGCACCACCGACCGCGGCCAGCGCCGCCAGCGAAAGGAGGGTCTTCTTCATCGCGCGCCTCCTCATGCCTGCACCAGCGGACCGGGGTCCTTCAGGTACTGGTCGACGATCGCCTTGGCCGCCCAGTACGCCAGTGCGCCGACCATGCCGGTCGGGTTGTAGCCGTTGTTCTGCGGGAACGCGTTGGAGCCGATCGCGAACACGTTGGGCACGTCCCAGGACTGCAGGTAGCGGTTGAGCGCCGAGTCCTTCGGGTTGGCGCCCATGATCGCGCCGCCGCAGGTGTGCGTGCTCTGGTACTTGGTGATGTCGTAGTGCGTGCCGTCCTTCTTCGCATCGCCCGACATCGCGATCGGATTGAGGATCCGGCTCATCTGCTGGGCCTTGTCGACCAGGTACTGCGAGGCGCGGATCTCGTTGTCGTGCCAGTCGAAGGTCATGCGCAGCAGCGGGCGTCCGAACGCGTCCTTGTAGGTCGGATCCAGGCTCAGGTAGCTCTGCTTGTAGGACATGCAGGCGCCCTGGACCTCGTAGTAGAACGAGTGCCGGAACGCATCGGCCGCGGCCCGCTTCCACGCGCTGCCCCAGGCAGGCGTGCCGGGCGGGACGTTGATGCCGCGCACCGGGCCGGCGCCGGGCTGGCGCGCCCAGATGATGCCGCCGCCGACGAAGCCGGCCTCGGCATTGTCGAGCTGGTTGCCGTTGAGGTCGTCGATCGTCGTGCCGGCGCCGCCGATGCCGATGAAGCCGTTGGCCTGCACGTCCTTGTCGAAGAACAGCACCACGCGGTTGAGGTTCTGGTACGAGTAGTTCTTGCCGATCGTGCCCTCGCCGGTCTGCGGGTCGTAGGGCGTGCCGATGCCCGAGACCAGCATCAGGTGCACGTTGATGTACGAGAACGCGCACAGCAGCACCAGGTCGGCCGGCTGCCGGACCTCGCGGCCCTGCGCGTCGAGATAGGTCACGCCGGTGGCCTTGCGGCCGGTGCTGTCGAGGTCGACCTTGAGCACCTGGGCATGGGTGCGCAGTTCGAACAGTTCGCGCTGGCGCAGCACCGGCAGGATGCAGGCGTTGGGGCTGGCCTTGGAGTAGTTCAGGCAGCCGTAGTCGCTGCAGAAGCCGCAGGCGTTGCACGGCCCCATCTGGCAGCCGTAGGGATTGGTGTAGGCGCGCGAGGTGTTGGACGCCGGGATCGGGTACGGATGCCAGCCCATTTCGCGCGCGGCGCCGTAGAACAGCTCCGCGCCGAGGTAGTTCGGGTTCGGCGGCAGCGCGTACTCGCGCGAGCGCGAGCCCTCGAACGGATTGCCGCCCTCCTGCAGCACGCCGTTGATGACGCCGGCCTTGCCCGAGGTGCCGCAGACGTACTCGAAGTGGTCGAAGTGCGGCTCGAGCTCCTCGTAGCTGACCGGGAAATCCTGGATGGTCATGTCCTGCGGGATGAAGCCACGGCCGTAGCGCTGCTCGATGTTGCTGCGGAAGTTGAAGTCCTCCGGCAACGCGCGGAAATGGCAGCCCGACCAGTGGCTGCCGGCGCCGCCGACGCCGGTGCCCGGCTTGAACGAGCCCATCTGCCGGTACGGCACCGCCGTCTGGCCGGTGTTGTGGCGGATGGTGATGGTGTCCTGGGCCAGGCTCTGCAGATACTTGCGGTGCACCGAGCCCTCGAGCTCGTCGACCACCTTGGGATAGGCGAAGTCGGGTTGCGTGTCGCGGTCGGCGCCGCGCTCGAGCGCGACCACGTGCAGGCCCGCGTCGGTGAGTTCCTTGGCCAGGATCGAGCCCGTCCAGCCCATGCCGACGATGACCACGTCGACCTTCGGTTTCGTCGTCGCCATGCTCAGCCCCTCCTGCCCGACAGGTCGACCGGCGGCAGCGGATACGGCCGGTCGCGCACGGTCACCCAGTCGATGTAGTCGGCCCGCATGCCCGGGTAGCCGATCATCTTCCACGCCCCCATGTCCTTGTTGCCGCCGTGGACCGGATCGGAGAAATAGCCGTTCTTGACCTCGGCCAGCAGGTTGGCGAAGAAGACCTTCGACGAGATGTCGTCGAGTTCGAGCTTGCCGTCCTGCGCCGCGGTGAGCAGCGCCTCCTGCTGCGCGTGTTCGAGCTGCGCGAACGTGCGGCCCTCGAACGCCTGCCTGCAGTGCGCATCGGTCGCGGCCATGCCCACGCGCAGGATGTCGCGCAGCGGCAGGCGGCCCTGGTAGCCGAACTCCGGCGGCGCCTCGAGGTACGGCCCCTGCATGTACCAGATCGCGCCGCTGGCATAGGGCGTCTGCATGTGCCGGTCGATGAACTCGGGCACGCCCGATTCCACCGCGCCGGGCCCGATCTCGTCGTGCGGGATCAGGCGATCGCAGGCGGCGACGAGGAACGTCCACTCGGCCGCGTTGAAGAACGTCGGCACGTAGTCGCGCGCAGGCGCCACGTCCCCGGAGCCGCCGCAGCCGGGCAGCGCGGCGGCGACCGGCAGCAGGGTCAGCCCCTTGAAGAAGCGGCGGCGCGACGGCGAGGCCGCGGGATCGGAGGGGGGCTTGGACATGGTTGGCGACCTTTTCAGGATGGCTGGAGTTGCGTCACGCGGGGATCGCGCGGGGCGCCCGCTTGCGTGCGGGCCGCGGCGTCGCTGGTGCGTGGGTGCGCGATGCGCACGCCCGGCGCGCATCGGCCAGGTGCGCAGCGCATGCGCGGGTCACGTCGATGGCGCAGGCCGCAGTGCGGTGCGTCCGATTGTCGCAGGCCGGCGCGAGATTGCGGCCTGCGAATTTGCGATGGGGGCCATCGCGAAAACGGGCGCCCCACCGCGCGCCTCCGTGTCAGCCGGGGGCCGGCGGCGCGGCGGCGTCGTCGGAGGTCTCGCGCAGCAGGCCGATCAGCGCCAGCACGGCGGGCGGCTGCGGCGTGCGGCGCAGCGCGTAGATGTCGAGCGAACGCGCGCGCGCCCAGTCGTCGTCGAGTGCGCGCGAGGCGAAGCGCGCGCTGCCGGCGTAGGCGCGCAGCGCGCTCGCCGGCATCAGCGCCACGCCCAGGCCCGACTCGATCATCCGGCAGATCGCGTCGAAGCTGCCGACGGTCAACCGCGGGTGGAACCCGGGATCGCGGCGGCGCCCGTGGGCCCTGACCAGCCCGTCGAGCGCCCCCCCGGCGCGGTAGCCGATGACCGGGTAGTCGAGCACCTGCGCGAACGTCAGCGGCCCGTCGGCGGCCGCGAGCGGATGGTCGCGCAGCGTCACCACGTGCACTGCGTCGGGCACGAACGACCAGCGCTCCAGGCCCGGGGGGATCGGGCCGGACACGCCTACGCCGAGGTCGGCGTCGCCCTCCAGGCATGCGCGTACGACGCGGTGCGTATCGTCCTCGACGATCGAGAGGCTGACCTGGGGATGCCGCTCGCCGAACCGGCGCAGGCGCTCGGGCAGCGCGCCGATCAGGGCGGCGGGGTTGGTATGCAGGCGGACGTGGCCGCGCAGTTCGCCCTCGCCCAGGTGCGCGACCTCCCGCACCAGCGATTCGATCTCGGCGTTGATCCGTTCCGCATGCCCGAGCACGAAGCGGCCGGCCTCGGTCAGGTCCAGGCCCCGCGGCGAGCGGATGAACACCGGCGCGCGCAGCGTGTCCTCGAGTTCGGCAATGCGGCGCGACAGCGCCGATGGCGAGATGTGCGCAGCGCGCGCCGCCTGGGCGATCGAGCCGGCATGCGCGACCGCGACGAACAGGCGCAGCGTGTAGGCATCGAGCTTGAGCTTCATCGCACGGTCCCATCGCTTCGCGGCGGTGCCGACGGTCGGGGCCCGGGGCCCACGCCCTGGACCGGGCGCGCCGCACGGGGACGCATGATCGCAGCTGGCCGGAACCGCGACAACCAAAAGCGCCGGCCGGCACCTGACCCAGATCAAGGCATGCCCCGCGCGGGCGCGCGAGGATGTCCGCAAACGAGGAGCATTCCCATGCATGGCCATCAGGACGCCCCGGGCGACGACGTGCCCGCGCCCGAAATCGAATACGACGCGTCGCGCGGCGCGCTGATCGAGCGTTTCGCCGACACCGCCAGCGACTTCGGCGCCCTGGACGCGGAATCGCTGGCCGGCATCGCGCTGTGAGCGAGGCGTTCACGATCGCCGCGCCGCGGCGGCGCCAGCCATCGCTCGAGGTCGACGGGGCGCTGGTCGCCGGACGCCTGGGCCTGGACGGCCCGGCGTTCCGCCAGCTGATGGCCGACGGCAAGGTCAGCGTGCTGTGCGAACGCGGCGTCGGCGAGGATGCCGGCCGCTGGCGCGCGACGTTCTACTACGCCGGCCGGCGCGCCCGGCTGCTGCTCGACGAGGCCGGCGACGTGCTCGACGCGTCCGACGACGGCGCGACGCCGCCGGCTTAGCCGCGGGCGCGGCCCGCGACCGGCCGTCCGGACATCGCGAGGATGCGGGGGATCGACCGCGCATCGTGTCGCCGGCGTCCAGGCCCGGCGTCCCGAACGGACGTGGTGCCGCAGCGGCGCTTCGACATCGCCCAGCCCTAGCGCGGCGGCCGCCTTTGCAACAGGCCGGCGACCGCCTGCAACACCTCCGCCTCGCGCTCGCGATGCGGGACGTGGCCGCAACCGGGCAGCAGCACGCACCGCGCGGGCCCGCCGACGTGCGCGACGATGGCTTCGGGATGGGCCTCGCTGCCGAACGGATCGGAGCGCCCGTGCAGCGCCAGCACCGGACAGCGCACGGCCGGCAGCGCGTCGACCAGGCGCCAGCCTGCGAACCAGGGCGCGAGCCAGGTCTCGGTCCAGGCATCGAGCACCCAGCGCGCGCGGGGCCCGTGCAGGCGCTGCAGCCGCGCGAAGCGCGCCGGATCGACCGCGAACGCGTCGCGCGCCGCACGCACGCCTGCGACCGTCCGCGCCTCGACGAAGGCCTGCGCCGAGACCGCGACCGCCGCTTCGCATTCCGCCGGACGGTGCGCCGCCGCCAGCAGCGCCATCGACCCGCCGGTGCTGTGCCCGAACACGACGACGCGACCGAGGCCGAGCGCCGGCACGACCGTCCCGATCGCGAACGCCGCCTCGTCCTCGACGAAACCGGGTCCGGGCAACGCCTGGCGCGGGGTCGAGCGCCCGTAGCCGATGCGGTCCCAGGCCACGACGCCGCGACCGGTCGCCAGCGCCAGCCGCGCCGGGAACGACCCCCACGCGGCCACGCAGCCCAACGACTCGTGGAACAGCAGGATCGGGGCTCCGGCCGCACCACCGCCGGTGTGCGTCCAGGCCGTGGCGTGGACCGTGCCGCGCGGGGTGTCGAGCGCGTGCTCGGCGACGCGCAGCCGCTCGTCGGCCGGTCCGCTCATCGCAGCGTCCGCTCGGTCCGGGCCGGCCGCGTTGCCGCCGCCCGCGACGCCTGCGGCGGCCACAAACGAAGACCCCCGATCGCTCGGGGGTCCATAAGCCGCATCGCGAGCGGATGCGTCGTCATCGCCGGGCCTTGCAGGCCTCAGAACGGGATGTCGTCGTCAGAGAAGTCGTCCATCGGCGCCGGACGCTGCTGCTGGGGCGCCTGGCGCTGCGCCGGGGCGCTGCGCTGCGGCGGGCCGTCGTTGCCCGGCCCGCGCTGCGGACGGTTGCCGCGCTCGTAGCCGCCACCGCCACCGCCACCACCGCCCTCGCCGCGACCGCCAAGCATCTGCATCTCGTTGGCGACGATGTCGGTCGAGTACTTCTCCACGCCGTCCTGGCCGGTGTACTTGTCGTAGCGGATCTCGCCTTCGACGTAGACCTGGCTGCCCTTGCGCAGGTACTCGCCGGCGATCTCGCCGAGCTTGCCGAAGAACACCACGCGGTGCCATTCGGTGCGCTCCTGCTTGTTGCCGTCGCGGTCGTTGCGCACGCTGGTCGTGGCCAGGCTGATGCGGGTCACGGCCATGCCGCCCTGGGTGTACTTGGTGTCGGGATCGTTGCCGAGGTTGCCGACCAGGATCACTTTGTTGATGCCACGGGCCATGAGGATTCCTTGGAATTGCGCCGGCGCGGGTGTCCGGAAAGAAGAAGGGGCGCGGACAGTGAATTATACCGGTCGCCGGGGCGCGATCCGCGAACGCCCCGCCCCGGGCCGGGAAAGCCCACCCGTCGCCGTCGGGGCTCTCCTATAATCCCGGGCCTGCCCGTCCCGGATCCCGCATGAACAACGCCGCCGCCCCGGCCGCCAGGCTCGACCTGCCGGCGATCCAGACGCTCGCCGCCGCGGACATGGCCCAGGTCGACGCGCTGATCCGGCGCCGGCTGGCCTCGGACGTGCTGCTGATCAACCAGGTGGCCGAGCACATCGTCTCGGCCGGCGGCAAGCGGCTGCGGCCGATGCTGGTGATGCTGGCCGGCCGGGCCACCGGGCCGGTCGGCGCCGACCACCACCAGCTCGCGGCGATCGTCGAGTTCATCCACACCTCGACCCTGCTGCACGACGACGTCGTCGACGAATCCGACCTGCGCCGCGGCCGCAGCACCGCCAATGCGATCTGGGGCAACGCGGCCAGCGTGCTGGTCGGTGACTTCCTGTACTCGCGCAGCTTCCAGCTGATGGTCGAGCTCGACAGCATGGCGGTCATGCGCCTGCTCGCCGACACCACCAACCGCATCGCCGAAGGCGAAGTGCTGCAACTGCTGCACGTGCGCAACCCCGACACCGACGAGGCCGCGTACCTGCGCGTGATCGAGCGCAAGACCGCGGTGCTGTTCGCCGCCGGCACCCGCCTGGGCGCGATGGCGTCGAACGCCGACGAGACCACGCAGCAGGCGCTCTACGACTACGGCATGCAGCTGGGCTACGCGTTCCAGATCGCCGACGACGTGCTCGACTACTCGGGCGACGCCGCGGCGCTGGGCAAGAACCTCGGCGACGACCTCGCCGAGGGCAAGGCCACGCTGCCGCTGATCCACGCGATGGCGCAGGCCGCGCCCGAGCGCCGCGCGCGGTTGCGCGCGATCGTCGAGCAGGGCGACACCGCCGCGCTGCCCGAGGTGCTGGCCGCGATCGCCGACGCCGGCAGCCTCGACTACAGCCGCGCCCGCGCCGTCGAGTACGCCGACGCTGCCGACCGCGCGCTCGACGGTCTGCCCGACAACGACGCCGTCGCCGCGCTGCGCGGCCTGGCCCGCTACGCGGTCGAACGCGGGCACTGAGGCCGCGGCCGGGCGCGTGCCCGGCGCCGCAGCGCGACGCGTCAGCGCCTCGGCGACGCCAGCGCTTCCTCGAAGAAGTCCCCCATCTGCCGCCACGCGCGCGTCGCTGCGCGTGCGTCGTAGACGCAGCCGGGCGGGCTGGCGGCGTCGGCTTCGGCGAAGCAGTGCACCGCGCGGCTGTAGTTGACGAACTGCCAGTCGGCGCCGGCGGCGTCCATCTCGCGTTCGAAGCCCGCGATGTCGGCCGCGCTGACGCTCTGGTCTGCAGCACCGTTGAGCACCAGCACCGGCGCCTTGACCACGCCGGCCGCGGCCGGCAGCGGCGTCGACAGGCCGCCGTGCAGGCTGACGACGCCGGCGAGATCGACGCCGTCGCGCGCGAGCTCGAGCACCGTCGTGCCGCCGAAGCAGAAACCGAACGCGGCGATCCGCGTGCCGTCGACCTGCGGCTGCGCCTTCAGCACCTCCACCGCCTTGCGCGCGCGGGCGCGCAGCGTCGGCCGGTCGTCGCGCAGCGCCTTGGCGACCGGACCGGCCTCGGCATCGGTCGTGGGCCGCACGTCCTTGCCGTAGACGTCGGCGACCAGCACGACGTAGCGGTCGCCGGCCGCCTGCCGGGCCTTCTCGACCGCCGAGTCGTTGACGCCCTTCCAGTTGGGCACCATCACCAGGCCGGGCCTCGGCACGGCGACGGCATCGTCGTAGACCAGCACGCCGGCGAAGGTCTCGCCGTCGAGCATCCACTCGACCGGATCGGCCTTCGGGGCGGCGAACGCGGGAACCGCGCAGGCCAGCGACAGCACGAACAGGGACAGGCGTTTCATTGGGAAGCTCCGGTCGACGGGGACCGCGCCAGCCTACTCCGCGCGACGCCCGCCCGGGCGCGCGGATTCAGGCGAGGCCCAGGCCGGGCCGCGGTGATGGCGTCGGCGTCGAAGGCCCGAGCGCTACGGCGTCGCGGCCGCGCGCGATGCAGCGACGCCGCTTGCATGGGTCACCCCTCGTAGGAGCGCGCTCGCGCGCGATGGGGCCTTACCGGGAAATCCCGATCGCGCGCAAGCGCGCTCCTACAGGATTCAGACGATGCCCAGGCCGGGAGCCGCGGTGATGGTATCGGGGTGGAAGGCCCCGAGCGCGGCGAAGGTGGCCGCGCGCCCTGCAACCAAAACGCGCGTCCCCCATTCGCCCGCTGTAGGAGCGCTCGCGCGCGATGGGGCCTTGCCGGGAAATCCCGAGCGCGCGCCTACGGGTCTCAGGCGATGCCCAGGCCCGGGATCGCGGTGATGGCATCGGGGTCGAAGCCCCCGAGTTCGGCGAAATGGCGGCCGCGTGCGGTGTAGTCGCGGTAGGCGCCGAAGCTCGGCGCGCCGGGCGACAGCAGCACCACGCCATCGCCGTCGAGCGCAGCGCGCGCCTGCCGCACGGCCGAGGCGAGGTCGTCGGCCTGGGCCAGCGCGAAGCCGTGCGCGCGCGCGACCGGCGCGAGCAGCGCGTGGATGCGCGGGCCATTGGCGCCCATCGTCACGATGGTGTGCGGCGCGTGCGTGCGCATCGCGTCGGCGAACGCCTGCCAGTCGAGCCCGCGGTCGTGGCCGCCGACCAGCAGCGCGACGCGCCGGCCGGCGAACACGTCGAGCGCGGCCAGCGTGGCGTGCGGCGTGGTGCTGATCGAATCGTTGACCCAGGTCACGCCGTCGCGGGTGCCCAGCGACTGTAGCCGATGCGGCAGCGGCACGAACCCGGCGGCCGCGGCGGCCAGTGGCGCGGCGTCGATGCCGAGCGCCTCGATCGCGGTCAGCACCGCGCACAGGTTGCCGCGGTTGTGGCGGCCGGGCAGCGGCAGGCCGGCGGTGTCGAGCACGACCGCATCGCCGCGATGGAGCACGTCGCCGCGCAGGTGCCAACCATCGGCGCGGCCGAACCAGCGCACCTCACTGTCTGGCAGGGTCAACGCGGCCAGACGCGGATCGGCGGCGTTGAGCACCGCGACCCGTGGCCGGGCCCGGGTCACCAGCGCGAGCTTGTCCTCGACGTAGCGCTGCTCGCTGCCGTGCCAGTCCAGATGCTCGGGAAAGACGTTGGTGACCACCGCCACATCCGGGCGCACGCCGCTCGCGGCGACGTCGCCGGTCTGGTAGCTCGACAGCTCGATCGCCCAGGCGTCGGCCTGCGCAGCCTGCAGTTCCAGCAGCGGCAGGCCGATGTTGCCGGCGAGCGCGGTGCGCCGGCCGGCGCTGCGCAGCAGGTGGGCGAGCAGCGCGGTCGTGGTGCTCTTGCCCTTGGTCCCGGTGACGCAGACCGTGCCGGCGGCGACCTCGCCGGGCGCCGCGCGCTGCGCGAACCACAGCGCGGTGCCGCCGATGAAGCGCGTGCCCTGCGCCGCCGCGGCCAGCGCTTCGGGCCGGTACGGGCTGATGCCGGGCGACTTGATCACCACCGCGAAGCGTGACAGCCACTCGGCGCTCGCATCGGTCTCGACCGCCAGCGCCGGATCCCCGAGACCCCGCACGTCGGCGACCTCGGCCTCGGTGCAGAACACTGTCAGCGGCAGGGCTGGCGCCGGATCCCGGCGCTCGACGGGCGCCCCGCCGCTCGTCCCGGCGCCCGGATCCCGCGTGCCCCGCAGCGCCGCGTACGCCGCCCGCCCCTCGCGTCCCCAGCCCCACAGCGCGATGCGGCCGCCGCCGGCGGCGATCGCGTCAAGCTGCGAGATGCGCACGCAGGCGGTCCCACAGCGCGGGGGGGACGCGATGCTCGTCGTCGACCACCAGCAGCGGCGCGATGTCGAGCTCGCCGGCGTCGAGCCGCGGCGCGATCTCGCGCGCGAAACGGGCGACCACCGCGTCCTCGCGCCACTCCGGGCGCTGGGCTAGCAGCGCCATCGCCGCGCGCGATTCGCGGCCTTCGCCGACGCATTCGAACGGCTTGTGGTCGCGATACTCGAGCAGCGCGTCGAAGCCGGGCACCTGCGCCGGGTCGTCGAGCAGGTTGCGGCCGAAGATCGCCACCAGCCGCGGCTTGGGCATGAACGGCGCGAGCGCGAGGAACACGAAATGGCACTTGGGGCAGATGCCGCACCAGCGGTTGACCGGCCGCTCGCCGAGCAGGTGGAAGTTGCGGTTGCAGCTGGAGAAATGCGCGTCGTAGCGGTCGGTCCTGGCGAACTGGCGCGCAACCGCCAGCTCCGACAGCGGCCGCAGCAGCGAGTAGTAGTGCAGGTCGGCGGCAACGTGGCGCTGCACGTGCTCGCCGAACGCGCGCTCGAATGCCCAGCCCTTCGACCACTGGTGGTTGACCTCGTTCGTCGTGCTGCCGTCGGCGGCCTGGATCAGGCTGCCGTAGCTGGCAGAGCGCTCGTTGGAGAACACCACCTGGTCGACGCCGTGCAGCACCGCGGCCAGCACCAGGATCGCCGAGTTGATCGCGGTGACCGGGATATGGCCGTTGAGCGCGCCCTGGCGGTTGTACTCGAACAACTGCGGCGCCAGCTGGCGGCCGATGTTGAGCGTCGGCAGGCCGGTGCGCTCGGCGCAGACGCGGATCAACTGCGAGCCGCCGATCCACGCCACGGTCTGCGCGACATCGAGCGCGCGCAGCGCCTCGATCGAGACCAGCGAATCCTTGCCGCCGCCGATCGCGACCAGCGCGTGGTGGCGCAGATCCAGCGCGGGCGCGGCGGCGTCCGGCGCCACGTCGTCGGCCGGGAACCGGATCCTGCCGTGCAGGTCGAGGCCGTTGCGGTAGGCGAACTCGCCGAGCCCGTGCACGTAGGCGTCCTCGAGCAGCGCCGCGGTGCCGGCGTCGATCGCGTAACCGTCGATGCGGATCTTCGGCGGTACGGCGGCCTTGTAGTAGCTCACGCCGGCGAGCAGGTGCAGCAGGCGCAGCGCGCGGGTCGCGGCCTGCGCGCGGGCACCGTCGAGCGCGAAGGGCGCGCCGGGCACGGTCACCGTCTCGACCAGCTCCGGGCCGTCGTCGAACGCGTAGCGCAGCCGCGCCACGCCGGTCGCGGCGTCGAGGTCGCAGTCGACGAAGCGGAAGCAGCGGATCGCGCTGCGGTCGAATCCGGAAGTCATTCGATCACGTCCTGCTGCGGCAGCGGCCGCAGGTTGTAGGTGTTGGCCATCGCGAAGCCGTAGGCGCCGGCGTCGGCGACCAGCACGGTGTCGCCCTCGGCGGTCGCGGCCGGCAGCGGGCGCCGGGTGCCGAAGACGTCGCTCGATTCGCAGATCGGGCCGACGACGTCGCAGGCGCGCTGCGCGTCGTCGTCGATTCGCGAGAGGTTGTGGATGCCGTGCCAGGCGTCGTACATCGCCGGCCGCATCAGGCTGTGCATGCCGGCGTCGAGGCCGACGCGACGCGTGCCGAGCTTGTCGACGACCTGGGTCACCGTCGCCAGCAGCACGCCGGCCTCGGCAACGAGGAAGCGGCCGGGCTCGATCGCCAGGCGGTAGCGCGGGTACTCGGCCTTGATGCTGGCCAGGCCCGCGCCCCAGGCCTCGAGGTCGAACGGCGCGTCGTCGGGCCGGTAGGGGATCGGCAACCCCCCGCCGATGTCGATCGTGTCGACCGTGCCCACCGCGTCGGCGAACGCGGCCAGTTCGGCGTAGACCTCGCGCCAGTGCGCGACGGTCTCGATGCCGCTGCCCAGGTGGGCGTGGATGCCGGTGATGCGCACGTCCAGGTCGGTTGCGGCCTGCACGAAGGCGTCGAACGCCGGCAGCGCCAGCCCGAACTTCGACGCCGCGCCGCCGGTGACGACCTTGGCGTGGTGGCCGTCGCCCCGCCCCAGGTCGAGCCGCAGCCAGAGGTCGCGGCCGCGGAACACCTCCGGCCAGCGGTGCAGCGCCTCCACGTTGTCGAGCGTGACCGTCGCGCCGTACGCGAACGCGGCCGCGTACTCGGCGCGCGGCGCGAAGCTCGGCGTGAACAGCACGCGCGCCGGATCGAGGTCGGGCAGCGTCGCGAACACGTGCTCGAGTTCGCCCTGCGACACGCATTCCAGGCCGAAGCCGGCCTCGACCAGCGTGCGCAGCACCGCCGGGTGCGCGTTGGCCTTGATCGCGTAGAAGCGGCGGTCGACCGCGGCGACCTGGCCCAGCGCCTGCGCGCGGGCGCGCACCGTCGGCAGGTGGTAGACGTAGCGCGGCGCGCCGGGCGCGGCCAGCGCGAGCAGGCGCTCGCGGGCGTGCCGCCACCACGGCGCGGGGCGCTCGCGGCGGCCGTGCGCGATCTCGCGCCAGCTCGGGCCGAACACCGCGTCGTCGTGGACCGGCATCGCGCCGCTGTCGATCAGTTCGGCGTGCAGCACCGGCAGCAGACCATCGGCGTCGGCCTCGTCGATGACGAAGGTCAGGTTGAGATCGTTGGACGACTGCGAGATCAGGTGCACGCGCTCGCGGCCCATCGTCGCCCAGACGTCGGAGAGCTTGTGCAGCAGCGAGCGCATGCCGCGGCCCACGAGTGTGATCGCGGCGCACGGCGCGATGACCTTGACCCGGCACACCTCGGCCAGGTCGTCGCTCAGGCGCGCCAGCACGTCGGTGCTGACCAGGTTCTCGCTCGGATCGAGCGACACGGTGACGTTGGTCTCCGACGAGCCGATCAGGTCGACCGACAGGCCGTGGCGCTTGAAGCGCTCGAACACGTCGGCCAGGAAGCCCACCTGCTGCCACATGCCGATGCCTTCCATCGACACCAGCACGATGCCGTTGCGCCGGCTGATCGCCTTGACGCCCGGCACCGGCTCGGCGCTGCCGTCGATCGCGGTGCCCGGCAGATCCGGACGCTCGGTGTCGAGGATCGCCATCGGCACGCCGCCGTCGCGGCAGGGCTTGATCGAGCGCGGGTGCAGCACCTTGGCCCCGGTGGTCGCGATCTCCTGCGCCTCGGCGTAGTCGAGCCGCGCGAGCAGGCGTGCGTCGGGCACGTCGCGCGGGTTGGCGCTGAACATGCCCGGCACGTCGGTCCAGATCTCCACGCGCCGCGCGCCCAGCAGCGCGCCGAAGTACGCCGCCGAGGTGTCCGAGCCGCCGCGCCCGAGGATCGCGGTGCCGCCGTCGCCGTGGCGGGCGATGAAGCCCTGGGTCAGCAGCATCCGCGCCGGCTGCGCGGCGAAGCGCCCGCGCCAGTCGCCATCGGGCTCGCGCCGGCAGTTCACCGACAGCCGCGACGCCCAGTCGCTCTGGTTCGGCAGCGCGACCGCGTCGAGCCACTCGCGCGCATCGCACCAGCCGAAATCCAGGCCCTGCGCGGCCAGATACGCCGCGCCGATCGTCGACGACAGCAGTTCGCCCTGCCCCAGCACCTCCGCCTGCCAGTCGAGCGTGCGGGTGGCCGCCCGCGCATCGGCGGTCAGCGCCTGCAACGCGGCGAGCCGTGCGCCGAGCACCGCGTCGGCATCGAGTCCGAGCTCGGCGACGAACGCGCGGTGGCGCTCGACGAGCGCGGCGACGCGCGCGGCCGGATCCGCCGCACCGTCCGCTGCACTTCCATCGGCAATCGCGGTCAGTTCGTTGGTCACGCCCGACAGCGCCGACACCACCACCAGCACGCGTGCGTCGTGCTCCTGCGCCCGGCGTTTCGCCAGCCGGCCGATGGTGTCCCAGCGGTGGCGGCGCGACACCGAAGTGCCGCCGAACTTGAGCACGATCCAGCGATCGTCGGAAGGTGAGGACATCGGAGGTGGGGTCTCTGACGGAAGGAGAAGGACGGCAGCGCGCGCAGGCGCGCCCGGAACGGGCCGGTCGCTGGCGGAGGGCGCGGCAGAACGGCGATTCTAGGCGCCGGCGGGGTCGGAGGGAATCGAGCCGCCCGATTCCGGCAGCCGTTTGGGTAAGCTGTCGCGCCGCGCGACGCCCGCCCATGACTTCCCGACGCTTCGTCCAGGTGGACGTGTTCGCCGACCGGCCCGGTGCCGGCAATCCGCTGGCCGTGGTGCTCGACGCCGCGGGGCTGAGCGACGAGGCGATGCAGGCGATCGCCCGCTGGACCCGGCTGCCCGAGACCACGTTCGTGTTCCCGCCTTCGAACAACGCGGCCAGCTACCGCATCCGCATGTTCTCCCCGCGCCGCGAGGTGCCGTTCGCCGGGCATCCGAGCGTCGGCACCGCGCACGTCGTGCTCGACGCGGGGCTGGCGCGCCCGCGCGACGGCGTGCTGGTGCAGGACGGCATCGCCGGCTGCCTGCCGCTGGCGGTCGACGGCGATGGTGCGACGCGGACGATCGCCGTGCGCACGCCGCGTGCGCGGATCGTCGAGGTCGCGCGCGGCGACGACTCGCGGCTGCGCGATGCGCTGGCGTCGCTGCCGCCCGGCGCCTTGCCGCCGGTGCTGATGGACGGCGGGCGTCGCTGGTGGCTGGCCGAGGTCGCCGACGAGGCGACATTGCGCACTGCCGCGCCGCACTGGGATGCGATCGCCGCGCTGGCCGAGGCCACCGGCAGCATGGGCGTGTGCGCCTTCGCGCGCAGTGCGGGCGGCAGCGACCACGACCTGGCGGTGCGCGCGTTCGTCGGCGCCACCACATGTTTCGAGGATGCCGCCTCGGGCGCGGCCAATGCGACGCTGGCCGCCTGGCTTGCGGCTCGCGACGCGCTGCCCGGGCACGACGGCCGTTACCGCGTCAGCCAGGGGCGCGAGGTCGGACACGATGCGATCCTGGATCTGCGCGTCGATGCCGACGGCGAGGTGTGGTCGGGCGGTCGGGTCCAGAGCGTGGTGCGGGGCACGATCGACTGGCGGTGAGCCGGGCGCCTGGCGCATCGACATCCAGGGCCGCCAGGGCCGGCCTCTCCACTGCCGAACCGCGGGTGCGGCACGGCAGGGAGGCGGCGATGCGTCAGCGCTCGAGCTCGGCCTCGAGCGACAGCGGCACCGCCGACAGCGCCTTGGAGACCGGACAGTTCTGCTTGGCGTCGTCGGCGATCTCGCGGAAGCGCGCCGCGTCGATGCCCGGCACCTTGGCGCGCGTCTTCAGCCGGATCGCGCTCAACTGCGGGCCGCCATCCATCGACAGGTCGACGTCGGCGCGCGTGTCGATCGACTCGGGCGCGAAACCGGCCTCGGTGAGCTTGGCCGACAGCGCCATCGTGAAGCAGCCGGCATGCGCGGCGGCGATGAGTTCTTCGGGGTTGGTGCCCTTCTCCTCGCCGAAGCGGCTGTTGAAGCCGTAGCGCACGGCGTCCAGCAGGCCGCTCTGCGGCGTCGACAAGGCGCCCTTGCCGGATTTCAGGTCGCCGCTCCAGCGGGCGGTGGCGTGGCGGGAAATGCCCATGCGCATTCTCCATCGGGACAGGAGCCGGCGAGCCTATCGAGGCGGGCGTGACGCGGGCGTTTCGGGCGGCGGCGCCGCGGGCGCGGGTGCGCCAACGGGTCGCGCCCTGTCGCGCCGACAACCGCCGGACGGGCGCAATGGCGATCGGCGGCATCGACGGCGCCTGAAAACCGCTGTTTTTTTGCGTTTTCCTATTGGCGGGTGCGCAGGGATGCCCTACATTTCGCTTGCCGGCTCGCTCGGCCAGGAATCATCCAATCCATATTTGACGAGGGAACCACACACCCATGGCAACGAAGAAGGCCACCACCAAGAAAGTGCCGGCCAAGAAGGCTGCTGCGCCGAAGAAGGCCGCCACCAAGTCCGCAGCGCCCAAGCCGATCAAGGAAGCGCTGAGCAAGTCGGGCCTGGTCGCGCACATCGCCGAGTCCACCGGCCTGGCCGCCAAGGACGTGCGCGCGGTGTTCTCCGCGCTCGAAGGTGCCGTGCACGGTTCGATCAACAAGAAGGGCGCCGGTTCGTTCACGCTGCCGGGCCTGCTGAAGATCACCTCGGTCAGCGTGCCGGCCAAGCCGAAGCGCAAGGGCATCAACCCCTTCACCAAGGAAGAGCAGTGGTTCGCCGCCAAGCCCGCCTCGGTCAAGGTCAAGGTGCGCCCGCTCAAGAAGCTCAAGGACGCCGCCGCCTGATTCCTGGCGACCGCAGCCTCCTCGATCGGGACGGTCCTTGACCGTCCCGATCGCGTTTTCGGGCCCCGCGCGTCGGACCGGGCGCCGCCTTCGGCGGCTGTCGCGGGACGTGCACACGATGCGAACATCCGGCATCGCAAGCTCGCCCACCGCAATGCGTCCCCTCCCCCTCTGCGGATCGATGTCATGAGCTTCCAGGGTTTCCTCAATCACCTGCTCACCTCCCAGGCCGGCGGCAAGCCCGGCAGCAGCCTGCTCAACGCCGACTTCGGCAAGGGCGCGGCCGCCGGCGGCGCGCTCGGCCTGCTGCTGGGCAAGAACCGCAAGACCCGCAAGCTCGCCAGCTACGGCGGCCTGGCCGCGATCGGCATGATGGCCTACCGCGCCTACGGCGATTACCAGAAGCAGCAGGCGGGCGCGACCGCACCGGCGCCGCAGACCGTCGACCGGCTGCCGCCGCCGCAGGCCGACCTGCACAGCCAGGCGATCCTCAAGGCGCTGGTCGCCGCGGCCAAGGCCGACGGCCATCTCGACGCGCGCGAGCGCGAGGTCATCGAGGCCGAGTTCCGCCGCATCGACGCCGGCGCCGACATCCAGCCGTGGCTGCACGCCGAACTGGAGAAGCCCCTCGACCCGGCCGAGATCGCGCGCGCCGCGACCTCGCCGGAGGTCGCCTCGGAGATGTACCTGGCCAGCGTGCTGGTGGCCGACGAGACCAGCTTCATGGAGCGCAGCTATCTCGACGAACTCGCGCGCCAGCTGCAGCTCGCGCCCGAGCTCAAGGACCGCCTCGAGCAGGAAGTGCGCACCGCCGCGCGCTGACCGCCGCCGCACGGACCGCGCCGACCCGGTCTTCGCGTCGGCGCCGCTACCGTGGGCACGATGCCATCCTCCCCCGCGCTCCACCGACGCGACTACACGCCCGAACTGCGCCGCACGCTGCGCGCCGTCCTGGTGCTGGCGCTGCTCGCCGCGGCCGGCCACTGGGCCTGGCATCAGCCGTTCATGGCCCAGCCCCGGGTGGTCGCCCGGATCGCCGCCGCGCCCGCGCCGCAGGCATTGCCGATGCCGGTCGACGGCGTCGCCGCCCGCCGCGTCGCCGACACCTTCGGCGCACCGCGCGGTCGCGACCGCCGGCACGAAGGCGTCGACATCTTCGCCCCGCGCGGCACCCCGGTGCGCAGCACCACCGAGGGCCTGGTCGTGGGCATCCGCGAGGCCGGCCTCGGCGGCCGTCAGGTCTGGGTGGTCGGCCCGGGGCGCCAGCGCCACTACTACGCACACCTCGACGCGTTCGCCGAACTGCTCGCGACCGGGGATGTGGTGCGACCGGGCGACATGCTGGGCACGGTCGGCGATACCGGCAACGCGCGCGGCACGCCGCCGCACCTGCACTACGGCGTCTACGCCGCCGACGGTGCGATCGACCCGTTGCCGCTGCTGCGCGCCGGCGCCCGGGTCGACGCCTCGCCCGCCTCGCGCTGACGCGCCCCCGGCCGGGCGCCCCACGGCGCTTCCGGGTTACCCTGCGCCGGGCGCCTCGCACGCATCGTCGGAGTTGGAGATGGACAAGCGTTTCTGGATGTGCGGGCTGACGCTGTCGGCCACCGCGCTGTTCCTGGGCTTCCTCGTCCATGGCGTGCTGCTGCGCGCCGACTACCTGGCCCTGGCCCACCTGT
This sequence comes from Luteimonas sp. FCS-9, assembly GCF_001014645.1. Lineage (GTDB taxonomy): Bacteria > Pseudomonadota > Gammaproteobacteria > Xanthomonadales > Xanthomonadaceae > Luteimonas. The sequence goes on along the minus strand of NZ_LASZ01000006.1, from coordinate 99,282 downwards.
TCCGCCCGCGCGAGGACGCCGACGCCAACGTCGGCTGGATCCTGCTGGCGTATCTCGCGCTGGGCCTGGGGATGACCTGGCTCTACCGCTGGCTGCCGCCCCCGGTGCGCAGCAAGCGCTGGCACGGCGCGCGCTTCGGCCTGGCGATGGCGCTGGTGTCGTTCGTGCCCTGGCATCTGCTCGCGCACGCCGGCCAGCCGTTCCCCCTCGGCCTGATGCTGCGCCAGATCGTGTTCGACATCGTCGCGATGCAGTTGCTCGGACTGCTGCTGGCGTGGCTGCAACCGCATCGCGTGGTGCTGGCGGCCGCGCCCGATTAAGTGTGCGGCCGCGCCGCTAACCCGGCATTCACCGCCGATACGTAGGGTGCGGGCATCGCACCAGGAAGCTCTTCGCATGCGCGCACCCGCCCGCTCCCTTCCGCTGTTGCTGTTGCTCGCGTTGACCGCCTGCACCTCGCTGGGCGTGGTGCAGGCCTGGCTCGGCGACCAGGTCGCGTTCACTGCGCCCCAGCTGCAGCGCCAGCTCGACACGCGCTTCCCGCGCTCCTTCGATCGCGTCGGCGGCCTGGTCTCGGTGACGCTGGACAATCCCCGGCTCACGATCCCGCAGGGCGAGGGCCGGCTGCGGCTGGACTTCGACCTGGGCGTGGACGGCGCGGTCGCCGACGACCGCCCGGGCCACCTCGCGCTGGTCAGCGGCCTGCGCTACGACTCGTCGACGCGCGGCCTGCACCTCGAGGATCCCGAACTGCTGCAGTTCGACCTGCCGGGCACGAACGCGCTGCTCAAGGGCGGCGCGCGCGGGATCGTCAACGGCCTGCTCGCCGAGTACGCGCGCAGCGAACCGGTCTACCGGCTCGACGACGATCTGCTGTCGAAGCTGCCGGCCGGCAAGCGGATCGGCGAGGTCGCCGTCGGCGATGGCCGCGTGGTGGTGCACCTTGCGCGCTGAGCGTGCGGTGCTGGGCCTGTGCGCGGGCCTGGCGGCGATCGCGCTGGCCGCGTGCGGCGATCGCGACGCCGGGCGCGACAGCGCGCACGAGCGCGGCACCGATGCCGCCGGCCTGCCCCAGCCGGTCGCGACCGGCGGCCCGGTCACCCGCATGCCCGGCGCACCCGGCCCCGGCGACGTCCCGCTGGGCGGCGAAGCCCCGGCGCCGGAAGTCCCCGATGTGCCCGCCGTCCCGCTCGAGGACAATCCCGAGACGGGATTGCTGCCGGTCCTGGTCCCGGACGAGGCGACCGTCGATGCCGTGCCGCCGCCGTCTCCGGAAGCCGCCGTCGCGGTCGTGCGCAGTTACTACACGGCCATCAACGCGCTCGACCACGCCCGGGCCTATGCGCTGTGGTCGGATGGCGGTCGCGCCAGCGGACAGACGCCCGAGCAGTTCGAGGCGGGCTTCGCGCAGACGTCCACGGTCATGGTCGACATCGGCACGCCGCAGACCGCCGATTCGGCAGCCGGCTCGCGCTACGTCGAGGTGCCGGTCTCGCTGCGCGCGCAGCAGACCGACGGTTCGATCCGGCGCTACGAGGGCCGCTACGTGCTGCGCGCCGCGGTGGCCGACGGCGCGAACGAGGCGCAACGCGCGTGGCGCATCGCCTCGGCCGACCTGCACGAGGTCGCCACGCCGCCGTGACCGTGCGCGGCGTGGCGCGTGGGGTCAGCGCTTGGGCTGGAGCATCGTCCCGGTGCAGTTCTTCGCGCCACAGCGGCAGCCCCACAGCTTCTTGAGCGCGGGCGTGTGCCGCTCGGCCAGCGTGATGCCGTAGTTGTAGGTCAGCTCCTCGCCCTGGGCGATGTCGCGCAGCGCCTCGATGAACACCTTGTCCTTGTGGCGCCGGTCCTTGGCGTCCTCCTCGACGACCGCCTCGCAGTTGGGATCGCAGCTGTGGTTGATCCAGCGTGCGACGTTGCCCTCGATGTTGGCGTCGATGACATACTCGTCGTTGAGCGTGAACAGGAAGGTGTGGCCGTCCTCCTCCTGGTCGCCGTACTCGTTGTCGACGTCGGCATGGCTGCGCAGGAAGCCCTTGTAGCGGATGATGCGCTCGCCCTTGGCGATCGCCTCGGTGGCGAACACGCCGTTGCCGTGGATCGCCGAGCGGCGGGCCTCGATCTTCCTGGTCTTCTTCTTGGGCATCGTGCGCTCTGGTGGCGGAAGGACAAGCGCCGCATTGTCGCGGACCTGCACCGCCACCGCCACTGGCGTCGCGCTGAACGCCGGTCCCGCCGGGCGTTGTGGTCGGCCGGCCAAAAAAGTACAATTTTGGTCCGCTTTACGCAGTCAGCCTTCTTCCGCGATGCTCCGGGTCACCAAGCTCACCGATTACGCCACCGTCGTCCTGACCGTGCTCGCCGCACGGCCGGACGCGGTGATGAGCGCGACCGAGCTGGCCGAACGCGCGGGCCTGGAGACGCCGACGGTCAGCAAGCTGCTCAAACCGCTGGCCCAGGCCGGCCTGGTCGAGGGCTTCCGCGGCGCCAACGGCGGCTATCGCCTGGCGCGCGCGCCGGTGGCGATCAACCTGGTGCAGATCGTCGAGGCGATGGAAGGCCCGCTGGCGATGACCGAGTGCAGCCTGCACGACAGCCAGTGCGGGATCTCCGACCAGTGCGGCGTGCAGGGCAACTGGCGCCGCATCAACGAGGTCGTCGCCGACGCCCTGCGTGGCGTGACGCTGGCGCAGATGCTCGACGACGCGCCGCGCGTCCACTCCCTTTCCACCCCCGCCGGGGCGAAGCGCATCGACGCCCGCCTCGCGCATCCATAGACAGTAGGCAGCCGCCCCCATGGCCACCGACATCATCGAAGCGCCCGAGACCAATCGGGAGATCCACGCGCAGCTCGGCCGTCGCTACGACGCCGGCTTCGTCACCGACATCGAGTCCGACAGCTTCCCGCCGGGCCTGGACGAGGACGTCGTGCGCGCCCTGTCGCTGAAGAAGGGCGAGCCGGCATGGATGACCGACTGGCGCGTCGCCGCATACCGCCACTGGCTGACGATGCCGGTGCCGCACTGGGCCAAGTTGCAGATCGCCCCGATCGACCTGCAGGCGGTCAGCTACTACTCCGCGCCCAAGGGGCCGAAGTACAAGTCGCTCGACGAGGTGCCCAAGGAGCTGATCGACACCTACGACAAGCTCGGCGTGCCGCTGCACGAGCGCGCCAAGCTCGCCGGCGTCGCGGTCGATGCGGTGTTCGATTCGGTGTCGGTCGGCACCACGTTCCGCAAGGAACTGGCCGAGAAGGGCGTGATCTTCTGCTCGATGTCCGAGGCGATCAAGGAACACCCCGAGCTGGTGCGCCAGTACCTGGGTACCGTGGTGCCGGTGGGCGACAACTACTTCGCCGCGCTCAATTCGGCGGTGTTCTCCGACGGCAGCTTCGTGTTCATCCCCAAGGGCGTGCGCTGCCCGATGGAACTGAGCACCTATTTCCGCATCAATGCCGGGCACACCGGCCAGTTCGAGCGCACGCTGATCGTCTGCGAGGACAAGGCCTACGTCTCGTACCTGGAGGGCTGCACCGCGCCGATGCGCGACGAGAACCAGCTGCATGCCGCGGTGGTCGAGCTGGTCGCGCTCGAGGACGCGGAGATCAAGTACTCGACGGTGCAGAACTGGTACCCCGGCGACGAGGAAGGCCGCGGTGGCATCTACAACTTCGTGACCAAGCGCGCCGAGTGCCGCGGCGCACGCAGCAAGGTGACCTGGACCCAGGTCGAGACCGGCTCGGCGATCACCTGGAAGTACCCCTCGTGCGTGCTGCTCGGCGACGACTCGTCGGGCGAGTTCCATTCGGTCGCGCTGACCCACCATCGCCAGCAGGCCGACACCGGCACCAAGATGATCCACGTCGGCAAGCGCACCAAGAGCAAGATCGTCAGCAAGGGCATCAGCGCCGGCCGCGGCCAGAACACCTACCGCGGCCTGGTCAAGGTCGGCAGCGGCGCCGAGGGCGCGCGCAACTACACCCAGTGCGACTCGCTGCTGATCGGCAAAGACTGCGGTGCGCACACGTTCCCCTACATCGAGGTCCGCCACCCCGGCGCGACCGTCGAGCACGAGGCGACGACGTCCAAGATCAGCGACGACCAGCTGTTCTACTGCCGCGCGCGCGGCATCTCCGAAGAGGACGCGGTCAGCCTGATCGTCGACGGCTTCTGCAAGCAGGTCTTCCGCGAACTGCCGATGGAGTTCGCGGTCGAGGCCAAGAAGCTGCTGGAAGTGTCGCTGGAAGGCTCGGTCGGCTGAGCCTTCCCGGGATTGGGGATCGGAGATTCGGGATTCGCGCAAGCGCCCGGGTCCCGGCCCGGATCCCGCTCTATCGAATCCCCAATCCCAATCCCGAATCCCATGCTCAACATCGACAACCTCCACGCCCGCATCGGCGAACGCGACATCCTCAAGGGCCTCTCGCTCGACGTGAAGCCGGGCGAGGTGCACGCGATCATGGGCCCCAACGGCGCCGGCAAGTCCACGCTGGGCAACATCCTCTCGGGCCGCGAGGGCTACGAGGTCACCGCGGGCACGGTCGCGTTCCAGGGCCAGGACCTGCTGGCACTCGAACCCGAGGAGCGCGCCGCGGCCGGCGTGTTCCTGGCGTTCCAGTACCCGGTCGAGATCCCGGGCGTGAACAACACCTACTTCCTGCGCAGCGCGCTGAACGCGCAGCGCAAGGCGCGCGGGCAGGACGAGCTCGACTCGATGCAGTTCCTGCGCCTGGTGCGCGAGAAGCTCGCGGTGCTGCATCTCGACGACCGCCTGCTGCACCGCGGCGTCAACGAAGGTTTCTCCGGCGGCGAGAAGAAGCGCAACGAGATCTTCCAGCTCGCGGTGCTCGAGCCGAAGCTGGCGATCCTCGACGAGACCGACTCGGGCCTGGACATCGACGCGCTCAAGAACGTCGCCGACGGCGTCAACGCGCTGCGCTCGCCCGACCGCGCGTTCGTCGTGATCACCCACTACCAGCGTTTGCTCGACTACATCCGGCCCGACGTGGTGCACGTGCTGGCCGACGGCCGCATCGTGCAGAGCGGCGGCCCGGAACTGGCGTTGCAGCTCGAGGAAAAGGGCTACGCCTGGGTCAAGGACCGCGTCGCACCGGAGGCGGCCGCGTGATGAGCGCCCTGCTCGACTCCCTCGCCGCGGGCTTCGACGGCGACGCCGCGCGCCGCCCTGCGCTCGACGCCGCGCTGGCGGGCGGCCTGCCCGGCCCGCGCAGCGAATCGTGGAAGTACACCTCGCTGCGCGCGCTTGAGCGCCGCAGCTTCGCCACGCCCGGCGACGTCGCGATCGACCCGGCGCTGGTCGCCGGCATTCCGGCGCCGCGGTTGGTGTTCGTCAACGGCCGTGCCGCGCCGGCGCTGTCCGACCCCGGCCCCGGCGTCGCCGGGCTGTCGATCGGCGCCGTCCCCGCGGTCGATGCGCTGCCGGCGATCGAGGACCGGGCCGACGCGGTGTTCGTGCGGCTCAACGCCGCGCTCGCCACCGACGGCGTGGCGATCAAGGTCGACGCCGGCGTCCACGTCGCGGCGCCGCTGCACCTGGTGTTCGTCGGCGCGCCGGCCGACGCCGACCAGGCCTGGCACCTGCGCCACCACGTCGCGCTCAGCGCGGGTGCGCAGCTGACCGTCGTCGAACACCATCTCGATGCCGGCGCCCACCGCCATCTCGACAATGGCGTGTGCTCGCTGCGTCTGGCCGACGGCGCGCACCTGCGCCACCTGCGGCTGCAGCGCCGCGAGGCCGGCGCGACCGCGTTCCTGCGCACCGACGCCGAGTTGCAGGCCGGTGCCGTCTACGACCGCGTCGACGTCGAGGCCGGCGCGGCGCTGTCGCGCCACGAGCTCGACGTGCGCCTGGTCGGCCCGGGCGCCCGCCTGACCGCCAACGGCGTGCTGCTGGCCGGCGGCCGCGGCCACCTGGACACGCGCCTGGGCATCCGCCACGTCGCCCGCGACACCGCCTGCCAACTGCTGTGGCGCGGGATCGGCGACGGCCGCGGCCGGGTGGTCTTCCACGGCGGCATCACCATCGACGCGGGCGCCGACGGCACCGACGCACGGCTGTCGAACAAGAACCTGCTGCTGTCGGCGACCGCCGAGATCGACACCCAGCCGGTGCTGGTCATCCACGCCGACGAGGTCCAGGCCGCGCACGGCGCGACGGTCGGCCAGCTCGATCCCGGCGCGCTGTTCTACCTGCGCTCGCGCGGCCTGCCCGCAGCCGATGCGCAGCGCCTGCTGACCGCCGCCTTCGTGCGCGAACCGCTGTCGGCGATCGCCGACGACACGCTGCGTGCGCTGGCGGAGACCGAACTCGACCGCGCGCTCGCCGCGCTCGTGCGCGCATGAGCGCGCTGCCGCCTCTCGAGCCGCCGTTCGACGGCCCCAGCGCGCCCGCCGGGCACAACGGCGACGTCGACTGGGCGGCCGTGCGCGCCGACTTCCCGCTGCTGCTGCGCGAGGTCCACGGCAAACCGCTGATCTACTTCGACAACGCCAACACCGGCCAGAAGCCGGCCTGCGTGATCGAGGCGGTCGACGGCCACTTCCGCCGCCACAACGCCAACGTCAGCCGGGCCGTGCACCAGCTCGGCACCGAGGCCACCGAGGCCTACGAGGGCGCGCGACGCAAGCTGGCACGGTTCCTCAACGTGCGTGCCGACGAGCTGGTGCTGTGCAGCGGCACGACGTTCGCGATCAATCTGGTGGCGTACTCCTGGGCGCTGCCGCGGCTGAAGGCCGGCGACACGATCCTGGTCTCGCGCATGGAGCACCACGCCAACATCGTGCCGTGGCAGATCGTCGCCGAGCGCACCGGCGCGACGGTCCGCGTCGCGGAGATCCGCGAGGACGGCACGCTCGACCTCGACGCGCTGCGCCGCGCGATGACCCCGGAGGTGAAGCTGCTCGCGCTCACCCACGTCTCCAACGTGCTCGGCACGGTCAACCCGGTGCGCGAGATCTGCCGCGAGGCGCGCCGGCACGGCATCGCGACCGTCGTCGACGGCTCGCAGGCGGTACCGCACCGCCGGGTCGACGTCGCGGCGATCGGCTGCGACTTCTACGCGTTCACCGGCCACAAGATGTGCGGCCCCACCGGCACCGGTGCGCTGTGGGCGCGCCGCGAGCACCTCGAGGCGATGCCGCCGTTCCTGGGCGGCGGCGAGATGATCAAGGAGGTCGCCTTCGGCGGCACGGTCTACAACGACCCGCCGCACCGCTTCGAGGCCGGCACGCCCAACATCGCCGGTTTCGCAGGCCTGGGCGCGGCGGTCGACTACCTCGAGCGTCTGGGCATGGATCACGTCGAACGGCGCGAGGCCACGCTGCTCGCGCACCTGACCCAGGCGCTCGACGAGGTCGAGGGCGTGCGCATCCTCGGTGCGGCGCCGGACAAGGCGGCAGTGGTGTCGTTCCTGGTCGAGGGCGCCCACGCCCACGACCTGGCGACGCTGCTCGACCTGGAGGGCGTGGCCGTGCGTTCCGGCCAGCACTGCGCGCACCCGCTGCTGCAGTTCTACGGCGTCGCCGCGACCTGCCGCGCCTCGCCCGCGTTCTACAACACCCACGCCGAGATCGACGCGTTCGTCGCCGCGCTGCGCAAGGTCCGCCGGCTGCTGGGCTGACGCGCCACCACGCGCTGCCCCGACCGGCGCCCCGCGCGCCGCCGGCCATAATGCCCGCCTCTTCCCGCCAGCCTCGTCACGATGCCCGCCTCCCCCGCCTTCCGCCCCGCCACCGCCGACGACGTGCCCGCGCTCGTGGCGCTGGTGACCTCCGCCTACCGCGGCGACGCCAGCCGCGCCGGCTGGACCACCGAGGCCGACCTGCTCGACGGGGCCAGGATCGACCCCGAGGTGCTGCACGCCGACATCGCACGGCCCGGCAGCCGCGTGGTCGTCGTCGACGGGGCGGACGGCGCGCCGCTGGCCTGCGCGCACGTCGCGATCGAGGACGGCCACGGCTATTTCGGCATGTTCGCCGTCGATCCGCGCCTGCAGGGCCGCGGCACCGGCGATGCGCTCCTCGCCGAGTGCGAGCGCATCGCGCGCGAAGAATGGCGCCTGCCCGGCATGCGCATGACCGTCATCGACCTGCGCGAGGCGCTGATCGCATGGTACGAGCGCCGCGGCTACCGCCGGACCGGCCGGCACAAGCCGTTCCCCTACGGCGACCTGCGCTTCGGCATTCCGCTGCGCGACGACCTGCGTTTCGAGGTGCTGGAGAAGACCTTCGGAGGCCGGCGGTGAGCGCGACCTGGACCTTCGTCTGCGCGACCGCCGAACTGCTGCCCGGCGAGATGCGCACGACGTTCGACGAGGTCACCGGCGTGCCGATCGTGGTGTTCAACCTCGACGGCGACCTGTACGCGCTCGAGGACCAGTGCACGCACGAGGACTTCGCGCTGTCGGGCGGCGGCGACTTCGACCCGGGCGAGGCGACGATCGAGTGCGTGCTGCACGGCGCGAAGTTCGACGTCCGCGACGGCCGCGCACTGTGCGCGCCGGCCTACGAGCCGGTCGCGAAGTTCCCGACGAAGATCGAGCACGGCGGGGTCTGGACCCGCGACGACCGGGACTGACACCTTCGCTCACAGGACGCGATCCGCCGTCGCCACGGTCGCGTGCATGGCACGCATGCGAATGACTTGCGTTCAGTCTTGTTTATGAAAATCATTCTCATATAATTCCGGGTCAGCTTTCCTCGGCGCACCCGGATCGTGCAGACGCGGCGCACATCGCAATGGACGGTATCGGGCGGCATCGAGCTCGCACTCGTCGCGCTGCTGTCGTTGGCGCTCGTGCTAGGCGTCGCGCCCCGCGCTGACGGCCCCGCGACCGACGACACGATCGCGGCCGGCCTCGCCGCGCCGCATGACGCGCCGTACGACCACCTGCAGCCGGTGGAGGCGAAATTCCGCCGCCCGCTCCCGCTGCACGCCTATGCCCCGCCCCGCCTGCCCGCGCCCGATCCCGACCGGCCGCAGGCATGGGCCGTCGCGTCGGTGCGACTGGCGCCACGTGCCGATGCGGCGCCGGCGCCCGGCCATCGCCCGCCCCTCGACGCAGCGGCCACGCCGCACGCGCTCCGGCCGGACCTGACGCTGCCGCCGGGCCAGGCGCCTCCGCTCGCCTGAAGCCCCGACGTTCCGCGCCGCGCGCCCGCGGCGCGACAGCGACAACGCGCGCACCGCCCGCGTCGCCCCCGCTCCCATTTCCGAGTTTCGACGCCGCCGCCCGCGGCGCGTCATGCCGCGTGCGCGGCGCTCTTCGTTTCCACCGACAAGGACATGCCATGACCCGTTCGACCGCCCCGCGCCGCCGTGCGCTGGCCGCGAGCCTGCTCGCCCTGCTCTCCGCACCCGCGCTCGCCGACACCGCCCTGCCCCAGGACGAGGCACGCAATTTCGACACCATCGTCGTCACCGCCGCCGGCTTCGAGCAGAAGATCACCGACGCGCCGGCCAGCATCAGCGTGATCACGCAGGAAGACCTCACCCATCGTCCCTACATGACGCTGCTCGATGCGGTCCGCGACATCGAGGGCATCGACATCGGCGAGACCCGCGACAAGACCGGCCAGGGCACGATCTCGATGCGCGGCATGGGCTCGGACTACACGCTGATCCTGATCAACGGCAGGCGCCAGAACAACCACGGCGACATCTACCCGAACAACTTCGTCGGCAACCAGTTCAACCACATCCCGCCGCTGGACGCGATCGAACGCATCGAGGTCATCCGCGGTCCGATGTCCACGCTCTACGGCGCCGATGCGATGGGCGGCGTCATCAACATCATCACCAAGCGCGAACTCGACAGCTGGGCCGGCTCGCTCACGCTCGGCCGCACCTTCGAGACCGACGACCAGTTCGGCGACGACACCACCGCCGACCTCTTCATCACCGGACCGCTGGTGCCCGGCAAGCTCAACCTGAGCGCGCGCGCGAGCTGGTACGAGCGCGACGCGTCCAACCCGGTGTACGCGCCGGTCACCGATCCGGCGGGCGAGGTCCACACCCGCGCGCTGGGCTTCGGCGGCGGCGGCAAGACCGTGGACAACACCAACAAGGCGGCCGGCATCACGCTGAGCTGGACGCCGACCGAGGCGCAGACCGTCACCCTCGACATCGACGCCTCGCGCCAGGCGTACGACAACAGCACCCGGATCAACGACGATGGGGTCGAGGAGTACCCGGTCGGCACCGTCGACGACTACGGCGCGATGCTGCGTATCGGCAACAGCGGCCGCATCGAGCCGCGCGCCGGCTATCGCCCCAGCCAGGAGTTCACCCGCGACAACTGGTCGATCTCGCACGAGGGCCGCTGGTCGTTCGGCAACAGCTTCGTGTCGCTGGGCTATGTCGAGACCCGCAACGAGGGCCGCACGCTGCCCTACACCGTGGCCGAGCGCCAGAACCTGCAATCGCTATGGAACGCGGCCTGCGGCAGCCTGGGCGGCACGGTCAACGCCGCCGGCTACTGCCCGAACTCGGCGGGCGGCACCGGCTACAGCGGCACCGGCTGGAACAACCTCTCCGAGGCGCAGAAGCTCGCGGTCATGGAGGCCAACCTCGCACCGGCCGAGTACGCGCAGTTGCTGGCCTACCTGCCCCGCCCCGACCGCACGCTCGAGAGCAACCAGTACACGCTCGACGCCAAGCTCGACCTGCCGTTCCAGTGGCACGGCGAGCACGTGGCGGTCGTCGGCGCGCAGGTCATCCAGGGCGAACTGGTCGACGGCGTGTTCGGCATGGAACGCGGCACCCCGGGCGCCAAGCAGGAACACGACATGTATTCGCTGTTCGCCGAGGACACCTGGACCGTCGCCGAGCCGGTATCGGTGACCGCCGGCCTGCGCTACGACGACCACAAGGTCTTCGGCAGCCACGTCAGCCCACGCCTGTACGGCGTGTGGACCCTGAGCGAGCAGTGGACGGTCAAGGGCGGCGTGAGCACCGGCTTCAAGACCCCCAAGACCACCCAGCTCTACGACGGCATCACCGGCTTCGGCGGCCAGGGCGTGTCGCCGATGTTCGGCAATCCCGACCTGCAGCCCGAGACCAGCACCAGCACCGAGCTGGCGGCCTACTGGCAGCACCCCGACGGCCACGGCTTCAACGCCACGATCTTCCACAACAAGTTCGACGACAAGATCGGCTCGGAGGCCTGCGGCCCCACGCTGACGATCGCCTGCTCGAGCACCGGCGACTACGCGGACCTGGGCTACTCGAACTCGAACCGGACGGTCAACATCGACGAAGTCGTCGTGCAGGGCGCGGAGGTCGCGGGCCGCTGGCGGATCAGCGACGCCATCGGCTTCCGCGCCAACTACACCTACACCGACAGCGAGCAGAAGAGCGGCAGCAACGCCGGCCGGCCGCTGGGCAACAGCGCCCGGCACATGGCCAACGCCACGCTGGACTGGCGCGCGACCGAGGCGTTCACGCTGTTCCTGACTGCCGAGGCGCGCTCCAAGCGCTATCGCGGCTTCGACACGGTGTTCGAGCAGGAGCTGTACTGGAAGGACTACGAGGTGCTCCACCTCGGCGCGTCCTACCGCTTCAACGAGACGTTCACCGTCAACGCCCGCATCAACAACCTGCTCGATCGCGACTTCACGTCCTACCAGTACAGCTTCATCGAGGACAACGGCAGCTACACGCTGTCGGCGCAGGACGACTACAACAACAAGGACAAGGCGCGGAGCGTCTGGTTGAGCGTCAACGTCAACTTCTGACGGGTGGGCCGTGTCCGGCACGGGGCGACGCGTCCGCGCGTCGTCCCGTGCGGTCCGGCGCCGCCGGGGCCCGGGTCCGCAGGCGGATCGCGATCAGCCCGCCGTCGCCTTCGATCGTGTAGCGGCGAACACCGCGTGTCCCGGCCAGCACCGCGGTGTCGCCCGGGGCGAGCGGCGGGAGCCCGGTATCGGCGCGGAACCGCGCCTGCCCCGACAGCAGGTGCAGGACCCACGTCGTCGCCGGATCGGCACACGCGTCCAGGGAGCCGGCCAGTGCCCGGTGCCCGAGCTGCGCGTCGAACACGTCACGCCGCCACATCAGGTTGAACACCTCGACACCGCCGGCCGGCACGCGCGCGGCCACGTCGCACTCGCCGGCGAAGCGATGCCGCCCGTCAGGCGGCGACAGCGCGACGCGGCGGCCGTCGAGCTGCAGGTCCAGCCCGTCGCCACGCAGCAGCACGAGTTCGCGGTCGATGCCGGGGAACGTCGAGAACGGGGCATCGCGGTCGATCTGCGCGATCGAGATCCGCCAGGCCCAGGACGCTGTGGGATCGTCGGCGGCAGAAGGCGCGACCGTCGATGCGGGCCCGGGCGAACACACCAGTTCGCGCGTCCAGCCGTGGCCGTTGCGCCAGCGCACGCGATGCGCGGCAGCGGCGGGCACGACCCGGGCTTCGTGACGTTCGGACATCGCCCCGAATCTAGAGCGTCCGGTCCACGTCCGTTAGCCGGCGCGGCCACGCTCCCCCGCGCGCCCAAAGGGGCCGCGATTCCCCGCGCAGTGCGACGCCCCCCAAAGGAGGTCGCCCGCCGCGCATCCAATGCGTGGCGGGCGACGGTTACGTCCGTGTATCGGCATCCTGCCGGATCCTGTGGAGCCTCCCTGCTCCTCGACCCGCGCCGTCGCTCCTTGCGTCGGCGCTGGCGATGCGGTGGCTCAGCGCTGCTGGACCGCGCCCTTGGCCGGCGTCGCCGACGCGCGCTGGGCGGTCGGCTGCTGGCGGGCCGTGGCCGACCCCAGCTCGATCCGGTCGCGGTTGTTCTCGACCGTGCGCAGGCCGATCCCCTTGACCATGGCCAGCTGCTCGGCACTGCGGAACGGGCCGTTCTCGTCCCGGTAGGCGACGATCGCCTCGGCCTTCGACGGCCCGACGTTGTGCAGCACCCGGGCGAGGGTCGTGGCATCGGCGGTATTGACGTTGACCTTCTCGCCCCCGTCGGCCGCGAATGCCGAACCGGCCATCAGCAGCGAGAGGACGAGGGAGGCGATGACGGCTTTGAACGGCTTCATGGCGAACTCCTTGGCGATTGGGTGGATTCCTTTCCCGACTGGCGATCGTTCATCCCTGCCGGTGTTGCCAGTCTCCCCAACGCCACGGAGACAGCCTATCCGGCCGTGCGCCGTCGCGAAGCAGGCCGACTCCCCGATTCCGTGTAGGAAAAGTCCTACAACGGCGGCGCGGTAGAATGGCCGTCTACGCCGCCGTGGAGTTTCCGCAATGGACACCAGCCGCACCGACCGTTTCGTCGGCGCCAAATGGGACGACGAGATCGTCCCGCAGCTCGTCGAGTACATCCGCATCCCGAACAAGTCGCCGATGTTCGACGCCGACTGGGTGGCCAACGGCCACATGGAGCGGGCCGTCGAGCTGATGTCCGGCTGGGCCGCCGCTCAGGCGATTCCGGGACTGCAGCTCGAGGTGGTGCGCCTGGCCGGCCGCACGCCGCTGATCTTCATCGAGATCCCGGCCGCCAACGGCGGCAGCGACGACGACTGCGTGCTGCTGTACGGCCACCTCGACAAGCAGCCGGAGATGACCGGCTGGGACGACGACCTCGGGCCGTGGCAGCCGGTGCTGCGCGACGGCAAGCTCTACGGCCGCGGCGGCGCCGACGACGGCTACGCGATCTACGGCTCGCTGACCGCGATCCTGGCGCTGCACGAGCAGGGCCTGCCCCATGCGCGCTGCGTGGTGCTGATCGAGGCCTGCGAGGAGTCGGGCAGCTACGACCTGCCGGCCTACGTGGACCACCTCGCCGACCGCATCGGCAAGCCGTCGCTGGTCGTCTGCCTGGACTCGGGCTGCGGCAACTACGACCAGCTGTGGTGCACCACGTCGCTGCGCGGCCTGGCCGGCGGCAACCTGACGGTCAAGGTGCTCGACGAGGGCGTGCATTCGGGCGACGCCTCGGGCGTGGTGCCGTCGAGCTTCCGGCTGCTGCGCCAGTTGCTGTCGCGCATCGAGGACGAGCGCACCGGCCGGATCCTGCCCGAAGGCCTGCATGCCGACATCCCGGCCGAGCGGCTCGAGCAGGCGCGCCGCGCCGCCGAGGTGCTCGACACGGCGATCTACGACAAGTTCCCGCTGACCGGCGCGCTGCGCCCGATGTTCCCGGTCGACGCCGATGGCGAGGCGTCCGCGGACCTGGCCGAACTCGTGCTCAACCGCACCTGGCGCCCGGCGCTGTCGGTGACCGGCGTCGACGGCCTGCCGGCGCTGCAGTCGGCCGGCAACGTGCTGCGCCCGCACACCGCGGTCAAGCTGTCGCTGCGGCTGCCGCCCACGGTCGACGGCAAGCAGGCCGGCGAGCTGCTGCAGCAGGCGCTGACGCAGGACCCGCCCAATGGCGCCACGGTCACGCTGTCGCTCGAGAAGGCCGCGACCGGCTGGAACGCGCCGGCGATGTCGCCGTGGCTGTCGGACGCGATCGAGGCGGCCAGCCAGGCGTTCTTCGGCAAGCCGGCGATGTACATGGGCGAAGGCGGCTCGATCCCGTTCATGGGCATGCTGGGCGAGAAGTTCCCCGGCGCCCAGTTCATGATCACCGGCGTGCTCGGCCCGCATTCCAACGCCCACGGGCCGAACGAGTTCCTGCACATCGAGATGGGCAAGCGGGTCACCGCCTGCGTGGCCCGGGTGATCGCCGAGCATCACCACGCCAGCCAGCGCGGCGAGACCTCGGGATCGGCGGTCGCCGCCGACAGCGGCCAGCGCCACGGCGACCACGGCTGCTGCTGACCCGGACCGGGACGATGCCCCGGCATCGTCCCGGCCGCGCACTGTCCCGGCGCGCGAGGGCGCGCTAAGGTCGGGCGACCGGCCCCCTCGTCCCCGCGCGTCATGAGCCTCCGTCCGCCGTCGATCGCCCTGCTCGTCCTCGCCCTGGCCTCGGCCGTGGCCTGCGGCGGTGCGGCCGCGCAGGAGACGACGCTGCACAACGCGTCGTTCGATCCGAGCCGCGAGTTCTACGTCGACTACAACCGCGCGTTCGCCTCGTACTGGCGCCAGCGCACCGGCGGGACCGTCGACGTGCGCATGCACCATGGCGGCTCGGGCGAGCAGGTGCGGGCGATCGCCGGCGGCCTGGAGGCGGACGTCGCGACGCTGGCGCTGGCCGCGGACATCGACGCGCTGGCGCAGTCCGGCCTGCTGGCCGCGGACTGGCGCACGCGCCTGCCGCATGCCGGCGTGCCCTACACCTCGACGGTCGTGCTGCTCGTGCGCAAGGGCAACCCGCAACGGATCCACGACTGGGGCGACCTCGTGCGGCCCGGCGTGGGCGTGGTCACGCCCGATCCGCGTACCTCCGGCGGCGGGCGCTGGAACTACCTCGCCGCCTGGGCCTGGGCGTCGCGCGAGCTTCGCGACGGCGCGCAGGTGCTCGACTGGATGCGGCGGCTGTACCGCAACGTCGTCGTCGCCGATGCCGGCGCGCGCGCGGCGACGACGTCGTTCGTCGAGGCCGGCCGCGGCGACGTGCTGCTGGCCTGGGAGAGCGAGGCGCTGCGCCTGCTTGCCGATCCGCGCACCAGCCAGGCGTTCGAGATCGTCTACCCGAGCCTGAGCATCCGCGCCGAGCCCCAGGTCGCGGTGATCGACCGCCATGTCGACGCCCACGGCACGCGCGTGGCCGCGGAAGCCTATCTGTGCCACCTGTATTCGCCGACCGGACAGCGGCTGGCCGCGCAGCACCACTACCGGCCGTCCGACCCGCGCCACGTGCCCGCCTCGCAGCGCGCGCGCTTCCGCGCGGTGCCGATGGTGACCGTCAAAGCCGCCTTCGGCGGCTGGCCGGATGCGCAGCGGGTCCACTTCGCCGCCGGCGGACTGCTCGATCGCGTGGCCGGCACCGCGCCCTGATCGCACGTCGGCCGCTGCGCCGCAGGCCGGCCCGCAGCCGCTAAGCTGGTGGCCCGTTCCGCAGTCAGGTCGCCGAATTGCCACGCTCCTCCGACACCGCCGCCACGCCGACGCCTGCATGCCGCCGGCGCGCCGCACGATGAAGGCGCTGATCTTCGCCGCCGGACTGGGCGAGCGCATGCGGCCGTTGACCGACCGCACGCCCAAGCCGCTGCTCGTCGCCGGCGGCAAGCCGCTGATCGTCTGGCACCTGGAACGCCTCGCCTCGGCCGGCATCCGCGAGGTCGTGGTCAACGTGTCGTGGCTGGCCGACCGCTTCGCGCCGGCGCTGGGCGACGGCGGGCGGTGGGGCCTGCGCCTGCACTACTCGCACGAAGGCGCTACGCCGCTGGAGACCGGCGGCGGCATGCTGCACGCGCTGCCGCTGCTGGGGGACGCGCCGTTCCTCGCCATCAATGGCGACATCTGGAGCGACCACGATCTCGCATCGCTGCCGCGCGTGCCGGCCGGCGACGCGCACCTGGTGCTGGTCGACAATCCCGCACACCACCCCGACGGCGACTTCGCGCTGGACCGGCACCAGGTGCGCGCCTCGGGTGCGGATCGACTGACGTTCGCCGGCATCGGCGTGTACCGCCCGGCGTTGCTGGCCGATTGGCGCGACGTCGTTGGCGGCGCACCCGGGGCCGACGCGTCGCCGCCACGCTTCCGGCTGGCGCCGTTGCTGCGCGCGGCGATGGACCGGGGCGCGGTCTCGGGCGAGTATCACCGGGGGGCCTGGACCGACGTCGGCACGCCCGAACGGCTCGCCGCGCTCGACGCCGCGCTCGCCGGAGGCCGCTGAGCCCGCCAAAAAAAACTCCTCCTCCGCCTGGGCATGCGGAGGAAGAGTTTTCCGGAGACGGCCGGAAGGCCGTCGGTCAGATCAGCGGCGTCGGCGTCGTCGGAATGACGACCGGCGCGCTCTTCTTGGCGCGCTTGGCGGGGGCACGCTTGGCCGGCGCCTTCTTGGCCGCCGTCTTCGTGGTCTTGCGGGCAGCTGCCTTCTTCGCGGTCTTCTTGGTCGCCTTCTTCGCCGCGGTCTTCCTGGTCGCGGCCTTCTTCGTCGCGGCCTTGCGGGTGGCGGTCTTCTTGGTGGCGCTCTTGCGGGTGGCCGACTTCTTGGCGGTCTTCTTGGTGGCCTTCTTCGCAGCCTTCTTGGTCGCGGACTTCTTGGTCGCCTTCTTGGTGGCCGACTTCTTGGTCGCAGCCTTCTTGGCAGTCTTCTTGGTGGCCTTCTTCGCGACCTTCTTCGTCGCCTTCTTGGCCGTCTTGGCGACCTTCTTCGTCGCCTTGCTGGCCTTGCTCTCGGCCTTCTTGGCAGCGGACTTGCGCACGGTCTTCTTGGCCGCCTTCTTGGCGGTGGTTTTCTTTGCAGCTTTCTTCGTGGCCATGGGATGGCTCTCCTCGTCAGTGGACTTGCATGTACAGCTGCCCAGTACTCAAAACGGCGCGCGGGAGTCGGACCCGCGTGCACCCGTCGACGCGCCCAGCGCATCGGGACGGATTCGATCGGAAGGTCGTCGCGCGTGCGACAGCATCCCGGTGATGCGAAGGCATCCGCGTCGCGCGCGACGGGATGCCGGATTCGATGTCGGGGTTTGCGGCGGAGATGCTGCCCGCATCCACCTTGTGATGTTCCTGGCGGAGTTCCGAGTTGTGCTGCGCGTTGTGGTCGGGGCTCGGCTCACTCGTTCGATGGCGGGCGTCTGTTGCCGCGAAACCTAATCACGGTTTTTTCCACTGTCAACAGGCGGACATGGTTTTGCCGTGCGTCGTTTCGGGCCGCCATCGCACGCGACGCGCGCCGGGATCGCCGCGGCCCTCGACGCCATCGACGACGCGCATCGCGTGCGCACTCATGCGATGCGACGAAAGTGCTTGAAACAAGCACTCCCGACGCGACGCGGCACGTGCATCGATGCCCGCGCGGCGGTCGAAAACCGCGCACGCGGGCATGGTGAAAAAACCATCACCGCGCCGACCGGCCGGTGAACGCGCCGAGCACGCGGATGCGCGGATGCGACATCGCAACATGGGTTTGCGCGAAAAGTGCGCGGCGTATCCGGCACGCCAACGCGTCGATGCGATGCCTTTGACGACATCGTCGTCGAACGCCCGCAGTCGGACAGGAGCACCTCGACGGGCGACGAGCGGGATGCGCTGCCGGAAGACGCGTCGTCGTTCCGATGCCCGCCGGCGGATCGGCGACACGCATCGTGCGGGACGCGTTCCTGTATCGGTCACGTGCGCTGCGTCGCCGATGTCGGCAGTCGCGCGATCCCGTCGTCAGAAACGAGCGTCCTGCGCGACGCGTCCCGTCCCCGCACTTCGGCGCAGCTGAAAGACGTGCCTATGCCGATTACGGGAACGGGAGGTTCCATCGCGGAGGGCGGCAGTCTGACGCACGGAGGCCTTTCTTTCCCGACATCGAAGACGGCGACAGCGCGCGCGACGTCCGGAAAGAGGCTGTGGGCGAATGCGTGCACGAGCGGTCGGTCGTGGGCGCCCGCCGGGGACCGCGCCCAGTCGCGGCCCGATATCCGCTTGGTGGTCACGGTCCCCGGCAGGCGCTGGACACGGGTGCGAGGACGGGTCGAAAAGCGGGCGACGCTGTACAAGTGCGGCACGCGCTCCGGAGACGAGCGCCGGATCGAGCGAGCAGAAGCAGGTTTCCCCTGACTTCGGCGAAGAACAAAAAAAAGCGCGCCCTCTCGGGCGCGCTTCGGGAACCTCGGATCGGAGGCGGGTCAGTCGCCTTCCTCCTCCAGCAGTTCGGCGTAGTCGTCGGGCGACAGCAGCTCGGCGAGCTGGTCGGGATCGTCGAGCTCGATGACGAACAGCCAGCCCTCGCCGAACGCGTCCTCGTTGATGGTCTCGGGCTTGTCGGCGAGCGAGGCGTTGACCGCCGCGATCGTGCCCGACACCGGGGCGTAGACGTCGGAGGCGGCCTTGACCGACTCGACGACCGCGACGCCGTTGCCGGCCTCGACGGTGTCGCCCACGGTCGGCAGTTCGACGTAGACCAGGTCGCCGAGCAGGCCCTGGGCGTGGTCGGAGATGCCGACGGTGACCTTGCCGTCGCCTTCGACACGGACCCATTCGTGGGACTTCAGGAACTTCAGGTCGCCAGGGATTTCGCTCATTGTCGGCTCCGGTAGGACGTGAGGGCGGGAAAGTGGGCGCTAGTGTAAGCCAACGCCCGAGGGTCGCATCAGATGCCGTCGGCGACCCGGCCGTTGCGCACGAACGGGAACGCGACGACGCGCACCGGCACCTGTCGGCCGCGGATGTCGACGGTCACCTCGCCCGGCTCGCCGGCCGGCACGCGCGCGAACGCGATCGCCTTGCCGATCGTCGGCGAGAACGTACCCGACAGGATCTCGCCCTGGCCGTTGGCGGTGGTCACCGTCTGGCCGTGACGCAGCACGCCCTTGTCGTCCATGACTAGGCCGATCATCTGCCGCGGCGCGCCGGCGCTGTGGCGCTCGAGCAGCGCCCGGCCGTTGAACGCCCGGCCCTCGTCGAGGGCGACCGTCCAGCCGAGCGCGGCCTCGTACGGCGACACCGTCTCGTCCATGTCCTGGCCGTACAGCGCCAGGCCCGCCTCCAGCCGCAGCGTGTCGCGCGCGCCCAGGCCGGCCGGCGCGACGCCCGCGGCGTGCAGCGCGTCCCACAGCGCGACCGCATGGCGCTCGTGCACGACGATCTCGAAGCCGTCCTCGCCGGTGTAGCCGGTGCGTGCGACGAACAGGTCGCCGAACGGCGTGGCCTCGAGCTCGGCGGCGGCGAAGCGGCCGAGCTTGCCGAGCACCAGCGCATCGACCTCGCCGACGACCTCGGCGACCTTGGCGCGCGCCTGGGGGCCCTGCACCGCGATCATCGCCAGCTCCGGGCGCTCGGTCACCTCGACCTCGAACCCGGCGGCCTGCGCCTGGATCCACGCCAGGTCCTTGTCGCGGGTCGCGGCATTGACGACCAGGCGGAACCAGTCGTCGGCCATGAAGTAGACGATCAGGTCGTCGATGATCCCGCCCTCGGGCGTGAGCATGCAGGTGTAGAGCGCCTTGCCCGGCACCTTGAGCTTGTCGACCGAGTTGGCGACGAGCTGGCGCAGGAACGTGCGGGTCTGCGCGCCGCGCAGATCGACGACGGTCATGTGGCTGACGTCGAACATGCCGGCGTCGCGGCGCACGTGATGGTGCTCCTCGATCTGCGAGCCGTAGTTGAGCGGCATGTCCCAGCCGCCGAAGTCGACCATGCGCGCCCCCAGCGCGCGGTGCGATGCGTTGAGGATGGTCTTCTGGGTCATGGCGGCCGGCTCTCCTGCGGAAAGCCGGCATTATCGCAGGTCGGCGGTACCGACCGGGCCCTGGCGGCCGCTGCGCGCGCGCTGGCAGGCAGGGTCAGGCGGGCTCGACGTGCAGGTTCACGCCGTCGGTGCCGACGATGCGCACCGGCGCGCCGGCCGGCAGGTCCACGCCCTCGACGACCCAGAACGCGTCGCCGATCTTCACCCGGCCGCGGCCGGCGACGATCGCCTGGTCGAGCGGCACGACACGGCCCATGTGCTGGGACGCGCGCCGGTTGAGCGTGGGATGGTCGCTCTGGCGCTCGCGCTGGCGGAACCACTTGCGGTACACCAGCACCGACACGAAGCTGAGCACGACGAACAGCGCGACCTGCGCCAGCAGCGCCAGGCCGGGCACCAGCAGCGCGACGACGAACACCGCCGCGGCCGCGAACCCCATCCACAGCAGGAACGCGCCGGGCGCCAGCGTCTCGGCCGCCATCAGCAGCAGCGCGACCGCGGCCCAGCCGACGACGTCCGCGCGCAGCCAGTCCATGTCAGAGCCCGCCGCGCGGCGGCGCCTGCACCGGCGGGCGCGACGGCGACTTCTGGCCCAGCGCCTCCTTCGCCAGTTCGCCGATGCCGGCGATCGAGCCGATGATGCCGCTGGTCTCCATCGGCATCAGCACGAACTTCTGGTTCGGCGCGGTGGCGAGCTTCTCGAACGCCTCGACGTACTTCTGCGCGACGAAGTAGTTGATCGCCTGCACGTCGCCGTTGGCGATCGCGTTGGACACCATCTCCGTCGCCTTGGCCTCGGCCTCGGCCAGGCGCTCGCGCGCCTCGGCCTCACGGAACGCGGCCTCCTTCTGGCCTTCGGCCTGCAGGATCGCGGCCTGCTTGTCGCCCTCGGCGCGCAGGATCTCCGACTGCCGGTGGCCCTCGGCCTCGAGGATCACCGCGCGGCGTTCGCGCTCGGCCTTCATCTGGCGCGCCATCGAGTCGACCAGATCGCGCGGCGGCTGGATGTCGCGGATCTCGATGCGCGTGACCTTGATGCCCCAGGGATTGGTCGCGTGGTCGACGACGTTGAGCAGCTGCGCGTTGATCGTCTCGCGGTTGCTCAGCGACTCGTCGAGGTCCATCGAGCCGATGACCGTACGGATGTTGGTCTGCACCAGCGCGATCGTCGCGATCTCCAGGTTCGAGACCTCGTAGGCCGCCTTGGCCGCGTCGAGCACCTGGAAGAACACCACACCGTCCACGCGCACGACGGCATTGTCCTTGGTGATGACGTCCTGGCTGGGCACGTCGAGCACCTGCTCCATCATGTTGATCTTGCGCCCGACGCCGTAGACGATCGGGATCAGGAAGTGCAGGCCCGGCGCCATCGAATGGGTGTACTTGCCGAAGCGCTCGACGGTCCACTCGTAGCCCTGCGGCACCATCCGCACCGTCTTGAACAGCACGATCACGCCGGCGACTGCGAGCACCACCGCCAGAAACAGTCCCGTTCCCATGCGTCTTCCCCTTTTCGATCCGCGGACACCCGCGATGGCCGGAGTATAGGACGGCCCACCGCGACGCACGGTCGCGCGCCGGCCCGACCTCCGGAGGGCGGCCGGCGCCGTGCCCCCGGGCCGGAAGGCCGGGGACGCTGCGACCGGGGCCGGCCGGGCTACGGCGCGGCGGTCGTCACCCAGGCATCGAAGGCCGCGTCGATCTGCGCGTCGGTCACGGTGCCGCCGTCCTGCACCGTCTGGGCCTGCTCGAACAGCGGCACGATCAGGGCCATGCCGTCGATCTTCGTCTTCAGACGCACGCCGTCGGGGGCGGCCAGGCGCGCCTCCCAGCGCGCACGCACGCGCGCCCAGTAGGCCTGCGTCGCCGTCCAGTAGGCGTAGGCGGGCGAGAAATCGATCGCCGTGGTCTTCACGTAGTCGTTGAAGCCGAACTCGCGCACCAGCCGGGCGGTCGTCCGGCCCTGCGCGTCGCGCACGGCCTTGGTGTTGTCCTGCTCGTGGGTCCAGCCGCCGGGCACGATCGTGTGCCGGTTGATCGCGCCCAGTGCGTTGTAGTCGCTGCGCGTGGTGTGCTCGCGGCGCGGCAGCGGGCGCCAGCCGGCGTCGGACGTCCAGGTCGAGATGCCGTCGGCATGCACCCAGCGCCCGGTGCCGCAGTAGCGCGGGGCGTCGCTGACCTCGTAGACGCACTGCGTCCAGCCGCCGCGGACGAGTTCGGCGGGTACCTCGCGGCGCTGCCAGGTCTGGTCGGCCGTGAATTCCCAGCGCGTCGGCGCTTCGTAGTGCCAGTCCTGGCGCCAGTGCTTGACCACGTGCCCGCTCTTGACGTCCAGCAGCAGGTGCTGGAGCACGATCCTGCCGGGCGCATCCTCGACGACGATCACGACCTCGTCGCCGCCGCTGTCCTTGGAGGCGACGCGTTCGTAGCCCGGCGCCAGCGCGACGGTTTCCTCGAACGAGAAGCGCACCGTGTACTCGCCCTGCATGGCGAGGATCGCGGTACGGTCGGCGGACGGATCGTGCGCTGGCGTTGCGGTGGCGGCCAGTGCGGCGGCCGGGGCCAGCAGCAGGACGAGCGCCACGGCGGCGGCTTGCGGATTCATGCGAGTTCTCCGGAACGGGTTGGAAACGGAATCGGACCGCCCGGTGCGGACCGGGAGGCCGCGGCGGCATCGATCGCGCGGACGCCGACCGGGCCGACCGCGGCGCGACGGCCGCCGCGGTCCTCGATCGCCGTGGCCGGCACGATGCCGTGCGCGCGGACGATACGGCGCGCGCAGTCGCCGCCGAGCGGCGAGATCGCGGCCAGGCTGGCGACGAGCATCGGCGCGCCGTCGATCGTCGTGCAGGCGTGCGCGAGCGCATGGAAGCGCAGGACGCTCGCCTGCCAGCCGCCCGCGCGCAGGCGCTGCGCGAGCCCCTGCCACAGGCGCTCGGCCAGGCCGCCCTGCACGGCCTCTGCGCGCACCGGGAACCGGGAGGCGAGCGCCTCCCAGCCCAGGAAATCGCTGTCGGGAAGCAGGTGCAGCTGCCAGCAGCAGACGTCGTCGGCATCGAAGAACCACAGGCTCTCGCGCATGCCGTCGCCGTCGAGCGCGCGGTGCGCCTCGACCCGGCGTGCGCGCGACCAGCCGCCCAGCTCGCTCGCCGTCCCGGGACGGTGCAGGCACAGCACCGTCCCCAGCGTGGCCAGCTGCGCGGCCGTCGGCGGCCGCGCCGGGGCGACGGCCCCGGACATCGGTTCCAGTACGGCAGCCGCGCGCGCCATGGTCAGAAGTCGACCGAGACGCTGACCGCGAGGCTGCGGCCCGGCGCGGTGTAGCGGTCGAAGGTCGTCGAGGTCGCGGCGACCAGCGGGACGTTGCCTGCCGGCCAGTACGTGCGATCGGCGAGGTTGAGCACGCCGAGGTTCACCGTCGTGCCCGGTGCGAACGTCCAGTGGGCGTAGAGGTCGAGCACCGCGTGCCCCGGCGTCTCCCGGTAGCCGACGGCCGTGCTGGTCGGCGGCAGACGGTCGCGACGCCCGGCGAAGCGGCCCGCCAGTTCCGCACCCCAGGTATCGCCGTCGAACGCCACGCCCAGCGCACCGGTCAGCGGGTCGACGCTGGCCAGCGGATCGCCGGTGGTGCGGTCCTCGCCGCGCGACCAGGCCGCGGCGCCGCGCAGCGACCAGCCCTCGAGCGCCGGCGCCAGCGCGTCGAGCGCCAGTCCGCCCTTGAACTCGACGCCCCAGATGCGCGCGTCGTCGACATTCTGCGACTGGTAGACCATCAACCCGCTGTCGGGATCGATCCCCACGAAGCGCGTGGACTCGATGAAGTCGTCGTACTCGTTGTAGTAGCCGGTCAGACTGGCGTAGGCGGACCGGCCGGCGAAGCGCAGGCCCAGTTCCAGGCCGTCGCTGGTCTCGGGGCGCAGGTCGGGGTTGGGGATGGCGGTGTAGCCGAACGCGAAGTTGGTGAAGCCGATGTTGACGTCGTTGTACGGCGGCGCGCGAAAACCCGCGGCATAGCCGCCGAACAGCGACCAGGCGTCGGCGAAATGCCAGACGGCGCCGAGCTTGGGCGAGACCCGGGTCTCGCGGATGTCGGCGACCTGCGTGGTCGGGTTGTCCTCGCGGAAGATCGTGTCGACCTCGGGCTCGAGCCGGTAGTGGTCGACCCGGACCGCCGGCACCAGGCGGAAGGCGCCGCCTGCGAACGCGATCTCGTCCTGCACGTAGAGCGCGGCCTTGGTGGTGTCGCTGATCGGGAAGTCGCGCACCGGGAAGACGTCGGGGCTGATGACGTTGGTCACCGCGCCGGTGGCGAGATTGGTCGCCCGGCCGTCACGCTTCTGCCGGGTCTCGGACTGCGACAGGTCGAGCCCCCAGCTCAGGTCGTGGACGACGCGCTGTCCCAGCGACTTGCGGAAGTTCGCCTGCAGGCCGTACTCGCGCTGATCGAAGTCGAAGGCGCGCTCCCGCAATGTCGGATTGACCGGGGTCCCACCGACCAGCGACGCGCGACGCTCCTCGGTGCGCTGGAGCGTCTCGCTGTCCTGCCGATAGACCTGCCAGTCGATCGCGTCGGCGAACCCGCTCTCCAGCCCGACGATCTCGTGCCCGAACGACACCCGCGCGCGGCTCTGGTGATCCTTGCCGACCTGCGACTGCACGCGCGCGGACGCCGGCAGGCCGGGCATCATCACGACGTCGCCATGCGCACTGAGCACGTCGGTCTCGACGTCGTCCTCGTTGCCCTCGACGGTCAGCCGGAAGCGCTGGCGCGCATCGGGCGCGAATACCGCCTTGGCCAGCACGCTGCGGCCGTTGGCCGATTGCGGGTTGGCCTGCGTGCGGTCGCTGCCCTCGCCACCGACTTCGCCCATGGTCTCGGTCTCCTTGCCCTGGCGGTGGCCGACCGCCACCAGGCCGGACCAGCGCTCGCCGCCGAACGCGGCGGTGGCGTTGGCGAACAGGCCTTCGTCGGCGGTGGTCGCGCCGAGCTTGAAGCCGAAGTACGCGTCGCGCCCGTCGTCCAGGTAGTCGGACGGATCCTTGGTGACGAACGAGACCACGCCGCCGAGTGCGTCCGAGCCGTACAGCGAGCTGGTCGGCCCGCGCACGACCTCGACCCGCTTGAGCGTGTCGGGATCGACGAAGTTGCGGTTGGCGTTGGAGAAGCTGCCGATGGAGAACGCATCGGAGACGGCGATGCCGTCGGTCTGTATGCGCACGCGGTTGCCGCCCAGGCCGCGGATGCGGATGTCCGACAGGCCGAAGCGGCCGACGTTGCGGCCGACGGTCACGCCGGGTTCGTAGCGGAACAGGTCGGCGATGTCGCGGACCAGCAGGGTGTCCATGCGCGCGCGATCGATCACGTCGACGGTGTTGGGCACGTCGGCGATCGCACGCCCGGTGCGCGTGGCGGTCACGACGACGCGATCGAATTCGGCCGCGGCCGGCGCGGCGGCGCCGTCGACGGCGGCGTCGGGGGCGGCCAGGGCGGCGAGCGGGGACAAGGACAGGCACAGGGCCAGGGAGACGGAAAGCGGGCTGGGTCGCATGCGCAGAGCTCGTGCGTGGAAGACGACGGCTGGCTGGCAGGCGCGGGGAGAGGAACGCGCGGGCGGGCGACCGGAGAGATCGATGGACGCGGCGGGCGCCGCCGCCGGGGGACGGCGGCGCCGGGCGGCGTCAGGCTTACTTGGTCAGGATCAGCTTGTCGTTGCGGGTGTGGCGCAGGCGATACACCTCGTTGCCGTGGCGGATCTGCAGCTCGCGCTGACCGCGCAGCAGTTGGGCGCTGTCGAGCTCGATCGGCTCGGGCGCGCGGGCATCGTGCGCGCGGGCCAGGCGGTGGACGTTGTGGCCGTCGGTGGCGTCGCGGGCAGGCACGGAATCGCGGAACTGGGGCGCAAGCATGGTCGGTTCCTCGGAAGCGGGCCTCCAATGCTAGTGATTCTCATTTCCGAGTCAAGCCCGCGCCGGGGCCCGCCGACGGACGGTCATCCCACCGGTCAATCGACCAGCGCGTCCACGCGCGCCCAGAACCCGGCGTCGGGCCGGGCCACCAGGTCGAGCGCCTGCAGGTTCTCGACCAGCTGTTCGACCCGGCTGGCGCCCAGCAGCACCGTCGAGACGTGGGGATTGCGCAGGCACCAGGCGATCGCGAGCGGTGCCGGCGCAACGCCCAGTTCGGCCGCGAGCGCGACGAACCGGCCCGCGCGCGCCATCCGCGCCGCGTCGCCCAGGACCTCGCGCTGCAGCCAGGCCAGCTCCGGCTGCGCCAGCCGGCTGTCGGCGGGCACGCCGCCGGCGTACTTGCCGGTCAGCAGGCCCGAGGCCAGCGGCGACCACGTGGTCGTGCCCAGGCCCAGCTCGGCGTACAGCGGGGCGTACTCCAGCTCGACCCGCTCGCGCCGCAGCAGGTTGTACTCCGGCTGCTCCATCGTCGGGCCGTGCAGGTGGTGCGTCCGGGCGACCTGCGCCGCCTCGCGGATCGCGGCCGCCGGCCACTCGGACGTCCCCCAGTACAGCACCTTGCCCTGGCGGATCAGCGCATCCATCGCCCAGACGGTCTCGGCCACCGGGGTGTCGGGATCGGGCCGGTGGCAGAAGTAGAGGTCCAGGTGCTCGACGCGCAGTCGCTGCAGCGCGGCGTCGCAGGCGTCGCGGACGTGCTTGCGCGACAGTCCCTTCTGCGTGGGCCGCGGATCGGCGGCCGCGCCGAAGAACACCTTGCTCGAGACGCAGTAGCCGTCGCGCGGCAGCCGCAGGTCGGCGATCACGTCGCCCATGACCCGCTCGGCCTCGCCGTTGGCATACCCTTCCGCGTTGTCGAAGAAGTTGATGCCGTGGTCCCAGGCGGCCGCCACGAGCTCGCGTGCCTGGCCGCGGCCGACCTGCCGGCCGAACGTGGCCCAGGCGCCGAACGAGAGCGCCGACAGCTGCAGGCCGGAGGTGCCGAGACGACGGTAGTGCATGGACGGGATTCCTCGCGGTCGGGCGCTCCAGTGTATGCAAGCGCGGGCCCGGCGCCCCGTCGGCCGCCGCTGCGGTCGGGGCGCGCGCCTGAACGACGCGGCCTTCACGGCCCGCGTGGTTGCCCGTGCCGGCCCGCTGCACTAGGCTGCGCGACTTGTCGACGGGCCCGGGGGCCACGATGGAAGACCTGACGCGGATCGGCTTCGGCCTGTTCGGACTCGCCGTGCTGCTCGCGATCACGTGGCTGTTCTCCAACAACAAGCGCGCCGTCGACTGGAAGCTGGTCGCCACCGGCGTCACCCTGCAGATCGCGTTCGCCGCCGTCGTACTGCGCGTGCCCGGCGGCCGCGAGGTGTTCGACGCGCTGGGCCACGGCTTCGTCAAGGTGCTCTCGTTCGTCAACGCCGGCTCGGAGTTCATCTTCGGCAGCCTGATGAACGTCGAGACCTACGGCTTCATCTTCGCGTTCCAGGTGCTGCCGACGATCATCTTCTTCGCGGCGCTGATGGGCGTGCTCTACCACCTGGGCGTGATGCAGGCGATCGTGCGGGTCATGGCGCTGGCGATCACCAAGGTGATGCGGGTGTCGGGCGCCGAGACCACCAGCGTGTGCGCCAGCGTGTTCATCGGCCAGACCGAGGCGCCGCTGACGGTGCGGCCCTATATCTCGCGGATGACCGAGTCGGAGCTGATCACGATGATGATCGGCGGCATGGCGCACATCGCCGGCGGCGTGCTCGCCGCGTACGTGGGCATGCTCGGCGGCGGCGACCCCGAGGAACAGGCGTTCTACGCCAAGCACCTGCTGGCCGCGTCGATCATGGCCGCGCCGGCGACGCTGGTCATCGCCAAGATCCTGATTCCCGAGACGCGCGAGCCGCTGACCCGCGGCACGGTCAAGATGGAGGTCGAGAAGACCACCGGCAACATCATCGACGCCGCGGCCGCAGGCGCGGGCGACGGACTGCGCCTGGCGCTGAACATCGGCGCGATGCTGCTGGCCTTCATCGCGCTGATCGCGATGCTCAACTGGCCGCTGGAATGGATCGGCGAGGTCACCGGCCTGGCCGGCGCGATCGGCCGCCCGACCAACCTGGCGACGATCTTCGGCTTCGTGCTCGCCCCGATCGCCTGGCTGATCGGCGTGCCGTGGCAGGACGCGTCGGTCGTCGGCTCGCTGATCGGCCAGAAGATCGTCATCAACGAGTTCGTCGCGTACCTGCAGCTGGCCGACATCGTCAACGGCCGCGTCGAAGGCATGGCGCTGACCGAGCAGGGCCGCCTGATCGCGACCTACGCGCTGTGCGGCTTCGCGAATTTCAGCTCGATCGCGATCCAGATCGGCGGCATCGGCGGCCTGGCCCCCGACCGTCGCCAGGACCTGGCGCGCTTCGGCCTGCGCGCGGTGCTCGGCGGCACCATCGCCACGCTGATGACCGCCACGATCGCCGGCGTGCTGACCTACATCGGCGCCTGACGCCGGACAACTGCGAGAGCGGGACAGAGAGGATGTGCGCGTGAGCCGTGTCGTCGTCGTCGGGTCGTTCAATGTCGACCATGTCTGGAACTGCAGCACCCTGCCGCGCCGCGGCGAGACGCTCAGCGGTCGCTACCACACCGGGCCGGGCGGCAAGGGCTTCAACCAGGCCGTTGCCTCGACCCGCGCGGGCGCGCAGACCACGTTCCTGTGCGCGCTGGGCGACGACGACGGTGGCCGCCAGGCACGCACGCTCGCCCAGGCCGACGGCATCGCGCTGCGCGTGCGCGAGAGCAATCACCCGACCGGGACGGCCGGCATCTATGTCGACGAGGCCGGCCACAACACCATCGTCATCGGCGCCGGCGCCAATGGCGACCTGTGCGCCTCCTGGGTCGGACGGCAGGCCGAGGCCCTGGCCGGCGCCCGTGTGCTGCTGACCCAGCTCGAATCGCCGCTCGACAGCGTGCTCGAGGCGATGCGCCTGGCGCGTGCGGCCGGCACCTCGACCATGCTCAACCCGGCGCCGGCCAACGCGCAGTGCCTGCGCGAGCTGCTCGCCGCGGCCGACATCCTCACCCCGAACGAGACCGAGTTCGCCGGCCTGCTCGAGCGCCACACCAGCCACCGCATCGACAGCGACGCGATCGCCGGGAGCGCCGACGCGCAGCTGCACCGCTGGTGCCGCACGCTGCTGCCGCGCGGCACGGTGGTGGTCACGCTCGGCGCGGCCGGCGCGTTCGTGTCCCACCGCGAGGACCTGACCCGCGGCGACGCGCGGCCGTTCTACCGCGTGCCGGCGGACAAGGTCGAGCCGATCGACACCACCGGCGCGGGCGACGCGTTCAACGGCGCGCTGGCGGCTTCGCTCGCCGGTGTTCCGTCGGCCCCGTTCGACGCGCACGTCCGCTTCGCCGCCCGCTACGCCGGACTGTCCACCGAACGGGTCGGGGCCGCGTCCGCGATGCCGCACCTGCGCCCCACGACGGACTGACAACGCCGCGCGCGCTACGGTCGCCCCGGCCGCGGCGCCAAGGATCGCGGCGGAGCCCTGCCGATGCCGAGCCGTCCCCTTCCCGCGCCCCTGCGCGCCTGCGCCGGCCTGGCCGTCGCGATCGCCCTGACCGCCTGCGTTCCGGACGCGCCCGGCCCGGTGCCGACGCCACCGGCCACTGCGCCGGCCCCACCGTCCGACATCGCGCGCCCGACCGTCGCGCCCGGGACCGACACTGCCCCGCCGGACGATGCAGGCGACCCCGCCAACGCATCGGGCGGCGCGGACGACTGGCGCACCCAGGCCTGGCCGGCCGATCGCGACGCCATCCTCGCCGAGCCCGTGTTCGACCCGGCGCTCGACGCGCACGACCCGGTGCTGGCCGATGCGCGCCGCGCGCTCGCGCTCGCCGGCAGCGGACGCCCGCTCGGCACGATCACCGGCGCCTGGAAGGTCCGCTCGCTGCAGTTCGACGGACGCGGCGGCGCCTACGGCTACCCCTGGTTCGACGCGAGAATCGAGCGCCGCGACGGCGCGCTGACCTTCGCCAAGACCAACGGGTCGCAGCGCCGGCAGGGCCGGCTGCTGCCGATCGACCGCAACACCCTCGCGTTCCTGGGGTCCCAGTCGGTCAACGACGACTCCTCCCCCGGCTACAGCCGCGGCTGGCCGTCCCCGCCCGATGGGCGCATCGAGAGCGACAGCGCCGGCCGCCTGGTGCGCACCGGCGACGACGAACTGCTGATGGTGCTCGACGTCGACGGCACGCGCTTCGAGCTCTACCAACTGCGCCGCTGACCCGGCCCCGGGACCGGGGCGCGCCGATCGGCGACAATGGCGCATGCAGATCGGTCCCTACCGCATCGAACCGAACGTGGTGCTGGCCCCGATGGCCGGCGTCACCGACAAGCCGTTCCGGCAGCTGTGCAAGCGCCTGGGCGCCGGGCTGGCGATGTCGGAGATGACGATCAGCGATCCGCGCTTCTGGCGCACCGAGAAGTCGCTGCGCCGGATGGACCACGACGGCGAGCCGGCACCGGTCGGCGTCCAGATCGCCGGCACCGAACCGGACATGCTCGCCGACGCGGCGCGCCACAACGTCGCGCACGGCGCGCAGATCGTCGACATCAACATGGGCTGTCCGGCCAAGAAGGTCTGCAACGCCTGGGCCGGATCGGCGCTGATGCAGGACGAGGCGCTGGTCGCGCGCATCCTGCAGGCGGTGGTCGCCGCGGTCGACGTGCCGGTGACGCTGAAGATCCGCACCGGCTGGTGCGCGGCGCACCGCAACGCGCCGACGATCGCGCGCATCGCCGAGGACGCGGGCATCGCCGCGCTCGCCGTCCACGGCCGCACCCGGGACCAGCACTACACCGGCAGCGCCGAGTACGACACGATCGCGGCGATCAAGGCCGCGCTGTCGATCCCGGTGATCGCCAACGGCGACATCGACACGCCGGAGAAAGCGCTGGCGGTGCTGCGCCACACCGGATGCGACGCGGTGATGGTCGGGCGCGCCGCGCAGGGCCGGCCATGGATCTTCCGCGAGATCGCGCATTTCCTCGCCACCGGCCGGCACCTGCCGCCGCCGTCGCTGCCGGAGATCCGCGACATCCTGCTCGGGCATCTCCGGGCGCTGCACATGTTCTACGGCGAAACCGCCGGCGTGCGCATCGCGCGCAAGCACCTGGGCTGGTACGCGAAGGACCGGCCGGAGAACCACGCCTTCCGCGCGGTGGTCAACCGCGCCGAGACCGCCGAGGCCCAGCTCGCGCTGACGCGTAACTACTTCGACGCGCTGATCACCGGCGACGCGCAGCCGACGCTGGCCGCCTGACGCCGATCGGCTGCGACAGACCGACGATCGCCCCCCGGGATCCGTAGGAGCGCGCTCGCGCGCGATGCCGCTGTCCCGAGCGCGCTCCTATGGTGCTGACGCCGCCATCGTGCGTGCCCGACAGGAGCCGGGGACGATCGCCTGCCCGACGTCAGGGGCCGCCGACGGCCTGGCTGCCCACCGGGCCCGGCGCCGCGGGCTCGTGCCACATCCGCGCCCAGGTCGCGTTCCATGTCGCGCTCAGGTCACGCGCCATCGGCGCCTGTACCGGCGGCAGCGCGGACCAGCCCTCGCCCGCGCGCTCGGCGACGGTGAAGCGGAAGAAGTAATCGGGCTCGTTGCCCATGCGCAAGTCGCTGAGCACGAGCCGGCCGTCGACCACCGACGCCCCCATGAAACCACTATTGAACCAAGCCAGTCGCTGCACCGCGGGCAGCCCGGCATTGGCCTGCAGGGCCGCCACGTCCGACGGGTAGGCGGCGAAGCGCATCGGGCCGCGGTCGGCGACGAGCGACCGGAAGCCCTCGACATAGCCCTCCGGCGTCAGCGCGACCACCCGCCACAGCACCGTGTTGCCCGGCATCGGCACCGAGAAGCGCGGCGCGTCCGCTAGCCCCATCGCCGCCAGGCTGCGCTCGGCGTCGCGGTCGACGAGCGTCTTGGCGACCAGCGACCAGCCCAGGTACGCCGTGCTCAATGCCAGCCCGGCCGCGAGTGCGCGCCCGCCGATCCTGCGCGCGCCGGCGAACGCCGCGACCAGCGCGCCCACCAGCAGCCAGATCGTGTACAGCGGATCGATGATGAAGACGCTCGACCACATCGCCGGCGACGGCCGGAATGGCCACAGCAGTTGGGTGCCGTAGGCCGTGAACGCGTCGAGCAGCGGATGGGTCACCAGCGCGAGCTGGATCGCCCAGAACCACCGCGCCGGCGACGCCGCGACACGGCCGTTGCCGTAGCGACGGAACGCCCACCAGAGCGCGGCCGCGACCAGCGGCAGCACCAGCAGCGAATGGGTGATCCCGCGATGCAGCGTCATCCGCAGCACCGGGTCGTCGGTCATCAGCGCGATCGGGATGCCGTCGAGGTCCGGCAGGGTGCCCAGTGCGGCACCGGCCAGCAACGCGGCCCGGCGATGCGCCGCGGGTACCACGGCAGCGGCGACCGAGGCGCCGAGCACGATCTGGGTCAGGGAGTCCATCGGGCGCAGTGTTCCTCGGGGGACTTGTTGCGGTCAGCGGTGCGACGGCATGCACCGGATCGCGCGCGGCGGACGCCGAAAGGGGGCCGGCATCCAGCGCCGGGTCGCATCCGAACCGCCAAGCGCACACCGACCGATTGTCGCGAGGCGCGGCCCGGGCCGCAACGCGTCGCACGTGCCGGTCGCACTCGCACGCCGGCCTTAACCCGACGGCAACACGATCCCGGCCAAGATGCGCAGGCTCCGCCGCGGGTGTATCATCCGCGCCCATCTTTTCATCCGAATATAGGGATATAGCCCTGATGTCCAGCTATCTCTTCACGTCCGAGTCCGTCTCCGAAGGCCATCCGGATAAGATTGCCGACCAGATCTCCGATGCCGTGCTCGACGCGATCCTGGCGCAGGACAAGCGCGCGCGCGTGGCGTGCGAGACGCTGGTCAAGACCGGCGTGGCGATCGTCGCCGGCGAGGTGACCACCAGCGCGTGGATCGACCTGGAGGCGCTGACCCGCAAGGTGATCCTGGACATCGGCTACGACAGCTCCGACGTCGGCTTCGACGGCGAGACCTGCGGCGTGCTGAACCTGATCGGCAAGCAGTCGCCCGACATCAACCAGGGCGTGGACCGCAAGAACCCCGAGCAGCAGGGCGCCGGCGACCAGGGCCTGATGTTCGGCTACGCGACCAACGAGACCGACAGCCACATGCCGGCCGCGATCCACCTCTCGCACCGCCTGGTCGAGCGGCAGGCGCTGGTGCGCAAGAAGAAGAACTCGCCGCTGCCGTGGCTCCGCCCGGACGCCAAGAGCCAGGTCACGCTGCGCTACGAGAACGGCCAGGCGCCGGCGATCGACGCGGTCGTGCTGTCGACCCAGCACGATCCGGGCGTCAAACAGAAGGACCTGGTCGAGGCGGTGCGCGAGGAGATCATCAAGCCGGTGCTGCCTGCCAAGTGGCTGCACAAGGGCACCAAGTTCCACATCAACCCGACCGGCAAGTTCATCATCGGCGGGCCGGTGGGCGACTGTGGCCTGACCGGTCGCAAGATCATCGTCGACACCTACGGCGGCTGGGCCCGCCACGGCGGCGGCGCGTTCTCGGGCAAGGATCCGTCGAAGGTCGACCGTTCGGCCGCCTACGCCGCGCGCTACGTGGCCAAGAACGTGGTCGCCGCCGGCTTGGCCGACCGCTGCGAAGTGCAGGTCTCGTACGCGATCGGCGTCGCCGAACCGACCTCGATCTCGGTCACCACCTTCGGTACCGGCAAGATCCCCGACGAGCAGATCGAGAAGCTGATCCGCCGCCACTTCGACCTGCGCCCCTACGGCATCATCCAGATGCTCGACCTGATCCACCCGGTCTACCAGCGCACTGCGAGCTACGGCCATTTCGGCCGCAAGCCGCAGCAGGTCGCCTACACCGACGGCGCGGGCGAGCAGCACACCGCGACGGCGTTCTCGTGGGAGAAGACCGACCGCGCCGAGGCCCTGCGCGCCGACGCCAAGCTCAAGTAGGACCGGCGTCTCCACCGCTTCGCCACGACGGGCCGCGCAAGCGGCCCGTCGTCGTTTCGTCGCGCGGAAAGACACCGCGCACCGCGCCGCGTCGGGCCGCGCCGCGATGTCCCGGCCTGGCCGCGGGAGCCTACGGCCGCATCCCGACGCTCGTCTCACTCGTTGTGCACCGGGTGGGCGACATGCTATGTCTGGCCGCATGGTGCGGCGCAGGGACAGCCAGGGGAACCTTCTTCGATGCCAGCCAGCTACGACGAGATGCGCGATGCCGACGGCGCGGTCCGCCCGCACTACCGCGCGTTCGACGACTGGTTGCGCGACACGCCGCCCGAGCAGATCGCGCACAAGCGGCGCGAGGCGGAGATCTCGTTCCATCGCGTCGGCATCACGTTCTCGGTCTACGGCGAGGAATCGGGCACCGAGCGGCTGATCCCGTTCGACATCGTGCCCAGGATCGTGCCGGCCGCCGAGTGGAAGATGCTCGAGGCCGGCCTGCGCCAGCGGGTGCACGCGCTGAACCTGTTCCTGGGCGACGTCTACGGCCCGCAGCGCATCCTGCGCGACGGTCGCATCCCGGCCGCGCTGGTGCAGGGCAACAGCGAGTACCGCAAGGAGATGCAGGGCCTGCAGGTCGCGTGCAACACCTATTCGCACGTCTCCGGCATCGACCTGGTACGCGCCGGCGACGGCGAGTACTACGTGCTCGAGGACAACCTGCGGGTCGCCTCGGGCGTGTCGTACATGCTCGAGAACCGGCGGATGATGGCGCGCCTGACGCCCGAGCTGTTCTCCAGCCAGCAGATCGCGCCGGTCGAGCGCTATCCCGACGCCCTGCTCGACGTACTGCGCCAGTGCGCCCCGGCCAACATCGACAACCCGGTGGTCGCGGTGCTGACGCCGGGCGCGGCGAACTCGGCCTATTTCGAGCACGCGTTCCTAGCCCAGCAGATGGGCGTGGAACTGGTCGAGGGCGCGGACCTGTTCGTGCAGAACGACATGGTCTACGCGCAGACCACGCGCGGCGCGCAGCGCGTGCACGTGATCTACCGCCGCATCAACGACGACTTCCTCGACCCGACGGTGTTCCGTCCCGACTCGCTGCTTGGCGTGCCCGGGTTGTTCGGCGCCTACCGCGCCGGCAACGTGACCCTGGCCAACGCGCCGGGTACCGGGGTGGGCGACGACAAGTCGGTCTACCCGTTCGTGCCGGAGATGATCCGCTACTACCTCAGCGAGGAGCCGATCCTGCACAACGTGCCGACCTGGCAGCTGCGCAACCCCAACGATCTCAAGTACGCACTGGCGCATCTGCCCGAGCTCGTCGTCAAGGAGGTGCACGGCGCCGGCGGCTACGGCATGCTCGTCGGTCCGGCCTCGACGAAGGCCGAGATCGAGGCGTTCCGCGCCCGCATCCTCGCCGACCCGGGCAACTACATCGCCCAGCCGACGCTGTCGCTGTCGACCTGCCCGACGTTCGTCGAGAGCGGCCTGGCGCCGCGCCACATCGACCTGCGTCCCTACATCCTCAGCGGCCGCCGCATCCATGTCGTGCCGGGCGGCCTGACGCGGGTGGCGCTGCGCGAGGGCTCGCTGGTGGTCAATTCGTCCCAGGGCGGCGGGACGAAGGACACCTGGATCATGGAAAACTGAAGGCCGCACGCATGCTCTGTCGCACCGCGAACGATCTGTACTGGGTGGCGCGCAGCATGGAGCGCGCCGAGAACACCGCGCGCCTACTCGACGTCGCGCAGCGCATCGCGCTGCTGCCCGAGCGCCTGGACCGCGGCAAGGCGCAGGCCGCCGCGTGGCGGCGTTCGCTCGATTCGCTGGGGCTGGTGCAACCGTTCCTCGAGCGCCACGGGCGCATCGACGCCGAGGGCGTGGTCGGGCACCTGCTGCTGGCACCCGACAATCCCAACTCGATCCACAGTTGCTTTCGCAGCGCGCGCGAGAACGCCCGGGCGCAGCGCGTGGCGATCACTTCGGAGATGTACGAGGACCTCAACAGTTCGTGGTTGGAGATCCGCCGGCTCGATGCCGCGCAACTGCGCCGCAACGGCCTGAGCCACACCCTCGAATGGGTCAAGACCCGTTCGGCCTCGTTCCGCGGCATCACGATCGGCACGCTCGGCCGCGGTGAGGGCTACCAGTTCCTGCAGTTGGGGGCGTTCATCGAGCGCGCCGAATGGTCGATCCGCCTGCTCGACATGATCGCCAGCGACGACGATCTGCCCGAGACCGGCGAGGCGCGCGACGCGGTGCAGTACTTCCAGTGGAGCGCGCTGCTGCAGGCGCTGTCGGCATTCGAGACCTACCGCCGGCTGTACCGCGATTCGGTCAGCCCGGCCGGCGTGGCGGCGCTGATGCTGCTCAACGGCGACAACCCGCGCTCGCTGCAGACCTGCGTCGACGCGATCTACTCGATCCTGCAGTCGCTGGCCGGCGGCGCATCGCTGGAGGTCGCGCGCCAGGCGGGCGCGCTGGCCGCGCAGTCGCGCTACGCGCGCATGGACGAGATCATCGCAGGCGGGCTGGAGCCTTGGCTGCAGGACACCATGGCGCGGCTGTCGCGACTGGGCGCAGAGATCCACCATCAGTTCATGACAACCCGCGCGGTGCCGGCCCCGGCGCAGGCCGAGGTCCAGGCGCAGTGGCAGAACACGGCCTGACGGCTGTCGCGGCGTCTGCGCAGCGGGCACAATGGCCGCCCGCTCCGCCGTCCCCCTGCCCCGCCCCATGACCTACTGCATCGGCCTCAACCTCGACGAGGGGCTCGTGCTGGCCTCCGATTCGCGCACCAACGCCGGCGTCGACCACATCCGGCGCGCGGGCAAGATGCGGGTCTTCGCCGAGCCTGGCGAGCATGTGGTGGTGACGCTGTCGGCCGGCAACCTGTCGCTGACCCAGAACGTGCTCAACCTGATCGAGCACCGCGACCGGCACGAGCCGGCGCGTCCGGGCATCCGCAACGCGCAGTCGATGTTCCAGGTCGCGCAGGCGGTCGGCGACGCGATGCGCGAGATCCGGGCGCGCGACGAGGCTTACCTGCGCGACAGCGGCATCGATCCCAGCGGGACGTTCATCGTCGGCGGCCAGATCCGCGGCGAGCCGCCGCGGCTGTTTCTGGTGTACTCGGAAGGCAACTTCATCGAGAGCACGCCCGAGACCCCGTTCTTCCAGACCGGCGAGATCAAGTTCGGCAAGCCGATCCTCGACCGCGTCGTGACCCGGCAGACCGACCTCGCCACCGCGACCAAGTGCACGCTGGTCTCGTTCGACTCGACGATCCGCTCCAACCTGTCGGTCGGCACGCCGATCGATCTGGTGGTGTATCGCCGCGACAGCCTGCAGTTGGAGATCCAGCAGCGCTTCGAGGACGAGGACCCGTACCTGCGGTCGATCCGCGACAGCTGGAACGACAGCCTGCGCGAGGCCGTCGGGGCGCTGCCGGCACCGCCCTGGGTCTGAAATCCCGGTACGGACGGACGCGCGACACGCCATCCATATCCGCCGTGGGCGCGCGCGCGATGACGCGTTTTCGGCAAGCCCATCGCGCGCGAGCGCGCTCCTACAGGGCACAAGCGCGCGTACGGGCGCCAGTGCGCGATGCCAAGTGCCTCAGCGCGCGGCGTCCTCCGCGGGCCGGTGCTTGACGTAGCGGTCGAGCCAGGCGTTGGTCTCGTAGAGCATGTGCAGGATCGACTCGCGCGCGCGGTAGCCGTGCGATTCGTTGGGCAGCATCACCAGCCGGGCATTGCCGCCCAGGCCCTTGATCGCGGCGAACATGCGTTCGCTCTGCATCGGGAAGGTGCCCGAATTGTTGTCCTCCTCGCCGTGGATCAGCAGGATCGGATCCTTGATCTGTCCGGCGTAGTTGAACGGCGACATCCGCAGGTAGGTCTCCTGCGCCTGCCAGTAGTTGCGCTCCTCGGCCTGGAAGCCGAACGGGGTGAGCGTGCGGTTGTAGGCGCCGCTGCGCGCGATGCCGGCGGCGAACAGCCGCGAGTGCGCGAGCAGGTTGCCGGTCATGAACGCCCCGTAGGAATGGCCGCCGATCGCGATGCGGCGGCGGTCCGCGACGCCCCGGCGCACGACCTCGTCGACGGCCGCCTCGGCGCTGGCGACCAGTTGCTCGATGTAGGTGTCGTTGGGCTCGGCGTCGCCCTCGCCGATGATCGGCATCGACACGTCGGCGAAGACCGCGTAGCCCATCGCCAGGAACGCCTGCGGCCCCCAGTAGCCGACGGCGTTGAAGCGGTACGGCGAATCGGTCACCTGGCTGGCCGCGTCGGCCGACTTGAACTCGCCCGGATAGGCCCACATCAGCAGCGGCAGCGGGCCGTCGCGGCGCGCGTCGTAGCCCGGCGGCAGGTACAGCGTGCCGCTCAGGTCCACGCCGTCC
Source organism: Luteimonas sp. FCS-9 (assembly GCF_001014645.1). GTDB lineage: Bacteria > Pseudomonadota > Gammaproteobacteria > Xanthomonadales > Xanthomonadaceae > Luteimonas. The sequence continues at coordinate 60,639 of NZ_LASZ01000006.1, read as the reverse complement.
TTGCGCTTGAAGCGCACCAGTTCCTTGTGCACGTCGCGCAGCTGCGGCGTGGGATGCGCGAACGCGGTCAGCGCGACCGGTGCGGCATCGGCCGCGTCGAGCCGCCGAAGCAGGGTATTGGCCGGCTCGGTCGGCGATTCGCGCGTGGTCAGCACGCGCGTGGCCTGGGCGTCGAGCACCGCGACCGGCGCCTCGTAGACCGGCGCCTGCGAATGGAACAGCCGCTCGGTGCTGCCATCGGCGAGATTCTGGCGGTCGAGGAACGGGCGATCGCCTTCCTCCGAGGCGCCGTCGCCGATGCGGTAGATGCTCTGGCCGTCGGCAGCGATCAGCAGCCGGCTGTTGCCGTTGTCGTCGGGTGCCGTGACCGCCATGCCGGGGTCGGCGTAGCGGTCCTCGTACGAGCCCTCGCGCACCAGTGCGGGCGCGGCGGCGCCGTCGGGATGGAGGCGCCATTCGCGGATCCGGCGCGTCTTCCACCAGTATTCGGTCAGCAGCGCGAGTTCGCCGTTGCCCCATTGCGTGCCGGCATAGCGCATCGACAGCTGCGCCAGCGCGGTCGGTGGCGTCCGGAACGGCGCGGCCTGCGCATAGACGACGTCGCGCACCTCCGCCTCGCGCGCCGGGTCGCCGCCGTCCTGGGCCTCGGCCCAGACCAGCGTCGCCGGGGCGTCGCTACGCCAGGCGACCGAGCGCACGCCGGTGGGCACCGCGTCATTGCCAACCGGCAGGCCCTCGACCAGCGGCAGCCGCGCGACGGTGTGCTGGACCGCGCCGTCGAGGCCGACCACCTCGATCCGGCGCGGGAAGCGGGAGTACGGCACCTGGTAGGAGAACGGCCGGTCGATCTGCTGGCGCAGGACGTGGCGGCCGTCGGGCGATGCGGTGGCGCTGGTGGTCAGGCCCGGCGCACCGATCGGCGACACCGTGCCGTCGAGCGCCACGCGTGCGAGCTGGCTGGTCATGTAGTGCGCGAACACGCGCGCGTCCTGCTCGCTGCGCAGCAGATCCTGGTAGGTCCGCAGCTGCTGGACCGTGCCGCCTGCGCCGGTTTCCTGCACGTTGGGGCCGGCCGGGATGCCGTCGTCCTGCGGCGCGGCGCCCTGGCCCTGCGGGCGCAGGCGCACCAGCAGCGCCTGCCCGTCGGGCATCCATTCGAAGCCGTTGCCGACCACCGCGTTGAGCGGCTGCGCGAGCAGGCGGCGTGCCTGCCGCGTCGCGACGTCGACCACCCACAGCTGCACTTCGCCCGCGCGCACGTCGACCTGGCTGAAGGCGATGTGGCGCTGGTCGGGCGACCACGACAGCGAGGCCAGAGAGAGCGGTTCGGGCAGGCCCGCGATGCGCTGCTCGGCGCCGCCCTCGACCGGCTTGAGCCAGATGTCGGTGACGTACGACGCGCGGCTGGCCGAGTACGTCTTGGGGTTGATGCGGATGCCGCCGAGCTTGAGTTCAGGCTGCGCGACCTCGTCGATGCCCGGCAGCGCGGGCGTCTGCAGGAACGCGACCAGGTCGCGCTTCGGGCTCAACAGCAGCCGCGGCGGGCGTGGTGCGTCGACGATCGCCTGCAGCGCCTCGGGCGGCAGCTGGTAGCCACTCGCAGTGGATGCGACCTCGGTCGCGGGCTGTGCGAGCGCCGTCGCGCCCCAAGAGGCGGCCGCGACGAGCAGCGTGGCGGAGACGGCGAGAGACAGTCGGCGGGGGGCGATCAGTCGGGACATCGGCAGGCGATCCGGAAGCGCAACGACCGTCGAGCATAACCGCCGCATCCCGCCCCGAGGCGGCGTGCGGCCCAGGACCGACGGGACTTGCGCCGCGACGCCGCCTGGACAAGCCAGGCATGCGCGTCGCGCCGTGGACTGCAAAACCCGTAGGCGCGCGCTCGCGCGCGATGAGGCTATACCGGCGGAGCGCGTCGCGCGCCCCCAGGAGGCCGATCCGTCCGGAAAAAAAGGGGCGCAAGGTGCGCCCCTTCGAACACGACGGCAACCGCCGCCGCAGAACCTTGCCCACCGGGGGCGTCACATGCCTCAGCCGCCCTGCACCGTCACGTCGATGCCGTCGTAGCGCTTGTTGGCGTTGTCGCCGTCCGCGCCGGAGGAGATCCGGAACAGCTTGTCGATGAAGCCGCCCGGTTCGCTGCCGAGATTGCGGGCCAAGGCCACGGCGAATTCCATAGAATTGGGCGCATCGGCGCCCTCGCGGCTGTTCAACAGCAGCGCCAGGTCGTTGTTCGCGCCCGCGATGTTGTTGCCGTCGACGGTCGACTGGATCTGGCCGATCAGCGTCTCGATCTGGGATTCGGTGAACGAGAGCGTCACGGTCTCGCCCGGAGAGACGCGGCCGCTGGACGGGTCGCCATCGATTGCCCAGTTCAGCTGTTCGGCGAGCGCGCGTTCCTCGCTCGCCTCGTTCTGTCCGAGGATGTTGCGCTCGAGCCAGTTGTACTCAGGCCGATCGGTGCTGACCTCGAACTCGAAGCGGCGCTCGCCCGGCAGCTCGTTGCCCTGCGCGTCGAAGCGCTGCTCAACCGTGAGCGGCACGTTGGCGCCGTAGCTGAGGTCGGTGGTCAGCGAGTAGGAACCATCAGGATAGGTCACCTTGACCGAGCTGCCGAGATTGGCCTGGCCGCCCAGCACCAGGCTCAGGTCGCCCGCTTCTGCGCGCAGCTGGGTCTGCGAGGAATAGTCCAGCCGCTGGATGGTGGCGACGTTGTCAACGCCCGGCGTGGTGTGCGCGATCTGGCCGGTCGTATTGAAGTGCTGCAGCGCGGTCTGGCCTTCCTGCGTGGAGATGTCGAACTCGGCCGTCTGCAGCGTTGCACCGTGGAGTTGATCCTCGCGGCCGACGAGCGCGGACACGTCGCCGACCTTGACCCCGACGCCGTTGAAGGCGTTGATCGTCTCGGTCGGCCCGGTGGTGACGCGGACGGTGTTCTCGTCGACGCGCTCGAGGGTGTAGCTGACACCCTCGTTGTACTGGATCTCCGACTTGGCGGCGATGTGGCGGAACGAGCCTTCGAGCGAGGTGCCGGCGAACGTCTGGCTGTCGAGCGTCACGCTGCCGCCGACCGGGACGGTGGTCGGATCGAACGGATTGACGGCCGCGGCCCGCTCCACCGTGGCCTCGCCCGGCAGGGTGACCTTGTAGGTGCTCTCGAATCCGGTGGAGGCACTGCCTGCGACATCGGCGCCGCCCGCGCGGCCGCCGGCGGTGGCTTCGCCGGACAGCGTGACCTGCGTCTGCGTGGTGACCAAGAAGCTGGTGCTGTCGTCGCCACGGCTCTCGGTCAGCGTCACCGAGCTCTCGTTGGCCAGCGAGATCGATGCGCCCTTGGTCTCCTTGCCCGCGCCTTCCGGCCGGTTGGAGCCCAGTTCGGCCTTCTGCTCGTCGGTCAGCTTCAACGAGGCGCTGTCGGGCTGCCAGGTGATGCTGCCGTTGTCGTCCTTCAGCGTGACCTTGGCGTCGGTGGTCGAATGGTTCGGATCCCCGGTCTCGACCTCACCGGTCACGCTCTGCGGCGATGCGGGAATCTGCAGTTCGTCGCCGGCCTGGATGGGATTGCCCCCGTTGGCGGGCGCGTTCGCGAGCTGCGGATTGGCCGAGACGATCGCCTCGGGGCTGACGGCATAGCGCTCGGCCAGCGACTCGACGGTCTCGCTGCCGTCGGCGCGGTGGATCCGCGCATCGGTGGACGGTTGCGGGACCGGCGGCGCGAGGGGCGCGACGCCACCGCCATCGTGGACCATGTGGACCATCGGCTGTTCCTCGAAAACAGGGGTGGTGCATGCTCGCCCGCCGGGAAACGGACAGGCACTAGGGTCAACCCCAGGACCGCGCCGCGGGCTGAAGTCGCGTTCAGGCTGAGACAGCCCGCGCGTCGCGCTGCGATAGAATGGCCGTCTGCCTCGCCGAGGGGCGCTGCGACCGTGTACGGCCCGCCACGGGTCACGGCCAGGCTCGGCGCGGTGCCCCGAGAACGGCGCCCGTAATCGCGAATGCGCACGCCGCATTCCACTACGGAGCATGCATGAACGCACAGCTGAAGACCGAGCGCGTCTTTTCCCAGGATGGCGACTACAAGGTCGCCGACATCTCGCTGGCCGACTGGGGCCGCAAGGAACTCGACATCGCCGAGCACGAGATGCCCGGCCTGATGTCGATCCGCCGCAAGCACGCCGCCACGCTGCCGCTCCAGGGCGTGCGCGTCACCGGCTCGCTGCACATGACGATCCAGACCGCGGTGCTGATCGAGACGCTCAAGGACATCGGCGCCGACGTGCGCTGGGCCTCGTGCAACATCTTCTCGACCCAAGACCATGCCGCCGCCGCGATCGCCGCCGGCGGCACGCCGGTGTTCGCCTGGAAGGGCGAGACGCTCGAGGAGTACTGGGACTGCACGCTCGACGCGCTGACCTTCACCCTGCCCGACGGCACGCTGACCGGGCCGGAGCTGGTGGTCGACGACGGCGGCGACGTCACGCTGCTGATCCACAAGGGCTACGAGCTCGAGAACGGCAGCACCTGGGTCGACGAGCCGGCGAGCTCGCACGAGGAACAGGTCATCAAGGCGCTGCTCAAGCGTGTCGCCAGCGAGCGCCCGGGCTACTGGACGCGCGTGGTCGCCGACTGGAAGGGCGTGTCCGAGGAGACCACCACCGGCGTGCACCGCCTCTACCAGCTGGCCCAGGCCGGCACGCTGCTGGTACCGGCGATCAACGTCAACGACTCGGTCACCAAGTCGAAGTTCGACAACCTCTACGGCTGCCGCGAGTCGCTGGCCGACGGCCTCAAGCGCGCGATGGACGTGATGCTGGCCGGCAAGGTCGCCGTGGTCTGCGGCTACGGCGACGTCGGCAAGGGCTGCGCCGCCTCGCTGCGCGCCTACGGCGCCCGCGTCGTGGTGACCGAGATCGACCCGATCTGCGCGCTGCAGGCGGCGATGGAAGGCTTCGAAGTCAACACGATCGAGAGCACGCTCGGCCGCGGCGACGTCTACGTCACCACCACCGGCAACAAGGACATCATCACCGCCGAGCACCTGCAGGGGATGAAGGACCAGGCCATCGTCTGCAACATCGGCCACTTCGACAACGAGATCCAGGTCGACGCGCTCAAGGCGCTGCCCGGCGTGGCGCAGATCAACATCAAGCCGCAGGTCGACAAGTACGTCTTCCCCGACGGCCGCGCGATCTTCCTGCTCGCCGATGGCCGCCTGGTGAACCTGGGCTGCGCGACCGGGCACCCGAGCTTCGTGATGTCGAACTCGTTCGCCAACCAGACGCTCGCCCAGATCGACCTGTGGGCCAACAAGGACCGCTACGAGAAGAAGGTCTACCTGCTGCCCAAGCACCTCGACGAGGAAGTGGCGCGGCTGCACCTGGAGAAGATCGGCGTGAAGCTGACCCGGCTCACGCAGGCGCAGGCCGACTACATCGGCGTGCCCGTCGAGGGGCCGTTCAAGCCGGACCACTACCGCTACTGATCGGGCCGCGCCGTCGGTACGACACGCAACGGGCGCCGCAAGGCGCCCGTTCTCGTTGCGGCATGCGGTCAGCGGAACACGCCTGTCCGCAGCTTCTGCCACAACCGCTGCCGGGCTTCGAATATCCGCAGGCCCAGCAGCGCGGCACTGAGCCAGACCAGCCCTTCGGTGGCGACGGCCGCGACGGTCGCCAGGACGAGCCGCATCGTCCGGTCCACGCCGGCCGCCAGTCCGATGCCGAGTGCGATCCATGCCAACAGGCAGACGACGCCGCCCAACGCGATCCAGCGCCACGGACGCCGGACGCGGCGTTCACCGCGTGCCGCAGCGCGATCGTCGCGCGTGCTCATCGCTCACCCCGCAGCGTCGCCAGCGTGTCGCGATCCAGATAGCGGCCGTCGAGCACCACCGCATGTGCATCGCGTGCATGCGCGAGGTCCTCCTGAGGATCGCCGTCGAGCACCAGCAGGTCGGCCTCGTAGCCGGGCGCGATTCGCCCCAACCGGTCTCCCGCGCCCAGGGCATCGGCTGCCTGCACCGTCGCCGCGGCGAGGATGCGCGCATTCGGCACGCCGGCGTCGGCCAGCAAGGCCATCTCACGATGCAGGCTGATGCCGGGTGCGATCCAGGGATTGCTCATGTCGGTGCCGACCGTCATGCGTGCACAGCCGGCATGCAGGCGCGCAGCCATGCGCTGGACCTTCGGCCACACGGCGCGCGCGCGTGCGAAATCGCCGGGCTCCCAGCCGAGGGCGAAGGTGAAGACCGTCTTCCAGTTCTCGAGCAGTCGCGGATGCGCGTAACGCTCGGCATCGGCCAGGTGCGGGCTGTCGTCCTGGTCCTGCACGAATGCCGCGTGGAAGGCGACGAGCGTGGCGTCGAACACGGGACGGTATCGATCGAACGCCGCGACCAGCCGGTCGGCTTCCGGGCCGTCGGGATCGAAGCGCTCCCACCACTCGAAGAAGGCGAACGTGGCCGGGCGACGGGACGCGGTGTAGACCTCGGCTTCGGCGGGCGCGAGCAGGTCAGGGCTGATCGGCATCAGGTGCACGAGGCCGTCCAGCCCCATCGGCAGCGCGTCGGTCCACGCGATGCCCTCCAGATGCGCCACCGCCGGGCGGCCGTGCGCATGCGCCGCCGCGATGCCCGCCTGCAGCAGCTCGGGCGACAGGCCGGTGTAGAGCTTGATCCAGTCGGCACCGGCGTCGACCTGCGCGGCGACGACGCGACGCACGTCATCGGCGGTCGCCACGCCGGTTGCGAGCCCGGGCACGTCGGTGTCGTTGAGCACCGGACCGGCATCGAAACTCTCCGGGCCGGTCAGCGCGCCGTCGGCCCGCCGCGTCCTGTAGCGCGCAGCAGCGGCCAGATCCCCGGCAGGATTGCGGATCGTGGTCACGCCGAAGCCGACCAGGCGCGCGGCATTGTGCTCGGCGATGGCGTCGTCGGGCAGCGCCTCCATGATGATCTCGTCCCCTTCGCGCCGCACCTCCACCGGGCCCAGCGACAGATGGGCGTGCATGTCGATCAGGCCGGGCATCAGATACCGGCCTTCGAGCTCGACGACGCTGGCATCGCGTCGGCAGGCGCGGGTGCCGGCATGCGTGATGCGGACGATGCGTCCCTGCGCGATGCGGACACAGCGTGGATCGCCGCTTCGGCCTTGCCCGGCCCCGACGATGTGGACGCGATCCAGTGCAAGAGGCTGCGGCGCGGCCTGCAGCAGCGCGGGAACGCAGGTCAGCAGACCGGCGAAGGCCCATGGGATGAGACGATGCATGCGGAACTCCGGGGTGGGTGTACCCGATTCAGTCGCCGGGTCCGCCTCGTTTCTTACGTCCTGCGCCCATGATTGCGATGCTGTAAGAAATCCGCTCCCGCCAACGACTGACCTCTACACGCCTCCCGCTTACCGCCACCGATGTCGCCTTTCTGGCCCCAGGTCGAAGCCTTCCATCCGCAACTGTGGCGTGCGGTGTGCGGTTACGAGCTCAATCCCGCATTGCGCGAGGAGTTGATGCAGGACGTGCTGCTGGCGGTGTGGGAGGCCTTGCCGGCGTTGCGCGACCGCGACCGGCTGCTGCCCTTCGTCCTCCGCATCGCGCACAACCTCGGCGCCAGCCATGTCCGCGCGGCAACACGTGCGCCCGTACCGCTGCCGCTGGATGTCGAAGGACACGACGTGCCGGACCCGACGACGGTCGCCGACGCCGGACGCGCGCGCCGCCAGTGGCTGTTCGAGGCCCTGGCCACCCTGCCGTTGCCGTTGCGCCAGCCACTGATGCTGCAGCTCGAAGGATTCGACTACGGCGAGATCGGCGACCTGCTCGGCATCTCGCAGGAGAACGTCGGCGTCCGTCTGCACCGCGCCCGGGCGCGTCTCAAGACCCTGCTGTCCCGTGAGGAAACCTCCGCATGAACGATTTCGACGACCTGATGCAGGCGGCCTGGCAGGAGGAGCGACCCGACGGCGACGGTGCGATGCTGGCTGCCCGTGTGCGACGCCACCGCTGGCGCCATCGGCTGCGGCGCGGCGTGGAGATCGCGCTGACGCTCATCGCCGTCGTATTGCTGGGTCGGCTCCTGACCGGCGATGACGCCACGCCGGCACACTGGCTGGTCCTGCCGTTCTTCGCGGTCTATCTGCCGGCGGTCTGGTGCCTGCTGCTGCGTGCACCGCGCCCGCAATCCATCGATGCGACGCAGGACGTGCGCACCTACGCGCATGTGCGCCTCTCGCAACTGCGCACCGCGCTGCGCGATCTGTGGCTGGCGCGCATCGCGGCACTGGGCCTGTCGGTCTACGCGGCCGTCGCCGCGACCGCCGCACTCGCATCGGGCGACGCGGCCTGGCAAATCCCCGCCGGGCAACTGCTGGCCTGGGCCGGCGTCTGGACGCTGGCGACGTTCTGGCTGTCGCACCGGCAACGTGGCCGCCGGCTGCAGGAATACCGCGCGATGCGGCGCCTGACGGGCGGTCACGACTGAATCGACGTGACGCCGCTCCTGCCGCCTCCCCAGGCATCGCCTGCCCTGCCAGGATGCGCGTGACGCCGTCGCACCGGCACCTTACAGGCCGATGCCCCCTGAAGACGACGTCATGCCGACGCGGAATCTGCTGCAGCGCCGGACGACAAGGATCGCGCCCGGCCCCTGTCCGGGGAGCCCGGCGCTCGCCCCCGCCGCCGTCGATCCCGCCGCGCGGATGCTTGCCGTTCCCCTTCCGCGACAGCGGATGGGAAACGGCACCGATCCCTGACGCGGCTGCGCTATGGCAGTGAAGCGTTGAACTGGATGAACTGCCCCGGCACCAGGCGATCGCTTTCGATGGTCACCGACAGCGAACCCCGCGCATGCGCGCCGATGCATCCGCTGGCGGCCTGCTCCGCGCCCGGCAGCAGGCCCTTGAGCGAAGCGCCCAGGCGATGGCCGTCCGCCGCCGGCCAGGCATCGTAGTAGATCGGCGCCACGCCTTCGTTGCGCACCGTCAGGCGCACGCATTCGCCGTCGCTGGACAGCGCCGTGATGCGGAACCGGTAGCCGGTCGCCATCGCGGCCTGCCGGATCCGGGCCCGCGTCTGATAGCCCGGCTGGTCGTTGCCGATCATGTAGCTGATCCGGTACTGCGCCGCGAACGATTCGAAGCTGCGCCCCCACGGCCCGTCGGCGTTCAGCACGTTCTCCTGGTCGTAGTCGCTGTAGTAGTTGAACTCGCCGCCTGCCGGGCTGTGCTGGTAGCGGGTGTCGCCGAAGAACAACCAGGACGCGCGGTTGTACTCGCTGTTGCTGCTCGAATGCGTCTCGTGCATGAAGGAGTCGTCGAACAGCCCGAAGTGCAGCTGTCGCAACGACGGCACGGCGGAGAACGGCGAGTACGTCGTGCTCGCCGAGTCGATCGACAGCGACCACGAGGTTTGCGTGAATGTAGTGCCCAGGTGCTCGAGGAACTGCTGCTGGAAGGCCTTCGACGGGAACGTGCGACCCAAGGTCAGCGGCCCGTCCCATAGGTGGTACTCGGCGTAGGACCCGAAGCCGACCTGCAGGAAAGCGAGCCGCGGATCGAGATCGTAGCGCTGCGCGAACTTGCTGTAGAAGTCGAGGATGAAGGCGCGCAACGTGGCCGAGCGCCAGTCGGGCACGAAGGTCTGCTCGCCTTCGACGCTCTGGTAGCCGATCGCATGATCGGCGGCGTTGGCGACGTGGCTCGGAATCGAGATCGTGGTGTGGCCGGGATAGGTGTCGTGGAAGCGCACGATCATCTGATGGCCGCGCGCCGCCGCCGATGCCAGCCGAGCGTCGACCTGCGACCAGTCGTACGTGCCCGACCCGGTGACGACGTCGCTGTACTTGAAGTAGGCGAACTCCAGTTGCACGTCGTCGCCGAGCGCCGCCAGACCGGAAGCGTTGTCGTTCCACAACACGATGCCGGTCATCGGCTGCACCCGATCGATCGTGGCCTGCAGCGGGACCGGCGCGTAGGCCGCCGCGCGTCGCCCTGGCGTCACTCCCTCGCTGCCGCCCGCGCGTCGCTTGGTGGCGTGTGCAGGCGACCGATCCGGCCGGGACCGGTCCGCGGCGACCGCGCGTGCGATCGTCTGCGCCTGGGCCGCCGGTTCGCCGGCAGGCCGGGGCACGTCGGCGTGCGCGACGCCGGCTATCGCGAACAGCGCCGCGACCGGGATGCAGCGCAGCAGGCATCGTGCCGTATCCATCCAGCTTCTCCTGTCTTCCGAGGGAATCGTGGCCGCCCGGGCAAGCGCCCGGCACAGCGGAGGCGGGGACGTCGTGCGTCCGGCCCGATCGCCGGCCGGCTGCGATCGCGGCAGACGTCATGGGCGTGACACCGATGCCCGGCTGCAGCGGCGGGCACAAGTCGCGTCCGCTGGCCTGGACGGCAGCGCCTACCGGGACGGTCGAGCAGCAGTCCGGACGCATGGGCGGCAGTGTTCACGGTCGTCCTTGTGCAATGGCGGTGCGCCACCTGAGCCACGACCGAGCCTATCTTACGTTTCGTTTCGCATCAACTCGAAATTTAACGAAACCCCTGGCGATGCGGCCTTTGCGCCGCGATCGCGGCGGCGAGCCAGTGATGGACGGCTTCAACCGACCGGCCGCCAATTGGCGTTTGCGTCCCAGAACGCGACGCTGCGTCGGTACGCGTCGCGGTCCAGCGGCACGCCAGATCCCCCTTCCTCGACCCCCAGCGCGTTGCGCAGCATCGTGATCGGCGCCATCGGGATCTCCTCGGGCGTCATCGTGTACAGGCAGCCGACCACGCCCCAGTCGGCGTCGATCGCGGTGCCCTCCTTCGCCATCTGGTCGCGGCTGTAGAGGATCGGGATCAGATAGGCGGCGACCGGCGCCTCGACGCCCTCGAACCAGCGCACCAGCACCGGCAGTTCCGCCGACGATCGCGCCTCGTAGCCCGAGCGCAGCAGGTGGCGATTGGCATCGGTGACCGGCACCGTCAGGCAGCGCGTCGACGTCCAGTTGCGGTGCACGTGCAGCTTGCAGAACGGCGCGTAGCCATCGAGCACCGCGACCGGCGCCTCGTCGTTGAGCCGGCGCTCGAACGCCTCGGGCGTGCAATCCTGGATGGTATTGGCGCGCGGCGTGCGCGGGAACAGGCGCGGACGAGCGAAGGGGGTCAGGACGATCGACATCTTGGACGCGGGCAGCGGACGGCCCGCAAGTCTAGGTGCGCACGCGGGCGCCGGTCACTCGACCACCTGGAAGTCGGTGAGCAGCGCGACCGGCCGGCCCGCCGCGTCGACGCCCCAGTACGAGGCATAGCCGCCGTCCCCGTAACCGGACGAGAACAGCGCGATGCTCCCGCGCGTGTCGGTACGCAACCGCCAGCTGCGGGTCGGCGCATGGGTCGCGTCCATGTCCGCGATGATGCGGTCGAATACCGCGCCCGCATCGACCTGCACCTGGGCGTCGTAGTCGGCCCGGGCGTCGGCATCCATGAAACCGCCGATGCCCGAGTCGACCGCGTAGCCCAGGACTTCGCCGTCGCCCGACACGCGCGCCGGCCGCCACGCCACCACCGGCGCCTGCGAGAACGCGAGCCGGGCGAAGGCCACGCGCTCGTCGCCGTTGGCCGCATCCCGCGCCACCGCCAGCACCAGCGGGAACTCGCCGTTGGGCGCTGCGACGTCGAACGGCGCGACGTGCTCGCAGAAGAACGGATCGCAGGCGACGATGCGGCCGGACACGATCCGGAACGTGCCCACGGGCCGCGGCGCGAACACCAGCCGGCGCCCGTCCGCGTCATGGACATGGCCCGGCACGAAGGCGGCCTCGAACAGCGCGGTGTTCGCGCCCGGGTCGGTCGACGCGGCCGGCGCGGGCTGCGGCCCTGCCCCGCAGCCGGCGGCGAGCGCGACGGCGAGCAGGCAGACGGGACGGCGGACTCTCCATGCGGACATGCGCGACGCCTCGCGGTCGGGTGGGCAATGGTAGCGATGCGGATGCGCGCAACCCAGCGGGACGCATCGCCCCACACCGCCATCTACACGCATCCATCGCGATAAAGAGATATTATCCCGCGACAGCCGAGCGCCGCCGCCATGATCCCGATCAGCTTCGAGTTCTACCCGCCCAAGACCGACGAGCAGCGCGCGCAGCTCGACCGCACCGCGCGGAAGCTGGCGACGCACGCGCCCGAGTACGCCTCGTGCACGTTCGGGGCCGGTGGCTCGACGCTCAGCCACACCCCCGAGACGGTGCGCCGGCTGCGCCAGCACCACGGCATGGAGGCCGCGCCGCACCTGTCGTGCGTGGGTGGCAGCCGCGAGGAGATCCGCGAGCTGCTCAAGCTCTATCGCGCGATCGGCTGCACGCGCATCGTCGCGCTGCGCGGCGACCTGCCCTCGGGCATGGGCCAGCCCGGCGACCTGCGCCACGCTTCGGACCTGGTCGCGTTCATCCGCAGCGAGTTCGGCGACCGCTTCCGCATCGAGGTCGGCTGCTACCCGGAGATCCACCCCCAGGCCGAAGACGCGCGCAAGGACCTGCAGCATTTCAAGGCCAAGGTCGACGCCGGCGCGGATGCGGCGATCACGCAGTACTTCTACAACGCCGACGCGTACTTCCATTTCGTCGACAGCGCGCGGCGCGCGGGCGTCGAGGTGCCGATCGTGCCCGGCATCATGCCGATCTCCAACTTCACCCAGCTGCGCCGCTTCTCCGAGGCCTGCGGCGCGGAGATCCCGCGCTGGATGCAACGCAGCATGGCCGCGCACGGCGACGACGCCGCGGCGATCCGCGCGCTCGGCGCCGACATCGTCACCCGGCTGTGCGAGCGGCTGATCGCCGGCGGCGCGCCGGGGCTGCATTTCTACACCCTCAACCTGGCCAAACCGACCCAGACGATCCTCGCCCGCCTGGGCTGAGCCCTTCACTGTCGCCGGCCCAGGCCAGGCGCTAGGCTGCGTCGATGTCCCGGCGCGCGCTCATGATGCTGCTCCCGCTGCTGGCCGCCGCAGGCACGGCGACGGCACCCGCGGCGCAGGCACAGATCCGGCGCTGCGTCGCCCCCGACGGCGGCACCGTCTACACCGACCGGGCCTGCAGCGCCGTCGGCGCGACCGCCGGTCCGCAGCGCGGCGCCCGGCCGACGGCGGCCAACGCCTACCGCGGCGGCTGCCAGCGCCACCTGCGCGGCCTGATCCAGGAGATGAGCCACGCGATCGACAGCCGCGACACCAATCGCCTGGCCTCGCTGTACCACTGGCGCGGGCTCGACAACGCCGGCGGCTACCGCGCGCTCGACCGGCTCGACGCGATTGCGCAGCGGCCGCTGGTCGACATCGTCGCGCAGCGCCCGGCCGCGTCCGTCGCGACCGAGGGGCCCGGCGGCTTCGCCGGCTGGAGCAGTGCGCGCGAACTGCCCGCCGCCGCGCGCGTGCAGCCGCCCTCGTCGCTGCGCGTGATCCAGACCGGTCCCGGCGGCACCGGCGCATCGCAGACGGTGTTCTCGCTGCACCGGCACTTCGACTGCTGGTGGGTCCGCCTCTAGCGGCCGCATGCCGCGGCGGCATCGGCGCCCCGCCCCCATGCCGCACGCGGCCGCCGATCCGGCAGAATGGCAGCCCATCCCAGCCAAGAGCGCGCCATGCACTACCCCGAATGGATCTGGCAGAACGGCACGATCAAGCCCTGGGCCGAGGCCACGACCCACGTGATGTCGCATGCGCTGCACTACGGCTCCTCGGTGTTCGAGGGCATCCGCTGCTACGACACGCCCAACGGCCCGGCGATCTTCCGGCTGACCGAGCACAATCAGCGGCTGTACGCCTCGGCGCGGATCCACGAGATCGAGATCCCCTACGACCTGGACACGCTCAACGCCGCGTGCCGCGAAGTCGTGCGCCGCAACGGCTTCCGCTCCGCGTACCTGCGCCCGGTGGCCTACCGCGGCCTGGGCGGCTTCGGGCTGTCGGCCGACACGCCGGTCGACGTCGCGGTCGCGACCTGGCAGATGGGCGCCTACCTCGGCGACGACGTGCTCGAGGCCGGCATCGATGCCTGCGTGTCGAGCTGGCAGCGCTTCGCGCCCAACACGATTCCGGCCGGTGCCAAGGCCGGCGGCAACTACCTGTCCGGGCAACTGGTCGCGCGCGAGGCGCGCCGGCTGGGCTTCGGCGAGGGCATCGCGCTGGCCTCGACCGGTCTGTTGAGCGAGGGCGCGGGCGAGAACCTGTTCCTGGTGTTCGACGGCGCGCTGCACACCACGCCGGTCAGCGCCGCGCTGCTCAATGGCATCACCCGCCACACCATCATCACCCTGGCCCGCGCCAACGGCATCGAGGTGATCGAGCGCGACCTGCCGCGCGAGTACCTCTACCTGTGCGACGAGCTGTTCATGTGCGGCACCGCCGCCGAGATCACGCCGATCCGCTCGGTCGACGGCCGCCAGGTCGGCAGCGGCCGCGCCGGCGACGTGACCCGCCGCATCCAGGACCTGTTCTTCGGGCTGTTCGACGGCCGCACCGCCGACCCGCACGGCTGGCTCGAACCGCTCGACGCCGACGCTCGCTGAGCCCCGTAGGAGCGCGCTTGCGCGCGAAGAGGCTTTCCCGGGAACACCTTCGCGCGCGAGCGCGCTCCTACACGAGCGGGCCCGCGCTACGTGCGCCCGAACGACAGGGTCGCGACCACGCCGCGCGTCGCGCCGGGGACCACGCGCACCTGCCAACCGTAGAGGTCGCACAGGCGGCGCACGATCGACAGGCCGATGCCGCCGCCCTGCGAATGCTCGGCGTGGGTGCCGCGATAGCCGCGCTCGAACAGCCGGGCCGCGTCCTCGGCGCTCAGGCCGGGGCCGCTGTCGGCGACCTCGACCGAATGCGCGCGCACGCGCACGACCACTTCGCCTTCCAGCGTGTACTTGATCGCGTTGCCGACGAGGTTGCCCAGCGCCACGGTGACCGCGGCCTCGGGCGCATCGACGACCAGCCGCTGCTCGGCCTCCAGCCGCAGCACCAGCGGCTTGCCGACCAGCTGCGGGCGATGGGCGTCGAACAGCTGTTCGACCACGCGGCCGATGTCGGTTGCGCCATGCCCGCGCTCCTCGCGCGAAAGCAGCAGCAGCGCGCTGATCAGGTCGGTGCACTGCTGCTCGGCGCGCTGGATGCGCAGCAGCCGGGTGCGGGTCTTGTCGTCGAGGTCGGGACGCGAGAGCAGCAGTTCCACCGCCCCCTTGATCACCGCCAGCGGCGTGCGCAGCTCGTGGCTGACGTCGGCGTTGAACTCGCGGTCGCGCTGCACCACCTCGGTCAACCGGAACGCGTAGTCGTCCAGCGCGCTCGCCAGCTGGCCGACCTCGTCGTCGGGGAAGTGCGGCGCCAGCGCCTGCGGCCGGGAACTGTCGCCCGAACGGCTGAGCCGGTTGGCCAGTTCCGACACCGGGCTCATCACCCGCGCCGCCGACCACCAGCCGATCAGCGCCGAGAGCAGCGAGACCATCACCACCGAGCCGAAGATCGCGCGCTGGAACTGGGTCGCGCCGCGCACGGTCTCGGTCATGTCGTAGGCGAGGAAGAACCACTCGTCGGGCGTCTTGCGCACCGCGAGCTTGTACATGAAGGGCGTGCCGTCCTCGTCGACGCCACTGAGGTTGTGGATGCCGTCGCCCAGTTCGTACCAGTCCGGCTGCTCGTGCCGCAGTTCCTCGAACCGGTCCCGGCGCACGACGCGCGCGCGGATCTGTTCCAGCGGCACCGCGGGGTTGCGCATCGGGTCGACGTAGTAGCGCCGCGCGTACTCGTCGATGTTGCGGTTCATCAGGTCTTCGACCAGCGTGTTCTCGACGCGGTCGCGCGCTTCCTGGGTCAGGAACGCGAACAGCGTCGTGAGCCCGAGGCCGAGCAGCACGAACGACAGGATGATGCGACTGCGCAGGCGCCGCCGGTAGCGGCGCTCGCGGACCCTGGCCGAGCGGCCGGAAGCGGCGTCAGTTGCCGGCATCGGGCACGGCGATCCGGTAGCCGATGCCGTGGCGGGTCTGGATGTAGGGCGGGTCGAACGGCTTGTCGACGACCGCACGCAGGCCGTGGATGTGCACGCGCAGCGAGTCCGAGTCGGGCAGTTCCTCGCCCCAGACGCGGGTCTCGAGCTCCTGGCGCGTGACCACCGCAGGCGAGGCCTCCATCAGTGACTGCAGGATCTTGAGCGCGGTCGGATTGAGTTGCAGCAGCTTGCCCTGCCGGCGCACCTCGAGCGTATCGAGGTTGTACTCGAGCTCGCCGACCTCGAGCACGCGGGTGTGCGTGCCCTTGCCGCGACGCGAGAGCGCGTTGAGGCGGACCTCGACCTCCTGCAGCGCGAACGGCTTGACCAGGTAGTCGTCGGCGCCCGAGTCGAAGCCGGCCAGCTTGTTGTCGAGGCTGTCGCGCGCGGTCAGCATCAGCACCGGCGTCTGCTTGCGCGCGTCGTTGCGCAGCTTGCGGCAGACCTCCAGGCCGTCCATGCCCGGCAGGTTGAGATCGAGCACGATGGCATCGAAGTCGTGGACCACCGCCAGGTGCAGGCCGGTGACGCCGTCGGCGGCGAAGTCGACGGTGTGGCCGCGATCCTCGAGATAGTCCCCGAGATTGGCGGCGATGTCCTGGTTGTCTTCGATGACGAGGATGTGCATGGATGAGCCTTCTTTTTACCTTGGTTCCGTCGGTTTCATTACACCACGGGCGCGGAGTCGTTCCTGTGATGTCTCGGTCGCACGACGGCGCTCGGCGACCGTCATGCAGCTTGTCTGCGGCCGCCGTGATCCGATCGGCGTCTCGCGGCGGCAGATCAGGCGGCTGTCGGCCTTCGCACGCGTCAGGATCGTGTTCACCTGCTCCTGGTCGTTGAACAGCCGCACGCGCTCCGTCTCGTGCAACGCCTCCACGCTCGACGCATCGCCGATCACGCCCTGCATCCGGTCCAGCAGCGATACCACCGTCTGCCGGTCCCGGGGCGAGATCTCCGCATACGCCTCGCCTCCCGCCATGTCGGCCAGTACCGCGGCCCGCTGTCGTTCGAAGGCACCGCTTTCGATGTCGACCACACCGTCGCCGGCCCAGGCCGCCTGCGAGACGAGACACAGCACTGCAAGACCGACGCCTATCGACCGCTTCATACGCCACTCCTTGGTGATCCGGATTACGAGGCGACCTCCCGGTCGCCCGCGGATCATGCCATCGAACCGGGCCGCCGCCCATGCCGGGACGCGACACACAAAAAGACCCGGACGTTGGCCGCCCGGGTCAAAGGAGTGTTGCCCCGATTGCCGTTATCCGCTGCGCCCCGGCCGAAGCCGGGGGAGAGAGAGCGCGAGCGCATTCCGGATGTACAGGCTAGACGGCACGGCCGTCGAAATCCGGAAAAAAAACGTTCAGGTTCCGTTGGACGCCGTGCGCCGCGTGCGCCTCGGGCGCCCGGCCCCGACGCGGGCGGCCAGATGCTCGACGATCCCGCCGGCGATGTCCTGCCCGGTGACCGCCTCGATGCCCTCCAGGCCGGGCGACGCGTTGACCTCCAGCACCAGCGGGCCGCGGCTCGACCGGATCAGGTCGACCCCGGCGATGCCCAGCCCGATCACCTGCGCCGCGCGCACCGCGACCGCCTGTTCCTCGTCGGTCGCGACGACCGCGCTTGCGCTGCCGCCGCGATGGAGGTTGGAACGGAAATCGCCCGCCGGCGCCTGGCGCTGCATCGCGCCGATCACCCGCTCGCCGACGACGAAGCAGCGCAGGTCCGCGCCCTGCGCCTCGGCGATGTATTCCTGCACCAGGAAGTTGGCGTAGAGCCCGCGCAGCGCCTCGACCGCCCCGCGCGAGGCGGACGGCTTCTCGGTCAGCATCACCCCGGCCCCCTGCATGCCCTCGTTGAGCTTGATCACGTGCGGCGGCGGGCCGAGCATCGCCAGCAGGTCGTCGGTGTCGTCGGGGTTGTCGCCGAACACCGTGACCGGCAAGCCGATGCCCTCGGCGGCGAGCAGTTGCTGGCAGCGCAGCTTGTCGCGGGCGCGCGCGAACGCCGCCGACGGATTGGGCGCGAAGCTGCCCATCAGCTCGAGCTGGTGCAGCACCGCGTTGCCGTAGCGCGCCACCGACGTGCCGAAGCGCGGGATCACCGCGTCGAAGGCCTCGATCGAGCGGCCCTTGTAGCGCAGCGAGAAGCCCTCGCTGCTGATGCGCATGTAGCAGCGCAGCGGATCGAGCACGCGCACGGTGTGCCCGCGCGCGCGCGGCCTCGACCAGCCGGCGCGTGGAATAGAGCTTGGTGTTGCGGGACAGGATCGCGAGCTTCATCGCATGACCGGGCAAGCACGCGGCGCCGACGGGCCGCATCGAGGATCGACGGGAACAGCTGCAACGAAAACGGCGGCGCCATCCCCGAGGATGGCGCCGCCGCTGGAACTGGAGCGGGTGATGGGAATCGAACCCACGCTAGCAGCTTGGGAAGCTGCAGTTCTACCATTGAACTACACCCGCGCAGGGGCTCAGTCTATGCCGCCGCGGCGCGCCTTGGCAACGCCGCCGCGCGGGCGGCGGCGCGCCGGGTGCGCGGCGGTCAGAAGCCCGCGCCGAGGGTCGCGAACACCGTGGCGTGGCTGCCGGCCTTCTGGCCGACGGTCAGGCTTGCGCCGACGTTGGCGTCCAGGCCGAACAGCCGCGCCTGGGTGCCCAGCGTCGCGGTGCCGTAGCTGCGGTCGTAGCCGCGCGCCGGGACCGCGTAGTCCAGCGTCGCGGGCAGCGACTGGGCGCGCGCCCAGGCCTGGGTCGGCGCGTCCTCGAACTCGCGGTCGACGGTCAGCCGGGCGTAGGGACGCACGCCGCCGTCCGCGGCGTAGGCGAACTGCCAGCCGGCGCTGCCGATCAGCGAGTCGATGTCCTGCGAGGGATAGGCCAGCGACGTCGACACGCCCGGATCGCTCTCGGCGAAACCGTCGACCTCGATGCGCTGGCCCACGAGTGCGACGACCGGACCATGCTCGAACGGGCCGTCGCCGAAGTTCCAGCCCGCGTACAGCGCGGCGGTCGTGTTGCTGCCGTCGGCCTGGCCGCTGTGCACGCGCGTGGCCGGGCCGATCTGCACGGCGCGGTCGGTATCGAAGTCCAGCCAGCTGTAGCTCAGCTGCAGGTTGACCCAGCCGCCGGCCTCGGCGCGCCAGTGTGCGAAGCCGCCGACGGTCGCCTCGCCCTGGTCCCAGCTGCCGCGGCGCAGGCCCCAGTCGTTGCCCTGCCGGCCGTAGCCGACGAAGCCGCCGAAGGTGGTCGCGCCCGAGGTCCAGTCCAGGCCCGCGGTCAGCGCCGGGCCGACGCCGTCGTAGGCGTCCCCGTGGTCGTAGCGCTGCGTGTCGGCGCGCACGTCGGCCCACCAGCGGCGTCCCTCGACCGGCGCCGCGGCCAGGCTCATCCGGTTCGCGACGCGATCCGCGCGCGCGCGGCCGGTGGTCGCCGCCGATTGCGGCAGCACCGCGATCTGCTGCGGACCGTCGATCATCGAGACCGCGAGGTCGGCGATCAGCGCCTGCGCGCGGCTGGCCGGGTGCACGCCGTCGGCGAACAGGTAGGTGTCGGCCGCATCGGGGACGACCAGCGAGTTCGGGTTGCAGAACAGCGACGAGTCGCCGGCCGGTGCCGGCTGGGTGCGGCAGGCGACCGAGGTGACGTTGGCGAAGCCGTAGCGCGACGGATCGGCGACGACCTCCTGCAGGAAGTGAAAGGTGTCGACCGGGATCACCCGCAGGCCCTGCGAGGCCAGCCCGCCGTACAGCGCGTCGTTGTAGGCGGCCGACAGCGCGGTGCCCTGGGCCATCGCCGCCGCGCCGCCGGCGCGCGACTGCGGCGTCAGGCCGATGTCCGGGATCGCCGGGACCAGCACGTAGCGCGCGCCCGCGCCCTGCAGCGCGCCGACCAGCCCCACCTGCGCGGTCACCGCCGCGCCGACGATCTGCTGCGCCTGTCCCGGGTTGGCGGCCACCGCGAACAGGTCGTTGGCACCGCCCCAGACCGAGTACAGCGCGTCGGCGTCGGCGCGGCCGCCGTTGGCCGCCAGGTACGTGCGCACCTGGGTCGCCAGCGACGGCGTCGCGCCGAGCGCGCCGACGCTGTCGATCGCGACACGGGCGCCGCCGACCGCGTAGTTGTCGCCGGTCTGGCCGTTGCCGTTGGCGCTGGCGTCGGTGCCGTAGCGGTCGGCGACGTGCTCGGCCCAGGTCAGGCCGGGATTGGTCGTGAAGCGGCCGAGGATCGCGCCCTGCGGGCCGATCGCGCCCACGACGACCGGCTGGAAGTAACCCGCATCGCTCAGGCTGTCGCCGAAGAACACGGTGCGGGAAAACGTGTCGGCGGCGAGCACGGGGACGGCCGCGGCGGCGAGCGCAACGGCGAGGGCGGCACGGATCGGCCTGGACGACATACGGGGTCTCTCCTCGAAAAGGGCGGCGATTATCCGCGGGTTGGCGACCGGGCCCCGTACGGGACCGCATTGCCGCGATGATCCCGCCGCGCGTCCGCCACGGCACGCCGCACTGCGGCATGCCGGCGCCGCCAAGTGACGTGCGCCGCGGCGCGCGAACGGGGACAATCGCGGCATGAACATCCGACTCAACGGCGAAGACGCCGACATCGATCCGGGCAGCACGATCGCCGCGCTGCTGCAGGCCCAGGGGCTGGGCGGGCGCCGCGTGGCGGTGGAGATCAACGGCGAGATCGTCCCGCGCGGCCGGCACGACACCCACGCGCTGGCCGACGGCGACCGCGTCGAGATCGTCCACGCACTGGGCGGGGGGTGAGCGAATGCGCTTGTCCGAGCCATCCGGCTCGGACGCATTCGCGAACGCCCGCACACGGATGTGCGGGCCGGACGACCCGGCGCCAGCACCGCCCCGCCAGGGACGGCCACCAACACCCATTTCGTGTCGGTGCGCTGATCCGATGCCATCCGGCATCGGATGCGGGGGCGAACGCCGCCTCCCACGAACCGCACGCGAATGCGCCGCCGACGCGCCCGGCACACCCGCGCCGCTTGGGCGATAATCCAGGGATGAGCATCCCATCCCCCTCGCGCGACGCCGGCCTCGTCGTCGCCGGCAAGACCTACCGTTCCCGCCTGCTGACCGGCACCGGCAAGTTCCAGGATCTCGAGCAGACGCGCCTCGCGACCGAGGCGGCCGGCGCCCAGATCGTCACCGTCGCGATCCGCCGCACCAACATCGGCCAGAACCCCGGCGAGCCCAACCTGCTCGACGTACTGCCGCCCGACCGCTACACGATCCTGCCCAACACCGCTGGCTGCTACACCGCCGAAGAAGCCGTGCGCACCTGCCGCCTGGCACGCGAACTGCTCGACGGCCACAACCTGACCAAGCCCGAGGTGCTCGGCGACCAGCGCACGCTGTTCCCCGACGTGGTGCAGACGCTCAAGGCCGCCGAGCAACTGGTCGCCGATGGCTTCGAGGTCATGGTCTACACCTCCGACGACCCGATCCTGGCCAAGCGCCTGGAGGAGATCGGCTGCGTGGCGGTGATGCCGCTGGCCGCGCCGATCGGCTCGGGTCTGGGCATCCAGAATCGCTACAACCTGCTGGAGATCGTCGAGAACGCGAAGGTGCCGATCATCGTCGACGCCGGCGTGGGCACCGCATCGGACGCGGCGATCGCGATGGAACTGGGCTGCGACGGCGTGCTGATGAACACCGCGATCGCCGGTGCGCGCGACCCGGTGCTGATGGCCTCGGCAATGCGCAAGGCCGTCGAGGCCGGTCGCGAGGCGTTCCTGGCCGGGCGCATTCCGCGCAAGCGCTACGCCAGCGCGTCGTCGCCGGTCGACGGCCTGGTCGCCTGACCCGCGCGCGATGACCGACCCGTTCTCCAGCGAAGGCGCCAAGGCGCCGCCCAAGCCGTTCACGGTGACCGAGGGCCGGCGCGAGGTGCGCAGTTTCGTGCTGCGTCAGGGCCGTTTCACGCCGGCGCAGCAGCGCGCGTTCGACGACGCCTGGCCGCGCTTCGGCCTCGACTACGCCGGCACGCCGCGCGACCTCGACGCCACGTTCGGGCGGCAGGCGCCGCGGATCCTGGAGATCGGCTTCGGCAACGGCGAGGCGCTGCGCCATTCGGCGCGCATGGACCCCGCGCGCGACCACATCGGCATCGAAGTGCATGCGCCGGGCGTGGGCCGCGTGCTCAACGGCCTGGCCGAGGACGGCAGCGACCACGTGCGCGTGTACCACCACGACGCGGTCGAGGTGCTGGGCAACGAGATCGCCGACGGCGCGCTCGACGAGATCCGGATCTACTTCCCCGACCCATGGCACAAGAAGCGCCACAACAAGCGCCGGCTGGTGCAGCCGGCATTCGCCGCGCTGCTGGTGCGCAAGCTCCACGCGGGCGGCCGCCTGCACCTGGCGACCGACTGGCAGGACTATGCCGAGCAGATGTGGGACGTGCTCGACGCCACGCCCGGCCTGCGCAACCGCGCCGGCCCGCGCGGTTACCAGCCCCGCCCTCCGTGGCGGCCGCAGACGCACTTCGAGAGCCGCGGCCTGAAGCTGGGCCACGGCGTCTGGGATCTGGTGTACGACCGGGATTAGGGATTGGGGATTCGGGATTGGAACAGGCACTCGATCGCTCGTTTCCACCACCACATGCAGTCGGCATGAGGACGCTGCACGTGCCGCGGCGATCGGCCGCTGAGCCCCAATCCCGAATCCCCAATCCCCGGGCCCGACCGTGATGGACACCGGGCTCGCGCTCACCACCGACATGAAGATCGTCCTGGCCCTGGTGGGCCTGACGATGGTGCTGTTCCTGTTCCAGCGCGTGCGCGCGGACCTCGTCGCGCTGGTAGTGCTGGTGATGCTGGGCCTGACCGGGCTGGTCGCGCCCGAGGACGTCTTCAACGGTTTCTCGTCGAACGCGGTGATCAGCGTCATCGCGACGATGATCCTGGGCATGGGCCTGGACCGCACCGGCGCGCTCAACCGCCTCGCCGGCTGGCTGCTGCGACGCGCCAAGGGCATGGAGGACCGGCTGCTGCTGCTGACCGCCGCCACCGCCGGGCTGAACTCGTCGGTGATGCAGAACCCGTCGGTGATGGCGCTGTACATGCCGGTCGCCGCGCGGCTGGCCTCGCGCTCGGGCCTGCGGCTGGCGCAGATCCTGCTGCCGGTGTGCGTGGCGATCGTCATGGGCGGCGCGCTGACGATGGTCGGCAACTCGCCGCTGATCCTGCTCAACGACCTGCTGACCGCGGCCAATGCCAACCTGCCCTCGGGCGCGGCGACGCTCGAATCGCTGAACATGTTCGCGCCGCTGCCGATCGGCCTGGCGCTGCTGGCGGCGGGGCTCGCCTACTTCCACTTCTTCGGCAACCGCCAGCTGCGCGAACTCGGCGACGGCGGCGACGGCCCGGTCACGCCGGCGCGTACGCAGAGCTACTTCGCCAGCGCCTACGGCATCGAGGGCGACGTCTTCGAACTCGTGGTCACCGCCGAGAGCCCACTGGTGGGCATGACGTTCGCCGAGGCCGAGGCGATCCACCACGCGCCGCTGCTGCTGGCGCTCAAGTCCGAGAACGAGTCGCGCCTGGCGCCGCCGGCCGACTCGCGCATCTGGGTGGGCAGCGTGCTCGGCGCGATGGGCCCACGGCAGCAGGTCGCCGACTTCGCGCAGAACCAGTTCCTGCGCATGAGCACGCGGCTGCGGCACTTCGGCGACCTGTTCAATCCCAGCCGCGCCGGCATCGCCGAGGCGGTGATCCCGCCGACGTCGAAGTTCATCGGCAAATCGGCCGCCGAACTGAGCCTGGGCAAGAAGTACGGCGTGCGCCTGCTGGCGATCAACCGCGACAAGACCGTGCTGCGCGAGAACGTGCGCAGGATGACGCTGCGCGCCGGCGACATGCTGGTGCTGCACAGCATCTGGCAGGATCTCGCCAAGACCGCCAAGTCGCTCGACTTCCTGATCGTCACCGACTACCCCAAGGGCGAGCAGCGGCCGCACAAGTTCAAGATCGCGATGGCGATCTTCGCGGTGACGATGCTGATCGCGCTGTCCTCGCGCATCCCGACCTCGGTGGCGCTGATGACCGGGGTCGCCGGCATGCTGGTGTTCGGCGTGCTGAAGATGGACGAGGCCTACGGCGCGATCAACTGGAAGACGGTGTTCCTGATGGCCTGCCTGATCCCGCTGGGCTGGGCGATGGACTCCAGCGGCGCGGCCGCCTGGGTCGCCGGGCACACGATCGAACAGCTGCCGACCGGGCTGCCGGTGTGGTTGCTGGAGATCGCGGTCGCGTTGCTGACCACCGCGTTCTCGCTGGTCATCAGCCACGTCGGCGCGACGATCGTCGTCGTGCCGCTGGCGATCAACCTCGCGCTCGCCGCCGGCGGCAACCCGACCGCGTTCGCGCTGATCGTCGCGCTGTCGGCCTCCAACAACTTCGTCACCCAGTCCAACCCGGTGATGTCGATGATCATCGGCCCGGCCGGCTACAAGGCCCGCCAGCTGTGGCGGATCGGCCTGCCGATCTCGCTGATGTACACCGCGATCGTCGTGCTGATGGTCAACCTGCTGTTCCGCTAGGCGCGCGGCGCCAGCCGCACGCGCCCATCCACGAGGCGCACCGCGACCGCGCGCAGCGTCTCGCCCTTGCAGGGCCCGGCGACGCACATGCCGTCGGCGGTGCGGAAGCTCGCGCCGTGCGCGGCGCAGACCAGGTGGCCATCCTTCGAGAGCAGGAACCGGCCCGGCGCCCAGTCGAGCCGGCGGCCGGCATGCGGACAGACGTTGAGCCACGCGCGCACCTGGGCGCCGTCGCGATGCAGCACCAGCGATTCGGCCTCGCCGTCGACGACCGCCTCGGCTTCGGCGAAGCCGCCGTCGTCGATCGCGTCGAGCGCGACCAGCGTATCGTCGTCACATGGATTTAACGAAGGCATTACAACTCCCGGAAGCCGTCGACCGATACTGGCGATCTCGGCCGTCCGGCCATTGTGTCACGAGTGCTGCAACCGCCATGTCCAACGCCTTCTTCCGCGACCTCCATGCCCGTTTCGACGCCTCCGGCGTCCGCGCGGTGTTCGCGCCGCGCAAGCCGCGGCACCCGCTGTTGCGGGTGGCGCTGGGTCTAGTGGGCGTCGCACTGCTCGCGGTGCTGCTGGTCGCCGGGCTGTTCGTCGGCGCGGCGATGCTGCTGTTCGGTCTCGCGCGCCGGCTGCTGGTGCGCGGCGCCGCCGCGCCGGCCCGCGACGGGCGCGTCGTCGAGGCCGAGTACCGGGTCGTGCGCAACCGCGACCAGCCCCTGCTGCGCTGAGCCGCGACAGTCCCCTGCCAGACCTGAGCCGATGACCGATCCGTCGTACGACGTGGTGCCCGCTGCGGCGCCGACCCGCCTGCCGGTCCGCGGCGGCGGCCGCTTCCCGGTGCGCCGCGTGTACTGCGTCGGCCGCAACTTCGCCGACCATGCCCGCGAGATGGGCGCCGAGGCGCCGGACTCCAAGGCCACGCGCGGCACGCCCGTGTTCTTCGCCAAGCCCGCCGACGCGGTGGTCACTTCCGGCGAGGTGCCCTATCCCAGCGCCACGCGCGACCTGCACCACGAGGTGGAGCTGGTCGTCGCGATCGGCCGCGACGCGCCGCCCGGCGAACTGCCGGTCGACACCGCGGCCGACCTCGTCTACGGCTACGCCGTGGGACTGGACCTCACCCGCCGCGACCTGCAGGCCGCCGCCAAGGCCAGGGGCCTGCCCTGGGACGTGGCCAAGGGCTTCGACGCCTCGGCGCCGGTCGGCGAACTGGTGCCGGCGGCGGAAATCGGCGTGCTCGCGCCACGGACGCTGTCGCTCGAGGTCAACGGCGAGGTGCGCCAGTCGTCGACGCTCGCGCAGCTGATCTGGGACGTGCCCGAGATCCTGCACGAATTGTCGAAGCTGTTCGCGCTGCGCGCCGGCGATCTGGTGTTCATGGGCACGCCGGCCGGCGTCGCCGCGCTGCAGCCCGGCGACGACTGCGTCGCACGTCTCGACGACGTGCTCGCACTGCACTGCAGGGTCACTCCGGCGTCGCTATAGTCGTCCGCGCATTTCCCCACCAGCGCAGGAGACACCATGGGCATACTCGCCGAGTTCAAGGAATTCGCCGTCCGCGGCAACGTCATCGACCTGGCGGTCGGCGTCGTCATCGGCGCGGCATTCGGCAAGATCGTCACCGCACTCGTCGAGAACCTCATCATGCCGTTCATCGGTCTGCTGACCGGCGGCATCGATTTCTCCAGATGGGCGATCACGCTGCGCGAGGCGCAGGTGAACGCGGCCGGCGAGGAAGTGCCGGCGCTGGTGCTGGGCATCGGCAACTTCGTCAACACGATCGTGCAGTTCGTCATCGTGGCGTTCGCGATCTTCATCGCGGTGAAGTTCATCAACAGCCTCAAGCGCAAGCACGCTGAGCAGCCCGCGGAGAACAAGCCGGTCGAGCCCAGCGAGGAAGTGAAGCTGCTGCGCGAGATCCGCGACGCGCTGCGCAGCCCCGACACGCCGGTCACCTGACGGCCGCGCCGCCGGGACGTCCGGCACATCGCATCTGGGCGGGCCGCGGGCGACAATGCCGCGGCCCGTTCCTTTTTCACGCCGGAGACCGCGCATGCGCCCTGCCCCGCTTCTGAACGTCCTCGCCGTCGCCCTGCTGTCGGGCGCGCTGCTGGTCCCCGGCGCGGCCCGCGCGCGCGATGCCGCGGCCGCGCCGGTCGCGC
The DNA here is from genome assembly GCF_001014645.1 of Luteimonas sp. FCS-9. Taxonomy (GTDB): domain Bacteria; phylum Pseudomonadota; class Gammaproteobacteria; order Xanthomonadales; family Xanthomonadaceae; genus Luteimonas. Next base: position 33,908 of record NZ_LASZ01000006.1, on the reverse strand, counting down.
AGGCCTCGCTCGATGCCGCCGCGCAGTTGCGCGAGCGCGCGCTGCAGGACGCCACCGCGTACCGGCTGATCGAATCGCTGACGACCGAGATCGGCCCGCGCCTGCCCGGCAGCGAAGCCGACGCGCGCGCGGTCGAATGGGCCAAGGCGCGCTTCGCTGCGCTTGGCTACGACCGCGTCTGGACCGAGCCGGTGACGTTCCCGAAATGGGAGCGCCGCAGCGAGCGCGCCGCGGTGCTCGGCGCGCATGCCCAGCCGCTGGTGCTCACCGCGCTGGGCGGCAGTCCGGGCGGCGAGGTCTCGGCGCAGATCGTGCGCTTCGACAGCCTGGCCGCGCTCGAGGCCGCCGACCCGGCGACGCTGCGCGGCCGCATCGCGTTCGTCGATGTGCCGATGGCGCGCTCGCGCGACGGCAGCGGCTACGGCGCCGCAGGTCCGGTGCGCAGCCGCGGGCCGTCGATCGCCGCGCGCAAGGGCGCGGCCGCCTATCTGATGCGCTCGATCGGCACCAGCCCGCATCGCGTGGCCAACACCGGCATCACCCGCTTCGACGCCGACGTGTCGCCGATCCCCTCGGCCGCCCTGTCGCTGCCCGACGCCGACCAGCTCGCGCGGCTGCTGCGGCTGGGGCCGGTCGAGGTCGCGCTCGCACTCGACTGCGGCTGGAACGGCGAGTACACCTCGCAGAACGTCATCGCCGAGCTCACCGGCCGCGAGCGTCCGGAGGAGATCGTGCTGATCGCCGGCCACCTCGATTCCTGGGACCTGGGCACCGGCGCGGTCGACGACGCCTCGGGCGTCGGCATCACGATGGCGGCCGGTCACCTGATCGCGCAGCAGCCGCAGCGCCCGCGCCGCAGCGTGCGCGTGGTCGCGTTCGCGAACGAGGAACAGGGACTGCTCGGCGCGCGCGCCTATGCGCAGGCGCACGGCGGCGCAGACGCGATCGCCCGGCACGTGATCGGCGCGGAGAGCGACTTCGGCGCCGGCCGCATCTACGCCTTCAACACCAGCGCGCCGACCGGCCAGCGCGCGACCAGCGACGCGATCGCCGAGGTGCTGCGCCCGCTGGGCATCGACTACCTGCAGGACAAGGGCGGCCCCGGCCCGGACATCTCGCCGCTGGCGGCCAAGGGCGCCGCCTGGGGCTGGCTGGGCCAGGACGGCACCGACTACTTCGACCTGCACCACAACGCCGACGACACCTTCGACAAGGTCGATCCCGACGCGGTCGCGCAGAACACCGCCGCCTACGCGGTGTTCGCGTGGCTGGCCGCGGAGTCGGCCGAGAGCTTCGGCAGCGCACCGAAGGCCGACACCACACCCTGAGCGCCTTGCGCCTGTCGGCGCGCGATCATGCGTTCCCGGCAAAGCCTCTCGCGCGCAAGCGCGCGCCTACGACGGGGATCGAGTGTCCCGGCAGCGCCGTTCCTGTAGGAGCGCGCTCGCGCGCGATCGGGCGTTCCCGGCAAAGCCTCTCGCGCGCAAGCGCGCGCCTACGGCGGGATCGCGTGTCCCGGCAGCGCCTTCTCGCGCGCCTACGGGGCCGCCGGTACCTGCTGGCGCCACTGCGCCAGCAGCACCGCGGTCGCCGCGGCGACGTTGAGGCTCTCGACCGCGCCGGTGCCGGGGATCCCCAGGCGCAGGTCGCAGGCCGCCGCGAGGTCGGCATCCATGCCCTCGCCTTCGGCGCCGAGCACGTAGACCAGCCGGTCGGGCAGTCGCGCGGCGAACAGATCGTCGCCGCCGCGCACCACGGTCGCGGCCAACTGGAAACCGGCGCTGCGCAGCTGCGCCAGCGCGTTGTCCTGGCGTCCCAGGCGCACGAACGGCAGCGCCTCGGCACCGCCCTCGGCGACGCGCGCCGCAGCGCCCGACAGTGCCAATGGCGAGGTCGCCGGCAGCAGGATCGCCGAGACGCCGAAGTGCGCGGCCGAGCGCAGGATCGCGCCAAGGTTGTGCGGATTGCCGACGCCGTCGAGCCACAGCGCGCATCGTGGCCCGTCGGCCACCGTGCGCAGCCAGTCGCCCAGGCCCAGCGGCGGATCGCGCAGCACGTCGGCGACGATCCCCTCGTGGTGGGCGCTGGCGGCGAGCTTGCGCAGGTCGTCCTCGGCGACGACGCGGTAGCCCACCCGATTGGCGGCGCACCATTTGAGCAGCGGCTGCAGCTGCGGAATGCGCGCCTCCAGCAGGTAGACCTTGCGGATCGCCTCCGGCCGCCTGGCGAACACCGCCTCGACCGCGTTCCGCCCATAGAGCCGCAGTTCCCGGTTCGCGCCTTCGCCCTCCGGTGCGGCGGCCGGCACCCGCGGCGCGGCCGGCGGCGCCGTGCGTGCGCGGCCCGCCCACGGGCCGTCCCGGCCCGGCGCGACCGGAGGCCGCCCACCGGCCGGTCCCCGCGGCGGACGGCGTTCGCCGCCGGTCACGGCGCGCGCCGCCAGAAGCCGGCGTTGCGGATGCCGAGCTTGTCGGGATCGAACACCGGGTCGAGCCCCTGCTTCTTCTGGACCTCGTAGTCGCGCAGCGCCTGCAGCGCGGGCTTCTGCAGGATCAGGATCGCGACGATGTTGAGCCACGCCATCAGGCCGACGCCGATGTCGCCGAGCATCCACGCCATCTCGGCGCTGCGCACCGCACCGAAGATCACCATGCCCAGCAGGGCCAGGCGCAGCAGCAGCGTGCGGCCGGGACGCGGCAGGTGGTTGTTGAGGTAGGTCAGGTTGGTCTCGGCCATGTAGTAATAGGCCATGATCGTGGTGAACGCGAAGAAGAACAGCGCGATCGCGACGAAGATCGCGCCCCAGCCGGGAATGATCGACTCGATGCCCGCCTGCGCGAAGCCGGACCCCGGCTCCACGCCCGGGAGTGCCTGGTGCAGCATCGCGCCCTCCGGGCCGATCACGTTGTACATGCCGGTCGCCAGGATCAGGAACGCGGTCGAGGTGCAGACCAGCATCGTGTCGAAGTAGATCGCCCAGGCCTGCACGTAGCCCTGCTTGGCCGGGTGCGAGACCTCGGCGGCCGCGGCGGCGTGCGGACCCGTGCCCTGGCCGGCCTCGTTGGCGTAGATGCCGCGCTTGACGCCCCACTCCACGGCCAGGCCCAGCATCGCGCCGAAACCGGCGTGCACGCCGAACGCGCTTTCGAAGATGATGCGGAACATCGTCGGCACGAAGTCGTAGTTGATGACCATCACCGTGACCGCAGTGAGGATGTAGGCCATCGCCATGAACGGCACGACGAGTTCGGCGAACGCGGCGATGCGCTTGACGCCGCCGAAGATGATCACCGCCAGCATCAGCGCCACGACGACGCCGATCCCCGCCTTGAGCGCGATGCGTGCGTCCATGCCCATCCACTGCCCCGACAGGTCGCCGCAGATCGCGCCCCCGGCGCAGGCGTTGGCGATGCTGTCGGCGATCGCGTTGGCCTGCACGCCCGGCATCAGCAGGCCCGCCGCCACCAGCGTCGCGAACGCGAACGCCAGCGCGTACCACTTCAGCCCCATCGCCTTCTCGATGTAGTAGGCCGGACCGCCGCGGTAGCGGCCTTCCGCGTCCTTCTCCTTGTAGATCTGCGCCAGGGTGCTTTCGACGTACGAGGTCGAGGCGCCGAGAAAACCCATCACCCACATCCAGAACACCGCACCCGGGCCACCGAACGCGATCGCGGTGGCGACGCCGGCGATGTTGCCGATGCCGATGCGTCCGGCCATCGACATCGCCAGCGCCTGGAACGAGGACACGCCGGCGTCGGACTTCTGGCCGGTGAACGTGAGCCGCGTCATCTCGACGAAGCCGCGCACCTGCATGAAACGGGTGCGGATCGTGAACCACAGGCCGGCGCCCAGGCACAGCGCGATCAGCGCCTTGCTCCAGATCAGACCATTGAGGGCGGTGAGTAGCTGATCCATCGGTCTGGCTCCGGGCTGGCGACGGGGGACGATGCCGCGAACGACACACGAAAGTCCGATTTTCCATGATCGAGGGCCCGAATGCGACGCACTGTCGCACCTGCCGCCGCCCACGCGCGCGGGCGGGGCCATGCTCGGGCTCGGGCGGAGTCCGCGCTCAGGCGCCGGCCCGCTCGCGCAGCAGGCCGAACACGCGCAGGTCGTGCAGGCCTTCGGGCTTGCGCACCGCGCCGCGCAGGCGGCCTTCCTCGACGAAGCCGTTGCACACGAGCACCCGCGCCGAGGCCGGGTTGAGGTCGAGCACGTTGGCCTGCAGCCGCGTCAGCGCCAGCGCCTCCATGACCCAGGGCACGTAGGCCGCGACCACGCGGCGCATGATCCCGCGGTTCCAGTGCACGCGCGCCAACCAGTAGCCGAGCTCGGCCGAATGCGCACGGTCGCCCGTTCCCTGCCGGGCATCGATGCTGCCGCAGGCCTGCCCGTCGATCTCGATCGCGAGCACCGGGCCCGACAGGTCGACGACGCGGCCGGCGAGGAAGGCCTCGCCGTCGGCGCGGGTGTAGGGATGCGGGAAGCGGTCACTGAGCCCGCGCACGACCAGCGGGTCGTCGGCGTGGAGCAGCAACGCCTCGAGATCGGCGTCGCACCAGCGCCGCAGCACGAAGCCGTCCCCCTCGATCCGCACGTCGTCCCAACGCATCCCCATGCTCCATCCCCTAACCCGAGGTCAGAGTGCAGCGTCGCGCACGCAATTGCACCCCACCCCGGGCGTTGTTTCCCGGGGCGGATCAGGCGTGACCGCCGACTGCCGGGGTCTCGGCCTCCAGACGCTCGAGCTCCTGCGCCAGCGCCTCGGGCGAGCGCGTGAACGGCGCGAGCAGCGCGTAGAAGGCGGGGACCACGAACAGCGACAGCAACGTCGAGAACGCGACGCCGAAGATGATCACGATGCCGATCGTCGCCCGGCTCGCCGAGCCCGGGCCGCCGGCCACGACCAGCGGGATGGCGCCGACGATCGTCGCGGTCGACGTCATCAGGATCGGGCGCAGGCGCACCGCCGAAGCCTCGGAGATCGCCTCGCGCACGCTGCGGCCCTCGTCGCGCAGCTGGTTGGCGAACTCGACGATCAGAATGCCGTTCTTGGCCGCCAGGCCGATCAGCATGACGATGCCGATCTGGCTGAACAGGTTCAGCGTCCCGCCGGTCGCCCACAGGCCCAGCAGCGCGCCGAGCACCGCCAGCGGCACGGTCAGCATGATCACCAGCGGGTGGATGAAGCTCTCGAACTGCGCGGCCAGCACCAGGTAGACGATCATCAGCGCCATCGCGAAGGTCAGCAGCACCGCGCCGCCGGCCTCCTGGAACTCGCGGCTCTCGCCCTTCCAGTCGATCTGCGCGTAGTCGGGCAGTTCCTCGGCGGCGGTCTGGCGCGTCCACTCCAGCGCCTCGCCCATCGAGTAGCCGGGTGCGAGACCGGCGCTGATCGTGATCGCGCGCAGCCGGTTGAAGCGGTTGAAGCTGCCGGGCTCGGCGATCTCGCTGAGGGTGACCAGGTTGGCCAGCGGCACCAGCGCCTCGTCGCGCCCACGCACGTAGGTGTCGGCGAGGTCGGCCGGGTTCATGCGCCGCTCGCGCCCGGCCTGCAGCAGCACGTCGTACTCCTCGCCGTTGTCGACGAACGTGGTCACCTGGCGCGAGCCCATCATCGTCTCGAGCGTGCGCCCGATCTCCTGCACCGACACGCCCAGGTCGGCCGCGCGCTGGCGGTCGATCTCCACGCGCATCTGCGGGCGCGTCTCCTTGTAGTCCGAGTCCGGATCCTGGATGCCGGGGTTGTCGCGCATGCGCGCGAGCATGCGGTCGCGCCACTGCGCGATCTCGGCGTAGTCCGGGCCACCGAGCACCAGCTGGTAGCGCTGGCCGCGGCTGCCGACCAGGCCGCCGGGCACGTTGGCGCGCACCTGCACGCCGGGCAGCTTGGCGAACTCGGCGCGCAGCGTCTCGACGACGTCGACGGTGCTCTCCTTGCGATCCTTCCAGTCCTGCAGGAACACGATCACCTGGCCGGTGTGCATGTCCTCGCTGCCGCCCCACCCGCGCGGCACGCGCGAGTTGGCGCGCGCGATCGGCTGGTCGTCGCCGACCAGCGGCGCGAAGATCGCCTCGACGTGCTGCATCTGGCCGACGGTGTAGTCGAAGCCTGCGCCCTCGGGGCCGTCGACGCCGACGAAGAACCGCCCGCGGTCCTCGGCCGGCGACAGCTCGCTGGGCACGCGCGCGAACAGCAGCATCGCGGCGGCCACGCACACCGCGATCGCCGCGGCGAGCAGCAGCAGCAGGCGGCCGGCCGGCAACGCCACCAGGCCGTCCACGCGCCGGCCGTACCCGGTGCCCAGGCGCGCCAGCTGCCGGTTCATCCACGCGTTGAAGCCGCGCTGCTTGGTATGCGGCCGCACGAGCTTGGAGCACATCATCGGCGTAAGCGTCAGCGCGACGAACGCCGACAGCGCGACCGCGCCGGCCAGCGCCACCGACAGCTCGCGGAACAGCCGTCCCGAGTTGCCCTCCATGAAGCCGACCGGCAGGAACACCGCGACCAGCACCGCGGTCGTGGAGATCACCGCGAACGCGACCTGCGCGGTGCCGCGGCGCGCGGCCACCAGCGGCGGCTCGCCGAGGTCGGCGCGGCGCTGCACGTTCTCCAGCACGATGATCGCGTCGTCGACGACCAGGCCGATGCACAACACCAGCGCCAGCAGGGTCAGCAGGTTGATCGAGAAGCCGAACACGTACAGCGCGATGAACGCGGCGATCAGGCACACCGGTACCGTCAGCGCCGGGATCAGCGCCGCGCGCAGGCTGCCCAGGAACAGCCAGATCACCAGGAACACCAGCGCCATCGCCTCGCCCAGCGTCCAGTAGACGCGGGTGATCGCCGCGTCGATGAACACGGTGTTGTCGGAGGCGACGAAGATTTCCGTGCCTTCCGGCAACGTCTGCTGGATGCGCTCGGCTTCGGCGCGCGCGGCGTGCGCGACGTCGAGCGCGTTGGCGGTCGAGGTGCGCACGATCCCCAGGCCGACGTTGGGCACCGAATTGCTGCGCATGTACGAGCGCCGTTCGGCCGAGCCCAGCTCGATCTGTGCCACGTCGCCCAGGCGCACGACGTAGCCGTCGCTGCCGCGGCGCACCGGGATCTGCGCGAACTGCGAGGGCTCGCGGAAGCCGCGCTCCACGCGCAGCGTGAAGTCGCGGGTCTGCGACTCGATCCGGCCGGCAGGCAGCTCGACGTTCTCGGTGCGCAGCGCGTTCTCGATGTCGGAGGCGGTGATGCTGCGCGCGGCCATCTCGTCGCGGTCGAGCCAGATGCGCATCGCGTAGCGGTGGCCGCCGCTGAGCTGCACGCGCGCCACGCCGTCGAGCGACGACAGCCGGTCGAGGATGTAGCGGTCGGTGTAGTCGGTCAGCTCGAGCGTGTTCATCGTGCTCGAACGCAGGTTCAGCCAGACGATCGCGTCGGCGTCGGCCTCGACCTTGGAGATCTCCGGCGGGTCGGCCTCGATCGGCATGCGGTCCATGACCCGGCTGATTGCGTCGCGCACGTCGTTGGCGGCGGCCTCGATGTCGCGGGTCAGGTTGAACTCGATCGTGACGTCGGAGCGGCCGTTGCGGCTGCGCGATTCGATCGTGCGGATGCCCTCGATGCCCGACAGCGCGTCCTCCAGGATCTGCGTGATGCGGGTCTCGACCACGGCCGCCGAGGCGCCCGGATAGCTGACGTCGACCGAGACGATCGGCGGGTCGATGTTGGGCAGCTCGCGCAGCGTCAGCCGGGTGAACGCCATGATGCCCAGCGCCACCAGCAGCAGGCTGATCACGGCCGCGAACACCGGCCGCTGGATCGAGACGTCCGACAGCTTCATTGCACGTCGTCCCGGGGCACGTCGGCGTCTTCGGCCGGTTGCGCCTTGGCCTCCTGCACCGTGCCTTCGACGATCTTCATGCCCGGGCGCAGCTTGCCGGTGCCGTCGAGCACGATGCGATCGCCCGGCGTCAGGCCCTCGACCAGCTCGGCCAGACCGTCCTGGCGGACCCCGACCTCGACCGGCGCCTGTTCGACCGTCTCGTCGTCGCGCACGCGATAGACGAACGTGTCGCGGCCGACCTGGATCACCGCGATCTCCGGCACCATCAGCGCCTGGCGGGTGCGCTGCTGCAGCCGGACCTGGATCAGCATGCCCGGGCGCAGCCGGCGGTCGGGATTGCCGAACGCCCCGCGCACCGTCACCGCGCGGGTGTTGGGATCGACGCGTGCGTCGATGGTCTGCACGACGCCCTCGAAGTCGTCGGCCGGGTACGCGGCGCTGCGGCCGAACACGCGCTGGCCCGGGGCGATCGCGGCCAGTCGGGTCTCGGGCACCGGGAAGTCGATGTAGACCGTCGAGATGTCGTCGAGCGTGGCGATCGGGGTGCCGGGCGTGACCAGCGCGCCCGGGCTGACCTGGCGGATGCCCAGCACGCCGGCGAACGGCGCACGGATCGTGCGGTCGCCGACGTTGGCGCGGTTCTCGGCGACGTTCGCGCGGGCGGCGTCGCGGGTCGCGCGCAGCGTGTCGAGCGAGGCGCGGGCGATGAGCTGCTGCTCGACCAGCCCCGCGCCGCGGCGGTACTGCTGCTCGGCCTCGATCGCCGCGGCCTCGGCGGCCTCCAGCGCGGCCTGCTGCTGGCTGCCGGTCAACGTGACCAGCACCATGCCCGCGTCGACGTCGTCGCCGCTGTCGAAGTGCACCCGCTGCACCGTCTCGCTGACCTTGGCGGTGAGCATGATCGACTCGCGCGCCTGGACCGTGCCCAGCGCGGCGACGGTGTCGTTCCAGTCGCGCAGTGCGGCGACCGTCGTGGTCACCGGCACCGCCCCGCCGCTCTCGGCCAGTGCGGCGTCCTCCGGACCGCCGCACGCGGCGAGCGCCGTGACGAGGAGGGCGACGAGCGCGCACAGCGCGGTGCCGCGGCGGCCTGGGGCATGCTCGGACAAGGGGAAGACCCTGAAGCGGTGAAAGCGCCGGAGTGTACCCGCTGGATCGTGACGCCGACCGTGCCATCGGATGGTGGCGAAAAAACAGCGTTCCATGTCAACGCATGGCCCGCCGGCGCGTTTTGCCGCAGTCTGGACGCACCGCGCTCCGCGCCTCCACCGGGACCCGCCTCCATGGCCCTGTACGACAGCATCCTCGACACCGTCGGCAACACCCCGATCGTCCGGCTGAACAGGCTGGCGCCCGCCAACGTCGCACTCTACGCCAAGATCGAGTCGTTCAACCCGGGCGGCTCGGTCAAGGACCGCCTGGCGCTGGCGATCGTCCTCGACGCCGAGCGCCGCGGGCTGCTCAAGCCGGGCGACACGATCGTCGAGGCGACCTCCGGCAACACCGGCGTCGCGCTGGCGATGGTCGCGGCCGCGCGCGGCTACAAGTTCGTCGCCACGATGGTCGAGACCTTCTCGATCGAGCGCCGCAAGCTGATGCGCGCCTACGGCGCGAAGGTGATCCTGACCCCAGCGGCCGAGCGCGGCACCGGCATGGTGCGCAAGGCCCGGGAACTGGCCGAGCAGCACGGCTGGTTCCTCGCCAGCCAGTTCGCCAACCCCGCCAACCCGGCCTACCACCGCAACACCACCGCGGCCGAGATCCTGCGCGACTTCGCCGGCCGCCGGCTCGACCACTTCGTCACCGGCTGGGGCACCGGCGGCACGCTGACCGGCGTGGGCGAGGTGCTCAAGGTCGCCCGTCCCGAGGTCAAGGTCACCGCGGCCGAGCCGGCGGGCGCGGCGCTGCTGCAGGGCAAGGACTGGGCGCCGCACAAGATCCAGGGCTGGACGCCGGACTTCGTGCCCGAGGTCCTCAACCGCGACATCGCCGCCCAGGTGCTGTCGATCGACGACGGCGTGGCGGTCGAGACCGCGCGCCGGCTGGCCGCCGAGGAAGGCATCTTCGTGGGCATCTCGGCCGGCGCGACCGCCGCCGCCGCGCTCGAGGTCGCCAGGACGGCGAACGACGGCGACGTGATCCTGACGATGCTGCCCGACACCGGCGAGCGCTACTTCTCCACGCCGCTGTTCGCCGACGTCAACGAGGGCTCGGACGACGACTGGCTGGCCGGGCTGCCCTGACCCCTGCCGCAGGCGCGCTCAGCCGAGCCAGATCGCCAGGCCCACGGCGAGCGCCACCAGCAGCACCACCCAGACCAGCCAGCCGTAGCGGCCGCTGTCGCCGGGCGCGACCGTCTCCTGGCGCGCCTCGCGCAGCAACGGCGAGGCGTGCCGGGACACGGTCCGCCGGGCGGCGTCCTCGTCGAGTGCCGGGTCCAGCTCGCGCAGGCGCCGCGCCGCGTCCTCGGTGTTGCCCGTCGCGATACGCGCTGCAACCTCGCTGGGCAGGGTCGCCTCGCCGACCGGCCGTGCGCCGGTCGACGGCCGGTCGGAGGAGATCTCGCCGCCGCCTGCCGAGGCCAGCGCCTCCACGGCCGTCTTCGCCTGCCGCAAGCCGACCCCTGGATTGGCGTCGACGAGCGTCTTGATCGCCTCCACCTTGCGCCCGCGACGCAACTGGTCGTGGACGCCGGGCGGGACATGCAGCGGTGGACGGTCGCGCATCGGAAGTCTCGATCCGTGAAAAGGCCGGCGGCCAGCATGGACCAGGCGATGTGATGCCGCGATCCAGCCGCCGGGCGGCCGATGCCCAGACGACGCGGCTAGCGGCCCCCGCCTGCGGGCCGATCCGTCCCCAAACCCATAACGCGAAACGCCGGCACGAGGCCGGCGTTCCGTGGAATCGAGCGGCGGAAGGACTCAGCCCTTCTTCCACTTGCCCTGCGCGGCCAGGCCGTTGTCACGGGCGCGCGCGAACACCGTCTCCTGCGCCTTGACGACGTTGTTGGCCAGGTCCTGCGACCACAGCTTGAGCGCGGCCTGCTGCATCGCGCGGCCGTAGGAGAACGACAGCGGCCACGGATTCGGCCCGAGACGGTTCATCGCGTCCAGGTGCGCGGTCGACTGCTCGTCGCTCTGCCCGCCCGACAGGAACACGATGCCCGGCAGGATCGCCGGCACCGCCGACTTCAGGCACATCAGCGTGGCCTCGGCGACCTCGTCGACCTCGGCGGTCTCGCCGCTGTCCTTGCCCGGCAGCACCATCGACGCCTTGAGGATCGTGCCCTCGAGCATGACGTTCTGGTTGTAGAGCGCGTCGAACAGCGCGCGCAGCGTGACCTCGGTGACCTCGTAGCAGGTCTCGATGTCGTGGCTGCCGTCCATCAGCACCTCCGGCTCCACCATCGGCACCAGGCCCTGCTCCTGGCACAGCGCGGCGTAGCGCGCGAGCGCATGGGCGTTGGCCTCGATGCAGGTGCCCGACGGGATGTCTTCGCCGATGTTGATCACCGCGCGCCACTTGGCGAACCGCGCGCCGAGCTTGTAGTACTCCTCCAGGCGCGCGCGCAGGCCGTCCAGGCCCTCGGTGACGACCTCGCCCGGGAACCCGGCGAGCGCGTGCGTGCCCTTGTCGACCTTGATGCCCGGGATCATGCCGTGCTCGCTCATGTACCTGGCGAACGGCACGCCGTCCTTGGTCGACTGGCGGATGGTCTCGTCGAACAGGATCGCGCCGCTGATGTGGTCCGACAGCTTGGGCGTGGTCAGCAGCAGCTCGCGGTAGGCGCGACGGTTCTCCTCGTTGTTCGGGATGCCCACGCCCTCGAACCGCTTGGCGATGGTGGAGGTGGACTCGTCGATCGCGATGATGCCCTTGCCCGGGGCGACCATGGCCTGGGCGATGTCTGCAAGCTGTTCGATGCTCATGTGGCGGTGACGTCCATCGGCGGGGAAAGGAGCGCGATTATAGCCCGCGGGGTCCGGGCGGGCGCCCTCGCCGCTGCGACACCGCGCGCGGAAACCGCGCGCAACGTCGGGGAAAACGTTTACAGCGCGCCGCGATCGATGCGGCTCGCATGATGCAGGGCCGGCCGGCACCGGCCCGGCCCCGCGATGCCGGCGCTACAGCTCGCCCAGTCCTTCGGCGCGGCCGTCGGCACCGACCTGCAGCAGGCGCAGCGTGTTGGTCGCGCCGTGCGTTTCCATGTGCTCGCCGCTGGTGAACACCACGCGCTCGCCCGGCCCGAGCAGGCCGGCATCGACCAGCAGGCGGATGCTGCCGCGCGCGGCCTCGCGCGGCGTCTGCCCGCGGCTGTCGTAGTTGAACGGGAACACGTCGCGCATCAGCGACATGCGCCGGCGCGCACCGTCGTGCCGGGAAAACGCATAGATCGACGCGCCGCCGCGGAAGCGCGACAGGTAGCGCGCGGTGCCGCCGGACTCGGTCATCGCGACGATCGCGCCGACGCCGACGTGCTCGGACAGGAACATCGCCGCCATCGCGATCGCATGGTCGGCGCGTTCCAGGTTGCGCTGCGCCTTCTCGAAGTCGGTGTCTTGCGCGAACTGGCGCTCGGCGCCGACGCAGACCCGCGCCATCGCCTCGACCGCGCGCACCGGATACGCGCCGGCGGCGGTCTCGGCCGAGAGCATCACTGCGTCGGTGCCGTCGATGACCGAGTTGGCGACGTCGAGCACCTCGGCGCGCGTCGGCATCGGGCTCTCGACCATCGACTGCAGCATCTGCGTCGCGGTGATCACCACCTTGTTGCGCGCCAGCGACTCGCGGATGATCTTCTTCTGCAGGCCCGGCAGCTCGGCATCGCCGATCTCGACCCCCAGGTCGCCGCGCGCGACCATCACCACGTCGCTGGCGTCGATGATCTCGGCGAGATTGTCGATCGCCTCGGTGCGTTCGATCTTCGACACCAGCGCGGCGTCGCAGCCATGCGCGCGCGCGATCGCGCGGGCCTCTTCCATGTCGGCGGCGTTGCGGCAGAACGAGACCGCGATGAAGTCGACCCCGATCTCGGCGGCCACCTTGATCAGCGCACGGTCGTGGTCGGTCAGCGCGCCCAGCGACAGGCCGCCGCCCTGCTTGTTGAGTCCCTTGCGGTTCGACAGCACGCCGTCGTTGAGCACGGTGGTGACGATGCGCACGCCCTCGACCGCGGTCACCTGCAGCTGCATCAGGCCGTCGTCGAGCAGCAGCACGTCGCCCGCCGCTACGTCGCCCGGCAGGCCCAGATAGCTGACCCCGACTTCGTCGACGGTGCCCGCAGGCGCCTCGGGATCGGCGACCAGGTCGAAGCGCGCGCCGGCGCGCAGCGTCACCTTGCCCTCGGCGAACTTCTCGATACGGATCTTCGGACCCGGCAGGTCGGCGAGGATGCCGATCTCGACGCCGGCGCGGTCGGCCGCGGCGCGCACGGCCTCGGCCCGCGCCTTCTGCGACGCGGGGTCGCCATGGGAGAAATTGAGGCGGACGGCATTGACGCCGGCGGCGATCAGCGCGTCGAGCACGCCCGGAGCGTCGGTCGCAGGACCGAGCGTGGCGAGAATGCGGGTGCGGCGTCGGTGCGCCGGGACGGGAGGCAATTCGTTGGCAGTCATTCCGCGATCTTAGTGTCCACCGGTGGTCAGGCGCATGTTGCGGGGCAACATGACCGAGGCATCCCAAGGGCGGCATGCCGCGTGCGAGCTTACTTGGAAACGCTTGCAGCGGCACGGCGGCCGCCGCCCGGATCAGCCGACCGCGGCCACCAGCGCGGCCGGCGAGTCGACGACGCGATCGGCGCCGGCCTCGCGCAGTTCGTCGGCCGAGCCGAAGCCCCACAGCACGCCGATCGCGCGCATCGCGTGCTGGCGCGCGCCCTCCATGTCCATGCGCCGGTCGCCGATCATCGTGCAGCGCGCGGCAGGCAGCGCCAGCCGCGACAGCGCCTCGGCGATCAGTTCGCGCTTGTAGCGCCGCGCGCCGTCGTCGCTGGCGCCCACGACGGTCGCGAACGCATCGCCGAACGGCAACGCCTCGACGATGCGCCGCGCGAACCGCTCGTTCTTCGAGGTGACGACCGCCAGCGTGCGGCCGTCCGCGTGCAGCGTCGCGATCGCCGCGGCCACGCCGGCATAGACGGTGTGCTCGCGCCAGCCGATCGCGTCGTAGCGATCGCGATAGACCGCGATCGCGCGCTCGATGCGGTCCGCGTCCCCGGCGAACAGCGTGTCGAAGCTGTCGCGCAGCGGCGGGCCGATCCACGGCAGCAGTTTCTCGCGCGGCAGCGGCGCGTGCCCCAGCACCTCGAGCGCATGCGCGATGCCGCCCAGGATGCCGGGCTCCGAATCGATCAGCGTGCCGTCGAGATCGAAGAACAGCGCATCCTTGTTCATGCCCCGCGCGCGTCCAGCGCGGCGACTGCCGGCAGCGTCTTGCCTTCGAGGAACTCCAGGAACGCGCCGCCGCCGGTGGAGATGTAGGACACGTCGTCGGCGATGCCGTACTTGTCGACCGCCGCCAGCGTGTCGCCGCCGCCGGCGATCGAGAACGCCTTCGACGCCGCGATCGCGCGCGCCAGTGCCTCGGTGCCGTGCCCGAAGGCGTCGAACTCGAACACGCCGACCGGGCCGTTCCAGACCACGGTGCCGGCATCGGCGATCATCGCCGCGTAGCGCTTCGCGGTGTCCGGACCGATGTCGAGGATCATGTCGTCGGCCTCGACCGCATCCACCGCCTTGACGGTCGCCGGCGCATCGGCCGCGAACGCGGGCGCCACCACGACATCAGTCGGCACCGGAATCTCGGCGCCGCGCGCCCTGGCGTCGGCCATGATCCGCTTCGCGGTGTCGATCAGGTCGGTCTCGACCAGCGACTTGCCCACGCCGTGTCCGAGCGCAGCGATGAAGGTGTTGGCGATGCCGCCGCCGACGATCAGCTGGTCGACCTTGCCGACCAGCGACGACAGCAGTTCGAGCTTGGTCGAGACCTTGCTGCCGGCGACGATCGCCAGCAGCGGGCGCGCCGGGGCGTCGAGCGCCTTGGCCAGCGCGTCGAGCTCGGCCATCAGCAGCGGGCCGCCGGCAGCCGTCTTGGCGAACCGGATCACGCCGTGCGTCGACGCCTGCGCGCGGTGCGCGGTGCCGAAGGCGTCCATGACGAACACGTCGGCGAGCGCGGCGTACTTGCGCGACAGGGCCTCGTCGTCGGCCTTCTCGCCGACGTTCATGCGGCAGTTCTCCAGCAGCACCAGCTGGCCCGGCGCGACATCGACGCCGTCGACCCAGTCGCGCACCAGCGGCACCTCGATGCCCAGCAGTTCCGACAGGCGCGCGGCGACCGGCGCCAGCGAGTCGACCTCGCTCCAGCTGCCTTCCTTCGGACGCCCCAGGTGCGAGGTCACCATGACCGCCGCGTTCTGCGCCAGGGCCTGCTGCAACGTCGGCAGCGACGCGAGGATGCGCTGGTCGGACGTGACCTTGCCGCCGTCGACGGGCACGTTGAGGTCCTGCCGGATCAGCACGCGCTTGCCGGAGAGATCGAGGTCGGTCATGCGGACGATGGTCATGGGGGACTGCACTCGCTTGGGAAGAGAGGAAAAAAGGGACGCGCCATGTCGTCCATGGCGCCGCATTGCGGCTTCGGTGCTGCTGGCCCGGCCATCCCTGGTCGGCCGGCGCGCATGAGACGGCCATTGTCCGCGCAGCCGCCTCGCGCAGGCAAACCGCATGCGCGACTGCCGCGTGTAGGAGCGCGCTTGCGCGCGAGGGCCTCCCCGGGAACGCCTTTCGCTCGCAAGCGCGCTCCTACGCTCCTTTCTCTTCGCACGAGCGCGCCGACGCCGACCGCCGCTCGCACAGCGGCCCCAAGGCTCGGCGCTACGCGGCGGTGCGCCCGCGCAGCAGGCTCAATGCGAAGCCACCGACCACGAGCACGCCGAGCAGCAGCACGCCCCACAGCGTCCAGGTCTTCCAGTCGCGCGGTTGGGGTGCGGGCTGCAGCGCGGCCTCGCCCGCCAGCGGCGTCATCGCGCCGGGCACGGCCGCAGCCGGGCGCCAGGCGGGGCCGTGCTGCGCGCGCAGCGCATCGAGCAGCGGCGCGACCGGCGCATCAGTGCGGGCGGCCCGCGCGCTGCCGGCCTGCAGCGCGTAGGGCGGCCGCCCTTCGGCGACGAACACCAGCGTCTCGGGGCGATATCCCAGGCGCAGCGTCGGCGGCGCACCATGCGACGGCGTGGCGGGCGTCAGTCGCCACTGGCGGTCGCGGACCGGCGCCGACAGCGCCAGCGGCGGCGCGCGCCGGACATCGGCGCCGGCGCCCGCCTGGAACACCACGTGATCGCTCGCGACGATGCGCCAGGGGCCGTCGTCGGCATCGCGTCGCTCGAGGGTCCAGCGCCCCGTGCCGTTGCCGGCCAGCGCGATGTCGATCCGCTCCACCGGGAACCGGCCATCGGTGCGATAGACGAGGGCGCCGCGGGCGTCGGCCGGCTGCGGCGCCGGTACCTGCCAATGCCAGGCCACCGGCTCTTGCGCCGGCGCGAGCTCGGCCTCGACCGCCTGCAGGCGCAGCGGCACGGTCGCCGCGCGCAAGGGCGTCAGGCGCAGGTAGCGTGCGTCGACCGGTCCGGGCAGCGCGATGCGCCGCTCGACCAGCCGCTGCGCGTCGCGGCGCAGGTCGAGCACGCGCACCTCGTCGTTCACGCCGCGCCACTGCCGCAGGTCGTCGGACGCCTCGACCCGGTAGGCCTGCTCGAACGGCGGCTGCGTCTCGTCCCAGCGCAGCGCGAGCGCGGTCACCGGGGCATCCAGCGCGCTGGCGTCGACGAGCACCGCGCCGGCGGCCTCGCCGCCGGGCGCGCGGAACTGCACGCGCCGCAGGCTGCCGTCGGCGTCGATCTCGCTGATCGCGGCGATGTCACCGTCGCGGTTCCCGACATCGCCGGGCAACGGGAACCAAGGCAGCTCGCGGCGCGTCGCGGCCGCCCGGGCCGCCGGCTCGGCAACGAACGCCGCCGGCACCGGCCGGCCGTCGCCATCGACGACGACCACGTCGCGCAGCGCCGGCGACCACACCCGCGCGTAGATCTCCGGCGTGAGCTCGACGCGGTAGGCGCTCGCCGACGGATCGTCGGGCGCCAGCGGCCATTGCGCCGCGAACTCGGCCTGCGCGGCTGCGACGGCGGACGCGCCCAGCAGGCAGGCGACGACGACGTGTCGGGACCGGATCATGCGGACGCTTCCTCGTTGACGGCGACGGCGCGCGGCGGCGCCGGCGCGAAGAAGCCCACGACCGTGCACAGCAGGCCGTAGGCGATGAACGAGCCGATCCCCCACAGGTTGCCCAGGTGGCCGCGATCGACGAAGACCAGCTTCGCCAGCACGACCGCCATCAGCACCGCGCCGGCCAGCCACAGCGCCCGCTGGCCGCGGCGCGAGCCGACGATCCAGCCCAGCATGCCGAGGATGCTCCAGACCACGGTGAGGCTGGTCTGGGCCAGGCTGCTGCCCGCCAGGCGCCCGTCCCACGGCGCGCCGCCCCACTGATGGGCGGCGCGCAGCGTGATCGCGGTGACGAGTGCGAACGCCAGCATCGACAGCAGGGGCACGCGCGGCGCCCGAGGCAGCGCGGGACCATCGGGCGACCACAGCCAACGGGCGAGCAGCAGCACGACCGCCGCCTGGGCCAGGTCGAGCGGGTTGAGCACCGCGATCCATGGCAGCGGCGCGCTGTCGCCGGGGTTGCCCAGTGCGGCCAGCCACCACAGCGCGAGCACGCCCAACAGCGCGCCGCGCAACGTGGTGCGCACCGGATCGAAGCGCTCCCCCAGCGGCCGCGCCAGCCAGGGCCAGCGCCACAGCGACAGCGCCGAGACGACCAGCCACGGCAGCGCCACCGCCACCGCGAACCAGCCGCCGGCCAGCCCGGCCATGCGGGCGACGTGCGCCATCAGCAGCGATACCACCAGCGGCCACAGCAACCACCACAGCAACTGGGCCGCGCGCGCGATCCGGTCCTCCCCCGCGCGCAGGCACACCAGCCCGCGGAACCCGAGCACCGCGAACGCCGCCCACGCCGGCGCGCCGTAGCCGGCGAAAGGCTGCACGTGCGCCTGCATCTGCCAGAACGCGAGCGGCGCAGCGACGAGCAGCGCGGCGAACAGCGTCGCGCCGAGGACCGCGTCGGGCCGGCGGCGATGGACCTCGGCCGCGAGCCAGCCGGTGACCGCGGCCAGCGCGAGCAGCGCGTCGGGCAGCGAGGCCGACGGCACCGCGCGCGCGAGCTCCTGGATCCACGCGCCCAGCCACCAGGCCAGCGCCCAGGCGTAGGCGATGCGCGCGACCGGCAGGCGCCCGGCCTGCCGGTAGCCGGCTGCGGTCGCCAGGCCCGACAGCGCAATCAGCAGCGCGCCGGCGAAGCCGCCGTTCACGAACGCCGGATCGGCCGGCCGCGACCACACGGTCGCCGCGAGCGCGTAGGCCACCGCAGCGGCGAGCTGCAGGCCCACACCCGAGAGCTGCGGCAGCCAGCGGCGCTGACGCAGGCCCAGCCAGACCAGCCCGGCGCCTTCGAGCGCGAACACGCAGGCGGTCGCGTGCGCCGACAGCGCCAGCGGCACGGCCAGCGTCGCGAAGCCGACCGCGAGCAGCGCATACGCCTGGCCCAGCACTGCCTCGCGCCGGCGTCGCAGCAGCGCCCAGGCCAGCGCCGCGTAGACCGCGGCCCCGCCGAGCGCACACAGCGCGAGCGCGAACCTATGTCCCTGCAGCAGGCCGGCCTGCAGCGAGAACGCCACCAGCGGGGTGCCGAAGACGAGGCAGCCGTCGACGAGGTCGCGCCTCGACGGCGGGCGGCGCCGCGCGTAGAGCAGCGGGATCGCGAGGTAGAACGCGAAGAACAACGCCAGGAACGGCTGGGTCGTGGCGAAGTCGTCCGGCGCGTAGCGCAGCACGCCCCAGAGCGTGCCGATGCCGAACGTGAAGGCGAAGCCCAGCAGGTTGAGCACGCGCCAGGCGCGGAACCACGCGATGCCCAGGATCGCGCCGTTGAGCACCGCGTAGTAGGCGAACAGCGCGACATGGCTGCCGCCGCCGGTCGACAGCCAGATCGGCGCGAGGAAGCCGGCCAGCACCGCGAACACCGCCAGCGCGCGCGCGTCCTGCAGCACCGCCAGCACGCCGGCGCCGGCGACCAGCGCCACGCTCGCGGCGAATGCGATGCCGCCCGGCAGCAGGCCGAACTGCTTGTAGGCCGCGAACACGACCAGCAACAGGATGCCGATCATTCCGCCCTGCAGGCTCAGCGCGAACGTGCGGTGGCTGTCGCGGCGCCGCCAGCCGAACGCCAGCCCGCCGATCGCCGCGGCCGCCACCGCCGCCAGCCGCAGTTCCACCGGCACCGACAGCCAGCCCTGGTCGCTGGCGTACTTGAGCAGCGCGGCGACACCGGCGAACAGCACCAGCATGCCGATCTTGACCGGCACGTTGCCGGTGGTGAACCAGCTGCGCACCCAGCGCGCGGCGCGCGCGAACGGGTCGGGGCCGGGCGGGCGCGACGGCGCCGCGGGCGCCGCTCCGGTCGGGGCAGGATCGGCGTCGCGCCAGGCCGCCCGCGGCGGCGCCGGCGGCAGCGGCGGCGGCGGCGGCGTGGACACGGGCGGGCCCGGCCACGGATCGGCCACCGGCGGCGCCCGATCGTGCCCGACGCTCGCGCCGTCGTCCGCCCACGGCGTCGCCTCGTCCCCGAGCGCCGTGTCCTCCCTGGCCTCGTCCGGCGCGTCCACCTCGGCCGTCCGCTGCGCGGCCGCGGGTGTCGGGCTCCGCAATGCATCGACCTGCGTCTCGAGCTCGGTCACGCGCCGGCGCAGGTCGAACAACGACACCAGCGCGACGATCAGCATGACCGGCACCGCGACCAGCAACGCGATGCCCAGGAGGAGCAGTGCTTCCATGGCTCGGATCCGTCCGCGCCGGCGGCGCGCATCGGCGCACCTTACCTGTACCGCCCGGAAACGGACACTCCGCGGTCGCGTCGCGATGCCGACCGGCGACGCAGGCGATGCGCAGACGAGAAGCCCCGCACGCGGCGGGGCTTCGGATCGCGCACGGGAGCGGCGGCGTTACTTGCCGGCGACCACCCGGGCCAGCTCCAGGCACTTGTTGGAGTAGCCCCACTCGTTGTCGTACCAGGCCACGAGCTTGACGAACGTCGCATCGAGCGCGATGCCGGCCTCGGCGTCGAAGATCGACGTGCGCGCGTCGCCGCGGAAGTCGGTCGCCACGACCTTGTCCTCGGTGTAGCCCAGCACGCCCTTGAGCGCGCCCTCGCTCTGGGCCTTGATCTCGGCCTTGATCTCGTCGTAGCTGGCGGGCTTCTCAAGCTCGGCGGTCAGGTCGACCACCGACACGTCCGACGTCGGCACGCGGAAGCTCATGCCGGTGAGCTTCTTGTTGAGTGAGGGGATCACCACGCCGACCGCCTTGGCCGCGCCGGTCGACGACGGGATGATGTTCTCCAGGATGCCGCGGCCGCCGCGCCAGTCCTTGTTGGACGGGCCGTCGACGGTCTTCTGGGTCGCGGTCGCCGCGTGCACGGTCGTCATCAGGCCGCGCTTGATGCCCCACTTGTCGTGGATCACCTTGGCCAGCGGCGCCAGGCAGTTGGTCGTGCACGAGGCGTTGGAGACGATCGCCTCGCCCGCGTAACTCTCGTGGTTGACGCCGAAGACGAACATCGGCGTGTCGTCCTTCGACGGCGCCGACAGGATGACCTTCTTCGCGCCGGCGTCGATATGCTTCTGCGCGGTCTCCTTGGTCAGGAACAGGCCGGTCGACTCGATGACGACCTCCGCCCCGACCGCGTCCCACTTCAGGTTGGCCGGGTCGCGTTCCTGGGTCAGGCGGATCTTCCGGCCGTTGACGACCAGCGTGTCGCCCTCGACCGAGACCTCGCCCTGGAAGCGGCCGTGCACCGAGTCGTACTGCAGCATGTAGGCCAGGTAGTCGGGCTCGAGCAGATCGTTGATCGCGACGATCTCGATCTCGCCGTCGAAGTTCTGCACCGCAGAGCGCAGCACGTTGCGGCCGATGCGGCCGAAACCGTTGATGCCAACCTTGATCGCCATGAATCCGGACTCCTGCAGCCGCGCGGGCGCGGCACGTGAAATGGGAAGGGACGCCATGCCGGCACGCGACCGGCATCGGAAACAGCCGCCCGATTCTACCGCGAGCCCCGATCGCGCGTCGTCGCGCGCTGCAAGCGCAGAACGATCGCGCCGGCGTTGATCGGGATCAAGGCGCGCCCGGCGCGACGCGCGGACACTGTCGACAGTTCCCACGAAGAGACCGCCACGATGCGTCCGCTGTCCATTGCCCTGCTCGCCCTCGCCTGCGCCGTTCCCGCCCTCCCCGCCGCCGCCCAGTCGGCCGGCGAGTGGACCGTCGCCATCGGCGCCCACAACGTCAATCCCAAGTCCGACAACGGCACGCTCGCCGACGGCACCCTGCCGCTGTCGATCGGCAGCAGCACGCGCCCGACGATCGCCGTCGAGTACTTCGTGCGCGACAACCTCGGCATCGAGGTGCTGGCCGCCACGCCGTTCCGCCACGACATCGACATCGATGGCCTGGGCCAGGTCGGCAGCACCAAGCACCTGCCGCCGACGCTGAGCCTGCAGTACCACTTCAACGGGACCGGCACCGTCTCGCCGCTGGTCGGCGTGGGCGTCAACTACACCACGTTCTTCGACGAGGAGACCCGCGGTGCGCTGGCCGGTTCGCGCCTGGCGCTGAGCAACTCCTGGGGCCTGGCCGCGCACGTCGGCGTCGACTTCAAGGTCGGCAACGGTGCGATCCGCGTCGACGCCCGCTGGATGGACATCGACAGCGACGTCCGCGTCGACGGCGCCAAGCTCGGCACCGCGAACATCGACCCGATCGCCTACGGCGCGGCGTACGTCCTGAAGTTCTGATCCACCGATCGCGGAAACGGCGCATCCGATAGAATTGCCGGATGCGCCGTCCCGTCCTGTTGTTCTGCCTGCTCGCCCTCGCGGCGGCGTCTCCGTCCGCGTTCGCCTGGGGCAAGCTGGGCCACCGCCTGGTCGCCCAGCTCGCCGAGCGCGATCTCACCCCGCAGGCCCGCGCGCAGGTCGACGCGCTGCTCGCCGGCGAGCCCGAGCCCACGCTCGGCGGCATCGCCTCCTGGGCCGACGAACTGCGCGAGCGCGATCCCGACCTCGGCCGCCGCTCGGCGAAATGGCACTACGTCAACATCGGCGAGTCGGGCTGCCGCTACGATCCCGCACGCGACTGCCCGGGCGGCGATTGCGTGGTCGAGGCGATCAAGACGCAGACCGCGATCCTGGCCGACCGCGCGCGCCCGCGCGCCGAACGCGCCGCCGCGCTGAAGTTCGTGGTGCATTTCGTCGGCGACGTGCACCAGCCGATGCACGCCGGCTACGCCCACGACAAGGGCGGCAACACCCACCAGATCAACCACCGCGGACGCGGCACCAACCTGCACGCGTTCTGGGACAGCGGCATGCTCAACGCCGCCGGCCGCAGCGACGACGCGTGGCTGGCCGACCTGCAGGCGCTGCCACCGCCCGCGCCCGACGCCCGCCTCCTGCCGCCCGCGGCGCAGGACTGGGCCCAGGCCGCTTGCCGCATCGCGGTCGCGCCCGGCGTGTACCCCGTGCGCGGCCGGCTCGGCGAAGACTACGTGGCGGCCCAGCTGCCGACCGTCGAGCGGCAGCTGCGCGACGCCGGCACCCGGCTCGGCGCGCTGCTCAACGCCGCGCTGGCGACGCCGGCCCCCTGAAGCGAAACACCGGACGCGAACCTTCGCGTCACGGCGCGGTCCTACAGTGGTCCGGCCCCGTCCGCAGGAACCGCCGATGCCGCCCGAGGTCACCCCGTTCTTCCACGTCGGCAGCAACACGTGGAGCTACGTCGTCCGCGATCCGCGATCGCACGCGGCCGCCATCGTCGATCCGGTCCTCGACTTCGATCCCGCCTCGGCGAGGACGGCCACCGTGTCGGCGGGGCATCTGCTCGCCCACGTGCGCGGCCACGACCTCGACGTGCAGTGGATCCTCGAAACGCACGCCCATGCCGACCACCTGTCGGCCGGCGACTGGCTGCGCCGGCAGCTGCCCGGCGCGCGCCTGGCGATCGGCGAGGGCATCCGCGCCGTGCAGAAGACCTTCCGCCCGATCTTCAACCTGGGCGAGCACTTCCCGGTGGACGGCTCGCAGTTCGACCACCTGTTCGCGCCCGAGGCCGAGTTTGGCGTCGGCGGCTTGGCGGCCCGCGCGATCCCGGTACCGGGCCACACCAGCGACAGCAACGCCTACCTGATCGGCGATGCGCTGTTCACCGGCGACTCGCTGTTCATGCCCGACGGCGGCACCGCGCGCTGCGACTTCCCCGGCGGCGACGCGGCGACGCTGTACCGGTCGATCCTGCGGCTGTTCGCCCTGCCGGACGCGACCCGCGTGTTCGTCTGCCACGACTACGGCCCGGGCGGCCGGCCGGTGGCCTGCGAGACGACGATCGGCGCCCAGCGGCGCGAGAACATCCACGTGCGCGACGGGATCGACGAGGCGACGTTCGTCGCGATGCGCACCGCCCGCGACGCGACGCTCGCGATGCCGGCGCTGCTGCTGCCGTCGGTGCAGACCAACCTGCGCGCCGGCGCGCTGCCCGAGCCGGAGGCCAACGGCGTGCGCTACCTCAAGCTGCCGATCGACGCGCTGTAGCGGTGCGCCCCCGACCCGCACGGCGCGATGCGGTTTACCGTTCACCGCGCCACCGTTATTCTCCTGTGTACATAACGAGCGGACCTGCCGCGATGATCCTGCCCCGCCGCCTGCTGCCGGCCCTGCTGTTGCCGCTGTGCACGGCCGCCGCCGCGCAGGGCCCGGACGCGCATGCCCACGCATCGCCGCCGCCCGCCGCCTCGCCGCAGGTCGTGCCGCTCGACGCGGCCGCGCGGGCGACGCTGCAGCGCCGCGAATTGGCCGTCGACGACCACGGACGCCCGCGCCGCTGCGAGGGCGTGTCGCTGGCCGGGCTTCTGCGGGCCAGCGGTGCGATGCCCGATGCGCCGCAGCACGGCGGCCCGCCCGACCGCTACGTGCTGGTGACCGCGCGCGACGGCTATCGCGCGCTGTTCTCGCTGGCCGAGCTCGACCCCACGCTCGGCGACCGGATCGTCCTGCTGGCCGACCGCTGCAACGGCCGGCCGCTCGACGCGGCCGACGGCCCGCTGCGGCTGCTGGTCGCCGACGACGCACGTGCGGCCCGCAGCGTGCGCCAGGTCGAGCGCATCGTCGTCGTCACCGCCCCCTGACCCCCTCCCGGACCCCGCCATGATCAATCCACTCCCCCGCCGTCTCCGCGCCTGGCTGCTGACGGCCGCGCTCGTGGTCGCGACGCTGCCCGCATTCGCGCAGTCGCCGCTGACGGTGTTCGCGGCCGCCAGCCTCAAGGAATCGCTCGATGCCGCCGCCGCGCAGTACGAGCGCGAGACCGGCCAGCCGGTGCGCGTGTCGTACGCGGCCAGCTCGGCGCTGGCCCGCCAGATCGAGCAGCGCGCGCCGGCCGACGTGTTCGTGTCCGCCGACCTCGAATGGATGGACTGGCTGGCGCAGCGCAAGCTGATCGATCCCGGATCGCGCCGCAACCTGCTGGGCAACAGCCTGGTGCTGGTCGCGCCGGCCGGCAGCCGTGCGCAGCCGTTCGCGCTGGACGCGCGCAGCGACCTGCTGCCGCTGCTGGGCGAGCGCGGTCGCCTGTCGCTGGCGCTGGTCGCCAGCGTGCCCGCCGGCAAGTACGCCAAGGCCGCGTTCGAGTCCTTCGGCACCTGGGACGCGCTGCGGCCGCGCGTCGCCGAGTCCGACAGCGTGCGCGCGGCGCTGGCGCTGGTCGCCCGCGGCGAGGCGCCGCTGGGGGTCGTCTACGGCAGCGACGCGCGCGCCGAGCCGCGGGTCAAGGTGCTGGCCACGTTCCCGGCCGACAGCCACCCCGAGATCGTCTACCCGGTCGCACGCGTGGCGGCGAGCGGCCAGCCGCACCAGGCCGATGCGTTCGTGCGCTGGCTCGACGGCGACGCGGCGTCGGAGATCTTCCGCCGCCACGGCTTCACGATCCGCTGAGACGCGCGGTGTCGCCGAGCCCCTGGTTCGCCTTCGGACCCGACGAACTCGTCGCGATCCGGCTGAGCCTCAAGGTCGCGACCGCGGCCGCGCTGGGCAGCCTGCCGTTCGGCATCGCGGTGGCGTGGCTGCTCGCGCGCCGGCGCTTCTTCGGCAAGTCGCTGCTCGACGCGCTGGTGCACCTGCCGCTGGTGCTGCCGCCGGTCGTGGTGGGCTACGCGCTGCTGGTGGTGCTCGGCGGCAACGGCCCGGTCGGCCTGTGGCTCGACGACACGTTCGGCATCAGCGTCGCGTTCCGCTGGACCGGGGCCGCGCTGGCCAGCGCGCTGATGGGCTTTCCGCTGATGGTGCGCACGATCCGGCTGTCGATCGAGAACGTCGACCGCCGGCTCGAGCAGGCGGCCGCGACACTGGGCGCCGGCCCCTGGCGCGTGTTCCTGACGATCACGCTGCCGCTGGCCTGGCCCGGTCTCGTCGCCGGCGCGGTCCTCGCGTTCGCCAAGGCGCTGGGCGAGTTCGGCGCGACGATCACCTTCGTCTCCAACATCCCCGGCGAGACGCAGACGATGTCCTCGGCGATCTACGGCCTGATGCAGGTGCCCGGCGGCGAGGCCGGCATCTGGCGACTGGCGCTGGTCGCGGTCGCGATCTCGCTGGCGGCCCTGCTGGCGTCCGAATGGCTGGTCCGTCGCCAGCGCGGGGGCCGCGAGGCATGAGCCTGGCGATCGACATCCGGCTGCGCCTGGGCGGCTTCGCGCGCGACGTGCGCATCGATGCCGACCAGCGCGTGGTCGCGCTGACCGGCCCGTCCGGTTCGGGCAAGACCAGCGTGCTCAACGCGATCGCCGGCCTGGTGCGTCCGCAGGCCGGGCGCATCGAGATCGACGGCCGCGTGCTGTTCGACAGCGCGCGTCGGATCGACCTGCCCGCGCACCGGCGGCGCGTGGGCTACGTGTTCCAGGACGCCCGGCTGTTCCCGCACCTGGACGTCCAGCGCAACCTGGGCTACGGCCGCCATGCCGGTCCGCAGGCGTTCGCGCTGGACCAGGTGGTCGAGCTGCTCGGCATCGGCCACCTGCTCGCACGGCGCCCGGCGCACCTGTCGGGCGGCGAGGCGCAGCGCGTCGCGATCGGCCGCGCGCTGCTCTCGCAGCCGGCGGTGCTGCTGTTCGACGAGCCGCTGTCGGCGCTCGACCAGGCGCGCCGCGAGGAACTGATTCCCTGGCTGCAGCGCGTGCGCGACGAGGTCCGCCTACCGATGCTCTACGTCAGCCACACCACCGACGACGTGCGTCGGCTCGCCGAGGCGGTGCACATCTTCGACTGAGGCGCCGGACGCGGCTTCGCGTGCGATCGACGCGGATTGCGCTAGACATCGCGTCGTCCCATGCAGACGAGACGCCGATGCCGACCCGCCGCAAGCAGGCCCTGCCCGTCGACCGCGCCCGGACGTTGCTCGAGCCCGGACCGGTCGTGCTGCTGTCCACCGCCCATCGCGGCGAGCGCGGCATCATGACGCTGGGCTGGCACATGATGCTCGGCTACGACCTCATCGGCACCTACCTCTGGCAGGCCAACCGCAGCCACGCGCTGGCGAAACGCAGCCGCGAATGCGTGATCAACCTGCCGACCGACGACCTGCTCGACACCGTCGTGGGCATCGGCAACTGCAGCGGCCGCGACGGCGACAAGTTCGAACGCTTCGGACTGACCGCGCTCGACGCCGACGAGGTCGACGCGCCGCTGATCGGCGAATGCCACGCGAACTTCGAATGCCGGTTGCACGAGACGCGGATCACCGCCGACTACCCGCTGTTCGTCTGGCGCATCGTCCGCGCCCACGTCGCCCCACGGCCCAGATGGCCGCGCACGGTGCACTACCGCGGCGACGGCCGCTTCATGATCGCCGGCCCGACGCGCTCGCGCCGCGCGCTGTTCCGGCCGGACATGCTCGACCAGTGAAGCGCCGCACGGGCGTCGCGGTTGTCGCGACGCCCCGTGCGAAGCGCCGGCAACGTGCCGGCGCGTGGGCTCAGAAGTTGTAGGTGAACGTCAGCTGCCCGTTGCGCTTTTCGCCGTAGGCGCCGTAGCCGTTGACCTGCGCGTAGTACATCTTGTTCAGCAGGTTGTTGGCGTTGAGCTGCACGCTGAACTGCGGCGCCAGGCGATAGCGCACGAAGGCGTTGACCAGCGCGTAGCTCGACTGCTCGAACCGGCCGTAGGCGGGCACCGGGTAATGGATGCCGTTCTGCCAGTTCACGCCGCCGCCGAGCGTGAGCTCCGACGCGCTGCGCGGCGTGTAGCTGGTGAACGCCTTGATCGTGGACTGCGGCAGGCGTGGATTGATGTCTGCGCCGTCGGCATCCTTGGCCACGTAGCGCGAGGCGCCGAAGGTCGCGTTCCAGCCCGGCGCCAGCTCGCCGTTGAGCTCGAACTCGAAGCCGCGGCTGACCGTGCCGCGCGCGGCGACGGAAGCGAACTCGCCCGGACGCGAAGGGATCGGCTGGCTGGTCGTCTGCGCCACGTTGTCCTGCTCGATGCGGAACACCGCAAGCGAGGCGTTGAGCCGGTTGTCGAACCACGCGCCCTTGACGCCCACCTCGTAGCTCTTGCCGTCGACCGGATCGAGATAGCGATCGTTGATGTCGCGCGCGACCTGCGGCTGGAAGATCTCGGTGTAGCTGGCGTAGGTCGACCAGGTGTCGTCGATGTCGAACACCAGGCCGGCGTACGGGGTCACGGCATCGTGCTTGCGGTCGGCGCCTTCGCCCTCGCTTTCCCACTCGCTGTAGCGCGCACCGACGATGAGCTTGAGCGGATCGGCCAGCGACAGGCGCGTGGCGGCGTAGCCGGCCTTCTGGGTGATCGTGCCCGCGCTCTGCAGCGGCAGCGGGTTCCAGTCGGGCTGTGCGATGTCGCCGGTCCAGCCGAGGTAGCTGTCGAACGGGTCCCAGGGCAGGCTGTTGCCGGCTGCGTCCTTGCCGCCGACCTGGTAGTCGCCGTAGTTGGCGTACTCGCGTTGGTTGTAGCTCAGCCCGGCCATGAACTGGTGTTCGCGGCCGAAGGCCTGAAACGGCCCGTCCACGTAGCCGTCCAGGCCGTCGACCTTGCGGTGCGTGTTGTAGAAGCCCGCCGACGGCGAGACGCCCGCGCCGGTGACGGGGTCGAAGTTCGACGCACCGGTCGCCCAGTCGTTGTAGGCCGGGTAGAAGAGCTTGTCGTCGGCGTCGGTCTTGTCGTGGGTCGCGCCGACCTTGAGCTTCCAGCCGTTGGCGAAGGCGTGCTGCAGCGTCGCGAACGCGCGCTTGCTGGTCGTGTCCCAGTAGGTCCAGTCGGGCGAGGGATTGAACGAGACCGGGTAGTCGGTCGAGCTGCCGTCGGAGAACACCATCGGGAACCCGCCCCAGGTCGCCCCGTTCGCGCGCTTGTGCTGGTAGTCGTAGCCCACGCTGAGCTGCGTGTCGGGCGTGAGATCGGCATCGATCACGACGTAGCCCAGCTGCTTGCGCTGGCTGTAGCGCTCCATCTGCGCGTCGGTCTCCAGATAGCTGCCGATCGCGCGGGCGCGCACCGTGCCGCTGGCATTGAGCGGCGTGGTCACGTCGACGGTGGTGCGGTTGCGGCCCCACTCGCCGACGTTGAGCGACACGCTGCCGGTGAGCTCCGCGCTGTCGGCATGCTTGCGGATCAGGTTGACCGAGGCCGACGGATTGCCCGCCCCGCTCAGCAGGCCGGTCGCGCCGCGCACGATCTCCACGCGGTCATACAGCGCCAGGTCCAGCCCCGAATCGCCGTAGCTCCAGTTCTGCACCATCTGCGTCGGCAGCCCGTCGAACTGGTAGCTGTCGATGTAGAAGCCGCGCGCGTAGAACTCGGTGCGCTCGCTGTCGGACTGCGTGCTGCTCACGCCGGTGGTGTTCTGCAGCACGTCGATGACGTCGTCGAGGTTCTGGTCGGCGATGCGCTCGTGGCTGATGATGCTGACCGACTGCGGGATCTCGCGCGCGGTCAGGTCGAAGCGCGTGCCGGCCGACGTCCGGCGCACCGAATAGCCCTCCGCGCGTTCGCCCTTGACCTGCAGGCCGTCGAGCGTGGTGACCCGGTCCGCGGCATCGTCCGCGATCGCGCCGGAGGCGAAGGTCAGGGAGGACAACGCGACGAGCGTCGCGCAGGCGAGCGGCGCCCGCCGGACGGGGGCGGAATGCGGGGAACGGGACATGGCGGTTCTTCGGTTCGTGGTGGGGATTGCGCCGGGGCCGGCTCGCTGCCGCGGCCGGCCGGCGTCGCGCAAGGACAACCGCCCTGCAGCCCGCCAATGTTAACGATTCTCAATCAATATGACCATCGAAGACTGATGCCGGCGCCAGAATCGATGGCGCGCCCCACCCGGCGCCGGTGGCGCCGACCTCCCCCGCACGCGGGGGAGATGGCCGGAGCTCCGACCCAGCTCTCCGCTCCGCCGCGGAATAGCGTCCAGTGCCCGCCGGGTGCCGCGCCGACCAAGCGGATCGGGCCGCGACTCGGCGCGGTACCCGGCGGGCACACGCGAGCACATCGTCCCGACCCCGAGCACGACGCAGCCGAAAAAAGCATCGGGCCGATGTACAGCGCGTCCACCCAGCGGTCGCGACCCAGCTCTTCGCCCCGCCGCGGAACAGCGTCCAGTGCCCGCCGGGTGCGGGCCGACCAAGCGGATATCGGGCCGCGACTCGGCGCGGTACCCGGCGGGCACACGCGCACATCGCCCGCTTCCCGTTGCCCGTGAGCAACGCATCTCGAATCTCCCCATCCACGTCGCGTGCACACCCATTGGCCGATAACGCCGCCCATGTTCATCCGCACCTGGCTCGCCCTGCTCCTGTTGTCTCTGGCTGCCTGCAACGGCTACCCGCGCGACACCGAGGGCAGCAGCGAACGCGCGCGCGAGACGATGCGCGTCGGCGTCAGTCACGATCCGCCGTTCGTCGAGCTGCGCGCCGGCCACGACCCCACCGGCAGCGAGATCGAACTCGTCCAGGCCTTCGCCCGCGACCGCGGCTACACCGTCGAATGGATCGCCGACGGCCACGACGAGCTCATGACCGCGCTGCTCGACTACCGCCTGCACATGGTCGTCGGCGGACACACCGACGACTCCCCGTGGAAGGACGTCGGCTGGTCGCGCGACTTCGTGCTGCGCGACCCCGACGGCACCCTCGCCCGGCGCAGGTTCGCATTGCCGCCCGGCGAGAATGCCTGGCAGCTCACGCTCGATCGCTACCTCCATACCCGCGAGCGCATGCTGCGATGAGCACCGCCCACGACCGCCCGCAGCCCCCACCCGCCCAGCGCGCGCCCGATCCGCTCGGACCCGCGCAGCAGCGCGACCTCCAGCGCGCCGCCCGCCTGTGCTGGTGGTCGCTCGGGCTGCTGGGCGCGGTGTCGGTGATGATGTATTTCGCGATGGGCGGCTCCCAGGCGATGCAGACCGCCCTGGTCGAGGACCTGCTCAGCCTGCTGCCCCCGGCCGCGTTCCTCATCGCGCTGCGCTTCCGCGCCCGCGGCATCGACCGCACCTACATCAACGGCCGCGAGCGCGCGTTCGACATCACCTTCCTCGCCTCCTCGGTCGCCCTGACCGGCATGGGCGCGCTGCTGGTGCTCGACGGCCTGCACGTACTGGTCACGCAGACGCGCCCCGTCGTCGGCACCGTCGTCATCGGCGACCACGTCCTGTGGCAGGGCTGGCTGATGATCGCGGCCCTCGCGGTCTCGGCCCTACCGCCGGTGATCCTCGGCCGCATGAAGCTCAAGGTGGCCCTGGCGCTGTCGTCCAAGCCGCTCTACACCGACGCCGACATGAACAAGGCCGACTGGATGACCGCGCTGGCCGGCATCGCCGGCGTGGTCGGCATCGGCTTCGGGCTGTGGTGGGCCGACGCCGCCGCTGCGATCTTCATCGCCATCGAGGTGCTGCGCGACGGCGTGCGCAACCTGCGCAACGCCGTGCGCGACATGCACGACGCCCGCCCGCAGCATGCCGACCGCAGCGACCACGACCCGCTGCCGGCCCAGGTCTGCGAGGCGGTGTCCGCGCTCGACGGCGTGCGGTCGTGCCGCGTGCGCTTCCACGAGGAGGGCCTGCGGCTGTCGGGTGTGGTGTACCTCGACACCGCCGACGGCACGGTCGGCGCGGCCATGGCGCAGGCGGTGCGCGAGACGGCGCAGGCCGTGCACTGGCGGATCGACGAGGTCACCGCGACCGCCGCGCCGCCGCCGCGCCAGGGCCCGCCTGCCTGAGACCGCCGACGCGCCCGCCGCCGGT
The DNA here is from genome assembly GCF_001014645.1 of Luteimonas sp. FCS-9. GTDB lineage: Bacteria > Pseudomonadota > Gammaproteobacteria > Xanthomonadales > Xanthomonadaceae > Luteimonas. The sequence continues at coordinate 2,608 of NZ_LASZ01000006.1, read as the reverse complement.
CGCGCGTCCGGTAGGCTTGCCGCATGACGCTCCATCTCCACGACCTCGACGCGGCCGTCGCCCACATCCGTGCCCACGTCGACGGCCCGCTGCACGTCGGCGCGCCGCTGGGCATCGGCAAGCCGCACCGCCTGCTCAACGCGCTCTATCACGCCGCGCTCGCCGATCCCACGCGCCCGCTCGCGCTCTATACCGCGCTGTCGCTCGATCCGCCGTCGGGCGGTGCCGATCTGGAAGGCCGCTTCATCGGTCCGTTCGCACGGCGGCATTTCGGCGAGGACTTCGTGCGGCTCGCGTACGTCGAGGCGCTGCGCCGCGACGCGCTGCCGCCGCACGTCAGCGTCGAGGAGTTCTACATGCAGTCCGGCGCGATGCTGGGCTCGACCCAGGCCCAACGCCGCTACGCCAGCCTGAACTACACGCACGTCGCCCGCGCCCTCGTCGACCGCGGCGTCAACGTGCTGGTGCAGAAGGTCGCCGCCAGCGAGGACGGCGCCCACCTGTCGCTGTCGTCGAACACCGACCTGACGTTCGACACGATCGACGCGCTCGTGGCCGCCGGTCACCCGCGCCCTCTGGTCGTGGCCGAAATCGATCCGGAACTGCCGTGGCTGGGCGGAACCGCCGTGGTCGACGCCGCGTTCTTCGACATCGTCGTGACCCCGCCACCGCCGTACCCGCGACTGTTCGGCCTGCCCCGGCAACCGGTGTCGGACGCCGACTATGCGATCGGCTTCCATGCCAGCGCGCTGGTCCGCGACGGCGGCACGCTGCAGATCGGCATCGGCGCGCTGGCCGACGCGCTGTGCCACGCGCTGGCGCTGCGCCACACCGACAACGCCGCCTACCGACGTGTGCTGCACGCGCTCGACCCGGGCCTGGCCACGCATCCGGCGGTCGTCGCCTGCGGCGGCCTCGACCCGTTCGAGACCGGCCTGTACGGCTGCAGCGAGATGATCAACGAGGGCTTCAAGCGGCTCGTCGAGGTCGGCGTGATCCGCCGCAAGGTCGTCGACAAGGCCGCGCTGATGCGCCGGGCCAACGATGGCAGCGCCAGTGCGCTGGACCGGGAACTGATCGAACGCGACGGCGAGTTCCTGCACGGCGCGTTCTACCTCGGCTCGCCGGACTTCTACGCCTGGCTTCGCGGCCTCGACGACGACACGCGCCGTGGCATCGGCATGAAGCGCGTGGGCGAGGTCAACGAGCTCTACGGGCTCGACGAAGGCCTGGAACGGTTGCAGCGCCGCGAAGCGCGCTTCTTCAACAGCTGCATGATGGCGACCGCGCTCGGCGCCGCGGTCTCCGACGCGCTCGACGACGGCCGCGTGGTCTCGGGCGTGGGCGGGCAGTACAACTTCGTCGCGATGGCGCACGCGCTGCCCGACGCGCGCTCGGCGCTGCTGCTGCGCGCCACGCGCGAGACCCGCGGCCGCCGCGAACCGAACATCCGCTGGAACTACGGCCACACGACGATCCCGCGGCACCTGCGCGACCTCTACATCACCGAGTACGGGATCGCCGACGTGCGCGGCGCGACCGACGAGGACTGCGTGCTGGCGATGGCGCGCGTGGCCGACGCCGAGCACCAGCCGGCGCTGCTCGACCGCGCCCGCGCCGCGGGCAAGCTCGATCCGCGCTTCGTCCGGCCGCCGGCCTGGGAACGCAACACCGCCGCGCGCCTGCGCGACGCGCTGGCCCCGCTGCGCCGCGACGGCACGCTGCCGGCCTATCCGCTGGGCAGCGATTTCGACGCGGTCGAGCAGCGCCTGCTGGCGGCGCTGGGCTGGCTCAAGTCGGCCACGGCCACCCGCGGCGGCAAGCTGCGCACCGTGTTCATGGCGCTGCGCGCGGGCCGCACCGGCGACACCGCCGCGCTGCAACGCATGGCGCTCGACGCGCCGCGGGGGCTGCAGGAACGCTTGCTGGCGCGCCTGCTCGCGCTGGCGCTGCGCAGGACCGCGGCCGATGCCGCGCCCCCCGTGCCCGGCGGCTGACCGACCCGGCGACCATTCACGAAGTCGCCGGCCGTGCGTCGCCTGACGATCGATGCGCCCAGGGATTGCAATGCCCCGCATCGCCGCCATCATGACGGAAGCCCCCGCTTCCCTGCCGATGCCATGACCACGCGAGCCGACCACCTGCGCGACGCCCTCGCCGCCCTGCAGCCCAGCCACCTGGAGGTGCACGACGAGAGCCACATGCACAGCCGCGGGCTCGAGACGCACTACAAGGCGGTGATCGTCAGCGAGGCGTTCGCGGGCAAGCGCGCGATCCAGCGCCACCAGCTGGTCTACCGCACGCTGGGCGAGCAGATGCAGCGCATCCACGCGCTGGCGCTGCACACCTTCACCCCGGACGAATGGGCCGCCGAGGCACAGGTGCCCGATTCGCCGACCTGCCGCGGCGGCAGCAAGCACGACCTGAACAAAGCGGCCACGCCCGAGGCATCCTGACGTCCACCGCCCCTGCGCAGAAAAAGTCGTTCTCCCGAGCTTCGGCGAAGAACCAGAAAAAAGGCCCGCTTGCGCGGGCCTTCGTGTATCGGGACAACTGCGGCGCTCAGAGCGCCCGGGCCGCCTCGACGATCTTCTCGACGGTGATGCCG
>NZ_LASZ01000005.1 GCF_001014645.1 Luteimonas sp. FCS-9 | reverse complement strand
ACTAGCTTCAGGTGCTAGCGGGGGCAACTCCGTGGAGGTTCGAGTCCTCTCCTGGGCACCAGGTCATCGCAGCCTTACCGACTGCGACAACGAACCCGCCGAGTGCGGGTTTTTTTGTGCCCGGCCATGCAATGGCCGGCATCTTTCCGGATTGCGCGCTGGGCACAGCCCAGGCCGGAAGGCGGTCAACTCGGCTTACACGGCGCGTTGACACCGGCGCACGCGCACCGCAGAATGCGCGCCTGACCTGCCCAGGTGGCGGAATTGGTAGACGCACTAGCTTCAGGTGCTAGCGGGGGCAACTCCGTGGAGGTTCGAGTCCTCTCCTGGGCACCAGGTCATCGCAGCCTTACCGACTGCGACAACGAACCCGCCGAGTGCGGGTTTTTTTGTGCCCGGCCATGCAATGGCCGGCATCTTTCCGGATTGCGCGCTGGGCACAGCCCAGGCCGGAAGGCGGTCAACTCGGCTTACACGGCGCGTTGACACCGGCGCACGCGCACCGCAGAATGCGCGCCTGACCTGCCCAGGTGGCGGAATTGGTAGACGCACTAGCTTCAGGTGCTAGCGGGGGCAACTCCGTGGAGGTTCGAGTCCTCTCCTGGGCACCAGGTCATCGCAGCCTTACCGACTGCGACAACGAACCCGCCGAGTGCGGGTTTTTTTGTGCCCGGCCATGCAATGGCCGGCATCTTTCCGGATTGCGCGCTGGGCACAGCCCAGGCCGGAAGGCGGTCAACTCGGCTTACACGGCGCGTTGACACCGGCGCACGCGCACCGCAGAATGCGCGCCTGACCTGCCCAGGTGGCGGAATTGGTAGACGCACTAGCTTCAGGTGCTAGCGGGGGCAACTCCGTGGAGGTTCGAGTCCTCTCCTGGGCACCAGGTCGACGCAGCCTTACCGACTGCGACAACGAACCCGCCGAGCGCGGGTTTTTTTGTGCCCGCCTGACGACGTTCGCGCGCATGCCTGCCCGTTCGCGCCAGGTCGCTTGCCGGCCGCTCTCGACGTGGACCTCGCGGCGCGGGGTGTACCATCGCCGCGATGGCAAAACCTCCCAGCAAGCGCGGCAGCCGCCGCGACTCCGAACGTCCCGCCGCTCCGGCCGCCAAGCGCGGCGCTGCCGGCGGTCCTTCCCGCAGCGGCAAGCCGGCGGCGTCCACGCCGCCCTGGATGCCCGATCCCGGCCTGCAGCGTGCGCTGCGTTCGGGCGCGCGCACCGAGCCGCGCGCAACGGCGCCGCCGTCGGCGCCCGCCGCGCGTCCGCAGGCGCCACGCAGCGGCCGGGTCGACGATCCGTACGCCAATCGCGAGGCGGCCCGCTATGCCAACCCGATCGCCAGCCGCGAGGCGATCCTGCAGCTGCTCGCCGACGCGCCGGGCCCGCAGACCGCGACCGAACTGGCGCAGGCGCTCGACCTGACCGATCCGGAGCGCTTCGACGCGCTCGGCAAGCGGCTCGCGGCCATGTTGCGCGAGGGCCAGCTGCTGCAGAACCGCCGCGGCGGCCTGGTGCCGGCCAAGCGCCTGGACCTGATCCCCGGCACGGTGATCGCCAACCCCGAGGGCTTCGGGTTCCTGCGGCCCGACAGCGGCAGCGGCGACGACCTGTTCCTGCCGCCGGCCGAGATGCGCAAGGTCATGCATGGCGACCGCGCGATGGCCAGCCTGACGAACGTTGATGCCCGCGGCCGCCGCGCCGGCGTCATCGTCGAGGTGCTCGAACGCCGTACGACCCGCCTGATCGGCCGGTTCTCGGTGGAGTCGGGCATCAGCTTCGTCGTGCCCGACGACCGCCGGATCCAGCGCAACGTGCAGATCCCGCAGGACGCGCGCCTCGACGCGCAGGACGGCCAGCTGGTGGTCTGCGAGATCGTCGCCCCGGGCGACGCGCGCCGACCGCCGATCGGCAAGGTGCTCGCGGTACTGGGCGATGCGCTGACGCCGTCGCTGGTCGTCGAGGCCGCGATCCACGGCCATCACCTGCCGCACGAGTTCCCGCAGCCGGTGCTCGACGAGGCCGCGGCGGTGCCGCTGACCGTCGAGGAACGCATGCTCGGCGACCGCGTCGACCTGCGCGCGCTGCCGCTGGTGACGATCGACGGCGAGGACGCCAAGGATTTCGACGACGCGGTGTACTGCGAGCCCAACCGCGACGGCTTCCGCCTCGTGGTGGCGATCGCCGACGTCTCGAACTACGTCAGGCCGGGCACGCCGCTCGACGATGAAGCCCAGCTGCGCGCGACCAGCGTGTACTTCCCGGGATTCGTCGTGCCGATGCTGCCCGAGACGCTGTCCAACGGCATCTGCTCGCTGATGCCGCGGGTCGATCGGATGTGCTTCGTCTGCGACATGCAGGTCGGGCGCGACGGCGAGGTGACCGGCGCGAAGTTCTACGAGGCGGTGATGAACTCGCACGCCCGGCTGACCTACACCCAGGTGTGGAAGGCGGTGGGCGAGCAGGACGAGGACGCGCGCGCGTCGATCGGCGCGCTGCTGCTGCCGCAGATCGAACACCTGCATCAACTGTTCCGCGTGCTGGCCAAGGCGCGGGCCAAGCGTGGCGCGATCGAGTTCGAGAGCTCGGAGGTGCGCTTCGTGCTCGACAACCGCGGCGAGGTCACCCAGGCCGGCATGCTGGTGCGCAACGACGCGCACAAGCTGATCGAGGAATGCATGATCGCCGCGAACGTGGAGGCCGCGCGCTTCCTGCTCGAGGCGGGCATCCCGGCGCCGTATCGCGTGCACGACAAGCCGCCGGAGTCCAAGTACACCGACCTGCTGGAGTTCCTCAAGGAGTTCGCGCTGCGCATGCCGCCCTGGGCGAAGGTGCAGCCCAAGGACTTCACCAACCTGCTCAAGAAGATCCGCGATCGCAGCGATGCGACGTTGCTCGAGTCGGTGCTGCTGCGCAGCCAGAGCCAGGCCGTCTATTCGACCGAGAACCTGGGCCACTTCGGGCTGGCGCTGGCCGCCTATGCGCACTTCACCTCGCCGATCCGTCGCTATCCCGACCTGCTGGTGCATCGCGCGATCAAGCACGTGCTCTCGGGCAAGCCGCTGGCGAAGTTCGACTACACCCCGCGAATGATGGAGAGCCTGGCGCTGCAGTGCTCCGAGCGCGAGCGCCGCGCCGACGAGGCCGAGCGCGAGGTCGACGAGCGCTACCGCGCAGCGTGGATGGAGCAGCATGTCGGCGGCCAGTTCGACGGCGTGATCAGCGGCGTGACCAGCTTCGGGCTGTTCGTCGAGCTCGACCAGTCGAAGGTCAACGGCCTGGTGCACGTGACCCAGCTGCCGAACGACTTCTATCGCTTCGATCCGGTGCGCCGGATGCTGACCGGCGAGCGTGCCGGCCGCGAGTTCCGACTCGGCGATCGGGTGCGCATCCTCGTGCTCAAGGCCAGCCTGGAGGATCGCAAGATCGACTTCCGTCTGGTGGAGGCGGGCGCGCCGCAGCCTGGTGAGCCGAAACCGCCGCCGCCGCGCGGCAAGCCGGCGAAGCGCGAGAAGGCGCCCTACCGGTAGAATGGACGTCCCTTCGGGGCCGGGGCCCGCGTCCCGGCCCCGAAACGTTTGAGCCCCGGTTTCCTCCAGCCCGAATCCCGACGCATGAGCAGCAAACAGAATCAGTGGATCGTCGGCATCAACGCCGTCGCCGCGGCCGTCGAGCACGACGCGGAGAACGTACGCGAGGTGCTGCTCGAGGCCGGGGCGAAGAATCCGCGGATCGCCGAGATCGAGACCGCGGCGCGCCGGCGCGACGTCGACGTGCGCCGGGTCGCGCAGCAGGCGCTCGACGGCGTTGCCGGCGGCCTGCGCCACCAGGGCGCGGCGGCCCGCTATGCGGCGGCCCGGACCTGGGACGAGAACGAGCTCGCCGGCCTGGTCGAGGCCGCCGAGGGGCGCGCGCTGCTGCTGGTGCTCGACGGCGTGCAGGACCCGCACAATCTCGGCGCCTGTCTGCGCAGCGCGGCCGCGGCCGGGGTCACGGCGGTGCTGATCCCCAAGGACAAGGCGGTGCAGGTCAATGCGACCGTGCGCAAGACCTCGGCCGGCGCCGCCGACCACGTGCCGGTGGTCCGCGTGACCAACCTCTCGCGCAGCCTGCGCGACCTGCAGAAGCTGGGCGTGTGGATCTACGGCCTGGCCGGCGAGGCGAGCGCCTCGCTGTACGGCCTGGACCTGCGCGGCAACGTGGCGCTGGTGCTGGGCGGCGAGGCGGACGGCCTGCGCCGGCTCACGCGCGAGCACTGCGACCAGCTGGTGACGATCCCGATGCCGGGCGCCGACGCGGCCGGCGGCGTGGAGAGCCTCAACGTGTCGGTGGCCTCCGGCGTGGTGCTGTTCGAGGCCGTGCGCCAGCGGCTGGGCTGAGCGCCGCGGCTTGCCCGTCCGCAGCGGTGGGCGGATGATGCGGTCGGTTTCGTAGAGGAGAACGGCATGGACCTGCTCTGGCACCAGTGGTGCGGCATCGTCGGGGCGACGCTGATCGTGCTGGCGTACTTCCTGCTGCAGGTCACGCGCCTGTCGGGGGCCGGCCTGCCGTACCTGCTGCTGAACCTGTTCGGCGCGATCGGCGTGGTGCTCTCGCTCTACGGCGGCTTCGACGCGACCGTGCTGGCGATGCAGCTGGCGTGGATCGCGATCAGCCTGTTCGGCATCGCGCGGACGCTGAGCGCGCGCGGCCGGGCGGCGGGCCCGCACTGACGGCGACGGGCATCGGCCACGACCGCGGCGGGTCATGCCGCGGTCATCCGTCGCGGCGTGGCGTCGGCCACAATGCCGCCCAGGAAGCGGGGACGACCCCGCCGCTCCATCCACATCCGGGGACGGCCCCATCGCGACGATGGAGGTTCTCTGCATGTCCTGGATCATTCTCGTGCTCGCCGGCCTGTTCGAGATCGGCTGGGCGATCGGCCTGAAATACACCGACGGGTTCACCCGGTTCTGGCCGACGGTCGGCACGGTGGCGTCGATGGCGATCAGCGTCGGCCTGCTCGGCATCGCGATGCGCGATCTGCCGGTCGGCACCGCCTACGCGGTCTGGGTCGGTATCGGCGCGGTCGGCACCGTGATCCTGGGCATCGTGCTGATGGGCGACGCGGCAAGCCCGGGACGCCTGGTCAGCCTGGCGCTGATCGTGGCCGGCATCGTCGGGCTCAAGCTCGCCAGCTGACCTGCGCGGGGCGCGTCGAAGTGATGGCGCTGCTCTCTAGTGCGGGAGAGGGCGTTCCACTTCGAATGGGCAGCCGCCTGCCGGCCGGAAGCCGCTCTTCCCTCGGCAAAGCCGCTTCGCGGTCCGGCCACGCGAAGCACGCGTGGCGTTCGCATGGATGCGCGGCAGTGCCGCGCATGCCATCCATGCTCACCCTGCCTTGACTCGGGCGCGCGCCCGCTCCGCTTTGCGGATCGGTCCGGCCCGGCGCAGCGCGCCGGGCGTTCGCCCGCTCGCGCGGCATGCCGCGCAGGCAGAGCGGGCTCACCCATGGCGCGCTCGACGCGGCCACCGGCCGCCAGTCCGCCGCCATGGATGATTGCAACCCGACTTCGGGTAGACGCGGGAAGCCGTCTGGTTGAAGAAGTCGAGCGCCTTCGGACTCAGGGCGTCGTGCCGGTCGGGGATTGCGATAGCGGGCCATGGATGGTCCGCGGCGGCGAGTCAGCCATGGGTGAGTGCTGGCTGCTCGCGCGGCATGCCGCGTAGCCCGCACGAACGCCCGGCGTGCTGCGCCGGGCCGGACCGCGGAGCGGGCTGACCGAGCCGGGGAGCAGTCCCCGGCCGGCACGACGCGCGCTTCGGAGAAGAACGCCCTGATTGGGCGAGCAGAAGCAGTACTCCCCTGACTTCGGCGAAGAACGAAAAACCGAGAAACAGTGCGGGCCGCGATCCGGCGTCCGTTACCGGGCCATCGTCGCTCGCCGCCGCGCCCCTGGCACCGGCGGTCCGCATCGAAGACCATAGCCGGCCCCCACGTCGGCACGTCGCGCACGCGCCGGCCCGCCGCCGTCCGGAATCCGCCGTGCTCAGTCTCGTTGCCATCGTGCTCGCGTCCTATCTCGTCCTGCGCCTCGTGCTGCCGCTGCGGCTTGCATGGCCCGTGCGTGTCGCGCTGGCGGTGCTGGTCTACGGGCTGGCGCTGCACCATCGCATCGTCGCGCGCTTCGCCGGCAGCATGGCCTCGCCCGAGCTGCCGAAGCTGGTCATCGCCGCGCTCGGCACCGGCTTCGTGGCGCTGTTGCTGACCGCGCTGCTGGTGGCGCTGCTCGACGTCGCGACGCTCGCGGCGTGGGCGCTGCGTGGCCGCACGGCGCTGCCGGGGCTGCGCGCGCCGTGGCTGCGTCCGGACGCGGCCGCGCTGGCGCTGGGGCTGTCGATGTACGGCACCTGGCAGGCGATGGCGGTGCCGAAGGTGCGGCAGGTCGAGATCGCGATCGCCGACCTGCCACCGGCGTTCGACGGCTACCGCGTGCTGCAGCTGACTGACATCCACGCCAGCCGGCTGCTGACCGGCGACTGGGTGGCCGAGGTCGTCGCGCGCGCCAACGCGCAGCGTCCGGACCTGATCGTCATCACCGGCGACCTGGTCGACGGCAGCGTGGATGCGCGCGCCGACGACGTGCGTCCGCTCGCGGCGCTGCAGGCGCCCGACGGCGTGATCGCGATCACCGGCAACCACGAGTACTACGGCCAGTACCGCGAATGGATGGATGCGTTCGCCGCGATGGGCATGCAGGTGCTGGAGAACGCGCACCTGCGCATCGCGCGCGGCGACGCGGCGCTGACCGTCGCCGGCGTCACCGATCCGGTCGCCGCGCGCTACGGCCTGCCGGTGCCCGATGCCGGTGCCGCACTGGCCGGCGCCGACCCGGACGCGCCGGTCCTGCTGCTCGACCACCGCCCGGGCGAGGCGCACGCGCATGCCGCGCGCGGCGTCGCCCTGCAGCTCTCGGGGCACACGCACGGCGGCCACATCGTCGGCATGGACCGCCTGGTCGCGCGCGCGAACGGCGGTTTCGTGTCCGGGCTCTACCCGGTGGACGGTATGCAGCTGTACGTCGGCAACGGCGCCGGGCTGTGGCCCGGTTTCGCGACCCGGATCGGCGTGCCGTCGGAGATCGCGCTGATCACGCTGCGTCGGGCGGCGGACTGACCGCGGCCGGCGCGTCGGCTTCCGCAGGCGCGGCCATCGCCGGCCAGGCGTTGGCGATGCGGCAGAACAGCTGCGCGGTCAGCGTCGTGTCGTACAGCGCCGAGTGCGCCTGCGCCTGGTCCCATTCGAGGCCGGCGGCCTGCACCGCGCGGGCGAGCACGGTCTGGCCGTAGGCGACGCCGGCCAGCGTCACGGTGTCGAACACGCTGAAGGGATGGAACGGATTGCGCTTGTGGCCGCTGCGCGCGACGGCGGCGTTGACGAAGCCCAGGTCGAAGTGCGCGTTGTGGCCGACGAGGATCGCGCGCTGGCACTGGTGCCGGCGGACGGCTGCGCGCACGTGCGCGAACACGTGCTCGGGCGCGTCGCGCTCGGGCTTGGCGAAGCGGAACGGGTGGTGGATGTCGATGCCGGTCACTTCGAGCGACTGCGGATCGATGGCCATGCCCGGCGCCGGCTCGACGTGCGCGTGGACCGGGTCGCCGGGGACCAGGCGACCGTCGGCATCGAGGTCGAGCGGGATCGCGGCGATCTCCAGCAGCGCGTGCTTGCGGGCTTCGAAGCCGCCGGTCTCCACGTCGACCACGACGGGCAGGAAGCCGCGGAAGCGGCGGGCCATCGGCGGGAGAGCGGGACGTGCGGCCGCGGCCGGTGCTTCGATATCGTGCATGCGCGCAAGCCTAGCAGAGCCGCGCCCGCGGTTCGGGCGCCGCGCCGCCGGCGGACGGCGCGCGGCCGCGCTCAGGCGACCGTGTTGGTGCCGTCGCGCTTCTCGCGCGGCGGCAGGTCGTCGTCGCCGTGCTCGAGGAACCAGATGTTTTCGGCGATGTTGGTCGCGTGGTCGCCGATGCGCTCGATGTTCTTGGCCATGAACAGCAGGTGCGTGCTGGGCGTGATCGCGCGCGGGTCCTCCATCATGTAGGTCAGCAGCTCGCGGAACAGGCTGGTGTAGACGGTGTCGATCTCCACGTCCTGGGCGCGCACGCGCTGCGCCCGGTCGACGTCGTTGTCGCGGAACGCGACCAGCACTTCGCGGACCTGGCGCACGGCCAGCTCGCCGAGCATCGCCAGCCCGCGGGTGTGCGGCAGCGGCGGGGCGAGGTTGAGCGCGGTCGAGCGCTTGGCCACGTTCGCCGCGTAGTCGCCGATGCGCTCGATGTCGGCGGCGATGCGCAGCGCGGCGAGGATCTCGCGCAGGTCGCGCGCCATCGGCCCGCGCAGTGCGAGCTTCATGACGTCCTGGCTGATCTCGCGCTCGAGGCTGTCGATCGCGTCGTCGTTGGCGACGATCCGGTCGGCTGCACGGTCGTCGCGGCGCTCGACGACGTCGAGCGCCGATTCGAGTTGCGCGGCCGCCATCTCGCCCATGCGCAGGATCTCGCCGGTCAGCCGGCTGCGTTCTTCGTCGTAGCTCTTGACGATGTGGTCGTGCGGTTGGGTAGGCATGGTCGGAGCCGGGATTGGGGAGTCGGGATTGGGGATTCGAAAGAGCGGGGGGATTCTTGATCGGAGAGAATTCGCTGTTCCGAATCCCCAATCCCGATTCCCGAATCCCGCACCTGCGGTTTCGGCTAGCCGAAACGGCCGGTGATGTAGTCCTCGGTCTGCCGCTTCGAGGGATTGGAGAAGATGGTCTCGGTGGTGTCGTGCTCGATCAGGTCGCCCAGGTACATGAAGGCGGTGTAGTCGGACACGCGGGCGGCCTGCTGCATGTTGTGGGTGACGATGACGATCGTGTAGTCGACCTTCAGTTCCTCGACCAGCTGCTCGATGCGGCTGGTGGAGATCGGGTCGAGCGCCGAGGTCGGCTCGTCGAGCAGCAGCACGTCCGGACGCAGCGCGACGGCGCGGGCGATGCACAGGCGCTGCTGCTGGCCGCCCGACAGGCCCAGCGCGTTCTGGCCGAGCTTGTCCTTGACCTCGGTCCACAGCGCGGCCTGGGTCAGCGCCTGCTCGACGCGCTCGGCGAGCTGGCCCTTGGAGAGCTTCTCGTGATGGCGGATCGCGTAGGCGACGTTCTCGAAGATCGTCATCGGGAACGGCACCGGCTTCTGGAACACCATGCCGACCTTCGAGCGCAGCCGGTTCATCGGGTAGCGCGGCGAGAGGATGTTCTCGCCGTCGAGCAGCACCTCGCCGCTGGCCACGAGCTTGGGATACAGCGCGTAGATGCGGTTGAAGATGCGCAGCAGCGTCGACTTGCCGCAGCCCGAGGGCCCGATCAGCGCGGTCACGCGCTTTTCCGGGATCTCCAGGTCGATGCCCTTGAGCGCGTGGAAGTCGCCGTAGTGGAAGTCCAGGCCGCGCGCGGCGATCTTCACCGGCCGCGGGGCCAGCGCTTCGCGTGCGTGGGTCGCCAGCTGGATGCGCTGCGACGGCGCGGTGTGCAGGTCGTTCATGGCCGGATCCGGTCGAAAGGGGAGGTGGCGTCGGGGAGGCGGGCGGTGGCGTCAGTCATGCGCCACCCGGTTGCGCAGCAGGATCGCGCGGGCGCCGAGGCTGACCAGCAGCACGAAGCAGGTCAGCACCAGCGCGCCGGCCCAGGCCAGCTGCTGCCAGGATTCGTAGGGGCTGCCGGCGTACTGGTACATCACCACCGGCACGCTCGCCATCGGGCGCAGCACGTCGCTGTTCCAGTATTGGTTGCCGAACGCGGTGAACAGCAGCGGCGCGGTCTCGCCGCTGATGCGCGCCAGCGCCAGCAGCACGCCGGTGACGATGCCGGCCGAGGCGCTGCGGTAGAGCACCTGCACCACGACCTTCCAGTGCGGCACGCCCAGCGACAGCGCGGCCTCGCGCATCTGCGTGGGCACCAGCTGCAGCATCTCGTCGGTGGTGCGCACGACGACCGGCAGTACGATGAAGGCCAGCGCGATCGCGCCGGCCAGCGCCGAGAACCGGCCGCCGGTCTGCATCACGAACAACGTGTAGACGAACAGGCCGAGCACGATCGACGGCGCCGAGAGCAGGATGTCGTTGATGAAGCGCACGACCACGCCGGCCTTGCGCGCCCGGCCGTACTCCGACAGCCACGTGCCGGCGGCCACGCCCAGCGGCGTGCCGATCGCGATCGCCAGCGCGCACATCACCGCACTGCCGAAGAACGCGTTGAGCAGGCCGCCTTCCTGCATCGGCGGCGGGGTCATCTGCGTGAACAGCTGCAGATCGATGCCGCCGGCGGCCTTGCTGACCAGCGTCCACAGGATCCAGCCCAGGAAGAACAGGCCGAACGCGGCGGTCAGGCAGCCCAGCGCGATCGCCACGCCGTTGCGCACGCGGCGGCGCGCGTACAGGCGGTCGGCGACCTGGCGTTCGCGTTCGGTCACGGTGGCGACGGCGTTCATCACTTGCCCTCCCGGCGCGCGAGTTGCATCAGCATCAGGCGGGCGATCGCGAGCACCACGAAGGTAACGATGAACAGCACGAAGCCCAGCAGCAGCAGCGCCGACCGGTAGGTCTCGGTGGCCTCGCCGAAGTCGTTGGCGATCAGCGCGGCGATCGTCGTGCCCGGCTCGAGCAGCGACGGGGTCAGCCGCACCGAATTGCCGATGACGAAGGCGACCGCCATCGTCTCGCCGAGCGCGCGGCCCAGGCCCAGGAAGATGCCGCCGATGACCGCCGAGCGGGTGTAGGGCAGCACGATGTCCCAGCTGACCTCCCATTTGGTCGCGCCCAGCGCGTAGGCCGATTCCTTGAGCCGCGTGGGCACGGTCAGGAACACCTCGCGCATCACCGCCGAGATGAACGGGATCACCATGATCGCGAGCACGAAGCCGGCGGTCAGCGTGCCGATGCCCAGCGGCGGACCCTGGAACAGCAGGCCGATGCCGGGGATCGTGCCCAGATGGTCGTTGAGCCAGGGCGTGACCCAGGTCGTCATCACCGGCACCAGCACGAACAGGCCCCACATGCCGTAGATGATCGACGGGATGCCGGCCAGCAGCTCGATCGCCGTGCCGACCGGACCGCGCAGCCAGCGCGGCGCGACTTCGGTCAGGAAGAATGCGATGCCGAAGCTGACCGGCACGGCGATGATCATCGCGATCAGCGCGGTGACGATGGTGCCGGCGATCGGCGCGAGCGCGCCGTAGCGGTTCTCGACCGGGTTCCAGTCGGCGCTGGTGAAGAACGACAGGCCCTGCGAGGCGAGCGCGTCGCGTCCGCCCCAGAGCATCGACAGGGCGGCGCCGGCGAGCGCGAGCATCACCAGCACGACCGTCGCGGTCAGCGCCAGGCGGAACAGGCGGTCGGCGCGGGCGTCGCGGAGGTCGCGCTTGCTCGGCGCGGGCGGGGCGACGGGAAGGGTGGCGGCGTTCATGGGGAGTCCGGAAGGAGGAGAGCCGCGATCCGTGGTCCGCGCCCGCGAGATGCGGGCGCGGACGGACCGTCACTTGAACTCGGCCGCCCAGTAGGCCTCGATCTGCTGCACCAGCTCCGGCGGCAGCGGCACGTAGTGCAGTTCGCTGGCCTGCGCCTGGCCCGACTCGAACGCCCACTTGAAGAAGTCCCGCGTCGCCTGGCTGCGCGCCGCGTCCTTGGGCTGCTTGTGCATCAGCATGAAGTTGGTCGCGGTGATCGGCCACGCGTCGGCGCCCGGTGCGTTGGTGATCACCAGGTTGAAGTCCTGCGCGCCGGCCCAGTCGGCGGTCGCGGCAGCCGCGGCGAAGCTCTGCTCGCTGGGCTGCACCCAGTTGCCGGCGGCGTTCTGCAGCGAGGCGTAGGGCATGCCGTTCTGCAGCGCGTAGGCCAGTTCGACGTAGCCGATCGAGCCCTTGATCTGCTGCACGTACGAAGCGACACCCTCGTTGCCCTTGCCGCCCACGCCGGTCGGCCACTGCACCGACGTGCCTTCGCCCACCTTCGACTTCCAGTCCGGGCTGACCTTGGACAGGTAGTTGGAGAAGTTGAACGTGGTGCCCGAGCCGTCGGAGCGGTGGACGATGCTGATCTTGCCGGCCGGCAGCGTCACGCCGGGGTTGAGCGCGGCGATCGCCGGATCGTTCCAGGTCGCGACCTTGCCCAGGAAGATGTCGGCGAGCAGCGCGCCGGTGAGCTTGAGCTGGCCGGGCTCGAGACCCTCGACGTTGAGCACGGGGACCACGCCGCCGATCGCCGAGGGGAACTGGCCGAGGCCCGCGGCCTGCAGTTCGGCGCTGTCGAGCGGCTTGTCGGACGAGCCGAAGTCGACGGTGCCAGCCTTGATCTGGGCGATGCCGCCGCCCGAGCCGATCGACTGGTAGTTGACCTTGTTGCCGGTGGCGGCGTTGTAGTCGGCCGACCACTTGGAGACCAGCGGGTAGATGAACGATGCGCCGGCGCCGGAGATCTCGGCGGCGACGCGGTCGCCTGCGCCCTGTTGCGCGGCGGGCGCGCCGTCGGCGGCCTGGCCGGCCGGAGCGTCGTTGCCGCCGCCGCAGGCGGCGAGGAAGATCAGGGAGGACAGCGCGAGTGCGCCGATGCGGACCGGATGACGGGACATGCGGGGCTCCATGTAAGGGACGACGCGGGGCGCCGCCGGGGTGCGCTCATGAAATGATGTTTTTGTTACAGGCGTATGACGCCGGGGCCGGCCGCTGATTGACGCTCGGGTGTGTCGCGTCGGATAGCGGTCGAAGCGGCGCCGCGGACGGGCTCGCCCCCACCCGGCGCCGTTGGCGCCGACCTCCCCCGCAGGCGGGGGAGGTAACCGTTGGGTAGCGGCCCCGGAAGCCCTCCCCCGCGTGCGGGGGAGGGTTGGGTGGGGGCGTACGTCGGAACGAAAAAAAACGGGCCCGAAGGCCCGTCGAGGAAGAAAAGACGCATCGCGGGGAAGCGGGACCGGCCGGGAGAGGGCGACCGGACCCGCGGGTGGCGCGTCCGCGATGCGCCGGGAGGCGGTCAGTACTTCGCGTTCTGCGTCCAGTAGCGCTCGACCTGCTGCACCAGCGAGGCCGGCAGCGGCACGTAGCCGAGCTGGCGCGCCTGCGGGCCGCCGTTGGCGTAGACCCAGCGGAAGAACTCCTGCGCGTTCTTCGCACCGGCGCGGTTCTTCGGGTTGCGGTGCATCAGGATGAAGTTGGTCGCGGTGATCGGCCAGGCGTTCTCGCCCGGGGCGTTGGTCATGACCAGGTGGAAGTCGCGGGTCGCGGCCCAGTCGGCGCTGGCGGCGGCGGCCGAGAAGGTCTCCTCGCTCGGGTTGACGAAGTTGCCCGCGGCATTCTTCAGGCGCGAATAGGCCAGGCGGTTCTGCAGCGCGTACGACAGCTCCACGTAGCCGATGCCGCCCTTGATCTGCTTGACGTACGCGGCCACGCCCTCGTTGCCCTTGCCGCCGATGCCCACCGGCCACTTGACCGTCGTGCCTTCGCCGACGCCGCTCTTCCACTCCGGGCTGACCTTGGACAGGTAGTTGACGAAGTTGAAGGTGGTGCCCGAGCCGTCGGAGCGGTGCACGACCGTGATGCGTGCGTCGGGCAGCGCCAGGCCCCCGTTGAGCGCGACGATCGCCGGGTCGTTCCATCGGGTGATCTTGCCCAGGAAGATGTTGGCCAGCGTCGTGCCGTCGAGCTTCATCGCGCCGGCCGCGATGCCCTCGACGTTGACGATCGGCACCACGCCGCCGATCACCGACGGGAACTGCACCAGACCGGACTTCGCCAGGTCCTCGGGCGGCAGCGGGGCATCGGACGAGCCGAAGTCGACGGTGCCGGCCTTGATCTGGGCGATGCCGCCGCCCGAGCCGATCGACTGGTAGTTGACCTGCTTGCCGGTCGCGGCGCGGTAGTCGGCCGACCACTTGGTCATCGCCGGGTAGACGAACGAGGCGCCGGCGCCGGTGACGTCGTTGGCCAGTGCGGGCGCGGCGAACGTGGTCGCCAGCAGCGTGGTCGACAGCGCGACGGCCGCGACCCGGTTCTTGAGCAGTGCGTACATGAGGTTCCCTGGAGTGATGGACGGCCCACAGCGCCGTGCGGCGTATTCCACGCATTCGCCATGACAGCCCGGCGTCAATCCCGTGACCACGCGATGACGGTGGCCGCGGGCAGGCGTGGCGGCCGGCCAATGCGCCTGTCATCTGGCCGTCATGCAACTGCCATCGGGTTGTCAGCGAGGCCGCGCAGTCTGCGCAGCGTCGCTAACGGGCGCTTAACGCCAGGACGGATCACGCGGGGCGTGACGCACGGATGGCGCTTCGACTCCTCTCACTCTCTCCACGGGAATCCACCATGCGTCATTCCATCCTGGCCGCGTCCGTCGCACTCGCCGTCGCGTCCGTTTCCTTCGCAGCTGCCGCCCAGTCCCCGCGCGATGCCGAAGTCGCGGCGCTGCGCGCGCAGCTGGCCGAACTGCAGGCCAAGGTCGACGCGCTGGAGGTGCGGACCGACGCGCAGTCCGACATCAACATCGGCACCCAGGAAAGCCTGGACAAGATCGCGACCACCGCGCCGACGATCGATACCAAGGGCGGCCTGAAGGTCACCTCGGCCGACAAGCAGTTCGAGTTCTCGGCCGGCGGCCGCATCCACTTCGACGCCTACGCCTTCGACCGCGACGAGGTCTCGACCACCGGCACCAGCGAGTTCCGCCGCGCGCGCATCACGCTGCAGGGCAAGGCCTACGGCTGGGAGTACAAGTTCGAACAGGACTTCGCGGCCGGCAACGGCCTGGAGGGCTTCCGCGACGTCTACATCGCCAAGTCGGCGCTGGGCGGCAAGTTCACCATCGGCCACTTCAAGCCCTACCGCTCGATGGAGGAACTGACCAGCTCCAACGAGATCCTGATGATGGAGCGCCCGTTCGCCTCGGCCACCGGCCTGTTCAACGGCCGCCAGTTCCAGCAGGGCGTGGGCTACCTGCGCGCCGACGGCAACTACACCGCCGGCCTGTCGGTGTTCAACCTGCGCAGCGCCTCGGGCAGCCGCAACGAAGGCGTCGGCGCGGCCGGTCGCGTGACCTTCGCGCCGATCAACACCGCCGACAGCACGCTGCACTTCGGCGGCTGGGCCAGCCAGGAGAATCTCAACCAGGGCTCGGCGGACTTCTCGGCCTCGGCCAACTACGCCGGCCGCCGCGGCCCGGCGCAGACCGTCGCCACGACCACCGGCGCCAGCCGCAACCAGGTGACCGCGGTCGGTGTCGAGGCCGCAGGTTCGTTCGGCCCGCTGTTCTTCCAGGGCGAGTACGCCAACGCCACGTTCGGCCAGCCGGCCGGTCCCGACCAGGACGTCGCGACCTGGTACGTGCAGGGCAGCTGGCTGCTCAACGGCGGGCACAAGGCCTACAAGCCGGGCAACGGCATCTTCGCCTCGCCCAAGGTCGCCGACCGCGGCCTGTGGGAGCTGACCGCGCGCTACGACACGATCGAGAACAAGGACGTGCGCGACATGGACGTCAGCAGCTGGATCGTCGGCATGAACTACTACGTCAACCCGAACCTGCGCTTCATGTTCAACTACACCAAGGGCGACAACACCTTCACCGGCGACGAGACCGGGCAGTACGCGCTGCGCACGCAGTTCGCGTTCTGACCACGCGGTCGGCGCCACGCACGGGGCCCGCGGTGCATGCCGCGGGCTTCGTGCGTTTCGGCGGCCCGATCGGGGCGGACATGCGCGTGCGGCATGCCGGCAGGGCGGATCGGACGCGGTCGGGGCGCGTGCCGGCGCCCGGCTGCGGTTAGCATGGCGGACCGGCGCCGCGGGAGAGACGGCGCCGTCGCCGGCCCGCTTCCGCGGGCCCTCGTTCCGCAGTCCCGGGGAGTACCGTGAGCAAGCCGCAATCCCACCGTTCCCGCCTGTTGCAGGCGGCACTGGCCGTCGTCGCCCTGTTGCCCGCGCTGGCCTCCGCCCAGGCCGTCGAGCCGGTCGACCTCGACGTCGTCGCCAGGATCCGCCACGAGGCCTTCCACCGCTCGCAGGCCGCCGCCAACCTCAAGGAACTCACCGAGACGATCGGTCCGCGGCTGACCAACTCGCCGGCCCATGCGCGTTCGGCGCAATGGGCGCGCGGGAAGCTGGCGGGCTGGGGCCTGGCGAACGTGCACGACGAGGTCTACGACCCGGCGTTCGGTCGCGGCTGGGAGTTCCGCGCCTCGCGCGTCGAACTGATCGCGCCGCGCGAGCTGCCGATCCACGCGCTGCCCAAGGCCTGGACGCCTGGCACCGACGGCCCGGTCGAGGGCGAGGTGGTGCTGGCCACGTTCAAGACGCTCGAGGACATCGACAAGCAGCGCGGCAAGCTCGCCGGCAAGGTCGTGCTGCTCGACGAGGCGCGCGCCTACAAGCCGGCCGACAAGCCCGACTTCCGCCGCTACACCGAGGAGGATCTGGGCGAGCTGCAGACCTTCCCGGTGCCGCAGGACCCGGCCGGCGACGCGCAGGACAAGCGCCTGGAGGAGTACCGCAAGCGGCAGGCGCTCAACCGCGCGCTCAATGCGTTCTTCGCCGAGGAAGGCGTGCTGGCGACGCTGTCGATCAGCTCCTGGGACAACGGCATCGTCCGGGTGATGGGCGGCGGCGCGCGCAAGGCCGGCGAGCCGGTCGGCGTGCCGGACCTCGTCGTGGCCGCCGAGCATTACAACCAGCTCGTGCGCGCGGTCGAGCGCGGGCAGGCGCCGCGGCTGCGCCTCGACGTGGATGCGCGCTTCACCAGCGACGGCGACCTGTCGGCGACCAACACGTTCGCCGAGCTGCCGGGCACGTCGAAGGCCGACGAGCTGGTGGTCATCGGCGCGCACCTCGACTCCTGGCACACCGGCACCGGCGCGGCCGACAACGGTGCCGGCGTGGTCGTGATGATGGAGGCGATGCGCATCCTCAAGGCGATCGACGCGCGTCCGAAGCGCACGATCCGCATTGCGCTGTGGGGCGGCGAGGAGCAGGGCCTGCACGGCTCGGCCGGCTACGTGTCGCGGCACCTGGCGGCCTATCCCGAGCCGACCGATCCCGAGCAGCGGGCGCTGCCGCAGTCGTTCCAGCGCGGCACCGGCCCGTTGCAGCGCCGGCGCGGCTACGACCGGTTCTCCACGTATTTCAACTTCGACAACGGCACCGGCCGCATCCGCGGCATCTATGCGCAGGAGAACCACGCCGCGGTGCCGGTGTTCCAGGCGTGGCTGGCGCCGTTCGCCGACCTGGGCGCGAGCATCGTCACCACGCGCAACACCGGCAGCACCGACCACATCGCCTTCGACCGCGTCGGCCTGCCGGGCTTCCAGTTCGTGCAGGACCCGGCCGACTACTTCAGCCACGTCCACCACACGCATCTGGACACCTACGACCATGTGGTGCCCGAGGACCTGAAGCAGGCCGCGGCGATCATCGCCTCGTTCGCCTATCACGCGGCGATGCGCGACGAACGCCTGCCGCGCAAGCCGTTCGTCGAACGCGACGAGTGATGCGGCAGGGTACGGCGGCGCATGTGTCGCCGTGCCCGCCCGGTCGATCGCAAGGCGCCGTTGCTCAGTCCACCGTCCCGGGGGTCTTGTCCTTGAACCGGCACAGGTCCCGGATCACGCATTTCGGACAATCGGGCCTGCGCGCCTTGCAGGTGTAGCGGCCGTGCAGGATCAGCCAGTGGTGCGCGCCGAGCAGGAATTCCTCCGGCACCACGCGCAGCAGCCGGTCCTCGACGGCGCGCACGTCCTTGCCCGGCGCCAGGCCGGTGCGGTTGGACACCCGGAAGATGTGCGTGTCGACCGCGATCGCCGGCTCGCCGAACACCGTATTGAGCACGACGTTGGCGGTCTTGCGGCCGACGCCGGGCAGCGCCTCGAGCGCGGCGCGGTCGCGCGGCACCTCGCCGCCGTGCTGCTCGACCAGGATGCGGCAGGTCGCGATGACGTTCCTGGCCTTGGCGTTGAACAGCCCGATCGTCGCGATGTGGCGCTTGAGCCCGTCCTCGCCGAGGTCGAGGATCGCCTGCGGTGTGTTGGCGACCGGATACAGCCGCCGGGTCGCCTTGTTGACCCCGACGTCGGTGGCCTGCGCCGAGAGGATCACCGCGACCAGCAGCTCGAACGGGGTGGTGTACTCCAGTTCGGTCGTCGGCTCGGGATCGAGCGCGCGCAACCGCGAGAACAGGTCGTGGATCTCGGCGCGGGTCAGCGTCGGGCCGCGGCGCCGGGGCGCGGCGGGCAGGACGCCGACGCTCATGCGCCACCCCCGGCGCGCGCCTTGGCGCGGGCCAGGATCGCCGCGGCGCTCGCCGGCAGCGCGGGTCGTGGCGGTGCTGCACCGGCGGCCGGGCCGGGCGGCGCTGCGGGCGCCGGCGCGCGTGCGGCCTCACGCGCGGCCGCGCGCCGTGCGAGCCGGGCCTCGCGTATGCGGTAGCGCGCGCGCGCGTCCCAGGCCGCCTGCAGCCGGGCGCGCGCGTCGAGCAGCAGCCTGCGCGCGTCGTCGTCGAGCGCGGCGGCCCATGCCTCCGGCCAGGCGGCCATCAGGCCGGCGTCGATCGCGCCGTCGACGTCGTCGGCGCGCAACAGCGCGACCAGTCGATCCAGGGCGGGCGGGCTGGCGGTGGGCTGGCCGGGCATCAACGGTTCCGGAACTCGGGCTTGCGTCGTTCCAGGAACGCGCGCGTGCCTTCGCGCATGTCCTGGGTCGAGAACGCCAGCCCGAACTGCGCGGCCTCGTATTCCAGGCCCTCGCCGAGCGCGGCCTCGCCGCCGACGTGCACGCAATCGAGGATGCCGCGCAGCGCCAGCGGCGCGGCGCGCGCGAGCTGCGCGGCCAGCGCCATCGTCTCGGCCTCCAGCTTCGCGGCCGGCACCACGCGGTTGACGATGCCCAGCGCCTGCGCGCGCACCGCGTCGATCGGCGCGCCGGTCAGGCACAGTTCGAGGGTCGCCGCGCGGCCGGCCAGCCGCAGCAGGCGCTGGCTGCCACCGAAGCCCGGGATCAGGCCGAGGTTGATCTCGGGCTGCCCGAGCCTGGCGGTGTCGGCGGCCACGCGCAGGTGGCAGGCCATCGCCAGCTCCAGCCCGCCGCCGAGCGCGAAGCCGTTGACCATCGCGATCACCGGCTTGGGCATCGTCTCAATGCGGCGCATCGTGCGCTGCCCGCGCAATGCGAAGTCGCGGCCCTCGACCGGTTGCAGTCCGGCCATCTCGGCGATGTCGGCGCCGGCGACGAACGCCTTCGGGCCGGCACCGGTGAGCACGACCACGCGGACGTCGGGCGCCTCGGCGGCGGCTTCGAATGCGGCGAACAGCGCGTCGAGCGTCGCCGAGTTCAACGCATTCATCTTGTCGGGGCGGTGGACGGTGACGGTGCGGATGCCGTCGCGGTCGGCGGTCAGCAGCGGGGAGTCGGACATGCGGGCTCCAGGCACGGGATGCGGCGCCGGGAACTCGCCGGAGCGCGTGCGGTCGGAAGGGGAGGTCGTCAGTGGCGGTTAAGCCCTGCGACCGCTATCCTAGCGCGTCAAGAGGGGCGGTTCGACCGCCCTTTCTCGTACAGGCGATACCGAATCTGACCTAGCGGAGAACCAGGGAATGAAGTTGCGTTTTATTGCGGCCGCCGTGGCGGCCATCACGTTCAGCGGTTCCGCGCTCGCCCAGCAGCAGGCCGCCGCTCCCGCGGCATCGGCGACCGACAGGACCACGCTGAGCTATGCGCTGGGGTTCGATCTGGGCAACCGCCTGGCCGAGACCGGTGAGCCGGTCGACGTCAACACGATCATCAAGGGCCTGCAGGACGGTCACGGCAAGAAGCAGCCGACCTACACCCCCGAGCAGATGGGCACCGCCTACAACGGCTTCCAGCAGCGCATGCAGCAGAAGATCGTCGCCGAGCGTCGTGCCGCGCTGACCGAGAACGAGGGCAAGGCCTCCGCGTTCCTGACCGAGTACAAGGCGCGCGAAGGTGTGGTGTCGCTGCCCAGCGGCGTGATGTACCGCGTCGTCGAGGCCGGTTCGGGCGCCAAGCCGACCGCCGCCAGCCAGGTCGAGATCGCCTACCAGGCGCTGATCGTGCCAGTCGGCATCGGCGTCAGCGCCGAGGACAAGACCGCGCCGTTCCGCGTGTCCGAAGCCCAGATCACCGGCCTGCGCGAAGTGCTGCCGCTGATGCCGCTCAACGCGGTCTACGAGATCGTGCTGCCGCCGGGCAAGTTCGTCACCGGCGAGAACGCGCAGGAGATCGCCAAGCAGCCGGTGGGCGTGATGGTGAAGCTGCTCAGCGTGCGCTGATCGACGTTTCGCAAGCGTGTCAGACGACGCCGACGTGCCCTGCACGTCGGCGTCGTCGTTTCCGGGCCCCTAGCCGCCGGGCGTACGCGTCCGCGACGCGCCGGTAGAATGACCGGATGGATGCCCCATTCCGCGCCGTCCCCACGCCCTGCACCGGCGTGTGTACGCTCGACGACCGCGGCCGTTGCCACGGCTGCCTGCGCAGCGCCGACGAGATCGCGCGCTGGCTGCAGATGGACGACGCGCAGCGCCGCCACCTGATGGACGTGGTGCTGCCGGCCCGCGAGGGTGCGCGCGCATGAGCCCGCCGGTCCTGGCCGCACGCCTGCGCCGCGTGCTACATCCGCTCGACGGCGCGCCGACCGCGCGCGGCTGGAACGTCGACGAACTCGATGGTCTGCTGGCGCCCGACGCCGCGCTGCGCGAGGCCGCGGTGCTGGTCGGGCTGGTCGAGCGCGCGGGCGGCCTGCAGGCGCTGCTGACGCGGCGGACCGACACGCTGCGCCACCACGCCGGCCAGGTCAGCTTTCCCGGCGGCCGGCTCGAGCCGGAGGACGGCGGTCCGCTGCAGGCCGCGCTGCGCGAGGCGGGCGAGGAGATCGGCCTGGCCCCCGCGCAGGCCGCCCCACTGGGCTTCCTCGATCCTCTGGCCACGGTCACCGGCTACCGGGTGGTGCCGGTGGTCGCGATGCTCGATCCCGACTTCGCGCCGGTGCCCGACCCGGGCGAGGTGGCCGAGGTGTTCGAGGTGCCACTGGATTTCCTGATGTCGCCGGCGAAGCTGCGCCGGGTCGACATCGAGTTCGCCGGGCGCACCCGCCACGTGCTCGAGTACGAGACCCTGGCCGATGCGCCGACGCATCGCATCTGGGGCGCGACCGCGTCGATCCTGCTGAATCTGCGCCGCCACCTGGAGCGGGCATGAGCGCGGACTGGAGCACGCTGGTTTCGGCCGAGGCGTTGGCTGCCGCGCTCGGGCGGGACGATCTGGTCATCGTCGACTGCCGGTTCTCGCTCGCGGCCGCGGCCGGTGCGGTCGACGCCGGCGAGCGCGCCTGGCGCACCGCGCACGTGCCCGGTGCGGTGTACGCGCATCTCGACCGCGACCTGTCGGGGCCGCACGCCCCGGGGCGTGGGCGCCATCCCTGGCCGACGGCCGCGGCCTTCGCGCAGGCCCTGGGCCGCTGGGGGATCGGCGAGGGCGTCCAGGTCGTGGCCTACGACGACGGCGACGGCGCGTTCGCCGCACGTCTGTGGTGGCTGCTGCACAGCTTCGGCCATCGCCGGGTCGCGGTGCTCGACGGCGGCTGGGCGCGCTGGACCGCGTTGGGACTGCCGGTGGATGCGAGCGTCACCGCACGTTCGCCGCGCGACGCCGCCGGTGCCTTTGCGGCCGACGCGCTGCTGCACGCGGCCGACGACATCCGGCGCCATGTCGCGGCGGGCGGCCTGCTCGTCGACGCCCGCGCCGCGCCACGGTTCCGCGGCGAGGTCGAACCGATCGATCCGCGCGCCGGCCACGTGCCGGGCGCGGTCAACCGGCCGTATGCCGACAACCTGGCCGACGGCCGCTTCAAGCCTGCCGATGCGCTCGCGCGCGAGTTCGGCGTGCTGCTCGACGGCCGCCCGCCGTCGGCGCTGGTCGCGATGTGCGGTTCGGGCGTCACCGCCTGCCACCACCTGCTGGCGATGGCGCATGCCGGGCTCGACGGTGCACGGCTGTTTCCCGGCTCGTGGAGCGGCTGGATAGAGGACCCCGCGCGTCCGGTCGCGACCGGACCGTAAGGCGCGCGAGCCGCGCAGTGCTTGGGCGACGTGCGTCAGCGCCCCAGTCGCGCCACCAGTGCGCGCAGGCCGGCCTGCGTGTCGGGCGCGTGCCAGGCGGCGAGCTGGCGATCGAGATCGAGGCGGTCGGGCTGCAGCGCCTCGACGAGATCGGCGCGCGCGATCCGGCGCGTCTCGCGCATCGGCGCCTGCGGCAGCGCGAGCAGCGAACGCACCCAGTCGCAGGCGTCGGCGACCGTCGCCTCTGCGTCCGCGAGCGCGTCGACCAGGCCGAGCCGCAACGCCTCGTCCGGATCGACCTGCAGGCCGCCGACCAGCAGGCGCTCGGCCTGGCGCTGGCCGACGGTGCGCCGCATCAGTTGCTGGATGCCGATCGGCGCGACCAGCCCGACCTGGGTCTCGTTGAGGCCGATGCCGAAGGCGCCGCGCGCCATCACCCGGTAGTCGCAGGCCAGCGCCAGCACGCAGCCACCGGCGGGTGCGTGCCCGGTGATCGCCGCGGCGACCGGCACCGGCGAGACCGCGACCGCGCGCACCGCGTCGAAGAAGCCCTCCCAGGCCCCGCGCAGCGCAGCCGCGTCGAGCGTCAGCAGGTCGGGGACGTCGAGTCCGGCCGAGAAGAACCGCGGCTGGCCCGACAGCACCAGCCCGGCTGCGCCGTCGCCGGGCGCGGCCTCGACGGCCGTGCGCAGTGCCTCGCACAGCGTCGGGTCGAGCGCATTAACCGGTGGGCGGGCGAGCCGCAGCTCGCGGATCGGGCCATGGTCGAGGATCTCGATCGGGGACGGCATCGCGGGGCTTCCGGGTAGCGGGACCCGCGATGGTAGCGGCAACTCAGGCCAGCGCCTTGGTCCGCACAGATTCGGGCAGCGCGGTGGGCCGCCCGGTCGCGCGGTCGATCCAGACCACGACCACGTGGCCGTCGGCGTGCAGCGTTTCGCCGTCCTCGGACACGATGCGGTGGCCGACGGTGACGCTGGTCGTACCCACGCGCTGCGCCGACAGTTCGACGACGATGCGCGAGGGGTAGGGGATCGGCAGCCGATAGTTCATCTGCACCGCGGCCAGCAGCGGCGCGGTGGCGTCGGTGACCCAGGGCTCGCCGACCGAGTCGAACCAGCGGATGCGCGCCTCCTCCAGATAGGTCATGAAGGTCGCGTTGTTGACGTGGTCGAACGCGTCGAGATCGCGCCAGCGCAACTCGATCGGCACGCGGATCAGCAGCTTCGCATCGTTCATGCCTTGGCTCCCTTCGCCGTGGACTTCTTCGCGGCCCGCTTGGCCGCCGGCTTTGCCTTGGCCTTGGTGTCGGTCTTGCGCAGTTCCGCACGGACTGCGGCGTCGGCCTCGGCGGCCTTGGTCGAGGCGCCCTTGCGCGGCAGCGGTTTGGGCAGGTGCGCGGTCGACTTGCGTGCCAGCTTGCGTGCCGCCCGCGGCTCGGCGGCCTCGGCGGGCACGGTCTGCAACAGGCGCGCGAGGAACTGGCCGGTGTGCGACTGCGGCATCGCGGCGACCTGCTCGGGCGTGCCCTCGGCGATGATCTGCCCGCCGCGGTGCCCGCCCTCCGGACCGAGGTCGATCACCCAGTCGGCGGTCTTGATGACGTCGAGGTTGTGCTCGATCACCACCACTGTGTTGCCGTCGTCGCGCAGCTTGTGCAGCACGCTGAGCAGGTGCTCGATGTCGTGGAAGTGCAGGCCGGTCGTGGGTTCATCGAGGATGTAGAGCGTGCGCCCGGTGTCGCGGCGCGAGAGTTCCTTCGACAGCTTGACGCGCTGCGCCTCGCCGCCCGACAGCGTGGTCGCGCTCTGTCCGAGCTTGACGTAGCTCAGGCCGACGTCGACGAGCGTCTCGAGCTTGCGCGCGATCGGCGGCAGGTGCTCGAACAGGCCCAGCGCGTCCTCGACCGTCATCTCCAGCACGTCGTGGATGCTGTGGCCCTTGTAGAGGATCTCCAGCGTCTCGCGGTTGTAGCGCTTGCCCTGGCAGACGTCGCACGGCACGTAGACGTCGGGCAGGAAGTGCATCTCGACCTTCAGCAGGCCGTCGCCCTGGCAGGCCTCGCAGCGGCCGCCGCGCACGTTGAAGCTGAAGCGGCCCGGCGAGTAGCCGCGCGCGCGCGCCTCGGGCACCTGCGCGAACAGCTCGCGCAGCGGCGTGAACAGACCGGTGTAGGTCGCCGGGTTGGAGCGCGGGGTGCGCCCGATCGGCGACTGGTCGATGTCGACGACCTTGTCGAACAGGTCCAGGCCCTCGATCTCGCGGTACGGCGCGGCCTTGTGCGAGGCGCCATTGATCTCGTTGGCGGCCAGCGAATGCAATGTATCGTTGATCAGCGTCGACTTGCCCGAACCCGAGACGCCGGTGATCGCGGTGAACAGCCCCGAATGGATCGTCAGGTCGACGTCCTTGAGATTGTTGCCCGACGCGCCGAGCAGCCGCAGCCGCATCTTCGGATTGGGCGTGTGGCGCTTGGCCGGGATCTCGATCCGGCGCTTGCCCGACAGGTACTGGCCGGTCAGCGAGCGCGGGGCCTTGAGCACGTCGTCGTAGCTGCCCTGCGCGACGACCTCGCCGCCGTGCACGCCGGCGCCCGGGCCGATGTCGACGATGTGGTCGGCCAGGCGGATCGCGTCCTCGTCGTGCTCGACGACGATCACCGTGTTGCCCAGGTCGCGTAGGCGGGTCAGCGTGCCGAGCAGGCGCTCGTTGTCGCGCTGGTGCAGGCCGATCGACGGCTCGTCGAGCACGTACATCACGCCGACCAGGCCGGCGCCGATCTGCGAGGCCAGCCGGATGCGCTGCGCCTCGCCGCCCGACAGCGTGTCGGCCTTGCGTTCGAGCGTCAGGTAGTCGAGGCCGACGTCGACGAGGAAGCTCAGCCGCTCGCCGATCTCCTTGACGATCTTGGCCGCGATCTCGCCGCGCCAGCCAGGCAGCTCCAGGCCCTCGAAGAACGCCAGCGCCTCGTCGATCGGCAGCACGACCAGCGACTGCAGTGGCCGGTCGGCGACGAAGACGTTGCGCGCCGAGCGGTTGAGCCGCGCGCCGCCGCAGTCGGGACACGGCCGCTCGCTGATGAACTTCGCCAGTTCCTCGCGCACCGCGGCCGACTCGGTCTCGCGATAGCGCCGCTCCAGGTTCGGCACGATGCCCTCGAACCGGTGCTTGCGCTGGGTGCGCGCGCCCGAGTCGGTGATGTAGGTGAAGGTGATCGTCTCCTCGCCGCTGCCCATCAGCACCGCGTCGCGCGAGGCCTGCGGCAGGTCCTGCCACGGCGCATCGACGTCGAACCTGTAATGGCGGGCCAGCGACTGGATCAGCTGGAAGTAGTACGCGTTGCGGCGGTCCCAGCCGCGCACCGCGCCGGCGGCCAGCGACAGCTCGGGGTGCACGACGACGCGCTCGGGATCGAAGAACTCGCTCATGCCCAGCCCGTCGCAGGTCTGGCAGGCGCCCATCGGCGCGTTGAACGAGAACAGCCGCGGCTCGAGCTCGGGCAGCGCGTAGTCGCAGACCGGGCAGCTGTACTTGGACGAGAACAGCTGCGGCGGGATCGACGCATCGTCGATCGCCTGCACCGAGGCCATGCCCTCGCCGAGCTTGAGCGCGGTCTCGAACGACTCGGCCAGCCGCTGCTTCATGTCCTCGCGGACCTTGAAGCGGTCGATGACCGCCTCGATCGTGTGCTTCTGGCGCAGCGCCAGCGTCGGCAACGCATCGATCTCGTACAGCTCGCCGTCCACGCGCACGCGCACGTAGCCCTGGGCGCGCAACTGCTCGAAGACCTGCGCGTGCTCGCCCTTGCGGTCGCGCACGACCGGCGCGAGCAGCATCCAGCGCTGTTCGGGGTCGAGGGCCAGCACCTGGTCGACCATCTGGCTGACGGTCTGCGCCTCGAGCGGGTAGCCGTGGTCGGGGCAGCGCGGGCTGCCGACGCGCGCGTAGAGCAGGCGCAGGTAGTCGTAGATCTCGGTGATCGTGCCGACGGTCGAGCGTGGGTTGTGCGAGGTCGACTTCTGCTCGATCGAGATCGCCGGGCTCAGGCCCTCGATGTGGTCGAGGTCGGGCTTCTCCATCACGCTGAGGAACTGCCGCGCGTAGGACGACAGTGACTCGACGTAGCGGCGCTGGCCTTCGGCGTAGATCGTGTCGAACGCCAGCGACGACTTGCCCGAGCCCGACAGGCCGGTGATGACGATCAACTGGTCGCGCGGCAGGTCGAGATCGATGTTCTTGAGATTGTGGGTACGGGCACCGCGAATGCGGATGGTGTCCATCGCCATCGACGTCAGGTCCGGTTGGAGGGCGGGGGAGGCACGGCACGCGCCCAGGGCGCGGGAACGGGCA
Source organism: Luteimonas sp. FCS-9 (assembly GCF_001014645.1). Classification (GTDB taxonomy): domain Bacteria; phylum Pseudomonadota; class Gammaproteobacteria; order Xanthomonadales; family Xanthomonadaceae; genus Luteimonas. Next base: position 201,672 of record NZ_LASZ01000005.1, on the reverse strand, counting down.
ATCGGTCAGACTACCGAGCCGCTCATTTGGGGGCAAATCGGCGCAACGCCAGTGTGAGTGCGGCCGGTCTCAGCTGGTGAGACGGCGCCGTTCAGCGAAGGGGCCGTTCCGTAGGAGCGCGCTCGCGCGCGAAGGGCTGTCTCTCAGCAGGATCCCCGGGAATGCTTCATCGCGCGCAAGCGCGCTCCTACGGGGCAATCCGTGGCGCAGCCCGGGTCCCGGCGCGCACGCCGGCCCCAGGATGAAGCCCGGTCCTGGGGCGACTTGACCGCAACCCACTGATCCCATTAAAGTCCCGCTCCTGTCCGCCCTCGATGGCGGCAGCGACCACAATAACTACAGAGGAAGTCTGGTCATGAGTTATGCAGTCCTGGTGACGGGCGGCAAGCAGTACCGCGTGATGGCGGGCGAGACGCTGCGCGTCGAGAAGCTCGACGGCGACGTCGGCAGCGAGATCAAGTTCGACAACGTGCTGCTGCTCGGCGACGCCGACGGCGTGAAGCTCGGCGACGCGATCGCCGGTGCCAGCGTCAGCGCGACGATCAAGTCGCACGGCCGCGCCGACAAGATCCGCATCATCAAGTTCCGCCGCCGCAAGCACCACATGAAGCGGCAGGGTCACCGTCAGCACTACACCGAAATCGAGATCACCGGCATCGCCGGTGGCAGCAAGTAAGGAGCAGCAGGCATGGCACACAAGAAGGGCGTAGGTTCCTCGCGCAACGGCCGCGACTCCAACCCGAAGTACCTCGGCGTCAAGATCTACGGCGGCCAGGCCATCGAGGCCGGCAACATCATCGTGCGTCAGCGCGGCACCCAGTTCCATCCGGGCAGCGGCGTCGGCCTGGGCCGCGACCACACGCTGTACGCGCTGGTCGACGGCAAGGTCGAGTTCACGACCAAGGGTCCGAAGAACCGTCGCACCGTCAACGTCGTCGCCGCGCAGTAATCCGCGCGACGCCGTCCGACACGAAGCCCCGCTCCGGCGGGGTTTTTCATTCCGGCGGGCCGTGGGCCTGTCGGACGGGATTCGGGATGGGGGATTCGGGATTCGAGCGCGCTGCGCTTGCGAGTCCCGGGTCGGTTCATCGCGCTGACCGCTTGTTCCAATCCCGAATCCCCCATTCCGAATCCCGGCTCTTATGAAACTCGTCGACGAAGTCGAAATCACCGTCACCGCTGGCAACGGCGGCAATGGCTGCGTCGGATTCCGGCGCGAGAAGTTCATCCCGCTCGGCGGCCCGGACGGCGGTGACGGCGGCGATGGCGGCAGCGTCTGGCTGGTCGCCGACGAGAACCTCAACACGCTGGTCGATTTCCGGCATCAGACGATGTACCGCGCGCAGCGCGGCGAGAACGGCATGGGCCGGCAGATGTACGGCAAGGGCGGCGACGACCTGACGATCGTCGTGCCGGTCGGCACCGTCGTGCACAACGTCACGACCGACGAGGTCATCGGCGACCTCACCGCCCACGGGCAGCGGCTGCTGGTGGCGCGCGGCGGCAAGGGCGGCCTGGGCAACATGCATTTCAAGAGCTCGACCAACCGTTCGCCGCGCCAGTCGACGCCGGGCGAGGGCGGCGAGGAACGCACGTTGCGGCTCGAGCTCAAGCTGCTGGCAGACGTCGGTCTTCTGGGCTTTCCCAATGCCGGCAAGAGCACGTTGATCCGTGCGGTCTCGGCGGCGACACCGAAGGTCGCCGACTATCCGTTCACCACGCTGTACCCGAACCTGGGCGTGGTCAGCGTCGAGCCGGCGCGCAGCTTCGTGATCGCCGACATTCCGGGCCTGATCGAGGGCGCGGCCGATGGTGCGGGCCTGGGCGCGCTGTTCCTGCGCCACATCCAGCGCACCCGGCTGCTGCTGCACCTGGTGGAGATCGCGCCGCTCGACGGCAGCGATGCGGTCGATCAGGTGCGGGCGATCGAGCGCGAGCTCGGGAAGTTCGATGCGGCGCTGCTCGACAAGCCGCGCTGGCTGCTGATCAACAAGGCCGACACCTTGCTGCCCGAAGAGGCGCAGGCCGAGGCCGCGCGGATCGTCGAGGCGCTGGGCTGGGCCGGCCCGTGGTTCCTGGTCTCGGGCCTGGCCCACGAGGGCACGCGCGAGGTCATGCTCAAGGTGCAGGCCGCGCTCGACGACCTCGACCGCGCCGCGCGCGAGGCCGCCGACGCGGTCTGACGGCGCGGGCCGACGTGCGCGTCACCGGAACCCGGCCGCAGGCCGGGTTTCGCGTTCTTGGGGCTTGCCGCGGTCTCCCGTAGGAGCGCGCTCGCGCGCGATGGGGTGTTCCCGGTAATGCCCATCGCGCGCGAGCGCGCTCCTACAAGGGGAGGCGTTAGGCAGCCGGCACGGTTGCTCGGCCGCGATGCGTGCACCAACAAAGCCGGCCTTTCGCGCATCGCGCTCAGGCAGCTGCGCGGGCATGGTCGCAATACCGCGCCACAAAAAAACCCGGCCGGAGCCGGGTTCTTCTCGCATCGACCGCCGGGGCGGCCGGGCAGGGCTCAGGCAGCGGCCTTGAGCGCCTTGATGCGGGCCGACAGGCGGCTCTTGTGGCGGGCGGCCTTGTTCTTGTGGATCAGGCCGCGCGAGCTGAAACGGTCGAGGATCGGCTGGGCGACGTTGAACGCCTCCTGCGCGCCGGCGGCGTCGTTGGCGTCGAGCGCCTTGAGCACCTTCTTGACGGCGGTGCGGAGCTGCGAGCGCTGGGCGGAGTTGCGCGCGTTGCGCACGACGGTCTGCTTGGCGCGCTTCTTGGCGGACTTGATGTTTGCCACGATGGATTCCTGGAAGCTGGACGTGTGAAAATCCGGCTTGGCCGGACCAATGGAAATTTGAGCAGGAAATTATGGTGCTTTCATATACTTGCGTCAACAGGCCCGGCCTGAACGGGATGCGACGGTGACGGCCTCCGATCCGGCCGCCGCGGCGCCCGAGGCCCGGGCACGCGGCGGGCTGCTGCGCTCGAGCGCGGTGTTCAGCGCGATGACCCTGCTGTCGCGCATCGCCGGCTTCGCCCGCGACATGCTGCAGGCGACGCTGTTCGGTACCGGTGGCGCGATGAGCGCCTTCATTGTCGCCTATCGCATCCCCAATTTCCTGCGTCGGGTGTTCGCCGAGGGCTCGATGGCGATGGCCTTCGTGCCCGTGCTCAACGAGATCAAGGAGCGGGGCGACCGCGCTGCGCTGAAGTCCTTCGTCGACCACATGGCCGGTGCGCTGTGCGCGGTGGTGCTGGTCGTCTGCGCGGCCGGCATGCTGCTGGCGCCGCTGGTCGCGCGGCTGTTCGCGCCGGGCTGGGCCGATCAGCCAGAACTGCTGGCGCAGACCGCGCAGATGCTGCGGATCACGTTCCCGTATCTGCTGTTCATCTCGCTGATGTCGCTGGCCGCGTCGATCCTCAACAGCCACGGCCGCTTCGGGCTGCCGGCGTTCACGCCGGTGCTGCACAACCTGACGATGATCGCCGCGATGCTGTGGCTGGCGCCGCGGTTCGACCTGCCGCCGCAGGGCCTGGCCTGGGGCGTGCTGGTCGCCGGCTTCCTGCAGCTCGCGCTGCTGTGGCCGGCCCTGGGGCGGCTGGGGCTGCGGCCGCGGCTGCGGCCGGGCTTCGGCCACGCCGAGGTGCGCAAGGTCGGGCGGCTGATGCTGCCGACGCTGTTCTCCTCCTCGGTAGCCCAGGTCAACCTGATCGTGGGCACCGCGTTCGCGTCGCTGCTGGCCAGCGGCAGCGTCGACTGGCTGTACTACTCGGACCGGCTGATCGAGTTCCCGCTGGGCCTGTTCGGCGTCGCGCTGGGCACGGTGATCCTGCCGCACCTCTCGCGCCGGCACGCGGCCCAGGACGCGCAGGGCTACAGCCAGTCGCTGGACTGGGGCCTGCGCATGGCGCTGCTGGCCGGCGTGCCGGCTGGCCTCGGCCTGCTGCTGCTGGCAGAGCCGATCACCGCGACCGTCTACAACTACGGCGCATTTGGCGCCCACGACACGCGGATGGCGGCCGTCAGCCTGACCGCGATGAGCCTGGGCGTGCCGGCCTTCATGCTCAGCAAGGTGCTGGCCCCGGCGTTCTACGCCCGCCAGGACACGAAGACGCCGATGCGCGCGGCGATCTGGACGGTCGCGGCCAACGTCGCGCTGACCATCGCGCTGACCACGCCGCTGTGGCTGTACGACGTCCCGGGTGCGCACGGGGGCATCGCGCTGGCGACGGCGCTGGCGGGCGTGGTCAACGCGACGCTGCTGTGGCGCTACCTGCGCCGGCGCGCGATCTTCGTGCCCGAGCCGGGCTGGGCACGCTACCTGCTGCGGCTGGCCGGCGCTTGCGTGGCGATGGCGGCGGTGGTGCTGGCGCTGCGCGGCTGGATCGGCGACTGGACCGCGATCGACGGCTGGCAGCACCGGATCGCCTGGCTGGCGCTGGCGATCGGCGCCGGGGCGGCCGCCTACGGGGTCGCGATGCTGGCCCTGGGGCTGCGGCCGCGTCACCTGCGGCACTGAGCATCGCGGACGCCGGGGCAGGGCGGGCCGCGGCGCGGGGGCTGCGCCCGCTATAATCTCCGGTCACCTTCCGGAGCGCGGCGTCCGACGCCGTCTCCGCCCGACGAGACGCCATGAGCAGGCTGTTCCGCGACATCGCCGGCGGGTCCGAGTGTGCCGACGGCAGCGTGGTCTGCATCGGGGCGTTCGACGGCCTGCACCTCGGGCACCAGGCGCTGGTGCGCCACGCGGTCGCGCGCGCGCATGCGCTGGGCGTGGCCGCCGCCGCGCTGAGCTTCGAGCCGCTGCCGCGCGAGTTCTTCGCCGCCGCGACGCCGCCGCCGCGGTTGGGGCCAGTGCGGGCGAAGATCGAGGGCCTGCGCGCGCTCGGCGCCCACGTCGTCGGGCTGCTGCGCTTCGATGCGCGGATGGCGGCGATGTCGCCCGAGGCCTTCGTCGAGCAGGTGCTGCTGGCACGGCTGCGCGCGCGCGAGGTCTGGGTCGGGCCGGGCTTCCGGTTCGGGCACCGGCGCGCCGGCGAACTGGCGACGCTGCAGGCGCTGGGCCGCGAGGCCGGCTTCGTCGCCGGCGAGATCGAGCCGCTGGTGGTCGACGGCGAGCGGGTGTCGAGCACGCATATCCGCGCCGCGCTCGTGGCCGGCGACTTCGTCCACGCCGCCCGTCTGCTGGGCCGGCCGTACGCGGTGTCCGGCCGCGTGGTGCGCGGCCAGCAGCTCGGCCGCACGCTCGGCTACCCGACCGCCAACCTGCGCTTCGGCGGCAAGGTACCGGCGCTGCGCGGCGTCTACGCCACGCGCGTGCACGGCATCGGCAGCGATGCCGATCGAAGCCGGCCGTGGCCGTCGGTGTCGAGCTTCGGCACCCGGCCCACCGTTGGCGGCGTGGAGCCGCTGCTCGAGGCCCATCTGTTCGACTTCGACGGCGACCTGTACGGGCGCAGGATCGAGGTCGAGTTCGTCGCCCGGCTGCGCGACGAGGAGAAGTTCGACGACCTGCCCGCCCTGGTCGCGCAGATGGACCTGGACGCGGCCCGCGCCCGGGCCCTGCTCGCCGAGGCGGCCGCCGGCGCCCCACCACGACAAGAACCGCAACGACAGGACTACGCGTGAGCGCCCAGGCCGACAATTCCCCCAACCCCTACAAGTCGACGATCCACCTGCCGGCGACCGACTTCCCGATGCGCGGCGACCTGCCCAAGCGCGAGCCGGCGATGCTGGCGCGCTGGGAGGACGAGGGCCTGTACGCGCAGTTGCGCGCGCATGCGCACGGCCGTCCGCTGTTCGTGCTGCACGACGGCCCGCCGTACGCGAACGGCACGATCCACCTCGGCCATGCAGTCAACAAGATCCTCAAGGACATCATCGTCAAGTCCAAGGGCCTGGCCGGCTTCGACGCGCCCTACGTCCCGGGCTGGGACTGCCACGGTCTGCCGATCGAGATCGCGATCGAGAAGAAGTGGGGCAAGGTCGGGGTCAAGCTCGACGCGGTCGAGTTCCGGCAGAAGTGCCGCGAGTACGCGAACGCGCAGATCGACCTGCAGCGGCGCGACTTCAAGCGCCTGGGCGTGCTGGGCGACTGGGACAACCCGTACCGCACGCTGGACTTCCGCTTCGAGGCCGACGAGATCCGCGCGCTGGCCAAGGTCGTCGACAACGGCCACCTGACCCGCGGCGTCAAGCCGGTGCACTGGTGCTTCGACTGCGGCTCGGCGCTGGCCGAGGCCGAGATCGAGTACGCCGACAAGGTCTCGCCGGCGATCGACGTGGCCTACGTCGCGCGCGATGCCGCCGCGTTCGCGCACGCCTTCGGCGCGACGCTGCCGGCCGGCGTCGAGGTCGCGCTGCCGATCTGGACGACGACGCCGTGGACGCTGCCCGCGTCGCTGGCGGTGTCGCTGGGCGCCGAGCTCGAATACGCGCTGGTCGAGGGGCCGGTCGCGCAGGATGGTCGCCGTCGCTGGCTGGTGCTGGCCGATGCGCTGGCCGAAGGTGCGCTGCGCCGTTACGGCGTCGAGGGCGACGTCGTCGTGCACGGCCGCGTCGCCGGCAGTGCGCTCGAACACCTGCTGCTCGGCCATCCGTTCTATGCCGAGCGCGACATCCCGGTGATCCTCGGCGAGCACGTGTCGGCCGAGGACGGCACCGGCGCGGTGCACACCGCGCCCGGCCACGGCCAGGAGGACTACGTCGTCGGCAAGGCCTACGGCCTGCTCGAGCGCTACAGTGCCGCGCAGCTCAATCCGGTCGACGGCCGCGGCGTCTACCTGCCGTCGACGCCGCCGATCGGCGACACCGCGCTCGCCGGCCTGCACATCTGGAAGGCCAACGACGTCATCGTCGACGCGCTGCGCGCGCAGGGCAGCCTGCTGGCGTTCGCGAAGCTCGAACACAGCTATCCGCACTGCTGGCGCCACAAGACGCCGATCGCGTTCCGCGCCACGCCGCAGTGGTTCATCTCGATGGAGCAGGGCGGGTTGCGCACCGATGCACTCGCGGCGATCGAGGGCGTGACCTGGTACCCGGCCTGGGGGCAGGCGCGCATCGCCGGCATGGTGGCCGACCGCCCGGACTGGACGATCTCGCGCCAGCGCACCTGGGGCGTGCCGATCGCGCTGTTCGTGCACCGCGAGACCGGCGAACCGCATCCGCGCACGGTCGAGCTGATGCGCGCCGTCGCCGACCGCGTCGAGCAGCACGGCGTCGACGTCTGGTACACGCTCGACGCGGCCGAACTGCTCGGCAGTGATGCGGCCGACTACGACAGGATCACCGACATCCTCGACGTGTGGTTCGACTCGGGCGTCACCCACGAGGGCGTGCTGCGCGCGCGCGGGTATCCCAAGCCGGCCGACCTCTACCTCGAGGGCTCCGACCAGCATCGCGGCTGGTTCCAGTCCTCGCTGCTGACCGGCGTCGCCATCGACAAGGCGGCGCCGTACCGGCAGTGCCTGACGCACGGCTTCACCGTCGACGAGCACGGCCGCAAGATGTCCAAGTCGCTGGGCAACGGCATCGAGCCGCAGGACATCATGAAGACGCTGGGCGCCGACATCCTGCGCCTGTGGATCGCATCGGCCGACTACAGCAACGAGATGTCGCTGTCGCAGGAGATCCTCAAGCGCACCGCCGACGCCTACCGCCGGATCCGCAACACTGCGCGCTTCCTGCTCGGCAACCTGGCCGGCTTCGCGCCTGCGACGGATCTGGTCGCGCCGCAGGACATGGTCGCGCTCGACCGCTGGATCGTGCATCGCGCCGCTTTGCTGCAGGCGCGCATCGAGGCCGCCTACGCGCGCTACGACTTCGCCGAGATCGTCCAGGCGCTGTCAAACTTCTGCAGCGTCGACCTCGGGTCGCTGTACCTCGACGTCACCAAGGACCGCCTGTACACGATGCCCGAGCACTCGGTCGGGCGGCGCAGCGCGCAGACCGCGATGTACCACATCGCCGAGGCCTTCGTGCGCTGGATCGCGCCGGTGCTCAGCTTTACCGCCGACGAGATGTGGGGCTACCTGCCTGCGCCGGCGCAGGGCGCGCGCGAGGCCAACGTGCAGTTCGCGACCTGGTACCCGGACCTGGCGCAGCTCGACGGCGACGCCGACTGGGGGCCGCAGGACTTCGAGCGCGTGCTGGAACTGCGCGAGCGCGTGGCCAAGGTGCTCGAGCCGATGCGCGCCAGCGGCGAGATCGGCGCCGCGCTCGATGCCGAGATCGAGCTGCGCTGCGGCGTGGCCGATGCGAACTGGCTCTCGCCGGTCGTCGACGAACTGCGTTTCCTGCTGATCAGCGGCGACGTCACGCTCGTCGACGACGAAGGCGCGGCCGCGATCGGCGTGTCGGCGCGCGCGACCGACAAGCCCAAGTGCGTGCGCTGCTGGCAGCGCCGCGCCGACGTCGGTACGCACCCCGAGCATCCGGGGCTGTGCGGCCGCTGCGTGGACAACATCTCGACCGACGGCCGCGATGGCGGCGGCGAGATCCGGAGGTGGTTCTGATGGCCCGCATCGCCCCCAACGCGCTGCCGTGGCTGGCGCTCTCGGCAGTGGTGATCGCGCTCGACCAGCTGACCAAGTGGTGGGTGCTGACCTCGCTGCCCGAGTACACCGCGATCCCGGTCATCGAAGGATTCTGGAACTGGTACCGCACCTACAACACCGGCGCGGCGTTCAGCTTCCTGGCGACCGCCGGCGGCTGGCAGAAGTGGTTCTTCACGATCCTGGCGCTCGTCATCAGCGGCGTCCTGGGCGGGTGGCTGGCCAGGACCCCGCGGCGCGATTGGCGCACCGCGCTGCCGTTCGCGCTGGTGATCGGAGGGGCGCTGGGCAACGTCATCGACCGCCAGATCCACGGCCACGTCGTCGACTTCATCCAGTGGCACTGGCGCGACTACTACTGGCCGGCGTTCAACATCGCCGACGCGGCGATCGTCGGCGGCGCGATCGGCATCGCGCTGTTCGGGTTCTTTCCCGCGAAGAAGCCGTAACCGGCACGTCGCACCGATACCCGATCCGCCCCCCGTAGGAGCGCGCTCGCGCGCGATAGGGCTTTCCAGGCAAGGCCTATCGCGCGTCCCCGAAAAGGGGATGCAAGCACGAGCGCCGCGCCTACGGGCCAGTCGCGGGGTTGTCTGGCAGGAAACGCTGCATCGCGCCCGTTGCGGCCTCGTTCCCGCGTGCTCCGGTAGACTTGCGCTCCTATGGATATCGTCCTCGCCAACCCCCGCGGCTTCTGCGCCGGCGTCGACCGCGCGATCGAGATCGTCAAGCGCGCGATCGAGACGCTCGGCGCGCCGATCTACGTGCGCCACGAGGTCGTGCACAACCGGTTCGTGGTCGAGGACCTCAAGCGCCGCGGCGCGATCTTCGTAGAGGAACTCGACGAGGTGCCCGACGGCGTGACCGTGATCTTCAGCGCGCACGGCGTCTCGCAGGCCGTGCGCGAAGAGGCCGCCCGGCGCGGGCTCAAGGTCTTCGACGCGACCTGTCCGCTGGTGACCAAGGTCCACTTTGAGGTCGCGCGCCATTGCCGCGCCGGCCGCGACGTCGTGCTGATCGGCCACCACGGCCATCCCGAGGTCGAGGGCACGATGGGCCAGTGGCGCGCCGAGGCCGGCGCCGGCAGCATCTACCTGGTCGAGGACGAGGCCGACGTGGCCGCGCTCGACGTCGGCCAGCCAGAAAACCTGGCCTACACGACCCAGACCACGCTGTCGGTCGACGATACCCGCGGCGTCATCGCCGCGCTGCGCGAGAAGTTCCCCGCGATCCAGGGCCCGAAGAACGACGACATCTGCTATGCCACGCAGAACCGCCAGGACGCCGTGCGCGATCTGGCGAAGGAATGCGACCTGGTGCTCGTCGTCGGCTCGCCCAACAGCTCCAACTCCAACCGCCTGCGCGAGCTCGCCGAGCGCGACGGCGTCGAGGCCTACCTGATCGACGGCGCCGACGAGATCGACCCGCGCTGGGTCGCCGGCCGCCACCACATCGGCGTCACCGCCGGCGCGTCGGCCCCGGACGTGCTGGTCCAGGGCGTGCTCGACCGCCTGCGCGACCTTGGCGCCGGCGGCGTCCGCGAGCTCTCCGGCGAGCCGGAGAGCATGGTCTTCGCCCTGCCCAAGGAACTGCGGCTGCGCCTGGTCGATTGACGGCCGGCCCGGCGCTCCCTAGAATTCGCGTCCCAGGCCGGAATAGCTCAGTTGGTAGAGCGGCGCATTCGTAATGCGTAGGTCGTAGGTTCGATTCCTATTTCCGGCACCAAATCGATAAACCCCTTGTTTTCAAGGGGTTTTTCGTTTCTAGAGGGGCGTCGGTGCCCCGGTTGGGGGTGTCGGTTTGGCGCTCCGTCCTGTCGCTCTGGGCTCTTCTCCGCTGGCGGATCGCCGCGCTGAAGGACGAGACAGTCTCGGCACGCGTAGTGGGAGCGGCGCAAGCAGGCGAACACTCCACTTCGGGTTCGGCCTACCTAGGGGACTCAAGTGCTTTCAGGCCGACGCGGAGCTCGCGAGCCTTCTTGCGAAGTTGCGGACCTCGCACGTCATCCAGCATCGCGATGTGTTGCACGCGACCAATGGCCGTTCTGTAGTGCCCGGGCTCTCGTGGCGCTCGCTGCAGAACTAGCAGCGCCTCTCTCATCAGCTTGTGCTGAGCATTAGGTGCGCGCTTGATGCCATTACGCCAAGCAACTCCGGTGACCAGCTTTGGCTGGTCGGCGTGGAAAAGTCGTGTCTTCTTGGCCTTGATTCTGAGCCCGTGCCGGATAAGCAGTTCTCCTGCCGCCGCCGCATCACTGCGGTTCACACCTCTGCCAGTGAATGCGAGATCATCCATGTACAGCGAGAAGGCAATCCCGCGCTTCGTCGCGCGCTTGGCGAGCTCGTCGAAAATGCTTCGGTTTGCCATGAAGGCCACAATGGCACTCGCTGGACTGCCGGTAGCAAGGTGACCACGACATGAGAGAAGTCGCGCAAGTATCCAAGCAACGTCTATCGAGCATCGGAAGTCCTTCCGGAACAACTGCTGCAATCGCTCGGTAGACACGCTCGGATAGTAGTCGCTGATATCAGCTGTTAGGGTCGCGCCTTCTGCCTGCGTGTGTGTGCCGGCGTGCGTCAGATAGGATCGCCCACGGATACCCGAGTGGAGGTACGGAGGGGCGTGGATGCGCTGCAAGAGAGCATTCAGGCGTCTCTGGAGACGTTTCAAGCCTGCCTTCGGCGCCTCAATGTGACGCTTCTTCAACGTCTTGGGGTCGACTTGATCGTACTCGTCGAAGTGATCGTCGCGCTTGCTGAAAGCCTTTAGCTGGCTGGGATTTCCGCGCCAACGCAGCAGGGCGGCAAGGTCTTTGGTTCGGCCAAGCCGATAGAGAGGCGAGAGCTCCAGCTCATATCGACTGCTTTGGTCCAATGCGATCACTGGGCTTGTCCAGAGTCCATTCAAGAACACTCAACAAGCGTTGTGCGTTCTTCCTGCGCTTTTCAGACTCCCCTTCCAGCGCTTCTGCGAAGCTGAGGAAAGTGGAGGGCGGAACATCAAAAATGCTTGCGTATCGAGCTAAGAGTTGGACCGAGACGTTCTTCTTTCTGCCTGACTCGATTTCAGACAGGTGTGACTGTGATATGTCCAGCGCAGTCGCAAGGTCGCCTTGCGGCATCTGATGGACTTCCCTAATTGTCTTTAGCGCTTTGTGCAGCATTTCACTCCTATGCAACTAGTGACCGTTGATTAGAAGGAGGGTGCTTCGTTCGTACCGTGCTTACCTGCCGCCTCTTGGGGACTCACTCGCTGAAGTGGTCGTAGATCTTCCAGACCAGCATCAGCAGGCGAAACGCCCAAGGATTACGAAAGGCACGCTTGAACTTCGAACTCAGCTTCCGGCGCCCATCATCGCTATACCCTGCTTTGTTGCTCATATGCAGTTCTCCGCAACGCCTCCCAGGAATTGGGGGCTCTCACGCTGCTACGGAGATGGGGTAGGACGTCGGCTTTAGCCCTCCTCTGACCACTTGGCTGCGGCCTCACGACGCAGCCACCTGACCCCCTCGCTGGATCGCCCGGGCATGACGGGACGATGGCTTCGGGAATGTGTCGGGACTTGCGTCCCACGAGTGGTTGCCCACTCACGTCGTTGCGAGAGATGTCCCCGCGCGATGACAGGGACACCATACATCGCCAAATCTTTTTTCGCTGACAGCGAAAAGATGTCGTTCATGTTTTGTTTATTTAGCGGGGCGACGCCACTTTTACGCTCGGCGCGATCCAAGCGGCAGCGGCTCTCGAGGACTTCGCCGTCGCTCCCGTGTAGATGGTGCAGCCTCCATCAAATCTCTACGATTGCGGCTCAGTCGTAAGACAATGGAGGGCGACATGTGGGACTGGATTGCAACCAACACTGCGCAGCTAAGCGTTGTGGTCACGGTTCTCCCGATTGCATTCGCGGTGATTCAATTCATTCTCGCAAAGCGATCTGAGGCAAAGCGCCTACGCTTTGAGACCTATCACAGCTTGATCAAGCAGCTGGTGGAACGGGAGAACCCAGACCAGCCGATGCGCCTTGATCGACAGGTTGCCGTCGTCTTCGAGCTCCGCAATTTCCCGCACTACTACCCGGTCACTTTAAGACTGCTTCAGGGTCTGAGAGTTAGCTGGTCTGACTACGGCCCAGAGGACAAGCGGGAGCGCCTGCTTACCGAGATTGACCTAGCGATCGAGCACATCTCGGCAAAGCGCCGTTGGTCAATCTGGCCCCAATGAGCTCAAAAATCCGAGGCGGGTTGAATAGATCAATCGATGCCGGTTTCCCCCGTAGGGCGGCAGCGTGTAGCTCGACGTTTCGGCGCGCCGTTAGGGCAGTCGCTGCAGCAGATTTCGCACGCTCGACCGATGCCAGCTACCGCCGCGTGGGGTGGTGAACCCCCCTGCATTCAATGCGTCAGCGATGGCGCCTAGGGTGGTGGCGCCTTGCTGCTGAAGCTCTAAGATCACCGGAGCTAGATCGGTAGCCTTTGCGTCTGCACCAGCGCACCGCTTCAATTCTGATCGCTACCGTCGAAGCCCTCAGGAAAGCCCGTAGCGCCATGTCGGCGAAGGCTGGGCGGGTGATCCCCTTCGAAGTCGTCGCCCGGGAAGCTGAAGGCCTCCTCATCGGGACCCCCCGGTTGAAACCGAATCGAGGAAAGATCCTGGACGCCGCTAGGCGACGTCATCCGAATGAAGGGATGGGTTTCTCTGGAGATACCGTCGAGTGACGTGATCCACGCCACGCAACCTCGACGCCGACGTTCAGTTAGCTCTCGAAGAACAGCGAGGTGCGCATCGCAGGAGTGTAACGGGAGCTTGGTGCGCTGGTGTCCGAGCGGTGTTGGACCGATCGGCGCTACCTGGCATGGCGTGCGGCCTGCTCCTTGTTCTGCTGTTTAACGCCATCGGGTAGGGGATCGTGGCGGCGGTGGTGCAGTGCTGGAAGCGGCCACCGCGCAGGCGGGCCTGCGGATCGTGTTGGATCATCTGCGCCGATACCGCTTTGTCGCGCGTACCGGACAGCGTTCCCTGCACGCCAGCGGCGTCCGGTCGCATTTCCCGCGTTCGCCGCGGCCGCGACAATGCGGTCTTTCCCGTGACGTGCCCCCACGATGATCCGCTCCCTGTACCTCGCCGGGCCCGATGTGTTCCGGCCCGATGCCCGCGCGCGCGGGGCCGAGCTCAAGGCGTTGTGTGCGCGGTTCGGGATCGAGGGGCTGTATCCGCTCGACCAGGACGTGCCCGCGGCGATCGTCGATCCAGGCGAGCAGGCGCGGTGGATCTACCGGGCCAACATCGGCCTGATCGAGCGAGCCGACGCGGTGCTCGCCAATCTCGACTTCTTCCGCGGGCCCGAGCCCGATAGCGGGACCTGCTTCGAGGTCGGTTACGCGGTCGCGCGCGGCAAGCCGGTCCATGGCTACATCCCCGAAGACGGCACGTTCGCCCAGCGCATCCGCCAGCGGCATCCGCAGGCGATCGGCGCGGACGGGGTGCTGGACCTGCACGGCTGGAACATCGAGGAGTTCGGGCTGCCGCTGAACCTGATGCTGTCGGTGCCGGCGCCGCTCGTGGTCGGCGACGCCGCGACGGCGCTGATGCAACTCGCGCGTCGCGGGGCGCTGCCCGGCGGACCGGGGCGCGCATCGGCAACGTCCGCCGCGTAGCGGCGCGACAGGCGGTTCAGGCCACGACGACCCGGTTGCGTCCCGCCGCCTTGGCGCGATAGAGCGCGCCGTCGGCATCGTGCAGCCAGTCGGCCGGCGTGCCGAACTCCGCGCGCGTCGTCGAGACACCGATGCTGGCGGTGCAGCTCAACGCGGGGTGGTCGTCGAAGGACAGCGCGGCGATGCCGGCGCGCACGTACTCGGCGACCGCGGCTGCGCGCGCCGGTCCGGCGGGGGCGAGCAGGATCACGAACTCGTCGCCGCCGATCCGCGCCGGGGTGTCGGTGGCCCCGGCCGCGGTGCGCAGCACGTCGGCCACCCGCCGCAGCACGAGGTCGCCGACGCCGTGGCCATGGCGGTCGTTGATGGACTTGAAGGCGTCGATGTCGATCATCAGCAGCGTGGCCGGATCGCCGTGGCGCTCGAAGCGCGCGAACGCGTCGTGGGTGCGGATGTCGAAGTGCCGCCGGTTGGGCAGGTCGCTGCCGGAATCGGTGCGGTTGGTGCGCTCGAGGTCGCGGTTCTGCCGGGCAATGGTCCTGCCCAGCCGGTAGGTCACCAGGCTCAGTGCGATGTGGTAACCGAACATCAGCGGCAGGCAGGCGAGCAGCGTCCGCGTCGACGTCTCCGGCGCGAACGGAAAACCGGCGACCGCCCAGCCGGTCACGAAGGCGAGCACGAACACGAAGGCGGCCCGACGGAACAGGCGCCAGCCGCCGGCGGCGAGCCGGTCGGCGCTGAGCACCGTCGCCATGACCGCGGTCGGCAGCAGGCTCACCGCCATCGCCACGATCCACAGTCCGCCGGCCGCGGCGTCGGCGAGCAGGTTGCGGTACTCGGCGGCGATCGGGTCGCGCGCACGGCGGGACAGCTGCCAGGCGAGTTGCGGCCATGCCAGCGCGTTGATCGCCAGCGCGGCCCACAGCCAGCCCGGTGCGCCGCGCTCGGCCAGCACCGAGGCGATCGGCAGCGCGCACAGCACCGTGCCCAGCATCCGCATGCGGTGGATGCGCGATGCGAACAGCAGAGCCGACGCTCGCGTCCGGTCGTGGAGGTCGTCGCGGTAGGGCATCGGGCGGCCCCCCGGGCCGGTCTGTCCGTCGCGATTGTAGCGGGCTTCGGCGCGTGCCCGGGGGCGTGCGCGTCTCCTGCGCTGCGACCGCGCTCGGCTATCCTGCCGGTCCCGCAATGGACCGATTTCCGATGGCCAAGCCCGCCGCCAAAGCCCGAACCGCCTTCGTCTGCAACGAGTGCGGCGCCGACTACAGCAAGTGGCAGGGCCAGTGCAGCGCCTGCGGGGCCTGGGACACGATCGCCGAGATCGTGCTCGAGAGCGCGGCGGCCGCGAAATCGCCCGCCGCGCGCCGCGCTGGCTGGGCCGGCAAGGTCGACGCACCGAAGGTCATGGCGCTCAAGGACGTGCAGCAGGGCGAGGACGTGCGCGTGTCGACCGGCATCGGCGAGTTCGACCGGGTGCTCGGCGGCGGCCTCGTCGAGGGCGCGGTGGTGCTGATCGGCGGCGATCCGGGCATCGGCAAGTCGACGTTGCTGCTGCAGGCGCTGGCGCGCATGGCCCACACGCTGCCGGGGCTGTACGTCACCGGCGAGGAATCGCTGGCGCAGGTCGCCGGGCGCGCGGTGCGCCTGGGGCTGTCGCTCGACGGCCTGCACGCGCTGGCCGAGACCGGCATCGAGCGCATCCTCGAGCACGCGTCCAGGCTCAAGCCCGGACTGATCATCGCCGACTCGATCCAGACGCTGTGGACCGAGTCGCTGACCGCGGCCCCCGGCTCGGTGAGCCAGGTCCGCGAATCCGCCGCGCGCCTGGTGCGCTATGCCAAGGAGACCGGCACCGCGGTGTTCCTGGTCGGGCACGTGACCAAGGAGGGCGGCATCGCCGGCCCGCGCGTGCTCGAGCACATGGTCGACGCGGTGCTGTACTTCGAGGGCGACAGCGGCAGCCGCTTCCGGGTGATGCGCGCATTCAAGAACCGGTTCGGCGCGGTCAACGAACTGGGCGTGTTCGCGATGGGCGAGAAGGGCCTCAAGGAGGTCGCCAACCCGTCGGCGATCTTCCTGTCGGGCGCCGGCGCACAGCAGCCAGGCAGCTGCATCATGGTCACGCGCGAGGGCACCCGGCCGCTGCTGGTCGAGGTGCAGGCCCTGGTCGACGCCTCGCCGCTGTCGAACCCGCGCCGCGTCGCGGTCGGTCTGGAGGGCAACCGGCTGGCGATGCTGCTCGCGGTGCTGCACCGGCACGGCGGGATCATGACCGGCGACCAGGACGTGTTCGTCAACGTCGTCGGCGGCATCCGCGTGCAGGAGACCGCGGCCGACCTGCCGGTGCTGCTGTCGGTGCTGTCGTCGCTGCGCGACATACCGCTGCCGGAGAAGACCATCGCCTTCGGCGAGGTCGGCCTGGCCGGCGAGATCCGGCCGGTGCCCAACGGCGAGGAACGCCTGAAGGAGGCCGCCACGCACGGCTTCGTGCGGGCGATCGTGCCGCGCGCCAACGCGCCCAAGGCCGGCACCTACAAGGGCATGGAGGTCATCGCGGTCGAGCGGCTGGCCGAGGCGCTCGAGCATGTATGAGCGCCGGGCCCGGCGGGCGTCGCGCCGATGAGCGGGGCCGGCCCGGCGGATACGGTGCAGGCCGGGGCACCCGTCGACGGCATGCCGCCCGGGCCCCGGCACGATCTCGACCGGTTGCGGAGCGACTTCGCACGCGACGGCCACGTCGTCGTGCCCCAGGTACTGGCCGACGACTTCGCGCGGGCGCTGCGCGCCTGTCTCCTGGACCGGACCCGCTGGGCGCTGGTGACGCGGATCGACGGGCGGCATCGCGATTTCGATGCCGCCGCAATCGCACAGATGGAGGCCGCCGCATTGCGGCCGTTGCAGGCGCTGGTCTTCGAGGAGACGCGCCGCGGCATGCAGTATCTCTACGAACGGTTTCCGGTCCACGACGTCGACTACGACCCCGGCCCGCTGCCGCCGGCGCTGGACCGGTTCCGCGCGCTGCTGGGCGGCGGTCCGCTGCGCGACCTGGTGCGTGCGGTCACCGGCGTCGACGACATCGACTTCGGCGACGCGCAGGCGACGCGCTACCGCGCAGGGCATTTTCTGACCCGGCATGACGACGACCATCCCGGCAAGCAGCGACGGCTGGCTTACGTGCTGGGCCTCTCGCCGGGCTGGCGCGCAGACGACGGCGGCCAGTTGCAGTTCCTGGACGCGGACGACCGCGTGACGCACGCCCTCGTGCCAGGGTTCAACACACTCGCGCTGTTCCGGGTGCCGCGTCCGCACCTGGTGACGGCGGTCTCGCCGTTCGTCGAGTCGGCCCGGCTGTCGATCACCGGCTGGTGGCGCGCGTCGTGATCGCATGGACGGCGACGCGTCGTGCGCCGATGCGCGTGCCTACGCGATGCGCGGCCACGGTCCAGGGCATGCGATGAGCGGTCCCGCCTCGCCGCGGGCGGTCGCCCGCATCGTCTCGATCGTCCTGCACCCGTTCGCGGTGTTCGCGGCGCTCGCGCTGCTGGCGGCGTGGCGTGTCGCGCCGGCGTCGCTGGGGCGCACGGCGCTGGGCATCCTCGCTGCGGTCGGAATCGTGTCCGCCTTCATCTGGCAGCGCCGGCGGGGCGGGCACTGGGAAACGGTCGATGCGTCGCGTCGGCAGGAGCGGCCGCTGCTCTACGGGCTGGCGCTGGTCGTCGCCGGTGGCTACTGGCTGTGGATGGGCGGTCGCGGCTCGGCGACCTCGAATGGCGTGCTCGCCGCCGCCTCGATGCTGGGCGCGGCCGGTCTGGCGAACCGCTGGATCAAGCTGTCGCTGCACATGGCGAGCCTGGCGTTCGCCGGCGTGGCGGCCTGGCCGTTGTCGCCGGTCGCGGCGGTCGCCGCCCTGGCCGCGCTGCCGCTGCTGGGCTGGGCGCGGCTGCGGATGGGGCGACACACGCTGCCTGAGGTGATCGCTGGGCTGGGGCTGGGCCTGATCGCCGGGCTGGCGCTGCTGGCGTCGCCTGCGTAGGCGCGCGCTCGCGCGCGAGGGCATTTACCGGAACGCTTCATCGCGCGCGAGCGCGCTCCTACAGGGGCATGAGGCACGCTGCCATCGAATGCCTATCGCGCGCGCAGGAAAGTGCGCCTGTGGTCGGAACGTCGTTCGCGCGGGCGCGCCGGCTCAGTGCCCGCCGGAGGCCGCGCCGCCCACCTTCGCCGCGAACGGCGGCCGCGCCATCCAGACAAACGCGATCACCAGCAGGAACAGGATGCCCAGCAGGTGGAAGATCTCGTTGAAACCGATCTGCGTGGCCTGTTGGGCGATCATCTGATCGAGCATCATCGCGCCGCGCTGCACGTCGCCCTGGCCGAGCGCGGCGACGGTCTGCTGGATCGCCGGATCGTGCGCGGGGATGTGCTCGGTCAGCTGCGCGTGGTGGATGGTGCTGCGCTGGTTCCAGGCCCAGGTGGTCAGCGACGCCGCGAAGCTGCCGCCGAGCGTGCGCACGAACGTCGCCAGGCCCGAGCCGGCGGCGATCTCGTGCGGTTCGAGGTCCGACAGCAGGATCGTCAGCACCGGCATGAAGAACAGCGCCACGCCCAGGCCCTGCCACAATTGCACCGTCGCCACGTGCTGGAAGTCGACCTCCAGGTTGAAGCCCGAGCGGATGAAGCTGGTGAACGCCATCACCATGAACGCGAACGTGGCCAGGATGCGCAGGTCGAAGCGGGTCGCGTACTTGCCCACCAGCGGCGTGAGCAGCACGGGCAGGATGCCGATCGGCGCGGTCGCGAAGCCCGCCCAGATCGGCGTGTAGCCGAGGTTGCGCTGCAGCCACAGCGGCACCAGCAGGCCCACGGCGAAGAACGCCGAGTAGCCGAGCACCATCGCGAGCGTGCCGAAGGCGAAGTTGCGGTGCCGGAACAGCCGCAGGTTGACGATCGGGTCCTTCTCGGTGAGCTCCCAGATCAGGAACACCGCCAGGCCCAGCACCGAGGCGATCGCCAACCACACGATTTTCGTCGACGCGAACCAGTCCTCCTCGTTGCCCAGGTCGAGCAGCGTCTGCAGCGCGCCGACGCCGACGATCAGCGTGATCAGGCCGACGTAGTCCATCTTCGGCTTCTCTAGCTTCTCCGGGCGCCCGCGCAACTGGCTGGCGACCACGAGGCTGGCGAAGATGCCGATCGGCACGTTGATGAAGAAGATCCATTCCCAGCTGTAGTTGTCGGTGATCCAGCCGCCGAGGATCGGGCCGCAGATCGGCGCGACCACGGTGACCATCGCCAGCAGCGCGATCGCCTGGCCGCGCTTGGCCGGGGGATAGATCGAGATCAGCAGCGCCTGGGTCACCGGGTACATCGGGCCGGCGACGAAGCCCTGCAGCGCGCGCGCGGCGACCAGGAAGCCCATGCTCGACGCCAGTCCGCACAGCAGCGAGGCGATCACGAACGCGAACGTCGCCCACACGAACAGCTTGCGCTCGCCGAAGCGGCGGGTCATGAAGCCGGTCAGCGGCAATGCGATCGCGTTGCTGACCGCGAACGAGGTGATCACCCACGTCGCCTGGTTGGAGCTCGCGCCGAGGTTGCCGGCGATCGTCGGCAGCGAGACGTTGGCGATCGTGATGTCGAGCACCTGCATGAACGACGCCAGCGCAAGGCCGATCGTCGTCAGCGCCAGGTTCGGCGGACGGAAGGCGGATGAGGCGGCCGGGGCGGGGGCGCCCGGCGCGTCGGCAGTGGTCGTGGACATGGCGGGCTCGATGCCGGGGGCGGCTCAGCGGCGGGCGGCGAGCTGGGGCAGGTTGGCCTCGATCGTGCGCGTGATCAGCGCATCGGCCTGCGCCAGCTGCTCTGCATAGGCGTCGGTCGACAGCAGCGGCGCGGCGCGCGGCGCCTGCGCCGTGGCCAGCACCGGGCCGTCCTGGTCGCGCACGGCGACATCGACGTGCATGCTCAGGCCAAGACGCAGCGGATGCTCGGCCAGTTGCGCGGGGTCGAGTTCGATGCGCACGGGCACGCGCTGGACGATCTTGATCCAGTTGCCGCTGGCGTTCTGCGCCGGCAGCAGCGAGAACGCGCTGCCGGTGCCCATGCCGAGGCTGGCGACCTTGCCGGTGTAGCGCACGTCGCCGCCGTAGAGGTCGGCGCGCACCTCGACCGGCTGGCCGATGCGCATGCCGGTGAGCTGGGTCTCCTTGAAGTTGGCCTCCACCCACACCTGTTCCAGCGGCACGATCGTCATCAGCGTGTTGCCCGGCTGCACACGCTGGCCCAACTGCACCTCGCGCCGGGCGACGTGGCCCGACACCGGCGCGACGATGGCCATGCGCTGCAGGTCCAGCCAGGCCTGACGCAGCTGCGCGGCAGCGGCCTGGACCTGCGGCTGGCTGGCGACCTCGGTCGCGTCGACCAGCGCGCGGCTGCGCGAGAGCTGGCCCTGCGAGGCCGACAGCGCGGCCTCCGCGCCGGCCAGCACGTCGCGGGCGTGGGCGAGTTCCTCGCGCGAGACCGCGCCGCTGGCGACCAGGCCCTCGCGGCGCCTGACGTCCTCGCGCGCCTGGCGAACGGCGACCTGACGCGCGGCCAGTTCGGCCTGGCCGGATTCGACGCTGCTGTAGAGGCCGCGCACCTGGCGGACCGTGCCGGCGAGGTTCGCGACCGCCTGGTCGTAGGCGACCTGCGCGTCGTTGGAATCGAGGTGCACCAGCGCTTGGCCGGCCTCGACGCGCATGCCCTCGTCGGCGTCGATCGAGACGACCGTGCCCATCGTCTGCGGCACGATGCTGACGACGTTGCCCTGCACGTAGGCGTCGTCGGTGTCCTGGTGCCAGCGCGCGACCAGCAGATACCACGCGGCCCAGCCGGCGCCGGCGACGATGGCGACGGTGGCGAGGATCGTGAGGGCGCGGCGGCGCTTGCCGTTCTTCTGCGGCGGGGTGGCGGTGTTGGGTTCGGAAGTCATGGCGTGGTCGCCCCGGCTTGGTTCTGCGTGGAAGGGGAGGGCGCGGCGGGCGTCAGGCCGCCGCCGAGCGCGCGGTCGAGGTCGACCGCGGCGCCGAGCCGCTGCGCACGCAGCGTGGCGAGCTGCTGCTCGAGCTGGAACAGCGGACGCTGCGCGGCGAGGACGTCGAGCTGGTTGCCGATGCCGGCGCGATAGCGGGTGTCGGCGAGCGAGAAGGCCTGGCGGGCGGCCTCGGTCGCGTCGGCGACGGTACCGATCTGCGCATCGAGTGCGCGCGCGGCCTGCAGCGCGTCGGCCACCTCGCGCAGCGCGGCGACCAGCGTCTGATCGTAGGCCGCGACCGCGGCATCGTAGTCGGCGTCGCGCTGCGCCAGGCCCGCACGCAGCCGGCCGCCATCGAAGATCGGCAGGCTGAGCGCGGGGCCGCCGAAGCCGAGCACCGCGTCGCTGCCGAACAGGTCCGACAGGCTGCCCGCCGCGAGGCCGACCAGCGCGCTGAGGTTGACGCTCGGCCTGAACGCGGCCTGGGCGGCGTCCACGCCGCGGGCGGCGGCCTCGACGCGCCAGCGCGCGGCGACGACGTCGGCGCGATGGCCCAGCAGCTCGCTCGGCAACACGGCCGGCACCGACGGGGCCGAGGCCTGCAGCAGGCGGGGGCGGGCGACGTCCAGGCCGCGGTCCGGGCCCTTGCCCAGCAGCGCGGCCAGCGCGTTGCGCAGCGCGTCGATCTGCTGCTGCGCGGCCTGCGCCTGCTGGCGTGCGATGCCGATCGCGGTGTCGGCGTTGCGCAGCTGCAACTGGTTGTCGAGGCCGGCCTCCACGCGCTGGCGCGCAAGATCGCGCAGACGGGTGGCGCGGTCGATCTCGCGCTGCGCCACGTCCTGCGCATCGAAGGCCTGTGCCAGCGCGACGTAGGTGCGGGCGACGTTCGACGACAGCGTCAGGCGCGCGGCCTGCGCATCGACCTCGGCCGCGCGCGCCTGGCCGGCGGCGGCCTCGAATGCCGCGCGCTGGCCGCCCCACAGGTCGGGCGCCCATGCGAAGTCGAGCATCAGCACGCCGCTGGCCTTGAAGTCGCCGCCGACCGGGTCGGGCGCGATCGTCTCGGGCAGCCGCACGCCGCTGACGCGCGCGCTGGCGCCGAGCGTCGGCCGGCGCTGCGCATCGGCGAGCCCGGCCTGCGCCTGAGCGCTGCGGGCGCGGGCATCGGCGGCGGCCAGCGTCGGGCTGTCGCGCAGCGCCTCGATGATCAATGCGTCGAGCTGCGGATCGCCGAACGCGGTCCACCAGTCGCCGCGCGGGAAGCCGGCGGCGCTGAGCGGCGTGCCCGCCAGGCTGCGGCCGGCGACGAGCGTATCGGCATCGGTGGGCGTGAGCTGCGGCGCCAGGCCCCGGCTGCTGACGCAGCCTGCGAGCAGCAGCGCGGCGACGATCGGCAACGCCGCGGCCGGCGCCCGTCGCCGGGCGCGTGTCGTGGAAGGAGGCATGGTCACTGTCCGGGGAAGGAGAGGTTGTCGCGGACCTGTTCGAGCAGCCGGATGAACTGCTGCCGCTGGGCGTCGTCCATGCCCGACATCGCGCGTTCGCGCACGCGGTTGCCGCACTGGTCGATGTCGCGCCAGATGGCATCGCCCTGTGCGCTGAGGCGGATGCGCACCACGCGGCGGTCGTCCGGATTGGCATGGCGTTCGACCAGGCCGCGGTCGATCAGCTTGTCGATCAGCCGGGTCATCGCGCCGGGGTTGAGCTCGGCCGCGCGCGCCAGGTCGGTCGCGTTGCTGGTGCCCAGCGCCAGCTTCTTCAGCGTGATGTACTGGCTGAAGCTCAACTCGTGGCCGGCCCGGGCGAGCTCGTCGGCCATGCGCGCCCACATGGCGTCGCGGACCTGCCGGAACAGCAGGCCCAGCGACGAGCCGCTGGCAGAGGCACACGGGCGGGGAGGCGACGACATGGCGGCGGATATTCCTCGCCTCTGCAATTGTTGTCAATGCAAGTATTGCCCCGACAAACGCTGTTCAGGCACGCGGCTGGCATCGGTTCAGGCGCTGGCGCTGTCGTTCAGGGAGCGCGTCGGATGTCGTAAGGCTGACGGAATTGGCGCAGCGGCTTCGCCGGGTCAGGCCCGATGCGGTAGAGCCGGGCGGCTGCCTGGCCTGCGGTCCGCAACCGCGTCGCGGCCAGCCCTTCGGCGACTTCAGTCTGGACGTCCACCACTCGGCCGTCCGGTCCGAAACCCAGAACCCAGACGAACCGGCCCACATAGTCGGCCGGCGCGAGGTCGTCTGGATAATTGGTCCGTCCGTGGACGTACATACGGTCGCCTTGTGCGAACGCAGCCGAGGCCAGGGACTCGGCGACCTCAATTGTGGTCTGCGCCGCCATCTGCCCGTCGAAACGCAGGACGATACGGCGCAGGCCGGGTGCCACGCCCAGCGCGGCGAGGTCGATCGTGGCGCAGCGGACGAACTTCGATTCCGTTCCAGCTTCGGTGCCTGACCACAGCGTGTGGCGGCCTGCGCTGTCGTCGATCTCCAGCCGAACATCGACCGCGCGTTGTGGAAAGCCCTGCGTCTTCCAGCAGGCCAGATGGGGTGTCTCCGGATGACGCAACAGGCCCTGGGCGACGGGGCGAGCGCCGGCTCCTGCAACCGGTGCGTTCCAGAGAAACTCGATGTGGCCGAAGATCGGCGAACGCGCCTCGTCGTCCGCGGTGGCGGTCGACATCGAAGCGGCGAGTACGAAGGCGGCCATCCATGCGCGCATGCGAATCTTCCAGATCGGTGGGCTAAGCTCAGCCGGGGCGCCGTAACACCAGCTCCAGCACGAACTTGCTGCCGAAGAACGCCAGCACCAGCAGCGCCATCGCCACCAGCGTCCAGCCGACCGCGCGGGTGCCGCGCCAGCCGTGGCGCCAGCGGCCGAGCAGCAACGCCCCGAAGGCCAGCCACGACAGCACGCTCAGCACGGTCTTGTGGATCAGGTGCTGGGCGAAGAAGTCGTCGACGAACAGCACGCCGGTGACCAGCGTCGCGGTCAGCAGCGCGAAGCCGACCCAGATCGTGCGGAACAGCAGCGACTCGAGTTCGGTCAGCGGCGGCAGTGCGCGGAGCCAGCGGTGGAATTCGCGCCGGCGCAGCGCGCGCTCCTGCGCCCACAGCAGCAGCGCGAGCAGCGCGGCGACCGCGAGCGTGGCGTAGGACAACAGGGCGAACCAGGCGTGCAGCTGCAGCCGCCAGTCCGGGACGCTGGAGGCGACGTGCGCGCCCTGGCCGTAGGCGACCAGCGCCGCGGCGGCGATCGGGAACACGATCACGCCCAGCGCGGCCATGCGCCCGCGGATGTCGTAGAGCATCGTCAGCACCGCCATGCCCAGGCCGACCAGCGACAGTGCCGCGTAGAAATGCAGCTCGGTGCCCACGTCGCGCCAGACCAGCACGTGCGCGCCGGCATGCAGCGCGACCGCCGCGCCGGCCGGCACCGCCCACCAGGCGTTACCGGGC
This sequence comes from Luteimonas sp. FCS-9, assembly GCF_001014645.1. GTDB lineage: Bacteria > Pseudomonadota > Gammaproteobacteria > Xanthomonadales > Xanthomonadaceae > Luteimonas. The sequence continues at coordinate 177,007 of NZ_LASZ01000005.1, read as the reverse complement.
GCGGGGTCGCGCCCGACGCCGCGCACGAGCGCCGCGGCAGCGGCCAGATAGAACAGGGCTGCGATGAGAACCATTGTCATCGCGGAAGTGTCGCACAGGAACGCCCCGAACGCGCCTGCCGCGCATCGTCGCGGGCCGGGCCGCCGGGGCGCGCGGGCTATAATCGCCGCCCGTTTTCCGCCAGCCCGAGTCCCGCATGTTCGAGTCCCTGACCCAGCGCCTGTCCGGCACCATCGAGCGCCTGCGCGGGCGTGGCCGCCTGACCGAGGAGAACATCCGCGAGGCGACCCGCGAGGTGCGTATCGCGTTGCTGGAGGCCGACGTCGCGCTGCCGGTGGTGCAGGCGCTGATCGAACGGATCAAGGTCCGCGCGGTCGGCCAGGAAGTGCTCAAGTCGCTGACCCCGGGCCAGGCGCTGATCAAGGTGGTGCGCGACGAGCTGACCGCGGTCATGGGCGCCCAGGCGACCGAGCTCAACCTCGCCGTGCCGGCGCCGGCCGTCGTGCTGATGGCCGGCCTGCAGGGCGCGGGCAAGACGACCACCGTCGGCAAGCTGGCCAAGCTGCTGAAGGAAAAGCGCAAGAAGAAGGTCATGGTCGTCAGCGCCGACGTCTACCGCCCGGCCGCGATCGAGCAGTTGCGCACGCTGGCCGAGCAGGTCGACGTGCGTTTCTTCCCGTCCGAATCCTCGCAGCAGCCGGTGGACATCGTGCGCGCGGCGATCGCCGATGCGCGCAAGTCGTTCATCGACGTGCTGCTGGTCGACACCGCCGGTCGCCTGGCGATCGACGAGGCGATGATGGCCGAGATCAAGGCGCTGCACGCCGCGGTCAATCCGGTCGAGACGCTGTTCGTCGTCGACTCGATGACCGGCCAGGACGCGGCCAACACCGCCAAGGCCTTCGGCGAGGCGCTGCCGCTGACCGGCGTGGTGCTGACCAAGACCGACGGCGATGCCCGCGGCGGCGCGGCGCTGTCGGTGCGCTACATCACCGGCAAGCCGATCAAGTTCGTCGGCACCGGCGAAAAGGTCGACGGGCTCGACGTCTTCCACCCCGAACGCGTGGCCAGCCGCATCCTCGACATGGGCGACGTGCTGTCGCTGGTCGAGCAGGTCGAGCACCAGGTCGACAAGGACAAGGCGGCCAAGCTCGCGCAGAAGGTCGCCAAGGGCAAGAAGTTCGACCTCAACGACATGAAGGACCAGCTCGAGCAGATGCAGAACATGGGCGGCATCGGCAGCCTGATGGAGAAGCTGCCGGGCCTGGGCCAGGTGCCCGAGCACCTCAAGCAGCAGGTCCAGCAGAACAAGGAAGTGCCGCGGATGATCGCGATCATCGACTCGATGACCAAGAAGGAGCGGCGCAACCCGACCCTGCTCAACGGCTCGCGCCGCGCGCGCATCGCCGCCGGCTCGGGCACGACGCCGGCCGACGTCAACAAGCTGATGAAGCAGTACATGCAGATGGAAAAGATGATGGGCAAGATGGCTCGCGGCGGCATGAAGGGCATGATGCGCGGCCTGCAGGGCATGATGGGCGGCATGGGCCGCATGCCGTTCCGGTGAGCACGGGCGCCCACCCGGCGCGCCAGCGGGCCGCCGCATTCTGTGCGCGCTTCGGCCTGCGGGTGCCGGTCCTGATGGGGCCGATGGCCGGCGCCTGCCCGCCGGCGCTGGCCGCGGCCGTCGCCGAGGCTGGCGGCATGGGCGCGATGGGCGCGGTGCTGTCGCAGCCGGCCGAGATCGACACGTGGATGCGCGCGTTCCGCGACCGCACCGCTGGCCCGGCGCAGGTCAACCTGTGGATCCCCGACCCGCCGCCGGTGCGCGACGCGGCCGGCGAGGCGGCGACCCGCGCGTTCCTCGAACGCTGGGGGCCGGTGGTGCCGGCATCGGCAGGCGATGCCGCGCCGGCCGACTTCGACGCCCAGTTCGAGGCGCTGATGGCTGCGCGGCCAGCGGTCGCCTCGAGCATCATGGGGGTGTTCGCGCCGGCGCAGGTCGAACGCCTGAAGGCGGCCGGGATCGCCTGGTTCGCGACCGTCACCACGCTTGACGAGGCGCGCGCGGCGCAGGCCGCGGGCGCCGATGCGGTGGTCGCCCAGGGCGCCGAGGCAGGTGGGCATCGCGGCGCGTTCGAGGCCGACGATGCCGAGCGCCGCCTCGTCGGGCTGTTCTCGCTGCTGCCGCGGCTGGCCGATGCGCTCGAGGTGCCGGTGATCGCGGCCGGCGGCATCGCCGACGGGCGCGGGATCGCCGCGGCGCTGGTGCTCGGCGCAAGCGCGGTGCAGGTCGGTACTGCGCTGCTGCGGACGCCCGAGGCCGACATCGCGTCCGCCTGGGCCGATGCGCTGGCCTCGGCCGAGCCGGAAGCCTGCTGGCCGACGCGCGCGTTCAGTGGCCGGCTCGGCCGCGCGCTGGCGACCGGCTACGTGCGCGCGGCCGCCGGCGGCGACGCGCCGCCGGCGCGGCCGTACCCGGTGCAGCGTGGACTCACCGCGCCGATGCGCGCGGCCGCGGTCCGCGAGGGCCGGCTCGATGCGATGCAGGCCTGGGCGGGCCAGTCGGCCTGGCAGGCGCAGGCGCGGCCGGCGGGTGAACTCGTGCAGGCCTGGTGGCGCGACGCCCGGGCGCTGCTGTGACGCGCGCGGCCGACGAGTCCAGCCACTGGATCGACGGCCGGCCGGCCGGGGCAGGGGATCTGGCCGCCGCGCTGGTCAACTACGGACATCTCTCGACGCTGCAGGTGCGCGGGCGCGCGGTGCAGGGCCTGGACCTGCATCTGGCGCGCCTGCAGGCCGCGAACCTCGAACTGTTCGGCAGCCCCCTTGCACCCGCACGCATCCAGGACGCGATGGCCTCGGCGCTCGCCGCGGCCGGCGTCGACGACGCGACGCTGCGCATCTCCGCGTTCGCGCGCGACGTCGCGGCCGTGGAGCGCGGCGACGTGGTGCCGGTCGCCCTGCTGGTCGCGCTGTCGCCACCGCGCGAGCCGCCGGCTGCGCCGCTGCGGCTGGCCTCGCACGTCCACGTCCGCGCGCTGGCCCATCTCAAGCACGCCGCGACGCTGCCGTCGCTGCACGCGCGCCGGCAGGCCGCGCTGGCCGGCTTCGACGACGCGCTGCTGGTCGCGGCCGACGGCACGATCGGCGAGGGCGCGCTGTGGAACGTCGGCTTCGTGGGGGCCGACGGGGGCGTGGTCTGGCCGCGCGCACCGGCGCTGCGCGGGACCGCCGAGGCGTTGCTGCGCGCGGCGCTCGACGCGGCCGGCATCGCCCAGCGCGAGGCCGTGCTGCGGCTGCCCGACTGCGGCCGGTTCCAGGCCGCGTTCGCGTGCAACAGCGCCGGCCTGCGTGCGATCGCGGCGATCGACGGGCTGCGCTTCGATGCCGATGCTCCGGCGCTCGCGCGGCTGCGCGCGCTGCTCGCGTCGCAGCCGTGGACGCCGGTCGGGACAGCCGTGCGGTAGCGAGGCGTGGGCTGCGTGCGCGATCGCCCAGTTGCGGCGCCGGCTGTAGGAGCGCCCTCGGGGCGCGGAGCGTCACCGGACCACTCTCGGATGCGCAGGCCGGAAGACCGCTTGCGACAAGCGCCCAGAGCTCGGCTATAATCGCCGGCTTACCTCGCCACCGTGGCGACTGGGCAACACAGGAAGCAAAGCAATGGTCAAGATCCGTCTGACGCGCGGCGGCGCCAAGAAGCGTCCGTTCTACCACATCATCGTGACCGACTCGCGCAGCGCGCGCGACGGCCGCAACATCGAGCGCGTGGGCTACTACAACCCGGTCGCGACCGGCGGCGAGCAGCGCGTCGTCCTCGACACCGAGCGCGTCGACCACTGGGTCAAGAACGGTGCCCAGATGAGCGACAAGGTCCGCGCCCTGTACAAGGAAGCGGGCAAGGCTGCGGTCGCCGCCGCCTGACCCGTGGGCCGCGCCTGCGGGCGCGGCCATGCCGACATGAACGACCCGACGCGCCAGCCTTCCCAGCGGATGATCCAGCTGGGCAAGGTCCATGGCGCGTTCGGCGTGCGTGGCGAGGTGAAGCTCGAGTCGTTCACCGAACCGCGCAGCGCGATCTTCCGCTACCAGCCCTGGGTGCTGCGCGACGGCCGCGGCGGCGAGCGCACGCTGTCGGGCGCGCGCGGTCGCGAGACGCCCAAGGGCGTGGTCGCCACGCTGCCCGACATCGCCGACCGCGATGCCGCCGAGGCCACGCGCGGGCTCGAGGTCTGGGTGCCGCGCGACGCGCTGCCGCCGCCCGCGCCGGGCGAGTACTACTGGGTCGACCTCGAGGGCCTGCACGTGCGCAACCTCGATGGCGCGGACCTGGGCACCGTCTCGCACCTGTTCTCGACCGGCGCCAACGACGTGCTGGTCGCCCACGGCGAGCGCGAGCGCATGATTCCGTTCGTGATCCCCGACTACGTCGTCTCGGTCGACTTCGACGCCGGCGTGGTGACGGTCGACTGGGATGCGGAGTTCTGAAAGGCCGGGATTCGGGAACGGGGACCCGGGATTGGGAGGAGCCGTCATGACGTCCGAAGCTGCACCGGTTCCCGACGCCCGGATCACGAAGTCCGGCGCCATCCGCATCGACGTCGTCAGTCTGTTTCCCGAGTTCATCGACCAGGCGGCCGCGGTCGGCGTGGTCGGGCGGGCGCGCGAACGGGGACTGGTCGCGCTGCAGGGCTGGAATCCACGCGACTACGCCCAGGGCAACTACCGCCGGGTCGACGACCGCCCGTTCGGCGGTGGGCCCGGCATGGTGATGCTGATCGAGCCGCTGCGCGCCGCGCTCGCCGCCGCGCGCGCCGCCGATCCGGCGCCGGCGCGGACGATCTACATGAGTCCGCAGGGCCGGCCGCTGACCCAGGCGAAAGTGCGCGAACTCGCCGCGCTGCCGCGACTGATCCTGCTGTGCGGCCGCTACGAGGGCGTCGACGAACGCTTGCTCCAGGCCGAGGTGGACGAGGAACTGTCGATCGGCGATTACGTGCTCTCGGGCGGGGAGCTGGCCGCGGCGGTCGTCGTCGACGCAGTGGCACGGCTGCAGGACGGCGCGCTGAACGATGCCGATTCGGCCGCACAGGACAGCTTCGAGGGCGACGGCCTGCTCGACTGTCCGCACTACACCCGGCCCGTCGAGCACGCCCTGGGGCGCGTGCCCGACGTGCTGCTGTCGGGCAACCACGCGCAGATCGCCGCCTGGCGCCGGCAGCAGTCGCTGGCGCGCACCGCCGTGCGGCGCCCGGACCTGCTCGACGAGTCCGCGCTCGGCAAGGCCGACCGGCGGCTGCTCGCGGCCTGGCGGGCGGAGCGCGACGCCGATCCGGAGGCCTGACCGGGTGCCCCCGCGCGGCGGTGGCATTCGCCGTGCAGCTGCGCCTATAATGCGCGGCTAACCGAAACAACGGGCCGTCGAGCCCGCCATGCCAGAGCGTGCGTCCACGTGCACCACGCCTACAACGACTCCAACAGGCCAAGACCATGACCACCAAGCCCTCCCTGAACACCCTGCTGCAGGAATTCGAAAGCGCCCAGACCGCGCGCGAGCTTCCCGACTTCGGCCCCGGCGACACCGTCGTCGTCAACGTCAAGGTCAAGGAAGGCAACCGCGAGCGCGTGCAGGCCTACGAAGGCGTGGTCATCGGCAAGAAGAACGCCGGCCTGAACTCCGCGTTCACCGTGCGCAAGATCTCGCACGGCTACGGCGTCGAGCGCGTCTTCCAGAGCCACAGCGCGCAGATCGAGTCGGTCGAAGTCAAGCGCCGCGGCAAGGTCCGCGCCGGCAAGCTGTACTACCTGCGCGGCCTGGAAGGCAAGAAGGCCCGCATCAAGGAAGATCTGTCGGCTTCGGCGAAGGCCAAGAACGAGAAGGCGCGCGCCGACAAGGCCGCTGCCGCCGCACCGGCGCCGGCCGCCGAGTAATCGGGCCCGCTTCGATGTCGCACGACGGCCGCCGCAAGGCGGCCGTCTGCGTTTGCGGGCTTGGAAATGCCTCGCTCGATGCGCTCCTGCCGTCCCGCCTGTTCGTCCGACCCAATGTCCGGCGTTGATGCGCGCGTCGTGCTGACGGTCACGCCGCGTTCCGATCCGCGATCGCATCCGTGTCCAGCGCCTGCCGGGTGCCGTGACCACAAAGCGGATATCGGGCCGCGACTGGGCGCGGTACCCGGCAGGCGCCCACGATGAACCTCGGACAGGTCCGGCAATTCGAGACGCGCGAAAAGGGCGCCGGATCCGCATCCGGCGCCCTCAGGTCGTGCGCGATGGCGTGCCGCGCTCAGTCGTAGTCGGTCTCGAGCAGGCGGCCGGTGCGCGCCGAATACTCGAGTTCGACGATGCGCCCGTCGTTCTGGCGGATGTCGACGTCGTACTCGCCGTCTCCATAGGACACATCGATCACGCGGCCAGGATGACGGCGCTGCGCATCGGCGAGGATGCGGTCGAGCGAGGCCGCGTTGGCGCGCGCCCGCGGGTCGGCCTGCGCCGCGGCGGCCGCGTGCTGGCGATCGCCGCGGTCGTCACGGTCCTGTGCCAACGCGACGGGCAGTGCAATGGCGACGCCGATGGCGGCGATCAGGCTGGCGATGGCGATACGGTGCTTCATGGCATGGTCCTCGTGTCGATGGCGGGTCCGGTCGGCGACCGGTCGAGGCGCAGTCTCCCGATCGCGCCTAACCGCGTTCTGATCGAGCCGTTCATCGAATCGTTAATCCGCCCGCCCACACTGGCGCCATGCGACGTCTCCTGCTCCCGCTCTCGCTGTTCCTCGCCGGCCTGCTGGCCGCGCCGCTGCACGCCGACGCGCCCGATGGTCGCCGTGGCGCCGACTACGCCCGCGAGAGCGTGCGCAGCGGCGAGTTCGTCCGCCTGGAACGGCTGCTCGCCGATGCCGAGCGCCGCTTTCCCGGCCGCGTGCTCGAGGTCGAGCTCGACGAGGACGACGACGAGTACGAGATCGAGATCCTGATGGAGGACGGCCGCGTCGCCGAGCTCAAGTACGATGCGCGGACCGGGCGCCTGCTCGAGGTCGAGATCGACGACTGATGCGCATCCTGCTGGCCGAGGACGACGCCGAACTCGCGGCGCGGGTGGCCGCCGCGCTCGCCGCGGCCGGATTCGCCGTCGATCGCGTCGACGACGGCACGGATGCCGAGTTCCGCGGCCAGACCGAGGCCTACGATGCCGCCGTGCTCGACCTCGGCCTGCCGGGCCTGGACGGCGTCTCGGTCCTGCACCGCTGGCGCGAGGCCGGACTGGCGCTGCCGGTGCTGGTGCTGACCGCGCGCAGTCGCTGGCACGACAAGCTCGCCGGCTTCAACGCCGGCGCCGACGACTACCTGACCAAGCCGTTCCAGATCGAGGAACTGGTGCTGCGCCTGCAGGCGCTGATCCGCCGCAGCGCCGGCCACGCCTCGCCGCGGCTGCGTTGCGGCGGGCTCGAGCTCGATGCGCACGCCGGCCGCTTCGCGCTCGACGGCGATCCGCTGGCGCTGACCGCGCAGGAGTACCGCATCCTCGCCTACCTGATGCACCACGCCGGACGCGTCGTCAGCCGCGCCGAACTCGGCGAGCACGTCTACGACAACGGCTACGACCCCGATTCGAACGTGCTCGACGTGCTGGTCGGACGCATCCGCCGCAAGCTCGGCGTCGCGCTGCTGCACACCGTGCGCGGGCAGGGGTTCCGGCTGTCGGCGTCGCCGTGACCGGTGCGCGGGCGCTGTCGCTGCGCTGGCGCCTGTGGCTGGCCGGCGCGCTGGGCGTGGCGATCTCGGCCGCGATCGCCGGCGGCCTGCTGGGCGCGATGTTCGAGCGCTCGGGCGAGCGCGCGCTCGACCGCCGCCTCGACGACGATTTCGCGACGCTGGCCGGGCTGATCGAGGCGCGCCCGGACGGCGGCTGGCAGTTGCGCCGCACGCCCGCCGACGAGCGCTGGACCCGGGTGTTCTCCGGCTGGTACTGGCGGATCGGCGATGGCGGCGAGGCGATCGGCTCGCGGTCGTTGTGGGACGACGAATTGCCGTCCACGCCCGTCGCGCGCGGCCCGGCCGCGCGGTTCGATGCCGAGGGCCCGCGCGGGCAACACCTGCGCGTGCGCGCCCAGCAACTGCGCCTGCCCGACGTCGCCGCGTCGATCCCGGTCTACGTGGCGGCCGACCGCGGCGACGTGATCGCCGAGACGCGCGAGTTCCGCCGGATGGCGATGCTCGCATTCGCCGGTGCGGCCGCTGTCCTGCTCGCACTGTTGGCCTGGCAGGTGGAGTGGGGGCTGCGCCCGCTGCATCGCATGCGCGGCATCCTGCAGCGGGTCCGCAATGGCGACGACGTACGCTTCGGCGGCGAACGCTGGCCGGCCGAGGCGGCGCCGCTGGCCGAGCAGATCGACGAACTGCTCGACGAGCATGCGCGTCGGGTCTCGCGCGCGCGGCACGCGGCCGAGGATCTCGCGCATGCGCTCAAGACGCCACTGGCCGTGCTGTCGGCCGAGGCGCAGGCGCCGGGCGAGGACATCGCCGGCCTGGTCGCCGCGCAGGTGCAGCGCATGCGCGGCGAGGTCGAGCGCCGGCTCGCCGGCGGCTTCGCATTCGACGCGCGCCGGCGCACACCGGTGGCGCCAGTGGTCGAGGCGCTGCGCGCGCTGTTCGCGCGCACGGCCGGAGACCGCGTGGCGTTCGCCGGCGACATCGCGCCGGACCTGGTGTTCGCCGGTGCGCGCGAGGACCTGGAAGAGATGCTCGGCAACCTGCTCGACAACGCGGTGAAGTGGGCACGCACGGCGGTGCGCATCCACGCCGGGCGCGAAGGCGACCGACTGCGCATCGCCGTCGACGACGATGGCCCGGGCATGCGCCCTGAGGCGATGGCGCAGGCCCTGCAGCGCGGCGTGCGCCTCGACAGCCGGGTGCCCGGCCACGGCCTGGGTCTGTCGATCGTCGACGGCATCGCGGCCGGCTACGACGGACGCCTGGTCCTCGACAACCGCCCCGGCGGCTTCCGCGCCGCGCTTGATTTGCCGGCCGGCGCACCGATATCGGGCGCATGAGCGAAGCCCGGGTTCCCAACATCGCCGACAGCGTCCGCCTCGACCTCTGGCTGTGGGCCGCGCGGTTCTTCAAGACCCGCGCACTGGCCAAGCAGGCGATCGAGACCGGCAAGGTCGACGTCGGCGGCCAGCGCGCCAAACCCGCGCGTGCGGTCCGTGTCGGCGACGCGTTGCGCGTCGCCCGCGGCGATGAGGTGTTCGAGGTCGCCGTGGCCGGCCTGTCGGACACGCGGGGCCCGGCCAGCGTGGCACAGGGCCTGTACACCGAATCCGAGGCGTCGCGTGCCGCACGGCTGGCGCGCGTGGCCGAACAGCGCGCGCAGCGCGCCGGCTACCAGGCGCCCGAACACAAGCCCGACAAGCGCGCCCGCCGCCTGATCCGGGCCTTGGGCGACATCGACGCGCTGTAGCGTCGGCGCGCCCGGTCGCCGAGCTCGTTCGCGTCGTCGGGCAGGCGTCCATCGCGCAACAACCAGTCGAGCAGCCGGCGATACGCCGCCTTCCGGGGAGGAAGGCGGCAGGCCGCGGGCATGCCGGCGGCGAAGGCGGTCACCGCAGGTCGAACCGGTCCAGATGCATGACCTTCGCCCAGGCCGCGACGAAGTCGTCGACGAACCTGTCCTGCGCGTCCGCGCTCGCGTAGACCTCGGCCAGCGCCCGCAGCACGGCGTTGGCACCGAACACCAGGTCGACGCGGGTACCGGTCCACTTGCGCGCGCCGGTCCGGCGGTCGCGGCCCTCGAACACGTCGCGGGCCTGGGAGACGGGCGACCATGCGGTGTCCATGTCGAGCAGGTTGACGAAGAAGTCGTTGCTCAGCACGCCCGGCCGGTCGGTGAACACGCCGTGCTTCGTGTCGTCGACGCCGATGTCGAGCGCGCGCAGGCCGCCGACGAGCACCGTCAGTTCGGGGGCGGTCAACGTCAGCAGCTGCGCCCGGTCGATCAGCAGCGCCTCGGCGGGGATCGCTGACGGTCCGGCCAGATAGTTGCGGAAGCCGTCGGCGACCGGTTCGAGCACCGAGAACGAGGCGACGTCCGTCTGCGCCTGGCTGGCATCGGTGCGGCCGGGCGAGAACGGCACGGTGATCTCGCGTCCGGCCGCCTTCGCCGCCTGCTCGATCCCCGCGTTGCCCGCGAGCACGATCAGGTCCGCCAGCGAGACCTGCCTGCCGCCCGCGGCGTCGAGGTTGAATTCGAGCTGGATGCGCTGCAGGGTCTTGAGCACCCGGGCCAGCTGGTCGGGGCGGTTGACCGGCCAGTCCTTCTGCGGCGCCAGGCGGATGCGCGCGCCGTTGGCGCCGCCGCGCTTGTCGCTGCCGCGGAACGTCGACGCCGAGGCCCACGCAGTGCCCACCAGTTCCGACACCGTCAGGCCCGACGCCAGCACGCGCGCCTTGAGCGCGGCCACGTCCGCCTCGTTGATCGGGGGATGGTCCGCCGCGGGCACCGGGTCCTGCCAGATCAATGCCTCCTTCGGCACCTCGGGGCCGAGGTAGCGTGCGCGCGGGCCCATGTCGCGGTGGGTCAGCTTGAACCAGGCGCGGGCGAAGGCTTCGGCGAAGGCCTGCGGGTTCTCGAGGAACCGGCGCGAGATCTTCCCGTACGCGGGATCGAAGCGCAGCGCCAGGTCGGTAGTCAGCATCCGGGGGCGGTGCTTTTTCGCCGGATCGTGGGCATCGGGGACGATGTCGCCGGCATCCCGGGCGACCCACTGGTGCGCGCCGGCCGGGGACTTCTCCAGTTCCCACTCGAAGCCGAACAGGTTCTCGAAGAAGTTGTTGCTCCACAACGCCGGTGTCGTGGTCCAGGTCACTTCCAGGCCACTGGTGATCGTGTCGCCCGCCTTGCCAGAGCCGAAGCTGCTGCGCCAGCCCAGGCCCTGTTCCTCGAGATCGGCGGCCTCGGTCTCGGCGCCGACGTGCTCGGCGGGGCCTGCACCATGGGTCTTGCCGAAGGTGTGGCCGCCGGCGATCAATGCCACGGTCTCCTCGTCGTCCATCGCCATGCGGCCGAAGGTGTCGCGGATGTCGTGCGCGGCGAGCAGCGGGTCGGGATTGCCGTCCGGGCCTTCGGGATTCACGTAGATCAGGCCCATCTGCACCGCGGCCAGCGGACGCTCGAGCCGGCGCGTGTGGACGTCGCCATCGGCATCGTCGTCGGACACGAGCACGGCCGCGTCGCCGGGCTTCTCGACGCCTTCCGAGCCGTGCGCATAGCGCACGTCGCCGCCGAGCCAGGTCGTCTCGCGGCCCCAGTACACGTCCTGGTCGGGTTCCCAGGTGTCCTCGCGTCCGGCCGCAAAACCGAACGTGCGAAAGCCCATCGTCTCGAGCGCGACGTTGCCGGTGAGGATCAGCAGGTCCGCCCAGGAGATCCGCTGGCCGTACTTGCGCTTGATCGGCCACAGCAGCCGGCGGGCCTTGTCGAGGTTGACGTTGTCGGGCCAGCTGTTGAGCGGGGCGAAGCGCTGCTGGCCCCGGCCGCCGCCGCCGCGGCCGTCGCCGGTGCGGTAGGTGCCGGCCGCGTGCCAGGCCATGCGGATGAACAGCGGGCCGTAGTGGCCGAAGTCGGCCGGCCACCAGTCCTGGGAGTCGGTCATCAGTGCGCGCAGGTCGCGCTTGAGGCCGTGGTAGTCGAGCTGTTCGAACTGCGCGCGGTAGTCGAACCGTGGGCCGAGCGGATCGGACTTCTCGGAATGCTGGCTCAGCAGGTCGACGCGCAGCTGGTTCGGCCACCAGTCGCGGTTGCTGGTGCCCTGGATGGCGGCGTCGTGGTGGAAGGGGCATTTCGCTTCGGTGGACATGGTGGTCTGCCTCGTGGGTCGGGCCTGTGCGAGTGTGTTCGCAGGACGGTGTGCGGGAAGGGGTAAGCAGCGCGCAGCGCACGGCAGACGCGCCTGCGGGACGCCGGGGCGGGTACGTGGGAGTCAGCCGGTGCGCCGGCGGTGCGCAGGCGACGCGGCGAGATCGGGGCGAAGGAGGGACACGGAGAGCTGGCGCATGGCGGGCGACCGATGTCTGCGAGTGAGCCTGCAGATTAGGTGCGTCGATCAGGAAGTTGAAATCGATTGTTTTCCTGAATCCGATAGGTTCCTGCTATCGAACAGGTGTTCCCGGTGACGCGCATCGGGCCTGTTGCGATCGAGGCGCGTAGGAGACGGTATACGCCTGCTGGGAGAGCGTGGTCAGCGTGTGCGCCTGCCGGGTACCGCGCCCAGTCGCGGCCCGATATCCGCTTGGTGGTCACGGCACCCGGCAGGCGCTGGAGGCGGATGCGACGGCGGATCGGCGAGCGGCATGCAGCGGTGGTGTTGAATCTCCGACTGCACGGCATGAGCCCGAGGAATCTCGTGCTTGAGAGTGCTCAGGGGCGTGGCAGTCGCGTCTGCTGGGGACCGCGTGTGCGCCTGCCGGGTACCGCACCCAGTCGCGGCCCGATATCCGCTTTGTGGTCACGGTACCAGGCAGGCGCTGGACTCGGATGCGCGCGCGGATGGGCGAGCAGCGTGGCGGATGCGAGGGCGGACCGGGACGCGGTATGGACGGGGGGGAGGGGGCGGCGCGCGCGGGTTGTTGGCGCGCGCTGCGGGGCGCTGGCTACAGCAACGTCTTGAGCCGGTACAGCGCCTCGAGTGCCTCGCGTGGCGTCAATGCGTCGGGATCGATGCCCGCCAGCGCCTCGATCGCGGCCGATGGTGGTGCGAACAGCCCGATCTGTTGCGGGGTGCCGAGGGTGTCGGCCGACATCGGTGCCACGGGGGCGTCGTTGCGCCGCTGTTCGAGTTCGGCCAGCCGCGCGCGCGCGTCGCGCACGACCTGCCGGGGCAGGCCGGCCAGCGCGGCGACCTGCAGGCCGAAACTGCGGTCGGCCGGGCCGTCCTTGACGGCGTGCATGAACACCAGCGTCTCGTTGCCCTGCTGGTCGCGATGCTCGACCGCGTCCAGGTGGACGTTGGCAATGCCGCTGCCGGGTTGCGCGAGCGCCGTGAGCTCGAAGTAGTGGGTTGCGAACAGCGTGTAGCTGCGGTTGCGTCCCGCGAGGTGCCGCGCGCAGGCGTCGGCCAGCGCGAGCCCGTCGTAGGTCGACGTGCCGCGCCCGATCTCGTCCATCAGCACCAGCGATTCGTCGGTGGCGTGGTGGAGGATGTAGCTGGTCTCGGCCATCTCGACCATGAAGGTCGACTGGCCCTTGGCGAGGTCGTCGCCGGCGCCGATGCGGGTGAGGATGCGGTCGATCGGGCCGATCGTCGCGCGGCTCGCCGGCACGAAGCTGCCGATGTGCGCGAGCAGCACGATCAGCGCGTTCTGGCGCATGTAGGTGCTCTTGCCGCCCATGTTCGGACCGGTGATGACCAGCATGCGGCGGTCGCCGAAGTCGGCGCCGTCGCCGAGCACCAGGTCGTTGGGCTCGAACGGCTCGCGTCGCACGGCCTCGACCACTGGGTGGCGGCCGCGCTCGATGCGCACGCCGGGGTTCGGGTCGAGCTGCGGGCGCGACCAGTCCAGCGCCTGCGCGCGCTCGGCGAAGCAGGCGAGGACGTCGAGCTCGCTGAGCGCGCCGGCGCACTGCTTGAGCGAATCCAGGCTGGCGTTGAGCGCGTCGAGCAATTGCTCGTAGAGCAGGCGCTCGCGGGCCAAGGCGCGTTCGCGCGCCGAGAGCACCTTGTCCTCGAACTGCTTGAGTTCCTCGGTGATGTAGCGCTCGGCGTTGGTCAGCGTCTGCCGTCGCGTGTAGTGCGCTGGCGCCTTGGCCGAGTGCGCCTTGCCGATCTCGATGTAGTAGCCGTGCACGCGGTTGTAGCCGACCTTGAGCGCGGCGATGCCGCTGGCCTCGCGCTCGCGCGCTTCCAGGTCGACGAGGAACTGGTCGGCGTTGGTGCTCAGCCGGCGCAGCTCGGCCAACTCGGCATCGTAGTCGTCGGCGAACACGCCGCCATCGCGCGCGAGCACCGGCGGCTGCTCGACCAGCGCCGTGGCCAGCAGATGGGCCTGCTCGCCGTGTTCGCCGAGGCCGTCGTGCAGCGCGCGCAGGCGCGGCGAGTCGATCGCCTGCAGCGTCGCGCGCACGTCGGGCAGCAGCGCCAGGCCGTCGCGCAGCGTCGACAGGTCGCGCGGCCGCGCCGAGCGCAGCGCGATGCGCGTGGGCACGCGCTCCAGGTCGCCGAGCGCGCGGAAGCGCTCGCGCAGTGCGACATCGGCGCCGACGTCGATCAACGACTCGACCGCATGCAGGCGCTCGCCCAGCACAGAGCGATCGCGCAGCGGGCGGTGCAGCCAGCGGCGCAGCAGGCGCCCGCCCATCGGCGTGACCGTGCTGTCGAGCACGCCGAGCAGGGTGTTGCGGGTGTCGCCGTCGACGCGCGTGTCGAGCTCGAGGTGCCGGCGCGTGGCGGCGTTCATCGCGATTGCGCCGTCGCCGCTCTCCACCGCGATCGAGGTCAGGTGCGGCAGCCGCTGCTTCTGGGTCTCCTCGACGTAGCCCAGCAACGCGCCGGCCGCGGCGATCGCCAGCGGGCGGTCGTCGATGCCGAACCCGGTGAGGTCGTGCAGGCCGAAGAACTGCAGCAGCTGGCGCCGGCCCGAGTCGGCATCGAACAGCCACGGCGGCCGCCGACGCATGCCGCTGCGCTCGCCCAGGAACGCCGGCCAGCCGTCCTCGTCGGGCACCAGCAGCTCGGCCGGGTCGAGGCGCGCGAGCTCGGCCTCCAGCGTGTCCTCGTTGGCGCACTCGCAGACCAGGAAGCGCCCGCCGGCCAGGTCGGCCCAGGCCAGGCCGTAATGGCCCGCGCGGTTGCGCGCGACCGCCATCAGCAGCGTGTCGCGGCGCTCCTGCAGCAGCGCCTCGTCGGTCACCGTGCCGGGGGTCACGATGCGCACCACCTTGCGCTCGACCAGGCCCTTGCTCGCGGCCGGATCGCCGATCTGCTCGCAGATCGCCACCGATTCGCCGAGCGCGACCAGTCGCGCCAGGTAGCCCTCGGCCGCGTGGTGCGGCACCCCGGCCATCGGGATCGGCGCGCCGGCCGAATTGCCGCGCTGGGTCAGCGTGATGTCGAGCAGCCGCGCCGCCTTGCGGGCGTCGTCGTAGAACAGCTCGTAGAAGTCGCCCATGCGGAAGAACAGCAGCACGTCCGGGTGCTCGGCCTTGGCGGCGAAGAACTGCTGCATGAGGGGGGTGTGCTGGGGGGCGCTCATCGCGTCTCGGGGAACCGGCCGGCCGGCCATTTTGCCTCAAACGCCCCGGCTCCCGCCGCCGGCGGCTAGACCTGTTCGAGGAAATCGACGATCGCCTCGATCTCCTCGCGCTGCAGGTCGAGCGGCCTTAGCAACGGATCGGGACGCGGGAACGTCGGGTCGTCGCGCTGCGCGGGCGTCGGGCGCGGCGCGGGCATGCCGGCGTCGTAGGCGCGCACCACGCCGAGCAGATGCGGGAACAGTCCGTTGTGCATGTAGGGCGCGGTGCGGGCGACGCCGCGCAGCGACGGGGTGCGGAACTTCCCGGCGTCGGCCGGATCGCCGGTGACCTCGTAGCGGCCCAGGTCGTGACGCCGACGTCCGTGGAAATGCAGGCCGAGGTTGTGGAAGCCGTGGTCGGTCATCTCGGCGCCGCTGTGGCAGTTCATGCAGCGCGCCTTCGTACGGAACAGGTGCAGGCCCCAGAGTTGGCGGTCGTCGAGCTGGTCCGCGTGGCCGGCGAGGAACCGGTCGAGCCGCCCGGTGCGTGGCGCGAGGCTGCGCTGGAATGTCGCCAGGGAGCGGGCGATCAGCTGGGCGTCGATGCGGTCGCTGCCGTAGGCGGTCGCGAACGCGGCGCGATACGCCGGATCGCGCCGCACGCGCCGGACCGCACGTGCCAGCGAGCGGTTCGCCATCTCGCGCCCGTCGACCAGCGGGTGCAATGCCTGGTCTTCGAGCGACGCTGCGCGCCCGTCCCAGAACAGCGTGCGCATCCACGCGCTGGTCGCCACCGAGATCGCATTGCGGCGCCCGGTCTGGCGGTCGTGTCCGAACGAGACGCTGCGTCCGTCGGCCCAGCCCAGCTGCGGATCGTGGCAGTTCGCGCAGGCGATCTGGCCCGAGCGCGACAGCCGCGGATCCTCGAACAGGCGTCGTCCCAGCGCGATGCGCTCGGGCGTGGACGGATTGTCGGTCGGCGTCGGGGGCGTGCGCGGCAGCGGTGCCAGCTCCTGCCAAGCCACGCCCGGATCGACGTGCGGCGCCGGCCAGCGTTCGCTGGGTTGCGCGTAGGCGCGGCGCAGGCAGGCGAAGTCGACAAGGGGACCGTCGATGCGCTGGCGGTCGGCGCAGGCGTCTCCTCCAGGCGGCTGCGCGGCCTCGGCTGCCGCCACCGGCGCCCACGCACCGAGCAACACGACAAGCGCGCAGCAGGACGCCTGCGCGGTCGTCCGACGGCGCGGGCGTGCTGGTGCGTGCGTCTTCGCGCTCAGAACCGGTACCCGACCTCGAGCCAGTAGCTGCGGCCTGGTTCATAGTAGGTGCCGGTGGCCGTAGTGCCGACAATCCGATTCATGCGGTTGAGGACATTGGTCGCCTCCACTCTGACATACGCATCGATGTGAGGGATCGGCAGGTCATATTCGATCGTGGAATCCCAGGTCCAGCTGCGCGGGTAATCGACATCGTCGTAGACATCGAGATAGGCACCCTCGACCTCGGTCTCGCCGACGACTCCGATGTCGCGATATCCCGCCCGATAGCGCAGGAAGTTGCTCCAAGACAGGCCAAGTGCCTCGAAACGGGTCTGCGTGGACAGGCGCGCGGTCCAGGGGCGATTGAAGTTCGTCGCCGGGATGTCGTACTTGGAGATCACGTCACCCTTGTAGACGATCAGTTCGTCGAATGTGTCCTCGTTCCAGGTCGTGTCGTAGTCGTTGTAGTTCCGGCGGACATCGCTATGGTCGAGCGCAAGCGTGAAACCCGTACTCGAACCGAAAGCGTTAAGGCGTGCGGTTGGCGTGACCGTCAGCGAATAGATGCCGCTGGCACTGCGTCCGTTGTTGTTGTACTCGTAGACGTTGGTGTCGTAGTAGCCCGTCGGATCATTGCTGCGCACGCTCTGGCGCAGCACCTGCTTGCGGCTGTCTCGATCCACATACTTGAGATTGAGGTCGAAGCCGGAGAACTGTTGGCGAATACCGATCGTCCACTCGTCGGTGTAGGGGATGTCCAGATCGGAAATTCGATTGTCGGTGGTCTGGACAGTTCCGGCAACGTCATCCCACAACTGGGACGCGCTGGTCCGGGTCTTTTCCGTGGCGAGCTTGCGACGTGCTTCGCGCATTAGATACGTGAAGAAGTTTCTGCCGTAATAGCGATTCGCGCCGCCGGTCAGTACCGTCCTGCCATCACCCCGGACATCCCACGATGCGGACAGTCTCGGTGCGACGGACGGGTGGCTCCAGATGCTGTCGTCATCGAATCGTAGGCCGGGGCGGATGCTCCAGTTGCCGATCCGGATGTCGTCCTGGACCCAGACGTTCCACTCGTCGCCTTCGACCTCAACGCTACCGGCGCTGTAGATGATCGCACGTTTAAGGTACTGGCCCTGGCCGTTGACGACCTGTGCGCGCGTGCCGATCACGGGAGACGTCGAACAGGTGTCGGTGTCGATCGTGCCGTCGGACAACGTGCAACTGGTCGTAGCCGTGGGCGTGTTGTAGTAGCTATGCTTGTTTGGACGCTCGTAGAACGCCTTGCGCCTCTGGTATCCGAACCCGCCACTGAGCGTGTGCTCGGTGGTACCGAGCATGAAGCTGTCGCGCGTTGCCTTGAAGCTGTAGGCGATCTTCCGGTCGTGCTGATTAATGTTGCCGCCGCTGCCTTCGTTGTTGCTATTGGCCGAATTCCAGTTCATGTCCTCCGAGCGGGCCCAGGATTTCCAGTAGTTCACGGGGGTTGCACGAGAACTTTCGACGTCGCTGTAGCTCAATGTGTTGCCGAAGTGCCAGGCGCCACGTTCGAAGTCGGCACGGAACGACATCACCGGGCCGCCCGACTTTAGGTCCATCCAGGAGTCCTTCTGGTTGACGATAAAGTAGCGATCATCCGAGGGGGCGTGCTGCAACGAGGCGCCCAGGAAAACCCCATCGTCGTTGGCCCAGTCCACATTGAGCGATACTGAGGTGTTCTTGCGCGTTTGGTCCTTGACGTTCAGATCCGTCGTGCTATCGGTTGTGTTGTAGGCCTTCAGCGGAATCGTCGATCGGGTCTGAGTGATCGTTCCGATGATGCCCAGTCCGTTCTCCGTACGGCCCTCAAGTCGTAGGCCGAACTTCTCCTTGGCGTAGTTCGGCTGCCGGATGTAGGTCGTGGATTCGGCGAATGCGGCTTCATTTCCCTCGGCGACCAGGATTTCGTCCCAGGCGGAGCGGGCCATGCGGACCCAGGCCTTGCCCGAGAACGCATCGCGCGCGCGGCGTGTGCGCGCGTCTACAACGCCGCCGGTGAACCCGCCGAAGTTGGCTGGTACGTTGCTGTCGTAGACGGACAGTTCCTCGAGCAGTTCGGTGTCGAGCGCAATGCCCTGTCCCGTGCTGGGAACGTCGAAAAAGCTGTTCACCACTACGCTGCTTGCCGAGTAGATACTGCTCGCGGGATCGATGTCGTTGTTGAAGCCGGCACCGTCGACGAGAAACAGATTCTGGTAGTAGGGCGCGCCGTTGACACTGATGTCGGCAGGGCGGATCTCACCGCCATTTCGCGAAGTGCGCGCGGTATCGGCGAACTGCACGGCAGGATTGATCCGCAGCAGCGTTGCCAGGTCGCCATCGGCGGTGTTCGTGTTCCGAATGTAGTCCTCGTCCAGCCTCATCCCCTCTTGGTAACGGAACACACGCTGGCCGGGCACGCGCAGCGGGCCGAAGCGCAGGGACGTGGCCGGGAGGACGTCGTCGCCGGTCTGGGCCGGCGCGGCGTCGGGACGATCGGGCGAAGCGGGGAGGGCGTCGTTGGACTGTCCGGCGGCGTGCGCGGACATGGCGAGAAGGCCGATCGAGACGGCCAGGGCGAGGCGGTGCATGCGAGGTTCCTGTCAGCGGGTAGACGGGCGAAGCGCCCATGTGCTGGCGAGGAAACCTGGAACGGCCCTGATGCTGGCGGCGCGGCATGATCGCGCGATGGCGGCGGCCGGTCAAACCCGCGTCGCGCGCGACGTGCGCGCACGGATGCGGTAAAACAGGCACCTCCGCAGGCAGGGCCGACGATGAGCGAGATTCCCGACGACGCGACACTGCAGGCGATGGCCGCCCGGCTGGGTGGCTTGCTGCACGACCGCCACCATCGCCTGGTCACCGCCGAAAGCTGTACCGGCGGCTGGATCGCCAAGGCGATGACCGACATCGCCGGCTGCTCGGACTGGTTCGACTGCGGGCTGGCGGCCTACAGCTACGAAGCCAAGCAGGCGCTGCTGGGCGTCAGCCTGAAGACGCTGGAAACCCATGGCGCCGTCAGCCGGGAGACCGCGATCGAGATGGTCTCCGGCGCACTGGTCAATTCCGGTGCCAGCGTCGCGGTCGCGGTGACCGGCATCGCCGGCCCCGGCGGTGGCAGCGACGACAAGCCGGTCGGGACGGTGTGGATCGCATGGAAACGCCGCGGCGGCTATGCACGTGCGCAGGTCCATCACTTCGATGGCGATCGCGAGGCGGTGCGGCGGCAGACGGTCTCAGCCGCGCTGCGCGGGCTCGAGACCATGCTGAACGCGGCCTGATGTGGGAGACGCTGGCCACTGTCCGTGACCTCGGCCGGATCCAGGAGATCGCCTCGGTCCTGGTGCGCTACGGCTTCGGCGACGTCGTGCAGCGCATCGGCATGGCCGGGGCGTTGGAACGCGCCGGCCGGCTGCTGCACCTGCACGCCGCCGACACCGCGCGCATGACCCAGCCCGAGCGCGTACGCCACGCGCTGCAGGACCTGGGGCCGACCTTCGTCAAGCTCGGGCAGATCCTGGCCACGCGCGTCGACCTGCTACCGCCGGACTGGATCGAGGAACTGGGGCGGCTGCAGAGCCGTGTGCCGCCGGTTCCGTACGAAGCGATCCGGGCGCAACTGGTCGAGGACCTGGGCGAGGCGCCGGACACCGCGTTCGCGCGTTTCGAGGCCGAGCCGATCGCCGCCGCTTCGCTCGCGCAGGCGCACCTGGCCTGGCTGCACGACGGCACGCCGGTCGTGCTGAAGGTGCGGCGGCCCGGGATCCGCGAGATCGTCGAGGCCGACCTGCGGCTGCTCGCGCGGCTGGCCGAGATCGTCGAATCGCAGGCGCCCGACCTGCGCCGCTACCGGCCCGTGGAGGTCGTGCGCCAGTTCGATGCCTCGCTGCGGCGCGAGCTCGACTTCGCGGCCGAGTGCCGCAACGCCGAGCGCATCGCGGCGAACTTCGCCGACGATCCCGCCGTGCTCGTGCCGCGGGTGCACTGGCAATGGACCTGCGAGCGGCTCAACGTGCAGGACCGGGTGGTCGGCATTCCCGGCGGCGACCTGGCCGGCATCGAGGCCGCGGGCCTCGACCGCCACGCGCTCGCGCTCGCGGGCAGCGCGATCGTCATGAAGATGGTGTTCGAGGACGGCCTGTTCCACGCCGACCCGCACCCGGGCAACCTGTTCTTCCTGCCCGATGGCCGTATCGCGCTGATCGATTTCGGCATGGTCGGCCGCGTCCCGCCGGAGCTGCGCTACCAGGTCGCGCGGTTGCTGCACGGCTTGGTCTCGCAACAGCCGCAGAGCGTGTGCGACGTGCTGCTGGACTGGACGACGAGCGATGTCGAGGTCGACGAGGGCCGGCTGCAGGGCGAGATCGACGGCTTCGTCGACCAGTATCGCGGCCTGCCGCTGCGCGACCTGCGGATGGGCGCGATGCTCGCCGACATCACCGGCCTGCTGCGCCGGCACGGCCTGATGCTGCCGCCGGACCTCGCGCTGCTGATCAAGGCGTTCCTGACGCTGGAGGGGCTGGGCCGTCAGCTCGATCCGGGGTTCGACATGACCAGCACCGCCCAGCCGTGGCTGGGGCGGGTGATGCTGCAGCGCTACTCGCCGCGTGCGCTGGCGCGTCGCGGGCAGCGCACGCTGTCGAGCGCGATCGACCTGCTGGCCGACCTGCCGCGCGACCTGCGCCGGTTGCTGCAGACCGCACGCCGCGGCCGCCTGCGCGCGCAGATCGAGGTGACCTCGCTCAAGTCGTTCGGAGACCAGGTCAACGCCGCCGCGAACCGGCTCACGGTGGGCGTCGTCACCGCCGCGCTGATCATCGGCTCGTCGATCGTCATGAACAGCGTCAGCGGCGGTGCGACGCACCGCTGGTTGATGGCGCTGGGCGTGCTCGGCTTCGTCGGTGCGGGCCTGAGCGGCGTGTGGATCCTGCTGTCGATCTGGCGCAGCGGCCGCAAGTAACGGCCGCTCGATGCACTCCGTACCCGCAGGCGCGATCCTGCATCCGTAGGAGCGCGCTTGCGCGCGAGGGCTTCACCGGCATGACTTCCGCCGTAGGAGCGCGCTCGCGCGCGATGATCCTCGGTATCGCATCGCGCGCGGGCGCGCTCCTACAGGAGAGTCTGGTCGACCAGCAGGTAGCGCGGGCGCGCGATCAGCGGACCGGCATGCCCGGCTGCGCGCCGTCGTCGGCGGCCAGCAGCGCGAGTGCGCTACCGTCGAAGCCGGCCGACAGGATCATGCCCTCGCTCAGGCCGAAGCGCATCTTGCGCGGCGCGAGGTTGGCGATGAACACCACATTGCGGCCCACCAGTGCCTCGGGTTCGCCGTAGCTGGCGCGGATGCCGGAGAAGATCTGGCGCTTGCCCAGTTCGCCGGCGTCGAGTTCGAAACGCAGCAGCTTGTCCGAGCCCTCGACGGCCTCGCAGACCAGGACCTTGCCGATGCGCAGGTCGAGCCTGGCGAAGTCGTCGATGCCGATGAAGGCGGTATCGGCGGTCGCGGGCGAAGCGGGCGTGGCAGGCACGGGCGTCTTCGTTTCGGTCTTCGGGCCGGCGGGCGGGGCGGCGGCGAGTGTGTCCTTGGAGGCGTCGGTCATGGCGTCGATCAGTTTGGGGTCGATACGGGTGAACAGCGGGGCGTAGGCCTGGATCGCATGGTCGGTGAGCGGCGTGTCCAGGTCGTGCCAGTGCGCGACGGGCGCGGCCAGGAATGCCGCCGCCTGCGCGGAGGTGCGCGGCAGGATCGGCAGCAGCGCGCCGGCGAGTACGCGGAACAGGTTCAGGCCCTGGGTGCAGACGGCCTGCAACTCGGCGTCGGCGCCGTCCTGCTTGGCGATCACCCATGGTTTGCGGTCGTCGATGTAGCGGTTGGCCTCGTCGGCGAGCGCCATGATCTGGCGGATCGCGCTGGCCGGCTCGTTGCGCGCGTAGGCCTCGCGGATACCCGCAAGCGCGGCGACGAAGCGCGCGTACTGCGCGGGGTCGGGCAGCGCGTCGGCCAGCCGACCGTCGAAGCGCTTGCCGATGAAGCCTGCGCAGCGGCTGGCCAGGTTGACGAACTTGCCGACCAGGTCGGCATTGACGCGCGCGACGAAGTCGCCGAGGTTCAGGTCGAGATCGTCGACGCCGCCCGAGGACTTCGCCGCGAAGTAGTAGCGCAGCGCCTCGGGATCCAGGCCCTGGTCGAGGTAGGTGCGCGCCATCACGAAGGTGCCGCGCGACTTCGACATCTTCGCGCCGTCGACGGTCAGGTAGCCATTGACATGCAGCCGCGTCGGCGCGCGCAGGCCCGCGCCGTGCAGCATTGCCGGCCAGAACAGGCCGTGGAAGTTCACGATGTCCTTGCCGATGAAGTGGTGCAGTTCGGCGCCGCCGTCGGGCGACAGCCAGGCGTCGAAGTCGATGCCATCGCGCGCGCACAGCGCCTTGAAGCTGCTCAGGTAGCCGATCGGCGCATCGAGCCAGACGTAGAAGAACTTGCCCGGGTGGCCGGGGATCTCGAAACCGAAGTACGGCGCGTCGCGCGAGATGTCCCAGGCGCGCAGGCCGCCTTCGCCGTCGAGCCATTCCGCGAGCTTGGCCTTGACGCCGGGCACCGCGACGTCGCCGGCCAGCCAGTCGCGCAGGAAGGCCTCGAAGTGCCCGAGTTCGAAGAAGAAGTGCTCGGACTCGCGCACCTCCGGCGTCGCCCCGCTGACCACCGACTTCGGGTCGATCAGGTCGCTCGGCGCGTACGTCGCGCCGCAGTGCTCGCAGTTGTCGCCGTACTGGTCGGGCGTGCCGCATTTCGGGCACGTGCCCTTGACGTAGCGGTCGGGCAGGAACATCCCGCGCACCGGGTCGTACAGCTGCGCGACCGCGCGACGCGCGATGTGGCCGCCGGCCTCGAGTCGCGCGTAGATCGCCTCGACGGTCTCGCGATTGGTCGGCGAGTTGGTGGAATCGTAGTGGTCGAACGCCACGCCGAACGCGGCGAAGTCGCGCTCGTGCCCGGCCTGGATGCCGGCGATGAAGGCCTCGGGCGTGGTGCCGGCCTTCTCGGCCGCGAGCATGATCGGCGTGCCGTGGGTATCGTCGGCACAGACGAAGTGCGCGACGTCGCCGGCCATGCGCCTGGCCCGCACCCAGATGTCGGCCTGGATGTACCCGACCAGGTGGCCCAGGTGCAGCGGACCGTTGGCGTAGGGCAGGGCGGTGGTGACGAGCAGCTTGCGGGGCATGGCGGGAAGGGGGCAGCAGTCGATCCGGCGATTATCGCACTGCCGCAGCCCCAAGCGGCCCACAAAGAGATAGCCCGGCATATGCCGGGCTATCTCAGGATCGAACAGGTTCAGATCAGAACTTGTAGGTGGCGCCCAGATACATGAAGCGGCCTACACTGTCATAGAACGACTGGTTGACGTCGGCGCCGAAGTAGTTGAGCGGCGGATCCTTGTCGAACACGTTGTCGATGCCAAGGTAGACCTTGATGTCCGAATCCGGGAAGGTGTATCCGATCTGCGCATTGTGATAGGTGTACGAACCATTGCGGATCGGACTGCTCTGGCCGGGATTGCTCTGGTAGGACGCCGGTTCGACGCGCAGCACATGATGCATGTAGCGCATCGTCCAGGACAGGTTCCACTCGTCGCGATCATAGGAGGCTTCGAAGTTGGCGCGATAGCGCGGGTCCCAGACCGACGTCACCCACTCCTTGTACTCGTTCGGGAAGTCCTGGAACTCCCATTCACGAGATTGCAGCAGACGGGTTCCCACCAGCCGCGTGACTGCGTTGCCACCCAGCAGATCGAATCGGTAGTCGATCTCGAAGTCGACGCCGACGCGACGCTTCTTGGCGAGGTTCTCGTTCAGCGCGCTCCAGCTGTAGATGCTGTGAGACGGGAAGTCGCGACCCTGCGGATCGACGAATCCACCCGATGGTGCGCGGAGAATCTGATCGCAGAAGATATTGTTGGTCACGCCGCCGGGAGAGTCCACGCAGCGTGTTGCGTTGGTCTGGCCGCTCACGGCTCCGATTGCATCGTCCAGCGTGATGCGCCAGTAGTCGATCGACACGCCGAGGCCCTTGACGAACTCCGGCTGCCAGACAAAACCAAACGAAACCGTTTCGGCCTCTTCGGCTCTGAGATTCGGATTGCCGCCGCTCACGCCGGGACGGCTCGCCGTGAATGTGTCCTCCCAGTTGGCTGGAATACCGAGTGCCGCACAGTTGGCTTGCCGAACTGCTACGTCCGGTGCGGTCGAGGGGCGATTCGGATTCGTGACGCGGGTGTTGCATGGATCATCGATGAAGGCGAAGTTCTGCGATTGCGGGTTGAACAGTTCGCCGATGCCTGGGGCACGTACGGCGCGCGCCGTGGTGCCACGGAATCGAAGCGACGAGAGGATTTCCCAGTCGATGCCGATGTTCCAGGTCTTCGTCGAACCGATCGTGTCGTAATCGGAGTAACGACCCGCGAGGTCGATCGAGAGACGCTCAACGCCAGGCAAGTCCGCAAGCACCGGAATCGAAGTCTCGGCGAAGATCTCACTGACGTCGTATGCGCCGCCGCGGCTTGAAATCGCATTGAGGAACGTCAATCCCAGAGCGGACAGCGGATCAGTATTCTCCTGGCTTTCCTCCTTGCGATGCTCAACACCTGCCGCGAAGCCGACGTCGCCTGCGGGCAGAGAGAACAACGCGTTGTTCGAGACCGATGCGCTGTAGACGGTCTGCTTGAGCTTGGAAGTGTTCAGAGAGTTCGTATTGAACCATGCCGCAGCAGCGGGATTCGCGGCGACGGCCCCGTTTCCGAAGATCGAGAACGGCACGCAGCCATTGACGAGCGCCAAGTTGTAGGGGTTGCCGGTGTGAATATTGATTGCGGTAGGGTCGACCGTCACCCGGCATGCAATATTTCCATTGGCGTCGAGAACAGTATCCAGACCCGCCTGCCACCGCTCGTTGATGCGATTGTTCAGGTTGACGCGAGAAATCGAGGATTCACCGTAGTTGACCGATGCCTCATACGCCCAGTTTTCGCTCAAGAAGCCTTCGAGGCCCACGACCAAGCGCTTGGTATCGCGGTCGACCTGTTCGCCACGGCGGCCGGCATCGACGTTCATGCGGTTCACCGCGAGGAACTGATACGGCGTGTCTCCAATTGTAGTGGTGCTCAGAGCCGCGGGATTGGCGGCCAAGAATGCTTGAAGTTCTGGTGTGATGTAGGCGTTGTCGGCACGAATTCGGATTGGCTGGTCAAATGCCGATTGGCCGTAGAAATGCGATTCAGTCTTGCTGTACTTGGCTTCCGCGAATACGCGGTGATCGTCGTTCAGGTCAAAGGTGAAGATCGCGTTGACGCTGGTGCGATCGAACTTCGGCTCAAGATCGGCAAGTGCGTTGAGATCGGTGAAATCGCAATCGATACACGAATTCGCATTCTGCCAACCGTCATATCGCTTTTGCACAAAACTTCCGTCTGGAAGAAATTGATAGCGCGTTGTGGGGTTTGCAGGGTTGAATGTGCCTACGTTGAACGTGCCGCCGTACGAAATCGCGTGATTGCCACCCGGGCCATCAAAAATGGTCTGGGGATTGCTTTCGCTGGAGGGTTGAGTGGGATCGTAGTTCGGGTTTGGACGGGAGACTTGGTAGCGGCGTCCGATTTCCCGCCCTGTGCGGCTGAAACGGTCTTGCTGGCTGTGCTCGATCGAGATGGCGGCACTACCACGGCCGTCGGCGAAGTCGCTGCCGCCCGACACGCTGACAAAGGAGCGGCCAAAATTGCCCTCCCCGGAGCCGCCGGTCTGGGCGCGCATCTCGATGCCGTCGAAAGACTTCTTGGTGATGAAGTTCACGACACCAGCCACTGCATCCGCACCATAAACCGCGGAAGCTCCGCCAGTGATGACCTCGACGCGCTCGATCCATTCGACCGGGATCGTATTGACATCCACCGCCGTCGAGCCGGGACTGGCGCCGACATGGCGCCGGCCGTTGACGAGCACGAGCGTGCGCGATGTTCCCATGCCACGTAGATCGACCAAGCCCAAGCCTGCTGTTCCGATGAAACGGGTCGAGTTTCCAAGCGTGTAGGTTGGGCTAAGCGCCGGCATCTTGGTCATCAAGTCACCAATGGTGACTGCGCCTGTGGCGCGAATCTCTTCAGCCGTGATCCCTGTCACCGGAGAAGGCGTCACAAAGCCTTCTCGCGCAATACGTGATCCAGTCACATTGACTCGATCTAACGTTTGGGTCGAGTCCGAGGCGGGCGATTCCTGGGCGGCTGCAGTGGTCGCAGATGCGAGCAGCGTAGCAGCAATGGCTGTGCTCAGCCTGGAAAATTTGTTCAAGTTCATTTCGATTTCGATCCCCTAGGTTTTGAACTCGACCACCCCTCTCCTGGGCTGGTCGGCAAGCCCATGTTAACGCGGGCTTAACCTTTTTGCCACACTCGGCAAACTATTGCAATCGCACTGAGCTGGCGAGTCCGGCTGATGACATAGTTGCAAGCTCGCACTATCAACACTGACCGTCTTTGGCAACCTGGCGATCTATGTCAGCGTCAGACTCGAGCGTGTTGGCCCAGACGTCCAGGTCGTTACTTCGTTGTTTCCTGAATAGACCGCTGTCCAGCTTTACTCCCGCTGCCAGACCTGCTCGCGGCAGATGAAGGCGATGCAGCCCGACACGCCCAGCCGGTTGGCATCGATCAGCTTGGCCTTCGACTTGTAGGTCTTGCCGTTGGCCGGATCGAGAATCGTGCCGCCCGACCACTCGTCGCCGTTGGGCTTGAGATCCCACAGGATCGTCATGCCGGCGATCGGCTGGTTGCGGCGCTCGCCGGTGCATTTGTCGCAGGTGGGGTTCGGCCCGCGATCGGAATGCAGCACCTGGACGACTTTTCCGCTCAGCATGCCGTTGGCGGCCTGGCTGATCTCGACGATCGACTTCACCCGGCCGGTCTCGTCGTCGATGGTCTTCCAGCGACCGGCCGGCGACTGTGCCGATGCCGCGAACGACGCGACGACGAGCGGCCATGCCGCGAGCGCCAGCAGGCCGGCCTTCTTGTTCATCTTCATTGCGCTCCCTCCCTCGATGCTGCGTGTCCGGCACGGTGCCGCCGCAGATGGCGACGTTATAGCCGATCCGCGGGCCGCCCGCGTGACGCGTCCGGCGCGCCGGTGGTGCGGCGCCGGGTGCGACATCCTGGCCGTCGGGGATCGTTGCGAGACATGGGACAATGACGGCTTCCGACCGAGCATTCGTCAGCCATGCAATCTCCGAAGGCAGCACGCGCCGTCCAGGGCGCCCTCCATCCCCACCCCCGCATCCGCAATATCGTCGCCGTCGGGTCCGGCAAGGGCGGGGTGGGCAAGTCGACGACGTCGGTCAACCTGGCGCTCGCGCTGGCTGCGGACGGCGCGCGGGTCGGCGTACTGGACGCGGACGTCTACGGGCCGAGCATCCCGACGATGCTCGGGCTGTCGGGCAAGCCGGAGAGCCCGGACGGCAAGTCGATCCTGCCGCTGCAGGCGCACGGTATCGAGGCGATGTCGATCGGGCTGCTGGTCGACCAGGACACGCCGATGATCTGGCGCGGACCGATGGCGACCTCGGCGCTGCAGCAGTTGCTCAACGACACGCGCTGGGGCGGCGAGGACGGGCTGGACTACCTGCTCGTCGACCTGCCGCCGGGCACGGGCGACATCCAGCTGACACTGGCGCAGAAGATCCCGGTGGCCGGCGCGGTGATCGTGACCACGCCGCAGGAGGTGGCGACGCTCGACGCGCGCAAGGCGCTGAAGATGTTCGAGAAGGTCGAGGTCGCGGTGCTCGGGCTGGTCGAGAACATGGCCCAGCACGTGTGCTCGAATTGCGGGCACGTCGAGCATCTGTTTGGTTCGGGCGGCGGCGAGCGCATGGCAGAGCGCTACGGCGTGCCGCTGCTGGGGTCGCTGCCGCTGGAGATCGGAATCCGTGAGCAGGGCGATGCCGGCGCGCCGATCGTCGCCTCCGCGCCGGCCTCGGCGGCGGCCGAGGCCTACCGGGCGGTTGCACGGGCCATGGTCGCCGAGCTCGAGAAGCGCCCGCGCGCGCCGATGTCCATCTCCGCGTCGCTGGTGTAGAGGAGGCGGACCATCGCCGGGTCGCAGGCCGGCGCGTTCATGGGGTCATCCTTCTGCCGCAGAAACGAAAAAACCCCGCCGAGGCGGGGTTTTTCGTGAAGCAGACCTGGTTTACTGGCCGAACTGGTACTTCGCCTCCAGGTAGAACGCGCGACCGTACGGGTTGTACAGGTAGTTGTTGTACGGCGTGCTGCTGGTGCCCGGATAGTTGTTGGCCTGGTACTCGGGGGTCTTGTCGAACAGGTTGTTGACCAGGACCGAGAACGTCAGGTTCTCCTGCGCGCGCCAGTTCACGCTCAGGTTGTAGGTCGTGTAGCTGCCCCACTTCCCGGCGCGGGCGCCCGACGAGTGCACGTAGTCGTAGGAACCGCCCAGGTACGCCAGGTAGTTCGGCGTCGAACCGATGCGGTTGCCGTAGAGCGTGGTCGTCCAGTCGCCCTTGCTCCAGGCCACCGTCGCGTCCGTACGGGTCTTGGCGTACGAATCGTAGTCCCACATCGGGATCGGGTCGCGCAGCAGGTCGAGCTCGGGCTGGCCGGGCTGGGTGACCAGGGTGTGCTCGAGGTTGTTGGTGTAGTTGACCGCGACCGCGAAGTTGCCCGCTGCGCCGACGTCGAAGCTGTAGTTCGCCGCGGTCGTCAGGGCGCGGAGCCGCT
Organism: Luteimonas sp. FCS-9; assembly: GCF_001014645.1. Classification (GTDB taxonomy): domain Bacteria; phylum Pseudomonadota; class Gammaproteobacteria; order Xanthomonadales; family Xanthomonadaceae; genus Luteimonas. The sequence continues at coordinate 147,739 of NZ_LASZ01000005.1, read as the reverse complement.
GCGAGGCGATGTTGACCTTGGGCGTGAAGATCGAGGTCAGCTGGCCGTTGGCGCTGCGGCTGACCCAGTCGAGCACGTTGTCGCAGGAGGTGACGGTCGAGCCCGAAGCGCCGGTGCGGCAGTAGTATTCGCTGAGCAGCAGCTGGTCGCCGGTCAGACTCTTGACCTCGTTGCTGATGTCCCAGCTGTAGTAGTCGACCGCGATCGACAGGTTCTGGATCGGGGCCCACACGATGCCCGCATTCCAGACGTCGGCGGTGATCGGCTCCAGGTCGGTGTTGCCCGACTGCTGGCCGAAGTACTGCTCGGCGTCGTAGGCGCACTCGTCGGTAGCGCCGGGCAGGTAGCCTTCGCCCGCGCAACGGAAGTAGTCAGTGTCGCTGCTGTAGAAGCCGCTCACGCCCTGGAACACGTCGGCGAGGGTCGGGGCACGGAAGGCCGTGCCGTACTTGCCGCGCACGAGCAGGCTCTCCACCGGGCGGTATTCGAGGCCGATGCTGTAGGTGGGCTTGTCGACCGTGTCGCCGGCGATGTCGAACGCGTCGTAGCGGCCCGACAGCGTGACCGTCAGCGGCTCGAGCAGCGGCATGCGCAGTTCGCTGGTGACCGCGTAGCGGCTGCGACGGCCGTTGCCGCTGACCGCCGTCGTGCCCCAGACCTGCGACTCGAGCGTGTCGGGGTCCTGCACCAGGCGCGCGTCGGGCGTGTAGTCCCAGCCTTCGTTGCCCACCTCGCCGACCACGGCGAAGCCCGCGTCGCCGCCAGGCAGCGAGAACAGCGAGCCGTTGGTGAACTGGAAGTGCGCCAGATTGTTCCAGGTCCGCGACTGGTTGGTCGTGTAGCCGGTGAAGGTCGCCAGGTCGTTCGGCGAGATCGGGCGATGGAACGCGTCGTAGTCGGGCCGGAAGATCGGATAGGCGCCGTAGAACGGATCGAGACCGTCGAGCTGCGGGCCCAGCACGTTCTCCTGGAACCAGGCTTCGATCGGATCGGCGAAACGGGCCCAGCGGCGTTCGGTCAGCTTGTACTCGGCGCGCATGACGTACGCGTCATAGTCCCAGGCGCCCAGGGCGCCGTTGGCGCCGAGCGTGACGGTGTAGGCCTTGTTGCGGTCGGTGTTCATGATGTCGCGGAAGCCGCGGCCACCGATGTCCTCGGGCGAGAACGCGCGCTGCAGGTTCACCAGCGTGTCGAGGTCGGGGTCGTAGATGGCGCCGTAGCGCGCGCTCGTGCCCCACCAGGTGTAGTTCGAGCCGGTGACGTAGTCGCTCTCGTCGTAGTTGCCGAGCACCTCGGCGTAGAGCTGGGTGCTGTCGGTGACGTCGAACGTGGTGTAGGAGTAGAGCTGGGTGCTCTGCTTGCCGTTGCGGATCGTGCGGTAGCCGGGCGTGGCGAAGCTGCCGCAGTACTCACCGAAGCCCGGACGGTTCTGCTTGCCGGTGGTGCCGCCGAACTGGCCGGTCACGTTGGCGCAGTTGTTGGGGTCGGTGAAGACGTACTCGCCAGCGAGCTCGTCGATGACCACGAAGTCGCGGCTCGCGACGGGATCGGTGTAGCCCTGGGTATTGATTTGCCTGGTCAGGTCGCGCTGGTGGCCCCAGATCGGGTCGCGCTCCTCGAACTGCAGCCCGAGCAGCGAGCGGACGCGGCCGTCCGCCGAGCCGAATGCGTCGGCGTAGGTGAAGCGCGTACTGGCGCCGCCGCCGTCGCCGAACCAGCCGCCGCGCACGGTGAACTCGCCCCCGTCGACGTCCTTCTTCAGGATCACGTTGACGACGCCGGCGATCGCGTCCGAGCCGTACAGCGAGGACTGGCCGCCGGGAAGGATCTCGATGCGCTCGACCAGCGCGACCGGAATGCCGCTGATGTTGTTGAAGGTGTCCGAGCCGTTGTACAGCGCCGGGTAGTTCGACATCGGGCGGCCGTTGATCAGGTACTTGGTGTAGCCCGGATCGAGGCTGAACATGCCCGACGCTTCCGCGCCCTGGGTGAACGAGGCCGAGGTCTGGCCGCCCTGAAGGCCGCCGGTGGTGAAGGTGGACTGCTGCAGGATGTCGGCCACGCTCTGGAAGCCGCGCAGCTGGATGTCCTCGGCGGTCACCACGGTCACGGGCGTGAACGTCTCGATCTGGCTCTGCGGAATCAGCGAGCCGGTCACGGTGACCTTGTCGAGCGTGGTCGCGGTGCCCGTGTCCTGGGCCAGGGCGGCACCGGTGGCGGGAACGAGGAGGGCGGCGAACAGTGCGGCGCTGAGGCGGTGCCGCGACGGCGAGGTACGGAGGGTCATTCGAAAATCCTATGCGGGAACGTCCGGCACGCGCCGGACAAATGGTGCGGAACGCCGCGATGCGTCGGCGTTAACGGTTGTTTAATGAAGTTGTCATGCACACGTCAACACATCGGCGCGCATCGGGATGCAGTGAGCCGATTCGGCAAACCGGTGCGACAGGCGAGACACAGAAGGCGCGGCGATCGGGGCAGGCGGTCGAGGACGCGCCGTCGGCCCCTTCTCGCGGCGTTGGGCGATGCTGCGCGAGACGAGCAAGTGCGCCGAAACCGCGCTCGGCCTACAATTCCCCGTTCAGGCCCAGGGGCCGAAGGGAACACCGCATGAGCATCAAGAGCGACCGCTGGATCCGCCGCATGTCCGAGCAGCCGGAGGGCATGATCGAGCCGTTCGAGGCCGGCCAGGTCAAGCATGCCGACGGCCAGCGCATCGTCAGCTACGGCACCTCGAGCTACGGCTACGACGTGCGCTGCCCGCGCGAGTTCAAGGTGTTCACCAACATCAACTCGACGATCGTCGATCCCAAGCACTTCGATCCCAAGAGCTTCGTCGACGTGGTCGGCGACGAGTGCATCATCCCGCCCAACTCCTTCGCACTGGCGCGCACGGTCGAGTACTTCCGGATTCCGCGCGACGTGCTGGTGGTCTGCCTGGGCAAGAGCACCTACGCGCGCTGCGGGATCATCGTCAACGTCACCCCGCTCGAGCCGGAGTGGGAAGGCCACGTGACGCTGGAATTCAGCAACACCACGCCGCTGCCGGCGCGCATCTACGCCAACGAGGGCGTTGCGCAGATGCTGTTCTTCCAGTCCGACGCCGACGACGTCTGCGAGACGTCTTACCGCGATCGCGGCGGCAAGTACCAGGGGCAGACGGGCGTCACCCTGCCGCGCACCTGACGGTATTCCCTTTCCACGAACAAGGATGTGCGATGCAGGATTCCAATCCCTATCAGGCCCCTGCGGCCGAGGTGCGGCTCGATCAGGGCGAGGTGCTGGCCGAGCGCGGCACGCGGCTGGGTGCGGCGCTGATCGACGGCCTGATCGGCCTGGCGGTCATGACGCCGGTGATGTGGCTCGGCGGCTACTGGACGGCGGTGGTCGAGGCGACGCAGCGCGGCGAGCAGGTCGGGCTGGGCCTGCAGGCGATCTGGATGGTGATCGGCCTGCTGGTGTTCGCAGCGATCCACGCGTGGCCACTGCATGTCGGTGGCCAGACGTGGGGCAAGCGCTTGCTGGGCATCCGCATCGTGACCCTCGACGGCCGGCCGGTGACCGCCGCCCGCGCGCTTCTTGCGCGCTACCTGCCGTTGCAGGCGATCGGTGGCATCCCGTGCATCGGTGCGTTGGCTGTGCTGGGCAGTCTGTGCATGATCTTCCGCCAGGACCGGCGCTGCGGCCACGACTTCGTCGCCGGCACGCGGGTGGTCCGCGCGCGTTGACGACCGGTCAGGCGGGGAGCGTGGCCTGCAGGCGCGTGATGCGCTCGACCAGCTGCTCGGGCGAGTAGGGCCGGGCTGCGACGCGGCCCCAGACCGGGGCGGGCCATGCCGGGTCGCCCTGGTCGCGGCCGATCACGTGCACGTGCAGCTGTGGCACCTGGTTGCCCAGCGCGGCGATGTTGAGCTTGAACGGACGGAACGCGTCGCGCACGGCGCGCGCGACGATGTCGATCTCCTCGGTCAGCAGATTGCGCTGCGCGCTGTCGAGGTCGATCAGTTCGCGGGCATCGGGCAGGCGCGGCACCAGGATCAGCCAGGGGTAGTTGGCGTCGTCCATCAACCGGACCTCGCTCAGCGCGAGCGTGGCGACGGGGTGGGTGTCCTCGGCCAGTTGCGGATGCAGTGCATAGCGGGCGGGGGCGGTGTGCGGCATGGCCGGGCTCCGGTCAGCGCAGCGCTGCGGCGAGGAACTTCATCGTCTGCCGGCGGGCCTCGGCGGCGCTGTCGGGGTGGTAGTGGGTGGGGTCGACGTCGCGGTTGAAGGCGTGGCCGCCCGCGTGGACGTGCACCTCCGCGTCCGGCTGCCGCGTGCGGTGGGCGGCGATGTCGGTCTCCGGGATGCTGGCGTCGTCGGCGCCGAAGTGGAACAGCATCGGGGCCTGCAGCGGCTCGTCGAGGAACGGCACGGTGCGCGCACCGTAGTAGCTGACCGCGGGTAGACCTAAGCGGGTGTTGGCGAGGAACGCGAGGCTGCCGCCCCAGCAGAAGCCGACCACGCCGATCTGGCGATGGCCTTCGCCGTGCAGCAGGTCGCGCGTGGCGCGGACGATGCCGACGGCGCGGTCGAAGCCCAGCTCTGCGGCGAGCGCGCGACCGCGTTCGAAGTCGGCGGCCTCGTAGGTCAGCTCGACATTGCGTGCGACCGGGTCGAACAGCGCCGGCGCGATCGCGACGTAGCCCGCGGCGGCGTAGCCGTCCGCGACGCTGCGGATGTGGGCATTGACGCCGAAGATCTCCTGCAGCACGACGATCGCGCCCTGGGCGGCAGCGCCGTGCGGCGGGTCGGCGCGCCAGGCGTTGACCGGTCCGGACGGCGTTGCGACGACGATGTCCCGGCCCATGGCGGCTCCCCGTTCACGTGATCGGCCGGAGTCTAACCCAGGCGCCGTGGACGCAGGACCCGCCCGGCGGCCGCGGCTATACTGCGCGGCCCCGCGTGTCCTTCCCGGCGGGCCGGCTCCGCGCCGGCCGCCCGGCGGTGCGCGGGCTCCTCCCTCCCGCACCCGCCACGGTCCCCATGTCCGCAGCCAGTCCCAAGGTCGGTTTCGTCAGCCTCGGCTGTCCGAAGGCTCTCGTCGATTCCGAACGCATCCTCACCCAGTTGCGGGTGGAGGGCTACGACATCGTGCAGACCTACGACGACGCCGACGTCGTCGTCGTCAACACCTGCGGATTCATCGACTCGGCGGTCGCCGAATCGCTGGACGCCATCGGCGAGGCAATGGCCGAGAACGGCAAGGTGATCGTCACCGGCTGCCTGGGCAAGCGCGAGGAGATGATCCGCGGCGCGCACCCGGGCGTGCTGTCGATCAGCGGTCCGCAGGACTACGGCTCGGTCATGGGCGCGGTGCACGCGGCGCTGCCGCCGCGGCACGACCCGTTCGTCGACCTGGTGCCCGATACCGGTGTCAAGCTGACCCCGCGGCACTACGCGTACCTGAAGATCTCCGAAGGCTGCAACCACCGTTGCAGCTTCTGCATCATCCCGTCGATGCGCGGCGACCTGGTGTCGCGCCCGGTCGACGACGTGCTGCGCGAGGCCGAGCGGCTGGTACGCGGCGGCGTGCGCGAACTGCTGGTGATCTCCCAGGACACCTCGGCCTACGGCGTGGACGTGCGCTATGCCGAGCGGACCTGGCGCGACCGCGCGTACCAGACGCGGATGAAGGCGTTGTGCGAGGGGCTGTCGGAACTGGGTGTGTGGACGCGGCTGCACTACGTCTACCCGTATCCGCACGTCGACGACATCATCCCGCTGATGACCGAGCGGCATGCCGACGGCAGCCGCAAGCTGCTGCCGTATCTCGACGTGCCGCTGCAGCATGCCAGCCCGCGGATTCTGAAGCTGATGAAGCGGCCCGGCGCGATCGACCGCACCCGCGAGCGCATCGCGCGCTGGCGCGAGATCTGCCCGGACCTGACGATCCGCAGCACGTTCATCGTCGGCTTCCCCGGCGAGACCGAGGACGACTTCCAGCAACTGCTGGACTTCCTCGACGAGGCGCAGCTCGATCGCGTCGGCGCGTTCGCCTATTCGCCGGTCGAAGGCGCGAGCGCGAACCTGTTGCCCGACGCGGTGCCGGACGCGGTGAAGCAGGAACGCCTGGCGCGTTTCATGGACAAGCAGGCGGAGATTTCCGCAGCCCGGCTCGAGGCCAAGGTCGGCACGGTGCAGTCCTGCTTGGTCGACGTCGTCGACGGGGACCTGGCGATCGCGCGGTCCATGGGCGATGCGCCCGAGATCGACGGCGTGGTGCAGATCCAGGACGGGCGCGAGGCCGGCCTGCGACCCGGCGATGTCGTCGAGGTGGCGATCATGGGCAGCGACGAGCATGATCTCTACGGGGAAGTCGCGGAGATCGATGCATGACCCGATGGACGATGGCGGTTGCGATGGTGCTGGCACTCGCGCCCGGCGGGGCGGGCGCCGCCGACGGACTGAGCGGCACCTACCGCCCGGTCGGCGGCGACCCCCGCACGATGCCGGCCGACGCGCAGCTCACGCTGCGGGCCGAAGGGCGCGGCTGGCTGGCGATGTTCCGTGGCGAGGGCCTGGCGCTGCTGCCGCTCAGCGGCCTCGAGCAGGCCGGCCTGTTCCCGGGCGTCCCACCCGAAGCCGGTCTGCAGTGCGCGTCGTCGCGCGCGTTCCTGATGTGCCGCGTGGCCCCGGGGACCGAATTCCCGGACAAGGGCTTCACGTCGACGACCGGGTACTTCACGGCGTTCTCGGATACCCAGATCCACGAGTTGCAGCGCATCGACTGATCCCGCCAGCCGGGCAGCGTACCCGCCGCGCTACGGCGCGGGCGCGGCGTGGGCGGCGGTCTCGACGTAGGCCCAGGCTGCCGCCTCGATCGCATCGATCGCGGCGATCGCGCCGGGCAGCCGCTGCCGGCCGCCTTCGCCACCGTCGTCGCGCATCCGGCCCGACGCGTTGTAGTCGACCAGCGCCTGCCAGGCCGGCAGGCGCGCGTCGACGGTCGCGATCAACCGCCGAAGCGCCATGTCCGCACGGGCGTCCGCCGCGCCGGCACCGGCCGACGCCAGCGCGGCCTGCGCCCGGGCGCGGAACGCGGCGTCGAAGTGGTGGGTGTCGGTCCGTACCTTCCAGAATGCGCCGAGCCGGAAGCGCTCGTCGTCGGCGGCCCGTGCGCTGCGCCCGCGACCGGCCACGACGCGTTCGATCAGGAACGGCCGCAGCCGCGCGGCGAGTGCGGCATGGGCGCTGGCCTTCGCGTCTGCGTCGGGGTGCGGCGCCGGCACGGGCGTCGCGGGCGCCGCAGGTGCGGGGTCGGGCGCGCAGGCGGTGAGGGCGGCCGCGAGCAGCGCCGCGCCGGCCGTGCGCCAGGCGCCGGGGCCGCCCCCGCCGCGGGCCACCCGTCGGCCGGATGGTCGATCCCGGCCCACTAGCCTGCGGCGTAGTCGATCGAGACGATCGCGAACGTGCGCGACCCGCCCGGCAGTTCGACCGTGACCTCGTCGTCGACGCGCTTTTTGAGCAGCGCGCGCGCCAGCGGCGAATCGATGCTGATCCAACCTTCGCGCGCGTCGGTCTCGTCCGGGCCGACGATGCGGTAGCGGTTGCACTGCCCGCTGTCGTCGTCCTCCAGTTCGATCCACGCACCGAAGAACACGGCCTGCGGATCGGTCGGCACCGTGTCGACCACGCGCAGCGCCTCGAGCCGCTTGCCGAGGTAGCGCACGCGCCGATCGATCTCGCCGAGCTGTTTCTTGCGGTAGGTGTACTCGGCATTCTCCGAGCGGTCGCCCTCGGCCGCGGCCGCCGACAGCGCCCGCACCACCTCGGGCCGGCGCACGCGCCACAGGTCGTCGAGTTCGGCCTTGAGCCGCGCGTGGCCGTCGGGCGTGATCAGCGCGGTGCTCGTTTCGGCGGGCGGGCGCCAGCGGCTCATCGGATCCGGATCCCGCCGAGGATGTTGCGCACGATCCGGTTGGTGACCGTGCGCACCGCCTGCTTGCCGGCGGCCTGGACCGCGCCCTGGCGGCGCTTGGTGCCGAACAGGAACGCCTCGATCTTCTGCCCCAGGCCACCCTCGTTTTCGTCGGCGCCGCGCGATTTCGCCGGGCGTGCCGCTTCGGTCGCGGTCGCGTCCTGGGCGCGTCGCGCCAGCAGTTCGGCGGCCGATTCGCGGTTGACCGGTGTGTCGTACTTCGCGCCGACCGGGCTGCCGGCGCGGATGCGCGCGCGCTCGGCCTCGGTGATCGCGCCCATCCGGCAGCGCGGCGGGGCGATCAACGTGCGCTCGACCGGCGCAGGCGCGCCGCCGGCCTGCAGCATCGAGACCAGCGCCTCGCCGGTCTGGAGCGTGGCGATCGTCGCGGCGACGTCGAGCGCCGGATTCGGTACGAAGGTCTGCGCCGCGGTGCGCACGGCCTTCTGGTCGCGCGGCGTGTAGGCGCGCAGCGCGTGCTGCACGCGGTTGCCGAGCTGGCCGAGCACGGCCGGCGGCACGTCGTCGGGGAACTGCGAGCAGAAGTAGATGCCCACGCCCTTGGAGCGCACCAGCCGCACCACCTGCTCGATGCGCTGCTGCAGCGAGGCCGGCGCGTCGCCGAACAGCAGGTGCGCCTCGTCGAACACGAACACCAGGCGCGGCTTGTCGAGATCGCCGACCTCGGGCAGCGTCTCGAACAGCTGCGACAGCAGCCACAGCAGGAAGGTCGCGTACAGCCGCGGCTTGAGGATCAGCCGGTCGGCGGCGAGGATGCCGATCACGCCGCGGCCATCGGTGCGCGTGCGCATCAGGTCGGCCAGTTCCAGCGCCGGCTCGCCGAAGAACGGCGCGCCACCGTCCTGTTCCAGCCGCAGCACCGCGCGCTGGATCGCCGCGATCGACGGCGCGGAGACCAGGCCGTACTCGGACGAGACCGTCTTGCGCTCCTCGGCGACCAGCGCCAGCAGCGCGCGCAGGTCGTCGAGGTCGAGCAGCAGGCCGCGGTCGTCGGCGAGCTTGAACACGATGTCGAGCACGCCGGCCTGGGTGTCGTTGAGCTCGAGGATGCGCGCCAGCAGCGTCGGCCCCATTTCGCTGACCGTCGTGCGCACCGGATGACCGGACACGCCGAACAGGTCCCAGAACACCACCGGGCTGGCCTCGCCGGCGTAGTCGGGCACGCCGATGCCGGCCGCGCGTTCGCGCAGCGCCTCGCCGATCTCGCCCGGCATCGCAAGGCCGGCGACATCGCCCTTCACGTCGGCCATGAACACCGGCACGCCGATGCGCGAGAAGCCTTCGGCGAGCGTGGTCAGCGTGACGGTCTTGCCGGTGCCGGTCGCGCCGGCGACGAGCCCATGGCGGTTGCCCAGCGCGGGCAGCAGGTGGACGGGGCTGCCGTCGGGGGTGGTGACGGCCTTGCCGACGAGGATCGGATCCATGGGGGGCGGGGAACAAACGAGGGAACCGCGATTCTAGGACGCGCGCGTCGCCGTGCGGCGGTCGCGGCACGGGCGCCGGCGTGCCGCGTCGCGGACGCGCGCGCCGCTCGCGCACAATGGGCCCTTGTTTTCCTGGAGCGCCCCCGATGTCCCGTCGACTGTCCCCGCGTGTGGCCGCCCTGGTCGTGGCCGCGCTGCCCGGCCTGGCCTGGGCCTGCGCGCTGCCCGTGCCCGACGGCCCGTACCCCGTGGGCCACCAGCGCTTCGAACTGGCCGACCCGTCCCGTCGCGGCGTGTCGGGCGAGGCGCCCGATGCGGTGCGCACGCTGCCGGCGATCGCCTGGTATCCGGCCGCCCGCGCTGGCGCGCCGCGGCCGTACCTGGCGCCCGAGGACGCGCGGGTGCAGTTGCCGGCGCTCGCACGCAACCTGCGCTACGCGGTCGACGACACGCTCGCGATCGGCGCGTGCACGGCGGCGGGCGCGGGGACCGGCGTCGCGTCGCGGCCGGCGCGCGGCTTCCCGCTGGTGGTGTTCAGCCATGGCTTCTTCTCGTATCCGGCGCAGAACACCGCGCTGGCCGAGTCGCTCGCCAGCCACGGCTACGTGGTCGTGGCGCTGGGCCATCCGGGCGACGCAGCGGACGTCGCCTTGGCCGACGGGCGGGTCGTGCCCACGTACATGGCGCCCGAGTCGCCGGCGCTGCTCGACTGGCGCCAGCGTTTCCATGCGGCCGACGACCACGACACGCGCGCCGCGCTGATCGACGGCTACGCGCAGGCGCTGGCCGGCAGCCGCCTGGGCGCCAGCCAGGCGACCTGGCGCGACGACGTGCTGTTCGCGGTCCGCGCGCTGCAGGCCGGCGAGGTGCCGGCGGCGTTCGCGCCGGTGCTCGCCGCTGCCGATCCGCGCCGGCTGGCGATCGCCGGCATGTCGTTCGGCGGCTCGACCGCTGCGACCGCCTGCCACCGCCTGCCCACGTGCCGCGCGGCGGTCAGCCTGGACGGGCTGAATTTCGATCCCGCGCTCTACGATGCCGACCTCGCGCGGCCGCTGCTGGCGCTGACCAGCGACTGGGTGCGCTTCCCGCTGTACGACGGCACGCCGTCCGACCCCGGGTTCCACCACAACGACTACGCCTACGAGCGCTGGACCCGGGCGGGACTGGCGCCGGACGTGATCCGGGTCCGCGTGCCCGGCACGCGGCACATGGCGTTCAGCGACCTGCCGCTGCTGATGGGCGGGACGGCGCGCGAGGCGAACTTCGGTGATGCGGACTTCGCGGCGACCGCGCGCGGGATCGCGGCGGTGACACGCGCGTTTCTCGACCGTCATCTCGACGATGCGCCGGCGGCCGGCGTGGATGCCGCGATCGAGGCGGCCGGCTTCGCGCGCCACGATCCGGCGCAGACGCGCGACTGGGCCCGGTCGCGGAACCGGGCCGTGCAGCCCGGCGGCTGAGTCCGGCGACCGTCGGTCGCCTTGCCCCGGCGCGACGGCCGGGGCTACCCTGCCGGCCCCTTCCGAGGCGACGCCCCGCATGCCCGACTCCGTGTTCCCGTTCGCGCGCCTGGGCGCCCTGGCCCTGGCCCTGGCGTTGTCGTGCCACGCCGCCGACGCCCACGCGCAGTCGCGCCGCGACCGCGAGGCCGCCGAAGCCCTGAGCCAGCGCATGCTCGACGCCGAGGGCCGCTACCGCCAGGCGCTGGTACGCATCGCCAACGACGACCCGGCGGGCGTGGAGGCGAGCAACGCCGCGCTCGAGGACATGGAGGACGTGATGCTGGCCTGCGAGAAGCAGCGCGGCTGCAGCGTCCCGCAGCTGCTGACCAGCTACAAGCGCCTGCTCAAGGCCGACGCCGACGCGCAGGCCGGGCAGGACGCGGACGAGGCGGCCGGGCTCGACGCGCTCGAGGGCGCGCTGCCGACCGCCGACGTGCCGGCCGCGGCCAGCGCCTCGGCGCTGCTGGCCGAAGACGAGCGCTTCAAGCGCATGGTCCAGCCCAACCCCGCCGTGCAGGCGGGCATCCGCCGCTGGCTGACCGACATGCGCGTGTCGTTGATCACCAGCCACGAGAACTACCAGTACATGCAGCACCTGATGTCGCCGGCGTTCAAGCGCAGCGGTCTGCCCGAGGCGCTGCTGTTCGGCATCCTGGCCAAGGAGTCCAACGGCCGGGTGCACGCGCGCTCGCGCGCCGGGGCCGCCGGGCCGCTGCAGTTCATGCCCGCGACCGGTCGCCGCTTCGGCCTCGGGCCCGACGGCAGCGGCTTCGACACCCGCTACGACCCCCGCCAGGCCGCCGATGCCGCCGCGGTCTACCTCAACGAGCGCTTCGCCCAGCACGGCAACGAGATCGAGTACTGGCTGGCTGCCTACAACGGCGGCGAGGGGAGGGCGCTGCGCGTCTACCGCGAGGCCGCCGGCCGGCGCTTCTGGGATCCGGACATCTACAACCAGTTCCCCCCGGAGACGCGCGACTACGTGCCGATGGTCATCGCCGCGGCCTGGCTGTACCTGCACCCGCAGGAGTACGGGCTGACGTTCCCGAAGGTCGACGCGCGGCCGGCGACGTTCCGCCTCGAGCGGCCGGCGTCGATCTACGAGCTGACGATCTGCCTGGGCAACGGCAACACCCGCGACGGCTACATGCGCGCGCTGCGCAACCTCAACCCCAGCTACGAGGCCGAGAGCCTGCTGCCGGCCGGGACCGTGCTCAACGGCACCGTGCGCATGGCCGGGCTGTACCGCCAGTGGTGCGTGCGCGGTGCGCGCGCGGACCTGGCGGCCGAGCTGGTGAACAGCGACCCGCGCGCAGCGATCGTGCGTACCGGCGCGATCGAGGTGCTGCCCGATGCCGGCAGCGCCCCGGCCGCCGTGCCGGCCGCGCCGGCTGCGCCGCGCCCGCCGCAGGCCGCGCCCGCGCCGGCGCGCACCCACCGCGTCGCGCGCGGCGACACCCTGGGCAAGATCGCCCAGCGCTACGGCTGCAGCGTGCCGACGCTTGCGCGTGCCAACGGCCTGCGCGCGCCGGCGTATGCGCTCAAGCCCGGGCAGAGCATCAAGCTCGAAGGCTGCGGCCGCTGAGCCGCGCCCCACGCATGTAGGCGCGCGCTCGCGCGCGATGGGGCATGACCGATAGTGCCCATCACGCGCGCTCGCGCGCGCCTACGGATCAACGGCGGGTGGCCAGCCGCTGGCCCAGCCGCACCGGCGACTCGGCGTGCAGCGCCGGCTCGAGTTCGGCGGCGCCCGGCGGCAGGAGCACGATCACCGTCGAGCCGTAGTTGAAGCGCGCCATCTCGGCGAAGCGCTCGAGCACGATGCCGCGCCCGCGGTAGTCCTTGCGCTGGATGCGGTCGCCGTAGGCGGGGATCTCCTCGCCGCCCCAGACCGTCTCCACCCCCGAAACCAGCAGCGCGCCGACCATCACCTGGACCATCGGCCCGAAATCGGTGTCGAAATGGCACACCAGCCGCTCGTTGCGCGCGAACAGCCGCGGCACGCGCGCGACCGCGTCGGTGCCCACGCTGAACAGCCGGCCGGGCACGTGCACGGTCTCGCGCAGCGTCCCGGTCCAGGCCATGTGCACACGGTGGTAGTCGCGCGGCGACAGGTAGACGGTCGCGTAGCGGCCGTCGAGATAGGGCGCGGCATCGGCCGCGTCGCCGAGCAGTTCGGCGACCGTGAACGACTGGCCCTTCGCCTGGAAGATCCGGTCGCCGGCGATCGCGCCGCACTGGCTGATGTGGCCGTCGGCCGGCATCAGCAATGCGCGCGGGTCCGGGTCGGCGGTGCGGACGCCTTCGCGCAGCGGACGGGTGAAGAACGCATTGAAGCTGGCGTACGACGCCGGGTCGGGGTTCGCGGCCTCCGACAGGTCGACGCCGAAGCGGCGCACGACGGTGTCGATCAGCCACCGCCGCGTGCCGGGATGGGTGGAGTAGGCCAGCCGGCGTGCCAGCGACGACAGCAGGCGGTGCGGCAGCGCGTAGGTCAGCGTGGTCACCAGGCTCACGGGCGGTCTCCGGCGGTCAGGCGCAGCAGGTCGTCGGCGATGGCGTCGGGCCGGGGCGCATCGCCGTTGAGCACGCTGCCCGACACCACGCCGGCCATGCGCCCCTGGGGATCGAGCACCGCCAGCGAGGCGCTGTGGTCGATCGTGTAGGCCCCGTTCGGGGCGTCGCCGCGCAGCGGCACCTTGGCGAACACCATCGACAGCGCGCGCGTGAAGCGCTCGAGCGTCGGCACGTCGGCGGTCGCGGCGAGCGTGTCGCGATGGAAGGCGTGCGCGTAGTCGCCCAGGCGATCGGGCGTGTCGCGCTCGGGATCGACCGACACGAACAGCACGCGCGGCCGGGTCGCCTCGGGCAGCGCCTCCCAGCGCCGCTGGGCCTGCGCCAGCTGGGTCAGCGTCATCGGGCACACGTCCGGGCACTGGGTGAAGCCGATGAACACCAGCGTCCAGTGCCCGGCCAGTTCGCCGGGCAGCAACTGGGTGCCGTCGGCCTGCTGCAGCGCGAAGTCCGGCAGCGCGCGCGGCTGGGGATACAGCTGCACGACCTGCAACTGCGGCCCGGCCGCGTCGCCGCCGGCGGCGAAATAGCGCTGCGCGGCGAGCAGGCCGAGCCCGCCGGCGACCGCGATGCACAGGATCACGAGGGTGGTGCGGTTGAACATCCGTCGAGGGCCGCCGAGTCGATGGGCCGGGCATCATAGCCCGCGGCGGCAGCCGGCTCCGTCGCGGGCGCCCCAGCCGCGGGACGCCGGGGCGGCTGACCTATAATCGCCGGCCATCAAGCCGTCTCCCGAGCCCGCGCGCGCCATGACCGAAGAACTGCAGACGATCGTCGACCTGATCCGCTACGGCGCCAGCCGCTTCAACGCCGCCGGGCTGACCTTCGGCCACAGCTACGACAACGCGATCGACGAGGCCACCCAGCTCACGCTGCACGCGCTGCACCTGCCGCACGACCTGAGCCCGGTCTACGGGCAGTCGCGGGTCACGTTGGCGGAGAAGGAGGACGTGCTGGGCCTGTTCCTGCGCCGCATCGAGGAGCGGATCCCGGCCGCCTACCTGACCGGCGAGGCCTGGTTCGCCGGGCTGAGCTTCAAGTCCGACCGCCGCGCGCTGGTGCCGCGCTCGCCGATCGCCGAGCTGATCCTGTCCGGCTTCGAGCCGTGGCTGGGCGGCCGCGAGGTCCGTCGCGCGCTCGACCTGTGCACCGGCTCGGGCTGCATCGCGATCGCGATGGCGCACCACAATCCCGAGTGGCACGTCGACGGCGTCGACCTCAGCGACGAGGCGCTGTCGCTGGCGGCCGAGAACGAGGCCCGGCTCGAGGTGCGCAACACGCGCTTCGTCAAGTCCGACCTGTTCGCCGGCCTGCAGGGCGAGCACTATGACCTGATCGTGACCAATCCGCCGTACGTGACCGACGACGAGACCGACGCGCTGCCGCGCGAGTACGGCTACGAGCCCGAGATGGGCCTGCGCGCCGGCGGCGACGGCCTGGACCTGGTGCTCAAGATCCTGCGAGACGCGCCGCTGCACCTGACCGACGAGGGGCTGCTGATCTGCGAGGTCGGCGAGTCCGAGCAGCACCTGGTCAAGCTGCTGCCCGAGCTGCCGCTGGCCTGGGTCGAGTTCCAGGTCGGGCAGATGGGCGTGTTCGTCGTCGAGCGCCAAGACTTGGTCGCGCACAACGCGCGCATCGCCGAGCTGGCCGCCGCGCGCGCGCCGGCGACGGCGGCATCGAGCGCTGCGACCGGCAGCGCCGCCGCCGGGTTGTTCTGACGGACCTGCGTCCACGCATCCCGCCGGCGCGTTAAGCTTGCCGGCCCCCGTCTCGACGGCGCCCCGGCGCCGCGGTGCCATGTCCAGCAACCGTTTCGGCCAACTGTTCAGCGTCACGACCTTCGGCGAGAGCCACGGGCCGGCGATCGGCTGCGTGGTCGACGGGTGCCCGCCGGGCATCGCGCTCGATCCGCAGGACTTCGCGCACGATCTCGCGCGCCGGGCGACCGGCAAGAGCCGCCACACCTCGGCGCGCCGCGAGGCCGATGCGGTGGAGATCCTCAGCGGCGTGTACGAAGGGATCACCACCGGCACGCCGATCGCGCTGCTGATCCGCAACACCGACCAGCGCAGCAAGGACTACGCGAACATCGCCGCGCAGTTCCGCCCCGGACACGCCGACTACGCGTACTGGCAGAAGTACGGCATCCGCGACCCGCGCGGCGGCGGGCGCTCGTCGGCGCGCGAGACGACGATGCGCGTGGCCGCAGGCACGATCGCCAAGAAGTGGCTCGCGCAGCGCCACGGGGTTCACGTGCACGGCTGGCTGTCGCAGCTGGGCGAACTCGTGCCGGCGGTGTCCGATCCGCAGGCGATCGACTGGGCCACGGTCGAATCCAACCCGTTCTTCTGGCCGGACGCGGCGCAGGTGCCCGCGCTCGAGGCCTACATGGACGCGCTGCGCAAGTCCGGCGACTCGGTCGGCGCGCGCGTGACCGTGGTCGCCGACGGCGTGCCGCCGGGCTGGGGCGCGCCGATCTACGGCAAGCTCGACGGCGACCTGGCGGCCGCGATGATGTCGATCAACGCGGTCAAGGGCGTGGAGGTCGGCGACGGCTTCGCGTCGGTCGCCCAGCGCGGCAGCGCGCACCGCGACCTGATGACGCCGGCCGGCTTCGCGTCCAACCACGCCGGCGGCGTGCTGGGCGGCATCAGCACCGGCCAGCGGATCGTGGTCTCGACCGCGTTCAAGCCCACGTCGAGCCTGCGCCTGCCGGCCGATGGCGTCGACGTCGACGGCAACGTCGTCGAGGTCGTGACCACCGGCCGCCACGACCCGTGCGTGGGCATCCGCGCCACGCCGATCTGCGAGGCGATGCTGGCGCTGGTGCTGATGGACCAGGCCCTGCGCCACCGCGCGCAGTGCGGCGACGTCGGCGAGGTGGGCCCGCGCATCCCGGGGCGCATCGATGGCTGAGCCGCGTCCGCGCGTCTGGGTCGCGCAACCGCTGTTCGACGACATCGTCGCGCGGCTGCACGCGCACTTCGACGTCGTCCAGGTGCCGGCGGTCGTCGAGCACGACGCGGCCGCGGTCGCCGACGCGCTGCGCGAGGCGGACGGCGCGCTGGTGACGCTCAACGAACGCGTCGGCGAGGCGGAGATCGCCGGCGCGCCGCGCCTGCGCGCGGTCGCCAACCTCGGCGTGGGCTACAACAATCTCGACGTCGCCGCGCTGCATGCGCGCGGCATCGTGGCGACCAACACCCCCGACGTGCTCACCGAGACCACGGCCGATTTCGGCTTCGCGCTGATGATGGCCGCCGCGCGGCGGGTCACCGAGGCCGAACGCCACCTGCGCGCGGGCCGCTGGCAGGGCTGGAACTTCAAGGGCCTGCTCGGCGCCGACCTGCACGGCAGCACGCTCGGCATCCTGGGCATGGGGCGGATCGGGCAGGGCATCGCCCGGCGCGCCGCCGGTTTCGACATGCGCGTGCTCTACCACAACCGCAGCCGGCTGCCCGCCGACGTCGAGCGTGCCTGCAACGCGCGCTACGTCGACTTCGACGCGTTGTTCGCGCAGGCCGACCACCTGGTCCTCGTGCTCCCGTATTCGGCCGCCAGCCACCACATCGTCGACGCTGCCGCGCTGGCGCGGATGCAGCCGACCGCGACGCTGACCAACATCGCGCGCGGCGGGATCGTCGACGAGGCCGCGCTGGCCGACGCGCTGGCGCACGGCCGACTGGCATCGGCCGCGCTCGACGTGTTCGAGGGCGAGCCGGCCGTCGACCCGCGGCTGCTCGCGCTCGACAACGTGGTGCTGACCCCGCACATCGCCAGCGGCAGCCTGGCCACGCGCCGGGCGATGGTCGCGCTGGCCGTCGACAACCTGATCGCAGCGCTGGGCGCCGGCCCGGACGCCGGCCGCCCGCCCACCCCGATCGCACCGGCCGGCCGGGACGCGAAACGACCGGGAACCGCCTGAGTTCCGGGCTGGCGGTTCCCCGAGCCCCGATGCAGTGCCCGCGCGATAAGCGCGTCCCACGTCCCCACTTCGAGAGTTCTCCATGTCCCAGTCCCCCTCCCGCGCCTTCCGCGTCGCCGTCGTCGGTGCCACCGGCGCCGTCGGCGAGACCATGCTGTCGATCCTCGCCGAGCGCGCTTTCCCGGTGTCCGAGCTCGTCGCGCTGGCGAGCGAGCGTTCGGCCGGCACCACCGTCAAGTTCGGCGACGACGACGTCGTCGTGCAGGACCTGGCCACGTTCGATCCGGCCGGCATCGACATCGCGCTGTTCTCGGCCGGCGGCGACACGAGCAAGGCGTACGCGCCGAAGTTCGCCGCGGCCGGCGCGGTCGTCATCGACAACAGCTCGGCGTTCCGCTACGACGACGACGTGCCGCTTGTGGTCAGCGAGGTCAACCCGGAGGCGGCGCGCGCGCGTCCGCGCGGCATCATCGCCAATCCCAACTGCTCGACGATGCAGATGCTCGTCGCATTGGCGCCGCTGCATCGCGCGGCGGGCATCGTGCGGATCAACGTGGCGACCTACCAGTCGGTCTCGGGCGCGGGCCGCTCGGCGATGGAGGAGCTCGGTCGCCAGACCGGCGACCTGCTGAACTTCCGCGAGCTCGACCCGCAGAAGTTCCCGGTGCAGATCGCCTTCAACCTGATCCCGCACATCGACGACTTCCTGGACAACGGCTTCACCAAGGAGGAGATGAAGCTGGTGTGGGAGACGCGCAAGATCCTCGGCGACGACGGCATCTTGGTGAACCCGACGGCGGTCCGCGTGCCGGTGTTCTACGGGCACTCGGAGGCCGTCGCGGTGGAGACGCGCGACAAGCTCACGGTCGAGGCGGCACGCGCGCTGCTGGCGCAGGCGCCGGGCGTGGAGGTCGTCGACGAACGGCGCGCCGGCGGCTATCCGACTCCGGTCACCCACGCCTCCGGGCGCGATGCGGTGTTCGTGGGCCGCATCCGCGAGGATCTCTCGCATCCCAACGGCCTGAACCTGTGGATCGTCTCGGACAACATCCGCAAGGGCGCCGCGCTCAACGCGGTGCAGGTGGCCGAGCTGGTCGCGGCGGAGTTGTCGTAGGCGCGCGCTTGCGCGCGATGAAGCGTTCCCGGGAACGCCTTTTCGCGCGCGAGCGCGCTCCGACACGTACGGACGGCGTTTCGAGGTCCCGATCGTGTTCCCCAGGCAGGCGACGGCCCGTTTTCCCTGCTTCCTGCCTCCCCGTGCCCGTCCGCACCCATTGCCGCCCGTGCGGCCGCGCCGCTACAGTCGCCGGATGAATCCGGATCGTCGTCGGCGGGCCCGCCCAGGGCCGGCCCGCAAGAAACAGGGGACGTTCGTGCCGCGCATCGTGTCGCGTCTGTTGCTGACCGCCGGCCTGTTGGCGCTCGCCGGGCCGGCGATGGCGCTGGGGCTGGGGCGGATCGAGGTCCGCTCGCAGCAGGGCGAGCCGTTGCTGGCCGAGATCCCGGTGGTGTCCAGCGACCCGGCCGAGCTGCGCCAGCTGCAGGCGCGGCTGGCCTCGCCCGAGACCTTCGCCCGGATCGGCCTGGCGCCTCCGCGCGGCGTGGTCTCCGACCTGCGTTTCAGCGTCGCGCTCGACGGGCGCGGGCGGCCGGTGATCCGCGTCACCAGCGCCGCGCCGGTGCAGCAGGAATCGCTCGCGTTCCTGGTCGAGGTCGACTGGGGGCAGGGGCGGCTGGTGCGCGAGTACTCGGCGCTGCTGGCGGTGCCCGACACCGTCGCGGCGAGCGCGCAGCAGGCGATCCAGGCACCCGTCGCCGCGCCGGCGGACGCGATCGTGCGGCCGCCGGTCGCCCCAGCGCCCGAGGCTCCGGTCGCGCAGGCCGCACCTGCACCCGCATCGGCACCCGCGGTGTCGGCCGAGCCCGCGCGCGCCGCGCCCGGGCTGGACGCCGTGTCGCCCGCGCCGCCGGTCCGGACCGCAGTCGCCGCCACCCCGCCGGTCGCCGATGGCGCGCAGACGTTGCCGGCCGTGCGCCCGGGCCAGGCGCTGTCGACGATCGCCGCGCCGCTGGCGCGCGATGCCGGCATCAGCGTCAACCAGGCGATGGTGCTGCTGCTGCGGCACAACCCCGAGGCCTTCATCGGCGGCAATCTCAACCTGATCCGCCAGGGCGCCGTGCTGCGGGTGCCGCCGCGCGACGACTGGGCGGCCGCCGGGACCGCCGAGGCCGATGCGCTGGTCCGCGAGCAGGTGGGGCAGTGGCGCGGCATGCAGCGACCGGCGCAGCCGGTCGAGACCGCGCCGCCTGCGCCGGCGGCCGCGCAGGCCGCGACGCCGTCGCCGGCGGCACCCGTGTCCGCATCTGCGGCGGCACCCGTTGCGGCGCCCTCCGCCCGACTCGAGATCACCCCGCCCGCCGGCGACGCCGCGCCGGCGGCGACACAGTCGGGCATCGCCGCCGGCGCTGGAGGAGACATGCTGCGTCAGGACCCGCACCAGGCCGAGGAGGCCGCTGCGTCCCGCAATGCGGAGATCGCCGAACTGCGATCCCGGCTCGACGACCTGGAGCAGTTGCAGCGGCAGCAGCAACGGCTGATCGAGATGAAGGACGCCGACCTGGCGGCCGCGCAGCAGCGCCTGGAGGCCGCGGGCGCGGCGACGCCCTGGTCCTGGCTGTGGCTGGTGCCGGCGCTGCTGCTGGTCGGGGCGCTCGCGTTCCTGATCGGCCGCCGCGGGCGCGGTTCTGCGCCTGCCCGGGCCGGCGTCGCCGCCGCGGCGTCGCCGTCCGCCGGTGCCGGGACGTCCGACGACGTGCCGGCGTTCGCGCGTGCCGCGCCGCCGGCCCCGGCGCCTGTGGCCGCACCGGTCGCGCCGACCGCGGGCGGGCCGACCTGGCACCTCGGCGATGCGTCCCCGACGCCCGACACGGCGCCTGCCTCGCCAGCCCCCGCCGACGTGCCTGCGCCGGCGCCCGTCGAGCTCGACCGCGGCGATGCGGTCGAGCCGCCACCCGGCATCGAGCGCCTGGAACTCGCGCGCGCCTACGTCGACCTCGGCGATGGCGAGACCGCGCGCGGCCTGCTGCAGGAAGTCGCCGACGGCGACGACCCGACCGCCGCGGCCGAGGCCGCGCGGCTGCTGCGCTCGCTCGGCTGACGGGTCGGCGATGCGGTTCGCGCTGGGCGTCGAGTACGACGGCAACGGCTTTCTCGGCTGGCAACGGCTGAGCAAGGCCGGTGAGGGCGGGCAGGAGTCGGTGCAGGCCGCGCTGGAGACGGCGCTGTCGAGGATCGCTGCGCATCCGGTGGCGACGGTCTGCGCCGGGCGCACCGACGCCGGCGTCCATGCGCAGTGCCAGGTCGTGCATTTCGACACCGAGGCCGTGCGCGCGCCGCGTGCCTGGATGCTCGGCGCGACCACGCTGATGCCGCCGCAGGTCAGCGTGCGCTGGTGCCGGCCGGTGCCCGAGACCTTCAACGCGCGCTTCTCGGCGCGCGCGCGGCACTACCGCTACCGCATCCTCAACCGGCAGGTGCGCCCGGCGCTTCACCGGCAGTACCTGTCGTGGGAACTGCGCCCGCTCGACGCCGGCGCGATGCACCGCGCCGCGCAGGCGCTGGTCGGCGAGCAGGATTTCTCCGCGTTCCGCACCGTGCACTGCCAGGCGCCGCACGCGCGCCGCGACCTGCAGCGCATCGCGGTCCGGCGCGACGGCGACGAGGTGGTCGTCGAGGTGCAGGCCAATGCGTTCCTGCACCACATGGTCCGCAACATCGTCGGCTCGCTGCTCGAGGTCGGCGCCGGCGCGCAGTCCGAGGCCTGGATCGCCGAGCTGCTGGCCGGCCGCGACCGCAGCCTCGCCGGCCCGACCGCGCCCGCCGCGGGCCTGGTCTTCCTCGGCCCGCTGTATCCGCCGGAGTGGGGCCTCCCGCCGGAGGTCACGCTGCCGGCATGAGCGCGGTACGGATCAAGTTCTGCGGGCTGACCCGGCGCGAGGACGTCGAGGCCGCGGTCGCGCTCGGCGTCGACCACGTCGGCTTCGTGTTCGCGGCGCGCAGTCCCCGCCGGCTCGACCTCGACGCCGCCCGCGCGCTGCGCGCGAAGGTGCCGGCCCACGTACAGGTCGTCGCGCTGGCGATGGACAACCCGGCCGCCGAGGTCGCGGCGATCGTCGAGGCGCTGGCCCCGGACGTGCTGCAGTTCCATGGCGCCGAGCACGACGCGTTCTGCCGTCGATTCGGCACGCCGTACTGGAAGGCGGTCGCGATGGGCGGTGATCCGGCCGCCGCGCTGCGCACGCTCGGCGACTGGCCGGGCGCCGCGGCGTTCCTGTTCGACGGCCATGCCGCCGGCGAGCCGGGCGGCGCCGGCGCACGTTTCGACTGGCGGGCGCTGCCCGCCGCGCTCGACCGGCCGTTCTGGCTGGCCGGCGGGCTCGATGCCGGCAACGTCGCCGAGGCGATCGCGACCGCGCGGCCGGCTGGTGTCGACGTGTCGAGCGGCATCGAATCGGCGCCCGGCCACAAGGACATCGCGCGCATGCAAGCGTTCGTCACGGCGGCACGCAAGGGCGGCTGATTCCGCTCGTCCTGGCGGCGCGCGGAGGCCGCGTTCGGCGACGCGTACAGGGCGGCTGTCCCGTAGGAGCGCGCTCGCGCGCGATGACGCTCCACCGGCAAAACGCCATCGCGCGCAAGCGCGCTCCTACGGGCAGACGGAGTTCCGCGGCAGCCCGGTCGACCAGCCCATCCGTCGCGTCGACCCGAGCCTCGGTAGGAGCGCGCTTGCGCGCGAACAGGCTCTCCGGTCAAGCCGTCATCGCGCGCGAGCGCGCTCCTACAGGACGCACGCGGCCTTGCGCGCGCACGGCGCCCAGGACGGCGGATCGTGCGCGAGGCCCTACAGCAGTTCGCGCGACAACCAGTGGGCCAGCGCGTCGGCACGCGTATCGTCGCCGTCTCGTGGCGTCGCCAGCACCCAGTGCGCGCCGGTCGTGGCGAACCCCCACGGCGCGAGCAGCCGGCCGGCGGCGAGGTCGTCGGCGACCAGTTCCTGTGGCGCGATCGCGACGCCGAGCCCGGCGACCGCGGCCTCGAGCAGGAAGTACAGGTGCTCGAAGCCGGTGCCCAGCACCTGCGGCGGCGCCGCACCCGACGCGGCGGCCCAGGCCGGCCAGGCCTGCGGCCGCGAGGCGGTGTGCAGCAGCGGTTCGCGCAGCAACGCGTCGGGCGCCAGCGCCTGCAGCCGCGCAGCCTCGGCGTGCCGCGGGCTGAGCACCGGCCCGATGCGCTCGATCGCCAGCCGGCGCACGCGCCAGGCGGCCGGCCACGGCGGTTCGCCGATCAGCAGCGCGGCATCGAAGCCCGCGAGCGACGGCGGGAACGCGCCCTCATGTGGCGAGAGGTGCAGGCGCAGGGCCGGCAGCGATTCGGTCAGTCGCGGCAGGCGTGGGATCACCCAGCGCGCGAGCAGGCTGCCGGGGCAGCCGAGCACCAGCGCTTCGTCGCCTTGCGTGCGCCGGATCGTCGCGACCGCGCCGCGCAGGCGCGCGAACGCATCCCCTGCGGCATCGCGCAGGCGCTCCCCGGCCGGCGTCAGCCGCAGGCCGCGCCCGGCGCGCACGAACAGCGGGGTGCCGAGTGCGTCCTCGAGCAGCCGCACCTGGCGGCTGACCGCCCCATGGGTCACGTGCAGCGCCTCGGCCGCGCGGCTCAGGCTGCCCAGCCGCGCAGCGGCCTCGAAGGCGCGTACCGCGTTGAGCGGCGGCAGGTCGGCATCGGTCATGCGTGAGATTTCCTGACAGGTCAGTCAGATCTTATCGATTCCGGCGCGCGGACGTGTGCGCTAGAGTGAAAGTCACCTTCCCCCGTGCCCGCCCGATGTCCGACGCCCCGATCGCCGATTTCCACGCCTACCCCGACGCCGCAGGCCATTTCGGACGCTATGGCGGGCGCTTCGTCGCCGAGACCCTGATGGGGCCGATCGCCGAGCTCGCGGCCGCGTACGACGCCGCGAAGGCCGACCCGGCGTTCCAGCAGGCCTTCGACGCGGACCTCGCGCACTACGTCGGTCGCCCGAGCCCGATCTACCACGCGCAGCGGCTCAGCGACGCGGTCGGCGGCGCGCGCATCCTGCTCAAGCGCGAGGACCTCAACCATACCGGCGCGCACAAGATCAACAACACCATCGGCCAGGCGCTGCTCGCCAGCCGCATGGGCAAGACCCGGATCATCGCCGAGACCGGCGCCGGCCAGCACGGCGTGGCGAGCGCCACTGTCGCCGCGCGCCTCGGGCTCGAGTGCGTGGTCTACATGGGCGCGACCGACATCGAACGGCAGAAGATCAACGTCTACCGCATGCGCCTGCTGGGCGCGCAGGTGGTGCCGGTGACGTCGGGCTCGGCGACGCTGAAGGACGCGCTCAACGAGGCGATGCGCGACTGGGTCACCCACATCGCCGACACCTTCTACATCATCGGCACCGTCGCCGGCCCCGACCCGTATCCGCGCATGGTCCGTGACTTCAACGCGATCGTCGGCCGCGAGGCGCGTGCGCAGATGCTCGCCGAGTACGGCCGGCTGCCCGACGCGATCACCGCGTGCGTGGGCGGCGGCAGCAACGCGATCGGCCTGTTCCATGCATTCCTCAACGACCCGGGGGTGCGCATCGTCGGCGCCGAGGCGGCCGGCTTTGGGCTCGCGACCGGCCGCCACGCCGCGTCGATCGCGGCCGGCCGCCCGGGCGTGCTGCACGGCAACCGCACCTACGTGATCTGCGACGACGACGGCCAGATCACCGAGACCCACTCGGTCTCGGCCGGCCTCGACTATCCGGGCGTCGGTCCCGAGCATGCGTTCCTGGCCGATGCCGGCCGTGCACAGTACGTCGGCGTCACCGACGACGAGGCGCTGGCCGCGTTCCACCAGCTCGCCAGGACCGAGGGCATCCTCGCCGCGCTCGAGTCCAGCCACGCGATCGCCCAGGCGATCAAGCTCGCGCGCGACCTGCCGAAGGACGCGATCGTGCTCGCGAACCTGTCGGGCCGCGGCGACAAGGATGTGCACACGATCGCCGGCCGCGAGGGCATCGTGCTGTGAGCCGCCTCGACACCCGTTTCGCCGACCTCCGCGCCGCCGGCCGCAAGGCGCTGATCCCGTTCGTCACCGCCGGCGATCCGTCGCTGGAGGCGACGGTGCCGGTGATGCACGCGCTGGTCGCGGCCGGCGCCGACGTGATCGAGCTCGGCGTGCCGTTCTCCGATCCCATGGCCGACGGGCCGACGATCCAGCGCAGTTCCGAACGTGCGCTTGCGCGTGGGGCGGGCATGGGCTGGGTGCTCGATGCGGTGCGCGCGTTCCGACAGGCCGATGCCGCGACCCCGGTCGTGCTGATGGGCTATCTGAATCCGGTCGACATCCGCGGTCCCGCGACCTTCGCCGCGCAGGCGCGGGCGGCCGGGGTCGATGGCGTGCTGCTGGTCGACCTGCCGCCGGAGGAGGGGGCCGAGTATCGCGCCGCGTTCGACGCGCAGGACCTGGCACTGGTGCTGCTGGCCTCGCCGACCACCGACGCCGCGCGCGTCGAGGCGCTGTGCGCGCAGGCGCAGGGCTACCTGTACTACGTCAGCTTCGCCGGCGTCACCGGCGCCTCGAACCGGCTCGATCCGGTCCAGGCCTCGGCCCGGCTGCGTGCCATCCGCCGGGCCAGCCGCGCGCCCGTCGTCGCCGGCTTCGGGATCCGCGACGCCGCCGGGGCCGCGGCGATGGCCGCCGATGCCGACGGCGTGGTCGTGGGCAGCGCGCTGGTCGCCGCGCTCGAGGGCGCGGCCGACCCGGCCGAGGCCGCGCGCCGGGCCGGGGACTTCCTCGCCCCGCTGCGGGCCGCGCTCGACGCCGCCTGAACCACGCGGTCCCGTCCCGGCCGTCGGTTACACTTCCGCGCTTCACGGCCCCGTACGGGCCGGCGGGAGTACACGAGCCCATGTCCTGGTTGCAGAAGATCATGCCGCCGCGCATCCGTACCGATGCCGCCGCGGTCCGCAAGCGCAGCGTCCCCGAGGGCCTGTGGGAGAAGTGCGAGCGCTGCAGCGCCGTGCTCTACGGCCCCGAGCTCGAGGAGAACCTCGAAGTCTGCCCCAAGTGCGGCTTCCACCGGCCGATCCGCGCCCGCGCGCGCCTGAAGGCGTTCCTGGACCCGGGCAGCGTGCAGGAGATCGCGGCCGACCTCGGCCCGACCGACATCCTGAAGTTCAAGGACCAGAAGAAGTATTCGGACCGCATCAAGGCCGCGCAGCGCTCGACCGGCGAGCGCGACACCCTCGTCGCGATGCAGGGCACGTTGATGCAGCGCCCGATCGTCGCCAGTGCGATGGACTTCGCCTACATGGGCGGTTCGATGGGCTCGGTCGGCGGCGAGAAGTTCGCGCGCGCCGCCGAGCAGGCGCTGGCCGCCGGCGCCCCGTTCGTCAGCTTCGCCGCCAGTGGCGGCATGCGCATGCAGGAGAGCATGTTCTCGCTGATGCAGATGGCCAAGACCTCGGCTGCGCTCGGCCGCCTGCGCGAGGCCGGCCTGCCGTACATCTCGGTGCTGACCAACCCGACCTTTGGCGGCGCCTCGGCCTCGTTCGCGATGCTCGGCGACATCAACATGGCCGAGCCCGAGGCGCTGATCGGCTTCGCCGGCCCGCGCGTGATCGAGCAGACCGTGCGCGAGACCCTGCCTGAGGGCTTCCAGCGCAGCGAGTTCCTGCTCGAGCACGGCGCGATCGACCAGATCTGCGACCGCCGCGAACTGCGGTCGCGCATCGCGCGGCTGCTGGCGATGATGCTGCGCCAGCCGGCGCCGGCGGCCGAGGCGGCCGCGTGAGCCGGCGGTACTTCGGTACCGACGGCATCCGTGGCCGAGTCGGCGAGGGCTCGATCTCGGCCGACTTCGTGCTGCGCCTGGGCAACGCCTACGGCCACTCGCTGCGCGCGCGCGGCGGCGACTGGCGGCGTCCGCAGGTGGTGATCGGCAAGGACACGCGGATCTCCAACTACATGTTCGAGGCCGCGCTCGAGGCCGGCCTGGTCGCCGCCGGGGTCGACGTGCAGCTGATGGGGCCGATGCCGACGCCGGCCGTCGCGCATCTCACCCATTCGCTCGGCGCAGACGGCGGCATCGTCATCTCCGCCTCGCACAACCCGCACCACGACAACGGCATCAAGTTCTTCAGCGCGCAGGGCGAGAAGCTCGACGACGCCACCGAACTGGCGATCGAGGCCGCGCTCGACCAGCCGTTCCGCACCGTGCCCTCCGAGCGGCTGGGCAAGGCGGTGCGCACGCGCGACGCGGTCGGCCGCTACGTCGAGGCGTGCAAGGCCTCGGTGCCGCGCGGGTTCGACCTCGACGGCATGCGCATCGTCGTCGACTGCGCGAATGGCGCGACCTACCAGGTCGGCCCGATCGTGCTGCGCGAACTCGGCGCCCAGGTCGAGGTGATCGGCGCCGAGCCCAACGGCGTCAACATCAACGACGGCGTCGGCTCGACCCATCCCGAAGGCCTGGCCGCGCGCGTGAGCCACAGCGGCGCGAACCTGGGCATCGCCTTCGACGGCGACGGCGACCGCGTGCTGTTCGTCGACAGCGACGGCACGGTGCGCGACGGCGACGACCTGCTGTACGTGCTGGCCCGCGACTGGCAGCAGCAGGGCCGCCTGCGCGGGCCGGTCGTCGGCACGCTGATGAGCAACTACGGCCTGGAACGCGCGTTCGGCGAGGCCGGCATCGGTTTCCTGCGCGCCAAGGTCGGCGACCGCTACGTGCACCAGGCGCTGATCGAGCACGACGGCGTGCTCGGGGGCGAGACCTCGGGCCACCTGCTGTGCCTGGACCGGGCCAGCACCGGCGACGGCATCATCAGCGCGCTGCAGGTGCTCGAGGTACTGCGCCGCCGCGGCGTGTCGCTGCAGCAGGCGCTGCACGGCCTGGCGAAGGCGCCTCAGCGCACCGTCAACGTCCGCTACGAAGGCGACGCGAAGCCGGCCCAGGCGCCGTCGGTGCAGGCCGCGCTGGCGCAGGCGCAGGCCGCGGTCGAGGGCCGCGGGCGCGCGTTCCTGCGGCCGTCGGGCACCGAACCGGTGGTGCGCGTGACCGTCGAGGCCGACGATGCCGCGCTGATGCAATCCACGCTCGATCGACTGGCCGACGCCGTGCGCGCGGCCGCCGCCTGATTCCCGAGGACACCGCCATGACCGCCCGCATCCCGACACTCGACATCCGACGCTTCACCGACCCCGTCGACGGCCGCGACCGCGACGCCTTCGTCGCCGAGCTGGGCGCCGCGTACCGGCAGTGGGGCTTCGCGGGCATCAAGGGCCACGGCATCGCGCAGGCGCAGATCGATGCCGCCTACGACGTCTTCAAGGCGTTCTTCGCGCTGCCCGAGGCGACCAAGCTGCAGTACCACGTGCCCGGCGGCGGCGGGGCACGCGGCTACACCGCGTTCGGGGTCGAGACCGCCAAGGGCGCCCAGCACTTCGACCTCAAGGAGTTCTGGCACATCGGCCGCGAGATCCCCGACGACTCGACCTATCGCGACGTGATGCCGCCGAACCTGTGGCCGTCCGAGGTGCCGGGCTTCCGCGAGCACGGCTACGGCCTGTACCAGGCGCTCGACGCGCTGGGCGCGCGCGTGCTCTCGGCACTGGCCCTGCACATCGGCCTGCCCGAGGACTGGTTCGCCGACAAGACCGACAGCGGCAACTCGATCCTGCGCCCTATCCACTATCCGCCGATCACCGCCGACGACGTCCCGAACGTACGTGCCGGCGCGCACGAGGACATCAACCTGATCACGCTGCTGGTCGGCGCCAGCGCCGCGGGCCTCGAGGTCCGTTCGCGCGAAGGCGAGTGGGTGCCGTTCACGTCCGACGCCGACACCATCGTCGTCAACATCGGCGACATGCTGCAGCGCCTGACCAACCACGTGTATCCGTCGACGACCCACCGGGTGACCAATCCGCCGGGCGAGGCCGCCCGCCAGCCGCGCTACTCGGTCCCGTTCTTCCTGCACCCCAACCCCGACTTCCTGATCGACGTATTGCCCTCGACGGTCACCGCCGACAACCCCAGCCGCTACCCCGAGCCGATCACCGCGCAGGGGTATCTCGAGGAACGGCTGCGCGAGATCAAGCTCAAGTAACGAGATTCGCGATGCGTTATAGCTGATTTGAAACGGCGTCTTTGGGCGCCGTTTCTTTTGGTGCTTCTCTCAACTGCGGATGAGAGTCCACTTCGGATGGGCACCGGCCTGTCAGCCGGAAGCCGCTCTTCCCTCGGTCAAGGCATCCTGCCTTGACTCGGGCGCGCGCCCTCCATGGCGCGCTCGACGCGGCCACCGGCTGTCAGTCCGCTGCCATAGACGTTTGCAACCCGACTTCGGGTGGATGTGGAGTCGCCCGCTGGAAGAAGTCGCGCACTGTCGGCCTCAGTGCGTCGTGCTGGTCGGGGATTGCGATAGCGGGCCATGGATGGCCCGCGGCGGCGAGTCAGCCACGGATGGCTGACCGAGCCGGGAGCAGTCCCCGGCCGGCGCGACGCGCGCTCCGGAGATGACCCCATGATCGAGCGAGCAGAAGTAGGATCACTTGATATCGGCGGAGAGCCGTCTTTGGGCGTTGCTGCCCCTTCGGATCGCCCCTGAACCCATCACAAGCTTCTCAGAACCCGTACACCACGTTCACGGTCGTCAGCCGGTCGGTACGCTGGCGGTCGTCGGTGACCTCGGTGTTGTGGCGGATCTCGAAGCCGGCCTTGAGGGCGAGGGCGTCGGTCATCTTCACCTGCACGCCGAAGTCGTTGCGCACGAAAGTGTTGTCGCTGCCCGATTCGACCAGCAGGATGTCGTACAGCCGGGTGCTGTCGTTGAGCTGGTGGCTGAAGTCCATGAAGCCGCGCACGATGCCTTCGTTGTTGTGCACGCGCACGTCCTGGTCCTTGGCCCAGCGGTAGCCGGGGCCGATCTCGAACACCAGCTTGGTGCGCTCGTCCATGAACGCCTCGAAGCCGTAGCCGCCGGCGACCGTGGTCTGGTACTCGTTGGTGCTGAAGTGGTCGCGCTCGTTGCGGGCCGAGCCGAACAGGTAGTGCCGCGCACCGAGCCGGTAGCCGGTGGAGCCGAACAGCTCGTAGCGGCGTGCGTTCTCGACCTCGTCGGCGGTGCCGTACAGGAACGCTGCGGTCAGCGCGTGCTTCCAGGTCGCGTCCTCGCGGGCCAGGGCCAGCTTGCCCACGACGGTCTCGCTGTCGGTGTTGCCCTTGGAGATCGCCACGCCGAGCTCGCCGGTTCCGGTCCAGCCCTCGTCGGCCTGCGCGAGGGCGGGTGTGGCGGCGAGGCAGCAGGCGAGGGCGGTGAGGGTGGGCAGTGCGCGCATATGGGGACTCCGGTGATCGAAAGGCGTGTCGCGGAACGAAAAAGCCGGCATTCGCCGGCTGCGCCTATTCTGCAATGTGAAGGCCACGCTTTGAAGCTCGCCGGCGCGCGGCTATCCCGCGCCGGACGCAACGCCTAGAATCCGCGTTCCGCATTCACGAGGACCGTCCATGCGCGCACGCATCGTCGCTGGCAACTGGAAGCTGCACGGCAGCCGCGAATTCGCCACCGAGCTGGTGTCGCGGATCGCCGCGGCGCCATCGCCCGGCGTGGAGGTCGTGATCCTGCCGCCGCTGCCGTACCTGGGCGACCTGGTCGAGGACTTCGAGGCCGGCGCGGTCGCGTTCGGCGCCCAGGACGTTAGCAGCAACCAGGAGGGGGCCTACACCGGCGAAGTGTCGGCCAGGATGCTCGTCGACGTCGGCGCGCGCTTCGGCCTGGTCGGCCATTCCGAGCGCCGGCAGTACCACCACGAGAGCAGCGAGCACGTGGCGCGCAAGTTCCTGGCCGCGGTCAATGCCGGGCTGCGGCCGATCCTGTGCGTGGGCGAGTCGCTCCAGCACCGCGACGCCGGGCTCACCGAGGACGCGATCGCCGCCCAACTGCGGCCGGTGCTCGACCTGGTCACCGCGGCGGCGTTCGCCGACGCGGTCGTGGCCTACGAGCCGGTCTGGGCGATCGGCACCGGCCGGACCGCGACGCCGGACCAGGCCCAGGCGGTACACGCCTTCATCCGTAGCGAGATCGCGGCACGGGATGCTAAGATCGCCGATTCGTTGCCGATCCTCTATGGCGGCAGCGTCAAGCCCGACAATGCGGCCGAGCTGTTCGCGCAGCCCGACGTCGACGGCGGGCTGATCGGCGGAGCGTCGCTGTCGGCCGCCGATTTCCTGGCCATCGTCGCCGCAGCCGCGCGCTGAGCGACCCCGTCGTCCCACACGTTTTCCGAGCGCCCACGCAATGCTGCTGTTCGTCTTCAACATCCTGTTCGTCATCGTCGCGATCGCGATGATCGCATTGGTCCTGATGCAGCGCGGCGCCGGCGCGTCGGCCGGTTCCGGCTTCGGCGGCGGGGCCTCGGCCACCGTCTTCGGCGCCCGCGGCTCGTCGAACTTCCTGTCCAAGGCCACCAAGTGGCTGGCGATCGCGTTCTTCGCCATCACGCTGTTCATGGCCTGGTACGCGATGCATCGCGCCAACCCGAACGCGCTGGACATGGACCTGGGCGTCATGGGCGCCCAGCAGGTGCCGGCGGCCCCGGCCGCCGCGCCCGGCGATGCGTCGGTCCCGGCCGCACCGGCGGCCTCCGGCGCGGTTCCGCAGGCGCCTGCCGACGCGGCGGCGGTGCCGGCCGCGCCGGCGCAGGAACCTGTGCCGCAGGCTCCCCAGACCGAATAATTCGCGCTACAATGCGCGGCTCCCGAGCGCTGCGGCAAAGGCGTCGGGCCGAGTTTCAGGATTGCCCAGGTGGCGGAATTGGTAGACGCACTACCTTGAGGTGGTAGCGGCTTAGGTCGTGGGGGTTCGAGTCCCCCCTTGGGCACCAGGATACGGACACCGGCGCATGCCGGCGCGCCGGCGAAGATCCCCCGCGAAAGCGGGGGTTTTTCGTTTAGGAGGTGTGGGTCCGTGCAACTGGGACGCGTTCTCGCGCAGCTGTTTCACGTCGCGAGCGCCGGGTGGGGCGCAGGCTGCGCAATACGCTCGCCGAACCCGGGTAATCGTTTACTCACCAGTTCTGAAAACGGTACAATTACGGGGATCGGGAGAGACGTCGCGATGGCGACGGTTCCCGACATGCGTGAAGCGCCCAGGCGCTTCGAAAGTGCGACGTCCACGACGTCGAGCCAAGGCCGCGATCGTGCGGCTGTAGCCGAGAGAACATCCCAGTGCTGGCCGAATATCTGCCGACCCTGCTGTTCCTGATCGTTGCCACGGGGATCGGCATCGCGCTGCTGGTCATTGGCAACCTGCTCGGGCCCAAGCGCCCGTCGCTGGAGAAGCTGTCGCCCTACGAGTGCGGATTCGAGGCATTCGAGGACGCGCGCATGCAGTTCGACGTGCGCTACTACCTGATCGCGATCCAGTTCATCGTCTTCGACCTGGAAATCATCTTCATCGTGCCTTGGGCGACCGTGTTCCGCGAACTCGGCGTGCTGGGCCTGATCGAGATGGGCATCTTCGCCGGCATGCTGCTGCTCGGCTTCATCTACGTGTGGAAGAAGGGAGCGCTGGAATGGGAGTGAGCCAGACCGTCGCGCGCCTGATGAACAACCCGCTGCCGGAAGGCCGGGTCGACGACATCCTGCGCCCCGAAGGCGAGAACCCGCTCCTCGAGCGCGGTTTCGTCACGACCAGTTCCGACGTGCTGCTCAACTGGGCGCGCACCGGCTCGATGTGGCCGATGACCTTCGGCCTGGCCTGCTGCGCGGTCGAGATGATGCATGCCGGTGCGGCGCGCCTGGACCTGGACCGCTACGGCGTGGTGTTCCGCCCGTCGCCGCGCCAGTCCGACGTGATGATCGTCGCCGGCACGCTGGTCAACAAGATGGCGCCGGCGCTGCGCAAGGTCTACGACCAGATGCCCGACCCCAAGTGGGTCATCTCGATGGGCAGCTGCGCCAACGGCGGCGGCTACTACCACTATTCGTACTCGGTGGTGCGCGGCTGCGACCGCATCGTGCCCGTCGACGTCTACGTGCCGGGGTGTCCGCCGACGGCCGAGGCGCTGGTCTACGGCATCCTGCAGTTGCAGAAGAAGATCCGCCGCGCCACCAACTTCGGCGACGAGAAGACGGGGCTGCGCGATGCGTGACCATCCTGTGCGGGAATCGGCGAGCGCGTTCGCCGCGCGCCTGCGCGACCGGTTCGCCGACGCCGAGGTCGGCGTGGCGCTGCCGCGGGGCGAGGTGACGATCACCACGGCCGGCGACTGGCTGGAGACCTGCCGCGCGTTGCGCGACGAGTTCGGCTTCGAGTCGCTGATCGACCTGTGCGGCGTCGACTATCTGGGCCACGGCAGCGACGAGTGGGACACTGAGGTCTCCTCCGAGGGCTTCAGCCGCGGCGTCGAAGGCCGCGGCCCGGGGCGCTTCCGCTTCGGCGAGGCGCCCAGCCGCCAGGTCGGCCAGCCCGACGCGACCGCCGAGATCCCGGTGCCGCAGCGCCGCTTCGTCGCGGTCGCGCAGCTGCTGTCGATCCGCCACAACCGCCGGCTGACGGTGCGCTGCTTCGCGCCGAGCGACGACCTGCCGGTCGTCTCGTCGCTGACCGGGCTGTGGCCGGTCGCCAACTGGTTCGAGCGCGAGGCGTTCGACCTGTTCGGCGTGATCTTCGAGGGTCACCCCGACCTGCGCCGCATCCTGACCGACTACGGTTTCGTCGGCCATCCGTTCCGCAAGGATTTCCCGTTGATCGGCAACGTCGAGGTGCGCTACGACGCCGAACGCAAGCGCGTGGTCTACGAGCCGGTGACCTCGGTCGAGCCCCGCGTCGGCGTGCCGCGCGTGATCCGCGACGATGCCCGCTACGCGACCGCCAGCGGCGAGCAGATGGCGCGTCGCGCGGAGGATGCCAAATGAGTGCCGTGCCGACCCCCTCCCTGCACCAGGCGAACACCACGCCGAGCGCGGACGTCCTCAAGCAGGAGATCCGCAACTACACGTTCAACTTCGGCCCGCAGCATCCTGCGGCGCACGGCGTGCTGCGCCTGATCCTGGAAATGGACGGCGAGACGGTCATGCGCGCCGACCCGCACATCGGCCTGCTGCACCGCGGCACCGAGAAGCTGGCCGAGTCCAAGCCGTTCAACCAGTCGATCGGCTACATGGACCGCCTCGACTACGTGTCGATGATGTGCAACGAGCACGCCTACGTGCGCGCCATCGAGACGCTGATGGGTGTCGAGGCGCCCGAGCGCGCGCAGTGGATCCGCACGCTGTTCGACGAGGTCACGCGGATCCTCAACCACCTGATGTGGATCGGCTCCAACGCGCTCGACCTGGGCGCGATGGCGGTGATGCTCTACGCGTTCCGCGAGCGCGAGGAGCTGATGGACGTCTACGAGGCGGTCTCGGGCGCGCGCATGCACGCCGCCTACTACCGGCCCGGCGGCGTCTACCGCGACCTGCCCGAGCGCATGCCGCAGTACAAGGAGTCGCGCTGGCGCAAGGGCGAGAAGCTCAAGCGCTTCAACGCCTGGCGCGAGGGCTCGATGCTCGATTACCTGGAGGCCTTCGCCAAGAACTTCCCCAGCCGCGTCGACGAGTACGAGACCCTGCTCACCGACAACCGCATCTGGAAGCAGCGTACGGTCGGCATCGGCGTCATCCCGCCCGAGCAGGCGATGGCCTGGGGCATGACCGGTCCGATGCTGCGCGGTTCGGGCGTCGAATGGGACCTGCGCAAGACCCAGCCGTACGCGCGCTACGCCGACGTCGACTTCGACATCGCGGTCGGCGTCAACGGCGACTGCTACGACCGCTACCTGGTCCGCGTCGTCGAGATGCGCCAGTCGGCGCGGATCATCGCCCAGTGCGTGGCGTGGCTGAAGGCCAACCCCGGCCCGGTCATGCTCGACAACTACAAGGTGTCGCCCCCCTCTCGCGCGGAGATGAAGGACGACATGGAAGCGCTGATCCATCACTTCAAGCTGTTCACCGAGGGCTATTGCGTGCCCGCGGGCGAGACCTACAGCGCGGTCGAGGCGCCCAAGGGCGAGTTCGGCTGCTACCTGGTCTCCGACGGCGCGAACAAGCCGTTCCGCGTGCACCTGCGCGCGCCCGGCTTCGCGCATCTCTCGTCGATGGACGCGATCACCAAGGGCCACATGCTCTCGGACGTCGTCGCGATGATCGGCACCTACGACATCGTGTTCGGAGAAGTCGACCGATGAAGGCGACCGGCAATTTCGAGAACGCCCGCAACGTCGACCCGATGGTCGTGCTCAGCGAGGACACCCGCGCGCACATCGACCACTGGTTGACCAAGTTCCCGCCCGACCGCAAGCGTTCGGCGGTGCTGCAGGGCCTGCACGCGGCGCAGGAGCAGAACGGCGGCTGGCTGAGCGACGAGCTCATCGCCGGCGTGGCCAAGTACCTGGACCTGCCGCCGGTGTGGGCCTACGAGGTCGCGACGTTCTACTCGATGTTCGAGACCGAGAAGGTCGGCCGCAACAACGTCGCCTTCTGCACCAACATCAGCTGCTGGCTCAACGGCGCCGAGGATCTGGTCGCGCACGCCGAGAAGAAGCTCGGCTGCAAGCTGGGCGAGTCCACCGCCGACGGCCGCGTCTTCCTCAAGCGCGAGGAAGAATGCGTCGCCGCGTGCTGCGGCGCGCCGGTCGTGGTCATCAACGGTCACTACCACGAGAAGCTCTCGCCCGAGAAGGTCGACGAGCTGCTCGATGGTCTGAAGTAGGGCAACGCGCGGACATGGCACATCACCATCCCAAGTCTTCCGAAGGCTACGGGCCCGTCGGGCCTGCGCCCAAGGAACACCAGGCGGTCTACACCACGCTGCATTTCGACAAGCCGTGGAGCTACGAGAACTACCTCAAGACGGGTGGTTACAGTGCGCTGCGCAAGATCCTCGAGGAGAAGATCGCGCCGGCCGACGTCATCGAGATGGTCAAGCAGTCGGGCCTGCGCGGCCGCGGCGGCGCAGGCTTCCCGACCGGCCTGAAGTGGAGCTTCATGCCCAAGGGCGAGATGCAGAAGTACATCCTCTGCAACTCCGACGAATCGGAGCCGGGCACCGCCAAGGATCGCGACATCCTGCGCTACAACCCGCACGCGGTCATCGAGGGCATGGCGATCGCCTGCTACGCGACCGGCTCCAGCGTGGCCTACAACTACCTGCGCGGCGAGTTCCATCACGAGCCGTTCGAGCATCTCGAGGAAGCCACCGCCGAGGCCTACGCCAACGGCTGGCTGGGCAAGAACGTGCTCGGCTCGGGCATCGACATCGACATCTACAACGCGCTGGGCGCGGGCGCCTACATCTGCGGCGAGGAAACCGCGCTGATGGAATCGCTCGAGGGCAAGAAGGGCCAGCCGCGCTTCAAGCCGCCGTTCCCGGCGAACTTCGGCCTGTACGGCAAGCCGACCACCATCAACAACACCGAGACCTACGCCTCGGTGCCGGCGATCGTGCGCAACGGCCCGGAGTGGTTCCTGAATCTGGGCAAGCCCAACAACGGCGGCTGCAAGATCTTCTCGGTCTCCGGCCACGTCGCGCGTCCGGGCAACCACGAGATCCGCCTGGGCACGCCGTTCTCCGAGCTGCTCGACCTGTGCGGCGGCATGCGCAACGGGCACCGCATCAAGGCGGTGATCCCGGGCGGTTCGTCGATGCCGGTGCTGCCGGGCGAGACGATGATGGGCCTGACGATGGACTACGACGCGATCCAGAAGGCCGGGTCGGGCCTCGGCTCGGGCGCGGTCATCGTGATGGACGAGACCACCTGCATGGTGCGCGCGTGCCAGCGCATCGCCCGTTTCTACTTCAAGGAGTCCTGCGGCCAGTGCACGCCCTGCCGCGAGGGCACCGGCTGGATGTACCGCATGCTCACCCGCATCGCCGAACACAAGGCGACCGTCGACGACCTGCAGATGCTGCGGGCCGCTGCCGGCCAGATTGAGGGACACACCATCTGCGCGTTCGGCGAGGCCGCCGCCTGGCCGGTGCAGGGCTTCCTGCGCCACTTCTGGGACGAGTTCGAGTACGCGATCGTGAACAAGCGCTTCCTCGTCGACGACCAGCGCAACGGCACCGTGGTGCCCAAGGCGGTGGCCGCATGAGCGCAGCACGTCTCCAGCTCCCCGGACGCATTCGCGCCTTGCGCGAACGCGTCCAGCCCCTCGACTCGAGGGGCGTCGTTGCCATGTTGAAGGGTGTCGCCGCATGAGCGCGCAACCTGTAAATCCGAACCTGCCGCCCGACCACGTCACCGTCTTCATCGACGGCGTCGAGCTGGCCGCGCCGAAGGGCTCGATGATCATCCAGGCCGCCGACAAGGCCGGCATCGCGATTCCGCGCTTCTGCTACCACGACAAGCTGGCGATCGCGGCGAACTGCCGCATGTGCCTGGTCGAGGTCGAGAAGATGCCCAAGCCGGCGCCGGCCTGCGCCACGCCGGTGATGGACGGCATGAAGGTCGTCACGCGCAGCGAGAAGGCGCTCAAGTCGCAGCGCAACGTGATGGAGTTCCTGCTGATCAACCATCCGCTCGACTGCCCGATCTGCGACCAGGGCGGCGAGTGCGAGCTGCAGGATCTCTCGCTGGGCTACGGCCGCTCGGTCAGCCGCTTTGCCGAGCGCAAGCGCGTTGTGCCCGACGAGGACCTCGGTCCGCTGGTCGCCACCGAGATGACGCGCTGCATCCAGTGCACGCGCTGCATCCGCTTCACCGCCGAGATCGCCGGGACCTACGAGCTGGGCGGCATGCAGCGCGGCGAGAACCTGCAGATCGGCACCTACGACGGCAAACCGCTGACGACCGAACTGTCGGGCAACGTCATCGACGTGTGCCCGGTCGGCGCGCTGACCAACAAGGTCTTCCGCTTCCGCGCCCGCCCGTGGGAGCTGATCGCGCGTGAGTCGCTCGGCGGCCACGACGCGCTGGGCAGCAACCTGTTCCTGCACCTGCGCCGCGGCGAGGTGATGCGCGCGGTGCCGCGCGACAACGAGGCGGTCAACGAGTGCTGGCTGTCGGACCGTGACCGCTATTCGCACCAGGGCCTGACGGCCGGGGACCGCGCGCTGCGTCCGCAGATCAAGGACGGCGGCCAATGGCGCGACGCGACCTGGGACGAGGCGCTCGTGCGCGCGGCCCGGATCCTGCGCGACAACCCGGCCGACGAGTTGGGCGTGCTGGTGCACCCGGCCACCTCGAACGAGGAGGGCGCGCTGCTCGCACGGCTGGCCGACGCGCTGGGCTCGGGCAACCTCGACCACCGTATCGCCCAGCGCGACCTGTCCGACGGCGCCGTCGCGCAGACGTTCGCGATGCCGGTCGCCGAGCTCGACAAGGCCGACGCGGTGCTGATCGTGGGCTCCAACCTGCGCCACGAAGTGCCGCTGCTGCACCACCGCGTGCGTCAGGCCTGGAAGCGCGGCGCGAAGGTCTACGTCGTCAATCCGGTCGACTTCGAGTTCACCTTCGACATCGCCGACAAGGCCATCGTGCCGCCGTCGCGCATCGCCGACACGTTGCAGGTCGCCGAGCTCGCCGACGCGCTGCGCGGCGCCGCGCATGCCGCGATCATCGTCGGCGCGCAGGCTGAAGGCAGCGCGCATGCGGCCGACATCCGCAAGGCCGCCGCCGCGCTGGCGCAGTCCACCGGCGCCGCGCTGTGCCGCATCCCGCAGGGCGCGAACGCCGTGGGCCTGACGCGCGCCGGCGTGCTGCCGACGTCGCGCGACGCCAACGCGATGCTCGCCGAGCGTCGCGGCGCCTACGTGATCTACGGCATCGAGCCGGGCCTGGACTTCGCAGACCCGACGCAGGCGATGCAGGCGCTGGGTCCCGCGCAGGTCGTGGCCTTCAGCCAGTTCGCGTGCGAGTCGACGCGCGCGGTCGCCGACGTGATCCTGCCGATCGGTGCGCTCGCCGAGGTCGATGCCACGCTGACCAACCTCGACGGACACGCGCAGCGCGCGACCGCGGCCGGCAAGCTGCCGGGCGAGGCCCGTGCGGGCTGGCGCGTGCTGCGCGCGCTCGGCGGCGAGCTGGCGGTGCCCGGCTTCGAGTTCACCGACCTGGCCGGCCTGCGCGCCGACCTGCAGCCCCGGACCGTGGAGGTCGCGGCCTCCGCGGCGCCGACCGTCGACGGCGACGGACTCGAACTGGCGGTGACGCAGGCGATCTACCGTGTCGATGCGCTGACCCGCCGCGCCGCGGCGCTGCAGGCCCATCCGTTGACCCTCGGCCCGCGCATCGCGCTGCATCCCGACGACGCCTCGGCGCACGGCGTGGCCGACGGCGGCATGGCCAAGGTCACCAACGCGGTGGGCACCGGTGCGCTGCAGGTCGTCGTCGACGACCGCGTCGCGCGCGGCGCGGCATGGGTCGAATCGGGCTACGGCGCCACTGCGGCGCTGGTGGCCGGCAAGGTCAAGGTGGTGGCGGCATGAGCATGCCTACAACGGGCTTTTCGCAGGCCGGTGTCACGAACACCGCAACGCTGCTCGGCGATCTCACCGCGCCGCTGCACGAAGCACTGCTGTCGCTGGGCGGCCTCGGCGTGGTGCTGTGGATCGTGCTCAAGATCCTCGTGATCGCGGTGCCGGTGATCATCGCCGTGGCGTTCTACGTGGTCTGGGAGCGCAAGCTGATCGGCTGGATGCACGTGCGCCACGGGCCGATGTACGTCGGCATGGGCGTCTTCCAGGCCTTCGCGGACGTCTTCAAACTGCTGTTCAAGGAAGTCATCAGGCCGACCAATGCGCAGCGCGTGCTGTACGTGCTGGCGCCGCTGATCACGCTCGCGCCGGCGTTCGCGGCGTGGGCCGTGGTGCCGTTCGACACGCAGCTGGTGCTGTCGAACGCGAACGCGGGTCTGCTGTACCTGCTGGCGATGACCAGCCTGGGCATCTACGGGATCATCCTCGCCGGCTGGGCGTCGAACTCGAAGTACGCGTTCCTGGGCGCGATGCGC
The DNA here is from genome assembly GCF_001014645.1 of Luteimonas sp. FCS-9. Lineage (GTDB taxonomy): Bacteria > Pseudomonadota > Gammaproteobacteria > Xanthomonadales > Xanthomonadaceae > Luteimonas. The sequence goes on along the minus strand of NZ_LASZ01000005.1, from coordinate 108,257 downwards.
GCCTCGGCGCAGATGATCAGCTACGAGATCGCGATGGGCTTCGCGCTGGTCGGCGTGATGGTCGGCGCCGGCAGCCTGAACCTGAGCGAGATCGTCATGGCGCAGGCCGGCGGCAAGGGCCTGTTCGACTGGTTCTGGCTGCCGATGCTGCCGCTGTTCGTGATCTATTTCGTCTCCGGCGTGGCCGAGACCAACCGCTCGCCGTTCGACGTGGTCGAGGGCGAGTCGGAGATCGTCGCCGGTCACATGGTCGAGTACTCGGGGTCGGCGTTCGCGCTGTTCTTCCTCGCCGAGTACGCGAACATGATCCTGGTCAGCTTCCTGACCTCGACGTTCTTCCTCGGCGGCTGGCTGTCGCCGTTCCAGGGCTGGTTCGAGGGCGTGCCGGTGCTGGAGTGGCTCGCGGTCGACGGCTGGTGGTGGCTGTTCGCGAAGGTGTTCTTCTTCGCCAGCACCTTCGTCTGGTTCCGCGCATCGTTCCCGCGCTACCGCTACGACCAGATCATGCGGCTGGGCTGGAAGGTGTTCATTCCGATCAGCATCGGCTGGATCGTGATCACCGCGTTGATGGCGTACTTCGGCGTATTCGAGGCAGGGCAGTGATGGGCAAGTTCGTTGCATGGTTCAGGAGCCTGCTGCTGCTCGAATTGCTCGGCGGCATGGCACTGACGTTCCGGTATCTGTTCCGGGACAAGTACACGCTGATGTATCCGATGGAGAAGACGCCGCAGTCGCCGCGCTTCCGCGGGTTGCATGCGCTGCGCCGCTATCCCAACGGCGAGGAACGCTGCATCGCGTGCAAGCTGTGCGAGGCGGTGTGCCCGGCGCTGGCGATCACGATCGATTCGGAGCAGCGCGCCGACGGCACGCGCCGCACCACGCGCTACGACATCGACCTGTTCAAGTGCATCTATTGCGGGTTCTGCGAGGAATCGTGCCCGGTGGACTCGATCGTCGAGACGCACATCCACGAGTACCACTTCGAGAACCGCGGCGAGAACATCGTCACCAAGCCGCAGCTGCTGGCCATCGGCGACCGCCTCGAATCCGAGATCGCCGAACGCCGCGCCGCCGACTCCGCGTACAGGTAAGCCATGGACCTCGCCCTGATCTTCTTCCTCGTCTTCGCCGCGACGACCGTGATGTCCGCGGTCGCGGTGATCAGTGCCCGCAACCCGGTGCACGCGGCGCTGTTCCTGGTGCTGACGTTCTTCTCGACCGCCTGCACCTGGCTGCTGGTCGGCGCCGAGTTCCTCGGCATCGCCCTGGTGCTGGTCTACGTCGGCGCGGTGATGGTGCTGTTCCTGTTCGTGGTGATGATGCTCGACATCGATGTCGCGCCGCTGCGCGAGGGCTACGTGCGCTACCTGCCGGTCGGTCTGATCGTCGCGGTGGTGATGCTGCTCGAGATCCTCGCGCTGATCGGCGTGCGCAGCCGCATGGCGCCGTTCGCGGTCGATGCCGTCGACGCGGCCGGGGTCTCGAACACGGTGTGGATCGCCCGCCGGCTGTTCACCGACTTCCTGCTGCCGTTCGAGGTGGCTGCGGTGATCCTGACCGTCGCGGTGATCGCCGCGGTGATGCTGACGCTGCGTCGCCGTCCCGGCGCCAAGCACCAGAATCCGGGCGAGCAGGCGCGGGTGCGTGCGCGCGACCGCGTGCGCGTGGTCAAGATGGACGCGGTGCGTCCGGTGACCGAAGAGGCGCCGCCGGCCGATGCCGGCGACCTGCCGGCCCAGGGAGAAGCGAAATGACCGAGCTGTTCGGAACCGGCCTGTCGCTGGGCCACTACCTGTCGCTGGGCGCGGTGCTGTTCTGCATCAGCGTCGCGGGCATCTTCCTCAACCGGAAGAACGTGATCATCCTGCTGATGTCGATCGAGCTGATGCTGCTCGCGGTCAACGTCAACTTCGTCGCGTTCTCGCGCGAGTTCGGCGACGCCGCCGGCCAGATCTTCGTCTTCTTCATCCTGACCGTGGCCGCGGCCGAGGCCGCGATCGGCCTGGCGATCCTGGTCACGCTGTTCCGCAACCGGCGCACGATCAACGTCGCCGAACTCGACACGCTGAAGGGCTGAGCCGGGCATGGAGTACACGATTTCAAAGGGCATCCTGGTCGCGATCGTCCTGGCCCCGCTGCTGGGCTCGATCATCGCGGGCCTGTTCGGTCGCCAGGTCGGGCGCGCGGGCGCGCACGTGGCGACGATCGCCGGCGTGGCGGTCAGCTGCGCGCTGTCGGTCTACACGCTGTGGCAGCTGCTGCAGGGCGCCGCGCCGTTCAACGAGAACGTCTACACGTTCTTCGAGGTCGGCAGCTACTCGGCGCACGTCGGCTTCCTGGTCGACAACCTGACCGCGATGATGATGGTCGTGGTGACCTTCGTGTCGCTGCTCGTGCACCTGTACACGATCGGCTACATGGCCGAGGACCCGGGCTACCAGCGCTTCTTCAGCTACATCTCGCTGTTCACGTTCTCGATGCTGATGCTCGTCATGGGCAACAACTTCCTCCAGCTGTTCTTCGGCTGGGAGGCGGTGGGCCTGGTGTCGTACCTGCTGATCGGCTTCTGGTTCAAGAAGCCCAGCGCGGTGTTCGCCAACATGAAGGCGTTCCTGGTCAACCGCGTCGGCGACTTCGGCTTCCTGCTCGGCATCGCCGGCGTGCTGTACTGGTTCGGCAGCCTCGACTACGCGACCGTGTTCGCAGCGGCCGACGCCACGATCGGCGGCGGGCAGACGGTCGAGGTGATCAGCGGTTTCGAATGGTCGGTCGCGACGCTGGTGTGCATCTGCCTGTTCATCGGCGCGATGGGCAAGTCGGCCCAGGTGCCGCTGCATGTGTGGCTGCCCGACTCGATGGAAGGCCCGACCCCGATCTCGGCGCTGATCCACGCCGCGACGATGGTCACCGCCGGCATTTTCATGGTCGCGCGCATGTCGCCGCTGTTCGAGCTGTCGGAGACGGCGCTGCAGTTCATCCTGTTCATCGGCGCGACCACCGCGTTCTTCACCGGCCTGATCGGCATCGTGCAGAACGACATCAAGCGCGTCGTCGCGTACTCCACGCTGTCGCAGCTGGGCTACATGACCGTGGCGCTAGGCGTGTCGGCGTACTCGGCCGCGGTGTTCCACCTGATGACCCACGCCTTCTTCAAGGCGCTGCTGTTCCTGGCGGCCGGCTCGGTGATCATCGGCATGCACCACGAGCAGGACATGCGCAAGATGGGCGGCCTGCGCAAGTACATGCCGATCACGTTCTGGACCAGCGTCATCGGCACGCTGGCGCTGGTGGGCACGCCGTTCTTCAGCGGCTTCTACTCCAAGGACACCATCATCGAGGCGGCCAAGCACGCCGGTGACGGCGGCTGGGTCTACCAGTACGCGTACTGGTCGGTGCTGCTGGGCGCGTTCGTGACCTCGTTCTACAGCTTCCGCCTGCTGTACCTGACGTACTTCGGCAAGGAGCGCTTCCGCGATGCGCACGCCTCCGACGCGCACGCCGTGCACGATGCGCACGGCCAGGAGACCCGCCACGAGCCGCTGCACGACGACGGCCACGGCCATGTCGCCGCCGGTCGTGCGGCGCACGACGATCACGGCCACGGCGCGCACGAGCCGCACGAGTCGCCGTGGGTGGTCACGCTGCCGCTAATCCTGCTGGCGATCCCGTCGATCCTGATCGGCTACTTCACCGCCGGGCCGATGCTGTTCGGCACCGACTGGACCGGCCACCACGCCGGCGGCGGTTTCTTCGACGGCGTGATCCACGTGCTGGCGTCCAACGACGTGCTGGCGACGCTGAAGGAAGAGCTGTGGCACGGCCCGGTGGCGTTCGCACTGCACGGCTTCGTCGCGCCGGCGTTCTGGCTGGTCGTGGCCGGATTCGTGCTCGCCACGGTGATGTACTGGTGGAAGCCGGAACTGCCGGCCAAGGCCGCGCGGGTGTTCGCGCTGCCGATCCGCGTGCTCGAGCGCAAGTACTTCGCCGACGACCTGTGGATCGGCGGGTTCGCCGGCGGCGGCGTCGCGCTGGGCAAGCTGTCGCGCGTGTTCGATACCAAGGTCATCGACGGCCTGTTCGTGAACGGCTCGGCGCGCGTCGTCGACCTGGTCTCGGGCCTCGTCCGCCGGCTGCAGTCCGGCGCTCTCTACCACTACGCATTCGCGATGATCGTCGGCCTGATCGTGCTCCTGGCCGTCCTCATCAAGTACTGGCGCTGACGGAAATACCCACGTGTCGAACTGGCCTCTTCTCAGTCTATTGATCTGGCTGCCGATCCTCGGCGGCGCCTGCGTGCTCGCATTGGGCGATCGCCGCGCCGATGCCGTGCGCTGGGTGTCGCTCGCGATCGCCATCGTGGTGTTCGCGCTCAGCATCCCGCTGTTCACCGGCTTCGACTACGCGAACGCGGGGATGCAGTTCCTCGAGCGCCGCGAGTGGATCCCGTCGCTGGGCATCGAATACCACCTGGGCGCCGACGGCATCTCGGTGGCGCTGATCATCCTGACCACGCTGACGACCGCGCTGGTGCTGATCGGCGCCTGGACGTCGGTGAGCAAGCGCGTGCACCAGTACTACGCGGCCATGCTGATCCTCGAGGGCATGATGATCGGCGTGTTCTGCGCCGTGGACGCGATGCTGTTCTACGTGTTCTTCGAGGCGATGCTGATCCCGATGTTCGTCATCATCGGCGTCTGGGGCGGCCCGCGGCGCGTCTACGCCTCGGTCAAGTTCTTCCTCTACACGTTCCTCGGCTCGGTGTTCATGCTGGTCGGGCTGATCTATCTGTACCTGCAGGCCGGCAGTTGGCAGCTGCCCGACCTGTACGCGGTGCGCTTGTCGGCGACCGAACAGACCTGGCTGTTCTTCGCGTTCCTCGCCGCGTTCGCGGTCAAGGTGCCGATGTTCCCGGTGCACACCTGGCTGCCGGACGCGCACGTCGAGGCGCCGACCGGCGGCTCGGTGATCCTGGCGGCGATCATGCTCAAGATCGGCGGCTACGGCTTCCTGCGCTTCAACCTGCCGATCACGCCGGACGCCGGCCACGAGTGGGCCTGGCTGGTGATCGCGCTGTCGCTGATCGCGGTGGTGTACGTCGGCCTGGTGGCGCTGGTCCAGCAGGACATGAAGAAGCTGGTGGCCTATTCGTCGGTCTCGCACATGGGCTTCGTGACCCTGGGTGTGTTCATCGCCTTCGCGCTGGTGCGCGACGTCGACGCGGGGGATGCCGCCCGGCTGGGCTTGCAGGGCGCGATGGTGCAGATGGTCTCCCACGGCTTCGTGTCGGGCGCGATGTTCTCGTGCATCGGCATCCTGTACGACCGCATGCATACCCGCATGATCAAGGACTACGGCGGCGTCGCCAACGTGATGCCCTGGTTCGCGGCGTTCTACGTGCTGTTCGCGATGGCCAACTCCGGCCTGCCGGGCACGTCGGGCTTCGTCGGCGAGTTCATGGTGATCCTGGCGGCGTTCCAGAGTCATCCGGTGATCGGCTTCTTCGCGGCGCTGACGCTGATCATCGGCGCGGCCTACACGCTGTGGCTGGTCAAGCGGGTGCTGTACGGCGAGGTCGCCAATGCGCACGTCGCCGCGCTCAAGGACATCAACGGTCGCGAGGCGCTGGTGCTGGGCGTGTTCGCCGCGGGCACGCTGCTGATCGGCGTCTACCCCAAGCCGCTGACCGACCTGATGGAGCCGTCCATCGCGCAACTGGCGAACGTGATCGCCGCCAGCAAGCTGTGAGTCCATATTCAATGAGAGCCGTGCCGCGATGATTTCCGCTCCGATGACGCCCCCCGTCCGCACGCTGGCCGAGCTCGGCCCGATCGTGCCCGAGCTCGTCGTGATCCTGGGCGCGTTCGCGCTGCTGATGCTCGACCTGTTCCTCGACCCGCGCCGCCGCATCGTCACCCATGCGCTGGCGGTCGCCACGCTGCTGGGCACAGCCGTGCTGATCGCCGCCGGCGTCGGCGGCCACGGCACGATCCTGGCCGACATGTTCGTGCGCGACGCCGGGGCCGACGTGCTGAAGGTCGCCGGCCTGATCGTCGGCGCGATCGCGCTGGGCTACGCGTGGCCCTACCTGCGCGAGCGCGGCCTGTACCACGGCGAGATCCCGGTGCTGTTCCTGTTCACCAGCGCCGGCATGATGCTGCTGGTCTCGGCGAACAACATGACCATGGTCTACGTCGGCCTGGAACTGCTGGCGCTGTGCTCGTACGCACTGGTCGCCTGCGACCGCGACAACCCGCTGTCGTCGGAAGCGGCGATGAAGTACTTCGTCCTCGGCGCGCTGGCCTCGGGCATGCTGCTGTTCGGCATGTCGCTGATCTACGGCGCGACCGGCACGCTGTCGCTGCCGGGCATCGACCAGGCGATCGGCGGGCTGGTGGGCGAGGGGCGCGTGCTGCTGCTGACCGGCATGGTGTTCGTGCTGGTGGGCATCGCGTTCAAGTTCGGCGCCGCGCCGTTCCACATGTGGCTGCCCGACACCTACCACGGTGCGCCGACCCCGATCGTCGCGTTCATCAGCTCGGTGCCCAAGCTCGCCGCGTTCGGCATGGCCTGGCGCCTGCTCGACACCGCGCTGGGCCAGGTGCACGACCAGTCGCAGCTGCTGCTGGCGCTGCTCGCGGCGCTGTCGCTGGCGGTCGGCAACCTGTTCGCGATCGCGCAGACCAACCTCAAGCGCATGCTCGCCTACTCGACGATCTCGCACGTCGGCTTCCTGTTCCTCGGCCTGGCCGGTGGCGGCGAGACCGGACACGCGGCGGCGATGTTCTACGCGATCAGCTACGCGATCATGTCGGTGGCGTCGTTCGGCGCGATCGTGATGCTCTCGCGCGCCGGCTTCGAGGCCGAGCGCATCGACGACTACAAGGGCCTGAACCAGCGCAGCCCGTGGATGGCCGGCCTGGTGCTGTGCATCATGGCCTCGCTGGCCGGCGTGCCGCCGTTCCTCGGCTTCTGGGCCAAGCTGGTCGTGCTGCAGGGCGCGCTGGAAGGCGATCTGCTGTGGCTGGCGATCGTCGGCATCGTGTTCGCGGTCATCGGCGCGTTCTACTACCTGCGCGTGATCAAGGTCATGTACTTCGACGCGCCCAACGCCGTGCCGGTCGAGCAGCGCCAGGGCCCGCTGCTGCGCATCGTGTTCGCGGTCAACGCGCTCGCGCTGCTGGGGCTGGGGCTGTTCTGGAGCCCGCTGATGGCCTGGTGCCAGCAGGCGTTCGCCTGACCCGAGGCGCCGCGCGCGACGCGCGGACAGCATGCGCATCCACCGCCGGCCGGGTCCTCGACCCGGCCGGCGTTGTTTTGCGCCCTTGCGCCCGGCGCAGCGGCGCGGTGCCGCCGCGTCCGGCGATGTGACCCGCGTCATGGCCCGGGCATGCCGGCGGCGCATTCACTTGCATGGCTCCGGACGGGCGTGATACCCCGGGATCGCCCGTCGACGACGGCGGGCCGGTGCGGCGTGCGGCTCGCCGGATCCTCCGGCCTGTCGCCAGGCCGCGCCGGACGTCACCCAACCCAGCAAAGGAGACGATCATGGACAAGGTCAAGGCAAGCAAGGATCAGGGGACCCGTCGCAACCCGGCCGCCGATGCGAGGTCCGACCTCGATCGGCTGATCGGGCAGATGCAGAAGCAGACGCCGAAGGGCACGGCCCTGGACACCGCCGGCATCGCGCCGCAGGTGACCTGCTCGCGCACGATCTACTGCGTCTGAGCGAACGTCCGCACCCGGCCGGCGATGCCGGGCGGGTGCGGTCTTCGTGACAGGATGGCATCGGCCATGGATACGGCATCGGCATCGGCGCCTGCCGCCGCCTTCGACTGGGATCGCCTGGCGGCCTGTCATCGCCAGGGCCGGCCCGTGTGCCTGCCCGTGACACCGCTGTGGCCCGTCGCCTCGGCACATCGGCTGGCCATCGCCATCGCCCGCCCGTCGCGCGCCGGAATCCGTTTCTTCGCGGTGCCGGCGGTGCGCTTCTTTGCCGGGAACGCGGAAATCCGGGCGCCGGGCGCGCGCTTGCCCGACGAGCGCGACGACTCGCCGCAGGCCTATCTGCGCCGCCTTCGGCACGACTGCCCCGACGTGCCCGCGTGGCTGGAGATCGAATCGCCGCTGGTCGCCGATGCGGCGGCCTGGGGACACGTGCGCGATTTCCTGTGGGGGTGGTGCGAGCGGCTGGGCTGTCCGACCCGGCCGGTGACCGCGTACCTGCTGCTGGGACGCTACCGCCGCGACGTGGCGACGCACGGCGTCGCGACGCTGATCGTGCCGTTGCTCGGTCGGGTGATGGTGAGGCCGGCCGCCGGCGGCGATGCGCAGCTCGCCGGTCCCGGCCAGGTGCTGTACCGCCCGCCCGGCGAGGGCATGGAGGCGGCGGACGCGGCCGGCTGCGTGGCGCTGCGCCTGGAGATTCCCGTGCAGCGGACCGCGTCCGCGCGCGAACTGGTCGAGCTGTTCGCCTCCCTGGTGCAGCCCGAGGTCCATCCCGAGGGTGGCGTGCCGGCGCTGCCGTCCGTGCCCGCGGTCGCGGCCGATGGCGCGGTCGCGTTGCCCGACGCGCTTGCGCGCGGCGTCGAGGCGCTCGGCGGCTTCGTGGCCGGACCGACCGCCGAGCTCGCCCATCGCGTGCAGTGGCTCGCACGGGCGAGTGCATGTGCACTGGAGCCGGCGCCGGGCTGCGCCAAGGCGCCGGTGCTGTCGCCGGCCGACAGCATCCGCGCGGTGCCCGGTGCCCGCATCCTCGAAACCGCGGCCGGGGAGGGGACGTGGCTGTGGGCGGTCAACGGCCACACGCTGGCCGTCGACGCCACGCCCGCCAGCGGCGCGCTCCGCGGGGCGCTCGCGCGCGGTGGCGCCTCGACCGTGGCGGCGCTCTGCGGGTCCGATCCCGCGTTGCGGGCAGCCCTGGCGCAGCTGTGCGCCGCGCGGGGCGTCGTGCGCGAGGCCGCCGACGTCGCCGGGGGGCATTGAGCCCTTGGCGCGTCGCGTCCGGCCCGATGTGCACGGGCGCCGCGATCCGGCCCGGGGACGGCTGCCGGCCGACGCGGTGTTCGCGCTGCCGGTCGCGGGACCGCCGGTCCGCCTGCCGCCCGAGACCCGGGCGTTCGTCCGCGCGGTTGCCCGTGGCGGTGCCGGTGCACTGCTGCCGCCACGCGCGCGACGTCGCCGGGACGGGCTGATCGAGACGCTCGGTCCGCTGCGCGGGCCGGACGACGCGCGCCGGCTCGCGGCGGCGCTGGCCCGGCCGGCGTTCGCCCCGTTCGTCGGCATGCTCGAGGCTATCGGGCCCTGGTGCAGGGCGCTGGCCGACGACAACGCGGACCTCTTCGCCCGCCGGGTACTCGGGTTCGGCAACACCGCGCTGTTCGCGCCGCTGGTCGGCGAAGCCTTCGTCCGTTGCGCCCTCCGTGGGCCGGGCCAGGCGGAGGCGCTCGCGGGCAGCTGCGCGCGCTTCCAGCGATTCCTCGCACGCTTCGTGCGCCGTCTGCGCCGCGACCTGGATGCCGGCGTCTTCGGCGATGCCGTGCGCGGGCCGGTGATGGGGCTGTGGGCCAGCCCTTCGGAGACCCACAACGGCGGTCAGCGCGTGTTGTGCCTGCGACTGCGCGGCGGCATGTGCATCGCCTACAAGCCCCGACCGGTCGACGGCGAGCGCTTGTTCCTCGCAGCCGGCGCGGACGACGGCGATGCCTCGCTGTTCGCCTGGCTCAACGCCCTGGACCCGGTGTCCGGTCCGCTGGTCCTGCCCACGCTGCGGGTCTGGCGCGGCGCCGGGCCAGACCGCTGGACCTACAGCTGGCAGGACTGGATCGCGCCGCCGCGCGGGTGGGGCGTGCTGGACCCGGCCCAGCCATCGATCGCGGGCGCACGGTTGCCGCCGCGCGCGGCCACGGCGTACTGGCGCTCGGCCGGTGCGCTGGGCGTGGCCTGCCACGCGATCGGCGCCACCGACCTGGGCGAGGGCAACGTGCTGTGCGGCATCCGCCCCGGCGCGCCGGCGCCGATGCCCTACGTCGTCGACATGGAAGTGTTCGGCTGCGGCATGCAGCGCCTGACCGGCACCGGGCTGGTGGCGCCCGATGCCTGCGGCAGCCATCCCGGGCTCGCGTCGCGGCTGCGGCCCGACGCGGTCGAAGGGCCGGCCGCGGCCTTCTTCGCAGCGCCGGGCGGCGCCCTGCGTCTGCGCCCGGTGGCGGCGCCCTGGGCGCGCGATGCGTCGCGCGCGGCGGTCGCCGACGAGGCGGGCAATCTCGGACCCGCACGCTACCTGCCGGCGATGCTGCGCGGCATGTTCGATGCGTGGACCTGCCTGCTGCGGCATCGGCGCGCGTTCGACGCGCGGTTGCGGCGGGCGATGCGCGGCGGGCGGGTGCGGGTGCTGGTGCGGTTGACGGCGACCTATGCGCGTGCGCTCGCCGCGCAGGCCGGCGACGGGGCCCGCGACGAGCGGACGCCGTTCGGCGACGACGAGCGCGCGCAACTGGCGCGCGGCGACGTGCCGTACTTCTTCGCCGCGCTCGACGGCGGCCCGCTGCAGTGCCTCGATGCCCCGTCGTTCCTGCGCGCGCGCACGGCGGGGCCGGTGACGCCCGAAGTGCCGGCGCTGGTGCCGGACCTGCGCGGACTGCTGGCGCGTCGCGTCGACGTCGTCGACCTGGCGACGCTGCTCCAGGATGCGGTCGCGCATGCGTACCCGGCGCTCGCGCGCGACGCGCCCGAGGCCTGGCGCGCCGGCGGCGGCTGGCGGCTGCGCGACCCGGCGCTGGGCGTCGATCTGCGCATCCGCAACGCGCAGGCCGGGCAGGTCCGGTTCGACTGGCCGGCCGCAGGCTGCCGCGTGCTCTACGTCTGGAACCGGCGCCGGATCGAGGTGCGGACGCGGCCGTTGCCGGCGCCCGCGCCGTGCCTGCCGGCGGTGGGCCGGCGGCTGCGGGCGATCCAGCGCATCGACGGTGCGCTGCGCCGGCAGTGGGCGGCCGGCGGCTTCCGGGATCGCGCGCTGGCGGCGCGTCTTCGAGGGCTCACGCGTGCCGCGCTGACATGGCTCGAGACGGTGCTCGACGCGCACGGCTGGCCGACCGTCGCGCGCGTTGGCGGGCCGGCCTGCGATGCCGCCGCCGCGCTCGCGCAGCATGCCGGCCGCGAGGCCGCGGCGTTCCAGCGGCGTTGCCTGGCGCTGGTGGAGGCCGCCGCCGCCGGGGGCGAGGTGCCGCTGCGTCACCTGGCGTATCTCACCGACGCGGTCTGCGTGCGCGACGGGCGCCGGCAGCGTTACGGCACCAAGTTCAGACGGCGTCGCGGGCGGCTGGTCCCGTATCCGCTCGAGCAGCCGGCGGCGGTCGATGCGCGGCGACGGCGGATGGGGCTGTCGCCGCTCGCCGAGTACCGCGACCTGCTGCAGCGCACCTACGGTGGAGATGTGGAATGAGCGACATGCCCTGCATCGAAGAGCTTGGCCCCGTGGACTGGGCGCGTTTCGTCGCGACCTGCTGGGACGTGCGGCCCGTCGTCTACCGCCAGGCGGGCGGGGCGCCGTACCCCACCGACGCGGCGCTGCACGCCGCGGCCGCCGCGGCGCGCGAGGCGGCCGCGGGCGAGACCGCGTGCCGGTTCGTGCTCGACGACCGCCAACTGCGGCAGCCCGGCGACTGGTTGCCGCGCGGCGAGGACGGCAGCTTCGACGCCTACGCGCGGCGGGTCCTGCGCGCAGCCGGCGACGACGCGGCCTACGCGCTGATCGTCAACGAGTTCCACCGGCACGACGCGCGGATCTTCGAGGCCGGACGGCGGTTCTTCCGCGGGTTGTGGGCGCACGTCGGGCTGCCGGCGACCGGGGCGATCACCACGCTGTTCCACGGCAACTACGAGCGCACGCCGGTGGGCGTGCACAAGGACCGCTTTTCGACGTTCGTGTTCGTGCTGCAGGGACGCAAGCGCATGCGGTTCTGGCCCACGCGCCCCTGGCGCGACGCGGTGGCGACGCGGGTCGACTACGCGCAGCACCTGGCCGACTCGTTCGCCATCGAGGTCGGTCCCGGCGACGTGCTGTATTGGCCGTCGGCCTACTACCACGTCGGCGAGACGATCGGGACGGACGTGGCGACCAGCGTGAACGTCGGCGTGCCGCGCGACGGCCATGCCCTGCGCTACGAGTTCGATGCGATCGTCCGGCAGGCGGATGCGGAGGATGCGGAGGATGCGGCGCCCCTGGACGGCGCCGCGTCCGGGGGCGATCCCGACCGGCCGCCCGGGATCGCGTCGGCGCTGGAGCGGGCACGACGGCTCGCGTCGCCGCAGGCGCTGCGCAGCGCGGCGGCCGCCGGCTATCTGTCGTTGCTGACCGGCGGCGGCTTCGCGCCACCGCCGCCGGCGATGCCGCCCGGGCGCTTCGACGCGGGCGCGCGGGTGCGGCTCGCCGATCCCGCGTGCCCGGTCGCCTGGATGCACGACGACGGCGGCGCGTTGTGCGGCGCGGCCGGCCATGTGCGCCGCGTCGCGCGCTTCGACGATGCGGCCGCGGCGTTGCTGCGCCGTCTCGACGGCGGCGAGGCGATCGACGTCGCCGCGCTGCTCGCGCCGTTCGGCGACGCGCCGGCGCATGCGGCGGCGATGCGTCGGAACGAAGCCCATGCGCTGCTCGCATGGCTGGTGTCGACGCGCGCGCTCGCGTGCACGTCAGCGCCGTAGCGCACTGCCCGTAGCGGGCGTGGCGGCGCTTGCGTTATGATGCATGCGCGGTCGGTCGTGACCTGGGTTCGCCCACACGATCGAGCGATGCGAAACGGGAACCGCCACGATGTTCTGGCTTGCAATCCCGCACCGCTCGCTTCATAATCGCACTCCTGATGCGGGGTGGAGCAGTCTGGCAGCTCGTCGGGCTCATAACCCGAAGGTCGCAGGTTCAAATCCTGCCCCCGCTACCAAATTTTTCGCGTGATCGACGGGGGCCGCAAGGCGCCCGGAAGCGAAAAGTCTGGGCTTGCCGAAGCTCCTGCTTCGCTTCGGCGCCGACATCCAGTGGTATCGGACAAGGGGCCCGTCGGGCCCCTTGTCGTTTTCCACGACCGGAGAAACCGATGCGCGCCGTCGGCAAGTCGTCGAAGCGCAGGCGATCGGACGCGGTACCGGACAACGCGAGGGACGAGTGGCGGACAAGGCGACACAACTCAAGACGATGCTGGCGGCGACGGTCGAGTCCCTCGGCCTGGAGCTGCTGGGCATCGAGTACCTGCCGGCGCCCGGCGGCGCGCTGGTGCGGCTCTACATCGACGTGCCGGCTGCCGATACGGACGCCGCCGACGGCGATCCGGCCGACGGCGAGGGCGGGCAGGGCGTGACCATCGAGCACTGCGAGGCGGTCAGCCGCGAGGTGTCCGCCCAGCTCGACGTCGAGGACCCGATCAGCGGCAACTACACGCTCGAGGTGTCCTCGCCCGGCGTCGACCGCCCGCTGTTCGAGCTCGCGCACTTCGCGCGCTTCGCCGGGCAGACCGCGAAGGTCGGCCTGAAGCTGCCGCAGGACGGGCGCCGTCGCCTGACCGGCCGCATCGCGTCGGTCGACGGCGAGACCGTGACGTTCGACGTCGACGGCACGCCGCTGACCGTGCAGGTGGAGAACATCGACAAGGCGCGGCTGGTTCCCGACTGGGCCGCGCTGGGCCTGGCGCCGTCGAAGGACAAGAAGGGCCGCGCCGCCGGCGGGGCCCGCAACGCAGACAACACACCACGTGACAACAAGCGGCCCGGGCGCAAGCCGGCCGGTGCGGAGTGAATGAAAAGATGAGCAAGGAACTGTTGCTGGTCGTCGATGCGGTCGCCAGCGAGAAGGGCGTCCCCGAGACCGTCATCCTGGAGGCCATCGAGGCCGCGCTGGCCACCGCGGCCAAGAAGCGCTACATCGACCAGGACGTGCTGACCCGCGTGGCGATCGACCCCAAGGACGGCAGCTACGAGACCTTCCGCCGCTGGGAGGTCGTCGCCGACGACGTGGTGATGGAATCGCCGGATCGCCAGATCCGTCTGATGGACGCGGTCGACGAGGCCGATGGCGTCGAGGTCGGCGACTACATCGAGGAGCAGATCGAGAACGTCGACTTCGGCCGCATCGCCGCCCAGGCCGCCAAGCAGGTGATCGTGCAGCGCGTGCGCGAGGCCGAGCGCCAGCAGGTCGTCGATGCGTGGAAGGACCGCGTCGGCGAGCTCGTGACCGGCGTGGTCAAGCGCGTGGAGCGCGGCAACGTCTACGTCGACCTGGGCGGCAACGCCGAGGCGCTGATCCAGAAGGACAAGGCGATCCCGCGCGACGTCGTGCGCGCCGGCGACCGCGTGCGCGGTTATCTGTACGACGTGCGCAGCGAGCCCCGCGGCCCGCAGCTGTTCATCAGCCGCGCCGCGCCCGAATTCATGATGGAGCTGTTCAAACTCGAGGTGCCGGAAGTCGGCCAGGGCCTGGTCGAGATCAAGGCCTGCGCCCGCGATCCGGGCGACCGCGCCAAGATCGCCGTCGTCGCCTACGACACCCGCACCGATCCCATCGGCGCGTGCATCGGCATGCGCGGCTCGCGCGTGCAGGCGGTGTCCAACGAGCTCAACGGCGAGCGCGTGGACATCGTGCTGTGGTCCGACAACCCGGCGCAGTTCGTCATCAACGCGATGGCGCCGGCCGAGGTGCAGTCGATCGTCGTCGACGAGGACAAGCACGCGATGGACCTGGCGGTCGCCGAGGACAAGCTGGCCCAGGCGATCGGCAAGGGCGGCCAGAACGTGCGCCTGGCCAGCCGCCTGGCGGGCTGGCAGCTCAACGTGATGACCCAGGACCAGGTCACCGCGAAGTCGGAGGCCGAGCAGGCCGCCGCGCGCGGGCTGTTCCAGGACAAGCTCGAGGTCGACGAGGAGATCGCCGGCATCCTGGTCGCCGAGGGTTTCAGCACGGTCGAGGAAATCGCCTACGTGCCGGTCGGCGAACTGCTCGCCGTCGAGGGCTTCGACGAGGACATCGTCGAGGAACTGCGCTCGCGCGCCCGCGACGCGCTGCTCAACGACGCGCTCGCGGTCGAGGAGGAAGCCGACGAGAACGCGCCGGCCCAGGACCTGCTGGCGCTCGAGGGCATGGACGAGGACACCGCGTTCGCGCTCGCCGCGCACGGCGTGCGCACCAGCGAGGACCTGTCCGACCTGGGCGCCGACGAGGTGCTGGAGTTCGGCATCGACGGGCTCGACGAGTCGCGCGCGGCGGCGCTGATCCTGGCCGCACGCGCCGAGGAGATCGCGCGCCTGGAACGGGAGGGGTGATCTGCCGCCCGGCCGCTGGCGGCCGGGCAGGACGGCCCGACGTCGTAGTCGGACCGCCGGGAAGGCCGCAGTGAATGCGCGGGACGCGCGCCCTCCGGGCGCGAGGGGTCTCGCAGATGCTCGGTCGTCGCAGGCGGTCGCGTTCGGAAAGCACCCCATGCAGCGTTAGAATGACAAATCCACTGCGCCGCCCCCTTCGGCGGCGCGCAAGGAACCGGAATCACGAATGTCGCAACAAACCACCATCCGCAAGCTGGCCGCACTGGTGAATACGCCGGTCGAGAAACTGCTCGAGCAGCTGTCCGAGGCGGGCATGCAGTTCAGCAATCCCGACCAGGTCGTGACCAGTGCCGAGAAGCTCAAGCTGCTCGGCTTCCTCAAGCGCGCGCACGGCAAGGGCGATGCCCCGGCCGAGGAGACCGCCGCGCCGAAGAAGATCACGCTTAGCCGCAGCCGCAAGCAGGAGCTGACGGTCGGCGGCGGCAAGAACCGCCAGACGGTCGACGTGGTCGTGCGCAAGAAGGTCACGCTCAGCCGGCCTGCCGATGGCGGGGCACCGGTCGATCCCGACAGCGAGCGCGCCGAGATCCTGCGCAAGCTCGAGGAGTCGCGCCAGCGCAACCTCTCCGAGCAGCAGCGCCTGGCCGATGAGGACAAGCGCCGCGCCGAGGAGGCCGAGCAGCGCAAGCGCGAGGCCGAGGCCGAAGCCGAGCGTCTGCGCCAGGCGGCCGCGGCGGCGGCCGCCGTTCCCGAAGTCGCCGAGACGACGGTCCGCAAGCCGGCCGGCGGCCATGCGCACGCGCACAAGGCGCCGCCGGCGCCGCGCAGCGACGATCGCAACGCCAGCGCCAAGAAGGGCAACCGCGGCTCGCACGCGATGGTCTCGGGCGTCGAGGACGACGACAGCACCGCGCGCTTCGCCGGGCAGCTGCACCTGAGCGCGTCCGACCGGGCGCGCCGCAGCACCAGCACGCGCGGTCGCCCGACCCGCGGCCCGCAGCGCCGTGGCGCCGCGCCCGCGCGCAGCGGCGCCGGCCCGCACGGTTTCGAGCGCCCGACCGCGCCGGTCGTGCGCGAAGTCGCGATCGGCGACGCGATCACCGTGGCCGACCTCGCCCAGAAGCTGGCGATGAAGGGCGGCGACGTGGTCAAGGCGCTGTTCAAGATGGGCGTCATGGCGACGATCACCCAGTCCATCGACCACGACACCGCGGTGCTCGTCGTCGAGGAACTGGGCCACACCGCGGTGCGCGCCGATGCCGACGATGCCGAGAGCGAGCTGATCGCCCACGTCGGCGAGGTGCAGGGCGAGCAGACCGTCCGCCCGCCGGTGGTCACGATCATGGGCCATGTCGACCACGGCAAGACCTCGCTGCTGGACTACATCCGGCGTACCAAGGTCGCCTCGGGCGAAGCCGGCGGCATCACCCAGCACATCGGCGCCTACCACGTCGAGACCGACAAGGGCGTCATCAGCTTCCTCGACACCCCGGGCCACGCGGCGTTCACGTCGATGCGCGCCCGCGGCGCCAAGCTCACCGACCTGGTGGTGCTGGTGGTCGCGGCCGACGACGGCGTCATGCCGCAGACGGTCGAGGCGATCCAGCACGCGAAGGCGGCGAAGGTGCCGCTGATCGTGGCGATCAACAAGATCGACAAGTCCGACGCCGACCCGAGCCGGGTCAAGAACGAACTGCTCGAGCACGAGATCGTGGCCGAGGACTTCGGCGGCGACACGCAGACGGTCGAGCTGTCGGCCAAGACCGGCGACGGCGTCGACGATCTGCTCGACGCGATCTCGCTGCAGGCCGAAGTGCTGGAGCTGCGTGCGGTCGCCGAAGGCCGCGCCACCGGCACGGTCATCGAGTCCTCGCTCGACAAGGGCCGCGGCCCGGTCGCGACCGTGCTGGTCCAGCAGGGTCTGCTGGCGCGCGGCGACTACCTGGTCTGCGGCGTCCAGTACGGCCGCGTGCGCGCGCTGTTCGACGAGACCGGCAACCAGGTGCAGACGGCGGGGCCGTCGATCCCGGTGCAGGTGCTCGGCCTGTCGGGCGTGCCGGACGCGGGCGACGACTTCGTCGTCGTCGCCGACGAGCGGCTGGCCAAGGACGTCGCCCAGCAGCGCGAGGCCAAGCGTCGCGAGACGCGCCTGGTGCAGGCCGCGGGCAACCGCATGGAAGACATCATGGCGCAGATGGGCCAGGCCGAGCAGCAGCTGTCGCTCAACCTGGTCGTCAAGGCCGACGTGCAGGGTTCGGTCGAGGCGCTCAGGCAGGCCCTGACCGCGCTGTCGAACGAGCAGATCCGCGTCAACATCATCGTCTCGGGCGTGGGCGGCATCACCGAGTCCGACGCCAACTCGGCGGCGGCGGCGAAGGCGACGATCATCGGCTTCAACGTCCGTGCCGACGCGTCGGCGCGCAAGGTCGTCGAGAGCAACGGTCTGGACCTGCGCTACTTCTCGGTGATCTACGACGTGATCGACCAGGTCAAGCAGGTCGCGTCGGGCATCCTGGGCACGGAGATCCGCGAGGAGATCATCGGCATCGCCGAGGTCCGCGACGTCTTCCGCAGCTCGAAGTTCGGTGCCGTGGCCGGCTGCATGATCGTCGAGGGCGTGGTCAAGCGCTCCAAGCCGATCCGCGTGCTGCGTGACAACACCGTGGTCTTCGAGGGCGAACTCGAGTCGCTGCGCCGCTTCAAGGAGAACGTCGACGAGGTGCGCAACGGCACCGAGTGCGGCATCGGCGTGAAGGCCTACAACGACGTCAAGGCCGGCGACCAGATCGAATGCTTCGAGCGCATCGAGGTGCAGCGGACGCTGTAAGGCCGGGAATCGGGAATGGGGAATCGGGAATCGGAACGCCGGTTCCCCGTTCGCCCCGTTTCCCGGCTCTTCCCATTCCCTATTGCCGATTCCCCATTCCCGATGACGAAGTCATTCAACCGCACCGACCGCGTTTCCGCCCAGTTGCGCCGCGAGCTCGGCACCCTGGTCCGTGAGGCCGTGTCCGAGCATGGCCTGCCGTCGGTCAGCGTGTCCGATGTCGAGGTCACGCGCGACATGGCGCACGCCAAGGTGTTCGTGACCGCATTGCAGTCCGAGCGGGCGGCCGAAGCGCTGAAGGGACTCAAGGCGGTCGCGCCGGAGATCCGCTTCCGTCTCGCGCGCGCGGTCAAGCTGCGGCACGTGCCCGAGTTGCATTTCCACTACGACGATTCCGTCGACCGCGGCGAGCGCATCGACCACCTGCTGCGCGATCTCGACGACGGCGGCGAGCGCGCGTAGCCGCCGTCTTTCCCGCGAAAAGCGGGTCCGGGAATAACCGAGAGACCCCGGCATTCTCCTCGACCTGTGTGTAGGCGCGCGCTTGCGCGCGATGAGACTTTCCCGGTAAAGCCCGTTCGCGCGCAAGCGCGCGCCTACGCATGAGCGCGCGATGCCGGCGCGCGAGGTGTTCCCGGATACCCTGCAAAAGCCCAGTATTGCTTCGATGAGCCGTTCCCCATCCCGCCCGCGCACCAGGTTCCGCAAGCTCGACGGCATCCTGCTGCTCGACAAGCCGGGCGGCCTGAGCTCGAACCAGGCGCTGCAGCGCGTGCGCCACCTGTTCCGCGCCGAGAAGGGCGGCCACACCGGCAGCCTCGATCCGCTGGCGACCGGCCTGTTGCCCGTGTGCTTCGGCGAGGCGACCAAGATCGCGGGCGGCCTGCTGGGCGCGCGCAAGGCCTATGCGACCGTCGCCCGGCTCGGCCAGGTCACCGACACCGACGACGCGGCGGGGCAACTGCTGCGCGAACGCCCGGTGCCGCCGCTCGATCTGGCGACGATCGACGCCGCGCTGCGGCGCCTGACCGGCCGCATCGACCAGCGCCCGCCGATCTACTCGGCGCTCAAGCGCGGTGGCGAGCCGCTGTACGCCAAGGCGCGCCGCGGCGAGACGGTCGAGGTCGAATCGCGGCCGGTGGACGTGCACGCCTTCGAGCTGCAATCGGCGGCCGACCTGCTCGACGGCGTGCTCGATCCGGGCGGGGCGCCGCAGCTGCGGCTGCACGTCGAGTGCGGCTCGGGCACGTACGTGCGCAGCCTGGTCCGGGACCTGGGCGAACTGCTGGGCTGCGGCGCGCACGTCGCGCAACTGCGCCGGCTGTGGGTCGACCCGTTCCGCGATCCGAGGATGTGGACGCTCGACGAACTCCTGGCGCTCGCCGCGCGCGGCGAGCACCAGCTCGAGGCCTGCCTGCTCGAGCTGGAGGCGGGGATGCTGGCCTGGCCGGCCGTCCACGTCGATCCGCGGCAGGTGGCGCGGCTGCAGAACGGGCAATCGCTGCCCGGCCCGTTCGCGGCGCCCGGCGAGGTCGCCGTCTTCGGTCCCGGCGGCCGCGCCGAGGGCCTGGCGCAGGTGCAGGACGACGGCAGCCTGTGGCCGCGGCGGATGTTCAGGCGCGCACCGTCCCAGGACTGAATGCGTCGCCTTGTCCGGCCGGACCGCAGGCGATACAATCTCGGCCGCCTTTTTCCAGGCGAAACGCAACCTCCATCCACAGGCGGTCCGGGCGGTACGCGGCGGTCGATCCGTCGCTGTCTCTGCGGGACGCGCGTCACGAGCGAAACACATGACCACGATCGACAACGGCAAGATCATCGAAGAACACAAGCGCGGCGAGAACGACACCGGTTCGCCGGAGGTCCAGGTCGCCCTGCTGACCGCACGCATCGTGCACCTGACCGAGCACTTCAAGACGCACAAGAAGGACCACCACAGCCGCCGCGGCCTGCTGATGATGGTCAACCGCCGTCGCAGTCTGCTCGACTATCTGCACCGCAAGGATGCAGACCGCTACAAGGCGCTGATCGAGAAGCTCGGCCTGCGTCGCTAAACCCGTCTCCCACCGCGGCGCAGAAATGCGCCGCGGTTGTTTTTTCTGGACGCGTGCGGCGTCCGCCCGTCCGGGGCAAGGGTTCCGGCCGGTCCATCGCAAGAGTCATCAAGGGAATTCAACGTGGCAAAAGTGACAAAGAGCTTCCAGTTCGGTAACCAGACGGTGACGCTCGAAACCGGCGAGATCGCCCGCCAGGCCGGCGGTGCGGTCATGGTCTCGTGCGACGGCACGCAGGTGCTGGTCACCGCGGTCGCCAACAAGACCGCGCGCGAAGGGCAGGACTTCTTCCCGCTGACCGTCGATTACCAGGAGAAGTTCTATGCGGGCGGCCGCATCCCGGGCGGCTTCTTCAAGCGCGAGGGCCGCGCGACCGAGAAGGAGACGCTGACCGCGCGCCTGATCGACCGTCCGATCCGTCCGCTGTTCCCGGAAGGATTCCGCAACGAGGTCCAGATCATCGCCACGGTGATGTCGCTCAACCCCGAGGTCGACGGCGACATCCTCGCCCTGATCGGCGCCTCGGCCGCGCTGTCGCTGTCGGGCGCGCCGTTCGACGGCCCGATCGGTGCGGCCAAGGTCGGCTACAAGAACGGCCAGTACCTGCTCAACCCCACGACCAGCGAGCTGGCCGATTCCGACCTCGAGCTCGTCGTCGCCGGTACCGCCAAGGCGGTGCTGATGGTCGAGTCCGAGGCCAAGGAGCTGTCGGAAGACGTGATGCTCGGCGCGGTGGTGTTCGGCCACCAGCAGCAGCAGGTCGCGATCGCCGCGATCAACGAGCTCGTCGCCGAGGCCGGCAAGCCGAAGTGGGAGTGGCAGGCTCCGGCCGCCGATGAAAGCCTGATCTCGACCCTGCGCACCGCCATCGGCGAGCAGCTCGCGGGCGCGTTCCAGGTGCGTGACAAGCTCGAGCGCAAGGACGCCATCTCCAAGCTCAAGAAGGCGATCCTCGAAACGATCGCGCCGCACGCCGAGGCCAATGCCTGGTCGCAGGGCGACCTGTCGAAGGAGTTCGGCGAGCAGGAATACCAGACCATGCGCAACTCGGTCCTCAAGACCAAGAAGCGCATCGACGGCCGCGGCTTGGCGGACGTGCGTCCGATCAGCTCGAAGGTCGGCGTGCTGCCGCGCGTCCACGGCTCGGCGCTGTTCACCCGCGGCGAGACCCAGGCGATCGTCGCCGTCACGCTGGGTACCGCCCGCGACGGCCAGATCATCGACTCGGTCGCCGGCGAGTACAAGGAACACTTCCTGTTCCACTACAACTTCCCCCCGTACTCGGTGGGTGAGGCCGGCCGCATGATGGGCCCGAAGCGTCGGGAGATCGGCCACGGCCGCCTCGCCAAGCGCGGCGTGCTCGCGGTGATGCCGACGATGGAGGCGTTCCCGTACACGATCCGCGTCGTGTCGGAGATCACCGAGTCGAACGGTTCGTCGTCGATGGCCTCGGTCTGCGGTTCGTCGCTGGCGCTGATGGACGCCGGCGTGCCGGTCAAGGCGCCGGTCGCGGGCATCGCGATGGGCCTGATCAAGGAAGGCGACGAGTTCGTCGTGCTGTCGGACATCCTGGGCGACGAGGATCACCTCGGCGACATGGACTTCAAGGTCGCCGGCACCACGAACGGCATCTCGGCGCTGCAGATGGACATCAAGATCCAGGGCATCACCGAGGAGATCATGAGGGTCGCGCTGGCACAGGCGAAGGAAGGCCGCCTGCACATCCTCAACGAGATGAGCAATGCGCTGACCACGCCGCGTGCCGAGCTCAGCGAGTTCGCGCCGCGCCTGATCACGATGAAGATCCACCCCGACAAGATCCGCGAGGTCATCGGCAAGGGCGGTTCGGTCATCCAGGCGATCACCAAGGAGACCGGCACGCAGATCGACATCCAGGACGACGGCACGATCACGATCGCCTCGGTCAACGGCGCCGCCGGCCAGGCCGCGAAGTCGCGCATCGAGCAGATCACCTCCGACGTCGAGCCGGGCCGCATCTACGAGGGCAAGGTCGTCAAGCTGATGGACTTCGGCGCATTCGTGACGATCTCCCCCGGCAAGGACGGCCTGGTCCACGTGTCGCAGATCTCCAACGAGCGCGTCGAGAAGGTCGGCGACGTGCTCAAGGAAGGCGACGTGGTCAAGGTCAAGGTGCTGGAAGTCGACAAGCAGGGCCGCATCCGCCTGTCGATGAAGGCCGTCGCCGAAGGCGAGGGCACGCCGGCCGAGTAAGGCCCGGCCGGTATCGCGAGACCAGGAAAAACGGGCCGAAAGGCCCGTTTTTTCGTTGGCCCCGTCGGTAGGAGCGCGCTTGCGCGCGAGCCCTGGCCGGGAGCGCCTCGCGCGCGAGCGCGCGCCTACGGGGCCGGAGATGGGATCAGTCGCGCGCCAGGTCGCCGACCGCGACGTCCACCCACACCAGCCGATGGTCGGTGCCGTCGACGATGTCGGCGTGCGGTGCGTCGCTGCGCGGCCAGAACACGCCGCTGCCGACCGGCACGTGGCCGACCGACGGCAGCACGTAGTCGAGCCGCAGGTTGCCCACGCGCGGGCCGAAGCTGCCGGTGTCGTGCGCGGCCGCGCCGCGGTGGGCGAGGTTCGCGCCGCCGTCGCGCGTGGCCGCCTCGACCGCGCCTTCGCTGCGCGGCGTGACCATGCGCAGCACGCGCGGGTGCTCCATCAGCCCGATGATCGCGTCGTGCGCGCCGGCGCCGTCGGTCGGGTCGTTGTTGAGATCGCCCAGGATCACGAAGCGGGCGTCGTCGGCCAGGCCGCCGCAACGGCCCGCGTCGTCGCACAGCCAGGCGTGTGGACCGGGCGAGAGGTATTCGCTCCAGAAACGGATCTCGTCGCGATTGCGCGCGACGTTGCGCTTCTCCGGCCCGTCGAACGCCGGCGGCGTGGGGTGGGAAGCCAGCACGTGCAGCACGCCCGATGGCGTGCGGACCGGCACGTCCCAGTGCGACTTGGACGACAGCCGCAGCTGCGCCCACACCGCGTCGGGATGGAACGGCGCGCCGGTTGCGGGGTCGTGCGGGCGCTGCGCGCCGGGCATCGCGCGCCACTTCAGCGACTGGAACGTGCGCACCGCGGCGGCGTCGATCGGGTGGCGCGACAGCAGCAGCATGCCGTACTGGCCCGGGTGCAGTCCGTAGCCCCAGGCGTCGTTGCCGCGGTCGCGACCTTCGCCGCCGACGGTGCCGTTGCCGTCGAGGTCGAGACCGCTCTGCACCCCGGTGTTGACCGGCGCGAGGTAGCGGTAGGGGTAGTGCAGCGGCGCGCCACCGCCCGGCTGCGCGCGCTCGAGCCAGCGGGTCTGGAACAGCGCCGCCGCGCTGCCGTCGGCGACGTAGTCGAACTCGTTGAGCAGCACGATGTCCGGGCGCACCCGCTGCAGCACCGCGGCGACCTTGCGCGCGCCCTCGTCGTCGTCCTGCAGGCGCTGCAGCAACCCGCCGGGGACGTCGCTGTTGAGCGAGGTGTTGTAGGTGGCGATACGCAGCGCCCCGACCGCCGGAGCGGGCGGCGAGGACGCCGCCGGGCGGTCGCCATGGACGTTGACGCGGACGCAGGCCACAAGCGCCAGCGCGGCGGCGGCCGCCACCAGCCAGACCATGCCGTGCCTCATCGCACCCACTCCGTCATCGGTCGCCACTGCCGCCCGTCGAAGCCCTCGAGCGGCTGGAAATTGCGTTTGTAATCCATCTTGCGGTGCCCTTCGATCCAGTAGCCAAGATACAGGTGCGCGCGGCCCTCGCGTCGGGCCCAGGCGATCTGCTGCAGGATCGCCAGCGTACCCAGCCCGCGTGTCGATTCGTCGGGATCGAAGAACGTGTACACCGCCGACAGTGCGTCGTCGGCCAAGTCGGTAACCGCGACCGCGACCAGCCGGCCCTGGAGCCGCAGCTCCAGCAACCGGCCCTCGTTCCAGCGCCCGATCAGGAACTGGTCGAACTCCGGTGCGCCGTGGTCGTCCATGCCGCCGCCGGCGTGGCGCGAGCGCAGGTAGCGCCGGTACAGCGCCAGGCGCTCGTCGTTGCGTTCGACCGGGAGCACGCGCGCCTCGATGTCCGCGTTGCGCGCCAGCGTCCGGCGCTGGCTGCGGTTGGGCGCGAACGCCGCGACCGGGATACGCACCGCGACGCAGGCCCGGCACCCCGCGCACTGCGGCCGGTAGACCAGATCGCCGGACCGTCGGAAGCCCCAGCGCAGGGCCTGCGGATAGGCGAGCGCGAGGCGGCTGTCGTACGGATCGAGCACGAGATCGCGGGCGATGCGCTCGGGCCAGTAGCCGCAGGCGTGCGCGCCGCTGTGGAACAGGCGCAGCTCGGTCACGACCGCAGGGTCCGGCGTGCTGGAACGGGGCGGGTGCGGCATGCCGGCAGGATAGCGCCGCGCGTCGCATCGGATGCGACCGGCCCGCCGTCCGCAGGCTGAACCGCGCCGCCGCGGCGTCAACGCAGCGCGAGGCCTGCGCGTTGATCGATGCACAGGGCGGCGTCGTGCCGTCCGCAACGGGAAGCCCCTCATGCACAAGACCCTGCTCTCCGCCGCGCTGCTCGCCGCGCTGACCCTCGCCGCCGCCGGCACCGCGTCGGCCCGCTCGCCCGCCGTCGCCGACGGCGCCACACCGATCGCGACCGACGGCGCCCCGCACCGCGGCCACGGCCGCCATGGCCCGCCCGGCGATCCGGTCGACGCGCTGGCGCGCCTGGACACCGACGGCGACGGGCGCATCAGCCACGCCGAGGCCGAGGCCGCGCGCCAGGCCGGGCAGGCCCGCCGCGAGGCACGACAGGCAGCGCGCCAGGCCCGCGACGGCGAGGCCGCACGTCCGTCGGACCCGGGCGCACGCAAGCCGCATGGCGGCCCCGGCGGTCCGCACGCGCGCGGCGGCCGCGGCATCGATCTGGTTGCCGATTTCGCGGCGATCGACCGCGACGGCGACGGTTTCCTGACCCGAAGCGAACTGCGGCGCTGGCACGACGCAAAGCGTGCCGAACGGCGCGCCGAGGGCGAGCGACGGTTCGACGCGATGTTCCGCGAGGCAGACCTCAACGGCGACGGCCGCCTGAGCCGCGTCGAGGTCGACGAGAAACTGCCGCGGCTGGCCGCGCGCTTCGCCTGGCTCGACGAGAACCGCGACGGCACGCTGAGCCGCGAGGAGCTGCAGGCCGGCCGTCCGCAGCGCTGAGCCACCGCTGGCCGGATGGCCCCCACCCAACCCTCCCCCGCATGGCGGGGGAGGGCTTCAGCATCGCGGGCAGCGGAGTTGTGGGGGCGGAAGCGCCGGGCAACGCTTCTCCGTATTGCCGCTTTCCATACCGATCGCCGTGACGTATCCAGCGTCCGCCGGGTGTCGTGGCGACCAAGCGGATATCGGGCCGCGACTGGGCGCGATGCCCGGCGGGCGCACACGCGAGGCATCGTGCTTTTCAGAGCAACGAGGTCGCCAAAGAGGGCGCTCTCTGCGTCATCGCCATGGTCCCGCCCAACGCTGCCTGCACGATGGGGGAGGTCGTCAGGCTGCTTCAAGCCTCATGTCGCCTCAGACCGACTTCAGCCAGACGATCAGCAGCAAGCCGAACACCCCCACGTTGGTGATGATCAGGCCGCTGGGACCGAACATCAGCCGGTAGCCGAGTGCCCGCCGTGCCGCGCCGACGGGATCGCGCGCCGCGTCGCGCGCGAGCAGCGGATTCATCAGCCGCGGCAGGCTGACCAGCACCGGATAGTTGTAGAGCGCCGTCACCAAGAGCGCCGAGATGGTGATCCACAGCGGCGACGCGCGCCCTGCACCGGCCGCGAACCCCACCGCGAACATCACGACCACGCCGACGCCGGTGCCCCACAGGAACCACCGGTCGTACAGCCGCAGGATCGCCATCCGCTCGGCCTCGGTATCGGCGTAGCGCGCGATCATCTTCCTGCACAGCCACATCGTCAGCCCGCCGAAGACCAGCGAGGCGCCCGCGACGCCGATCGCTCCCGCACCGCCCAGCGCAGCCTTGCCGGCGACGCCGCCGCCCAGCGCGGTGCCCGCCGCGGCGCCCGCGAGCGTGCCGGCCGTGACCGGCTTGGCGAAGGCGGCCACGCCCGCGACGACGAGCACGGTGAACGCGCTGCCCGGCGCCGATCCCTGCGCGAATTCGCGGAAGCGCTCGGCCAGGTCCTCGCGCAGGCTGCGCCGGGCGCGCGACAGGCGCTTGCGCACCGCCGCGTCCGACAGCCCGAGCAAGGCGGCGACCTGCCGGGAGTTGCCGCCCTCGCGGTAGTAGAGCAGCAGTACCTCGCGGCTGTCGTCGGGCAGTTCCGAGATCAGGTCGGCGGCCACGCGCCCGCTCTCGTCGTCGATGATCCGCTGCATCGGACAGCCGTCGGGATCGGCCGCCTGCGCGATCGCCAGCTCCGCCGCCTCGCCGGCGACCAGCCGGTCGCGGCGCGCGCGCAGGTGGTCGCGTGCGAGGTTGCGGGTGATCTGGCGCAGCCACGGCAGGAAGCTGGTCGGGTTCTGCAGGCGCCCGAGCTGCTGCCAGGCCTTGAGGTAGGCCTCCTGCGCGATGTCCTGGCTGGCCTGCACGTCGCGGGTGATCACCAGCGCGATCGCGGTCGTGGCGTTCTGGCTCAGCCGCACGATGCGGCCGTAGGCGGCCTGGTCGCCCCCGCGCGCGGCGGGCAGCTCCTGGTGGATCCGGTCTTCGAGGCTCGGGTCGAGGGCGATCGCGGACATCGCATGCTTCCTGCTGGGGTCACGACAGGGACGCTTCCTGGCGGCCGGATGTGACCGGCCGGTCGATGATGCCGTAACGCGCGAAGCGGCGCCGGACGGGCGGCGCCGCTAACCCGCCGGCGCGAAGCGCCAGTCGCGGCCCTGCCGCCGGACCTCGAGCGTGTGCGTGATCAGGCCCTGGGTGGCGTCGGTCCCGCCGCTCGACAGCTCGACCGTGCCGCGGCCCGAGCCGTCGGTCCGATAGTTGCGGATCTCCAGCCAGGCGGCCTGGCCGTCGCCGCCCGAACAGGCCGAGGCCGGCAGCACCTGCGGATGCACGGCCTCGAGCTCGGCCAGCACCGGCGCGGTCGGCGCGTGGCCGTCGACGGCCACGCAGACCGGGCCGGACCGCGCGCCCAGCGCGTCGGCCAGCACCGTCGCGGCCAGCGCCTGCGGGACCGGGATGCGATGGACGCCGGCCTCGACCGTCTGCGGCAGCATGTCCAGCGCGGGTCCCTGGTCGGCGACCGGCGCGGTGGGGGCGGGCGCCGGCGCCTCGGGCGAGGGCCGCGACCACCACGACAGGGCGATCACCAGCACCGCGCCGCCGAGCAGCCCGTAGCGGATCTTCGCCGCGCGGGTCAGGCCCCGCCGCGGGGGGGGCGCGGTGTCGGCCGCGAACGTCAGCTCGCCCTGCGCCAGGTAGCTGCGCGTCGAGGGCTGGGTCTGCAGCAGGCCGGTGTCGCGCAGCAGCGCGCGGGCGCGCGGCTGGTCCTCCGAGCGCGTCACCCAGACCGCTGGACGCGGCCCGCCGGCCTGGTCGCGGTAGCTGAAGGTGCCGCGGCGGTTGCCCTTGTAGGAGCGGCCGTTGCTGATCTGGACCTCGATGCCCTCGGCCCGGAGCAGGTCGGCGACGCGCTCGACGTTTTCCAGCCGCGCGCTGGAGAAGACCTGGCGCACGTCAGCCGACCATCGGGGGCGGCGCGTCGGCAGGGCGCACGCGGATCATGCCCTCCTGCGCACTGCTGGCGACCAGGCGGCCGCCGCGGTCGAAGATCTGCCCGCGCGCCAGCCCCCGCGCATCCTGCGCGCTGGGGCTGTCGAGCGAATACAGCAGCCAGTCGTCGACCCGGAACGGGCGGTGGAACCACAGCGCGTGATCGAGCGAGGCCATCTGCACGTTCGGCTGGTAGTAGCTGATGCCATGCGGGAAGGTCGCGGTGCCCAGCAGGTGGAAGTCCGAGGCGTAGGCCAGCAGCGCGCGGTGCAGCGACGGTGCGTCGCCGACGCGTTCCGACAGCCGGAACCAGACCTGGTGGAACGGCGGGCGCTTGGGCGGCTGCAGCTCGTCGCGCGGATAGACGTGGCGGAACTCGAACGGCCCGCTGCGGTCGAGCCAGCGCTGCACCTTGACCGGCAGCCTGGCCAGCACCGCTGCCGGCAGCGGATCCTGCGGCGCGATGTCCTCGGGCGCCGGCACCTCCGGCATCGTCAGCTGGTGCGTGGCCCCGTCCTCGGCCTCCTGGAACGACGCCGCGCAGAAGAAAATCACCTTGCCGTGCTGGATCGCGGTGACGCGGCGCACCGAGAAGCTGCCGCCGTCGCGGGTGCGGTCGACGTCGTAGACGATCGGCGCCTCGACGTCGCCGGCGCGCAGGAAGTAGGCGTGCAGCGAATGCGCCGGGCGCGGCGCGGTCATCGTCGCCTGCGCAGCCGACAGCGCCTGGCCGAGCACCTGGCCGCCGAACACGTACTTGGTGCCGATGTCGCGGCTCTGGCCGCGGAACAGGTTGTCCTCCAGGCGCTCGAGCGAGAGCAGGTCGATCAGTTCCGAAACGGGCGGGGTCATCGCGGCGGGGTCATGGGAGGGCGGTGCCGGCACCGGCCGGACGGACGATTATAGGGGCCGGCGCCAGCCGGCCCGGGCGAACCGTTCAGCCGGCGATGCGCCGCAGCGGGACCTGCGAAAGCACCGCGTCCCATGGAAAGCGCGGTCCGGGGTCGCGCTTGCGCGGCACGCGCGCCTGCGGATCGTCGCTGGCCGGGACCCGTTCGACGTCGAGGTCCTCGTGGCCGGCGATCGTGCGCAGCGACGGCAGCGTCCCGCACAGCTGCCGCAGCAGCGCGACCAGGGCGTCGATCTGTGCCTCGGGGTAGGGCTCGTCCATCGCCTGGTGGCGCGAGTCGAGCCAGTGCGGGAAGCGCCCGCGGTTGACCAGCTCGATGCCGACCGATTCCGCGTTGCGACCGCGCACATGGTGGGCGACGCGTTCGGCGGGCACGTATTCGACGATCGCGCCGTCGCGGTCGACGTACCAGTGGCCGCTGTTGCCGGTGCCGGCCGCGTACAGCACCCGCTCGCCGTACGCGCGCGCGGTCGCGAGGTCGGGCAGCTCGGTGCAATGGATCACGACCAGTTCGACGTCCGCGAGCGCGCGCTGCGGCAGCCGGTCCACGTAGGGCAGCGGTTGCTGCACGATGGTCGGAACGGGCGCGGCGGCGGACATGGCGCGGATGGTAGCCCGGATCGTGCAGCGGCCGCAGTGCGCAACAGGGCGCCGCCGCGCCGGGCACTTGCGCATGCCGCGCGGCGGTGCCGGCGCGGCGATCCGGGCTACCATTGACCGGATGAGAAATCCCCCGCCAGATTCCGCGCTGCATGCCCTGATGACGCAGTTTCCCCGCACCGGCCGGCTCGACTGGATCGGCCTGCGCCCGGCGCGCGACGTGCCGATGGCGGTCGTCGACGACGCGCTCGCGCAGGCGGATGCCGGGCTGGCAGGCGACCGTTACGCGGGCGGCAGCGGCAAGCGCGGCGCGACCCTGATCCAGGCCGAACACCTGCCGGCGATCGCCGCGCTCAGCGGCCGGGACGCGGTCGCGCCGTCGACGCTGCGCCGCAACCTGGTCGTCTCGGGCATCCCGCTGATCGCGTTCAAGGGCCGGCGTTTCCGCATCGGCGAGGTGCTGTTCGAAGGCACCGATCCCTGCGATCCGTGCTCGCGCATGGAGACCGCGCTGGGCGCCGGCGGCTACAACGCGATGCGCGGCATGGGCGGGCTGTGTGCGCGGATCCTGCAGGGCGGCACGCTGCGCGTCGGCGATCCCGTGCGCTGGGAGGCCGCGTGAGCGCGCCGCGCGTCCCCGTGCGGGGCCACTGCATCCTCTCGCACGGCTTCGAGAGCGGGCCGGACGCGACCAAGGTGACCGCGCTGGCGCAGGCTGCCGAACGGCTGGGCTGGACCCACGAACGCCCGGACTACACCGACCTCGACGCGCGGCGCGACGTGAGTCCGCTGGGCGACGTCGCCGCGCGCATCGAGCGCTTGCTGCGGACGGCGACGGCGGCGGCTGCGCGCGGTCCGCTGGTGCTGGCGGGCTCGAGCCTGGGCGCCTGGGTCGCCGGGCACGTCTCGCAGCGGGTGCCGGTCGCCGCGCTGTTCCTGATGGCGCCGCCGGTCCGGCTCGATGCCGCGCATCCGCTGCAGGCCGCCGAGGTGCCGCTGTCGGTGATCCACGGCTGGCACGACGACCTGATCCCGGCCGCCGACGTCGTAGGCTGGACCTGCGCGCGGCGCGGCCGGCTGCTGCTCGTCGACGACGACCACCGCCTGGGCGCGCACGTCGAGGCCTCGGCCGAGGCCTTCGCCGCGCTGCTGCGCCCGCTCTGATCCCATGACCTTCTTCGCCAGTTGCCCCAAGGGGCTCGAATACCTGCTCGCCGACGAACTGGTCGCGCTGGGCTGCGCGCGCGCGACCGCGGCGATCGCCGGCGTCAACGTCGCCGGCACGCTGCACGATGCGCAGCGCGCGGTGCTGTGGTCGCGGCTGGCGAGCCGGGTGCTGTGGCCGGTCGCCGAGTACGCCTGCGAGCACGAGGACGCGCTGTACGCCGGCGCGCGCGCGATCGACTGGGCGGCGCATCTCGATCCGTCGATGACGCTGGCGATCGATGCCCACGTCTCCGGCAGCGCGATCACGCACGCGCGCTATGCCGCGCAGCGGGTCAAGGACGCGATCGTCGACAGCCTGCGCGAGGCCACCGGCGCGCGCCCGGACGTCGACGTCGCGTCTCCGGACCTGCGCCTGAGCCTGGTGGTGCGCAAGGGGCGCGCGATCCTCTCGGTCGACCTGGGCGGCGGGCCGCTGCACCGCCGCGGCTGGCGCCGCGCCCAGGGCGAGGCGCCGCTGAAGGAGAATCTCGCTGCGGCGGTGCTGATGCGCGGCGGCTGGCCGGCGCTGTACGCCGAAGGCGGCGCGCTGCTCGATCCGATGTGCGGCAGCGGCACGCTGCTGATCGAGGGCGCGCTGATGGCGGCCGACGTCGCGCCGGGCCTGGCGCGCGACGGCGGCGCGGCGACCGCCGGCCGCGCCCCGAGCCGGTGGCACGGCTTCGACGCCGAGTATTGGCGGACCCTGTGCGACGAGGCCTTGGCGCGCGAGCGCAGCGGCCGAGAGCGTCTGCGCAACGCGTTCTTCGGCCGCGACCTCGACGCGCACGCGGTCCATGCCGCACGCGAGAACGCCACCGCGGCCGGGCTGCGCGACGCGATCGACTGGCAGATCGGCGACGTCGTCGCCCTGCAGGCGCCGTCGTCCGTGCCTGCCGACGACGCTGCAACCGACGCCGCCGCGCCGCGTGGCCTGGTCGTCTGCAATCCGCCCTACGACGCCCGCCTGGCCGCCGATGCCGCGCTCTACCGCAGCCTCGGCGACGCGCTGGCGCGCGCGGTGCCGGACTGGCGCGCAAGCCTGCTGTGCGGCGATGCCGAACTCGCGCACGCGACCGGCCTGCGCGCAAAGAAGAAGTACCAGGTCTTCAACGGCGCGCTCGAGTGCAGCCTGATCGTCTGCGACCCGGTGCGCCCGCCCCGGCGCGAGGTCGACGACGCGCCGCAGGCGCTGGGCGAGGGCGCGACGATGGTCGCCAACCGCCTGCGCAAGAACCTGCGCAGGTTCAAGGCCTGGCGCGAGCGCGAAGGCGTGACCTGCTACCGCGTCTACGACGCCGACCTGCCCGAGTACGCGGCCGCGATCGACGTCTACGTCCAGTCCGCATCCGATCCCGCCGCCGACGGCACGCCGCTGTGGCTGCACGTGCAGGAGTACGCGGCGCCGGCCGAGATTCCCGAGGCCACGACCCGCCGCCGCTTCGGCGACGTGCTGGGCGCGGCCCGCGACGTGTTCCGCATCCCGCGCGAGCGCATCGCGGTCAAGACCCGCGCGCGCGGCAAGGGCGGCAGCAAGTACGGCCGTTTCGACGCGCGCCACGCGTTCATGCTGGTCGACGAGGGGCAGGTGCGCCTGCGCGTGAACCTGTTCGACTACCTCGACACCGGCCTGTTCCTCGACCATCGCCCGATGCGCCTGCGCATCGCCGACGAGGCGGCCGATACGCGCTTCCTGAACCTGTTCGGCTACACCGGGGCGGCCACCGTGCATGCCGCGGCCGGCGGCGCGCGCCAGACCACGACGGTCGACCTGTCGGCGACCTACCTGCAGTGGTGCGCCGACAATCTCGCCGCCAACGGTATCGGCGGCGCCCGGCACCGGCTGGTGCAGGCCGACGCGCTGCAGTGGCTGGAGGCCGAGACCGCGCAGTACGACCTGATCTTCTGCGACCCGCCGACGTTCTCGAACTCGGCGCGGGCCAAGGACTTCGACATCCAGCGCGAGCACGTGCGGTTGCTGCGCGCGGCCGTCGCCAGGCTGGCGCCCGGCGGCGCGCTGTACTTCTCCAACAACTTCCGCCGCTTCCGGCTCGACGCCGAGGCCGTGGCCGCGTTCGCGCAGTGCGAGGACATCACCCCGGCGACCATTGCGCCGGATTTCGAACGCAACCCGCGCATCCACCGCGCCTGGCGGCTGACCGCGCGCTGAGGGAGGCGATACAGGCCGCGCGTGCGTGCGAGGACGCGTGTTTCCGCGGCTGTCGGCCGGCAGGCTGGCCGCGCGGACGGGCGAAGCCGTCCCGTAGGAGCGCGCTCGCGCGCGAAGAGGCATCGTCGGCACAGCCCGTTCGCGCGCGAGCGCGCTCCTACCCGGAAGGTTGTGTCCTTCTGGCACCTCCGCACGCGCGTCCCTCGCCGCGCGCCGAAGGAACCTTCCGTTCCACCCACGCGCGTGGAATCGGCGGCCCGCGCCCGCATCGTGTCGCTTCACACCCGACAGGAGCCCGCCGATGACCGCTTCCCAGACCGCCCGCGTGGTGCGTACCGTCCGCGGCATGCCCGCCAGCGACGGTGCCGGCGTGAAGCTCACCCGCGTCATCGGCACCCCGCAACTGCCCGACCTCGACCCGTTCCTGATGCTCGACGAGTTCGGCACCGAACGCGCCGAGGACTACCTGGCCGGTTTCCCAGACCACCCGCACCGCGGCTTCGAGACCGTGACCTACATGCTCGACGGGCGCATGCGCCATCGCGACAACCACGGCAACGAGGGCCTGCTGGTCCCAGGCGCGGTGCAGTGGATGACCGCCGGGCGCGGCCTGGTGCATTCGGAGATGCCCGAGCAGCAGGCCGGGCGGATGCGCGGTTTCCAGCTGTGGGTGAATCTGCCTGCGCGCGAGAAGATGACCGCGCCGCGCTACCAGGAGTTCGCGCCCGGGCGGCTGCCGGTGGTCGCGCCCGCCCCGGGCGTGTCGGTCAAGCTCATCGCCGGCGCCGTGGACGGCACCGCGGGCCCGATCGCGCAGCCCGCGACCGAGCCGCTGTACCTCGACATCGCGCTGGCGCCGGACAGCGCCTGGGCGTTCGACCTGCCCGAGGGCCACAACGTGTTCGCCTACGTCTACGAAGGCGAGGCGACGGTGGGCGAGGGCGACGAGGCCCGCGCGCTGGCGGCCCAGGAGCTGGGCGTGCTCGGCGGCGGCGCGCGGCTGCAGCTGCGCGGCGGCGAAGCGGGCGCACGGCTGATCGTCGTTGGCGGCCGGCCGCTGCGCGAGCCGGTGGCGCGCCACGGCCCGTTCGTGATGAACACCCGCGAGGAGCTGATGCAGGCGTTCGTGGACTTCCAGGAGGGCCGCTTCTGAGTCCTGTGGCGGCTATCGACCGCCCAGGCGGACGTCGGCGAATTCCAGTTGCTCGACCTGGCGCAGCGAGCGCGCCAGCTGCGTCGGATCGTCGGCCCGCACGATGATGTGGGCGTAGTCGCCCGATGCCAGCTCGAGCAGCGTTTCGCGCACGATCGCGCTGGTCAGGTCGTTGCGCGGGGCGTGCCACCACGTCGGATGGCCGTCGATCCGGACCTGGCCGCCGATCCGGTCGCCGCGGCGCGGCTTGAACGTCGCCGCGCGGCCGATCGCGACCGCGAACGCCTGGCGCTGGGTGTCGAACTCGATCGCACGGCAGAACACGAAGTCGCGGCCTTCCTGCACCGTCCACTGCACGTTGGCGATGACCGGCAGCTGCGGGCACGCGGTGGCGGACTGCGCCTGCGCGGCGCCCGCCGCGCAGCACGATGCGGCGAGCAGCGCCAGCGTTCGGATGCGATGCATCGTCGACTCCCTCGGATGACCCGGGCAGACCATACCGCAGCGCCCGACGCGACGGGGCCGGCCATTGTCGGAATCCGGGAAGGCGGGCCTCGGACTGGTGCGCATCGTGGCGTCGGCGGTGTGCGCGAAACGACGCGACCGCCTCTCAGCCTCGCTCTTGAAGCCCGCACAGCCCGGCGCGCCAGGCCGCGAGCTTGTCCTCCAGGCGCATCGCCGCATGTGCCGGGCTCGTCGACGGCAGCCGCGCCAGGTCCGGAACCGTCGCCAGCGTCGGCAGCACGTGCCGGCGGAACAGCGCCTGCGCGGCGCTGCCGTTGAAGCGGATGCGGTCGATGCCCGGGTGCGCGGCGAGCAGGCCGGCGATGTCGTTGGCGACGACGCTGCCGGCCTCGATCCGCGCATCGAGGCTGCCGGGCCGGACGCACTGCGAGGCGACGTCCCACAGCGCGACGCCCGCCGCCTGCAGCCGCGCCAGGCGCCGCGCGTAGTCGACGTCGGGCCCGGCGTCGAACAGCGCGCCCATGATCGGCCAGAACAGGTTGCGCGGATGCGCGTAGTAGCGGCCCGCGTCCAGCGATGCGACCCCCGGCATGCTGCCGAGGACCAGCACGCGCGCGCCGGGGGCGACGACGGGGGCGAAGCTGTGCAGCACCGGGTCGGACATTCGCGTCGGGTCACGGGAACGGGCCCGCATCCTGCCATGCCGGCGACCGCGCCCGGTGGACCTGGGGTCGACCCGGGCTGGGGTCGGCCCCGGATTGTCCGGCCCCACCGCCTGGCCGAGGGTAGCGGCATCCCGTCGCGAGCCGCCCGCCATGGTCGATGCCGTCTCAGCGCTTCCCAGCTACGCTGCACGCAGCACCGGGGGCGACGCGGTCGTCCGCCCGGGCGACACCCTGTCGGCGATCGCCCAGCGGCACGGCGTCAGCCTCGAGGCGCTGCTCGCCGCCAATCCCCAGGTCCGCGACCCCGACCGGATCGCCGGTGGCCAGGCGCTGTCGATTCCCGAGCCCGTCGCCGGCACGGCGCCGCCGGCGGCGCACGCCAGCTCCGAGCCGCTGTCGAGCGTGCATCCGAGCATCCGTGCCCAGCTGCCGGCGGCCAACGACGGCGCCCCCGACTGGATGACCATCGCCGAGCGCGAACTGGGCCAGGCCGAGGTGTCGGGCACACGCGCGAATCCGCGGATCATGGCGTACCACGCCGCGTCCGGTTTCTGGGGCAGGGACGACAGCGGCCGCGACAACGCCTGGTGCGGCTCGTTCGTGTCGTTCGTGATGAAGGCGGCCGGCCATCCCATCGCCAGCGAGGCCTATCGCGCGCGCGAGTGGGCGAACTGGGGCGAGGCGGTCCCGCGCGACGGGATCCAGCGCGGCGACGTCGTCGTGTTCCCGAACCACGTCGGCTTCGTCGACCGGGTCGAGGGCGACACCGTGCACCTGCTCGGCGGCAACCAGAGCAACACGGTGAACGTGGCGCCCTACGACCTGGGCAACGCGATCGCGATCCGCCGGCCCGACGGCACGCCGGCGGCGCCGTCGCCGGCCACGCCCGACGCGACCGGGCCCCGGTCCGATGCGTCGCCGGCGCCGCGCAGCGGACAGGTCACGGTCGTCGAGGGCGACACCCTGTCGGGGATCGCCCGTCGCCACGACGTCGGGCTGGATGCCCTGCTGGCGGCCAACCCGCGCTTCGCCCCCGATCCCGACCGCATCCATCCCGGCGATACGGTCGCGCTGCCGGCCGGCGCGGGCACCACGGTCACCGTGCGCGACGGCGACACGCTGTCGGGCATCGCCGGCCGGCACGGCGTGGGTCTGCCGGCGCTGCTGCAGGCCAATCCGCACCTGGCCGCGAACCCGGATCTCATCCATCCCGGGCAGTTCGTGCGCGTGCCCGGCGGTGCCGCGCCCGTTCCGTCCACGCCGGCGGCGGACGGTCCGGGCCCGGCGGCCGCAGCGGGCGAGGGCGGCGCGAGCGCCCGTGCGCAGGGCCGCGACACCGTCATCACCCACGCCGACGGCTCGGTCGAGACGCGCACCGGCGGTACGCTGGCCTGGCGCAACCACAATCCCGGGAACATCCGCGCCGGCGACTTCGCCGATGCCCATGGCGCCCTCGGTACCGGGCCCGGCGGCTTCGCGGTGTTTCCCGACCGCGCCACCGGCGAACGCGCCATCGGCGCGCTGCTGCAGGGGGCGAGCTATCGCAACCTGAGCATCGACGACGCCATCTATCGCTATGCGCCGCCGGTCGAGAACGACACCCAGGACTACCAGCGCACCATCGAACGCCTGACGGGACTCGATGGCGGCCGCAGCATCGCCAGCCTGTCGGCGGCCGAGCTGTCGCGCGTGGTCGGTGCGATCCAGGTGGTGGAGGGCTGGCAGGAAGGCCATGTGACCCGCACGCCATGACGATGCGGCACGTGCTGCCGGCAGCAACCCTGCCGATGCACGCGGCGCGGGATCTGGCGCCGCAGCGGGCCGGGCTCTAGGCTGGGCCATCGCCCCGTTCGGAGCCCGCCGTATGGCCGTTCGCGAGTGCAGATTTGTCTGGGTGCTGGGCCTGGCCGGGCTTGTGGCCTGCGGGCAGCCGCCGGCAACGCCGACGCAGGCACCGCCTGCGCCGCCCGGGGCCGAAGGCGGGGCTGAGTCCGCCGCGGATGTCGCGCCAGCGCCCGCACCTGCCGATCCCGCGCGCTATCGCCTCGAGCCCGCGGTCTCCGTCGTCACCGGCCGGGTGGCGATGCGCGAGGAACGCGGACCGCCGGGATTTGGCGAATCCCCGGACGATCCCGTGGTGCGGGTGCCGGTGCTGCAGTTGGACGTTCCGATCGACGTCGAGGTCGGCGCCGCGACGCGGCGGGTGGACGCGCTGCAACTCGCCGGCAGCGGTGCCCGTGCGGTCGCACCGGGCTGCCGGCGCGTGCGCGGCACGCTGTTCCCCGCCGAGACCGGGCACCACTACACCGAATTGCTGATCCAGGTCGCAGACAGCGCGCCGTCGGACGCCTGCGCAGGCGACGACGGTGCTGCACGATGCCTGTCGGGCGGCTTCGACGCCGCCTGGCCGGCGTTCCGCGATGCGCTGGCGCGTCGCGACTGCGCGGCGCTGGCCGACCACGCACGGCTGCCGCTGCGGGCACCGGGCGTGCTGGACGACGATCCGGTCCAGGTCCTCGACCGTACCGCGCTGCTCGCCGCCTGTCCGGCCTGGCTCGACGACGACGCGGGCCTGCCGCGGCCATCGCGCCCGCTGGCCGTCTACGCCGCTTCACCCGACGCAGCGGCGCCGACCTGGCGGCTCGCGCCCGGCGTCGACGACCAGGCACGCGTCGGCGCGCTCGCGTTCGTGCGCGAGGCGGGCTGCTGGCGCTGGGCGGAGTATTACCGGCCCTAGCGTCCCGTCGGGTGGGCGCGGCCGCTCCCGGAGATCCTGCGATCGTGCCGCTTGGGCGCGTTGGTCGCCTGCGCGCTCGCGACGCGGCGATTTCCGACGCATCGGCGCACGGTCGCCGGACTGCACGCGGACGGGGCGCGCCGCAGGCTGTCGACAACGCAGCGCAGGGAGCGCGGGATGAGGCGGGGCGACGAAGGGATCGTCGGGCGGCGCGGGCGCACCGCCCACGGCGGTGGACGGCCGGGAGGCCATGCGCATCGGCCTGCTCCGGCCGGCGGGGCACGGGCGCGATGAGCGGTCCGGTCCCCGTGTTCGGCGCCGCGACCGCCGCCGCGCTGGTGCTCGGCGCGTCGGCCTGCCTCGCGCTGCCGGCGCTGCCGCCGGCCTGGGCGCTGGTCGTGTCGCTCGCGACCGGCGCGGCCGCGTGGGGACGGGGACGCGCCGGTCTGCGCCTGGCCGGCGCGTGCCTGTTCGGCGTCGCGCTGTGCGGCCTGCACGCCACGCACGCGCTGTCGCTGCGGTTGCCGCCGGATCTGGCGCGCAGCGACGTCGTCGTCGCCGGGCGGGTCGTCGGCCTGCCCACGCACGAGGCGCAGCGCACCCGGTTCGAGTTCCGGGTCGACGACGACGCGGCGCCCCCGGCGTTGCGCGGCCGGCTGCTGCGGCTGTCGTGGTTCGACGATCACGGCGCCGACCCCGACGCCCGGCGGCTGGCGCTCGAGCCCGGCGATCGCTGGCGCTTCACCGCGCGCGTCCGCGCGCCGCGCGGCCTGCGCAATCCGGGATGGATCGACAGCGAGAAGCACGCGATGGCCCGGCGCGTGACCGCGGTCGGCTACCTGCGCACGCAGGCGCCGATGACGCGACTGGATGCGACCGGCGGCGTCGACCGCTGGCGGCACCGGACCGCCGGCCGGATCGATCGGGTGGTCGGGCACGAGACCTCGCGTTTCGTGCGCGCGCTGGCGGTCGGCGACACGCGCGGCCTCGACGAGCTGGACTGGGAGGCGCTGCGCGCGACCGGCCTGACCCACCTCGTCGCGATCTCCGGCTTCCACGTCGGCATGGTCGGTGGCGCGTTCGCGCTGCTGGCCGGCGGGCTCTGGTGGTGCCTGCCGCGGCTGGGGCGCCTCGTGCCGCGGCCCCAGGCTGCGGCCGTCGCCGCGCTGGCGGCGGCGAGCGTGTACGCCGCCGCGGCCGGCTGGGAACTGCCGACCATGCGCACGGTGCTGATGATCGCGGTCGTGGTCGTCGCCCGGCTCGTGCGGCGCCGGCTGCAGGTCGCCGACGCGCTCGCCTACGCCGCGATCGCGGTGATGCTGGCCGACCCGATGGCGGTGCTGTCGGCCGGCTTCTGGCTCAGCTTCGCCGGCGTCGCCTGGCTGGTGTGGTGCCTGCCCGACGCGCGTGCGCTGTCGCCGGTACGCGGCCTGGTCGCCGCGCAGTGGGTGGCGACGCTCGGCCTGCTGCCGCTCACCGCGACGCTGTTCGGGCAGGCCTCGCTGGCCGGGCCGCTGGCCAATCTGGTCGCGATCCCGTGGTGGAGCCTGGTCGTGGTGCCGCTGGCGGTGCTGGGCACGGGCCTGGAGGCGCTGCATGCCGGCGCCGGGGACTGGGCCTGGCGTCTGGCCGCGTGGGCGTTCGCGCCGAGCTGGCGGCTGTTCGACCGGCTGGCGGCCGCCCCGTTCGCGTTGTGGTGGCTGCCGGCGCCGCACCGGCTCGCGCTGCCGCTGGCGCTGCTGGCCGCGTTCTGGCTGCTGCTGCCGCGCGGGGTGCCGGGCAAGGGGCTCGCGGCGGTGCTGTGGTTGCCGTTGCTGTGGCCGGACCGCGACCTGCCGCGCGCCGGCGAGGCCGAGCTGGTCGTGCTTGACGTCGGGCAGGGCCTGGCGGTGCTGGTGCGCACCGCGCGCCATGCGCTGCTCTACGACACCGGGCCGGCGATGCCCGATGGCTACGATGCCGGCGAGCGCGTCGTGGTGCCGGCGTTGCACGCGCTGGGCGTGCGGCGGCTCGACGCGATCGTCGTCAGCCACGGAGACGCCGACCACGCCGGCGGGTTCGGCGCGGTGCAGCGGCGCTTCGCCGCGCCAGTGGTGTTCGCGCCGCAGTGGGACCGGGTGCCCGGCGCATCGCCGTGCCTGCAGGGATCGGCGTGGCAGGCCGACGGCGTGGCGTTCCGGTTCCTGCACCCCGACGTGCATTTCCCGCCGTTCCGCAATCCCTCGAGCTGCGTGCTGCGCGTGGAGACCGCGTACGGGGCCGCGCTGCTGCCCGGCGACGTCGACGCGGTGGTCGAGCGCCTGCTGGTGCATCGCGACGCCGGCGCGCTCGCGGCCGAAGTCGTGGTCGCCGCGCACCACGGCAGCGGCGGCTCGTCGGACCCGGCGTTCGTCGCCGCGACCGGTGCCGGGCATGCGCTGATGTCGGCCGGGCACGGCAACCGCTTCGGCCATCCGCACGCCGCGGCGCTCGCGCGCTGGTCGCATCGCGGTGCCGCCACGCCGGGCACGGCCGAGGGCGGCGCGTTGCGCGTGCGCCTGGGCCGCGACGGCGTGCGCGTGACTGCCGGGCGCGAACGCGTGCGCCGGCTCTGGGACGCCGCCCGGCGGCCGGATCCCGCCGCCGGGGGCTGACCCGCGCTACGTTATCCTAGGCGCCCGAGTGGACCGGCCCCGGGGCCGAAGGGGTTTGCGTGCTCGAACTGGTGAAGGCCGGCGGCTGGCCGATGATGCCGCTGCTGCTGCTGTCGGCGCTCGCGCTGGCGATCATCGTCGAGCGCTCCTGGACCCTGCGCCGCCGCGCGGTGCTGCCGCCCGGTCTGGGCGAGGAGGTCCGCGCCTGGGCCGCGCGCGGCGCGCTCGACCCCGCGCACATCGCCTCGCTGCGCGCGACCGCGCCGCTGGGCGCGTTGCTGGCGGCCGCGCTCGACGTCCGCGACCGGCCCCGCGACGAGATCCGCGAGCGCGTCGAGGACGTCGGCCGGCACGTCGCCTTCGCGATGGAACGCCATCTCAACGCGCTGGGCACGATCGCCGCCGCCGGTCCGCTGCTCGGGCTGTTCGGCACGGTGGTGGGCATGATCCAGATGTTCCTGGGCGTGATGGACCACGGCGTGGGCGACGTGAACCAGCTCGCCGGCGGCATCGGCAAGGCGCTCGTGTGCGCGGCGACGGGCATGATCGTCGCGGTGCCGGCGCTGATGTTCCACCGTCATTTCCGGGCGCGCATCGATGGCTACGTCGTCGCGCTCGAGCACGAGGCGATCGCGCTGATGGACGCGATCGACCCGCGCACGCGCCGGCCCCCGGTCGCCGCCGCAGGGCGGGGCTGAAGCGTGCGCATCCGCGACCGCCGCGCGCGCGACGAGCCCGAGATCAACCTCGTGCCGCTGATCGACGTGATCCTGGTGCTGATCATCTTCTTCGTAATCACCACCACCTTCGATGCGCGCTCGGTGCTCAAGCTCGAACTGCCGCAGGCGACCGGCGAACGCAACGACGCCCGGTCCGGCACGCTGAGCCTGTTGATCAACGCCGACGGCCGCTACTTCGTCGAGGACCGCGAGGCGCTGCGCACCGACGTCGACGCGCTCAAGCGCACGATCGCCGAGGTGGCCGGCGACGACCGCGAGCGCACCGTGCTGCTGCGTGCGGATGCGCGCACGCCGTGGCAGTCGGTGGTCACCGCCTACGACGCGCTCGGCCAACTGGGCTTCACCCGCATCGCCAACGCGACCGCGCCGCAGGCGTCCGGTCGCGATTCGCAGACCGCTTCACAGGATCGTTGACGTCATGGCTTCTCCCCCCAACGGCGCGGCGCGCGCCGATCGCGCCTGGCCGGTCTATCGCCGGCTGCTGACCTTCGCCAGCGGCTATCGCAGCCTGCTCTCGGTCGCGCTGGTCGGCATGCTGATCGAGGCCGCCGCGGGCGGCGCCTTCACCAAGATGATGGAACCGATCATCGACGAGACCTTCGTGTCCGCGAACGCGGGCGTGAACCTCTGGCTGCCGGCCGCGATCATCGCGCTGTTCGTGGTCCGCGGCCTGGCCGGCTACCTGGCCGACTACAACATGGCCAAGGCCGGCCGCGGCATCGCGCGCGATCTGCGCGTGCGCGTGCTGGCCAAGTACCTCGGGCTGCCGGGCATGCGCTTCGACGCCGAGCCTGTGCCGTCGATGCTGGTCCGCCTCGGTTCGGACAGCGACCAGGTCTCGCAGGCCGCGGTCGACGCGGCCAAGGTGATGCTGCAGCAGTCGCTGCAGATCGTCGCGTCGCTGATCGTGATGCTGATGACCAGCTGGCAGGTCACGCTGACCATCCTGGTCATCGCGCCGCCGCTGTCGTGGATCATGGGCAAGGTCGCGCGCCGCTACCGCCGGGTCAGCCACAGCATCCAGGACAGCGCCGCGCTGCTGCTGCAGACCGCCGACCAGTCGCTGAGCAACCAGCAGGAAGTGAAGATCTACGGCGCCCAGGCGGCGGAGAACGCGCGCTACGCCCAGGTCGCCGAGCAGCACATGCGCCTGAACCTCAAGGTCGAGGCGACCCGCGCGATCTCTTCGGGCGTGGTCCAGCTGATGGGGTCGATCGGCCTGGCGCTGCTGCTGCTGATCGCCGGCTACGAGGCCTCGCAGGGGCGGCTGACGGCCGGCGGCTTCGTCGCGCTGATGATCGCGATGATGGCGATCATCCCGGCGCTCAAGCAGCTGACCAACGTGCAGAACATGCTCCAGCGCGGCGTCGCCTCGGCAGAGCGCCTGTTCGAGATCCTCGACGCCCCCGACGAGCACGACCCGGGCGAGCGCCCGCTGGCGCGCGCGCGCGGCGAGATCGAGTTCCGCCACGTCGGCGCGCGCTATCCGGGCCAGGCCGAACCGGCGCTGCAGGACGTGAGCTTCGTCGCGCGGCCGGGCACGGTGACCGCGATCGTCGGCCGTTCGGGCAGCGGCAAGTCGACGCTGATCAAGCTGCTGCCGCGCTTCTACGAACACGAGACCGGGCAGATCCTGCTCGACGGACATCCGCTCGAGGACTACCGGCTGGCCGACGTGCGTCGGCAGATCGCGCTGGTCGGCCAGCAGGTGATGCTGTTCGACGACACCGTCGCGGCGAACGTGGCCTACGGCGAGATGGCCGGCGCACCGCCCGCCGCGCTGGAAGGCGCGATCCGCGGCGCCAATGCGATGGAGTTCGTCGAGAAGCTGCCCGGCAGGCTCGACAGCGGCATCGGCAGCCGCGGCGGGCGCCTGTCGGGCGGCCAGCGACAGCGGCTGGCGATCGCGCGCGCGATGCTCAAGGACGCGCCGATCCTGATCCTCGACGAGGCCACGGCCGCGCTCGACGCCGAATCCGAGCGCCTGGTCCAGGACGCGCTCGAGCACCTGATGCCCGACCGCACGACGCTGGTCATCGCCCACCGCCTGGCGACGATCGAGCATGCCGACCAGGTGCTGGTGCTCGACCAGGGGCGGCTCGTCGAGCACGGCACGCACCGCGAGCTGCTCGCGCGCGGCGGCCTGTACGCGCACCTGCACCGCATGCAGTTCCGCGAGGCCGAGCCGGCGGCGGAGCAGGGCACGTGAAGGCGCCCGGCTACTGGTTCGACGGCAGCCGCCCGCCGCTGCACGCGCGGCTGCTCGCGCGCGTCTACGCACGCGCGAGCGCGTGGCGGCTGAAGCTGCTGCGCAGCCGCAAGGTCGCGCGCCCGGTGCTGGTCATCGGCAACCTGATCGCCGGCGGCAGCGGCAAGACGCCGCTGACGATCGCCGTCGTCGAGCGCCTGCAGGCGGCCGGCTGGACGCCCGGCATCGCCAGCCGCGGCTACGGCCGCGACGAGGCGCGCACGCCGCGCTGGGTCGAGCCGGTCAGCGATCCGCGGCTGTCGGGCGACGAGCCGGTGCTGATCGCCGCCCGCACCGGGGCCCGGGTGCGGGTCGACGCCGACCGGGTCGCGGCCGCGAACGCGCTGATCGCGGCCGGCTGCGACATCGTCGTCTGCGACGACGGCCTGCAGCATTACCGGCTGCAGCGCGACGTCGAGATCGAGGTCGTCGACGGCCGGCGGCGCTACGGCAACGGCGCGCTGATCCCCGCCGGGCCGCTGCGCGAGCCGGTCGAGCGCGGCGCGCGCTGCGACTTCCGCGTGCTCAACGCCGGCATGGACGACGCCCTCGAACCCGGGTTTGGCGAGTGGCCGATGCGTCTGGAGACCGCGCACGCGCTGCCGCTGGCCGGCGGCCGGCCGCGGCCGCTGTCGGCGTTCGCGGGCCAGCGCGTGCACGCGGTCGCGGGCATCGGCGATCCCGAGCGGTTCTTCGACACCCTCCGCCGCCAGCGCATCGCCGTGGTGCCGCACGCCTACCCCGACCACCACCGCTACCAGCCCGAGGACCTGCGCTTCGGCAGCGACCTGCCGGTGCTGATGACCGAAAAGGACGCGGTGAAGTGCATGCGCTTCGCCGGCGAGCGGCACTACAGCGTGCCGATCGGCGCGCACCTGCCCGAGGCGTTCTGGATCGCGCTGCTCGACCGCCTGGACGCGGTCCGCGCCCGCGCGGCGGCGCCGAAGGCCTGACGGGCGCGCCGTCGGCGCGACCCGGCGATCAGGACGCGCGCTTGACCGCGGACATCGCGCGCGCCCGCTCGGGCGGCGCGAAGCTGTCCGCGCGCGCGACCGGCCAGAACGTCCGGAACACCGCGTGCTCGGGCACGCCGGTCAGCAGTTCGCCGGGCTCCAGGAACCGGTAGAGCGCCGCC
Source organism: Luteimonas sp. FCS-9 (assembly GCF_001014645.1). Classification (GTDB taxonomy): domain Bacteria; phylum Pseudomonadota; class Gammaproteobacteria; order Xanthomonadales; family Xanthomonadaceae; genus Luteimonas. Next base: position 63,708 of record NZ_LASZ01000005.1, on the reverse strand, counting down.
AGCGAGCGCACCTCGGTCGGCGAGACGCGGCGCAGGATGTGCTCGGGCCCGATCTGCATCGGATGCTCGAGGCCGGCCGCGCCCAGCATGTCGCGCAGGCCGCGCAGCGTGTTCTGATGGAAATGGAACACGCGCTCGGCCTTGTCCGGCACGTCGAGCAGCCGCCAGCGGCGCGGATCCTGGGTCGCCACGCCGGTGGGGCACAGGTCGTTGTGGCAGCTGCGCGACTGGATGCAGCCCAGCGCGAACATGAAGCCGCGCCCGGCGTTGCACCAGTCCGCGCCCATCGCGAGCTGGCGGGCGATGTCGAAGCCGCTGGTGATCTTGCCGGCCGCAGCCACGCGCACGCGTTCGCGCAGGCCGATGCCCACCAGCGTGTTGTGCACCAGCATCAGCGCTTCCTGCAGCGGCAGGCCGACGTGGTTGATGAATTCCGACGGCGCCGCGCCGGTGCCGCCCTCGGCGCCGTCGACGACGATGAAGTCGGGCAGGATGCCGGTCTCGAGCATGGCCTTGGCGATGCCGAACCACTCCCAGGGATGCCCGATCGCGAGCTTGAAGCCCACCGGCTTGTCGTCGGCCAGGGTCCGCAGCCGCGCGACGAACGCCAGCAGGCCGGCCGGCGTGGAGAACGTCGCGTGCGCGGCGGGCGATTCGCAGTCGATGCCGACCGGGATCCCGCGCGTGAGCGCGATCTCAGGCGTGACCTTCGCGCCCGGCAGCAGGCCCCCATGCCCCGGCTTGGCGCCCTGCGAGAGCTTGATCTCGATCATCTTCACCTGCGCGTCGGCGGCGTTGCGGGCGAAGCGCGCCTCGTCGAAGCGGCCGTCGGCGTCGCGGCAGCCGAAGTAGCCCGAGCCGATCTCCCAGACCAGGTCGCCACGGTGCTCCCGGTGGTAGGGCGAGATCGCGCCTTCGCCGGTGTCGTGATAGAAGCCGCCGCGCTGCGCGCCCAGGTTCAGCGCCCGGATCGCGTTGGCCGACAGCGAGCCGAAACTCATCGCCGAGATATTGAACACGCTGGCCGCATACGGGCGGGCGCGTTCCTCTCCGACCGGGATGCGGAAATCGTGCGAGGCCGCGTGCGCGGGCACCAGCGAATGGTTGATCCATTCGTACTGCGAGCCGTACATCGGCAGTTCGCTGCCGAACGGCACGACGTCGCTGACGTTCTTCGCGCGCTGGTAGACGAGCGCGCGCTGCTGGCGCGAGAACGGCACCTCGTCCTGGTCGTCCTCGATGAAATACTGGCGGATCTCGGGCCGGAACGATTCCAGCCCGTAGCGGAAGTGCGCGGTCAGCGGATAGAGCCGGCGCAACGTCGCCCGGCGCTGCAGCAGGTCCACCGTGCCCAGGATCGCGAGCGCGACGAACACCGCCGCCGCGACCGCCCAGCCGCCCGAGCGCAGCGCGAGCGCGCAGCCCAGCGACACCAGCGCCATGACGACGACCACGCAATACGCCAGGTAACGAACCATCCGACTCCTTCGTGCGGCCCGGCCCGCGCCGGTCCCGATGCGGACGGCCATGGTAGGGGAGGCCGCCGCCGCGGGGCCACCCGTCGCTGAACGCTCGCCGCGCGGCCCGCGGGTTTCACGGCGGATTGGCGGCGCGCTGCCTAGGCTGGATCGCAAGTCTCCCCAACGCCTTCCGGACATGCATCGCGCCGCGCCCGCTCCCGCCGCCCAGCACCACGTGATCCTTGCCGAACTGGCGCGTGCGACGCGGGCCGGGCACCCGGATGCGGACTGGCACGAGGTCGAGCCGCTGATGCGCGAGGTCTGGGAGTCCGCGACCCGCGGCGCGAACTGGGAACAGGTCCGTCCGCAGGCCGCCACGCACTGGCGCTCGGGCAACCAGTACGCATGCCCGGCCGTGGTGCTGTCGCCTTCGGCGCACGCGCCCAGGGTCGTCGCTGCGCGTGGCGACGATCGGCGCGCAGCGGTCCCCACGCCGGGGCGGACATCGCCCGGCCACGAGGAGATGCCGTGATGCCGGCCCGGGCCGTCTGGCGCATTCTGGTGCTGCCGTCCTACGTGTTGATCGCGGGCGCCGTGTTCGCATTCGCGCTTGCGCGCACCCAGGGCTCGATCATCGGCGGGTTGGCGGCGCTCGCGCCCTGGGCGCTGGTGCTGTCGGTCGGGCTGGCGGCCTTGCTGGCGGTGGCCGGCGTGCTGCGCTGGCGCCGGCGTCTGCATGCGATGCGCCGCGCGGCGCGCCAGGCGCGCGTCCGCGCGGCGGATGGCCGTCGCACGTCGGCCGGTCGCGCGCTGTGGGCGCAGATGCGCGCGGACGCCAGCGCCGTCGCGAACGGCGACGAGCGCGAGTTTCCGGCCACCGGCGCGCATTCCTGACGCTCCGGGCGGCGGCACGGCGTCGTGTCCGGTCTTCCCAGTTTCCACTCGACTTCCGGCTGGAGGCGGCCGGAGGCCTGGCGCGGCTTCGCTCGGTTGTGCGCAGTCGCCGCGCGACGATCGCGTCGGGCGGCTGAAGCCGCGTCGCGGCGGCGACATCGCCCCTGCGAAGGCCCTGGCGACGACCGCGCATGCCAGAATCCCGCCATGGACGTTCCCGCCGATTTCGTCGTCGCCATTCCGGCGCGCCATGCTTCCACCCGCCTGCCGGGCAAGCCGCTGCAGCCGTTGGGCGACCGCCCGCTGGTGCTGCACGTGGCGCAACGCGCGCTGGAGGCCGGGGCCGCCGAGGTCTGGGTCGCGACCGACGATGCCCGGGTGCGCGACGCGCTGGCCGGGTTCCCGGTCCGGGTCGCGATGACGTCGCCCGACCACCCCTCGGGCACCGACCGGCTCGCCGAATGCGCCGCGCTCGCCGGCTGGGACGACGACCGCGTGGTCGTGAACCTGCAGGGCGACGAGCCGTTCGCGCCGGCCTCGGGCATCCGCGCGGTCGCCGGACTCGCCGCGCAGCCGGGCGTCGCGTTGGCGACGCTGGCCGCGCCGATCGACGACGTCGGGACGCTGCTGGACCCGAACGCGGTCAAGGTCGTGCGCGGGGCGGACGGCGATGCGCTGTACTTCAGCCGCGCGCCGGTGCCCTGGCCGCGCGATGCGTTCGCGCGCGACCGCACGACGATGCCGGCCGGACGCTGGTGGCGGCATATCGGGATCTACGGCTACCGGGTGGGCTTCCTGCGCCGCTTCGCCGCGATGGCGCCGGGCGAACTGGAGCAGGTCGAGATGCTCGAGCAGCTGCGCGTGCTCGAGGCCGGCTGCCGGGTCGCGGTCGGGATCGCACCGGATGCGTTCCCGCCGGGTGTCGACACGCCGGAGGACCTGGCCCGGGCGCAGGCGCGGCTGGCGGCCGCGGACACCGGGAACTGAGCGGACGACGACACTGCAACCGGCCGGCCCGGCCGCGTCGTCGGCAGCCCGGGCGCCGGTCATCCGCGGCCCGGACGGAGTGCCCGGTCTCGACATGGCGCGGGTGGGCGATCCCGCATAATCGCGCCATGAACGACGCCGTCGCAGCGCCCGAATTCCCGGCCGGCCTGGCGTGGCTGAACCTGCGCGACCCGCTGCGCATGGCGCAGCTGCGCGGCCGCGTCTGCGCGCTGGCGTTCGTCAACCTGGGCTCGGCGTGGTGCCAGCAGCGGCTCGCGGATCTCGGCCACCTGCGCGCACGCCATCGCGAACGGCTGCAGGTGGCGGCGGTGCACGTCCCGCGCTTCGATGCCGAACGCGACGCGCGCCGCAGTGCGCAGCGCGTGCTGCTCCAGCAATACGAGTTCCCGGTCGCGCACGACGGCGACTGGACGGCCTGGCAGCACTTCGGGCTCGACGCCTGGCCCACGGTGCTGCTGATCGACGGCGAGGGCCGGGTGCGCGAGCGCATCGTCGGCGAGGGCGGCATCCGCGAGCTCGATGCGCGCATCGGCGCGCTGCTCGGCGAGCTCACCCCGCACCCCTCGAGCGCCGAACCGATCCGGCTGCGCCGCGAGGTCGAGCCCGCGCTGCCGCTGCGGTTTCCCGCGGGTCTGGCGGTATCCGGCGAGCTGCTCTACATCGCCGACTGCGGCCACCATCGGGTCCTGGAATGCGATGCGGGCGGGCGCATCCTCAGGCAGTTCGGCAGCGGCAGTGCGGGTTTCATCGACGGTCCCATGGAACTGGCCGCGCTGACCCGTCCCCATGGCCTGTTCGTCGCGCGCGACGCGCTCTACGTCGCCGATACCGGCAACCATGCAGTGCGCCGGATCGCGCTGCGCAGCGGCGACGTGTCCACGGTGTGCGGCGCCGGCCGGCCCGGCAGGACGGCCGCCGGGTCGCTGGCCGACCCGCGCGCGGTCGCGCTCGACCAGCCGCGCGGCATCGTGCTGTCGGGCGACCGGCTGTACGTGGCGACCGCCGGCGACAACCGCATCTGGCAGCTCGACCTGGGCGGTGCGCGGATCGCGCCGCTGTGCGGCAGCGGCGTGCTCGGCACCGGCGACGGCGTCGGCGAGGCGGCCACGTTCGCCGAACCCGTGGCCCTGGCCTGCGTGCAGCAGACGCTCTACGTCTGCGACGCCGCGGGTTCGGCGATCCGCAGCGTCCACCTGCCGACCGGCCGGGTCGCAACGCTCGTCGGCGCGGGGCCCTGGCAGTTCGGAGACGTCGACGGTGCGCGCGACGACGCGCGGCTGCAGGCGCCGCAGGCGCTGGCGCTCGCACCCGACGCCCCGGTGCTGTGGATCGCCGACAGCGGCAACGACACGCTGCGCAGCTTGCGGCTGGGCGGCGGCGAGCTGGCGACCGTCGCGCTGCCGCAGCGCCTGCATGGCCCGACCGCGCTGGCCGCGGCCGCCGGCGCGGTGTGGATCGCCGACACCGACGCCCATGCCGTGCTGCGGCTGGATCCGGCCACCGGCGCGCTGCGCCACGTTGCGATCGGCGAATGACCGGGACGGCGAAAGCGCGCGGCGCGAGGACGGCGTTCGATGGCAAGGCGTTCGTCGGCGGCCTGAGCACCGCGCCGGGCGTCTACCGCATGATCGCGGCCGACGACGCGGTGCTGTACGTCGGCAAGGCGGCGGACCTGCGCAAGCGCGTGGCGAGCTACTTCAACGCCACGCCCAAGGCGACGCGGACGATGGCGATGATCGCGCAGATCGCGCGCATGGAAGTCACCGTCACCCGCACCGAGGCCGAGGCGCTGCTGCTGGAGAACCAACTGATCAAGTCGCTCAAGCCGCGCTACAACGTCTCGCTGCGCGACGACAAGAGCTATCCCTACGTGCTGGTGACGCGCGACGCCTGGCCGCGGATCGCCGTCCACCGCGGGCCGCGCAACGTGCCCGGCCGCTACTTCGGCCCGTACCCGGGCGTGACCGCGGTGCGCGAGACGCTGAACCTGATGCAGAAGCTGTTCAAGCTGCGCAATTGCGAGGACAGCGTCTTCCGCAACCGCTCCCGTCCTTGCCTGCAGCACCAGATCGGCCGCTGCACGGCGCCGTGCGTCGGGCTGGTGTCGGAGCGCGACTACGCCGACGCCGTGCGCCGCGCGTCGATGTTCCTGGAAGGCCGCAGCGACGCGCTGACCGACGAGGTCACGCGCGACATGGAGGCGGCCGCCGGGCGCCTGGATTTCGAGGAGGCCGCGCGGCTGCGCGACCTGCTGGGCAACATGCGCGGCATGCAGGCGCGCCAGTACGTGGACGGCAAGGTCGCCGAACTCGACGTGCTCGCCTGCGCGATGCGCGGCAGCCAGGCCTGCGTGCTGCTGCTGTCGTTCCGCGACGGCCGCAACCTGGGCACGCGCGCGTTCCACCCGCGCACCAATGGCAGCGACGACCCGGCCGAGGTGCTCGCCGCATTCGTGTCGCAGCACTACGCCGAACAGGTGCCGCCGCGCGAGATCGTGCTCGACCGGTCGATCGAGGACGTCGCGCTGCTCGAACAGGCGTTCAGCGAGGCCGCCGGGCGCCGCGTGCAGCTCAAGTGCAACGTGCGCGGCGACCGCGCGCGCTACGTCGATCTGGCGCGGCGCAACGCCGAGATCGCGCTGGCCAGCGAACTCGGCAGCCAGGCCGCGCAGCAGGCGCGCGCCGACTCCCTGCGCGAGATGCTGGGCCTGGCCGAGCCGGCGCAGCGCATCGAGTGCTTCGACATCAGCCACACGATGGGCGAGGCCACGGTTGCCTCCTGCGTGGTGTTCGACGCCCAGGGCCCCGTCCGCGGCCAGTACCGGCGCTACAACATCGCCGGCATCGAGCCGGGCGACGACTACGCGGCGATGCACCAGGCGCTCACGCGCCGGTTCCGCAAGGCGGTCGAGGACGATGGCGTGCTGCCGGACGTGCTGCTGATCGACGGCGGCGCCGGCCAGGTCGCGCAGGCGCGCGCGGTGCTCGACGGCTACGGCATCACGGGCGTCTGCCTGGTCGGCGTGGCCAAGGGCGAGGCGCGCAAGCCGGGCGACGAGACGCTGCTGCTGCCCGACGGGCGCGAGCTCAAGCCGGGCGCCGCCTCGCCCGGGCTGCAACTGGTGCAGCAGGTGCGCGACGAGGCGCACCGCTTCGCGATCACCGGCCATCGCGGCCGGCGTCAGAAGGCGCGCAACACCAGCCGGCTGGAGGACATCCCCGGCATCGGGCCGCGCCGCCGCGCGAGCCTGCTCAAGCATTTCGGCGGCCTGGGCGGCCTGAAGGCCGCGGGCACCGAGGAGATCGCGCAGGTCGAGGGCGTCAACGCGGCACTCGCGCAGCGCATCTATGCGACCCTACACGGGCTCGACGCCGGTGCGCCCGGCGCCGGCCAGGACTGATTCCCCCACAGGCTTGCGATGAAACTGACGATTCCCACCTGGCTCACGCTGCTGCGGATCCTGATGATCCCGGTGCTGGTGCTGGTGTTCTACCTGCCGTTCAAGTGGACCAACTTCGCCGCCGCGTTCGTGTTCGGGCTCGCCGCGGTCACCGACTGGCTCGACGGCTGGATCGCACGCCGCTACGGCCTGTCCTCGGCATTCGGCGCGTTCCTCGATCCGGTCGCCGACAAGCTGATGGTCGCCGTCGCGCTGTTCCTGATCGTGCAGGGGCATCCCTCGCCGTGGATGGCGATCTGGGCCGCGGTGATCGTGGGCCGCGAGATCGCGGTCTCCGCGCTGCGCGAGTGGATGGCCGAGCTAGGGCAGCGCGCCACGGTCAAGGTCGCGGCGATCGGCAAGGTCAAGACCATCGCGCAGATGGTCGCCTTGCTGTGCCTGCTGTACTCGGTTACGCCCGAGCAGCCGCCGAGGCCGCTGCCGTGGCTGGGCCGCGAGATCTTCGTCGTCGGCGACTGGCTGCTCGCGCTCGCCGCGCTGCTCACGCTGTGGTCGGGACTGGCGTACCTGCGCGCGGCCTGGCCGATCATGCGTGCCGCGGAGCGAAACAAGTATTGACACCCTGCCGGCGAACGGTAGAATTTCGCCTCCCCGAGCGGGAATAGCTCAGTTGGTAGAGCACGACCTTGCCAAGGTCGGGGTCGCGAGTTCGAGTCTCGTTTCCCGCTCCAGTTTCGAACGCGAAACCCCGGGTTGCATGCGGGGTTTCGTTTTGTCGGCCGATCCATCGCGGATCCGCCGGCGGGTCACCGGCCTGGTGGCAGAGTGGTTATGCAGCGGATTGCAAATCCGTGTACGCCGGTTCGATTCCGACCCAGGCCTCCAGCCGGCGCACCACGAAGGTCGCAGGCAGGGTATAATTCGGTTCCATGCGGGAATAGCTCAGTTGGTAGAGCACGACCTTGCCAAGGTCGGGGTCGCGAGTTCGAGTCTCGTTTCCCGCTCCAGTTCAAGAACGACCCCGCGCAAGCGGGGTTTTTCGTTTGCGCCCGCCGCACCGGCCGGTTTCAATTCGCCCGGCGCTCAGGCACCCTTGGCGCCGCGCGTGCCCGGATGGCGAAACTGGTAGACGCACCGGACTTAAAATCCGTTGGCCGCAAGGCCGTGCCGGTTCGATTCCGGCTCCGGGCACCACTCCACGCCGTACGCCCCGCACCACCGCCTGCCTGCGGCCCGACGCCACGGGTCATTCGCCCTTCACCGGTCCGGCCCTAGATTGGGGGATTGACGCTGGCAAGGGGAGACAGGCGCATCGCCGCGTGCGAATGCGGTGGACGGTATGGGCGCCTCGAGACTCCGCGACGATTTCCAGCTCGCGATCGTGTCCCTGCTGGGGCTGACGACGCTGCTGACCCTGGCCGGCTTCCTGGTCTGGCGGCTGACGCGTGGTGAGTGGTGGCTGGCCGCGTTCGATGCGACGGTCGTCCTGGCGATCGGCAGCGTCGTGCGGCTGGCGTGGCGGCCGGGCCGCACCGAGACCGCCGGCACGCTGATGGCGTTGTTCAACACCGGATTCTGCGCCGCCGCCTGCGTGCTGATCGGCGAGGCGGCCAGCGGCTGGGTCTACGTGGCGCTGATGACCAACTTCTACATCGCCCGCATGCGGATCGCCGCCTGCTGCGGCGCGTTGCTGATCGCGGCCGCGTCGGCGGTGCTGGTGCTGCCCGAGGACGGCATCGAGCGCCCGGCGACGGTGGTCACCTGGCTGCTCGTGTATGCGTTCTCGTTCGTGTTCTCGCGCCGGATCCGCGTCTACAACGATTCGCTCGAACGCCGCGCCACGCTCGATCCGCTGACCCGGCTGCCCAACCGCGGCGCGATGGAAGCGCACCTGCGCAACCTGATGGCGGACCGCCGGCAGACCGCCGCCGGATTGCTGGTGCTCGACATCGACCGCTTCAAGGCGGTCAACGACACCTTCGGCCACGCGGTCGGCGATGCGGTGCTGGTCGAACTGGCCGCGATCCTGCGCGACGAACTGCGCGAGGACGACGCCGCGTACCGCTTCGGCGGCGAGGAGTTCGTGCTGGTGCTGCCGGTCGACGACGCGGCCGCGCTGGCGGCCGCGGCCGAGCGCCTGCGCGGCGCGGTCGAGCAGCGGCTGCGCAGTCCCGGCGGGCCGGTCACGGTGTCGATCGGCGGCGCGATGCTCGCCGCCGAGCACGACTGGCAGGACTGGTTCGGCCGCGCGGACACGTCGCTGTACCTGGCCAAGCGCGCCGGCCGCAACCGGAGCCATATCGCGCAGGTGCTGGCGACCTGAGCGGCGTGCTTTCGATCGCGCACCCGCGGGCGGCGGACTTCAGGGCAGCAGGTCGAGCAGTCGTTCGGTCGGCCGGCCGACGACCGCGCGCTCGCCCCGGACCAGGATCGGGCGCTCGATCAACCGCGGATGGGCGGCCATGGCCGCGACGATCGCCGCGTCATCGAGCGCCGGATCGTCGAGGCCGAGGTCGCGATACTCGGCCTCGCCGGTGCGCAGCAACGCGCGGGGTGCGATGCCGAGCCGGCGCAGCAAGTCGCGCAGGGTGTCGGCATCGGGCGGCGCGTCGAGATAGCGCACCACGCGCGGCGTGATGCCGCGGGCCTGCAGCAGGTCCAGGGCGGCACGCGACTTGGAACAGCGGGGGTTGTGGTAGAGCGTGAAATCGTCGGTCATGGCGGAAAGGGGTGGGTCAGGTCGGGTCGGGATCGGGCGGCGCGCCGCTGCGGCGCGCGACCACGCCGGTCGCGGTGACGTCGGCGGTGGTGTTGGCGACGGTCGCGAACGCGTCGGGCAGGGTGTCGACCGCGAGCAGCACGCCCAGCGGTTCGACCGGCAGGCCCAGGGCCTGGGTGACGGGCAGGTTGTTGGTCATGAAGCTGACCTGCCCGGGCAGGCCGACCGAGCCCATGCTGATCACGATGGAGAGCGCGACGGCGATCGCCAGCTGCGCGGCGCCCAGCTCGATCCCGTAGATCCAGGCGATGAAGCTCACCACGCTCAGGTACTGCACGGGGCTGGCGATGCGGAACAGCGACACCGCCATCGGCAGCACCAGCGAGGTCACCGCCAGCGGGTAGCCCAGGCGGGTGCGCGCGCTGTCGACCATGACCGGCAGCGCGGCGAGCGAGGACTGCGTGCTCGCCGCGATCGCCTGGACCGGCAGCAGCGCGGCGGCGAAGCGCGCGGGCCGCTCGCGGGCGACCAGCCCGGCGACCGCGTACATCAGCAGCGTGACCGCTACGTACAGCGCGCACTGCAACGCGATGTAGGTGCCCAGTGCAGCGAGCACGCCCAGGCCGACGTGCGCGCACACCGACAGCACCAGCGCGAACACGCCCAAGGGCGCCGCGACCAGCACCCAGCGCACGACGACGATCATCGCATCGGCGATCGTGCGCACCAGTTCGAGCATCCGCGCGCGGCGCTCGGCCTCCAGGCGCGTCAGCGCAAAGCCGAAGAACATCGAGAACACCACCAGCGGCAGCATCGCGCTGGCGGCCGCGGCGGCGATCGCGTTGCTCGGGATGAGGCTGGTGATCCACAGCCCGAACGCCGGCGCCTGCGGCAGCACGTCGGGCGCGCCGATCGCCGCGCGGAACAGCGCGGCCTGGGTCTCGTCGCGCGGCACCAGCGACAGCAGCCCCGGGGCCGCGATCGCGGCGAACGTCGCCGACAGCGCGAGCATGACGAGGAACGTGCCCATCGCCAGGCGCGCGGTGCGCCCGGACGCGGCCGCGTCCGACGCGGCGTTGACGCCGACGACCACCAGCGCGGCGACCAGCGGCACGACCGTCATCTGCAGCGCGTGCAGCCACAGTGTGCCGATCGGCTGGGCGATGTCGGCCGCGCGCACCGCGACGTCCGGGTCCCAGGCCGCCAGGCCCAGGCCGATGACGGCGCCGGCCGCCAGCGCGATCAGCACGCGTGCGGGCATCGACAGGCGGAAGCGTGAAGGCGCAGGCGAGCTGGACGTCATCGGGCGGGCGGGCAAAGGTGGGCCGGGCGAGCATGCCACGCGCGTGCCCGCTGGAGGCGCGCGATCGTCACGACGCGTCCAGCGTCAGCGTCAGCATGTCGCGGTGGCCGTCGACGAAGCCCGCGCGCAGGTACAGCGCCTTGGCGCGCGGATTGTGGTGGTGGACCTCCAGCCGCAGCGTCGCGACGCCCCAGGCCCGGGCCTGCGCGGCGGCCAGCGCCAGCGCCTGCGCGCCCAGCCCGCGGCCGCGCGCATGCGGCGCGACGAAGAGCTCGTCGAGCAGCGCGAACGCCCCGCGCTGTTCGAGGCTGAAGCCGCGGGTGAGCGCGAGGTAGCCATCGTCGGCGTTCGCGCCGAGCAGCAGCACCGCGCCGTGGCGCGGCTCGGCCAGCAGCGCGTCGAGCGCGGCGCCGGTCGCGGCGGGATCGAAGACCAGCCGGTCCTCGGCGTAGAACGCGCGCATCATCGCCAGCACGCGGTCGCGATCGTCCGGCGTGGCGGCGCGCGCAGGCAACGGTGCCGCGGTCATCGCGCGATGGCCTTCTCGATGCGGGAGCGACGGATGCGCATGTCGCGATCGGGGCGTGGTGGAACGACGGGGCAGGGCATCGGGATCTCCAGGCGATGGGGGCGCGACAGGCGGCTCAGGCCGGGATCGGCTCGACGTCGCGGATCGACACGATGCCCAGGCCGGGCGCATCGCCGATCGTGATCGTCGGGCCGTCGAAGCGCGCGCCGCCCTCGACCGGGTCGTAGGCGCACAGCGACGGCCCGTCGAGGTCGATCCTGGTGATCGCGTCGGACCGGGCGGCGGCCAGGTGCACCGCCGCCGCGACGCTGATGCTGCTTTCGAGCATGCAGCCGATCATGCAGTCCATGCCGTGCACGGCGGCGATGTCGGCCAGCCGGATCGCGTTCGACAGGCCGCCGGTCTTCATCAGTTTGATGTTGACGATGTCGGCGGCGCGCAGGCGGATCAGCTCGATCAGCTCGACCGGGCCGAACACGCTCTCGTCGGCCATCACCGGCGCGGCGATCCGGTCGGTGACGAACTTCAGCCCGTGCAGGTCATGTGCCGGCACCGGCTGCTCGAGCAGTTCGGGATGGATGCCGGCGTTCTCGAGCCGGCGCATGGCCTGCACCGCCTGCTTGGGCGTCCAGCCCTGGTTGGCGTCGAGCCGCAGCGACGCGCGGCCGTCGACCGCGGCGTGGATCGCGCGGACGCGGTCGAAGTCGAGCGCGATGTCCTGGCCGACCTTGATCTTCAGCGCGCCGAAACCGCGCTCGAGCGCCGAGCGCGCGTCGGCGACCATCGCGTCGACGTCGCCGACGCTGATCGTGATGTCGGTGGTCAGTACCGGCGTGCCGCCGCCGAGGATGCGGTACAGCGGCGCGCCGTGTAGCTGCGCGAACAGGTCGTAGAGCGCGATCTCGACCGCGGCCTTGGCGCTGGTGTTGCGCACCAGCGCGGTCTGCACCAGGCGCACGAGCCGGTTGAGGTCGCCGACCTCCTGGCCGACCAGCCGCGGCGCGATGACCTGCGCGATCGCCGCGACGATCGCGCCGTGCGTGTCGCCGGTGATCACCGCGGTCGCGGCGGCCTCGCCGTGGCCGACGTGGCCGGTGTCGGTGTGGATCGCGACGACGACGTCCTCGACCCGTTCGACCGTGCGCAGCGCGGTCTTGAACGGGGTCCGGAGCGGCACGCGCAGCATGCCGAGGCGGATATCGGTGATCTTCATCGTGCGGTCCCTGGACGGCGCGTCAGCGCACGCGCTGGATGCTGGTGATGCGGTCGATCGTCGCCTCGCCGTCGCCGCCCAGCAGCGGCAGCAGCGGCGTGACCACGACGCCGTTGAGCGGCGACCGCGCGATCGCGCCGTCGGCGCCGCGCACGAAGGTGCCGGCGGTGTCGTGGATCACCCACGGGTCGCCGTCGACATGGCCGATCACCATCATCACGTGGCCCGGGATGTAGACCAGGTCGCCGACGTCGGTGTCGCGCAGCAGCCGCAGGCGCGCGTCATGCGACATCGTCGGCGCGAAGGCGACCCGGTCCAGCGCCGGGCTCGTCGCCTGCGCGCCGGTGTTGCGCGGCAGCAGGATGCCGACGCTGCGGTAGATCTCCGAGACGAAGCCGCTGCAGTCGCGCGCGTTGTACGCGTGCCCCCAGCCGTAGCGTTCGCCGAGGAACTTGAATGCCTGTCGGATCAGCTGGGCGCGGGTGTGCGCGAGCGCGTCGTCGGCGACGTCGGCCGCCTGCGGCAGCATCGCAGGCGCGAACGCGAGCCCGCCATCGGCGGTGCGCACCGGCAGTTCCACGACGCGGCCGTACCACGGGATCTGGCCGTTGAGCACGCGGTCGCCCGGCCAGTCGAGCGCGGGCACGCGCACGCCCATCTCGAGTTGCACGTCGGACACCTCGGGCGCCTGCGGCGTGAACACCGTGCGTGCGGTCGCGCCGGTGACGATCGGGCCACGCGCCGCGCGTGCGGCATAGTCGGCGACCGCCGCGCGCGTGCCCAGCGCGACGTCGGTCGCGGCGATCCATGCGGCGTAGCGCTCGCTGACGACGAAGTACCAGGCGCCGTCGCGGCTGGCGTGCACGACCGCCACCGGCGCGCCGGGAAACAGCGCGTCCTCCTGGAAGCGATCGATGTCGGCGTCGTCCGGCCGGCTGAACACCCGCGCCCGGGTCGGGAACGCGCGCAGGTCCGCGCGGCGCACGACGAGGCCGAAGCGCGGCACGGGCGAGGCGGGCAGTGCGGCCAGGTCGACGTCGGCGACGAGCCGGTCGAGCGCCGCTGCATCCAGCAGGCGGCCGTCGACGTCGTAGCGCGCCTGCGTCGGGCGCGCCGACACACCGCCGATCCAGCGGGCGACGGTCGCGCGGTCGAGCGTGTCGGGCAGCGCGAGCACGTCGTGGATCGAGGGATCGTCGCGGCGCATCGCGGCGTTCTGCTTCGCGATCCCGGCGCGGTCGAGGATCGGGGCGTCGGGCGCGTCGAGCCGGGCGATCCAGTACCCGGGATCGAGCTGCGCGCGGGTCATGCCCGGGATTGGGGGCGTCGTCGCCGATGCGGTCGCGAGCACCGCCGAAGCCAGCATGCACCAGCCGGCCAGCAGCGCGCGGCGGCGGACGCGTCGCGGCGCGAGACCGGCGCTGGACGCGGACGCCGGCGGCGATGTCGTCTGCATCGTGGAGCTCCTGATGGCAGGCTCGGCCGGCCTGGTGGACGAGGCCCGAGCATAGGCGTTTTCACCCATCGGACAAGCCGGCCTTTTCAATTGACAAGGTTTCCGGGCCGGTGTAATCACGATGTCATCTTGCGCCGCACGGGGAGCGGTCGCGCACAGGCAACGCTGCGACCGGCGCACGCACTGCATGCCGCGAGCGGCCGCGCCGCTTCACGCCACCGCCAGGGGGAACGCCGCATGCCCGTACCGCCCAGACACTTCCGTTCCGGCCGCTGTCCGCTCGCGGTCGCGCTGCTCGCGGCGATCGCGATGCCGGCCGCAGCGCAGACGACCGATGCGCGCGTCAACACGCTCGACCAGGTCCAGGTCACCGGCTCGCGCATCGCGCGCACGCAGGTGGAAGGCCCGGCGCCGGTCACCGTGATCACCGCCGAGGAGATCCAGAAGCAGGGCTTCAGCACGGTGTGGGAATCGCTGGGCACGCTGACCCAGTTCACCGGCAACACGCTCAACGAGTCGGACCAGACCGGCAACGCGCCCAACGGGCAGTTCATGAACCTGCGCGGCCTGGGCCCGGGCTACCAGCTGATCCTGCTCAACGGGCAGCGGCTGGCCGACTATCCGCAGCCCTACGGCTCCAACGGCACCGCGGTGAGCCTGGGCAGCATCCCGGCCGCGGCGATCGAGCGCATCGAGGTCATGAGCGGCGGCGCGTCGGCGATCTACGGTTCGGATGCGGTCGCCGGCGTGGTCAACATCATCACCCGCGAGAACTTCAGCGGCGACACCGTGCGCCTGCGCGGCGGCACCACGTCCGGGGGCGGCGGCGACACCGGGCAACTGCAGTGGAGCGGTGGGCGCAGCGGCGATCGCTGGAGCCTGACCTACGCGTTCGAGCGGCTCGACCGCGAGGAGATCGTCGCCGCGCAGCGCGACCTGACCTATCTCGCGCACCCGCAGTACCGCACCGAGCCCGAGCGTCCGACCGCGTCGATCTCGGGCGTGTACTTCCTCGCCGGGTCCAACTACCTGTGGCGCGGCGACGACGGCGTGCTGTTGCCCGGCTACGACGCGATGCTGCAGGCGTGCGCGGCGACCAACCCGGACTTCGTACCGTTCCACTCGGCGACCAGCGCGCCGGTGCCCAACCGCTGCGGCGCGCTCGACTACTACAACGCGCGCTCGATCCAGAACGCCTACGGCAAGACCTCGGCCTACCTGTCGGGCAGCTTCGATTTCAGCGAATCGGTGACCGGCTACGCCCAGGTGCTCGGCAGCCGCTCGCAGGACAAGAGCTCCAGCCAGACCCACTACTACATCGGCGAAGGACCGTTCACGGTGCAGGACCCGACGCTGGGCCTGGTGACCGCGCAGCGGATCTTCCTGCCCGACGAGGTCGGCGGCGTAAAGCGGATCGAGTACGACGAGCGCGCCTGGAACCTCAACGCCGGCGTGCGCGGCACGGCGTTCGGCGGCCGCTTCGACTGGGACGTGGGCGTCACCTCGTCGCGCTTCGAGATCGAGACCACGCGGCCGCGCTTCCTGACCCGGGCGGTGCGCGACCACTACATGGGCCCGATCCAGGGCTACACGGCCAACGGCACCGAGATCCGCGAGTTCCTCGTCGACCGGCTGTTCGCGCCCGGCACACCCGAGCTCTACGACCAACTGACCACGACCGTCGTCAGTTCGGGCACGTCGAAGTCCGACCAGGCGCAGTTCGTGTTCAGCGGCCCGCTGTTCGACCTGCCGGCCGGCCCGGTGCAGATGGCCGCCGTCGTCGAGGCCGCGCAGCAGGAATACGAGCTGACGCCCGATCCGCGCACGACCGTCGACTACACCGGTCCGGACCGCGTCTACAACCTCACCAGCACGCCCGGCGGCGGTCCGCGCGACCGCTATGCCGCCGGCCTCGAACTGCGCGTGCCGGTGCACGCGCGCCTGGAGGCCACGCTCGCCGCGCGCTACGACAAGTACGACGACATCACGTCCGTCGACGACGCGGTGACCTGGCAGGCCGGCCTGGAATGGCGGCCGCTGCGCAACCTGCTGGTACGCGGCGCGCACGCGACCAGCTTCCGCGCGCCCGACCTGCTGTGGATCCACGCCGGCACCACCGGGTCGAACCCCTTCGTCGACGACGAGTACCTGTGCCGCGCCAACGGCATCGCCGCCGAGACGCCCGCGTGCACGTCGGCCTACAACTACCAGACCTACATGACCCAGTCCTCGAACCCGCTGCTCGAGGAGGAGGAGGGCAAGTCGACGACGCTCGGCGTGGTGTGGGACGCGCTGCCGAACCTTTCGATCGGGGTCGACTGGTACCGGATCGAGCTCGAAGGCCGGGTGCAGACGCTGTCCAGCAGCTACTACCTCGAGCAGGAGGCGAACTGCCGGCTCGGCGTCGATCGCGCGGGCAATCCCGTCGATGCGGGGTCGCAGGCCTGCGAGTTCTACGCCGGCGCGGTCGAGCGCACGGTGTCCGACCTCAACCCGGAGGGTCGTATCACGCGGTTCGCGACCTATCCGATCAATGCCTCCTTGATGCGCACCGAAGGCCTCGACGCGACGCTGCGCTGGGGCCAGGACCTCGGCCGTTGGGGCGACCTGGGCGTGCAACTGGGCTACACGCATGTGCTGGAATTCGAGGTCGCGCAGTTCGACGACGAGGCGCCGCGCGACGTGCGCAGCACGGTCGAGTACAACGCGTTCCGCAGCCGCGCCAACTGGCGCGCGAACTGGGCCGTCGGCGACTGGACGACCAGCCTCTACGGCTATCGCTGGGGCGGGCGGCCGAACTACAACGGCACGTTGCTGCCCGGTCGGACCCCGGCCTACGTGATCTGGAACGCCGACGTGTCGCGGCGCATCACCGACCACGTCACGCTGGGGCTGAGCGTGCTCAACCTGCTCGACGAGATGCCGCCGCGCGACGATTCGCACACCGCATGGCCGTACTTCGCCAGTTCCTACAGCGCGATCGGCCGTCAGGTGTTCGCGAACGTCACGTTCGACTTCTGAGCGCGATGCGCGGGTATCGCGTCGCGTGGGCGCTGGTCGGCTGGCTGGTCGCGGCGCCGCTGGCGGCCGCGGCTCCCTCGGTCGAACCGGCACGGCTGGCCGCGCTGGTCGACGACGCCGTGCAGCGCTACGCGTTGCCCGGCATCGCGGTGGGCGTGGTCGTCGACGGCGAGGTGGTGCTGCGCCACGCGCGCGGCGAACTGCGCGCAGGCGAGGGCGAGGCGGTCGATGCGGCGACGCTGTTCAAGATCGCATCCAACAGCAAGGCGATGACCGCCGCCGTGCTCGCGCGGCTGGTCGACGCCGGCCGGCTGCGCTGGGACGATCCGGTCGTGCGGCACCTGCCGGAGTTCCGCATGTACGAGGACTGGGTCACGCGCGAGATCCAGGTACGCGACCTGCTGATCCACAACAGCGGGCTGGGGCCGGGGGCGGGCGACCTGATGCTGTGGCCGTCGCCGAACGCGTTCACGCGCGCGCAGGTGATCGCGGGGCTGCGCCACCTGCGGCCACGCTGGAGCTTCCGTGCGCGCTACGCCTACGACAACACGCTCTACATCGTCGCCGGCGAGGTCGCGGCGGCGGCCGGCGGCGCGCCGTACGACGCGCTGGTGCGCCGCGAGGTCTTCGCGCCGCTCGGCATGACGCGCTGCCAGGCCGGCGCGTGGCAGCGCGATGCGGTCGGCAATGTCGCCCAGCCGCATGCGCGCATCGGCGGGCGCAATGTGGTCGTGCGCGGGGACGAGGCGTCGATCCCCGACGAACCGATGATGGCGGCCGGTGGCCTGCGCTGCAGTCTCGACGACATGCTGCGCTGGGCGCAGGCCTGGCTCGATCCCGGGGCCGTCGATGCGGCGGAAGGTCCATGGCTGTCGGCGGTACAGCGCGAAGCGGCATGGACGGCGCACATGCCGATGCCGCTGACGGCGCGCATGCGCGCATGGGACCGCAGCCACTTCTCGGCCTACGGCTACGGGTGGCGGCTGACCGATGTCGACGGCACGGCGAAGGTGTCGCACACGGGCACGCTGTCGGGCATGGTCTCCTCGCTCGTGCTGCTGCCCGAGCGCGGTGTCGGCATCGTGGTGCTGATCAACGGCGATGCCGACGAGGCGCGCACCGTGCTGACCCAGGCACTGGTCAAGCAGTTCGTCGCGACCGACGGCGGGGCGCACGACGTGGGGTATTACGCCGCGCTGCTGGACGCGGCGCGTCGGGCGGACACGGGCGATGCCGTGCCGCCGGAGGCCGACACCGCGGTGCCGGTGTCGACGGCGGTCGCGGCGTCGCTCGCCGGTCGCTACCGGGATCCGTGGTTCGGCGAGGTCGCGCTGTGTCCGCGCGATGGCGCGTTGCGCTGGATTGCGGCTCGATCGCCGAAACTGGACGGCAATGTGGTCGCGGTCGGGGGCGGGCTGCGGGTGCGCTGGCGCGCGTCGGATGTCGACGTGGATGCGTGGCTGCGTCCGACGTCTGTGCGCGGGCGCGTGCAGGCGCTGCAGATGGCGAAGGTCGATCCGGACGCGGACTTCAGCTACGACTTCGAGGACCTGGCACTGGTGCGCGTCGGCGATTGCGACTGAGCGGTGCCGTTGCACCTGCGCCGTTGGGCGCGCGATGCAGCGCGGTCGCGATCTTCGGATCGTGCGGCAGAAACGAAAAACCCCTGCATCGCTGCAGGGGTTCTTCGCAACACTGGCGGAGCGGACGGGACTCGAACCCGCGACCTCCGGCGTGACAGGCCAGCATTCTAACCAGCTGAACTACCGCTCCGAGGCGCGAGATTCTACGCGAATCCTTGCGCTTGGGAAGGGGGTGTCGCGGCTTTTTTTTCTTCTCCCTTGAATCGGGGTTCGTGGCGTGCGGTGGTATGTCGATACGCGTGCGCCTGCCGCGTACCGGGCCCAGTCGCGGCCCGATGTCCGCTTGGTGGTCACGGCACCGACAGACGCTGGATAGAGGGGCGATGGCGGATCGGAGAGCGCATGGCTGCGTTGGCCGGTCATACGGCTTCGGAATGGTGGCGACGTCGCCGAAATCTGGCGCGGCGATGTTCGCGCATGCGCCTGCCGGGTGCCGCGCCCAGTCGCGGCCCGATATCCGCTTGGTGGTCACGGCACCCGACAGGCGCTGGATAGAGGGGCGATGGCGGATCGAAGTGCATATGCAGGGGGCCGCGTTCCTGGCTGTGCTCGCGCTTCCTTCGCCACGTAGGAGCGCGCTCGCGCGCGATGGGCTTTACAGGTCTGTCCTATCGCGCGCGCGCGCGCCTGCGATACCGGCGGCGGATGGCGAATGCGCAACAAAAAAACCCCGCCGAAGCGGGGTTTTCTCTTCAACCAGTGGCGGAGCGGACGGGACTCGAACCCGCGACCTCCGGCGTGACAGGCCAGCATTCTAACCAGCTGAACTACCGCTCCGCATTGGAAACCTGTTGCGTGGTGGGTGCTGAGGGTGTCGAACCCCCGACCCTCTCCTTGTAAGGGAGACGCTCTACCGCTGAGCTAAGCACCCATGCGGAACAGCCGAGCCGCTTACTTTACCGCATCCTTGAGCGCCTTGCCAGCCTTGAATGCCGGGACGGTCGAGGCGGGGATCTGGATCGTTTCCTTGGTCTGCGGGTTCAGGCCGGTGCGCGCGGCGCGCGGACGGGCGACGAACGAACCGAAGCCGACGAAGTTCACCGCGTCGCCGTTCTTCAGCGCTTCGGTGATGGTGTCGAGCAGCGCGTCGACCGCACGGCCGGCGTCGGCGCGCGACAGGCCTGCCTTCTCGGCGACGGAAGCCAGGACATCGTTCTTGCTAAGGGCCATCAGTGAATTCCTCTTTTAATTATTTCGACGTTGAGCGTCGTCTGGACGCTGAGCCGGCATGCGCGGCGCCGCCGGCCGGGCGGCGCCGGTCGGACGCGCATGGTACGCGATCCCCCGGGCGAATACGACCTTGCGGGTATGGGCCTGAATGGCTCCCCGACGGCGCTGCGACAGGGCTTGCGCGGCGCGTCCTGCGCAGGTCCGTGCTTGCGGGTAAACTGCCCGGCTCGCCCATCCCGTGCCCGACTCATGCTGCAAGCGCTTCGAGAAAAGACCAGTGGTTGGATCGCCATCGCCATCGTCGCGCTGCTGGCGGTGCCGTTCGCGTTCTTCGGGATGGAGCACTACCTGTTCCAGAACAACGCCGACTATGCGGCCAAGGTCGAGGCCCCGCCGAAGTGGTGGCGTTCGGCGCCGGACGTGTGGCTGGTGCGCAAGCTGGCGTGGACCTCGACCGAGGTCGGTCCCGAGGAATTCCGCCAGGCGTTCGACGCGGCGCGCGAACAGCGACGCCGCGACGAGGGCGAGAATTTCGACGCGCGCGCGTTCGAGACGATGGAAAGCAAGCGCGAGGTCCTCGAGCAGCTGATCGACCGCGCGGTGCTGGGGCTGGCCGCCGAGCGCGCGAACATCGTCGTCGGCGATGCGCAGGTGCGCGAGGTCATCTCGTCGATCCCGGCGTTCCAGGTCGACGGCCGCTTCGATGCGCAGCGTTACCAGATGACGCTGCAGTCGGCGCAGCCGCCGCGCACGCCCGCCGAGTTCCAGGCGTCGATCCGCCTCGACCTGCAGCGCGCGCTCGTGCCGCAGGCGATCGCCGAGTCGGCATTCGTCACGACCGCCGAGAGCGAGCGCCTGATGCGCCTGCTGGGCGAGCGTCGCGACGTGAGCTTCGTCGTCGTGCCGCCGCCGGCGGCCGACGAGACGCCGGTGCCGGATGCGGACCTGCAGGCGTGGTTCGAGAAGAACGCCAGCCGCTACCGCGCGCCGGAAACGGTCGCGCTGGAGTACATCGAAGTGGTCGCGCAGCCGCAGGCCGAGGGCGGCGACGTCGACGAGGCCGAGGCGCGTGCGCACTTCGAGCAGGTCAAGTCGCGCTTCGTGGCGAGCGAGCGCCGGCTTGCCTCGCACATCCTGATCGAGGTGCCGGCGGGCGCCGACGCGGCCGCGCAGCAGGCGGCGCAGAAGGAAGCCGCCGACCTCGCCGCGAAGGCGGCGCAGCCGGGCGCGGACTTCGCCGCGCTGGCGCGTGCGCATTCCGACGATCCGGGCTCGCGCGACGGTGGCGGCGACCTGGGCTGGGTCGAGAAGGGCATGATGACCGGTCCGTTCGAGGACGCGCTGTTCGGCATGCAGGCCGGCACGGTCAGCCAGCCGGTGAAGACCGACTTCGGCTGGCACGTGCTGCAGCTGCGCGAGGTCGATGCCGGCAAGCCGGTCGCGTTCGAGGACGTCCGCGACGAGATGGTGCGCGAGGTCCGCGAGGGCGAGGGCGCGCGCGCCTACAACGACCAGGTCGGCCGCATCGTCGACGAGATCAACCGCCACCCGATGTCGCTCGAGCAGGCTGCGGCCGCCGGGCAGGTCGAGGTGCGCACGCTCGCGCCGTTCGCGCGCGGCGCCGGCACCGGCATCGCCGCGAACCGCGCGGTCGAGCAGGCCGCGTTCTCCGAGGCGCTGACCCAGGACGGCACGGTCAGCGATCCGATCGAGATCGCGCCCAACCACACCGTCTTCATCCGCGTCACCGCGCACACGCCCGAGCGCGCGCAGCCGCTGGACGAGGTCCGCGGGCGGGTGACCGCCGAGGTGCGGGCCGATCGCGCGCGCCGCCAGGCCGAGCAGACCGCCGATGCGATGGTCGCCGAACTGGCGGCCGGCAAGACCGTGCAGGCGCTGGCGCAGGCGCGCTCGCTCGAGGCGCAGTCGATCCCGGGCCTGCCGCGCGGTGCGCCCGTGCCGGATGCGGCGACGAGCCAGGCCTACTTCCGCGCGCTGGCGCCCGAGGCAGGCAAGTCGACGCCGGGCCGCGCGATGCTGCCCGACGGCAGCGCCGTGGTGTTCACCGTCGATCGCGTGATCCCCGGCGATCCGGCGGAAGCGCAGCCGCAGGAGCAGGCCATGCTGCGCCAGCAGCTCGGCGCGCTGCTCGGCAACGAAGATGCGGAGGTCCTGCAGCGCGAACTGCGCCGGCAGATGAAGATCACCGTCAACGAGGAGCGCCTCTAGGCCGGCCTCGCGCCACGCGCCCGCCGACCAGCGGGCCGGGGCAGGATACGAGAACGCCCGGCCATGCCGGGCGTTCTGCTTTGTGGAGGGGGCGGTCCGGCGGATACCGCCGATGCCGTGCGGGTCACAAGCCGTCGGGGCTCCATGCCGACCGCGCATCGTCGCGTCGCCGTGCGTTCGCCCGCACCGCGATGCCGCGACGCGACGGCGTCAGTGCGCGCCGTCGTCGATGCGCAGTTCCATGCCCGGTCGCAGGATCGCGCGCGGGTCCAGTCCGTTGCGGCGGAGCAGCTCCTGGCTGCTGAGGCCGTAGCGACGCGCGATCGACCAGATCGACTCGCCATTGGCGACGGTGTGCATGCGCTGCGCGGCGGCGTGCAGCGCCGCGGCGGCGAGGCCGGCGCCGCCAGCCGGCGGCAGCGGTTCGAACTCCGGCGGCGCCTCGGCGAGGAACACCGGCGGCGCGGCCGCGGCCGGCGGCACCAGCACCTGCGTCGGCTGGCCGATGCGCGCGATGCGGCCGTCGGCGTGCGCGGGATTGAGCCGCTTGAGCTGGGCGGCGTCGGTCTCGTGCCGCGAGGCGAGTCCGTCGAGATCGCCGATGCCCTCGGGCACCGGGATCGCCTGCAGCACCGGCACCTCGCGGTCGAGCGCGGCCATCCAGCCCTCGCGCGTTTCCGCCTCCTTGATCAGGCACGACAGCGCGTGCAGCTTGCGCACGTAGGCGTGGGTGAGCTCGGGCATCGGCAGCGCCTGCGGGTCGGCGTCGGCCGGGACCTGGCCGGCGCGCTTGAGCGCGCCGAACACGCGGTACTCGCCGGCGTTGTAGGCCATGACCGCCAGCCGCCAGTCGCCGGCGAACATGCCGTGCAGCGTCTTGAGGTAGCGCACCGCCGCGCGCGTGGAGTCGGCGGGCGAGAGCCGGCCGTCGTAGCCGGCGCGGATCGGGATCTGGTGGTTGCGCGCGGTCACGGCGATGAACTGCCACAGCCCGGCCGGCCCCGAGGCGCTGCGGGCGCCGGGCCGGTAGCCGCTCTCGATGAACGGGATCAGCGCGTACTCGGTCGGCAGGTGCGCCTCGCGCACCGCGTCGACCACGTAGCCGAACAGCGGCAGCACATCGTTGCTGCGCGAGGTGAGCTGGCGCGGGACGTGCGAGAAATGCGAGCGCCAGCGCTCGCTGGCATCGTCGCTGCAGTCCTGCTCGGCCAGGCCGTCGCGGAAACGCTGGTAGATCTCCTGTCCGCTGCGGGTCGGGCCCGGCGGACGCGTGGCGCCCGCGGCCTGCATGCCAGCGGCGGCCGCGCCGGGCCCGGTGGGGAGCGGCGCGCCGGACGGACCGCCCGCGTGGCAGAGCACCGGCAGTGCGGCGGCCAGCAGGCCCGCCGCGAGCCGGGTACGACGGCCCGCCCTCATGCGCGGAAGCCGTCCTTCCAGCGCCGCAACGCGGCGAACACGTCGGCACGGGCGGCCCCGGGGGCCAGGCCGTCGTGCGCGGCGACCGCGGCCCGGACGGCCGGGGCGTCGATACGCAGGAACGGATTGCAGGTCAGTTCGTCCTGCAGGGGGACGGGAAGCGTGGGCCTGTCGGCGCTGCGCATCGAGACGATCTCCTGTTCGCGCCGCCGCAGCGCCGCGTTGTCCGGATCAACAACGCGCGCGAACGCCGCGTTGGACCGGGTGTATTCATGGCCGCAGCAGACCAGCGTATCGGCGGGCAGGGCCGCCAGACGGTCGAGCGAGGCCAGCATCTGGGCCGGGGTACCTTCGAACATGCGTCCACACCCGAGGCTGAACAGCGTGTCGCCGCAGAACAGGTGGCCCTGCCCGACGAAGGCGACGTGGCTGCGGGTGTGGCCCGGTACCGACAGCACGTCGAAGGTCCACGGACCGGCCTCGACCCGCGCGCCGTCGCCGACCCGGCGGGTCGCCAGCGGGATGCGCGGCTCCTCGGGTGCGACGATCGCCAGCGCGGGCCAGCGTGCGTGCAGGGCCGCCACACCACCGATGTGGTCGTCGTGGTGGTGGGTCAGCAGCACCGCCTCGGGGCGCAGCCCGGCATCGGCGGCCGACAGCACGGGGGCGGCGTCGCCCGGGTCCACGACCAGCGCACGACCATCGTCCGCCACGAGCGTCCAGATGTAGTTGTCCTCGAACGCACGCAGCGCCTGCAGTCGCATCGGTCGGGAAGGTCGGGTGGCGGCCGGAGGCCTTACAATGCGGACCATGCCCGCGATTTCTCCATCCGGTCAACCCGGCAGCGCCTGCGACTGGTTCGAAACGCCGGCCGGGCGCGCGGTGCTCGACAGCGAACACGCCCTCGTGGCGGAGGCGCTGGGCGGGCATCCGGGCCTGCCGTGGCTGTGGCTGACGCCGGCCGCGCCGCAGCTGGGGATCGAGGGCCGCGGCCTGTGCCTGGTGCGCCGTGGGCGCGGCCTGGACGGCCCGGTACGGTGCGGCTGGCCGCTCCCGCTGCCGAGCGAGGCTTTCGGCGCGGTGCTGCTGCAGCATGTCGTCGGCCCGCACGGCGACGACCTCGGCCTGCTGGAAGAGGCCGCGCGCGTGCTCGCGCCCGGCGGCCACCTGTGGCTGCTGCTGCTCAACCCGCTGACGCCGTACCGCTGGCGCTGGCGGGGCAGCGGCATCGCCAGCGCCGAACCGCTGGCCTGGCGCCGGCGCCTGCGCGAGGCCGGGCTCGCGCCCGACGCCGTCTCGCGCGGTGTCGGTCCCAGCTGGCGTCCGGTGCCGTCGCCGGCCTCCCAGAACGGGCCGGGCATCCGCGCCGCGTACGCGATGCGCTGCCAGAAGCGGCACCTGCCGCTGACCCCGGTTCGCCAGGCCCGCACGCTGGCGCTGCCGGCCGTCGCGCCGGCCGCTTGATCCACCCCGCAACAGGACATCGATGAAGTCGATCGAGATCTATACCGACGGCGCCTGCCTCGGCAATCCCGGCCCCGGCGGCTGGGGCGCGCTGCTGCGCTACCGCAGCACCGAGCGCGAGCTCAGCGGCGGCGAGCCGCAGACGACCAACAACCGCATGGAGCTGATGGCGGCGATCGCCGCGCTCGAGGCGCTGACCGAGCCGTGCCGGGTCGACCTGCACACCGATTCGCAGTACGTTCGCCAGGGCATCACCGAGTGGCTGCGCAACTGGGTACGACGCGGCTGGAAGACGGCCAGCGGCGGTGCGGTCAAGAACCAGGACCTGTGGCAGCGGCTGCAGCTGGCCTGCCAGCGCCACGAGATCGAATGGCACTGGGTCAAGGGCCATGCCGGGCATCCGGAGAACGAGCGCGCGGACGCGCTCGCCACCGCCGCGGCCCGCGCCCAGCGCGCGGCGTTCGCCTGACCCGCGCCCGAAGGAGCACGACCCGATGCGACAGATCGTCCTCGATACCGAGACCACCGGCCTGGAGTGGAAGAAGGGCAACCGGGTGGTCGAGATCGGCTGCGTGGAGCTCGTCGAGCGCCGGCCGACCGGCCGCACCTTCCACCAGTACATCAAGCCCGACGTCGACTTCGAGCAGGGCGCGGCCGAGGTGACCGGCCTGAGCCTGGAGTTCCTCGCCGACAAGCCGCCGTTCGAGGCGATCGCCGACGACTTCCTGGCCTTCATCGACGGCGCGGAGCTGGTCATCCACAACGCAGCGTTCGACGTCGGCTTCCTCGACTACGAGCTCTCGCGCCTCGGGCCGCACTACGGCGACATCCGCAGCCGGGTCACGGTCGAGGACTCGCTGCTGCTCGCGCGCCAGCGCTACCCGGGCCAGCGCAACTCGCTCGACGCGCTGTGCAAGCGCCTGGGCGTGGACAACGCGCACCGCCAGCTCCACGGCGCGCTGCTCGATGCGCAGCTGCTGGCCGAGGTCTACCTCGCGCTGACCGCCGGCCAGCACGAGATCGGCTTCGCCGCGCCGGTCGAGGCACCGTCGACGGTGCGCGTGGTCGCCGTGCAGCCCACCGGCGTACGGCCGGCGCTCGTGGTGCCGGAGGCGGACCTCGCGCTGCACGCCGCGCGCGTCGAGGCGATCCGCCGCAAGGCGGGCAGCTGCCTGTGGGACGCGCCCGCGGTGGCCGAGGCGGTCTGACCGGCCGCGCGGCGCGCCGGTGCTCGGGTCAGTGGCGCCGGATCAGGATCGCGGTGACGTTGTCCGAGCCGCCGCCGTCGAGCGCCGCGGCCACCAGGCCGTCGACGCATTCCTGTGCGCTGCATTCCGAGTGCGCCAGCACCTGGGCGATCGCGCGGTCGTCGACCTCCTCGGTCAGCCCGTCGCTGCACAGCAGCAGCTGGTTGCCCGGTGCGAGCTCGCCGGCCAGCGTCTCGACGTTGAGCGCCTGCGGATCGGTGACGCCCAGCGCCTGGGTCACGACGTTGCGCTGCGGATGGCTGCGCGCCTGGTCCACGTTCAGCGCGCCCTGCGCGATCAGCGCCTGCACGTAGCTGTGGTCCTGAGACAGCTGCGCGAGCTGGCCGTCCCGCCACAGGTAGACGCGGCTGTCGCCGACCCAGGCCACCTCGAAGCGGTTGCCCGAGATCCGCGCGGCGACGACCGTGGTGCCCATCGGCAGGCTGTCGTTGCGGCGGCGCGAGGCGCGGATGATCTCCTCGTCGGCCAGCCGGATCGCCTGCGGCAGCGAGCGCCCCTGGCGGATCTCGCGCACGATCGCCTCGCGCGCGAGCGCGCTGGCGACCTCGCCGTACTCGTGGCCGCCCATGCCGTCGGCGACCAGCCACAGCCCCAGCTCGCTGTCGCCGTAGTAGGTGTCCTCGTTGAGCTCGCGGCGCAGGCCGACGTGGGTCAGGTGGCCGAACTCGATCATGCGCGGCCTCCGGGACGGATGGCCGTGGACGGACCGGGGCGGGGCAGGAGGCGGGCGGTGGGGCTCGGGGGTGGGACGCGCATGGGGCATTGTGGCGCCGGGGGGCTGCGCAGCATAGGCCATGGCCGGCGCGGGCGCCGTGGAGGCGGGGTTGCGGCCCGGGCCGGCTGCCGTATCGTGAGGGCCCGGCCCGCCTGCGACCCCCGATGCAAGCACCCGATGTCCCGTGGTCCTGGAACGATGGCGAGATGGCCGGACGCATCCGCGCGTTCGACTGGCGGGCGACGCCGCTCGGCCCCATCGACCGGTGGCCGCCGGCGCTGCGCCACGCGGTTGCGACGATGCTCGACTCGCCGGCGCCGATGACGCTCGCCTGGGGGCCCCGCGGGCTGTTCCTCTACAACGATGCCCAGCGCGACCTGCTGGGCAGCCGCCACCCGCGCCAGCTCGGCCTGCCGCTGATCGAGGCCTGGCCCGAGGCGGAGGCGTTCGTCGACCACGTGCTGGCCGAGGCCCTGGCCGGGCGCCCGCTGCAGTTGCGCGGGCGTCCGTTCGACCTGATGCGCAACGGCGTCGTCGAGCGCGTGCTGTTCGACGTCGACTACTCGCCGCTGCGCGACGACCGCGGCGCCCCCGCCGGCATGCTGGCGATCGTCCGCGAGCTGACCCGCGAATCGATGCTGGCCGCCGCGCGCGAGACGGGCAGACATGAGGCGTTCCTGCTGGCGCTGAGCGATGCGCTGCGGACGCTGACGGCGCCGGCGCGGATCCTGGGCGTGGCCTCGCGGATGCTGGGCGAGCATCTCGGGCTCGACCGGGTGGGACTGGCGGTCTCCGATCCGGCCGGCGGCCTGCGCGTGCGCGAGGGCTGGAACCGCGACGATGCCGCGGCCGCGCTGCGCCTGCCCGACTGGCCGGCCGGGCAGGGCGACCTGGTGAGTGACGACGTCGAGCGCGACATCGCGCTGCCGGCCGCCATGCGCGGCGCGCTGCTGGCGCAGGACATCGCAGCGCTCGCGGTGGCGGTGCGCGCCCGGCGCGGACACGGGATGTCGGCGTTCGTCGCGGCTGCGCGCGCCCCACGCCGCTGGAGCGCGGCCGAACTGAACCTCTTGCGGGAGGTCGGGGAGCGCGCGGGCGCAGCCTCCGAGCGCGCCGCGGCCGAGATCGCGCTGACCGCCAGCGAGCAGCGCTACCGCGCGGTCGCCGAGCAGGCCGGGGTCGGCGTGGCGATCGCCGATCGCGACAGCCGGCTGGTCTACGTCAACGACCAGCACTGCCGCGCGCTGGGCACCGTGCGCGAGGCGCTGGAGGGCCGGCGGATCGACGAGCTCACGCATCCCGACGACCGTGCCGAGAGTGCGGACGTGCTGCGCCGCGTGCTCGCCGAGGGCGCCTCGAACACCATCGAGAAACGCGTCGTCGTTGCCGGCGAGGCGCGCTGGCTCCGGTTGTCGGTGGTGCCCTGGCGCGATCCCGCCGGCGCGATCGTCGGCAGCCTGGCGGTCAGCATGGACCTGACCGGCCATCGCCAGGCCGAACTGGCGTTGCGCGAGAGCGAGGCGCGGTTCCGCCAGTTCGGCGAGGCCTCCTCGGACGTGCTGTGGATCCGCGATGCGGAGACGCTGGCGCTCGAGTACCTGAGCCCGGCGTTCGAGACGATCTACGGCGGCACGCGCGAGGCCGCGATGCGCGATCCGGGGCTGTGGATGTCGACCGTGCATCCCGACGACCTGGCGGACGTGCGCGCGAGCATGCGCAAGGTGCGCCGCGGCGGGCGCGCGGCGTTCGAGTTCCGCGTGCTGCGGCCGTCCGACGGGCGCACGATCTGGGTGCGCAACACCGCCTTTCCGCTGTTCGACGAGGCCGGCCGGGTGCAGCGGATCGCCGGGATCGGCCGCGACATCACCGCCGAGCGCGAGCACGGGGCGCTGCTGGAGACGCTCGTCGCCGAACTCCAGCACCGCACCCGCAACCTGATCGCGGTCGTCCAGTCGCTGGCGCGGCGCACGCTGCAGTGCAGTCCGGATCTCGCGTCGTTCGGCGCCCGTTTCAGCGCGCGGCTCGACGCGCTGGGCCGGGTGCAGGGCCTGCTGTCGCAGGGCGCCGCGTCGGGCCGGATCACGTTCGACGCGATCCTGCGCCAGGAGCTCGAGGCGCACGGCGTGGGCGAGGACGATGCGCGCGTGACGCTCGACGGACCGGCCGGCGTGCCGCTGCGCTCGCGCGTGGTGCAGACGCTCGCGCTCGCGCTGCACGAGCTCATGACCAACGCACTCAAGCACGGCGCGCTGTCGGACGCCGGCGGGCGGCTCGACATCCGCTGGGAGATCGTGCCCGGCGATGCGCAGCGGCCTCGCGAGCTGCGCCTGACCTGGCGCGAGACGGGCGTCGCGGGGATGGCACCGGCGACCGCCGTCGCCGGCTATGGCCGTGAGCTGATCGAGCATGCCTTGCCCTACCAACTGGGGGCCCGGACTCACCATGCGCTGCATGCGGACGGTATCCTGTGCCGGATCGACGTGCCGCTCGGCGGCGCACCGGGCACGCAGCGGGGAAGGATGGCATGAGGCGGCCGCGGGTCCTCGTTGCCGAGGACGAATACATGCTGGCGATGCACCTGCACGACGGCCTGTGCGCGCGCGGCTTCGCCGTCGTCGGCCCGGTCGCCACGCTGGACGCCGCGCTCGCGCTGGTCGAACGCGAGCCCGACCTCGACGCCGCCATCCTCGACGTCAACCTCGACGGCGAGAAGAGCTACCCGCTCGCGCGCCGGTTGCGGCAGACGGGTGTCCCGTTCGTGTTCGCGTCCGGTTACGACCGCGACCTGCTGCCGGGGGAGTTCGCGGACGCCGCGCACTGCCTGAAGCCGATCGACCTCGCGCAGGCACTGGCGCTCCTGGGACTGTAGCGCCGGCGGCGTGCGCGCTCAGCCGCGGCTCGCGGGTGGCGTCAGCAACGTGCGCATGCGCCCGCACGCGGCGTCGGCCTCGTCGAGAAACCGGGCCGCGCGTGCTTGGTCGCCGGCCTCGAGCGCACTGCGCACCGCAGCGGCGGCAATCGCGGCCGCATTGGCCGCGTTGCGCATCGCGTGCAGCCAGTCGGGGTCCGCGCCGCCGGGCTGCGGGCCGGGCGGGCTCACGGCGCGGCCTTGCGGCCGGCGTCCTGCCCGGCCAGACGTGCGAGCTGGTTGTGGACGGTGCGCACGCTGATGCCCAGTGCCCGCGCGGTGGCGGTCTTGTCGTTGTTGAAGTGCGCCAGGGTCTTGAGCAGCGCGCGACGCTCGAGTTCGGCCAGCGTCGTGCCGACCGAGAACATGATCGAGGTCTCCGACTCCTTGAGCACCGTCTCGCTCGGCAGGCTCGGCCGCACGTACAGCTCGTCGCCTTCCTGCAGCAGGTAGGCACGCTGGACCGCGCTGCGCAGCTCGCGCACGTTGCCGGGCCAGTCGTGGCGCAGCAGCCCGGACTCGCTGCCGGCGGCCAGCCGCTTGCTGCGGCCGTAGTGCGCGTTGAGCTTGTCGACGAACAGGTGCGCGAGCACCGCCACGTCCTCGTCGCGGTCGCGCAGCGCCGGCAGCGGCAGTGCCGCCAGCAGATGGTAGAGATCGTCGCGCAGCGTGCCCTCGCGCATCGCCTCGTGCGGGTCGCGGTGCGTGGCCGCGACCAGCCGTGCGCTCGGGCCGGACCGGTCGGTGCCGTCCTCGAGCGCGCGCAGCAGCCGGGCCTGCAACGGCATCGGCATCGCCGTGAGGTCGGCGAGGAACAACGTCCCGTCCGCGGCGCGGCGGAAGGCGTCGCCGAGGCCGTCGCCGTCGTCGAACAGGTCGGCGGCGAGTCGCTCGGGCGTGGTCGCGCTGCAGTCCACGGTGACCAGCGGCCCCTTGCGCCCGCTGGCGGTGTGCAGCGCCCGTGCGACGAGCGTCTTGCCGGTGCCGTGCTCGCCCGACACCAGCACCGGCGCGTCGGTGGCGCCGATGCGCAGGACCTGGTCGACGACGCGGCGGATCTGCGGCGAGTTGCCGGCGATGTCGCCGATCGCGGCCGGCACGTCGGGCGAGCGCGGTGGGCGGTAGCGCGCGACCGCTCGCTCCATCAGCCGGCGCAGCTGGGTGGGGTCGAGCGGCTTGACCAGGTATTCGATCACCGGCGAGGCGACCGCGCGCGCGGCCGATTCGACCGTGGGCCGCCCGGTGACGACCGCGATCTGGCCATGTTCGGCCAGGTCGATGTCGTCGAGCAGGTCGAGGCCGGACCCGTCGGGCAGTTGCAGGTCGGGCAGCATCAGGTCGGCACGGGCGCGCGACAGGAAATCGCGGGCCTCGGCGAGCGTTTCGGCGAGTTGGACGCGCAACCCGGCCGCGAAGGCAAGCTGTCCGGCGGCGCGGGAGAACGTGCCGTCGTCGTCGAGGATCAGCACGGTGGGTTGTGGCATGACGTTCGTCCGTACTGGAGGCCAATGACCCTAGTCAGCTGGCGGTTAATGGGACGTGGAGGGTGCAGGGCGGCCAGGCGGCATGGCGTGAATGCGCCGGCCATGCGGACGGGGCGCGGGCGGCGGGCTGCCGAACGCCGTGCGTCGCGCGTGGGGTTCGCGTCGAGGCCTCGACGCGCCTGTTGAAATCGAGCGGCCTCCGCGTCCGGCGTCGCCCGCTTGTCGGCCAAGCACGGCCCCCGTATGATTGCGCCCCCGGGATCTGCACGCAGGCCCGGGACCACCGGAGAGGTGGCAGAGTGGTTGAATGTACCTGACTCGAAATCAGGCAGGCGTTTATAGCGCCTCGGGGGTTCGAATCCCCCCCTCTCCGCCAGAATCGACAAGGGGCTGCGTCCTGGACGCAGCCCTTTTTTGTGGGTTTTCGCGTACGTCCGGCCCGGCCGCACGAGGCGCGAGAGGGAAGCCTTCCCCCGCGTGCGGGGAGGTCACTCGCGCGCCGTGCTGCGTTTTGGTGCCTTCCCCCGCTTGCGGGGCATTGCGCCTTTCAAGGGTTGGGTGGGGATGCTTCTTCGCGCAAAGCCCGTGTTCGCGCAAAGCCCGTGCCCCCACCCGGCGCCTGTTGGCGCCGACCTCCCCCGCAGGCGGGGGAGGTGAGATACGCGTCGTGCTCTTCGATCGTGGCCGAATCCACGCGGCATCGCCCACCGCGGCCCCTCCGCGGCAGCGGTACACTGGCCGGCCCGTCCGTTCCGGCAGCCCCCATGTCCGAGATTTCCGTGCCCGTGTCCTTCGGCGAGCTGCTCGACAAGATCTCGATCCTGCAGATCAAGTCCGAGCGCATGACCGATGCCGCCAAGCTCGCCAACGTGCGCCGGGAGCTGACCGCGCTGGAGCAGACCTGGATGGCGCATCCGGGCGCCGGGCACGACATCGTGCGGCTGCGCGCCGACCTG
Organism: Luteimonas sp. FCS-9; assembly: GCF_001014645.1. GTDB lineage: Bacteria > Pseudomonadota > Gammaproteobacteria > Xanthomonadales > Xanthomonadaceae > Luteimonas. Next base: position 31,452 of record NZ_LASZ01000005.1, on the reverse strand, counting down.
AAGGCCGTCAACGAGCGGCTGTGGGACATCGAGGACGAGATCCGGCTCAAGGAGAAGGCCCAGGCCTTCGACGAGGCGTTCGTGCAGTTGGCGCGCAGCGTCTACATCGAGAACGACGAGCGCGCGCGCATCAAGAAGGCGATCAACCTCGCGCTGGGCTCGGCCTATGTCGAGGAAAAGTCCTACGCCGACTATCGCACGGGCGACGCCGCGCCCTGACTGCGCCCGCGGGGCAGCACCCGCCGCTCAAGCCTGCCCGAGGTCGGCGCGCCGGCGCTCGAACGCTTGGATCGTGTCGTCGAGGGTGACCAGCGCCATGACGTCGTCGAACTCGATCTTGGTGCCCCATTTGAGATCCGCCGCCGGCTTGCCGAGGAACCGGCGCGCGGCGTCGTCGTAGCGGTCCACGCAGAACCGGCGGTCCGAGTACGGGCCACTGCGCGCCGGGTTGCTGGCCGCGTGCAGGCCCAGCACCTTGGTGCCCATCGCGTTGGCGATGTGCATCGGCCCCGAATCGGGCGTGACCAGCAGCTGCGCGCGCGCCAGCAGTGCCGGCAACTGCTTGAGCGTGTCCTTGCCGACCAGGTCGAGCGCCTCGTGCCGCATCGCCGCCAGGATCGCGTCGGCCGTACGGCGCTCCAGTTCGCTGCGGCCGCCGCACAGCACCACCCGCCAGCCGGCGTCCGCGGCGTGGTCGGCGAGCGCGGCGTGGCGGTCGGGATACCAGTTGCGGCGCACGTGGCTCGAGCACGGCGAGATCATCAGCACCGGCCGGCCGTCGTCGTCCCACTGCGCCCGCGCCCAGGCGTGCGCGTCGTCGGGCACCGGCATCGCCCAGGTCACCGCGTCCTGGCGCAGGCCCAGCGGCTCGCAGAAGCTGCCGATCGCGTCGAGCACGTGGATGCCGGGCCGGTCGGGAATGCGCTCGTTGACGAACAGGCCGTGCAGGTCCTTGGACCGGGCGCGGTCGTAGCCCACGCGCCGGCGCGCGGGCACGAAGCCCGAGAGCAGGTTCGCGCGCGCGGCGACCTGCATCTGCAGCAGCGCGTCGAACCGGCGCGCCGTGCCCAGGCGCGCGCGCAGTTCGCGCCGCATCGCACGCATGCCGGCCAGCCCCGTTTTCTTGTCGTAGACGACGAAGTCCACGCCCGGCAGGCCTTCGAGCAGGCGATGCTCACCCTTGCCGATGACCCAGCTCAGCGCGACGTCGGGCCAGGCGCGGCGCAGCGTCTCGATCAACGGCAGCACGTGGGTCACGTCGCCGAGCGCCGACAGGCGCAGCAGGCACACGGAACGGGGCCTGAAAGCAGGCGCCGGTCCGGCGGAAACGGGGGGCGCGACGGGCGGGGCAGGGGCCAAGGCTTGGTAAACTCGCTGGATGAACAGATTCGACCCCAGCGAAAGCCTGACGCCGATTCCGGCGGACGGTCGCGCGGGCGAGTACGGCGCCATTCTGTTCGACGGCACGCAGCTGCGGCAAGCCGATCCGCGCTGGTTCGATCCGGCGCTGTGGGGCGAGCGCGCGCAGCGGGTCTCGGGCAGCGGGCGCGGCGGCGCGTGGTTCATCGACGCCTCGCACGGGCCGTGCGTGCTGCGGCAGTACCTGCGCGGCGGCATGGTCGGCCGCGTCAACCGCGACCTGCACCTGTGGCGCGGCGGGCCGCGCGTGCGCAGCTTCGTCGAGTTCCGGCTGCTGCGCGAACTGCTGCAGCGCGACCTGCCGGTGCCCCAGCCCATCGCCGCGAGCTACCTGCGCCGCGGGCTCACCTACCGGGCCTGGATCCTGATCGAGCGGCTGGTCGACGTGCGCTCGCTGGCCGATCTGGTCGCGCAGGCGCCTGAAGACGCGCCTTGGGAGCAGACCGGCCGCCTGATCGCGCGCTTCCATCGCGCCGGGCTGGACCATGCCGACCTCAACGCCCACAACATCCTGTTCGACGGCCTGGGCAAGGGCTGGCTGATCGATCTCGACCGCGGCCGCCTGCGCATTCCCGAGACCCGCTGGCGCGCGCGCAACCTTGCGCGGCTGGAGCGCTCGCTGCAGAAGCTGCGCGGGGCGCGCAGCGAGGACGCGGTGGCGGCGGATTTCGCGCGCCTGCGCCGCTCCTACGACGTGCTCTGGAGCCGGGGCATCTGATGGACTGGGCACTGCGGTTCCTGGGGGTCGGCAACGCGTCGGCGGTCGCATTGGGCTCGCCGATGGCGACGATCGAGCGCGACGGCGCGCCGTGGCTGACGATCGACTGCGGCAACGAAGGCCTGACCGCGCATCTCGATCGCTACGGCGAGGCGCCGCGCGCGCTGTTCGTCACCCATGTGCACCTCGACCACGTCGGCGGCTTCGAGCGGCTGTTCGTCGACCGCTACTTCGATCCCGCGCGTCGCGGCGCGATGCCGCTGTATGTGCCGGCCCCGGTGGTGCCGCTGCTGCACCGGCGCGTGGGCGACTATCCCAACGTGCTCGCCGAAGGCGGCGCGAACTTCTGGGACGCGTTCCGGCTGATCCCGGTCGGCGAGGCCTTCTGGCACGACGGCGTGCGCCTGGAGGTGTTCCCGGTGCGCCACCACTGGCCGGAGACGGCCTATGGGCTGCGGCTGCCCGGCAGCCTGGTGTGGAGCGGCGACACGCGGCCCGTTCCGGAGATGCTCGCGCGCTATGCCGACCGCGACGAGCTGGTCGCCCACGACTGCGGCCTGCACGGCAATCCGTCGCACAGCGGCATCGACGATCTCGAACGCGACTATCCGCCCGCGCTGCTCGCCCGCTGCGTGCTCTACCACTACGCATCGGACGCCGACGGCGAGGCGATGCGCGCGCGCGGCCATCGCGTGGCGCGCCCGGGCGATCGGTTCGCGCTGCGTGCACCGGCGCACGCGCAGGATGTGCGCGCATGAGCGCCCTGCCGCAACTGCCCCAGGCCCCGCTGGACCGCCTCGGCCGCCCGCTGCACGACCTGCGGCTGTCGGTGATCGAGGCCTGCAACTTCCGCTGCGGCTACTGCATGCCCGCCGATCGCGTGCCCGACGACTACGGTTTCGACCAGGCCGGGCGGCTGTCGTTCGACGAGATCGAGACGCTGGTGCGCGGCTTCGCGCGGCTGGGCATGCGCAAGCTGCGCATCACCGGCGGCGAGCCGCTGCTGCGCAAGCACCTGCCGTCGCTGATCGAACGTTTGGCCAAGGTCCCCGGCATCGAGGACCTGGCGATGACGACCAATGGCTCGCTGCTCGCGCGCCAGGCCCAGGCGCTGCGCGACGCCGGCCTGCGGCGCCTGACGATCAGCCTCGATGCGCTCGATCCGGCGCTGTTCCACCAGTTGTCGGGCGGGCGCGGCGACATCGACGCGGTGCTGGCAGGCGTGGACGCGGCCGAACGCGCCGGGTTCTCGTCGATCAAGTTCAACTGCGTGGTGCAGCGCGGCGTCAACGACCACGAGGTCGAGCGCATGGCGGCGCATTTCCGCGGCACCGGCCACGTCGTGCGCTTCATCGAGTACATGGACGTGGGCACCTGCAACGGCTGGGACCGCGCGCTGGTGGTGCCCTCGCGCGAACTGCACGCGCGCATCCAGGCGCGCTGGCCGCTGCGCGCGCTCGATGCCGACTACCGCGGCGAGGTCGCCCAGCGGCACGCCTATGCGGACGGCGCCGGCGAGATCGGCTTCATCAGCTCGGTGACCGCGCCGTTCTGCGGCGACTGCCATCGCGCCCGCGTCTCGGCCGACGGCAGCCTCTACACCTGCCTGTTCGCCGGCCAGGGGCAGCCGCTGCGCGGCTGGCTGGCCGAGGGCGAGGCCGCGTTCGCGTCCCGGCTCACCGACCTGTGGTCGCGCCGTGCCGACCGCTACAGCGAACTGCGCGGCAGCACCCGCGCCCCGCGCCGGCACGTCGAAATGTTCCTGGTCGGCGGCTGAGCGGAGCACCCCGTGAGGGGACGCCGGACACCGGGGCCGGTACCATCCGGGTTCCGCAGTCACGACGCAGGCGAAATGGCCCGCAGCAGAACCCCGGCGTCCCCGACGCTGACCCACATCGATCCCGACGGCCGGCCGACCATGGTCGACGTCTCGGCCAAAACCGTCACCGCCCGCGCCGCGAGTGCCGAATGCCGCATCCGGTTCCCGGCGCCGGTCGCCGCGCAACTGCGCGCCAGCGGCCTGCGCAGCGCCAAGGGCGGGATCGTCGACACCGCGATCGTCGCCGGCACGATGGCGGTCAAGCGCACCTTTGAGCTGATCCCGTTCTGCCACCCGCTGCCGATCGACGGCGTGCGGATCGCGATCGACTGGTGCGGCGAGCGCGAGCTGCGCATCGACTGCACCGTCAAGACCACCCACCGCACCGGCGTGGAGATGGAAGCGCTGACCGGCGCGACCGTCGCCGCGCTGACCGTCTACGACATGTGCAAGGCGCTCTCGCACGCCATCGTGCTCGGACCGGCGAAGCTGGTCGGCAAGCGCGGCGGCAAGCGCGACGTCGGCACGATCGAGGGAGGTGCCGCACCATGACCGACGTTCGACTGTTGTACTTCGCCAGCCTGCGCGATGCCGCCGGCCGCAGCGAGGAGACCTGGCAGACCACCGCGCCCGACCTGCGCGCGCTCTACGCCGAGGTACGCGCACAGCACGGCTTCGCGCTGCCGGCCGAGCGCCTGCGCGTTGCCGTCGACGGCGCGTTCGCGCGCTGGGACGATGCGGTCCGCGGCGACAGCGAGATCGCCTTCATTCCCCCGGTCAGCGGAGGCTGAAATGACCGATCGCGACTTCTGGCTGGCCGACGCGCCGGTCGACCTGGTCCCGTTGCGCGCGCGGCTGCAGCACGATCGCGCCGGCGCCTTCGCCAGCTTCGAAGGCTGGGTGCGCGACCACAACGACGGCCGCCCGGTGCTCGGGCTGCGCTACGAATCCTATGTCGAGTTGGCGCAGGCCGAGGGCGCGAAGGTGCTCGCCGAGGCCCGCGCGCGCTTCGCGCTGTGCGAGGCCGTGTGCGTGCATCGCATCGGCGACCTGGCGATCGGCGACATGGCGGTGTGGGTCGGCGTGTCCGCCCCGCACCGCGGCGCGGCGTTCGATGCCTGCCGCTACATCATCGACGAGATCAAGGACCGCGTGCCGATCTGGAAGCACGAGCGCTACGCGGACGGCGATGCCACCTGGCTGCATCCCGAACCGGCAGGGGACGGGGCGCCGCAGTGACACGGACGGCGGCGCCTGGCGTCTTCGCCCTGCTGCTGGCCGGCTGCGCGAGCGTACCGGTGCCGCCGGAACCGCCGCCGGCGCCGCCCGCGCGCGGCGAGGTCGGTGCCGCGTTGCTGGCGCCCGAGGGCGATACCCACCGGATGGCCCTCGGGCGCCACCAGCGCTTCGTCTATCCCACGCTCGAACAACCCGCCGCGTTGCCGGCCTATCCCGCCGAGTTGCTGCCGCTGCGCCTGCCGCCGGTCGAGGTCTGCGTGGATGTCGTCGTCGGCACCCAGGGCCAGGTGACGGCCGCCGCCGAGCGAGCGGATGCGCGTTGCACGATGCCCGGCGACGTGCCCGATCGCGCCGCGTTCGTGGCGCCGACGCTGGCCGCCGTGCGCGCCTGGACCTACTGGCCCGCCGCGCTGTGCACCGCGCCGGACGGGTTCGACGGCAGCGATCCCTGCAGCGCTGCGGACGCGACCGAGACGCCGACGCCCGTGCGGCTGTCCTACGCGATCCGCTTCCGTCAGCACGACGGCGTGCCGGTGGTGGAGCGGGGCGAATGAGGCGGCAACGGATAGGCGCAGGCGCGCCGGCCCTGCTAGAATCCCCCTCCCGCTGACGCGGGGCCGGGCCTGCCCGGCGTACGTCTCCATGGTGGCCCCGTCGGCCCCTCGCGACGCTAGATCGAAAATCCCGCCAGGGCCGGAAGGCAGCAACGGTATCGGTCGATGCGGGCGCCGAGGTCAGTCGGCGGGGCCATCGCCATGTGGGGGCCGTGCAGGCGCGACGCCGGCATGGCCGGCGCCGCGACACCGTCAGGGCGTCAGCACCACCTTGCGGCAAGCATCGTCCTCATCCTTGCCGTCGAAGATCTCGTAGCCGCGCGCCGCGTCTTCGAGCTTCATCCGGTGCGAGATGATGACGTCCGGCTGCAGGTCGCCATCGCCGATGCGCGTCAGCAGTTCGGGCATGTAGCGCTGCACGTCGGTCTGTCCCATCTTGAAGGTCAGGCCCTTGTCGAACGCATCGCCGAGCATGAACGCGTGGATGAAGCCTGCATACACGCCCGGGATGCTGACCGTGCCCGCGCGCCGCGTCGCCGCGATGCACTGCCGCACTGCCGCGCCGCTGCTGGTCTCGAGCTTGAGGCCGGTCAGCAACGTGTCGGCCTTGCTGCCCTTGGCCTCGAAGCCGACTGCGTCGATCGACGCGTCCACGCCGCGCCCGTCGGTCTGCGAGACGATCACGTCGGCCGGATCGTCGATCTCCTCGAAGTTCAGCGGGATCACGCCGTAGGTGGCCTGCGCGAAGTCGAGCCGGTACTGGTAACGGTCGACCATGAAGATGCGCTCCGCGCCCAGCATCCGGCTGCACGCCGCCGCCATCAGCCCGACCGGACCGGCGCCGAAGATCGCGACCGTCGAGCCCTTCGTGACATTCGCGTCGAGGACCGCCTGATAGCCGGTCGGCAGGATGTCCGACAGGAACAGCACCTGCTCGTCGCTCAACACCTCCGGCACGACCAGCGGGCCGACGTTGGCCTTGGGCACGCGCACGAATTCCGCCTGGCCGCCGGAGATGCCGCCGTACAGATGGCTGTAGCCGAACAGCGCCGCCGGCGGCCGCATGCCCTTGCGGTTGAGCGACGCGCCCTGTCCGGTGTTCGTCGTCTCGCACGCGGAGAACTCCGAGAGCCGGCAATGGAAGCAGTCGCCACAGGCGATCACGAACGGAATCACGACCCGGTCGCCCTTGCGCACCGACGTGACGTCGGGCCCGACGTCCTCGACCACGCCCATGAACTCGTGGCCCAGGATGTCGCCGTCGTGCAGCTCCGGAATCTTGCCGCGGTACAGATGCAGGTCCGAGCCGCAGATTGCGGTGGCGGTCACGCGCAGCAGGATGTCGTCGCGTTCGCGCAGGACGGGATCGGGCACCGTCTCGACCCGGACGTCCCGCGTGCCATGATAGGTCAGGGCTTTCATCGCATCTCCTTAGGGGCAAAGCCCGGATGCAACCAGCCGCGGCGGCAATGCGGCGTGATCGGCGATGACTTTGGCGTTGTCCGCGCGCGCAAGATTGCGTTGCGCCTGATGGGCGCTTGGTCGCCCCGCGTGGCGGATTCACGAATCCGGAAGATTCCGCCGACCCTGAATGCAGCATCCTCGCGCCCAACTAACGTCGGCCGGCGCAGCGTCGTCAACGTGGCGAATGTCCGCCGCATGGAGACGACGCATGAGTCCGAACAACCAGAACCAGCGCGAAGGCCAGAACCAGAATCCGCAGCAGGGCGGCCAGCAGGGAGGCGGCCAGCAGGGTGGTGGTCAGCAGGGCGGCCGTGACCAGCGCCAGGGCGAAAACGAGCGCAACCAGAATCGTCCTGGTCAGGAAGAGGAGGAATAAGCGCCAGGCTCGACCGAGCGTCCAAGGACGGACGCTTGGCGGCGCGGCATCGTGCCCATGGATTGGTCACTGTAAAGGCGGTGAGGCTAGATGTCTGATGCGCTTCAATATGCAGCGATCACGACAGACGCTTCGAAGTGGCGATGCCTCTGTCAATCAGACGATGCATGCACGTAGGACTATTCTTACTCTCAACCAAGTAGTTCTCTGATTCTCTTGCTTTGGTTGACCTACGAGATTGTCTCGCGGCGTATCCGCGCGCTGAGACAATCAGATCGCCTACGCCACATCACGTCAACTCATGGAGAATGCAGATGAAGGCCTTGACGAAAGCGGTAGGCACCCTGGCAATCGGGCTGTCGCTCACGATCGGAACAGCATCGTCTCAGGCGCTTGAGACGCCACCTGCGAGCGAGTGCACGGCCAATGGAGTGATCGGATCCGTTGACCTGTTGAACGGTCAGCGCGTCTTTATGTGTCAGAACGGCGAGTGGCGCTTCCTGTACGAGTGCACCTTCGACACAAGCGGCTACTGCGTCATCCATTGATTGATGGATTCGCCTACCAAGCGGTCTGCGAACCGCCCGCGTATCTCGCGCGGGCGGTTCCGCTTCGCCTCGTCGCATGCTCGTGGCGCAGGAGCTGATTCAGCCGCTATGCCGTGAGCAAACCGAACGCCACGTCGGCTTCAACGCACGCCGGAGCCCAGCGCCGATTACGCGTTCTCTGGGCATTTCCAGGAATCGTAGGGCACGGGATTTTGGTCGATGTAGGCTTTTACTTTCGGTGGCAGGGTGACGTAACGACCTCCGTGTGCGCCCTGGTCCGGTCCTTTGGGTTCAACTTCAGCTTTCTGGCAAAGCGCTTCGATCCGCTCGCTTCCAGGGCTCTTCACCCAGACCTTGACCCAGCCGCCAGGTGCCAGCCCGACGACGACAGCATTGCGATATTCCTGCCTTCCTGGCACCGCGATCGAATTGGCTTTCTCCAGCATCAACGCACGCATCTCGTCGGGGATGTCCAATGTGATCCGATAGGTCTGCGGCTCCACCAGCGACTGCCAGCGGACATGGATGCGCCGCGGCAAGTCGGCGCCGACGACATACCGCCCCTTACCCATGCTCTGGGTGACGGGCCAACCGGCAGCGTCGCCGGAATGCGCCACGGCCACGGTGCCGCTTCGATAGCCCGAGAACACACGGCCGCGGACATCTTCGATCGCTGCATCCTCGGTCCATACTTCCATGTAGTGCGGTGCGAGAAATCCAAGCCGCCATGCCTCGTAAGGCAGTCGCGCATTCGCGGCCCCCGAGGCGCAGGCAGCCAACAACAGCGCGAGTAGCGCACCAATTCCAATTCGCTTCATAGCCTGTCTCATCGATTCGGCAGAATGTTTCGTTGACCGCTTGGATCGGGACGACTGGCGTACACCAGTTCAAGCGACACGGGATTGCGCCCAAGTGCATAATTCCAGTGGGACGACTGATGTAGGTACTTCCTTCTCAATAGGGCTTCTTCTTGTTTGATCAAAGCTTGGCCGTTGATCAGCTTGTCAGCCAAGGGAAGGAGCTCGTCCGTCAGGCTCATATCGGGCACATCGTCTGGCGATTGCCTCCAAGGTACGCCACCTTCGCTCGCCTTCCGATGCATCAATCTCAGCGGAATCAGCTGGTAGCGCCAATCCACTGCGCGCTCCAGGCTGACTGCGGCATAGATTCGCAGCGCTCGATCGGGCTGCACGCTGTGGCTGCCTGCGCGACGCCGCGACTGCCATTGGTGCCACACCTCCACCCGCACCGTCTCTGCGTCGGCGTCGAGTTGCTCGCGCCAACGCGCGCACTCCGTTGCCGCTCGGCGAAACGCCCGACTGCGCTCGAGTTGGCCGCGATCTGGCGCTTGCCCGGGCGCAAGCCCTTCGGCAGGCTCGTCGAAGCCGACAGGCTTTGTCAGCAGCAACGGCCCCTCGCGGTCGCGGTGATAGCCGCCACCGATATCGGAATGCACGCCAGGCAGCACAATATCCCCATGGGGCGGGTCCGCACTGGTCAGCATGAAGTTGGCTCGCCGCTCGTCTCGGGCCACGAGATGGACGACTTGGCGCGCGCATCCTGCCGGCAAGGCCATCTGGACGCCTCCCGTCCGGCCGTCGCGCACGTTCAAACCATCGGCCAGGCTGCCGATCGCCGAGACTGAATCGAATAGCCCGACGAACTCCACACTTACGCTTTCGACGAACTCGAAGTCAGGTGTGTAGCGCACGCCGCTGCCCAGTAGCGCACCTGCCAAGGGGCCATGCCCCTTGCGATTGACCTCATGCACGAAATGTCGTGCTGCGGCCGCGCCCCGCGAGAAACCAAAGACATCAAACTCGATCGCCTCCACCTCTGCGCCGGATGCGTTCGCGACGAAGGCTGCCAGTTGCTCTGGAATACTTCGAGACATCGTCTCCGAGACCCGCGCCAACACGCCGCTCCGTCCGGTTCCCAGCCCCTGGGACAGCAAGTCGTCCGCTTCTCCGGCGAGTGTGCCGATACCGTCCACGTAGATCGGAATACAGTAGCTGGTGTCGCTTTCGCTCCATGACTCGCTCGAACTGTCCTCATACAGTTCGTACAGCCGCGCCACGTTGGTAATGCCATTGTCGTAGCTGCTGCCCGGCTTCAGCATGTAAGGGCGGCAGTGCTCGGCGATCGCGGCGCGGTCCTCGGCGTCCTGGCCGAGCGCGTCGGCCGATGAGGCCCGGCACTGCGCGCCGAGCGCAATGTTGGACGCGTTGTTGTTGGTGCCGTCGAAAAACACGCCGATGCGCAATGTCACCGCCGTGGTCGGTTCCTCCGCCGGTGCGGACGAGGCCTGCAGTGGTGTCTCCAAGGGCGCTGGCGCGGGGGAGGCGGCGAACAGGCCGCCGACCCCGGCTGCCGCACGGCCGACATTGCCGCCCGAATCGATGAACACGCGATACTGCTTGTTGGACAGCACGCTGCAACCGCAAGCCAGCCGATCACCATCGCGCGCGACGGGCTGGCCATCGATGACGAGCGTCAGGTCGCCGGTCACGATGGGGAAGGTGCCCTTGTGTTTGGGGCACGTGGCGTGGTCGTTGATGCGCGAGACCGGCTTGCCTTCGATGTCGGTGAACGGCGAACCGCTGACGACCACGCCGCCGCCACTGGTCGGATCGCCGACCACGATCAGGTGTCTTGCCACGACACCGCCTCCTCACGTCCTGTGATGGCCGGACTTTACCGCAGCCGGCAGGGGCCCGCAGCGGGCTGCGCGACGAAGGCGTTGATCTGCAATGGCGCCATCGGCGCCGTCCAAGAGCCGTCCAGTTCGCTCCAGCCGATTGGCGGTGCGACCTGCTCTCAACCTCGCCGTACCGACGCGCAGTGCGGGTTTGATTCAACGCGCGATGCCTTGGTCAACCTGGCTTTGTCCCCGCTGTCGCATCCGCGTCCTGCAGCGCCTGCTCGCCCACCTGCTCCATGAGCGTACGCAGCGCCACGCCTGCTTCGTAGATCGCATCGCCGAGCGCGGGCACGCTGTCGGCTTCCAGTTGCCGCGGGTCGACCGACGAAAGCACGTCGCCCTGTGCGACGATGAGGCGGATGAGGCTGTCGAAGCGGTCCACCTGATCCAGGCTGATGCCGAACGAGGGGAGATGGCGGCCCATGTCAGCGCTCCGCGCTGTCGAGCGTCAGCGTCAAGACGCCGGCGTCGGCCTGGATGCGCAAACGCGCGCCGACGGTGAATCCCATCGCTTCCAGCCACAGGCCGCGCAAGCGCAGATAGGGCACTTCGTCGTCGTTCTCGTAGGGTTCGCGTGCGGGGTAGTGCTGGGAGCCGACCGTGCAGCGCCGTGGCTGGCGCGCACGGCGGGGCGGAGTGGGGCGGTCGTGATCCAGCGCGGTTGGCATAAGCAGTTCGGAGCGCGACGTCGGCGCCGTCGTGGGGACATCGGCCCGGCGCGCGGCGGCGCGGGCGGTCTGGGGCGGGTGAGGCATGGCAATCCTCCGTGACGGACAGGCGCGCGCATGCGCGCGCGAACGCGGTCGAGAACGGAGCCGGGCGCGCCGTTCGGCAACGGCCGCCGAAGGCGAGCCCGGCTCCGGGGCCGATCAGTGCAGCGAGGCGTGCGTGGCCGGCTGCGGCATGGCGCCGTACACCGGACGGTCTTCACGCACGCCGCCCTGCGCCTTCGCGGCGCGCGGGATCCGCTGGTCCTGCACGCGGTCCAGGATGTCCCGCACGGCGTCCGCGCCTTCCGAGATCGCCAGCCCCAGCACCGGCACCGTGGCATCGGCCAGATCGTCCTCATGCCCGGATGCGAGGACATCGCCATGCGCCATCAGCGTCTGCACCAGCCGGTCGAGCGCGTCGGCCTGGTCGATGGTGACGCCGAAGACGTAGGCCTCCGGCACGTCGGCCGTATTCGCCGGCGGAACCGACGCCGCATCCTGCGTCGCGTACGGTCGCGCTTCCAGTTCGCCGGCGGATTCGGCGGGGGCTTCGGTCTCGGGCACGGCTGCACGCGTGTCGGGTTGCTTGCCTTGCGACGGCCGCCACGCCATCGCCTCCAGCACCAGTTCCGCCTGTTCGGCCAGCATGGCCAGGCACGTGGCCAGTTCGCCGTGGCTGACTTCGGGCGGATCGTCCTGCTCCTCGTCGTACGTGCGCGGCTCCGCCAAGCGCGACAGGAATTCCATGTGGTCGCGCAGTTTCGCCAGCCGCGTCCTGTCGTCTTCCGGCAGGAAGTAGCCAGCCCGTTGGCTCTCGTTCGATTCGCGGTTCGACATGATGTTGCCTCCTTCATTCCATCGAAGTGGCCCGCCCACCGGATGGCGGACGGGAAGTCGGGAGGTTAGAAACCGCAGACAGACGGCGGGCGTATTTCCCCGAAGGGTGTTGTATTAGCCGCCCTCCCGACGCAGGCATCGCGTCGGTTGTGCCCGCAAAGCGCCGGGCACAAAAAACCCACCAGGTTGTCGGAGGTGGGTACCGCTGTCTGAGGAGTTTCTACGCTCCGTAGTCGAGCTTGCTAGCGAATTGTGCGGTTGTCAAGTAGTACTGAGCGCCTCCGAAGAAGTTCCGTGAGCCGAAATTCCTCTTCTTGAGCCGGGGGGACGGAAGTGGGGAAGCTGGGCAAGCTCTTCGGGATTGGACTCCAGAGCTCCTTGCTGCTCAATTGCGGGGGGCGTCGGTAGTTCCCGGCATTCTCCAAGGCTTCGCTACGAGGCGTGCGGCTTGAATACTAGGGCTAGCTACGAAAACATCTGTCACCATCGGCGCGAAGGTCCAGAGTTGGGGCGCCGCTGCGTTGCAAAGCGTTTGCCCCGGGAGTTGCTGGTGGGTACGTGTGAGCGTATCGAGGGTCAAAAGGAACTTGATTGATGGGAATCTATCTGCGTAAAAGCGTGTGGGTGGGGCCGTTCAGATTCAACCTCTCCAAGGGTGGAGTCGGTGTGTCTGTCGGCGTCAAGGGTCTTCGCGTTGGGACCGGCCCAAGAGGCAACTACGTCCACATGGGGCGGGGCGGTATCCATTACCGCGCGACGCTTCCAGCGATTTCGGGTTCACAAAGCACGCCTAGGGTGCCCATGCCGCCGCCCGCTTCGCTCGATTGGAGCGATGTGCCCTCAGGCACGCATGGTCCTATGGTCGACATCGATTCGGCGCTCGCAACAACAATCGTTGATTCGTCATCGGCGGAACTGCTGGATGAACTGAGCGACAAGCAGCGGCGTGTCCGCTTTTGGCCATGGGCTCTCACGGCGCTACTCACCGCCTTGCTGATCCTGTTTATGCGAGGCGCTCCGGTCTGGGCAATTTGGGTCGCCCTCCTTGTCGGTGGGATCGGCGTTGCATGGGCTTACTACGCCGATCTCCTGCGCAAATCTGTCGTGCTCCTTTACGAGCTCGACAAGGATATTGAGCAGGCACTCGAAGCATTCCACAGGGCAGCCGATGGAATTGCGGGAGCGTCTCGCGTGTGGCACATTTCGGCGCGCGCACATGTGCATAATGCGAAGTATCATGCGGGTGCCAGTGGCCTTGTAAAACGTAGGAAAACGCGCGTCTCTCGCGCTGCACCGCCTTTCGTGAAGACGAATGTAGAAACGATTGCAGTGGAGGTCGGTGCTCAGACGCTCCACTTCTTTCCAGATCGCGTCTTGATCTACGACAGCTCTGGTGTGGGTGGCGCGTCATTCGGAACCCTGCGCCTTGAAGCGGGCCCTACAAGCTTTATTGAGGATGAGGGCGTGCCTTCTGACGCGACGATTACGGGCTACACCTGGCGGTTCGTAAACAAGCGCGGCGGGCCGGACAAGCGATTTAAGAATAATCATCAGATTCCGATCTGCGCCTACGATCGCCTCGGAATCACCAGTGCGACAGGGATCGACGAGCTGCTGCACGTCTCCAAGGGGGGCGCCGCTGTCGCATTCGCGACGCAGCTGCAGGCCCTCTCTCGAGTTGTGAAATCCTAGGTGGTAGTTTGAGTTGCAAAATGCCGACATCGGCGATAAAAGGCAACTTGGAGTCGTCGCCTTGGGGTCCGTGGCAGGATCGGGAGTCGAATTGCCGGGCTCGAACGGCACTTACGAAAATTGCGTTAGGCGGCACCGCGAGGAATTGCTCTTCACCAATCGAAAAGGAGGCTCTTCATGGCAATCAAACCGGGTCCAAAGCCAATCGCTCCATCGACAGGCGAGCCTGATAAGAGGAGGCGAGATAACAAGGAAACGCCTGGAAATACGCCTTCGCTCAAGCCGCACAAGCACAAGCCAAACAAGTAGTCCGCCTAAAGCGTAAGCGCAGGATGCGGTGTCGCCTAACGACCATGCCGCGTTGCCAGCTCATCAGGGCGTGATCGCGTGATATGTCCATCGGAGCAAAATGGAATTTGCAGCCCTTGATGTTGAAACGGCCAACGCTGATCTTGGCAGCATTTGCCAGGTTGGCGTTGCGTTTTTTCGAGACGGGCGACATGTCGATTCGTATTCGGCGCTCGTCGATCCGGAGGGTGAATTCGATGCCTTCAACGTCGACATCCATGGGATCACCGAAGCAGATGTCCGCGGCGCGCCCACATGGCCGCAGATTGCCGAAGCACTCAGGCAGCGCCTGGACGCGAGTGTCGTTGCCTGTCATACCCCGTTCGATCAGGGAGCGGTTCGCCGTGCTTGTGAACGCTATGGCCTGAGCGTGCCCGTCTGGCAGTGGCTCGACACCGCACGCGTTGTCCGGCGGGCATGGCCGGATCGCTTTGGCGCGCGTGGATATGGCCTGCGTCCGGTGTCCGCGTTTCTTGGTATTCGCTTCGAGCACCACGATGCGCTCGAAGACGCGCGCGCAGCCGGGGAGGTGCTCTGCCGCGCGAGCGGGGCGCCAGGGCTGACGCTCGCCGACTGGCAGGGGCGCGTGCGGCGTCCGATCGATCTGAGCACTGAGGGGCACGTAACGCGCCTCGGGGACTGTGAGGGGCCGCTCTTTGGGCAGATCGCGGTGTTCACAGGGTCGTTGGAGATCCCGCGGCGTCATGCCGCTGATCTGGCGGCGAAGGCAGGCTGCGACGTCGCTGCTAGCGTCAGCAAAAAGACGACGCTTTTGATCGTTGGAGATCAGGACGCGCGTAAGCTCGCTGGGAAGACCAAGAGCGCCAAACATTTGAAAGCGGAAGCGCTTATTGCGAAGGGATACGCAATCCGTGTACTGCGCGAGTCCGACTTCAAGCAGATCGTGGAAACCCAAGCGATTTGCTGAGCCCAGCGGAGCCCCTAGCGAAGGATCAGCTGATCGCCTAGTGCCAGATGCGCGAGCGTGCCCGCGCCGCCCATCAGGTTTACGCCATGAGGCTCTGCAAGCTCGATCGCTGCCAAGCGCGAAGCAGATCTGCCGCTTCTGTCGTAGGCGATCGCGACAAGCCCTGACTCGATAAATACAAGCACAGACGCACCAATCGGCACGCACCGTTCGCCTTTGCGCTCAACACCTGCGTCCACAAGGACGAGCTGGTAACCGGCTCGATGCAGGTCAGCGCTCACGTGCCAGCCCGCTTTTAGGGCTGCAGCTGCGGCAGGCGAGGGCAGATGGGGTTGTGAGCGGGGGCAGCCGCTTGCGGACGCTAACGGGCCTTTTGGCGAAGGAAGGGCATTCGTTCCGACAAGCCGGATGGAGCCCCGGTTGCCACTTCGCACGCTCGGGGGCACTGCTCGAAGCGCGGGCACCTCGGCCGGAGCCACGGCGACTTCCTGCGAGATCGGCGCGGAGGAGGGTTGCTCAGGATATGATCGATCACCAAGCGCAAGAGTGAGCAAAAACCCTGTAAGCACCGCGCCCGACGCGACGAGTGGCGCCCAATCGGCGGCGCCGCGGGGCGTCCAAGAAGCGGTGGCGGTGGGAAGCGCGTTCAGCATGCTCGGATGCTAAGCCCGCCTCGCTCAGGTGCCAAGGTTTTCGACTAGAATTCTGCACAGGACAGGGAGATCCGATATGACAAGCGAATTTGAGCAGATGCCCTTTGGTTCACACACCTTCGCGGAGAACCCGGAAAACCGGTGCGCGTGCCTCTTGCTCCTCGACACCTCGATGTCGATGAACGGCCCGGCAATTCAGCAGCTCAACGAAGGGCTGATGCAGTTTCGCGAAGAGCTTACCGCCGATTCTCTTGCCGCCAAGCGCGTTGAGGTAGGGATCGTAACTTTCGGCCCCGTACAGACGATGACGGAGTTCGTAACCGCCGACAGCTTCTATCCGCCAACGCTTGCGTGCACTGGAGATACGCCGATGGGCGCTGCGATCGAGCAGGGGCTCGAGATGCTTCGCCAGCGCAAAGAGATCTACAAGGCCAACGGCGTGTCTTACTACCGCCCGTGGATCTTTCTGATTACCGACGGCGCGCCGACCGATAACTGGAAGCGCGCAGCCGAGCTCGTGCGTGAGGGCGAGGCCACTAAGAATTTTCAGTTCTTCGCCGTGGGCGTGCAGGGCGCAGACATGGGGACGCTGCGTCAGATTTCCGTGCGCGCGCCGCTGAGCCTGCGGGGACTGCAGTTCCGCGAGCTCTTTAGCTGGCTATCCAACTCCATGAGCGCCGTCTCGCGCTCCACGCCTGGCGACGCTGTTCCATTGCAGAATCCGGCCGTTCCCGAAGGATGGGCGACGGTTTAATGGATCTCCAGGCGTGGCGGCTGGCAGCCGCATCTGCGCTCGGAGCTTCGCACTCGAAGACAGGTGCGCCCTGTCAGGACGCGCATGCCTGGGCGCTCTTAGGTGAGGACCCTGTCTTGGTGCTGGTGGCCGCGGATGGCGCCGGTAGCGCTTCTCGGTCTGACAGCGGCGCGCAGCTTGCAACCGCAGAGCTTCTCGACTCGGTGCGCGGTTTTTTTAACGATGGCAATGAGCTACGTGCGCTCACGCGCGAAACCGCACAGGCATGGATTCGCAATGTCGTGGCCAGGATCAGCCATCGCGCGGAGCAGGATGGGATGGCGGTTCGCGAGTACGCCTGCACGCTGCTTGCGGCGATCGTATCCCCGGATCATGCATGCTTTTTGCAGATTGGCGATGGCGCGATGGTCGTGCGTCCGCGTGGAGATGATTGGGCCTACATCTTCTGGCCACAGCATGGCGAGTTCATCAATCAGACGGTGTTCGTAACCGACCCGGCCGCGATTGACAACGTCGAATTTTCATCGCAAGTCGGCCCAATCGATGAAGTTGCCGCATTTACCGACGGTATCGAGGCGCTTGTGTTGCACTATGCATCCCAGACGGTTCACGGCCCGTTCTTCGACCAGATGTTTCAGGCTGTGCGGGCCTTGCCGATGGGCGGCATTGACCAAGAGTTGTCTGAGAAGCTCAATGAATATCTGTCGTCGCCTGTCGTATGCGAGCGGACCGATGACGACAAGACGCTCATCTTGGCAAGCCGCTTGCCGCCGTATCAGCCGATTGCACTGTCTGCCGAGGCGCCCTGAGTGAGCGCGCCCGACGTCCGCGGCAGCGCGGGCCGGGTGGTCCTCGGCACGCTCCTCGGGAAGGGTGGCGAGGGCTCAGTCTACGAAGTGAGTGGGCGGCCCGAGCTCGCAGCCAAGATCTACCTCGCGCCTGCGAACGAGGAGCGGAGCGCAAAGCTCGCAGTAATGCCGAGCCTGCGCACATCTGTGATCAGTCAGCTCACTGCGTGGCCCATCGATGTGCTCCGCCAGCCAGACGGGAAGGTGCGCGGGTTTTTGATGGAGAACCTGCGCGGCTCCAAGGACATCCACAGGCTCTACAGCCCCAAGAGTCGCCTCGCGGATTTCCCAAATGCCGACTGGCGCATGGTGGTGCGTGCCGCGCTCAACACGGCGCGTGCCTTTGCGGCGCTTCATCAGGCCGGGCACCTCGTTGGAGACGTCAATCATGGCGGCGTTCGCGTCGCATCAGATGCGACTGTGCGACTGATCGACACCGACAGCTTTCAGGTGTCGCATCAGGGGCGCGTGTTTCGCTGCGAAGTCGGTGTCCAGGACTTCACCCCTCCAGAGCTCCACGGGAAGGCCTTCGCATCGATCACGCGTACTGTTAATCATGACAACTTCGGTCTAGCGGTCCTGATTTTTCAAATGTTGCTCAACGGCCGCCACCCATTTGCAGGGCGCTACAGCGGCCCAGGGGACATGCCGATCGAGAGGGCGATCCCGGAATTTCGATACGCGTATACCGCAAACGGCGCTGCGCTGCGCATGCAGCCGCCTCCATTTAGCGCGCCAGCATCGGCGGCGTCTGCGCCGGTGGCGCAGCTTTGGGAGCGTGCGTTTGGGCAAGCGGGCACGGCTCCGGGCGCGCGTCCGTCCGCGCAGGAGTGGATCAAAGCGCTTGAGGTGGTCGAGAGAAAGTTCGCTCGGTGCTCCGCCCACCCCGCGCATTACTACTACGGCGCGCTCAGCGCGTGCCCATGGTGCCCAATCGAGCGGGCCGGCATTGCGCTCTTTGGAATGCCCCTTGGATCGGCGCCGCCAGTGCAAAGCGGCCCCACGAATGCTGACGCGATCTGGCGCGACATCCTGTCAATCGCGCTCCCTGCTTGGCCCGCGCCGCCACAGGTGCCGGCGGTCCTAGCCTCTCCTGCGATCGCGGCCTTGGGGCAACGCAAAGGCGTATGGCAGACGGTGGCATGGGCGGTCGCGCTCAGCGTTATTCTGCTCGGCGTGCTGGTCAGCGTTGATCTGATCCTTCTGTGGGGACTTTTGGGCGCAGGTCTCGGTGTTTGGATCAACAGCCGTGGACGCAGCGACATAGCACCGATCGAGAGTCGATTTCGCCAGGCAAAGGATCATTTCGAGGGTCTTTGCGTGCGATGGCGCGAAGATCGTGCGGATGCCCAGTTCCGCGCCAAGCGTCAAGGCTTGGACGCGCTGAAAACTGAGCTGGGCCAACTGCAGCAAAAGCGCGATGCGCGCTACAGCCGGCTTGTCCAGGATCGCCAGACGCACGCGCTGCGCGTCTACTTGGATCAGTTCGAGATTGAACGAGCCTCGATCCCTGGGATCGGCGCCGCGAAGAAGGCAATGCTTGAGTCTTTCGGCATCGAGACGGCGGCTGATGTCGACAAGCGCGCCGTCATGAATGTGCCTGGATTTGGACCGGCGCTTACGGAGCGGCTATTGAAGTGGCGGCGCGGGCTAGAGGGGAAATTTCGGTTCAATGCGAGCGGCGGCGTTGATCCAAGGCTTGTTGCCGACCTTGACCGCAGCATTGCGGTTCGCCGGGCTGAAATTCTCAAGGAACTTCAGGCCGGCAGGGCAGATTTGCAGCAGATGCGACAGGTAGCCACCGCTCAGCGTCAAGCGCTTGAGGGCGCGATGCGCGATGCGGTTGGGCGATACGCGCAGGCACGTGCCGACGCGCGGGCTATTGGCATTCGCGGCGCCTGATTGTCCTCTGAGCACGTGGGTTCTGGCCTTCCAAGGAGGCGCTCTCTTGCAACAAGATGAACTTGAACTGCGCTTGCGCATTCGAGAGCAATCTTTGTAACCAATGGTGAGGCTGCGGCTGGCCGGACACGTCGGCCGCTTCCGGCAAAATCGGCCATTCTTCGTTATGCTCACCAACGATCCAGCCCGCCTCGACGGCCCCCCCCCCGCAATTGAGTAGCAGTCTGCTTTGGAGTCCAATTCCGAACGAGAAGGAGATTGGACGTGAAGAAGCGTTTCAACGAAGAGCAGATCATCGGCTCTCCTGCGAGAGGCCGAGGTTGGCTGACTTGCCCCCAGTAGCCGTACCACCAGTTACTGGGAGGAGGTCAGTCTTTTAGTAGGATAGTTCCGGAACTGCTTGGCCGAAGCCTCGGTCATCTGCATAACTTGCGACGAGGGGGATTGCTCGGCCCATCCATGGGCCTCGCCCCTCCGGCGCGGGCGCCTGCGGGGCCAGCCCTCTGGGCTGGCCGGATTCGCTCCAGGCGAATCCGTCGAGCCGGGGGCCTTCATCAAGTCCCCGCACACCCCCAGAAACGCAAAACGCCCCTTGCGGGGCGCTTTGCGTTTCTGGCGGAGAGAGGGGGATTCGAACCCCCGAAGCGCGGTTTAGACGCTTACACACTTTCCAGGCGTGCTCCTTCAACCACTCGGACACCTCTCCGGATCTGTCCCGCGCGGGCCGCGGGGCGGCACGCTGCGACGGCTGGACCGCCGCGGGCCGGCCATTCTAGCTGGGCCTGGGCCCGGTCACAAGGAAGGGGGACGGCCATGGCAGAATAGCGGCATGTCCTATCTCGTCCTCGCCCGGAAGTGGCGTCCGAAGCGGTTTGCCGAGCTGGTCGGGCAGGAGCACGTCGTGCGTGCGCTGACCAACGCGCTGGAGACCGGCCGCGTCCATCACGCCTTCCTGTTCACCGGCACGCGCGGCGTCGGCAAGACGACGATCGCGCGCATCTTCGCCAAGAGCCTGAACTGCGAGCGCGGCACCTCGTCCGACCCGTGCGGGGAGTGCGAGACGTGCCTGGCGATCGACGCGGGGCGCTACATCGACCTGCTGGAGATCGACGCGGCCAGCAACACCGGCGTCGACGATGTGCGCGAGCTCATCGACAACGCGCAGTACATGCCCTCGCGCGGCCGGGTGAAGGTGTACCTGATCGACGAGGTGCACATGCTCTCGAAGTCGGCGTTCAACGCGCTGCTCAAGACGCTCGAAGAGCCGCCAGGGCACGTGAAGTTCCTGCTGGCGACGACCGACCCGCAGAAGCTGCCGGTCACCGTGCTCTCGCGCTGCCTGCAGTTCAACCTCAAGCGGCTGGACGAGGACCAGATCCAGGGCCAGATGACGCGGATCCTCGCGGCCGAGGGCATCGCGGCGGATGCGGCCGCGATCCGGCAGCTTTCCAAGGCGGCCGATGGCAGTCTGCGCGACGGGCTGTCGCTGCTCGACCAGGCGATCGCTTACACCGGTGCGGGCGGCGAGGGTGGTGCGCTCGCCGATGCGGCGGTCGCGACGATGCTCGGCAGCGTTGACCGCACGCGCGTCGGCAACCTGTTGTCCGCGTTGGCGCAGGCCGATGGCGCGCGGCTGATGGCCGAGGTCGTGGCGCTGGCGGAGTTCTCGCCGGACTGGTCGGGTGTGCTCGACGCGCTGTCCGAAGCGCTGCACCGGATCCAGGTGCGGCAGCTGGTGCCGGAGGTCGGCATCGAGGCCGAGGGCCTTGATCTCGATGCGCTGGCTGCGTCGGTGCGGCCGGAGGTGGTGCAGCTGTGGTACCAGATGGCGCTCAACGGCCGCCGCGACCTGGGCCTGGCGCCGAGCCCGCGCGCGGGCTTCGAAATGACCGTGCTGCGGATGTTTGCGTTCCGCCCGGCCGAAGGCGGCAACGCCGGCGCGCCTGCGGGCAGCGGTACCGGGCAGGGCCGGGTGTCGGGGCCGGCCGCGGCGCGGGCCGCGCTGGGCGATGCGTCTTCGCCGCCGCCGCGGGCCGCCGCACCGGCACCCGAGGCCGTGACACCCGCGCGTCCGGCAACCCGTGCGCCGGTCGATGCAGTGCCGATGGCGGCTGCCGGCCAGGGCATCGACATGCCGCGCAAGGCGGCTCCAGCCCCGGTATCGGTGCCTGCACCGACGCCCGAGCCCACGCCTGCGCCCCGTGCCGAGCCGCCCGCAGCCCCCGCGCCGCGCGCCGAGCCGGCGCCGTCGGCCGCCCGGACGTCGATGGCACTCGATGCCGACGGCTGGCTGGATCTCGTGGCCGATCTGCCGCTGCGCGGCCCGGTGCGCGAACTGGCCGCCAGCGCGGCGTTCGTCGCGCTCGAGGGCGAGGTGCTGAAACTGGCGCTGCCCGAATCCGACGAGCACCTGAAGGCGCCGATCATGGTCCACCAGCTGGCGTCCGCGTTGGCCGGGCCGCTGGGCGCGACGCCGCAGATCCGCTTCGAAACCGCAGCCGCACGCACGGCGCCGACGCTGCACGAGCGCAATGCGCAGCAGCGCGATGCGCTGCAGGCGGCGGCCGGGCAGAATTTCCTCTCCGATCCGGACGTGCAGCGCCTGATGTCGCAGCAGGGCGCCCGACTCGTACCGGATTCCATTCGCCCCTACGACGAACAAGGACTTTGATGATGCGTGGAAATATCGGCCAGCTGATGCAGCAGGCCCAGAAGATGCAGGAAAACATGCAGCGCGTGCAGGAAGAGCTGGCCAACCTCGAGGTCGAGGGCAGCGCCGGCGGCGGCATGGTCAGTGTCACGTTGACCGGCGCCAAGGCCTGCCGCAAGGTGCGCATCGACCCGTCCGTGCTGTCCGACCCGGAGATGGCCGAGGACCTGATCGCGGCCGCCTTCAACGATGCGTCCAACAAGGTCGACGAGGAATCGAAAGCGCGCATGGCTGGCGCCACCGCCGGCATGCCGTTGCCGCCGGGCATGAAGCTGCCGTTCTGAGGAGCCGGGAATCGGAATTGGGGAATCGGGATTCGGGAAACCGGGTCACGCGGACTGACGCGCTGTCCAATCCCCCCTCACAACGCACCCATCACGGCCCATGTCCCTGCTCGAACAACTGATCGATGCGTTGCGCGTGCTGCCCGGGGTCGGGCAGAAGTCGGCGCAGCGCATGGCCTATCACGTGCTCGGGCGCGGGCGCGAGGGCGGGGCGCGGTTGGCGACGGCGCTGGCCGAGGCGGTCGAGAAGATCGGCCACTGCGCGCGGTGCCGCGATTTCAGCGAGACGCCGGTGTGCCCGACCTGCGCCAGCGCGTCGCGCGATGCGCAGACGCTGTGCGCGGTCGAGACGCCGGCTGACCGGTTGGCGATCGAGCAGGCCACCGGCTACCGCGGGTTCTACTTCGTGCTGCAGGGCCGGCTGAGTCCGCTCGACGGCATCGGCCCGCGCGAACTGGGCCTGGACCTGCTGGCCGCGCGGCTGGCCGAGGGCGAGGTGCGCGAGCTGATCATCGCCACCAACCCCACCGTCGAGGGCGAGGCCACTGCGCACTACCTGGCACAGATCGCGCGCCAGCACGGCGTGCGCCCGAGCCGCCCCGCGCACGGCCTGCCGCTCGGCGGGGAACTGGAGTTCGTCGATCGCGGCACGCTGTCGCACGCGTTCGGTAGCCGCAGCGAAGTCGAGTAGCGGCGCTCGGCGGCGATCGGCGATCCGGGTTGTGGCGATGATCGGTGGCGGCGGTATGCTCTGGGGCCATTGCGCATCGCCAACGGTTCATCGCCCATGACCATCTTCCACAAGATCATCCGCCGCGAGATCCCGGCCGACATCGTCTACGAGGACGAACACCTGATCGCGTTCCGCGACATCGGGCCCCAGGCGCCGGTGCACGTGCTGTTCGTGCCCAAGCAGGACTACGCGACGCTCAACGACGTGCCCGAGGATGCGCCGGAAGTCGTCGGAAGGCTCGCAGTCGCCGCGGCGCGCTACGCGAAGGCGCAGGGCTTCGACCAGGACGGTTACCGCATCGTCATGAACTGCAACGAGCACGGCGGGCAGACGGTGTTCCAGATCCATCTGCACCTGCTCGCGGGCGCGCAGCTGGGGCGGTTTGGGACGCCGGCGTAGGGGCGTTTGCGCGCGGTGGAGCGTATTGGGAAAGCGTCATCGCGCGCGAGCGCGCTCCTACAGGTCAGTGCGTCACCAGTAGCCCCACCACGGCCAAGGCGCGGGGCGGGCCAGCACGTCGACGGTCTCGCGCACCGGCCACAGGTAGACGACGTCGGCGTCGATGCGGGGGAAGCGGTAGTCGTACTCGCCGATCCGGCGGCTGTCGTAGCCGGCGATGCGGCCGGTGAAGGTGACCTCGCGGTTCTTCTCGAACACCGCCGGGTCGTAGAAGCCGGCGCGGCACGCGATGAAGCGGCCGTTGGTGTCGTCGCTGGCCCAGTACGGGCGGCCGGTGACGGTGAGCCGGGTGGCGATCATCTCGAAGCAGGTCGCGTCGGGCCGTGGCTCGACCTGGACGATGCGCCCGCCCCAGCGCACCGCGGTGCCGGTGTAGTCGCCCTGGACGGCGGCGTGCGGCGTGGGCGTCTCGGCGAATCCGCCCTGCAGGGGCTTGGGTTGCGAGGCGCAGGCACCGAGCAGCAGCGCCAGGGCGCTGACGGGCAACAGGCGGGCAGGGCTCATCGGGAGGTCTCCTTCGCGGCGCGGGCGGCGGTGGGGCGATGCGCGCGCAGGTCGCGCGCCAGGGTGGGGTCGGCCGGGTCCGGAGCGTAGCGCGCGGCGACGAAACGGCGGGTGAGGGCGGCCAGCGCCGCCGAATCGCCCGTCGCGGGCCCGATGCGCACGATCCAGGCCGACGCGGGTTCGTGTGGCAGGCGCGCGAGGCCGAGGCGTGCGTAGCGCCGCCCCAGCCGGTGCCAGGCGCGCAGCAGCGGGTCGGTCTCGCGATCGCTGCGCGCGATCAGCCACAGCATGCCACCCAGCGCCAGCAGCGCGGCGACGGCGAGCAGCGCGACCAGGCCGGCGGCGCCCAGCCGCGCCAGGCCCAGTCGCTCGAGCATCGCCTGCTGGCGGTTGGCGTCGAAGCCGAGCACGAAGTCGTTCCAGCCGCGGCGCGCCCAGTCGCCGAGGTCGAAGATCGGCGCGAAGCGTGCACCGCCGGGCCGCCCGGCCGCGAGACGGTCCTCGAGCGTGTCGTAGATGCGTTCGGGTGCGACCGCGGCGGTCGGGTCGACGCGTACCCAGCCGCGGCCTTCGAGCCAGACCTCGCTCCAGGCGTGGGCGTCCATGCGCCGCACCAGCCAGTAGTCGCCGTAGGCGTTGCGGCGGCCACCAACGTAGCCGGTGACCACGCGCGCGGGAATGCCGGCCTCGCGCATCAGCACGGTGAATGCCGAGCTGAAGTGCTCGCAGAAGCCAGCTTGGCGGTCGAACAGGAACTCGTCGACCGCGTGGCGGCCGGGCAGCGGGGTGTCGAGGGTGTAGGCGAAATCGCGCTCGATCCACGCCAGCGCGCGCGCGACCAGCGCCGCGTCGTCCGGGGTTTCCGCGCGCCATTGCCGCGCGAGCGCGCGGGTGCGCGGGTTCAGCGCGGCGGGCACGCGCAGGGCATCGGCGCGGAAGGTGTCGGGCAGGTCGGTTTCGAACCGCAGCGGTGGCGCCGAGCGCAGGCGCCAGCGGCTCACGCTGTCGAGGCGGCGCGGGCTGCGCAGCGTGTAGTCGCGGCCGCCGCGCACGCCGTCTGGCAGCGCGGTGGGCAGGTCCAGCGCGACCAGCAGGTCGCGCCCGGTCGGCTCGATCACGACTTCGTAGTCCCAGGCCGGTGCGGCATGGGCGACCAGGTCGGGCGCGGGCGGCGGCTGCCGGCGGGCCATCGTCCAGGTGCGGCCGTCGTAGTCGGTGAGCGTCGGACCGCGCCAGTACATCTGCGAGACCGCGGGTTCGGGGCCGGCGAACGTCGCGCGCAACGCCGGCGAATCGTCAGCCAGCAGGTCGAGCCATTGGCCGGCGCCCATTTCGTCCGACAGCCCCGGCGTGGCCGACGAGCGCTCGGGCACGCCCCACAGCGGCGTGGACAGGCGCGGGAACAGCCAGAACACCGCCAGCGCGAGCGGCAGGCCGAGTGCGACCAGGCGCAGCGCGGTGCCCAGCTGCCGGCGGGCGCCGCCCGGCGCGAGCCCGGATTCGGCGTCCGACAGCCCGAGCAGCGCGACCACGACCAGCAGCGCGCCGGCCAGGCCCAGTGCCAGCGACAGCGGACCCTGGTCGAGCAGGAACGTGGCGAACGGTGCGAACAGCGCGAAGCCGAGCAGGCTGCGGGCGTCGCGCAGCGTGCGCAGTTCGGACGGCTTGACCGCCAGCATCGCGGCGAGCAGCGCGCAGCCGGTGTCGCGCCCGATCGCGCCGCCCGCCTGCGCGAGTACCCAGGCCAGCAGCGCGAGCGCGGCGCCGCCGCGCAGCCAGCCCGGCAGCATGCGGCGGCCGGAGACCGAAACGACCAGGGCGCCGACCGCCGCGACGACGATCGCCACTGTCGGCGGGAGCTGCAGCAGCAGCGGCAGCAGGCAGACTGCTGCGGCCAGCAGCACGCGCCGCCGGCCGGCGACGTCCAGCGGGTGGCCAGAACGCGCGGTCACGGCGCCTCCGGCAGCAGCGCGAGTGCGCTCAGGCAGGCCTGGCGGTGGTGCGGGCCGCGATCGGGGCCGAGCGGCGGATGGCCGGGCACGCGCAGCAGCGAGCGCACGCCGTCGCGCTCGGCCTCGTCGACCCAGCGGGCGAGCCGGCGGATGCGCGCCTCGTGGCCGAGGCCGCCCAGCGACGCCCAGTCGAGCACGACGTCGGCGCCCTGCGGCCGCTCGAACTCGCGTACGACCAGGGCGTCGCGCCGGGCCGAGACCTTCCAGGCGATCGCGCGCCGCGCATCGCCCTGGCGCCATTCGCGCAGGTGGTGGAGGTCGTCGCCGGCCGGGTGCAGCCGCGCCTGCGCGTCCTCGCCGGCGCCGCGCGGCAGCGCCGGGCCGTGCGCCTCGGGCGCGGGGTGGACCAGCAGTCGGGCGTCAGGCCGTACCCAGGCCCATGCGCGCGCCAGCCCGAGTGGTCGGGTGCTGGAGATGCGGATCCGCGGCGCGGGCATCCAGCCGCGGCGCTGCGTCGGCAGGGCCAGCGTGGTCTCGCCGCCGGTCTCGTCGAGCGACAGCGGCGCGGCGATGGCGTCGTCGCAATCGACCCGCAGGCCGCGGCGTTCGCGGCCCGGCGGCGCGCCGACGTGCACGTGCAGCGGCATCGGCCGGCCGGCGGCGACCGGCTCGCCGCGCACGGCGCGCACCTCCAGCCCGCCGAGCTGCAGTTGCGTCCACAGCAGGCTGGCCAGCGTCGCGCCGCCCAGCAGCAGGCACAGCAGCAGCGCGGGATTGTTGTTGTAGTTCAGCGCGCCGGCCGCCATCGTCGCCAGCAGCGCGATGACGAAGCCGCCGAACGGGGTCGGCAGCACGTAGATCCGGCGGCGGTCGAGGCGGACGGGCAGCGCCTCGGGGCGTCGCGGACGCATCCAGCCCTCAAGGCGGCGCAGGCCAGCGGTAGCCATCGGGTCAGTCGACCGGCACGGCCTGCAGGATGCCGGCTGCCAGCGCGTCGCCGTCGCCGGCATCGTCGGCGACCAGCCGGTGCGAGGCGATCATCGGAAACAGTCGCTGCACGTCGTCGGGCAGCGCATGCGCGCGGCCGTCGAGCAGCGCCAGCGCGCGCGCGGCCCGCAGCAGCGCCAGCCCCGCGCGCGGCGACAGACCGACGCGGACGCCGGGATGGTGGCGGCTGCGCGCGAGCAGCGCCTGCACGTAGTCGACCAGCGCCGGGCTGGCGTGGATCGCGGTGGCCGCGGCACGCATCTCGCGCAGGTCGGACTCGCCCAGCTGCGGCAGCGTGCCGGCGATCAGCGTGCGCCGGTCCTCGCCGGCGAGCAGGGCGCGTTCGGCGTCGCGGTCGGGATAGCCGAGGTTGAGCCGTAGCAGGAACCGGTCGAGCTGCGAGTCGGGCAGCGGATAGGTACCCGACAGGTCGACCGGGTTCTGCGTGGCGATGACGAAGAACGGGTCGGGTAGGGCGTGCGTGGTGCCGTCGACGGTGACTTGGTGCTCGGCCATCGCCTCGAGCAGCGCGCTCTGCGTGCGCGGCGGCGCGCGGTTGATCTCGTCGGCCAGCAGCACGTTGGTGAACACCGGGCCGCCGTGGAACTCGAAGCGTCGCGCGGCGCCGTCGTAGACCGAGACGCCGACCACGTCGGATGGCAGCAGATCGGAGGTGAACTGCACGCGCTGGAACCCCAGCCCCACGGTCGCGGCGATCGCGTGGGCGAGCGTGGTCTTGCCCAGGCCCGGCAGGTCCTCGATCAGCAGGTGGCCGTCGGCGAGCAGCGCGACGAAGGTCATCGTGACCGCGGTCTCCTTGCCGAGCACCAGGCGGTTGACCTGCGCGCGGGCCGACGACAGGGCGTCGCGCTGCGCGTCGGTTAGCATGGCGCGGGTCGTGGACGGATCGGGCATGCGCGGTCTCCCCTGACGACGTGTTCCCGAGTGTAGCGAGGTCGAGTTCAATGCGGCGGATGGAGATGCGCACGGTGTTCGTCGCGCTGTGGGTGCTGGTCGTCGTGCTGAAACTGGGCATCGCGATGCGGCTGCCGCTGTTCGTCGACGAGGCCTTCTACTGGCTCGAGGGGCAGCGCCCGGCGTGGGCGTACTCGGATCTGCCGGGGCTGACCGCGTGGCTGATCCGGCTGGGCACCGAGATGTTCGGCGACGGCTTGCTGGCGGTGCGGCTGCCGTTCGTCGCGATCTCGGCGCTGGTGCCGTGGCTGCTGGTGCGGCTGACCGCGCGCGAGTTCGACGCCGACGCGGCGTGGGTGACCGGCTGCCTGGCGCTGCTGCTGCCGCTGCTGGGCTCGCTCGGCGTGATGGCGCTGCCCGACGCGATGCTGGCGCTGGCGACGGTGCTGTGCCTGGATGCCGGCACGCGGCTGCTGCGCGGCGTGAGCTACGGCGCGGCGCTGCTGCTCGCGCTCGGCCTGGCGCTCGGCGCATTGAGCCACTACCGCTTCATCGCGGTCATCGCGGTGGGGATCGTCGCGCTCGCGTCGCTGCCGTCCGGCCGCACGGCGCTGCGCGATCCGCGGGTGTGGATCGCGATCGCGTTCGGCGCCGCGGCCTGGGGGCCATTGCTGGCCTGGAACCTCGCCAATGCCGAGGCGGGGCTGCGCTTCCAGATGGTCGACCGGCATCCGTGGGCGTTGCATGCCGACGGCTGGCAGTTCCTGGTGATCCAGGCCGGGCTGGTGACGCCACTGCTGTTCGCCGCGCTCGCGCTCGCGGCCTGGCGCATGCGGCGCATGCCCGACGATGCGGCGCGGTTCCTCGCGCTGTGCGGCGCGCTGATCGTCGCCGGCTTCTTCGCGCTGGGCTTCGTGGCCGACACCGAGCGGGTGAGCTTCCACTGGCCGCTGCCCGGCTACCTGGCGCTGCTGCCGCTGGCCGGCTTCGTGCTGCTGGGCTGGCCGCGCTGGCTGCGGCTGCTGACGTTGGCGACGTTGGTCGCCGGCTTCCTGCTGGTCAACGGCTACTACGTCGCGGTGTCGTCGCCGCAGCTGCGCGAGCGCGCGGCGGCGCTCAAGTGGTATCCGTCCAACTTCGCCGGCTGGGACGAACTCGCCGCCGCGGTCGGCGAGGAGCTGGCCGACATGCCGGACGACACGGTGCTCGTCGCCGACAACTTCAAGATCGGCGCGGAGCTCGGGTTCGCGCTGGGCGATCCGGACATCCGCGTGCTCGACCATCCGATCAACCGCCATCATGGCCGCGCGCCGCAGTTGGAGCTGTGGGGCCTGCAGCTCGACGATCGCGCCGGATTGGCGGGCCGTCCGGCGCTGGTCGTGGTCGGCGCGACGGACGTGAAGTTCAGCGCGCTGCTCGAGCGCTACCAGCAGTTGTGCGAACGCCTGGGCAGCCTGCCGGTGTCGCGCGTGGTCAACGTCGACCGGGGCGGGCAGCGTTTCCTGCTGGTGCGCCTCGACCGCGATGCGCCGGTGCCGGATGCGTGCGCCACGCCTGCGCTCGCGCACATCGATGCGCCCGCGTCCGGTGCGCGCGTGGCGGGGCGGGTCGAGGTGAGCGGCTGGGCGGTCAGGGACATCGCGGGCGTCGAGTCGGTCGTCGTGACGCTGGACGGCGTACCCGTCGCCACGGCGCACTACGGACTGCCCAACCACTGGGTCGGCGGCTTCCTGCAGGGACGCTCGCGCGACCCGGCCCAGCCGAATGTCGCGTTTGCCGCGACGCTAGACCTGCGCGACCGTCCGCCCGGCCTCTACTGGCTGGGCCTGGAGATCGTCGGCCGCGACGGCGCGGTCGAGCGCTGGGCCGAGCAGCCGCTGCGGGCGTCGGCGCCCGAGTGAGCCTCCCGGCTTGAGCCGCGCGGCCGGGCCGACGAGAATCGGGAGCCCGGCCGCGTCGCGGTCGTCGACGAGGCGGCTCCATGCACAACCTGCGCGTTTCCATCGTCCAGGGCGCCACGGTCTGGCACGACCCGGAGGCCAACCGCGACTACTACGGCGGCCTCATCGCGCCGCTGCGCGGCATCAGCGACCTGGTGGTGCTGCCCGAGACGTTCACCAGCGGCTTCAGCAACGACGCGATCGAGCGGGCCGAGGGCATGGATGGGCCGACGGTGGCTTGGATCCGCGCGCAGGCGGCCGCGCTCGACGCGGTCGTGACCGGCAGCGTGCAGCTGCGCGACGGCGACGGCGTCTACAACCGCATGCTCTGGGCCTCGCCCGACGGCGGCCTGCAGTGGTACGACAAGCGTCACCTGTTCCGCTACGCCAACGAGCACAGGCGCTACGCGCCGGGACGCGCGCGGCTGACGGTCGAGCTCAAGGGCTGGCGGATCAATCCGCAGGTCTGCTACGACCTGCGCTTCCCGGTGTTCTGCCGCAACCGTTTCGATGTCGAGCGGCCGGGGCAACTGGATTTCGACCTGCAACTGTTCGTCGCCAACTGGCCGGCGGCGCGTGCGTACGCGTGGAAGACGCTGCTGCGCGCGCGCGCGATCGAGAACCTGTGCTACGTGGTCGGGGTCAACCGCGTCGGTCACGACGGCAACGGTCTCGACTATGCCGGCGACAGCGCGGTGCTCGACTTCCTCGGCCACCCGCTGAGCGAATGCACCGACGCCGAGGTCGTCTCGACGACGACGCTGCTGGCATCGGAACTGGCCGCGCATCGCGAGCGGTTCCCCGCGATGCTCGACGCCGACCGCTTCGAGATCCTCGACACCTAGCGAGCCTCCCCCGCACGCGGGGGAGGGCTTCGATCGCGCGCGTAGGAAGACACGCGATGCCGCCTTCGCCTCCCCCGCGTGCGGGGGAGGCCGGCGCGCGGTGCGCGCCGGGTGGGGGCACGGGCTTTCCCGAGAGCGCCCCCACCCAACCCTCCCCCGCGATGCGGGGGAGGGCTTCGATCGCGCGCGTAGTGAAGACGCGCGATGCCGCCTTCGCCTCCCTCGCGTGCGGGGGAGGCCGGCGCGCACCGCGCGCCGGGTGGGGGGTACGGGCTTTCCCGAGAGCGCCCCCACCCAACCCTCCCCCGCAAGCGGAGCAGGGCTTCAATCGCGCGCGTAGTGAAGACGCGCGATGCCGTCTTCGCCTCCCCCGCGTGCGGGGGAGGCCGGCGCGCACCGCGCGCCGGGTGGGGGCGCGGGCTTTCCCGAAAAGCGCCCCCACCCAACCCTCCCCCGCAAGCGGAGGAGGGCTTCGATCGCGTGCGTGGTGAAGACGCGCGATGCCGCCTTCGCCTCCCCCGCGTGCGGGGGAGGCCGGCGCGCACCGCGCGCCGGGTGGGGGCACGGGCTTTCCCGAGAGCGCCCCCCCCCCAACCCTCCCCGCAAGCGGAGG